>NZ_JARVSF010000002.1 GCF_030209355.1 Pseudarthrobacter sp. fls2-241-R2A-127
TCGGACCCTGGCGCTAACCCGCACCACACATGGACCCCTCAAGAGCGAATATTCAATCAGGATCCACGCCGACCGGACACACGTACTGAGAGTGCAAAATCCAGGTGCTGTCCTCAGTCCCATGAGGCAGGACGTGCCCTGTTGCAAAGGGATACTTCAGGAAAACATCATGGTCTAGCCAGTCCAAGAACGGCTTCGCCGGTCCTATCCATTGCCAACCCGATGGCAGCTTCCTTAACTCAGATGTCCCCATGCACCTGAATCTAGCACCGGCCAATCCGGTATCGGAGGACAACCAGAGGAGCTCTCAAGCGCTTTTGGAGTCAATCCTGCCCCCTCAAAAGGCTAACTATGCAAGGCGGGGATCCTGCGACTGCGCGCGAACGCCCGGTAGAGGATCGCTGAACCGGCGCCATAATCCTACTGAGGTATATAGGGATCAAGGTTCCAGAAGGGGTTAAGGCGACGCCGTCGTAAGAGCTCCCACGAGGGCGTAAATAAACAGGCCCAAAGAGATGATTGTTAGCACCATAATGACGGGGCGTCCTCGGAAGGGGGTTCCGTCGCCGCCCGGCCTATTGCGCCTGACGTAAAGCATAGAAAAGCCCAAAATGGCAAGTCCGAGCAGGGATGGAATTAGTGGCCAATACATCTATTCCCGATCCTCTCTGCGCCGACCTTCACCATAATTCCGCCAAATCGGGAATTTCGGAAGTACTTTGATGTACGAGGAGAGTCGGGGCACCTGCCATCCCGGGGCCGGGATGGCAGATCTAGTGACGGACGGGAATGCGTGCCGTCCCATGTGCATCCTGACTGCCAGAGAGACGTACCCGATAGCCGGTCGATCAGCGTGCTCAAAGCGGCAGCCAGCAGGTCCCGCGCCGCTGCTGCTAAGCAGCAGGTACGTATAACCCGCACGGTGATATGTACGCTGGCGGGGGGATTACTGCAACTATGTTCCTATGACGGGAATGAAGATCGGGTACGCGCGCGTCTCGACGACAGGTCAGGACCTGACGGCCCAACGAAATGCCCTCCTCGCCTTGGGTGTCGATGAGAAGCAGATCTATGTGGACCAGGGCCTGACAGGAACGAATAGAGTTCGTCCAGGGCTGCGCGAAGCTATGGCAGCGTGCCGTGCCGGTGACACTCTCGTGGTGACCAAACTTGACCGTTTGGCACGTTCCCTTTCCGATGCCAGGGATATAGCGGACGAGCTGACGGCCAAAGGGGTGGTGCTCAGTCTCGGTGGCAGCACGTACGATCCGACTGACCCCGTGGGCCGGCTGCTGTTTAACGTGCTGGGTATGGTGGCCGAGTTTGAGTCGGACCTGATTAGGATGCGCACGCGTGAGGGAATGGCGGTCGCCAGGGCGAAGGGGCGGTTGAAAGGAAAGCAGCCTAAGTTGTCCAAGACGCAGCGGAAGCATCTGTTTACGCTGCACGACGCCGGGGAGCACACGCAGGCGGAACTCGCGGAGCTGTTCGGAGTATCCAGGACCACGGTGTACCGCGAACTCCAACGACGGTCCATATAAGTGCGGGCTGTGCAGAGGACGTTGGGCATTTGTGCAGACGACTTCGGAAAATGACATGGAGACCTTCGCATCCCGCACGGCACACAGCAGGCGCGGGAACTGATGACAAAGCCAAAAGAATCCAGGCAGGCGCTACTCCGCCGCGCCCCACAGTGCCTTGCGGAGCAGCCGCTTCAACTCCTGCGACTCCTCCCCGGACAGCACTGCCAGCTGGTTCAGCTCGGCCGCGTCCATGGCGGAGCGGGCCTTGCCGTGCATCCGGCGGCCCTCGGCGGTGGACACGATAATCTTGGCGCGCCGGTCCTGCTTTCCCTGCGCGCGCTCCACCAGTCCGCGGCGCTCCAGGTCGTCCACCAGGGTGACCACCTGGCTCGGGTCCAGGCTGAGGAAATCCGCCAGCTCCCGCTGCGTCGGCTCCAGCCCGCTGCACGCCAACGTCAAGACAGAGAAGGAACGCTCCCGCAGTCCGAAGTCCGCCAGCGCCTTGTTGTTCAGCACTGACCCCGCTGCGTGCAGCTTGGCGAGCAGCAGGCCCACATCGCTGCCAATCCTGGCTGCCGCAAGGCGGGGGGTCTGAACTTCGGTGCCCAAGGTGGCCATCACAACTCCGGTGTAAAAAACAATCGTTGACTTTTTCAATGATCCGTAATTTCATTGAATCCAACAAGGATCTCACACCGCAGTGGGACCACCCCAACGGCTTCGGCCGGCGCATGCGAAGGAGCAGGCCATGAGCTTGAACGGCAAGGTTGCAATCGTCTCCGGCAGCGGGCAGGGCCTCGGCCTCGCCTACGCAAGGGAACTGGCCCGCCAGGGCGCCGCCGTCGTCATCAACGACGTGAACGCCGAGACTGCCGCCCAGGCTGTGGCGCAGATCGAGGCCGACGGCGGCCGGGCCGCCGCGGTGGTGGTTCCGGTAGGGACGACGGACGCCGCCAAGGCGCTGGTGGCCGGAGCCGTCGACACGTTCGGCCGGCTGGACATCCTGGTCACCAACGCCGGAATCCTGCGGGACAAGTCCCTGCTGAAGATGACGGACGAGGACTTCGACCTGGTCATCAACGTCCACCTCAAGGGCACCTTCACCTGCGTCCGGGAGGCCTTCGCGTACTTCAAGGAAAACACCGTGCAGGGCCGCATCATCACCATCGGGTCGCCCACCGGGCAGCGCGGCAACTTCGGCCAGACCAACTACGCCGCTGCCAAGGCCGGGATCGTGGGCATGGTCCGCACCTGGGCGCTGGAAATGAAGAAGGCAGGCGTCACGGTTAACAGCGTCATTCCCGTGGCCGCCACCGCCATGACCAAGACCGTGCCCTACTTCCAGAAGGCAGTGGAGGCCGACGAGCGGGGCGAGGCCATGCCGTCCTTCTTCCGCCACGACCTGGGCTTTGGAACGGCCGACGACGTCGCCGGGCTGGTTGCCTTCCTCGCCTCCGACGAGGCCGCCACCATCACCGGCCAGGCCATCGGCGCCGGCGGTGACCGGCTGCAGGTCTGGACCCACCCGGAAGCGGCCACCACCGAGTACCGCGACGGCGGCTGGAGCTATGAGGCGCTGCAGGAAAACGCCGGCCAGCTGTTCACCCCGGAAACGCTGCAGAGCTACGGCGAGGAATTCCTGCCCCTGCCGGAGGACCTGAAGCCCGCGCAGCCTGCCGAGGCCCGCTGACCATGGCCGACCGCTACGAACTGGGCGTCGACCCGGCAAAGCTCGATGCCATCGACATGCACGTCCACCTCGAGGTGGACAGCTGCGGGCACGGCTCCCTGCCGGAAGCGCTCACCGAGGCCTCGGCCAAATATTTCAAGGCCGAGGACCGCAGCCCCTCCCTGGACCGCATCGCCGAGGTGTACCGCGAACTGAACATGGCCGCCGTCGTCTTCACCGTGGACGCCCGCACCCAGCTCAAGCACGAACCCAACAGCATCCCCGAACTCATCGCGGGCGCGGCCCGGAACAATGACGTCCTGATCCCGTTCGGCAGTGTGGACCCGCGCACCGGCGAGGACGCAATCGCCGGCGCCAAGCACCAAGCGATCGAACTCGGCGCCCGCGGCTTCAAGTTCCACCCGTCCCTGCAGGGCTTCGACCCCTCCAGCGAGCGCTTCTACCCGCTGTGGGAAACCCTCCAGGAACTGGGGTTGCCCGCCATCTTCCACACCGGCCAAAACGGCATGGGCGCTGGCCTGCCGGGCGGCTTTGGCATCAAGCTCGCCTACTCCAACCCGCTCCTCCTGGACGCCGTGGCCGCCGACTTCCCTGGCCTGCAGATCATCATGGCCCACCCGTCCGTGCCGTGGCAGGACGAGGCCAACTCGATCGCCACGCACAAGGCCAACGTGTTCATCGACCTCTCCGGCTGGTCACCCAAGTACTTCCCCGAGTCCCTGGTCAAGGCCGCCAACTCCTACCTGCAGGACAAGGTGCTGTTCGGCACCGACTTCCCGCTGATCACCCCGCAGAAGTGGCTCGGAGCCTTCGCGGACCTCCCGCTGAAGGATGAGGTCCGGCCCAAGATCCTCAAAGATAACGCGGTCCGCCTCCTCGGGCTGGGGAACTGACATGGGAACCACGACGGCGGAAGCCGGCCTGGGTGCCCGGCTCTACGAAGCGGCGGACTGGTACGACGCCGAATCCCTGCTGACCGACGGCGAGCGCCGGGTGCTCGCCCGGCTGCGGTCCTTCCTGGACGCGGAGGCCAAGCCCCTCCTGGCCGAGTACTGGGAACGCGGAGAGTTTCCGGAACAGCTCGTCCGGCCGCTGATTGACCTGGGCCTGATGGAACCGGCCGAACTTACAGCTGACGGTCCGGCCCGCGGCATCTACCAGGGCTTCCGGATCTTCGAACTTGCCCGCACCGATGCGTCCCTGGCCACCTGGTACACCGCCCAGGCCGGCCTGTTCCGCACCGCCATCCGCGTGGGTGCCTCGGCGGAGCAGCAGCGCGAGTGGATGCCCAAAGTCGTCGACTTCTCGCTCAAAGGCGTCTTCTCCCTGACCGAACCCGAATCGGGTTCGGACATCGCCGGCGGCTTGTCCACCACGGCCCGCCGCGAAAGCGACGGCAGCTGGGTGCTTGACGGCGCCAAGCGCTGGATCGGCGGTGCCTCCACCGCGGATGTCCTGGCCGTTTTCGCCCGGGACACCGCGGACGGGCAAGTCAAGGCCTTCCTGGCGGACCGCACCGCGGATGGCGTCACCCTGGAGAAAATCCAGGGCAAGACCGCGTTGCGGATGATGCAGAACGCCCACATCACGCTGGAAGGTGTCCGCGTCCCCGAGGCCATGCGCCTGCACAACGTGAACTCCTTCCGGGACGTGGCCGCAATGCTCCGGGCCATGCGCTCGGACGTCGCCTGGATTGCCACCGGCATCGCCGCCGGCGCCTTCGAGGCTGCCCTCGGCTACGTCAACGAACGCCGCCAGTTCGGACGGACCCTGGGTTCCTTCCAGCTGGTCCAGGAGAAACTGGCCCGCATGCTCGGCAACGTCACGGCCAGCTTGTCCCTCGTCGTCAGGCTCACGGAACAGCAGGCCAAAGGCATCTACCGGGACCAGGACTCGGCGCTGGCCAAGATGCAGACGTCCCTGTTCATGCGCGACACCGTAGCCCTGGCCCGCGAAGTGGTGGGCGGCAACGGCATCACCCTCGCGGCCGACGTCGCGCGTTTCCATGCCGACGCCGAGGCCGTCTACTCCTACGAAGGCACCCACGAGATCAACGCCCTCATCATCGGCCGCGCCCTCACCGGCGAAAGCGCCTTCACCCGCTAAACCCAGCACCACGACACGCAACCCCACCCAACAAGACCCGGAGGCAACGATGCCCAATCTCGTCGTCGATTTCGACACCCTGCTCACCCTGTCCGGTAAGGACCTCGGCACCACCGACTACCGTGAAATCACCCAGGACCAGATCAACCTGTTCGCCGACGCCACCGACGACCAGCAGTGGATCCACACCGATCCCGAACGCGCCAAGGACGGCCCCTTCGGCGCCCCCATCGCCCACGGCTTCCTCACCCTGTCACTGATCATCCCGTTCTGGGGCGAGCTGTTCGACGTCGAAGGCGTCACCACCAAGGTGAACTACGGCCTGGACAAGGTCCGCTTCACCTCTCCCGTGAAAGTGGGCTCCAAGGTCCGCATGCAGGCCACCATCGCCGACGTCACCGAGGTCAAGGGCGGCGCCCAGATCAAGGTCAACGCCACCATCGAGATCGAAGGCCAGGAACGCCCCGCCGTCGTCGCCGAATTCCTGGCCCGCTTCTACAAGTAGCCCGCTTCAACCAGTAACAGCAGTTCCAAACCCCAGGCGGTCCGCTCCGGCGCCGCCGCCTCAGGCAACCCCAAAAATCCCCACATTCCTCCGTCATTAGGAACAGCCATGTCCGGACACACCACGCTCGCACCCGCGGGCACGGCCGCCAAGCGCAAGGAAGCGCGCACGGTCATCCTGTCCAGCTATCTGGGCAGCACCATCGAGTTCTACGACTTCCTGCTGTACGCCACCGCCGCAGCAGTAGCTTTCCCCAAGGTCTTCTTTGCCGGTACGGACGAATGGGTGGGCGTCGTCGCCGCCTACGCCACCTTCGCCGCGGGGTACGTGGCCAGGCCACTGGGCGGGGTGATCTTCGGCCACTTCGGCGACAAAGTGGGCCGCAAGGGGATGCTGATCATCTCCATGGCCATGATGGGCATCGCCTCCACCCTGATCGGCGTGATCCCGGGCGCCAGCGTGATCGGGCCGTGGGGCGCCGTCCTCCTGGTCCTGCTGCGCGTCTGCCAGGGCATCGCCGTCGGCGGCGAATGGGGCGGCGCCGCACTTATGGCGCTGGAGCACGCCGACCCCAAACGGCGCGGCTTCGCAGCCTCCTTCGTCAACGCCGGCGCCCCCACCGGCGCCGTGCTGGGCACCGTGGTGATGGGCATCTTCTCGGCCCTGCCGCAGGACGCCTTCCTGGCCTGGGGCTGGCGCGTGCCGTTCCTGCTGTCCTTCGTGCTCCTGATTGTGGGCATGTTCGTCCGCCTGCGGGTTTCCGAAAGCCCCATCTTCGCCGAGGCCGTGGCCAAGGAAGAAGCACAGGGCGCCAAGCGCAAGATCCCGCTGCTGGACGTCCTCCGCCGGCCCAAGGCGCTGATCATGATCATGTTCGCCGGGGCTGCCGGGTTCGGCCTGCAGGTGGTGCTGCCCACCTTCTCCGTCACCTACGCCGTCTCCAAGGGCGCACCGCAGCAGGGCGTGCTCTACGCCTTCGCCGGAGCCTCGGCCATCTCCATCGTCTTCGTCCTCTTGGGCGGCCGCCTTTCGGACCGTTTCGGCCGCAGGCCGGTGATGATCACCGGGCTGGCCCTGTTCATCGCCTACCTGTTCCCCATGTTCGGCATGCTCGGCTCCGGCAACGTGGGCCTGGTCTTCGTGGCCTTCACCGTGGCGCTCATCCTGCACTCATCCCTCTACGGACCCCTGGCGGCGTTCGTCTCCGAACAGTTCGGCACCACCTCCCGCTACACCGGCGCCGCCGTGGGCTACCAGCTGGCCACCCTCATCGGCGCAGGCTTCACCCCGGGCATCATCGCCGGCCTCTACAAGGACTCCGGCCAGAACATCCTGCCGGTGGTGGTGTTCCTGTCCGTCATGGCGCTGGTCTCGATTGTCTTCATCGCCCTGACGCGGGAATCTAAGAACAACGACCTCACCACGGTCCGTTAGGAGAACCATGGACAACAACGGAGTTGGCTCCTGGCTGGAGCGCCGCCGGCACAAATCAGGCGCCAAGACGGCCCTGCTCTCAGCCGCGGGCACCCTGAGCTACGAAGAGCTCGCCGCGCGCACGGACCGCCTGGCCAATGCACTCCGGGACAGGGGAGTGACAAAAGGGGACCGGGTTGCGTACCTGGGGGAGAACCACCCGTCCTTCGTGGAGACGTTCTTCGCCTGCGGCCTCCTCGGCGCCATCTTCGTCCCGCTCAACACCCGGCTCGCCCCGCCTGAGCTCCAGTTCCAGCTGCAGGATTCCGGAGCCCGGCTCCTGGTCAACGCCGCCGCCCTGGAACCGTCCGCCTCCGCCGCGGTGGAGGCGACAGGGGTCACCCACCGCCTGGTGATGGCGGCCGACGGCGGGACGGAACCTTCCGGCGCTCAGCCACCGGCCGGCGTCGAGCGTTCCGTCACGGCGGAACGCTACGAAGAAGCGCTGCAGGCGGCGGCGCCGGACCACCCCGACGTGCCGGTGGGGCACGACGACGGGGCAATGATCCTCTACACCTCCGGGACCACTGGAAAGCCCAAGGGAGCCCTGCTGACGCACGGGAACATCACCTGGAACTGCATCAACACCATTGTGGACATGGACATCAACCGCAACGATGTGGCGCTGATGATCTCGCCGCTGTTTCACGTGGCGTCGCTGGACATGGGCCTGCTGCCGATGCTGCTGAAGGGCGCCGCCGTGGTGCTGGAAGCCAAGTTTGATCCCGCCAGGGTCCTGGACCTGATCGAGCACCACAAGGTGACTACCCTCAACGGGGTGCCCACCACGTTCCAGCTGCTCTGCGAGCACCCGGGCTGGGAGGCGGCGGACCTGCGCTCCCTGGACAAGCTCACGTGCGGCGGCTCCGCCATTCCCCGCCGGGTCCTGGACGCGTACGAGGACCGCGGCATCGGGTTCACCAGCTGCTACGGCATGACCGAAACAGCACCGGGCGCCACCATGCTCCCCGTGGCCCGCTCCAGGGACAAGGCCGGTTCGGCAGGCCTGCCGCACTTCTTCACCGACGTCCGGATCGCCGATCCCATGGGCGGCGCCGTGGTTCCCGGGGAGGTGGGAGAGATCCAGATCTCCGGGCCCAACGTGATCAAGGAGTACTGGAACCGGCCCGAGGCGACTGCCGGAAGCTACGCCGATTCGGTCTGGTTCCGCTCCGGCGACATGGGCTACCGGGACGGGGAAGGCTTCCTGTTTGTCTCCGACCGGCTCAAGGACATGATCATTTCCGGCGGGGAGAACATCTACCCGGCCGAGGTGGAAGCGGTCATCGCCGAGCACAGCGCCGTGGGCAGCGTGGCCGTTATCGGCGTCCCGGATGAGAAGTGGGGCGAGGTTCCCCAAGCGATCGTGACCCTCCGCGAAGGCGGATCGCTGACCAGCGAGGAGCTGCGCGGCTTCCTTGACGGCAGGCTCGCCCGCTACAAGATCCCCAAGTCCCTGGTGGTGGTGGCCGAGATGCCCCGCACAGCCAGCGGGAAGATCCGCAAGATGGAGCTCGGCAAACAGCTCTGAGCGCTTCGCCCCGGAAGATGGAGGTTCCCGCGGGTGTGGGGCTCCGCCGTTGTTACCGTTCCCGGTCATCAATTGGCGGAGCCATACCACCCGGTGACACCATGATTGGATGCTTGAGGCAACTAAACCCCAGAATTCCCCGGACGGGGCACCCCTCAACCCTGCGCTGGAAGCGGAAAGCAGGATCGCCCGCATCGCGGTGACGGTGTTCCCCCTCCTGGTGGTCGTCGCAGGCATCGCCGGCTTCCTGCTCCCCGGCGTCTTCAAACCCATGGGACCGAGCGTGCCCTACCTCCTGGGCATCATCATGTTCTGCATGGGCCTGACGCTGACCCCGCCGGACTTCGCTGCCGTGGCCAAACGGCCGTGGGCCGTGGCGCTGGGCATCGTTGCCCACTACGTGATCATGCCCGGCGCCGGCTGGCTGATCGCCAGCGCCCTCAACCTCAGCCCGGAACTGGCCGTTGGCGTGATCCTGGTGGGCTGCGCACCCTCCGGCACGGCCTCGAACGTGATGGCGTTCCTGGCCAAGGGCGATGTTGCCTTGTCCGTGGCGGTGGCCTCCGTCTCGACCCTGATCGCCCCGATCGTCACCCCTCTGCTGGTCCTGTTCCTGGCCGGTTCGTACCTGCAGATCGACGCCGCCGGCATGGTCCTGGACATCGTCAAGACCGTGCTGCTGCCGGTGGTCGCCGGACTCGTGGCCCGGCTCTTCCTCAAAAAGCTCGTGGCAAGGGTGCTGCCGGCACTGCCGTGGGCATCCGCCGTCGTGATCTCCCTGATCGTGGCCATCGTGGTGGCCGGGAGCGCCAGCAAGATCATCGACGCCGGCGCCATCGTGTTCCTCGCTGTGGTGCTGCACAACGGCTTCGGCCTGGGCCTGGGCTACCTGGCCGGCAAGCTGGGGCGCCTGGATGACAAGGCGCGCCGCGCGCTCGCCTTCGAGGTGGGCATGCAGAACTCCGGCCTCGCATCGACCCTGGCCATCGCCCACTTCACGCCGCTGGCAGCCCTGCCCTCCGCCGTTTTCTCCCTGTGGCACAACATCTCCGGCGCCATCGTGGCTGCCTGGCTGGCGCGCCGTCCGCTGGCGGACAAAGTTCCAGTGCAAAAAACGCCCTGACCTGTTGGGCCCGTTGTTCCATCCCGCCCGCCGCAGGACCTGACACCACGCCAGGTTCAACCCCCGCGCCACCGAGTTGCCGCCCGGGCGCCCTTCATTCACGAAGCAGTTTCATTCAGTGAAACCGCCGGCGCATGCGGACCGGCCCATGCCCCACAGTGGAGTCCAAGAAGCCGGGACCATCTGGTCCCGGGCCCGGCACGCCGGGTATGGATCAACAGGACAGAAACGGCGCGGCACACATGGAGTCAACGACGACGGAACTGCGGACCCTCCGGGGGATCGAGTTCGCCCGCCCACTGAACGCGGACCCGCTGCTGCTTGACCTCTACCTTCCGGAGGGGGCACCCGCCGCGGCCCGGGACGGACGCGGGACCGGCCGCCCCGCCGTGGTCCACTTCCACGGCGGCGGCTGGCGGACGGGGGAGCGGTCTTCCCTGGGTCCGGTCGTTGACCGCCTGGGGCTGAGCCCCATCGAACAGCTCGCCGCCGCAGGGTTCGTGGTGGCCTCCGCGGACTACCGCCTCACGGACGCCGCCACCTTCCCTGCCCAGTTGCTGGACGCCAAGGCAGCGGTCCGCTGGCTCCGCAACAACGCTGCCGGGTACGGGGTGGACCCGGACCGGATCTACGCCTGGGGTGACTCGGCCGGCGGCCACCTGGCCTGCCTCCTGGGCCTCACGGCCGGAGCAGCGGAGTTCCGTGAACCCGGCGGCACTGCGGACATCGATGACAGCGTTGCGGGTGTCGCAGCCTGGTACCCGCCCACGGACCTGCTCCGGATGGGCGAACAGGCGCCACCGGATGCCGTAGCCCGGGCGGATGATCCCGGCTCCCGGGAAGCACTGCTCATCGGCGCGCAGCCGGCCGCCGCCCCCGGCAAGGCACGGGCCGCCAGCCCCGCCACTTACGTGCACCCGGACGCGCCACCGTTCCTGCTGATCCATGGCACCGCTGACCGCTTCGTCCCCGTGGCCCAGTCCACCAGCCTGGCCGATGCGCTGGAAGTCGCGGGCAACGCCGTCGAACTCCTCCTGCTGGAGGACACGGACCACATGTGGGCCAGTCCGGACGGCAACAGCGGCGCCGCGGAGCAGGCGATTGCCGCCACCATCGGTTTCTTCCGCCGCCAGTCGGAACAGCACTGACCTCCCACCCCTTGCCCGGCGCCCACGCGCGCTCCGGGAACCGGACCTGAAAGGCCCCCATGCAGTTCATCGGCATCACCCACCACGGCGAACCCTGGGCAGCCGCCCTCGCCGGTTCCCGCGTCCTCCCGCTCGTACCCGTCGCCGGGTTCTGGGCCGACGCCGAGGACTGGCAGGACAAGGCCGCGGGCCTGGCAGCCAATGCGGCGGACCAGAACACCTCCGACGCCGGCGCCTGGCTGAAGCGTCGCAGCGTCACCGAGGTGCCGCTCGTCCCGGCCTCCGCCCGGGTCATCTGCGTAGGGCTGAACTACAAGGCGCACGTCGCCGAAGGCAGCTTCAAGGACGAGGAACTGCCGCCGTACCCCACCCTTTTTGCCCGGTGGACGGCGTCCCTGTCGGTCGGCAACGTTCCGGTCCCCGTCCCCGCGGGCGAGGACGGGCTGGACTGGGAAGGCGAAGTGGCCGCGTACATCGGACGCCGGGTCGAATCCGCGGACGAAACGGCCGCGGCGGACGCCGTATTTGGCTACTCCACCTTCAACGACATCACCTCACGCAAGGCCCAGAAGCTCACCTCGCAGTGGACCCTGGGCAAGAACGGCGATTTCAGCGGCCCCCTGGGCCCTGTGGTCAGCCGCGACGAGGTAGGCGACCTCCGCGACGGCCTGCAGGTCCGCACCCGCGTCAACGGCATCGAAGCCCAGAACGGCAACACACGGGACATGATCTTCTCCGTCCCCGCCATCATTGCCCTCATCAGCCAGACGTTCACGCTGCACCCGGGCGACGTCATCGCCACCGGCACCCCCGACGGCGTGGGGTACGCCCGCACCCCGCAATGGCTCCTCCAACCCGGCGACACCGTGGAAGTGGAGATCGAGAAGCTCGGCACCCTGACCACGCCGGTAGGGGACCTCACCTTGCGGAGCCGTGCCTGATGACCGTCCTGCAAAACCCCCTCCCCGCCGCTATCCCGGCGGAAGTGCAGGTCCTGATCGCCGGCGGCGGCCCCAGCGGGCTGTTCCTGGCATTGGACCTGGCCTCCCGCGGCGTCGCCAGCACCGTCATCGAACCCCGCACCGCCGTCGACCACACCCGGCCCCGCGCCAAAACCACCAACGCCCGCACCATGACGCACCTGCGCCGCCTGGGCCTCGCGGACCTGCTCCGCGACGCGGCGCCGCTGCCGGTGGAGTACGCCCAGGATGTCATCTTCTGCACCGGACTCACCGGCCCCTCCGCCCACGAACTGCGCCGGTTCCGTAATGCCTTCCAATTGGTCCCGGGCAGGTATGGTCCGCAGCCCGAGTGCGGCCAGCAGGTGCCGCAGCCGGTCCTCGAAGAAGTCCTCCGCAGCGCCGCTGCGGACAACCCCCTGGTCACCCTGGTGACCGGGTGGACCGTGACCGATGCCGGCCCTGCCGGCCCTGCCGGCGGCGACGCCACCGGGCCGCACGCCGTCGTCGTCACCGGTGCGTCAGGCACCCGGCGCACCATCGCGGCGGAGTACCTTGTCGGAGCCGACGGCGGGTCCTCCACCGTGCGCCGCAGCCTGGGGCTGCGGCTGGAGGGCGGCTCCGCGGCCCTGTCCAACGTCAGCATCCTGTTCCGGTCGCAGTCCCTGGCATCCGCCATCGCACTGGATCCGGCCGTCCAGTACTGGGTGGTGGGAGCGGAAACCTCCGGCATGGTGGGTCCCATGGACCTGGCCGGCACCTGGTGGGCGATCATCCAGGGCGTGGATCCAGCTGTAAACACCAGCCCGGAAGACGCCGCGGCCATGGTCCGCTCCCTCGTGGGCGCGGAGGTGGACATTGACGTGGTGGCCACCGATCCGTGGACCGCCCGGATGCTGCTGGCTCCCGAGTACAGCCGGGGCAAGTTGTTCATGGTGGGGGACGCCGCGCACCTCAACCCGCCCTGGGGCGGCCACGGCTTCAACACCTGCATCGGCGACGCCGCCAACCTGGCCTGGAAGCTCGCCGCCGCCATCACCGGATGGGCTGGCCCGGCACTCCTGCCCAGTTACGGGGAAGAACGCCGCCCGGTGGCAGCCCGCACCATCCGCGACGCCGCCGAAAACGGCAAGGCCCTGGCCTACCACTTCGCGGACCCCCACCTCGCGGCACCGGGGGCACTCGGCGACGCGGCACGGCAGGCCGCCAACGCGGCGCTGGCCGTGAAACAGAGTGAGTTCGACTCCCTGGGCCTGGTGCTGGGCTACTCGTATACGCAGTCATCGTTGGTGGTGCCGGACGCACTGCCCGCCCCCGCCGAGGACCCCATCCACTACGTTGCCTCAGCCGCCCCCGGCGCCCTCCTGCCGCATACCTGGCTGGCGGACGGCACCTCCCTGTACGCCCATTTGGGAACCGGCTTCACCCTGCTGGCCGACGCCGCCGCGCTCCACGGGGTGCCCGCAGCGGAAGCCTTCCAGCCGGTGCTGGCAGCCGCTGAACGGACGGGCGTCCCGGTGACCATCGCCGTCGTCGGACCTTCCGACGCCGGAACGCAGCTGTCCCGGCTATGGGGCGCCGGCATCCTGCTGGTCCGCCCGGACCAGCACGTGTCCTGGCGGGGCGATTCCGCCGCGGCCGCCGGCGCAGCCTTGTCCGTGGCGTCCGGCTGGGCGCCCACCTCCCTCGAAACCACCAGGAGCATCCGTGCAGACGCCGTCCTTCCGTGACTACCTGTTCGCCCCTGACCACCCGCGCGTCGCCGGGATCCGCGGACTGGATGCCCGCGAGTACGCAGAAGCGGCCAAGAGCGATTCGTTCGCCGGGCCCATGATCGAAGGGTGGCAGCAGCTCTACCCGCAGCCTTTCACCGGGATTACCAGCGACGGCGTCCGGCGGGAGGGCCTCTACCCGCTGGTGCCTGCCCGGCCCGGGGAGGAGGCACCCACCGCGGACATGATGGCTGCGGGGCGGAAGCTGCTTGGCGCTGTCACCGCGGACCAGGCGCTGAAGCTTTGCTACCCCGTGGACGCGCCCGAATGGCAGAGCTGGGCCAACCCGGAGTTCATGCAGCACGACACCGGCCTCCGGCTCGATGAACTGGAACCCGCGGTGCGCGATGCCGTGCTGGGGGTGGTGGAGGCTTCGCTGAGCCCGGCCGGGTTTGAGCTGGTGCGGAACCTCATGCGCATCAACGGGTTCCTAGGCGACCTGGTAGAGCTGCCCCTGCTGATGAACGAGTTCAGCTACAACTTCGCCCTCTATGGTGAGCCCTCGGAAACCGAACCGTGGGGGTGGCAGCTCTTTGGCCACCACGCGGCGCTGAACTGCCTGGTGGCCGGGACGCAGCTGGTCATCTCGCCCGTGTTCATGGGTGCCGAGCCGGACATGATCGACGCTGGCCCGCACCGGCGCGTCAAAGTATTCAAGGAGCGCATCGCCCTGGCCCGGGACCTGATGGGCGCCCTGCCTGCGGAGCTTCGGTCCGGCGCCGTTGTGTATGGGGCAATGGTGGACCCCGCTATGCCGGAGGGCCGCCTCCACCCCGGAGATGAACGGCACCTGGGCGGCTGCTTCCAGGACAACCGGGTGATCCCGTACGAGGGCATCCTGGTGTCCGGGATGCCCGCCGATGCCCGGGAACTGCTCGATGCCGTGGTGGACGATTTTATTGCCTACCTGCCGGACGGTCCCCGCGCCGCGCGCCGCCGGGAAATCCAGGAGCACTACGGCGAGACGTACTTCAGCTGGATCGGCGGCTGGGAGGGGGAAGAAGCCTTCTACTTCCGGCTGCAGAGCCCCGTGGTGGTGCTGGAACTCGACCACCATACCGGGGTGTTCCTGAGCAACGAGGAGCCCGCCCCGTTCCACATGCATACCGTGGTCCGCACGCCCAACGGCAACGACTACGGCCGCGAACTGGTGAAGCAAGCCACACCCTGACCCTCACCCCCCGTCCCTCCACCCACCGTCGATTGCTGAGTAGATGTCGTTTTGGGGCGCCATAACGACGTTTACTCAGCAATCGATGGGGTTCGGTACACACAGAAGGCCCGGATTTCCTTTCGGAAGTCCGGGCCTTTTCCGCTGTGGACTACAGGATGTCCAGGGCGGCGCGGCGCTGCGGCGGGGGTCCCACCACCGTCAGGTCCATCTCGGCCTGGGCGCGTCCGAACCCTTCCATGTCCATGTACGGTTCGCCGCCCTCGGTGTACATGTAGTCCTCCGTGGGTTTGTTGAAATACTCAAAGAAACCATTGAAAACGGATGGCGTCAGGAAGCCCACCATCTGGGTGTTGTGGGCATCGAACGCGAACGAGTGCACGGTCCCGGCGGGGGCGTGCACGAAGTCGCCCTTGGTCAGGAGCATTTCGCGGCCGTTGGCATAAAGCCACATCCGGCCCTCGGTGCAGAGGAAGTTCTCCGTGTGCTGGGAGTGGAAGTGCAGGGGGATGTAGGGGGATTTGGCGCCCTTGGTGTGCACGGCGAAATAGTTGGAGCCGGTGTTCGCGGGCCGGGACAGGTAGGTGAACATCGTCTGGTAGCTGACCAGCCGCTCACCCTCGCCGGCGCTGAGGAAATAGGGGCTCTGCGTGGGCGGCAGGCCGGCGTCGTGCTTGAACGACGGCGCCACGCGCTCAACGTCGGGGAAGGTGATGCCGAACTCGGCGCCCACCTCGGCCTGCTCCTGCAGGCCGGCCTTGTGCCCGGGCCGGACCGGCGGGACGTGCGAATCGATGGGAGTGCCCACCCGCTCGTAGTAGGCCTCGCCGCCGCCGGGGGTCATCCAGTTCAGGAAACGCGTGTAGTGGGCGGCCATGGTGTAGGCGTGCGGGGTGTTCGGCGGGATGACCACCGAGTCGCCCGGGGCGAGGATGCGGCTCTCGCCCGGCAGCCAGACGTGCAGGATCCCGTCGAACACGTAGAGCGTCTTGTGCTCGATGCTGTGGCTGACGAACGGAGATCCGGCTCCCATGCCGCCGGAAATGTAGGCTGCGCTGAAGATCCCGCCCGTATCGGCGGCGCGGGCGATGACCGTCACCAACTGGCCGTTGATTTCATAGCGTGCACCTTCACCGGACGCCATGTAGTACGGGACCGCCTCGCCGGGCAGCGCGTTGGCCACCGGGAGCTGTTTGTTCATTTCCTCAACGCTGAGGGACATGGTTTCCTTCTTTCCAGTCGGCCGGCCCTTGCCGGAGCGTGACCTACATCATGGCTGTCCCACGCCCCGTCCACGAGCCCGGATTCCAATGGTTGGAATCCGAACCTGACCGGCCGGATGTCCCTGCTATCCCTCACATTCCTTGCAGTACTTCTTGCCGTCCTTTTCCCGGGCCAGCTGGCTGCGGTGGTGGACCAGGAAGCAGGACATGCAGGTGAACTCGTCTGCCTGCACCGGAATCACCTGGATGAGGAGTTCCTCGTTGGAAAGATCGGCGCCGGGCAGCTCAAAGCTGTCCGCGAGGTCCGTCTCGTCCATGTCGGGACTGGCCTCCCGGCGGCCGGACTTATCGGACTTCAGCTCCTCCAAAGCGACGTTCGGCTCTTCCTCGGGAGTAACCCGCGGAGCGTCGTAGTCAACTGACATGTGGTTTTTTCTCCTGTCGAGCTGCAGTTGTCCAGATTGTTCTGAACAGATCGACAACGCAGGGGCCCGTCAACAAATTCCCGGCAGGAATTTCGACGACGGCAGGCCGCCGCACACACGGGGCCACTCCGCAGGTCATCCGACGCCATCGGGACGCTTCCCCTCAGCCCCGGGCCACACACCAACAGTGAAGACCCCTTAGTTGCCGGCTGTGCTGGTGCCGTTACTAAGGGGTCTTCACGTGTTCACAACAGAATCAATGTCCTGGCCCGTACAGCCCGTACCCGATCAGCAGGGGCGATCCTGCCACCCGTGCTTTTTGGCTAACCAGCGAGGCCGCGGGTAGCCGGGCTGGCGGACATGGCCGCGCCCGTGAGGACGGACGTTTCCCGCTCGCTCTGCTGCACTTCGTCGAGTTCCTTGAGGGTGTACTTTTTGGTCTCCTTGGCGGTGAGGGCCGAGATTCCTGCCAGGACCATGAACCCGAGCGCGACCATGGACGGTCCGACCCAATCTTTCAGGTCGGGGCCGGCGAGTGCTGTCGAGAGAACGGGGCCGATGACGCCTGAGATGGCGAAGCCGACCTGGGTGCCGAGGGCGAGTCCGGAGACGCGCAGCCGGCCGGGGAACATCTCAGCGAAGAATGACGGCCAGGACGCGTTCACCATTGAGTAAAAGAGGGAGTAGTTGATGATGCCAAACAGGAAGATCAGCGACCAGTTGCCGGTGGTGATGGACCACAGGTAGGGCACCATCGTGATGCCTGCGCCGCCCGTTGCGATGAGGAACATCGTTTTGCGGCCGATCTTGTCCACAAGGAATCCTGCCAGGGGCGTGACGCCGAGGGCGATCACGGCCGAGACCGTGGTGGTGAGGAGCATGGTGGGCTTGTCCAGCTTGTACCCGGCGGTGCCGAATGCTACGGAGAAGGTCTGCATCATGTAGCTCGTGCCGGCGATGAGGGCACAGAAGACGATCCGCAGCACTGCACGCCAGTGGAAGCGCAGAAGATGCCGGAGGGGGGCAACGGTCGCTTTGGTGGCCTGGGTCTTGACGAACTCGGGCGGCTCCTGGACGTGGCGGCGGATCAGGTATGCGGCGACGACCACGATAGCGGAGGCCCAGAACGGCAGACGCCAACCCCAGCTCAGCAACTGCTCCGAGGGCATAGCGGCGATCGGGATGAAGACCAGCAGGGTGAGCAGCGTGCCCGAGGAGGAGCCCAACGTGGTGAAGCTCGCGAGGAAACCGCGCCGGCCTTCGGAAGCGTGCTCCAGGCTCATGGTGATGGCACTGGGCTGCTCGCCGGAAAGGCACAGCCCTTGGATGACGCGGATCAGCACGAGCAGGATCGGAGCAAGAGGACCGATTTGGGCGTACGTGGGCAGGCAGCCGATCAGGAAGGTACAGCCGCCGATGCCGAACAGCGTGATCATCATGACGAACTTCCGCCCGCGGCGGTCACCCAGCGGCCCCAGGATGAGGGAGCCGAGGGGGCGTACCGCGTAGCCGACCGCGAAGGTGATCATGGCGAGCAGCACGCTGAGGCCCTGGGGCAGATCGGGTGAAAAGAAGAGCACGTTCAGAACCAGCGCCGACGAGGTGCCGTACACCGCGAAGTCGTAGTACTCCAACGTTGTGCCGATCCAGGCCGCGATTGCGGCCCTGACCGGGGTCTTCCTGGGAAGTGTGGTTTCTGTCATTTCGTCTCCGTGGGTGATGGGTGAACACCGGTTGCCGCTGCACCTGGGCTCTCGGAAAGAGATCTCGAGTGAAATGTCCGGTTGTCCTGCGGTGAGCTCTCTCGCAAGTTGTCTTTACGGCCTTGCGGACCGGCCCCTGAGATCAAGTTAACGTTTGCGGTGTGGGTCACACAAAGTCCTCTTTTATGTACCTACATAGCGATTTGTTATGGCAGCCGAAGAGCGGCAGGCCTGGATGCGTGGCCGGTGGGCGGCCGGCGGCGGATCGGCCGGGACGAGCCATGCGGCTAGGCCACACGCAAGCCGACGCCCCTGGTGATCTTGCGGATTTCGTCGGACTTCAGGCCGCTTGCTCCGGCAAGTTGGTAGTCGTCAAGGAGCCGGGCCTTCCTGGCCAGGGCCAGTACCTGCGTTCGTTCTTCTTCCGCCGCACTCCGTGCGCCTTCGGCTGCCGCCAGCTCTGCGGCCAACCCTGCAATGAGGCGAAGATGACCGCTCCGGCTTTGGCCGGAGGGGTACAGCCCCGCGCGTGCCACCCCGGCAGACCGGATACTGGCGGCAGGTTGGCCGGCGGCCTGTGCCAGGGCAGCAACTTTCACCCCATCGCACAGGGCCTGGGCAACGCAGTCGCCCAGTTCGGCGGTGAGGGCGCGCACCCTGCTGGAACGAAATGCGATGGTGGTCCGCAGCCGGGCCAGCATGGCCAGGGCTTGTTGGGTGCGGACCGTGGCGGGGTCCGGCTTCGGGACGCCCCGGTACCGGTACGCTCCTGCGCCGGCCCCGTCCGTCCCGGTGCCGGCCGGACGCGGAGGTGTCCAGTCCCGACTCTCTTTACCGTGCACCCCTGCTCCTCGTCTCCGTTGGTTTTCCCCCGCCGGTCCTGTGGGCCCGTTATCCACCCTGCAGGCTACGCCGCCGGCCCGGCGGTCAGGCAATACCGAATCTGCGTGGAGCAATACGCCAAAGCTTTGGCTGCCCCGTCATAAGGGCTGCTTATCTGTCCACGCACTTTAGGTCTTATCCAAGAGGGTGGGTCCTTCCCTAGGCTCGAATGAACCACCCTCATCCGTACCGGAAGCCTGGAAGAGACCATGCCTGAATTCGTGCCCGCATCACGCGTAACCCGTATTAAATCCTCACCCAGCGTTGCCGCGGCGGCCCGTGTTCGGGAGCTCAAGGCCGAGGGTCGCAGGATCCTGGACCTGACGGTGGGCGAGCCGGATTTCGACACGCCTCAGCACATCAAGGATGCTGCGATCGCAGCGATCGGCCGCGGTGAAACCAAGTACACATCAGTCACCGGAACGCCGGCACTGCAAAAGGCCATCCTGGAGACGCTCCGGCGCAAAACCGGCCAGCAGTACTCTCAGGCCGAAATCACGATCGGCGGCGGCGGCAAGCAGGTCATCTTCACCGCGTTCATGGCCACACTGGACCAAGGTGACGAGGTTGTCATCCCCGCACCGTACTGGGTCTCCTACCCGGACATGGTGCTCGCCAACGAAGGAACCCCCGTCATTGTCTCCTGCGGCGAGGAGACGGGGTTCAAACTGACTCCGGAAGCCCTGGCAGGGGCGCTGACGGAGCGCACCAAGTGGGTCATCCTCAACACGCCCTCCAATCCCACAGGAGCTGTCTACTCCCGCGGGGAACTGGCCGCCTTGGCTGCCGTCATCAAGGACCACCCTGCCGTCTACGTCCTCACCGATGAGATCTACGACGAGATCCACTTCGGCGACGAGCCCATCACCAGCCTGGTAGCCGTTGCCCCTGAGCTCAAGGACCGTGTGCTGGTTACCAATGGCGTTTCCAAGGCCTATGCCATGACCGGATGGCGGCTGGGTTATGCCGGCGGACCGGCGCCCCTGGTGGCCGCCATCAACAAGCTGCAGTCCCAGATGTCCTCCTGCCCGTCCTCCATCAGCCAGGCCGCCGCCGCCGAGGCACTCGGCGGGGACCAGGCATTCGTCCGCGAAAGCGTGGACGTCTACCGCGAACGGCGCGATGCGGCAGTCTCCGCGCTGAACGCCGTCGAGGGCCTGCAGTGCACGACGCCGGACGGCGCCTTTTACGCGTACGTCAACTGCGCCGGGGTCATCGGCAGGTCGACGCCCGATGGCAGGCAGATCGCCAACGACGAGGACTTCACGCTGTACCTGCTGGAAGCGGCGTCTGTCGCCGTCATCCAGGGTTCGGCGTACGGACTGAGCCCCTACTTCCGGATTTCCTACGCCACCGGGCTGCCGGTGATCGAGGAATCCATCGCTGCCATCGAAAAGGCCGTCAACGCACTGGCCTGACAAGCACCCCATCCCGGTTCCCACGCTTTCCAACAACAGGAGCACCCCCATGATCCACGTCAAAACGAAATTCGACCGGCCTTCCGAAGATGCCGTCCAGCGGCTTTCCAAGTTCTCTTCCGCCACAGTGCATGAAGCACAGGGCCGCAAAGGTGCCCTGAGTTCGAAGATCAAGCCGATCGACCGCAGCATGTCCTTCTGCGGCCCCGCCGTCACCGTGGTTTGTGCGCCGCGGGACAACCTGATGCTGCAGGTGGCCATCCATTACGCGCAGAAGGGCGACGTTGTCCTGGTGGCAGCCGGTGAGTACGAGGAAGCCGGAACGTTCGGCGACGTGCTGGGCAACGCCATGAAGGCGAAAGGCCTGGCCGGCATGGTCACGGATTCCGGTGTCCGCGACACCAAGGACCTGATTGAACTTGGGTTGCCGGTCTTCTCCGGCAGTGTCTGCATCAAGGGGACCGTCAAGGAAACCATTGGCCCCATCAACCATCCCCTGGTGTTCGGGGACGAAATTGTCTACCCGGGCGATGTCCTGCTCGGGGATGCCGACGGTGTGGTGGTGGTCCGCAAGGATGAGATCGAGGACGTCATTAAGCTGTCGAAGGCACGCGTGGACGCTGAGGACGACCTCATCCGCCGCTACAAGGAAGGCGGCACCACCATCGAGTTGTGCAAGCTGACCGATGTGCTGAAGGCCAAGGGCCTGCTGGTAGAGGACGCCGAACTGGAGCCCGCCCTTTAGCTCCACACCCTTCGATTGCTCCGTACTTGTCGTTTTGAGCCCTCATAACGACAAGTACGGAGCAATCGATGGGGTTAAACCACGAGGCCCGGGTTCCTTTCGGAACTCCGGGCCTTCTCGTCGCCGTATCTCGGCCGCCGTCGGGCTGTGCGGTGGTTCACCACCTCAGTTCATCCCGGGAAGAAGGTACGCCGGCGGCCCCACCTGGGAGTCGTCCAGGTACCACATGGTGGACCCCCGTTTGCCCGGCGGCATCATGCTGCCCTCGAAAACAAAAACGGGATCCGAGGCAGCGCCCTCTTCGGCCCGCCAAAATCCGTTGGTGGGGCAATGCGAACCGGTGCTGGCCTTCAGCTGGATCCTTCGTTCCGAGGATTTCCGGTATTGCAGGCTGGTGATCTTTTTCATGGCTGGGCTCCAAGAGAATTTATTGCCACGGTATCGCCTTCGGCGAAACCTTTATGGCTTTTATCCTAGGACCCTTCCAATTCTGTGGATAAGACTAATGGAGCGTGACCTGATAAGGGTAGCTTATGATGCATCCGCCGCCGCGGAGGGTCCGCTGGATAGCGGCTGGTATTTGCTGCGCAGCATTTCCTGGAGCATTTCTTTCAGTACCAGCAGGACGGCGGAACCGGCCTCGGAGAGCGGTTCGTGGTCCGGGGTGCACAGCGCGATCTTGCACTGGAGGGCAGGCCCGGTGATCCGCAGCACCCGGAAGTCCTCTTCATGGAAGAGGGCATCAGCTGCCGACTTGGGCAGGATGGTCGCGCCCAGGTCACTGCGCAGCAGCCTGGTCAGCGATGGCACCGATTCCACTTCCCCCACCAGGTGCAGCGTGAGGCCCTTGCTGTCGAAACCGGCCTCCACTACTTGGCGCAGGGTGTGGATCCGTTCTGGCAGGAACAGGCCCAGGGTGGCCGCCGCTTCCAGGGTGATGGTGCCGGCCCCGGGATCCACCGGAAGCTCCCGCGCGGCGTTGACCACCAGGTACAGGTCCTCCACGATCAGCGTGGTGAACTGCACGCCCCGGATGGGCCCGGGCTCGTAGATCAGGGCCATGTCCAGCCGCCCGTTCTTGATGGCCTCGCTGAGCACGCCGCCGTAAATCTCGGTCAGGTGCAGCACGATGTCGGGGTAGCGCCGCCCCACTTCGCGGATAATCCGCGGAGTGAGGCTTGAGGCCATACTGTAGGGAGCGATTGCGATGGAAACGCGGCCCGACGGCGCCGCTCCTGAAGCAGCCACATCGATCCTGGCCTGCTCCACTTGGCGCAGGATGGTCTGCGCGTGCCGGTACAGGGTGTGGCCGGCCGCTGTGGGCTCCACGCCCTGCTTGCTCCGGATCAGGAGCCGCTGCTTCAGCTCCGTTTCCAGGGCCGACACCTGCTGGCTCAGCGCCGGCTGGGCCACGTGGAGGGCGGCGGCCGCCTTGGTAATGCTTCCTGAGTCAACGATCTTCACGAAGTACGCCAGCTTCCGGGTGTCCATAGCGCTCCTCTTTTTCCGGCCGGGACGGCACAGCATGCGGGGTCATACGTTGGCGCTATGGCGGGACAGGCATTACGTCTTTGTGTGATCCGAGTCCCGGGCATAGGTTAATTGCAGATGACCTTCCAATTATCAGAACATTCTATCCCCGCCCCAGCCATCGCCGATTTTTATGGCGGCATATGTTTTGTGCATAAGCCGGGAAGCAGTTTATTGGAAGCGCCATTCTTATCGTCACCAAAATAGGGTTGCGTACATTCTTTGGACCGGAGCAATAGCGCCGGCGAAGGTCATAACTGTTCCCTATAGCGTGATACCGCATTCGTCTTTGTGTGGCTCATATCCCGATGCCACACTGATTTACACCCGCAGTACCAGCAGAGGAAGGCCCGCAATGCCCACAGTCGATCTCGTTGCGGATCTTGGTGAAGGCTTTGGTGCCTACTCGATCGGTGACGACAAAGCCCTGCTGGACATCGTGTCCAGCGCCAACATCGCCTGCGGCTTCCACGCGGGGGACCCTGACATCATGGACGCCACCGTGGCTGAATGTGTCAGGACGGGAGTCGGCATCGGCGCCCATCCGAGCTTCCCGGATCTCCGCGGCTTCGGCCGCCGGGCCATGGACCTCACAGCTGACGAAGTCCGCACCGACGTCATCTACCAGCTGGGAGCCCTGTCAGCGTTTGCCGCCTACCACGGCGGTTCCGTCTCCCACTTGGCACCGCACGGCCGCCTGGGCAACCTGGTGGCTACCCGGGCGGACTATGCCGGAGCCGTAGCGGATGCCGCGGCCCGGGTGGACCCGAAGCTGATCATCCTGGCCCAGGACGGGGAACTCGCAACCGCGGCGGCGGAGCGCGGCCTGCGGGTGGCCATCGTTGGCATCGCGGACCGCGCCTACCAGGATGACGGCACACTCGTGCCGCGCAGCCAGCCCGGCGCCGTGATCCACGACCCCTCCGTCATCGTCCAGCGAACTGTACGGATGGTCACCGAAGGCCTCATCGAGACTGCTTCGGGCAGGGACATCGCCATCCAGGCCGACACGGTGCTGCTCCACGGCGACAACCCGGGCGCCGTCGAACTTGCCCGCCTGATCCGCAGCGAACTGATCGCCGCAGGCGTCACCATCGCCCCGCTGGCACAGGTCCTCGCCGCAAAGCAAAAGGTTTCCTGACCATGGCCGCCACAACGACGACGACCAGCCAGACAACGCTGGACATTTACGAGTCAGGTGATGCTGCCCTGCGCGTGGTGGCACGGTCCGGTGACGCAGAAACCAATTGGGCCACGGTCCACTCCCTGGCCGGCTGGCTGGCGGCCACAGGCGTCGAAGGCATCCATGGCGCCGTTCCCACCTACGATTCCGTCCTGGTGGAATTCGATCCCTACCTCACCTCTGCCCGGCAGGTCAGGGCGTTCGTCCTCCTCGGAATGCGCCAGCTGGACTTTGTGGGCACCACCCTGCGCGAGCCGCGCCGCTTCGAAGTCCCCGTCGTGTACGGCGGGGACTACGGGCCAGACCTGGACCGCGTGGCGGAACACCAAGGCCTGGATGTTGAGGACGTCATCGCGCGGCACACCGCCAAGACCTACGTCATCCGCTGCCTCGGAGCGCCGGCTGGATCCCCCATGATGGACGGACCGGACTTCCCGGTCCCCGTCCCCAGGCTCAAGGACCCGCGGCTGTCCGTTCCCGCCGGTGCCGTATCCGTGGCCGGACGCCAAGCCGTGATCGCGCCCGCAGTGGCACCGGGTGGCTGGTGCGTCATCGGCCAGACCCCCCTGACGGTCCTGGACGCAGCACGCGAACCCCTGGTGCCCTATGTCCCCGGCGATGAACTCCGCTTCTACCGCATTCCCGCCGAGGACTTCGGAAACTTCGCGGGGCAGTTCCTGGAGGCACGGCCATGACCGGTTCCCTGATCATCCTGCAGCCCGGACACTCCGTAGTCACGGACCTGGGCCGGACGAAGGGCCCCGCCTACGGCCTCCCCGTCAACGGCGCCCTGGACCAGTTTTCGGCCAAGGCCGCCAACATCCTCGCCGGCAACGCAGATAACGACCCCCTGCTGGAACTCACCGCGCTGGACTTCCGGATGCGGGCCACCACCGACCTGCTGATCGCCGTCACCGGTGCGCCCCTGGACCTCACTGTGGGCGGCCGCGAAAGCCCACAATGGGAGCCGGTGTCTGTCCGGGCCGGCGAAGTCGTGGCCGTTCGCGGAATCCGAACCGGGCTCCGCGCCTACATCGCCGTTCACGGGTCCTTCACGGTCCCCAGCCTGCTGGGCAGCTGCGCCCCCGACACAGTGGTGGGTTTCGGATTGAAGCTCGTGGAGGGCTTCCGCCTGGAAACACGGACGACCACGGCGCCCATCACCCAGCCACACTTCGGCCTGCCGCTGTTCCGGCTGGGAATCACCAAACCAGCCTTCACCACCAACCCGGTCATTGATGTCACCGACGGGCCGGACGTGGCGGAATTCGGGGACACGGCGGGCCTGTTGTTCACCACGCAGTACGCCGTGAGCCCGCGCAGCAACCACATCGGACTGAGGCTTGGTGGTGCCCTTCCCGAGCGCCAGCTCACCTCCGAAGTGCTCTCCCGCGGCGTTCCGGTCGGGGCCATCGAGGTCCCGTCCCGGGACGAACTGCTGGTGCTGCACCGCGGACGCGGCGTGACGGCCGGCTACCCGGTCCTGGCAGTGGTCACCAGCCGCTCCCTGGACCTCCTGGCGCAAGCCAGGCCGGGACACACCGTCACCTTCAGGAGGACAACCGTGGCGGAAGCAACAGCCACGCACCGCACGGCCTGCCTCGAACTGGAGAGACTGCGGCAGACCATCAACACAGTCTTCGGTCTCCTCGGGATCGGTGCCGGCCAGCGCTGGTACGAACTCAGCCCAGCGTCAGGGGCCTGAACATCATGAATGTATTTCCCACCGCCCAGGACCGCGCCCACAAACCGCTGCTCGATCCCTAACCACTGCCCACCCGGAGCTACTACGTTCAGCCCATTGCCGGACGCAAGAGCCCGCCCGACTTCCACCACTTTGGAGTACCAATGCCTTTTTCCGACTACACCACAGCCCTCGTCACCGGAGCGTCCACCGGCATGGGCGCCGCCATCGCCGAACGGCTCGCCAAGCGCGGACTGACCGTGCACGCGGTGGCCCGCAACGAGGAACGCCTTGCCGAACTGGCCGACCGCACGGGAGTAGTTCCGCATGTGGTGGACCTGACCGACACCGCCGCGCTGGCCGGCGTCGTGCGTGACCTCAAGGTGGACGTCCTGGTCAACTGCGCCGGGGTCTCCCGGCCGGGCAACATCCTGGACTCGTCCGAGCAGGACATCGACGAACTCATCGACGTGAACCTGCGCGGCCTGCTGCAGCTCACCCGGCTGGTGCTGCCCGGCATGGTGGAACGGGACCTGGGCCACGTGGTCAACATCAGTTCGATCGCCGGGCTCTACAACTTCTACGGCCACACCGCTTACCACGCCACCAAGGCCGCCGTGCACCAGATCTCCCGGCAGTTGCGCAACGACACGGTCGGCAAGCGCATCCGCGTCACCGAAATCTGCCCGGGCCGGGTGGAGACCGAAATCTTCGGACGCAACCTGGGCGGCAGCCCCGAGGCCATGGAAGAAGCCTGGCAGACCTATTACGAGGGCTACGAGTCCCTCACCACGGACGACATCGTCAATGCCCTTGACTACGCTATCGAAACCCCGCGGCATGTGAATGTTGGCATGCTGGAACTCATGCCCACCTTCCAGGTTCCCGGCGGACTGACCTTCGACCGCCGCGAAGCATAACGATCCGCCCGCAGCACTTTCCTCTCATCAACCGATAGGCCCTACCGATGCAGTCAGTACAGACCGTCAGTTTCCCCGAACCCCAGCTACTCGCCGACCTTTCGCCGCTTCCCGAAGGACTCCGCGGCGTCGTGTGGGACATGCAGGGGGCCCCTGACGAGGCCCACGGAAGCATCGACGGGGTCATCCTGCCGTACCTCAACGCCGGAGCCGTGCTGGGTAACCTGGGCAAAGTCCCGGACCTTAAGTTCGTGCAGACCCAGTCGACGGGGTACGACGGCGTCTGCGAGGCTGCCGGGCCGGGCGCCGCAGTGGCAAACGCCTCAGGCGTCCACGCAGCTGCCACCGCAGAGCTGGCCGTTGGCCTCATCCTTGCCAAGCTGCGGGGCATCGACCAGGCCGCCCGCGACCAGCAGGCCGAACGCTGGAACCCGCAACGCCGCCAGTCCCTGGCAGACCGGAAGGTCCTGCTGCTGGGCATCGGCGGAATCGGGAAGGAGTTGGCCCGCCGCCTGGAGCCCTTCGAAGTCACACTGACCCGGGTGGGAAGCGCGGCGCGCACGGACACGGACGGGCAGGTCCACGGGCCCGACGAACTGGTGGCCCTCGCCGCCGGCCACGACATCCTGGTCTCCGTCCTGCCACTGAACGACAACACCCACCACCTCGTAGGCCAGGAGGTCCTGGCCGCGCTGCCCGATGGCGCCCTGGTGGTCAACGTTGGCCGCGGCGCCGTGGTCAGCACCGAGGCCCTGACCCGGGAAGTGGTGTCCGGCCGCCTGCAGTGCGCCATCGACGTCGTCGATCCCGAACCGCTGCCCGCCGGCCACCCGCTCTGGTCGTCGGAGAACGCCCTCATCACACCGCATGTTGGCGGCAACGCGTCAGCCTTCGAACCACGGATCCTGAAACTCCTGAAACGGCAGCTTGAGGCCCTCGCAGCCGGCGAAACCCCGGGCAACCTGGTGCAGCAGGGACCGTTCCCACGCGGGTCCTTCACGCAGGGGCAGTCCGCGTGAGCGCGCTGTTCGACCTCACCGGCCGCGTCGCATTGGTCACCGGCTCCAGCCGCGGCATCGGCTCCTCGCTCGCCCGGGCGTTGGCCGACGCCGGTGCAACGGTTGTGTTGAACGGCGTCAGCCCGGAGCGGCTCAAGGAATCCGAAGCCGCGCTCGCCACCGACTTCCCGGCCGGCCGCATCGCCAGCATCGCGTTTGACGTCACCGACGGCGAGGCGGCAGCCCGCAGCATCGCGTGGATCGAAGAGAACGTGGGCCCGCTGGACATCCTGGTCAACAACGCCGGGATCCAGCACCGCGTCCCGCTGCTGGACCTGGACGTGGCGGACTGGGAGCGGGTCATCTCCACGGACCTCACCAGTGCGTTCCTGGTGGGCCGTGAGGCTGCGCGGCACATGATTCCGCGCGGCCGCGGCAAGATCATCAACATCTGCTCCGTGCAGACGGACCTGGCCCGCCCCACCATTGCCCCCTACGTTGCCGCCAAGGGCGGGCTGCGGAACCTCACCCGGGCCATGACGGCCGAGTGGGCCGCTTCCGGCCTGCAGATCAACGGCATCGCACCCGGGTACATCCACACCGAAATGACCCAGAACCTGGTGGACGACGAACAGTTCAATACCTGGATCCTGGGCCGCACCCCGGCCCACCGCTGGGGCACTCCGAAGGACCTGGCCGGGCCCGTGGTCTGGCTGGCCTCCAGCGGGTCAGACTTCGTGAACGGCCAAACCATCTTCATCGACGGCGGAATGACGGTGGTGGTCTGATGCCCGCGAACACACCTGTACAGGCAGGCCCCAACACGCTGCCCGCCTCCGGACCGGCCTTAGTGGCCCACGCGGCCGGGGACCTCCGGATCGACGAAGTCCCGCTGGCCCTGCCGGCGGATGACCAGGCCGTCGTCGAGGTCTTGTACGGCGGCATCTGCGGCTCGGACCTGCACTACTGGCTGCACGGCGCGGCCGGGGAATCCATCCTGAAGGCGCCCCTGGTGCTGGGCCACGAAATCTCGGGCGTGGTGGTCCGCGCCGCCGCCAACGGCCAGGGACCGCAGCCCGGAACCGCCGTCGCCGTCCACCCCGCCACCCCGGGACCCGGCGCGGCCAGGTACCCCGCGGACCGGCCCAACCTCTCGCCCGGCTGCACCTACCTGGGCAGCGCCGCCCGCGACCCGCACACCGACGGCGCCTTCAGCCGGTACGTCGCCCTGCCCGTCCGGATGCTGCGGCCTCTGCCCGAAGGCATCGACCTGCGCACGGCCGCCCTGGTCGAACCCGCGTCCGTCGCCTGGCACGCCGTCTCCCGCGCCGGGGACGTGGAGGGCAAAACAGCCTTGGTCATCGGCTCCGGCCCCATCGGTGCCCTTGCCGTCGCCGTCCTCAAACGGGCCGGCGCAGCGCACATCACCGCTGTCGACCTCCATCCCAAACCGCTGGAGATCGCCAAGGCCGTCGGCGCGGACCACGTCATCAACGCCGCAGACACTGAAGCCATCGCCGCCGTGGAGGCGGACGTGGTGATCGAATCCTCCGGCAACCACCACGGGCTGGCCTCCGCCATCCGCGGCGCGGTGCGCGGCGGCACCGTGGTGATGGTGGGGCTGCTGCCCACCGGCATGCAGCCGCTACCCATCTCGCTGGCCATCACCCGCGAGCTGGACCTCAAGGGCTCCTTCCGCTTCAACGATGAAATCGACGAGGTCGTCGCGGCGCTTGCCGACGGGTCACTGCACATCGACCCCGTCATCACGCACCAGTTCCCGCTCACCGACGCCCTGCACGCATTCGAGGTGGCCAAGGACTCCACCAGTTCCGGCAAGGTCCTCTTGAGCTTCGCCGGGAACGGGGAGTGACGGTGAGCGCCCCGTTGCCGCCCCTGGTGGTGATGGGCGTGTCCGGTTCGGGGAAATCCACCATGGGCTCCCTGCTGGGCCTGCGCCTGGACATGCCGTTCTTCGATGGCGACGATTTCCATCCGGCCGCCAACAAGCAGAGGATGGGCGCCGGCATACCGCTCACGGACGCTGACAGGGAGTCTTGGCTTGGCACGCTGGGGGAGTTGCTCGCAGGAAAGGCCGACGGCGTCACAACGGACCCGCCGATCGTCGCCTGCTCAGCGTTGAAGCGCCGGTACCGGGAGCTGCTGCGCAGCGCAGCGCCGGATGTTGTCTTCATCCACCTGACCGGAAGCGCAGACACCATTGGAGCGCGGATGGAAGCCCGCGCCCACGAGTTCATGCCGCGGACCCTGCTGGAATCCCAGTTCGCAGCCTTGGAGGAACTGGACGAAGACGAGGCCCACGTCCTGGCCGATATCACCGAGCCCCCGGAACTCCTGGTGGAATGGCTGGCCGCGCAGGTCCAGGCCTTGCCCACCCGGACGGCCTGAATCCCGGCGGAATTGCCCTTGCACAGGTGGTAGGTAGACTGGTCTACCTACCACCTGTGCAAGGAGCCCCATGCCTGCGTCCAGCCCTTCATCGACCACCCGCCGCCCCGCCCGGGAGCTGCTGCTCGCTGCCGCGGCACGGCTCTTCTACGCCAACGGCGTCGCGGCTACCGGTATCGACACCATCACCGCCGAAGCGGGGGTGGCCAAGAAGAGCCTCTACAACAACTTCGATTCCAAAGCGGACCTGGTGGCCTCGTACCTGGAAGCACGGCATGAGGAGTGGCTGGGCCTCTACCGAGCCCGACTGGAGAAGGCCTCCACCGCGGCGGAGCGGGCACTGGCGGTTTTCGACGCCTACCTGGACCACGCAAACGCCGCCTACCGCCACGGCTTCCGCGGATGCGGGCTGCTCAACGCGGCCGCCGAACTGCCCGCCGGGGATCCCGGCCGGACGGCCGTGCGGCACCATAAAGAGGAAGTGCAGGAGCTCCTGGGAATCCACGTGGCCGGTCTGCTGCCAGGAAAGGAAGAGCGTGCTGCCGGGATAGCCGCCCACCTCGCCTTCCTGCTGGAAGGTGCCATGGCCAGGGCAGGCCTGGAGGGAGGCGATGCGCCGCTGCGGCAGGCCCGTGCCATCGCCGCGGAGCTGCTGGACGCGCTGTGACCACCACTCCACGCCACCCGGCGGCGCAGCGGTGGGGAGCACTGTCAGTGGTGGCGGCGTCAGTCCTCTGGGGGACCACCGGGACGGCCGCCACCTTCGCACCGGGGGTGAGTCCCATGGCCATCGGCGCCGTGGCCATGGGGGCGGGCGGGTTGCTGCAGGCTCTGTGCGCCGCACGGCAGATCGCCAACCAACCAGGCAGCCTGTTGCTGCGGTGGCGCCTGGTGCTACTGGGGGCAGCGGCGGTGGCTGTCTATCCGCTGGCCTTCTACAGCTCGATGCACCTCTCCGGGGTCGCCGTGGGAACGGTGGTCTCCATCGGGTCGGCCCCCATCGCGGCGGCACTCATTGAACGTGCAGCGGACAAGGAGCCGCTCCGCCGCCGGTGGACAGCCGGGGCGCTGCTGGGGGTTGGCGGAGCGGCGACGCTCTCCTTCGCCGGGCACGCCCCCACGGGGTCCGAGGCGGACCCCGGCTCCTGGACCACCACCGCGGGAGTCCTCATGGGCCTGCTGGCCGGGGCCACATATGCACTGTATTCATGGGCGGCACACCGCTTGATCGGCGGGGGCGTCACCTCCCGGGCAGCCATGGGAACAGTGTTTGGCGTGGGCGGGCTCCTGCTGATGCCGGTCCTCGCCGTGACGGGCGGTCCGCTCCTGGCGTCCTGGACCACGGTGGCCGTGGGCGCCTACATGGCGGTTGTCCCGATGTTCGCCGGCTACCTGCTGTTCGGCTGGGGCCTTGCCAGGGTGGGGGCGAGCACAGCCACCGGCATCTCGCTGCTCGAAACGGTGGTGGCTGCCGTGCTGGCGGTACTGGTGGTGGGCGAGAGGCTCCCGGCGGCCGGCTGGCTTGGCGCCGGCGCAGTCCTGGCCAGCCTGTTCATCCTGGCGCCCCGGGCACGCACGGTCCCCGGCGGACAGGCGACGGCGGCATCCGCCGGGCGGCGGCCGACAGTCCCCTCAGGCGGTGGGCTGGCGCCGCCGGCTCCGGTTCAGGCCGATGGGGCCCAGCAAGAGGCAGGCGCCCAGCCCCAGCAGCAGAATTCCTAGCACCACGGAGCCAGGTGCCCGCAGGCCGGCCCCCGCCAGGATCAGCACCAGTCCGATCACCGCCACCGCCAAACCAGGGAGAAGCGCGGTGGGGAATCGGCGCGCGGGATAGCCGGACAGCAGTTCCATGGCCAGATGGGGATCGTCCGCGATCAATCCCAGTTCCAGCTCCTTGAGCAGGCGTCGCTCCTCATCGGACATTGGCATGGCAGCCCCTGTGGTTCCTGGGAGGCGGTTTTGGTTTCGACCGTAGGAGTCTTCTACCGCTTAGTCAAGAGTTTCCCGGGCGTCCCGGGCGGCGGTCACTCCAGGACGTCGTAGCGCAGCTGGTGGTCCGTCACCCGCACGCCTTTGGTGGGAACGTGCGGTACCGCTTTGTCCGGCGGCATCAAGTGTTCAACCGGGAGGTTCGCCAGCAGCACGCAATGGTCTGAAATCAGCCTGCGGTGGCAGCGCCACCATAGGGTTTCGCTGCACATAATCGCCGTCCGGGCTGCCTGCGAGCCGGCTACCAGTTCCGCAACAGCTGCCGCAAAGTCAACGCTGCGCATGTAGGCGGCATAGGCGCGGAAGGATTCGTTGCGCAGGGCCGTGTCCGGTGAATCGGGAGGCAGTTTCCGGAAGCCGCCCAGGCGCCGCTCCCAGCGGTAGGCGATGCCTGCCGCGGGCAGCCAGCCGGCCATGCGATCCTTACCGAAATGCGGAAACTTGCGGCTGCCCGGCGCAATACGGACATCCACCAACGATTCCACCCCGGCGACGCTGAGCAGCCTGGTGAAATCCTCCCGGGACGCGGTGCCGTGACCTACGGTGAACAGGGCCTTCATCGAAGCCATCATAGGCATCGGACGGCGGAGCACCGCCGGCGGAAATCAGGACGTACGACGACGGCGCCGGCCTTCCCAGAGGAATGGCACCTGGGCGTGCCGCGCAGCCGGAGTTCAGTACCGGCGTCGTAATTCAGCGAACTCGATGGACGGGACAATCGCGCCGGCATCCCGCTCCACGAAGTTGGTCCCCGGGGGGACAAGGTCGTCAATGGCGTCCAGGACCGTCTCGCCGAGTTGGACGTCCGCGGCGCGGAGGTACGCCTGGAGATGTTCCTCGCTGCGCGGGCCGATGATGACGCTGCTGATGGCGGGATGGGCCAGGGCAAAGCCGACCGCCAGGTCCACCAGGGGCATCTCCAGTTTGTCCGCCAGCCGGGCCAAGGAGTCCGCGGCGAGCAGCTTCCGTTCACTGGAGGGCCCTGAAATGTCGTACCGGCCAGGAATCGTGTGCACCCGGGTGGGCGGCTTGCCCGCGTCCAGGACAAAGCTGCCGGACAGCCATCCGCCCGCCAGCGGGCCGTACGCCAGGACGCCCAGCCCGTACTGCTGGGCGATGGGCAGCACGTCGCGTTCGTTGCCGCGGACCAGCATGGAGTAGGGAACCTGGTTGCCCAGCGGCGGAATCAGGTGGTTGGTGGTGGCCAGCCACTGCGCCTCGACCAACTGCGCCGGTGTGAACACCGAGGTGCCGTAGTAGAGGATCTTTCCCTGGCGGATGAGGTCGTTGAGGGTGGTGATGGTTTCCAGGACATCGGTGTTGTAGTCGGGCCGGTGCGCCTGGTACAGGTCGATGCGGTCCGTCTGCAGCCGGCGGAGGCTGCCCTCCACGGCCTGGGTGATCCAGCGGCGCGAGTTCCCGGAATGCGCCGGGTTGGGGCTCATCTGGCCGTGGAACTTGGTGGCCAGGAAAACATCGTCACGCCGGCCGCGCAGTGCCCGGCCAACCACCTGTTCGGATTCGCCTTGGGAATACACGTCGGCAGTGTCGATGGCCGTGATGCCGGCATCGAGCGCCGCATGAATGATGCGGGTGGCCTCCTCCGCGCCAGTGGGAGCCCCCGCCGGGCCGCCGGTCCCCTCGCCAAAATTCATGGTTCCAAGCGTGAGCGGGCTGATGGGGGTGCCTGACCGTCCGAACACCCGCAGTTCGCTAAGGCTCATCTGACCGGTTCCTCCCTGTTATTACCGCCGCGTGGATCGTCATGACGCTACACAGATTCCGCAGGCAGCCCCAGATTTCCGCCTTAGTCCTTCTCTTTTCGTCGCACGGAGTAACCGCAGGGCCAAGGATGACGTTTTGTGGCGGCGCAGGCTGTCCGCGGTCCGGGTTTCGCGCCGGCTGCGCCCTGCAATAATCTGAACCAACGGTTGTGCACTGGGGTGTCAGCTCCCGGGGCAACAGGCAGCACTGTAAGTTCGGGACCATCACAGACGAGGCGGACACCCATGACGGCTTCAGACCAGCAGCACGCAGCACGGCCCAGCATGCCCGAAGACCCTCCCGTTGCGCGGGAGCCCGTGGATCCGCTGCTCCTCCAGCAGCTGGCGGACGCACACGGCGTTGGCACATCCTTCCAGGGCTGGGACGGGCTCCCTCACGCCGTTGCCGGGACTACGCTGATCAAAGTGCTCGCCGCCCTGGGCGTGCAGGCCGATACGGACCAGCACATTGAAGCCGCCCTGGCGGAGGCGGAACTGGCGCCTTGGCGGCGGATGCTGCCGCCCGCCGTCGTCATCAAGCAGGGCGAGCCCGCCCAGGTTCCGGTCCATGTCCGGGACGGCGCCACAGCCCGGTTGACGGTCACGCTCGAAGGGGGCGCCGGCTCCCTGGACGCAGTTCAGGATGACATCTGGGTCCAGCCGCGGGACGTCGACGGCACCCCCACCGGCCGGGCCACCTTTTCACTGCCGCCGGATCTCCCTTTGGGCTGGCACACCCTGCATGCGGACTCCGAGGGCGCCACGGCCACCGCAGCCCTGGTGGTGACCCCCGCCCGGCTGGCCACGGCAAATCCGCTCGAGCAGCGCCGCGGCTGGGGACTGGCCACGCAGCTCTATTCGGTGCGGTCCAAGCGCTCGTGGGGCATTGGCGATTTCGCAGACCTGGCGGACCTGGCAGCCATCAGCGGCGAGCGCGGCGCCGACTATGTGCTGGTCAACCCGCTGCATGCGGCGGAGCCGGTGCCGCCGGTCCAGCCCTCGCCCTACTCGCCGTCCACCCGGCGGTTCTTCAACCCGCTGTACATCCGCATTGAGGCGGTTCCCGAGCTTGCCTACGTCCGGCCGCGGAAACGGGCGGCGCTGGAAAAGCTGCACGAGGAAGTCGCCGGGTTGAACAGGGACGGTGCCCGGCTGGACCGCGACGCCGTGTACGCGGCGAAGCTGCAGGCGCTGGAAATGCTCTACCACACGCGGCGCTCGCCGGCCCGGCAGGCAGCGTTCGACGAGTTCTGCCGGATCTCCGGCAGCGGACTCGATGATTTCGCGCTCTGGTCCGCCATCCGCGAGGACTTCGCGCCGGACGATCCGCTGTGGACGGACCCGGCCTTCGCCATCGGGACGCGCGAGGCGGAGGCGCTGCGGGAAAAGCTGGCGGACCGGATCGGTTTCCACCGCTGGCTGCAGTGGATCTGCGACGAACAGTTGGAAGAGGCCCAGCAGGCCGCGCTGCGCTCCGGCATGCGGCTGGGCGTGGTGCACGACCTCGCTGTGGGAGTGGACCACAGCAGTGCCGACGCATGGACGCTCCGCGGCGTGCTGGCACCGGCCACCAGCGTGGGCGCGCCGCCGGACATGTATAACCAGCAGGGCCAGGACTGGGGCCAGCCGCCATGGCACCCCACCCGGCTCGCCGAAACCGGCTACGAGCCGTTCCGCAACATGCTGGCCACCGTGCTCAGGCACGCCGGCGGTATCCGTGTTGACCACATCCTGGGCCTGTTCCGGCTGTGGTGGATCCCCGACGGCAACGCTCCGGGGGACGGCGCCTACGTCCGGTACGACCACGAAGCCCTGATCGGCATCCTCGCCCTCGAGGCCCACCGGGCCGGTGCGGTGGTCATCGGAGAGGACTTGGGCACCTTTGAACCGTGGGTGCGCGATTACCTCGCCGCCCGCGGCATCCTGGGCACGTCCATCCTGTGGTTTGAGTACGACGGCGACTCCCCGCTGGCGCCGGAAAAGTACCGTACGCAGGCACTCGCCAGCGTGAACACCCACGACCTCCCGCCCACCGCCGGCTACCTCGCCGGGGACCACGTGGCGTTGCGGAGCCGTCTTGGCCTGCTGGAGCGCTCCGAGGCGGAGGAACGCGCCGAACACAACGCTTCGCTGGAAAAGATGTTCGCCCTGCTGCGCGAACGCGGGTTCCTCACCGAGGTGGCTGCCGGTGGGCAGTCCGCTGAGGAACACACCGTCGAAGCGCTGCACCTCCTGCTGGCACAGGCGCCCTCGGTGCTGCTCGGCGTGGCCTTGGTGGATGCGGTGGGGGAGCGGCGGGTCCAGAACCAGCCTGGAACCACGGGGGCGCTGTACCCCAACTGGCAGGTTCCGCTGGGCGGCCCCGACGGCAAACCCGTCTACCTTGACGACCTTCCCGCCAACGAGCGGTTCAATGCCCTGCTCGCGGCGGTGGAGGGGGCCCTGCACGGGTCCTGAACGGTTTTCATGTGCTCAACGGACCCACGTGGCTTGCCGCTATCCGGCGGCTATGAGGGCTGTGGGTGACGGGGTGTGAAGGAGATGCAGCCTGGACCCGGGGAAGCCGGTGGCGGGGTCCAGTTCGAACGTGGCGACGTTGTCCGCCCGTTCGTGGGCTACGTGCAGCCGGTTTCCCCGGACCAGGTGGTGCCGGGGCCAGTCACCGCCGCTGGGGACGTCCCCGGTGGGGAACAGTTCCATGCCGCTCCCGGCCACAGCCAGGACGCTGATGATGTTGGAGCCGCGGACGCCGGCGTAGACGAACCTGCCCTGCGGGCCGAGGCAGATTTCGGCTGCGGAATCGCCTTCCTGGCCACCGCTTGCAGTGGCGGGTCCGCTGAATACCAGTTCGTAGGTGCCGGCCGCCGGGCGGACCACGAAAACCTCCACGGAGTATTCGGACACGATGAAGACGGCGCCGGTGTGGTGCTGGACCATGTGCCGGGGACCGCTGCCGTGGGGGAGGACCACGTGATGGTCGGCCACCAGCCCGGTTCCCGGCACGTAGTTCCAAATTCGGAGCACGTCATGACCCAGGTCGGTGGTCATGATGCGGCCGTCCTGCAGCATCAGGCTGGCGTGGGCGCGGCTTTGCCTGGGGCCGCCGGGAACCAGGCCGCCGGGAACCAGGCCGGCGTGGGGATCCACCGATGGTGCGCCGGGAAACCGCCCCGTGATGCCGCCGTCGGTATCCAATTCGTAAAGGAGGACCTGCCCGTCGCCCCAGCACGCTGCAGTGAGGAATCGCCCGGCCGGATCCACGGCAACGTGGCACGTGGCCTCGCCGGCCGGTTGGGGCTGTCCGTGCGGTTCCAATCCAAAATCGCCCCGGCGGCGGTAGGCGCGCACTTCCTGGGAATGCTCGGCAGCCGCATACACCACCGGGAGGGTTGGGTGGACTGCCACGAACGACGGCGATGGGGCCTGGACTGCCGTGCCCAGCCATTCAAGGCTCCCGTCCGGACGCACGGCCGCCGCACCGATACCGTCGGCCCGGCCGCCGGCGTCGTCGGTGTAGCTTCCGATCCAGAGAATGCTGGTGTCTGTGCCCGAGGTCATGGTTCCATCCTTCCAACACTTTGCCCCATTTCCCTGCACCGGACCGGCCGTTAGCATGGGATTTCCAGCCATGGCAGAGAGGCGTTGATATGCCGGTTCCTGACCTGAGCGCTGTTGACGGCCATCCCACCCCGGCTTTCGATCACATCGTCACCCTCCTGCGCTCTGCCGGCTGCGTTTTCGCCGAGGAGGAGGCCCGGCTGCTGTTGTCGGAAGCCGCCGGTGCTGCGGAGCTGGACCGGAATATCCGGCGGCGCGTCGCGGGTGTGCCGCTGGAATACGTGCTGGGCTGGGCGGAGTTCGCGGGCCGGCGCATTGTTGTTGAAGCGGGGGTATTTGTACCGCGTCGGCGCACGGAACTGCTGGTCAACCAGGCTGTTGCCCTGCTGTCCTCCGGCCCCGTGGGGGCAGCTCCGGTGGTCGTCGACCTGTGCTGCGGATCCGGTGCCGTTGGAGCAGGCATCGTGCAGGCGGTGCCCGGCGTGAAACTGCACGCGGCCGACATCGATGCCACTGCTGCACGGTGCGCGCTGCGAAACATCGGACCGCTTGGTGGCCGCGTTCACCGGGGCGATCTGTTTGAGGCGCTTCCCTCCGCGTTGCGCGGCAGGGTCCGGCTGCTGGCTGTCAACGCTCCCTATGTGCCAACTGAAGCCATCCGGACCATGCCGCCCGAAGCCCGGCTGTACGAACCGGTAATTTCGCTGGACGGCGGCGCGGACGGACTGGACTTCCACCGACGTGTTGCGGCCGGGTCCATCGAGTGGCTGGCGCCTGGTGGGCACGTGGTTATCGAAACGAGTGAACGCCAGGCGGCAGGGACTTCAGCCACCCTGGCTGCGGCCGGGTTCCGGACCCGGATAGTCCGTTCGGAGGAGCTGGATGCGACGGTTGTTGTAGGCCGCGCCGTGCCCGGGGCCGGGAAGGACTAAGTGCGCCGTGGCTGAAACGTGCCGCGAAAACGACGTGGCCGGGCTTAAGACAATGCTGGCCGCCGCGTCCCCCAAGGATCGCGACGGCCAGCAAAGCGATTCAGTTGTAGCACACCACCGGTCGGGCCTGCTTGTCACACGGCTGCAGAACCGGACCGAAGGCGATGGGCCAGGGGTCAGGCCTTGCCGCCTGACCCAGTTGAGGTGCCAAGGTTGGTGGTCTCCGGGTGGGTGCTGTGGGCGGGAATGTGGTCCTCGTCCAGCCCGGCCATGCCACTGGCGGGGGAGGTGCCGGCAGTGGCTGCGGACGTCCGGTTTGTGCCGGAGGTCCCGTCGCGATGCATTGCGGAGCCGATCACAGTGCCTGCCCTGCGGGCGGCTTCACCGAGCTGGTCGGCCACTTCAGGGGCCTTTTCCTTGACGGCCTCGGTGGCCACGGCGACCCTGTGCTGGACCGGCTTGCTGTCCCAAATGCCGGCCGCACGGGTCTTCAGCTTGTCGTAGGCTGCGCGGCCCGACCGTGAGCCGAGAACGTACCCAATGGCAACGCCAACACCCAAAAGAAGCTTGTTTTTCACGATGAACTCCTGCTCTCCGAGAGGGTTGTCAGTTCCGGCCGGCGCGGTGCGCGCCCGTCACCGGAGAAAATGAAAGCCGGCTTGGGGAGGGTGTCCCCAAGCCGGCTTCCTGGCTTGCCCGAGCTGTTAGCGGGCGCTGCGCCGGGTGACCATGCCGTAAATGGCAAGGACGATCAGCGAGCCGACGATCGCCAGCAGCCAGGTCTGGATGGAGAAGAACTCCTGCAGTCCACTGCCGAAGATCATTCCGCCCAGCCAGCCGCCGAGGAGCGCGCCAACAACGCCCAGGATCAGCGTGACGACCCAGCCGCCACCCTGCCTGCCCGGGAGGATCGCCTTAGCGATCGCACCAGCGATAAGTCCGAGAATCAAAAATGCAATAAATCCCATTTGTCGCTCTCTTCCTACGTAGAGGAGGCCTCCGGGTCCCGGAGGCACTTCATCCTTCTGGCTCAATAGTAATCATGCTTACTATCTATTTGCCAACCTGTTTTTGGAAAAAGAGCGCTTCAGGCAGTTTTTAGTGCCCGGTTCTATCTGAATCGTTGCCTGCGCCCGGACCCTCGTCCAGGACCGAAAGATCCGCTAGATCCTGCGGGTCCAGGACGAAATTGAACACGTCCAAATTCTCCTGCATACGCCCCGGATCAGCGGTCTTGGGAATCGTTACCAATCCGTTTTGTATGTGCCACCTCAGGACCAGTTGGCCGGGAGTTTTCCCGTGTTTTTCCGCCAGTTGCGCCAGGATGGGGGCGCCCAGCAAACCTGCGCCGGATCCGCCCAGGGGGCTGTACGATTCCGTGACAATCCCGTGCTTGGCGTGGAATTCCCGCTCAGCGGTCCGGGTAATCGCGGGACTCAGCTGGACCTGGTTGACCGCAGGCACCACGTCCGTCTCTGCCATCAGGCGCTCCAAGTGGGCCGGCTTGAAGTTGGACACCCCGATGGACCGGACCTTTCCCTCCGCCTGCAGCCGTTCAAACGTCTGCCAGGTGGAAACGTACTGGTCCCTTGCCGGCAGGGGCCAATGGATCAGCAACAGGTCCACATAGTCCACGCCCAGGCGCTTCAGCGAGCCCTCCAGCCCCGCAACGGCGCGGTCCTGGCCTTGGAATTCACCGTCGAGCTTGGTGGTGACGAACAGTTCGCCGCGGTCCAGTCCGGTTGCCCGGATGCCGTTGCCCACCCCGCGCTCGTTGCCGTACTTCACCGCGGTATCGATGTGCCGGTACCCGGCTTCCACGGCCCGTACGACGGCGGCCGCCACCTGGTCGTCGTCCAGCGGCCAGGTGCCCAAACCGAGCTGGGGGATGCTGTTGCCGTCATTGAGGGGGATGAGCGGTGCAAATGTCATGCCATCAGTCTCCCCCTTATCGGACGGATCCGGCCTTAGGCCGGGTCCCCGGCAAGTTTCCGCTTGAGGATCTTTCCACTCGGACCAAGCGGAAGCTCGGAGAGGATCCTGACCACCCGCGGGTACTTGTAGGCCGCCAGCCGTGTGCTGGCGAACTCGATCAGCTCGGATTCCGTGACGGTGGCCCCCGAGTCCAACACGATTGCGGCCGCGATCTCCTGCCCGTGCATCTCGTCCGGAATTCCGTAAACGGCGGCGCTGACCACGGAGGGGTGGGTCAACAGGACTTCCTCCACTTCGCGTGGGTAGACGTTGTAGCCGTTGCGGATGATCATGTCCTTCTTGCGGTCCACGATGGTGAGGTAGCCGTCGTCGTCCTTGGTGCCAAGGTCTCCGCTGCGGAACCAACCGTCCACCACGGCTTCCGCGGTGGCGTCCGGGCGGTTGAGGTAGCCCTTCATGAGCAGGTGTCCGCGGATCACCAGCTCGCCAAGTTCCCCGTTGGGCAGCAGTTCGATGCTTTCCACGGTCTCCGGGCGGGCGATCTCGATGTCGACGCCCCAGATAGGGACGCCGATGGTTCCCGGCCGGGGCGGGGTGCCCACATGGTTGAAAGCGGCCACCGGGGAGGTTTCGGTGAGGCCGTACCCTTCGTGGATCTCCACGCCAAAGACGTCGCGGAACCGGTCCATCACGGCCAGCGGCAGCGACGCTCCGCCGGAGATGCCGTACCGCAGGGCCGTCGGCCGGTCCGGCACTGTTTTAGCGGCTTCCAGGAGCGCCACGTACATGGTGGGCACGCCGAGGAAGATGTTCACGTCGTGCGTTGCCAGCAGCTTCAACGCGTCCGGACCGGTGAAGCGTGGCATGAGGACGATCGTGGCACCGGCGCGGAGTCCCGTGTTGAGGACAACGGTCTGGCCGAAGGTGTGGAAAAGCGGCAACCCGCCGAACAGGACGTCACCGGGCCGGAAGTCCATCACGCTGGTGAGCAGCACGCTGGTCTGTTCCACCAGGGCGAAGTGCGTGCCCAGCGCCCCCTTCGGTTTGCCGGTGGTGCCCGAGGTGTAAAGGATGGTGGCCGTATCCGAGGGGCGGCACGGTTCATAGGTGCGGATGGGTTCGGCGGCGGCTGCCTCCGCCTCCAGCCGGGGGAACCCGTCGTCGTCCGGGGCCAAGACCGTCACCACGTCCACCCCGCTGGCGGCAGCGCCCGCCGCACCCTCCGCCAGGAGCGGGGCAGCGCAGACCAGCGGCCCGGCCCCGCTGTCCTGCAGGACATATTCGATCTCGCGGCCCTTGAGCAGGGCGTGGACAGGGACAACGATGGCGCCCAGCGACAGGATGGCGTAGTACACCCGCGCGAAGTCCGGAACGTTGGGAATCAGGACGGCGACGGCGTCTCCCGGGCCCACGCCCCGCGCCTTCAATGCTCCGGCGTAGGCGCGGGTATGGTTCCACAGGTCCCGGTAGCTGACCTGGTCGTCACCGACAATGAGGGCGATGCTGTCCGGAGTGCGGTGTGCCGATTCGGCCAGGATGGCGGCGACGGAGATGGTGGCGAAGCCGTCGGCGGAGGTGGTGTTGTTCATGGCCTGCTTCTTTGGTGGGAGGGTTGCGCTGGTGGGAGGGTCACGCTTTGAGGATGAGGGCGTCGCCTTGGCCGCCGCCCCCGCAGAGGGCTACGACGCTGGTGCCTCCGCCGCGCCGTTTCAGCGCCAGCGCCTGGTGCAGCACCAGGCGGGCGCCCGAGGCGCCGACGGGGTGGCCGAGGGCAATCGCGCCGCCTTCGGCGTTCACGGTGGCGGAATCGATGCCAAGATCGTTCGCGGACTGGATCAGGACCGAGGCGAAGGCCTCGTTGATTTCCACCAGGTCAAGGTCCTGCGTGCTGAGGCCTTCGTCCTTGAGGGCGCGCTCGATGGCCCGGGCCGGCTGCGAGTGCAGGGAGCCGTCCGGTCCGGCAGTCTGGCCGTGCGCGCGGATTTCGGCGATCCATTCGAGCCCGGCGGCGATCGCGGCGGCCTTGCTGGCAATGACAAGCGCCGCCGCTCCGTCGGACAGGGGTGATGAGGAGCCTGCGGTGATGGTTGCTGCCGGGTCTTTTGAGAACGCGGGCCGGAGTTGCGCCAGGGATTCCTCGGTGGTTTCCGGCCGGATGCCCTCGTCGTGTTCAAGGGTCACGGCGGGGCCCTTGCGCTGCGGTACCTGGATCGGCGCGATTTCCTCCGCGAGCACGCCGGCGGCCCGGGCGGCTTCGGCGCGCTGGTGGGAGCGGGCGGCCACGGCGTCCTGCTCGGCACGGGTGATTCCGCGTTCGGCGTTTCCTGTATCCGTGGCCTCGCCCATCAGCTTGCCGCTCACCGGGTCCTGGAGCCCGTCGTGGTTCAGGGAGTCGAGCATGGGAGCATCGCCGATGACGACGCCTGCGCGAAGCCCGGGGACCAGGTGCGGTGCGTTGGTCATCGACTCCTGGCCTGCGGCGACAATAAAGTCGGCTTCGCCGGTGCGGATCATCCTGGCGGCATCAATGACCGCAGTGAGCCCGGACAGGCAGAGCTTGTTGATGGTGATGGTGGGAACGTCCCAGCCGATGCCGGCGGCCAGGCTGGCCTGCCGTGCGGGGCCCTGGCCTGCGCCGGCCTGGATCACCTGCCCCACGATGACGGCATCGATTTGTTCCGGTGCCACGCCGCTCCGTTCCAGCGCTGCCCGGATGGCGTGGGCGCCAAGCTGGCTCGAGGAGAAAGGCGTGAGGCCGCCGCGGAACCTGCCGAAGGGGGTCCGGGCGCCGCCGAGGATGACGGGGATGTTGGCGTTCTGGTTCAAGAACAGTCCTTTCGGGCAGACGGGTTGCGGAGCCAGGGGCACGGGTCAGGCGAAGGCGGAGACGCCTGTGATGCCGCGGCCGATGATCAGCGCCTGCACGGTTTCGGTGCCTTCATACGTATGGATTGCTTCGATATCCGCCAGGTGCCGGGCCACCCGGTTGGCCAGCAGGATGCCGTTGCCGCCCAGGAGGTCGCGGGCATTGGAGGCGATGCCGCGGGCCGTCCGGGTGCAGGTGTACTTGACCAGCGAGGCCTGCTCCGGGGTCAGCGTTCCGGCTTCGTCGAGCCGGGTCATCTGGACCACCATCAGCTGCATGGTGGCCAGTTCGCTCAGCATCCGCGCGAGGCGCTCCTGGATGATCTGAGACGCGGCCAGCGGGCGGCCGAACTGCTGGCGCTGCCGGGCGTACTGGACGGCAGTTTCGTAGCATGCGGTGGCATGTCCGACGGCGGACCAGGCCACGCCCAGGCGGGTCGCCAACAGGACGCGGGCGGTGTCCTTGAAGGTGCGTGCGCCGGGCAGGACGTTTGCTTCGGGCACGAAGACGTTCTCCAGCCGGATGTGGGCCTGCCAGATGGCGCGAAGGGCCAGCTTGCCCTCGATCTTGGTGGCGGCGTAGCCGGGGGAGTCCTGCGGGACCAGGTAGCCGTGGACCTGGCCGTCCTCGCCGCGCGCCCAGACAACGCTGACGCCGCCGATGGAACCGTTGCCGATCCACTTCTTTTCGCCGTTGAGCAGGAAACCGCCGTCAGTACGGGTTGCCGTGGTTTCCAGCGCCACGGAGTCGGATCCATGGGTGGGCTCGGTGAGGGCAAAGGCTGCGTACTCGGTACCGCGGGCTATCGCCGGCAGCCAGCGCTCCTTCTGTGAATCGGATCCGCACTCCGCAACGGACCGCAGTGCAAGGCCGCCCTGGACCGCGATCATGGTGGCCACGGATCCGTCCCCGCGGCTGATTTCCATGTTCACCAGTCCCGCGGCCATGCTGCTCATCGGCTCGAAGCCGTTGACGGTGATGCCGTCGCGGAGCAGGTCCAGTTCGCCGAGGCGGTGGAGCAGGTGCAGCGGGTATTCGCCGCGTTCCCAGTACCCGTCGATGACGGGGAGGACTTCTTCCTGGACGAAGCGGCGGGCGCGGTCCCAGTACTTCCGGTCTTCGGCATCGATACCGGTGAAAACGGAGGCAGGATCGGTGCCGAGCGCCTCGGTGAGGAGGTAGTCGGGTTCCATCGTTCCGGCCGGGAACTCCGGCGCACCTCCGGTGATGGTGGGCGCGGGGCTGGGCGACGTCGTCGTCATGTCTGCATCCTCTGGTTCAGCGGCGGCCGCGGGCCGCCCGGGTGATGTGGCTCACGCCGCATCGACTAAGAATGCACTGAAACGCAGTTCCACGTCAAGAAACTCCGTATCAATTGCTTCGGGCGTTTCAGGGCAGTGCATCGCGGACCGCCTGGGCGATGGCGTCCTTGTCCGCCGGACCGGCGAGCACGGTGACGACGACGGTGGCCGCCTTGTGATCGCTGGCGGCGGCAGGGGCGGCAGCACCGAGGAGGGCGGGCCGGAACGTTTCGGCCAGGGCTGAGAGTTCACTGGCCAAGGCTGCCGCCCGCGCCCTGTCCGGCGGCCCGGATTCCCCGGGGACGGCGGAGGCGCGAAGCCACTGCCGGAGAAAAGCATTGTGTACGGCCACCACCGCTGCGGCGAAGGCGACGGCCGTGTACTCGTGGCGGCCGTCCTTGGGCAGGTTCTCCTTGAGGTACCGCAGGAAAGCCCGCTCATACCGGTGGGAGGTGACCAGCTCGCGGTCCCGGAGGGCCGGCACCGCCTGGAGGAGCCCGTACCGGGCCAGCGACGTTGCGCGGTTCTGCAGGTGGTGGTCGAACACCAGCAGCGCCGCATCCGCCACGGCGGCCAGCGGCTCCAGCCGCGAATCCGCCAGCCGGTCGTTGACCTGCAGCAGGATGCGCTCGTGGTCGGCGAAGACCACATCCTCCTTGGACCCGAACCTGCGGAAGAATGTGCTGCGGCTCATGCCCGAGGCCTCCGCCAGTTCCTCAACAGACGTTGCATCGAAACCCTGTTTGGCCAGGAGGTCGATAGCGGCGGCAACGGGCCCGTCGGCAGGATGGCTGGGAGGGGGCGAGGTCATGCGCCGAAATCTAGCACAGCAGCAATGTGGCCGGCCTGCCGCGGGATGCTGCGGCAGGCCGGCCACGCCGGCGGGGACGGATCAGGCGCCTTGCCGGGCCCAGCTGATGAGCTTGTCCGAAAGCTGCATATAGGCCTCGTTGACCTGCTGCAGCTCCGGGTGGGCGTCGTGCCACTGGATAATTTCCCGGGCGCCGTCCGCAAACGGGATTGTGGCCGCGAAATCCGGGACCAGGGATTTGATCTTGGTGTTGTCGAAGACCACCGAATGGGACCGGTCACCCAGCAGGTTGGAACCCAGTTCCTCGTCGTGCGCGGCGATGGTTTCGGACGCCACATGCACCAGTTCCGGTTCACGGACGCCGGCCGCCCGGGCGAACAGCTGGTAGATCTGGTTCCAGGGCAGGTACTCGTCCGAGGTGATGGTGTAGCTCTCGCCCACCGCCTGTGGCCTTCCCAGCAGCCCGGTAAACGCCTTGGCGAAGTCCTTGCTGTGCGTGAGCGTCCACAGCGAGGTGCCGTCACCGTGGACCATGACCGGAAGGCCGTTGCGCATGCGGTGGATGTCCGTCCAGCCGCCCACCATGGCGATCTTGGTGCGGTCATAGGTGTGCGACGGCCGGACGACGGTCACTGGAAAGTCATCCTCCCGGTAGGCCCGGAACAACAGCTCCTCGCACGCAATCTTGTCCCGGGAGTACTGCCAGAAGGGATTCTTCAACGGCGTGGACTCCAGGATGGGCAGCCTGGTGGGCGGCTTCTGGTAGGCCGAGGCGGAGCTGATGAAGACATACTGCCCCACCCGGTCCCGGAACAGGTCCATGCTGGTTCGCGCCTGGTCCGAGGTGTAGGCGATGAAGTCCGCCACGGCGTCGAACTCCCTGCCGCCCAGCACCTTCCGGACGGCGTCAGCATCTCGGACGTCCGCATGGAGCACTTCAGCGCCGTCCGGAACCGGCCTGGTGGATTGGCCCCGGTTGAGGATGGTCAGCCGGTGGCCCAGCGCGACGGCGTGTTCTGCCGCCGCCGCGCTGATGACCCCGGTGCCGCCAACGAAGAGGATGTTCCGTGGCGCCACCGTTCCGGCGGCAAGCGGAGTTACCACGCGTAGTCTTCCGGTGCCGTGCGGTGGCCCGGGAAGATGTCGTCAAGCCGCTTGAGCGCGTCTGCGTCGAGTGTGACGTCCAGGGCGCGGATGGCGGCATCGAGTTGTTCCTGCGTACGAGGTCCCACGATCGGGGCGGTCACGGCTGGCTGGTGCAGCAGCCAGGCAAGGGCCACGTCGCCGGGCTCGTGGCCCAGTTCGTCCGCGAAGTCCTCATACTGGCGGATCTGGTCTTCATGCTTCTTCAGCGTCTCGGCGGCGCGTCCTTCGGTGCGGCGGACGCCCTGGCGCTCCTTCTTAAGAACGCCGCCCAGCAAGCCGCCCTGGAGCGGCGACCAGGGGATCAGGCCCAGGCCGTACTGCTGCGCCGCCGGGATGACCTCCAGCTCCACCTGCCGCGTGAACAGGTTGTAGATGGACTGTTCGCTGACCAGCCCGGTGTAATTCCGCCGCCGTGCCGCTTCCTGGGCCTGCGCGATGTGCCAGCCGGCGAAGTTGCTGCTGCCGGAGTACAGGATCTTCCCCTGCTGCACCGCCACTTCGATGGCCTGCCAGATCTCGTCCCAAGGTGTGTCCCGGTCGATGTGGTGGAACTGGTACACATCGATGTAGTCCGTCTGCAACCGCTTGAGGCTCGCATCCAAGGCCCGGCGGATGTTCAAGGCCGACAGCTTGGACTCGTTGGGCCGGTCCGTCATGGTGCCGTAGAGCTTGGTGGCGAGGACGGTGCGTTCGCGGCGCTCGCCGCCCTTGGCGAACCAGCGCCCAATGATTTCCTCGGTCCAGCCGCGGTGGTCGGCCCCGCCGTACACATTGGCGGTGTCGAAGAAGTTGATGCCGGACTCGTGGGCGGAGTCCATGATGCTGTGGGCGTCCGCTTCCTCCGTCTGCGGCCCGAAGTTCATGGTGCCAAGGCAGAGGCGGGAAACTTTCAGGCCTGAGCGGCCCAACTGGGTGTACTGCATGGAAGATCCTTTCGAGGGTTGGGCCTGTCCGCCCGACGATGGGGCGTGCCGCCCGGTGGTTGGGCTTGCCGGAACCTACATCTGGGTGAAGGCGGCGACGGCGGGATCGGAACCGATGCGGGCACCGGATTCCAGCGCCGTGATGGCCGCAAGTTCTTCGGTGGAGAGGGTGAGGGAGGACGCCGCAAAATTTTCCCGGATCCGCCCTGGGTTGGCTGACTTGGGGATGACGATGTTGCCCTGGGCCAGGTGCCAGGCGAGAACCACCTGGGCGGTGGTGGCATCGTGGGCGTGGGCGATCGCTGTGACGGCATTTCCGTTCAGGTCCCCGCCCTGGCCAAGCGGACTGTACGCCTCGACCGCGATTCCCAGGTCCCGGCACTTTGCGGCGAGGTCCGCCTGCTGGTAGCTGGGGTGCAGTTCGATCTGGTTGACGGCGGGCACGGTTTCGGCCGACTCCAGCAGGGTGTCGAGGTGGTCGGACAGGAAATTAGAGACTCCGATGGCGCGGATTTCCTTGTTCTGGTACAGGCGCTCCATCTCCTTCCATGCCTGGGCGAACAGTCCCTGCGAGGGGACGGGCCAGTGGATGAGGTAAAGGTCGATGAAGTCCAGCCCCAGCGCTTTGCGGCTGTTCTGGAAGGCTTCCTGTGCCCGGCCCTGCTCGCCGTTGCGCAGCTTGGTGGTGACGAAGATTTCCTCGCGCGGGATGCCGGTGGCGGCCAGTGCAGCTCCTACCCCGGCCTCGTTGCGGTAGGCGGCCGCGGTATCGATGTGGCGGTAGCCGGCTTGGAGGGCGTCCTCCACGGTGCGTTGGGTGTCTTCCGGCGGGACCTGGAAAACGCCGAAGCCAAGTTGCGGGATGGTGACGCCGTTGATGAGTGTCAGCTCTGACATGGGTGTGCTCCTAAGACGGTGGTGATGCGTGGATCGGTGCCGGCTGCTCGACGAAGAAAGCGGTTTCCGCTGGCTCACTCCTGAGCCTATGCACTTTTGCCGGACAAGTCAGCAGGCAAAGCTGTTCCTGTTTTTCCTAGGATTCCCAGTCCTACCTTGCAGGTGGAGCGCGGCACCCTTCACGGGCAGAATGGTGTGCATGGGTCAAAGCGCCGAGTTCGGAAAATTCCTCAAAGCCATGCGGTCCCGGCTGAGTCCGGAGGTGGCGGGCACGGGCCCGAGCACCGGCGCGCGCCGGGTTCCGGGCCTGCGGCGGGAGGAAGTGGCGCGGTTGGCCGGGGTCAGCACCGACTATTACGTCCGGCTGGAGCAGGGCCGCAACATCCACCCCTCACGCACCGTGCTGGACGCTGTGGCCAGGGCGCTGCGGCTGGACAGCAGCGAGCACGCGCACATGCTGGACCTGCTGGAGAACTGTGCCGGCGGTCCACGCGAGGCCGGCGCCGCCGCCGCGCAGGGGGTGCGGCCCGCACTCCGGCAGCTCCTGGACGCGGTAGGGGAGGTGCCCGCCATGGTGCTGGGCCGGCGAAGCGATGTCCTGGCAGGCAACCGGATGGCATTCCTGTTGTTCACCGATTTTCCGGCATTGCCTGCGGCGGAGCGGAACCTCACCCGCTGGACCATCCTGGACCCCTCGGCCAGGGAGCTGTTCAGGGACTGGAAGACAGTGGCTGCCGAAGCTGCCGGATCCCTTCGGCTGGACGTGGGGCGGCACCCCAACGATCCGCAAGCCAACCACCTGGTGGGTGAGCTTGCCGTGAACAGCGAGCATTTCCGCCAATGGTGGGCCGGGCACCGGGTGGCGACGAGGTCGGCGGGTACCGTCCGGCTGCACCATCCCGAGGTGGGCGACCTGGAACTGAACTTCGAGAACCTGGTCCTGCCGGAGGACCCCGACCAAATGCTCCGGGTGTATTCCGCACGGCCGGGATCGCCGTCGTCGGACGCGTTGGCGCTGCTGGGCAGCCTGGGTGCCGCCGGCACCGTTGCCGCACGCGAAACGGGCGGCGCGCGGGACGCGGCCACGGTGGCCGACGGCGGCCCGGCGGACTGATCGCCGCCGCCTGGACGCCGCTACTGTACATTCGTCCAGCGAATGGCGTCGATTCTGGCCAGCCGCCCATTGGTCTGCGGCCGGCCATTTCCTAGGGTGGAAGGACAAGCTTCCCGCCCCTTTTTAGTCACCCCAGGATGGTCTCAACGATGAAACGCATCGCACTGCTGAAGGAACGCCACGCTTTCGCCGGCGCAACGTCAACAGCCACGGGTTCGCACTGCCCGGCCTCCGGCCTGTGGAGCCCTGAATCCGATTCCCGCACCGTCCTGTCCTTCTTCGAGGGCCAGGTCTTCCCCGCGTTCGACGGCGTCGCAACCGTCTGGCGGCGCCGCAGCCCGGGCACGGCGAACTAGGGCGCCAACGGAGTAGGCGACAATCTAAAACCGGGAGGTCGTGAAGCCATCGCTTCACGACCTCCCGGCGTTAAAGACTGGGTGTTCAGTTGTCTTCCAGGCGGAAGCCGAGCTTGATGGTCACCTGCCAGTCGGCCACCTTGCCCTCCTCCAGGTGTCCGCGGATTTCCTTCACCTCAAACCAGTCGAGGTTCCGGAGGGTCTGGGAGGCTTTGGCGATGCCGTTCCGGACGGCGTCGTCCACGCCCTCGGTGGAGGTGCCGACAATTTCAGAAATGCTGTACGTGTGGTTGGACAACTTCGCTCCTCGTGATCATCGTTGCTCCCGGTTGCGGGCCGTCCCTGAAGCCTAGTGGCACTCCGAGAGCGTTGACCAGAGGGGGTGGCCCCCTACAGCGTCGCGGACTATTTGGCGGGCAGGACCAGGCTCCGCAGGTCGTCCAGCGTCTGCTGCATGTGGGCGTCCATGGCCGTGCGGGATCGGACCGGATCGCGGGATTCCAGGGCCTCGGCGATGTTCTGGTGGTGCCCGATGGCGTGTTCCTGGATCGCCGGAACCGCCGATGTCTCGGCCCGGCGCTTCTCCAGGACGCGGTGCAGCGGTTCGAACAGGACCGAGACGAAGACGTTGCCCGAGGCCCGCAGGATGACGTCGTGGAAGCCGAGATCGGCCTCAACGAATGCGTCGACGTCGTTGATGCTGTTGGCCGCCTTCATGGCGGAAACGTAGGCAAACAGGGAGGCGATGTCCTCCTCCGAGATGCGTCCGGCGGCAAGTTCGCAGGCCCCGGTTTCCAGCATCCGGCGGAGCTCGATGAGCTGGATGGAGGCGTCGGCGTCGTTCTTGCCCTCGGATGCTGCCCGCAGCACCGCTTCCAGCGATGTCCAGCGGCTCAGGGGGTTCACGAACGTTCCCCTGCCGCGTTCGACGCTGAGGATCTGTTGGGCCTGGAGCGTCTTCATGGCCTCGCGGACCGTCATCCGGCTGACTTCGTGGCGGGCGCTGAGTTCCAGTTCGCCCGGAACCGTGGCGCCGGGCGGGAACTCGCCTTCGATGATGCGGTCCAGCAGCTCATCGGCCACGATGCCGACCAGCGATTTCCTTGCCATGGTTCCCCCGCTTCCTGCTTCGGGCCAACGCCCGGCGGATATGTCAGACAAGTCTACTTGCGCGTCTTTATGCCGTGTGCCACACTAGCATTCAAATGCAAGATGTCAGACATCTTACAGTTACCTTTTACACCAGTATCCGGGTCCCGGATCGCTACACAACGGAGTGCACTGTGACGCTTGAAGCAGACCTTCTGGCCGCCTACCCGGCAGACATAGAGATCCCCGCAGGGCTTGTTGCCGCCTCCCTGGACGCTGCCAACGCCGAGGTTCCCCGCATCCTGGTGGTGCTGGACGACGATCCCACCGGCACCCAGTCCGTGGCGGACCTGCCCGTGCTCACCAGGTGGGACGTGGAGGACTTCACCTGGGCCTTTGCGCATATTGCGCAAGGTACGGCGAAGCCCGCGGTGTACGTCCTCACCAACACCCGCAGCCTCGACCCCGCGGAAGCTGCGGACCGCAACGCTGAAGTGGTCCGGAACGCCCTCACCGCGGCAGGTTCGTCCGGCTCGCTGCGGCTGGGATTCGTCAGCCGCAGCGACTCCACCCTCCGCGGCCACTATCCGCTGGAGCCCGACGTCATCGCGGCCACTGTTGCCGAGGTCAGCGGAGAGAAGACCGACGGCGTGGTCCTGGTCCCCGCCTTCCCCGACGCCGGCCGGCTCACCATCGGCGGCGTCCACTACATGCGCGGCACCGGCGAAGCCAAGGGCACCCTGGTTCCCGTCTCCGAGACCGAGTTCGCCAAGGACGCCTCCTTCGGTTTCAGCACCTCCGTCATGGCCGACTACGTCGCTGAGAAATCCCAGGGCCGGTTCCCCGCGGACTCAGTGATCGTCCTGGACCTGAACATCATCCGTGCCGGCTCCTTCGCCCAGGACCCGGCAATCTCCGCCAAGGCCATCGCGGACGCCATCGAACCCGCCACGGACTCCACCCCCATCGTGGCGGACATCGTCACGGAGAACGACTTCCGGGCCCTGGCACTGGGCCTCGAAGAGGCGGAACGCCGCGGCAAGAAGCTGCTGTACCGCGTGGGCCCCCCGTTCGTCCGCGGCCGCATCGGACAGGAAGTCCGGACTGCGCTGACCTCCGAAGAGGCCTACGCCGGCAACACCCCGTCGGAAGCCGGCGGCCTGATCGTGGTCGGCTCGCACGTTGGCGTGACCACCCGCCAACTCAACGTCCTCACCGCCGAACACAGCTCGGCGCGCATTATCGAGATCGACGTCGAGAAGCTCCTCGGTGCCGAAACCGACGCCGGCGCACACCTGGACGGGACCGTGGACGCAGTGGTTGACGCCCTGCGCACCGGCGACGTCATCGTCCACACCAGCCGCCTGCTGATCAAGACGGACGACCCCGCCGAAAGCCTGCGGATCGCCCGGACCGTCTCCGCCGCCGTCGTGGACGTGGTGAACCGCACCCTGAAGACCTTCCCGCCGCGGTTCGTCATCGCCAAGGGCGGGATCACCTCCTCCGACGTCGCAGCCCACGGCCTGGAAATCCGCCACGGCATTGTCCGCGGCCCCATGCTCCCGGGCATCGTCAGCCTCTGGGAGCCGGTGGACGGACCCGCCAAGGGCATCCCGTACATCGTCTTCGCCGGCAACGTGGGCGACGACGACTCCCTCGCCCAGGTCACCCGCAAGCTCAGCAACACATCCCCACTCGCCCCCTAACCTCGCAAGCTCGGCCAGGGAACCCGGCGAGCGTGGCCCCTATTCAATTCAACGGAGAAACACCATGACCAGCAACTACACCGTCACCGTCCTGGGCCTCGGCGCCATGGGCCTGCCCATGGCCACCCGCCTGGCCTCCCAGCTGACCGTCCACGGCTTCGACATCGCCGAACCCCGCCTGGAGCTCGCCCGGGAAGCCGGCATCGCCACCTTCGCCACGGCCCGCGAAGCCGCCAAGGGTGCCGACGCCGTCCTCCTGGCAGTCCGCAACGGAGAACAGCTCAACGATGTCCTCTTCGGCGAAAACGGCGTGGCCTCCGTCCTCGAGCCGGGCGCCGTGGTCATCCTGGGCAGCACCGTGGGCACCGACGCCATCCCCGCCACCGTCGCCAAACTGGCCGAATACAGCGTGGACCTGGTGGACGCCCCGCTCTCCGGCGGCCCCAAGCGCGCCGGCGAAGGCGACCTGCTGATCGTCGTCGGTGCATCCCCGGAAGCCCGCGAAAAGGCAGCACCCGCACTTGACCTGCTCGCCTCCACGCTCACCGTGGTGGGCGACAACCCCGGCGACGGCCAGGCCCTGAAGACCGTCAACCAGCTCCTGTGCGGAGTCCACATCGCCGCCGCCGCCGAGGCGCTGGCCCTCGCCGACGCACTCGGACTGGACCAGGCCAAGACCCTCGCCGCCCTCGAAGCGGGCGCCGCCGGTTCCTTCATGCTCTCCAACCGCGGGCCCCGCATCCTGGAGGCCTACAACGAGGAAGGCGCCGAGGTCCTGTCCCGCCTGGACATCTTCGTCAAGGACATGGGCATCGTGGGCAAAGCCACCCGCGCCGCCGGCCTGGCAGCCCCCGTTGCCGCCGCCGCCGAGCAGCTCTACCTCCTGGGCCAGGCCCAGGGCCTCGCCGCCGCTGATGACTCCGCCGTCATCAAGGTCGTCGCCCCGGCCAAGCGCACCAAGTAAGCGCCTTCCCCCCAAACGGTGCGACGACGGCGGTCCCCCCTCCGCCGTCGTCGTACCTCCCAGCGTTGCGGCTTTGTTCCGCAGCGTTCCATCCCCGCCGTGATACCTGATGCCGTCCTGCCCCGGGACCGGCACGTCAAAGGAGACACCCCGTGAACCACCTGATGAGTCCGCTGATCCAGCGGGCCGCCGACGCCCCGGCCATCAAGCCCGCCGTGGAGCTGGGCACCCCGCTGCTGCTCACCATCGCGGCGGTGGGCATCGCCATCCTGCTGGTGATGATCATCCGCTTCAAGATCCAGGCCTTCGTAGCCCTGTTGACCGTCAGCATCCTGGTGGCCGTGGCCGCCACCATCCCGCTGCAGGACATCTTCACCGTGGTAGCCGGCGGCGTGGGCAGCACCATGGGCAAGGTGGCCATCCTGATCGCGCTCGGCGCCGTGCTGGGCCGCATGATCGAGGTCTCCGGCGGGGTCCAGTCACTGGCTGACCACTTCACCCGCAAGCTCGGTGCCCGCCGCGTAGCCGTGGCGCTCACCGCAGTCGGCTTCCTGGTGGCCATCCCCGTGTTCTTCGAAGTGGGCATCATCGTGCTGGTGCCCATCGTGTACGCCTTCGCCAAGATCGCCAAGGTGCACCCGGTCAAGTTCGGCCTGCCCATGGCCGGCATCATGCTCGCCATCCACGTGGCCGTGCCCCCGCACCCGGGCATCGTGGCCGGCGCCGGCGTGCTGGGCGCGGACATCGGACTGATCGCCCTGATCTCGCTGCTGATCTGCATCCCGCTGGGCTTCCTGTCCTACTGGGTGGCCTCCATCATGAACCGCAAGGACTACGAACTGCTGGCCGCCGTGAAGGCCCAGGTGGAGGAGTTCGGCTCCGATTCGCTCGTCAAGGTGGGCCACGACGGCCCCGGCGCTGCTGCCATTGCACCTCCCCGGCCGGGCCTGATCATCTTCCTGATCGCAGCACCCATCGTGCAGATCCTGCTCGGCACCGTTGGCACGCTGGTGCTCCCCAAGTCCGATCCGATGTACGGCCTGGCAGCCTTCATCGGCAACCCCTTCCTGGCCCTGCTGGTGGCCGTCGCGCTCTCCTTCTTCCTGCTGGCCGTCCGCCGCGGCTGGTCCTTCAAGGAAACCGGTGAAATCTTCGAAGGCTCCCTGCCTCCCATCGCCTCCATCCTGATGGTGGTGGCCGCCGGCGGTGTGTTCGGCAACGTGCTGCAGGTCTCCGGCATCGGTTCGGCGTTGTCCAAGACCCTGGACACCCTCGGTGTGCCGCTGCTGCTGCTCGGGTTCATCATTTCGCTGGCCCTGCGCGCCGCCCAGGGTTCGGCCACCGTGGCCATCGTGACCACCACCGGCCTGCTGTCCGCGGCAGTCAGCGGCGGCGGCTACAGCCCGGCGCAGATTGCCGTGATCGTGATCGCCATCGGCTTCGGCGCCCTGGGCCTGTCCCACGTGACGGACGCCGGCTTCTGGGTGGTGGTGCGGTACTACGGACTCACCGTCTCCGACGGCCTGAAGACCTGGACCGTCCTGACCACCATCCTTGGCGTGGCCGGCTTCCTGCTGACCTTTGTGGCCTGGATCCTGGTGGGAGGCCTGGGCGTCTGATGCGTACCCGACTGGACCATCTGGTTACCTCCGCCCTGCAGCAGGGTTCCGCCGTTCCGGCCTTCACCTGCTACGACTTCACCACCGCCCTGGCTGTGGTGGGTGCCGCCGAGGACTCCGGCCGGGGCGTGATCCTGCTGGTGGCCCCAAAGACCGCCGCCACCCCCAACGGGCTCCGGCTCATTGCTGCCCTGCGTGGACTGGCGGATGCCGCAGCGGTACCGGTGGCTGTGCAGCTTGACCACGCCGGCGACCTGATGGTGATGGCCGACGCCGTCGCGGCTGGGGCGGATTCCGTCCTCGCCGACGGTTCGTCTCTGCCCTACGAGGACAACATCGCGCTGGTCCAGGCTGCCCGCGCCCTGCTGGGCCCCGACGTGGTGCTGGAAGCGGAGCTTGGCGGCCTGGCCGGCGACGAGGACCGGGCGTTCTCCGCCGACCAGCCGGCAGGCCAAGCCGGAGTCGACGTGGCGGGGCTGACGGACTCAGCGCAGGTGGAGGACTTCGTGTCCCGCACCGGCGCGGAACTACTTGCCGTGGCCGTGGGCAATGTCCACGGCAAGTACAAGGGCGAGCCGCGGCTGCGATGGGACGTGCTCCAGGACATTGCGGCCAGGGTGCATATTCCGCTGGTGCTGCATGGCGCCTCCGGGATCCCCGCCGAGGAACTGGTCAAAGCGGCGGCCATGAACGTTGGCAAGGTCAATTTCAACACCGAACTGAGGACCGCCGTGCTGGCCACCCTCCAGGACCAGCTGCCCGCCCACCGCGCGGACGGCGAAAACCTGCAGGGCCTGCTGGGCCGGTGGAACCACTCCGCCAGGGAATTCGCCACCGCAACGCTGGCCACGCTCGCACGCTAGGAACAACTCCACTTCGCGGGAGGCTAGGATCAAGCAATGATCCTGGCCTCCCTCTTTTTTGCTTTCCTTGCTGCGGCGCTGCACGTGTTCATCTTCACCATGGAATCCGTGACCTGGACCCGGCCCGCCACCTGGCAACGCTTCAGCATCGAATCCCAGGACCATGCCGAGATCACCAGGTCACTGGCGTACAACCAGGGGTTCTACAACCTCTTCCTGGCGGCAGGCGCCCTGACCGGAATCGGCCTGGTGGTGTTCGGGCTCGGGGCAGGGTCCGCGCAGGACGTGGCCGGCTGGACCCTGGTCTTTTCCAGCTGCGGGTCCATGCTCCTGGCGGCCTTGGTCCTGGCCCTCAGCGGCCGCAAGTACCTCCGCGCGGCCGCCACCCAGGGCGTAACGCCGCTGCTCGCCGTCGTCCTGGGCCTGGTGGCGGTACTCTAGCCCGCCCGGCCGCCGGCGCACCTGCCCCTTCTACACCACCGGCAACGGGCGCAGAATAGTGCTGTGAACAGGGCCGGGACGCTGTAGGGCCACGCGGTGCGGCGCGGGCAGGGGAGTGAAGGCCAGGCGGACACGGCAGCCCGTGATCCGGCGATCGACCTTGTCCGCTTCGTCTGCCTGGCACTGGTGGTGGTGGGGCATTCCATGATGGTCAGCCCGGTCCTGCACCCGGACGGGACCGTAACCACGCAGAACACCCTTGGCGACCAGGACTGGTTTGTCCCCGTCATCTGGATCTTCATGGTGATGCCCCTGTTCTTCGTTACCGGGGGTGTGACCGGCCTGCAGTCCTGGCGCCGGCTGAAGGCGCGGGGCGGGACGGCGGCCCAGTTCATCCGGGCACGGCTCCTGCGCCTGGTCCGTCCGGCCACCGCGCTGCTTGCGGCGATGGTCCTGGGACTGTCGTTGGCCCGTGCCCTCGGGGTGGACCCGCAGGTGGTCCAGCTCATGGCCACCGGCGCCGGCATGCCGCTGTGGTTCCTGGCCGCCTACCTCGCGGCGCAGTTGAACATTCCGGTCCTGGCGGCGCTCCATGCGCGTTCCCCCTGGCTGGCCCTCGGCTTGCTCCTCGGCCTGGTGGTTGCCGTGGATTGCTTCCGGTCAGCGCTGCCGAACCTTGCCTACGCGAACCTGGTGTTCGTGTGGTGCGCAGTGCAGCAACTGGGCTTCCTGGCGGCCGACGGCTGGACGTCCCGGCTTTCCCGTTCCGGGCTGCTGGCCATCGCGCTGGCAGCAAACCTGGCGTTGGGTGTGGTGACGGGGCTGGGACTGTACACCGGCAACATGCTGGTGAACCTCAATCCACCCAACCTCACCCTGGTCCTCTTGGGCGTTTCTCAGCTGGCCGTGATGGAGCTGGCGCGGCCGGTCCTCGCGTCGCTCGCCGAGGTCCGCTGGATTGGCCGCCTCGTGGGCGTGGCGGGCAGCCGGTCCCTGACGGTGTACTTGTGGCACCTGCCGCTGCTGGGCGCGATGTCGGGACTGCTGCTCCTGGTGCCGTTCCCCAAGCCCGGCGCCGGCACCGCCGCGTGGTGGTGGTCGCGGCCCGTGGTGGTCCTGGCCCTGGTCCTCCTGCTGCTCCCCGTCGCGGCCGCCTTTGGCCGGCTGGAGGACCGGACGACGACGCCACACGCCTACGGCGGACGGCCCGCCTTCGCTGCGGCCGCCGTCGTGGTGGTCTTCATTCCCGCGGCTGACGCCGCCCTCAGCGGATTGTCACTGGGACTGCTGGCTGCGGGAACGCTGTGCTTTTCCGCGGCGATCTTGCTGCTGGGCGGCTTTTCCCGCCGTAGCCGGCCACCGGCCGGGACCGCATCCCGGCGTCTACCGGCGGCCCGGCCCGCATCCCGGCGGAGGCGCGGCAGAAGGGGCATTGCCAGCGGGGTGAAGTAGTGCCAGTGTCGAACCATGACCGAGAACACCATGTCCACAGAGGATGAGTTCACCCCCAACGTCACCCTGAGGCGCAATGACGCGGATCACCGGTATGAGCTCCTGGTGGACGGACGGCTCGCCGTCCAGGCCTTTTTCCACGACCTGCCGGGTCATATCGATTTCACCCACACCGAGACGGGCCAGGAATTCGAGGGGCAGGGACTGGCCAAGGTGCTGGCCCATTTTGCCCTGGATGACGTGGTGGCCACCGGCAAACGCATCATTCCGCACTGCCCGTTCATGTCCAGCTACCTCCGCAAGCACGAAGGGTACGAGCAGTTTGTGGACTGGCCCGGGCGCTGACCTTGGGCCGGCGCTGACGGGGCCGGGAGTCAGCTGGCCAGGGCCTTGTCGCTGACCGCCAGGGCGCTTCCGGGGTCGTCAATGGTGAAGCCGCAGGCGCAGCGGTACGTGGTGATGGTTTCGGCCGTCTCCGGCCGCAGCGCCACCACGGAAGTCCCGTCGACGTAGACGGGCTGCCGGACCGGCCGTTCCCCGTGGTCGACAAGCTGCATCGGCGTGCGGCAGTGCATGCGCGAATTGAGGGTCACCAGCAGTCCTGCGTCGACGGGTACCGTGGTGGCCAGAAACTGCTCAGCCGGTTCGCGGCGCTCCCCAAACGCCATCAGCCGGTCATCCATTGCGGTGGTCATTATGTTCTTCCTTGGGCTTCTGTCACGGAACCGCCGGGGCCGGCTGTCCCGCCGCGAACTGCTTGCGGAGGTTCATCTACCCCACAAGAAAAGCATGCTTACTAATTGATGCACAAGTCCTGCGCCCGGGCCTTCGCGGCCGCGGGCTGGTGTGACCGGGTTGGGGCGCAGGCCGCCGCCCGGTTCGTCAGGCCTTAGCGCCGGCGGCTGGTTAGGCTTGCAGCATGACGCCAACAACCGCACTTGTCACCGGAGCCAGCGCCGGGCTGGGACTCGAATTCGCACGGCAGCTCGCGGCCCAGGGGCACCCCCTGGTCCTTGTGGCGCGCAACGCCTCCCGCCTCGAGGCAACGGCGGCGGATCTGCAACGGCGCCACGGGATCACGGCTGAGGTGCTGCCCGCGGACCTCACGCTGGACGCCGACGTCGCCGCCGTCGTCGAACGCCTCCAGGACGCTTCCCGCCCGGTGGGAATCCTGGTGAACAACGCCGGGATCGGGCTGCTGCACAACTTCGAGGACAACCACGCGCAGGAGGAACAGAACCACCTCAAGCTCCACGCGGAAACGTCCATGCTGCTCACCCACGCGGCGTTGAAGGGCATGCTGGAACGCGGGGAAGGCAGGATCATCAACGTCGCCAGCGTGGCCGCCTTCCTGCCCCGGGGAACGTATTCCGCGGCGAAGGCCTGGCTGGTGAGTTTCAGCCGCTGGGCAAACCTGGCCTACCGCAAGCGCGGGGTCAAGGTCACGGCCGTCTGTCCCGGGTTCACCCATACGGAGTTCCACGACCGGATGGGCATGGACAAGTCGGTGGCGCCGTCCTGGACGTGGCTGCGGGCCGAACGGGTGGTCCGTGAAGGCCTCGCGGACAACGAGCGGGGCAAGGCTGTGTCCATTCCGTCCAAGCGCTACAAAGCGGTGGCTGCGGTGGCAAGGGTGGCCCCGGCGCGGCTAATGGCCGGGCCGGCGCGGAAACCGAAATAAGGTCCGGCCGGCCAGGGCTGCCGGACGCGTCCGGGCGCCCGGCCGCCGGACAGCCAGCACCACCAGGATTCCCAGCAGCGCCCCCACCAGCGTCTCCACGGCGCGCTCAAGGATAAGTACCCGGGGTTCGGTGGGCGAGGCAAGCTGGGTCATCAGCAGGATGACCGGGGTGAACCAGACCATCGCCAGGCCGTAGTGGCGGGTCATGAACAGCTCGGTGGCGAACTGGAAGAGGATGACCAGTAGTGCCAGCACGGCGGTCCGGTGTACCGGTTCCTGGAATGCGGGGTAAAGGCCCGGCAAGGCCCAGGGCTCCGGAAGAAGCACGACGGCGGTGACCGCCAGCCCAATGAGCGTCCCCACGATGCGGTGGACACCCCGCCGGACGCTGCTGGGGAGGTCGGCGCCTGCCAGCGGTACGGCGGCGGCGGCCATGGCCCAGTGCGGGTGGCCGCTGCCGCTGATGACGCCCACCGTTCCGGCGGCGCCCACGGCCAGTACATACCGAGCGGCGTGGACCACGAGTTCACGCCGCCTTGCCGCCGATCGGCGCGGTACTTTCCGGGTGGCTCCGGGCTCCCACGCCCTGCTTCGCACCCAGCCGCTGAATCCGATCAGGATGGAGAACGCTGATGATGCCGCCGCGATGAACATGGCCACATGCCAGGGGACCGCGGCGGGAACGGAAGCGCAGGCGCCGAGGGCGAGGATCCCGAAGAAGGGCCCGTTCGGCTTCAGCCGCACCCGGTCGGAGTAGATGGAGCCCACTCCGGCGAGGATTGCTTCCACGGCCACGAGCCACCACGAGTGGATGTGGTTGACGGACAGCGTAACGCCAACGGCTACCCCGCTGAGCAGCACCAGGGCACCCTGGCCCTGGTGCCGGAGCCGCAGCTGGTGCGGCTCCGAGCGGCCGTACATCCCGGTGAGGGCTCCGAAGACGCCGTAGATGATCAGGTCGGTCCGGCCCAAGGCCAGCAGGACCAGGGAGGGGGCGGCCACGCTGAGTGCTACCCGGAGGGCCGCCAGATGGTCGTTGGTGGCCGGTTCCAGCCGGTGGAGCGCGCGTACCTGGTCCATTACGCGCTTCATGTCCCTACCTGTCCTGTAGTGCTGTGCTGCGGTTTCGATCTAAGTGCCGCGCCCCTTGGAAGTTATCACCGGGCGCCAGGCAGGGCCATATGGCTGCAGTCACACGGGGACACCGGGGTGTCCGGAACCCGCGCAAAGGCCCGCCCGGTGTGCTTCGCAAGGAAGCACGCCGGACGGGCCTGCGAGCGTGGGCTACAAGAATGCCCGGGTGGCAGGTGGAAGCTTATGCGCCTGCCGTAACACCGCGGTTCGCGTGCGGATCCGTGCCGTCCTGGGTGTCGAAGGGCAGTTCGTCCAGGTTGATCAGCGGGTTCTGGTCCTGGGTTTCCACCAGTTCCTTGGCCTCGGCCTGGGTGTCAACGCTGGGCATTGATCCAGGCAGGGGGCGGTTGGCGGATTCCTTCAGGAAGTAGATGGCAACGGCGCCGGCCAGCGATGTAGCCATCAGGTAGTAGGCCGGCATCATGTCGTTGCCGGTTGATTTGATCAGCAGCTCCACGATGAACGGGGTGGTGCCGCCGAAGATCGCCACCGCGAAGTTGTAGGCAATGCCCATGGCACCGTAGCGGCTGGACGTCGGGAACTGGGCCGGGAGGGCCGAGGCCAGGTTTGCCACATAGAAGGTGACCGGGAAGGCCACCAGGGCCAGGCCGGCCAGGGTGGACCAAATCTGTCCAATGCCGATCAGCATGAACGCCGGCACGGCCAGGACGATGGTGCTCACGGCGCCGATCCAGAGCACCGGCCGGCGGCCGATCCGGTCGGACAGCTTGCCGGTCAGCGGGATGCACAGGCTCATGACCACCAGGACCGGAATGGTCAGCAGCGTGCCGTGGAGTTCGTCGTAACCCTTGGCGTCCGTCAGGTACGTGGGCATGTAGGAGGTCAGCGCGTAGCCGGCGGTGTTGGCCGCCGCCACAACGATCATGGCGACAATGATGGGGCGCCAGTAAGCCTTGACAATGCCGACGGGTCCCTTGGTGGCGGCGGTGTCACCCGCGGAGGCGTTCTTGGCGTTCTCCTCCTGGGCGTCAAGGGTGGCCTGGAACTGCGGCGATTCTTCGATCTTGCTCCGGAAGTACACGGCTATCAGCCCCAGCGGGCCGGCAAGCAGGAACGGGATGCGCCATCCCCAGTCCTCCATGGTGGCATGGCCCAGGGTCAGCTGCAGGACGGACACCAGGGCGGCACCCATCGCGAAGCCCATGTAGCTGCCAAGGTCCAGGAAGCTCGCGAAGAAGCCACGGCGCTTGTCTGCGGCATATTCGCTGACAAAAGTGGTGGCGCCCGCGTATTCACCGCCGGTGGAGAACCCCTGGATTACCTTGAGGAGCACCAGCAGTGCGGCCGCCCACAGTCCGATCTGGGCGTATCCGGGCAGCAGGCCGACGGCGAAGGTGCTCGCGGCCATGATCATCAGCGTGGTGGCCAGGATCTTTTGCCGGCCCACCTTGTCACCAAGCCAGCCGAAAACAACGCCACCGAGTGGGCGGGCGATGAAGGTCGCCGCGAACGTTCCCAGCAGGAACAGGTTTCGCGTCGTGGGATCGGATTCCGGCAGGAACACCGGTCCCATGGTGGTGATGAGGTAGCCGAAAACGCCGACGTCGTACCATTCCATCGTGTTTCCGACGATGGTGCCGCCGAGTGCTTTCTTCAGCATGGGCTGGTCAACAACGTTGACGTCGGATTCCTTGAGCCGGCGGCGTGGCAGGAGCCTCGGCTTCTTGGCAGCCGTGGGGGCTGACGGGTCGGTTCCGCGGGCGTTCCTGGCGCCTGCTGGAGAGTGGTTACTGCTTCGGTCTGTGGGCATTTGGGCAACTCCTGTGGAGGTCATTTGCTTGCGACTTGTAGCTGCCCCGCTCCGGGCAGGCCTTCAATTTTACGGGATATCTGTGGCGTTTGCTCGGTTCAATGGCGTAGCATGCTCCCTTTTGCGCCCCTGCAGCACCGCATTCAGCAACTTTTTTCACCGCGGATTCCCGCGCTGCTACTGGGAAGCAGGATGATCAACGGCGCCGTTACCAAAAATTTTCCATCGGGAACCGTTTCAAACGGTTTTTTTGGGTGAACGCGGGCGCGAAAGTGAGTGCGGTCACGGCCGTTGGAGGGGTTCACAGGAGCCTTGGCGGTGCCTATGGTAGAGCGGTGAAAACACTTCTTTTCGGGTAAAACTCCGCGCACACCCGGGCGCTGCAGCCGGCGCATCGTTTCAACGAAGAACGAAGGAAAGAAGGGAAGAAAAACATGGGTGAAGACTCCAACCAGTTCAACATCAGGCCAGAGGTGGCGCACCATTTGGCCGCAGCCATGGATGCACCGGTCACACCGGGCCCCGCAGCTGCGGGGGGCGTCCCGCCGGCCCGGCAGAACGCGTGGCCGGATGGGGACGGCAAACGCCGGCATCCGAAGGACCGGGCAGCCGGCCACGGCCGCGTGGGCCACGAGGCCGCCGTTACGGCTGTCCACAGGACCGGCCGGCCGCAGATGCCGCACTCGTCCTAGCGGCCTGGCGACGGCCACCCCCACCAAGAGATACGCAAACTACCTGGCGCCCCGAAAATGCCCTGGGCGCCAGGTAGTTTGTGCGTCGTCGCCGGAGTTCGAAATCGAAAACCTGGCCATCATTCCCGGACCACCTCTGCCGGGTCCTTGTCCACGCGCCAGCCCCGCCACCGCGGGTGCCGCAGCCTGCCCGGCCCGGTCCACTCGCTGTAGGTCACCTCGCCCACCAGCTCCGGTGCCACCCAGTGGGCATCCGCAGCGTCCGGCCGGGGGACGTCGTGGAACGGGGACTCCGTCCGGCCCAGCCGTTCCACGGTTTGCCGCAGCTCCGAGAGCTCGCGGGCGCTGAAACCACTGCCCACCCGGCCCACATACTGCAGCTTGTCCCCATCCGGTACTCCCACCAGCAGTGAGCCCACCGTCTCCTGGCGGCCGCCTTTTCCCGGCCGCCAGCCGCCCACCACCACTTCCTGGGTTTGCTCAAGCTTGAGCTTGATCCAGGTCCGGGTCCGTTGCCCGCTCACATAGCGGCTGTCGGTCCGTTTGGCCATCACCCCCTCCAGGCCCAGCTCCCCGGCGCTCTCGAGGAGGAGCCCCACAGGTTCGTCCAACACCATGGACAGGCCCACCGGACACTCCGACGGCCGGAAGAAGTCCTCCAGCCGCTGCCGCCGTTTGCTGAGCGGCAGGCGCCGCAGGTCCTTCCCGTCGTCGAAGAGGAGGTCAAACAGCATCAGCTGCACCGGGACGGCCGTGCGGGCTTTGGCGACGTCGGCGGCCCGGGTGAGCTTCATCCGGGCCTGCAGGAGCCCAAAGTCGGGCCTACCGCCGGGCCCGACGGCAACGATCTCGCCGTCGGCCACGAACGGCTGCGCCGGCCAGCAGGCGCGGTCCGTGAGCTCCGGGTAGGTCTTGGTGACGTCATTGCCGTTGCGGCTCAGGATGCGGATCTTTTCCATGTCGGCCACCAGGATCGCCCGGACCCCGTCCCATTTGAGTTCGTACTGCCACGTGCTGCCGCGCAGGTCTGCCTCGGTCCCCGCAGCGGCCATCATGGGCCGGTACGCCTGCGGGTCTGCCGGGGTATCCATCGGGGTGGCCGCGGTCCGGGCGGGTTCCGAAGCCGGGGCCGTTCCACCGGCGCCGGCTTCCTGGCCCGGCTCCCGCGACGGCTCCGGTGCCGCGTGCTGCGATCGGCCGACCGGGTGTTCCGGGTCCATCAGGTGGATGAGCCACTGCTTCTCCCCGTCCTTGCCCTGGCCGCGGCCGGTGTGGATGAGCGCCAGTTTCGTGGGCCCGCCCAGCCCGCCGCCCTCCGACCCGGTAAGGGTGACGATGACTTCCTTGCCGTTGATCCACTTGTGCAGCTCGTAGGTGCCGGTGTCCCAGATGGTCATCTCACCGGCACCGTACTGCCCCTTGGGGATGGTTCCGTGGAAGGTGAGGTAATCCATGGGATGGTCCTCGGTCTGGACGGCCAGGTGGTTCTTGCCGCCGGATTCGGGGACCCCTTTGGGCAACGCCCAGGATGCCATGACGCCCTCGTGTTCCAGGCGCAGGTCCCAGTGCAGCCTGCTGGCGTGGTGTTCCTGGATGACGAAGGTGTTCCCGCCCGAAGGGACGCCCGCGAAAGGTTCGGGCGTCGCTTGGGGGTCCCGCATGGAGCGGTACGCGCCCAGCCGGGGGTCGCCGTCGTGCCCGTCCTCCGGCTGGTCCGCGCGGGCCGCAGCATTGACGACGACGGCGAACGGGTCCTTGCCGTCCCGCACCCGGCGCAGCACTTCCCGGTAGTCCAGGTGCTTCAGCGCGGGAGACTGGATTTCCCGCCATGTCCGTGGCGCCGCCACCGTGGGCGTGGGGCGGCCGCGCAGGGAGTAGGGGACCACCGTGGTTTTTGCCGCGTTGTTCTGGCTCCAGTCCACCAGCACCTTGCCCTTGCGGAGCGTCTTCTTCATGTCGCTGACGGCAAGGTCCGGGTGGTCCGCCTCAAGCGCCCGTGCCAGTTCCCGGGCGAAAGCGGAGATCTGGTCCGACGTCTGGGAACCGTCAAGCGCGGCGTAGAGGTGGATCCCCTTGCTGCCGCTGGTCACGGGTACGGGTTCCAGGCCCACATCCTCCAGGATGGACCGCGCCAGTACGGCCACCTCGCGGCATTCCGGCAGGCCTGCCTCTTCGCCCGGGTCCAGGTCCAGTACCAGCCGGTCCGGGTTCAACTGGTTGCCGTGCGCGTCGACCCGCCACTGCGGGACGTGGATTTCCAGTGAATTGATCTGCCCAAACCAGGCCAGGGTAGCGGGGTCATTGACCAGCGGGTAGTGGATGGTCCGGTCCTTGTGGGTGATCGCCGCCCGCGGCAGCCAGCCGGGGGCCGAGTCCTCCAGTTCCTTCTGGAAAAACACCTCGCCGGGCTTGTCCGCCGTGCCCACCCCGTTGACCCACCGTTTCCGGGTGGCCGGCCGGTTGGCCGCGGCGGGGATCAGGACGTGGGCCACCGCGGCGTAGTAGGCCAGCACGTCTGCCTTGGTGGTGCCGGTCTCCGGATAGATGATTTTGTCCAGGTTGGTGAGCGTCAGTTCGCGTCCCGCCACCCGGACACGTTCCCTACTGCCGGCCACGGGTCTTCACCTCCGGCCCGCACTGATGTTGACTGTAGGAATGAGAGCCATCTGGAAGGGTGCCATCGCGTTCGGGCTGGTCAATGTGCCCGTGAAGGTCTACAGCGCCACTGAGGATCATGACATCAGTCTGCACCAGGTCCACAATGCCGACGGCGGAAGGATCCGCTACCAGCGCCGGTGCGAGGTCTGCGGGGAGGTGGTGGACTACTCGGACATTGAGAAGGCGTTCGAGGAGGACGGCCGGACCGTGGTGCTGTCCAAGGATGAGCTCAAGTCCATTCCGGCCGAGAACAGCCACGAAATCGAAGTGGTGCAGTTCGTGCCGTCCGAGCAGCTTGAACCCATGATGTTCGAGAAGAGCTACTACCTGGAGCCGGACTCCAAGTCACCCAAGGCGTACGTGCTGCTGCGCCGTGCGCTGGAGGACACGGACCGGGTGGCGGTGGTCCAGTTCGCTTTGCGGGAGAAGACCCGGCTGGGGGCCCTGCGGATCAAGGACGACGTCCTGGTACTGCAGTCCCTCCTTTGGCCCGATGAGGTGCGGGAGGCCAGCTTCCCGTCATTGGAGGCCGACATCAGGATCTCGGCGCAGGAGCGGGATATGTCCGCGGCGCTCGTGGAGTCCATGGCCGCCGACTTCGACCCCGCCTCCTTTACCGACGAGTACCAGGTGCAGCTCCGCCAGCTCATCGAGGCCAAACTTGAGCAGGGCGAATCGCTCGATACGGAGGAAACCTTCGGCGTCGAGTCCGGTGAGGGCGGCAAGGGCGAGGTTATCGACCTTATGGAGGCGCTCAAGCGGAGCCTGGACCGGAAGCGCGGCGGCGGTACCGCCGCGGGCGGGGATTCCGACGGCGGCGCGGACGCCGGGGAAGAAGAACCCTCAAAACCGGCACGCAGGGCGGCCGGTACCAAGGCCGCAGCGTCCGGCGGCACCGGGGCAGCCGCCGGCAAGGCGGGTTCCGACGATGCAAAGCCCGCCGCCGCGAGGCAGGGAGGCAAGGCCACCGCCACCAAGGCTGCCGCCACCAAGGCTGCCGCGAAGCCGGCGGCCAAAACCGCAGCCAGGGCCTCGGGCGCTAAAGCCGACGGCACCAAATCCACCGGCGCGGCCGGCGACAAACCGGCCGCGAAGACCAGCACCAGGACCCGCAAGCCTGCCTGACCCTGCCCGGACGGAATGGTTGCTGCGCCTTTACAGGGGCAGCCGGGGCGTCCACAATGAGTCGCATCGCAGCCTCCGCTGTGCCAACAGCGTGCTGTCACCCATTCGGAACGGACCCGTGGGAACGGACCCGTAAAGGGGCGCGGACATGAACGATCAGGCAGCAGCGGAGGCGGACCGGCAACTCAAGGCAAAACACCGGGCCATGTGGGCCTCGGGGGACTACCCGGCGCTCGCGGACGAAATGCTCCTGGAACTGGGCGCCGTCCTGGTGGAGGCGTGCGGCATCCATCCGCGGCAACGCGTCCTCGACGTTGCGGCAGGAACCGGCAACGCAGCCATTCCCGCGGCCATGATGGGCGCCAAGGTGGTGGCCTGCGACCTCACTCCCGAACTCTTCGACGCAGGACGGAAAGAGGCAGCGAACCGGGGCGTCACCCTCGACTGGCAGGAGGCCGACGCCGAAGCGCTGCCCTTTGGCGACGAACAGTTCGACACCGTGATGAGCTGCATCGGAGTGATGTTCGCGCCGCACCACCAGGCCGCCGCCGCCGAACTGCTCCGGGTATGCAAACGGGGAGGCACCATCGGGCTGCTCTGCTGGACCCAGGAAGGGTTCGTCGGACAAATGCTCGCGGCGATGAAGCCTTTCGCGCCGCCGCCCCCGCCGGGCGCACAGCCGGCGCCGCTGTGGGGAAGCGAAGAGCACGTCCGCGAGCTGTTGGGGGACAGGATCACGGACGTCCACACCCGCAGGCAGAACCTGGCCGTCAAGAGCTTCCACCAGCCGGCGGACTTCGTCAGGTACTTCAAATCGCACTATGGCCCCATGATCTCCGTCTACAAATCCCTGGCCGGCACCCCGGACAGGGTCAAGGCCCTGGACCGGGCCCTCACGGACCTGGCCGATTCCTGCGGGGATGCGCACGGCGATGTCCCGTTCCAGATGGAATGGGAGTACCTGGTCTTCACGGCAAAGAAGGAGTAGGCATGACCGGCAACTATGTAGCAACGTCCGCCACCACGATCGACGCCGCCCCGGAACGGGTGTGGGAGGTGATGACCGATCCGGCTGCCGTGAAGGAGTTCATGTTCGGAGCCGTCCTGAAGACGGACTGGCAAGTTGGCAGCCCCATCATCTGGCAGGGCGAATGGGAAGGAAAGCCGTACCAGGACAAGGGCGAAATCCTGGCCGTTGAACGGGGGCGGAAACTGGTCCACACCCACTTCAGCCCGCTGTCCGGCCAGCCGGACGAGCCCGGGAACTACCACACGCTCGAATGGACCCTGGAGGACCGGGGCGGCACCACCCGGCTGACCCTGACCCAGGACAACAACCCGAGCGAAGAGGCCGCCGCCCACTCGCAGGCGATGTGGGACAAGCTGGTGGCGGACGTGAAGCGGATTGCGGAAGGCGGGAGAGGCGCTTAACGCCAAGCGGCCGCCGTCGGGCTTCTCCATAAAGGGAAAGCGCGACGGCGGCCGCCTGGGTTGGTGCCGCTAAGCGGCGAAGCTGCTACTCGGCGTCGTGATCCGTTTCCAGGATCTGCACCAAGCGCTCCAGAGCGTCGTCCGCACCCGCGCCCTCGGCGCGGAGGACCACAACGTCGCCGTGCGAGGCGCCCAGGCTCATGAGGGACAGGATGCTGGCTGCATCCATTGCCTCGTCTGCCGGCTCACCTTCACGGGCGATGGTGATCTCCAGGTCGAACTCGCCTGCCGCCTCAGCGAAGATGGCGGCCGGGCGGGCGTGCAGGCCCACGCGGCTGGCAACGGTTGCGGTACGTTCTGGCATTTTTGCTCCTTTAGTCTTTCGGCGTGCTGACGGTCCAGCGCCGGGAAGGTATGTGGCTAAACCGGATCAGACGGTTACGGGAACCGGTTCAACCGTATCAACGGTCTTCTTGACTGCCCAGCGTTTGAGGGCGATCACCGACAGGGCCGTAACTACCGTACCCACCACGATCGAGACGACGAACATCAGGAAGTTGTCGATGGCGAAGAAGACGAAGATGCCGCCGTGGGGGGCCTTCGATCCGACGCCCGCAGCCATCGAGATGGCTCCGGTCACCGCGCCGCCCAGCATGCTGGCGGGGATGACGCGCAGGGGGTCCGCCGCGGCGAACGGGATGGCACCTTCAGAGATGAAGGACGCGCCCAGCAGCCAGGCGGCCTTGCCGTTTTCCTGCTCCGCGAGGCTGAACAGCTTCTTGTTCAGGACGGTGGAGGCCAGCGCCATGGCCAGCGGGGGAACCATGCCCGAAGCCATGACCGCGGCCATGATCTGCCAGGGCGCCTGGTTGTCGATGGTCGCTGCACCCAGGCCGGCGACGGCGAAGGAGTAGGCAACCTTGTTGACCGGGCCGCCGAGGTCGAAGCACATCATCAGGCCCAGGATCACGCCGAGGGCGATAGCGCCGGCACCGGTCAGTCCGGACAGCCAGGCGTTCAGGCCCTTGGTGATGGCCACGATCGGTCCGCCCAGGATCAGGAACATCAGGCCGGACGCCACCAGGGATGCCAGCAGCGGGATGATCACCACAGGCATCAGGCCGCGCAGCCAGCGTGCCACCTGCAGGCGGCCCACCACGTGGGCGATGTAACCGGCGAGCAGGCCGCCGACGATGCCGCCGAGGAAGCCGGCACCCATGAATCCGGCGACGGCACCGGCGACGAAGCCGGGGGCGATGCCCGGACGGTCGGCGATCGCGTAGGCGATGTAGCCGGCCAGCGCCGGGACCAGGAAGCCCAGCGAGAGTGCACCGATCTTGAACAACACCGCACCCAGGTAGGCGCCCAGCGGACCCCACGCGTAGTCGGGGAACTCGGTGGGCAGGTTGAACAGGCTGTTCTGGACAACGATGTTGTCCGCGTACTTGGTGATCAGGTAGCCGCCCATGAGGAAGCCGAGGGCGATCAGGAGGCCGCCACCTGCCACGAACGGAATCATGTAGCTGACACCGGTGAGCAGGGCTTTCTTGAGCTTCTGCCCGATGTGCTCGCCCTTCTCCTCAGCCTCGTGCTCGGCCTGTTCCTCAGCCCCGAAGTGCGGGACGCGCCGGGCGTGGGGGTTGTCGGCCGCGGCGAGGGCTTCCTGGACCATCTTGTCCGGCTCGTCGATGCCGCGCTTTACGGGGGCGTTGATGACGGGCTTGCCGGCGAATCGCTCCTTGCCGCGCACGTCCACGTCCACCGCGAAGATCACAGCGTCCGCGGCGGCGATGACTGCGGGGTCCAGTGCCTTGGCGCCGGATGAGCCCTGGGTCTCCACCTGCAGGTCTACGCCCATTTCCCGGGCCGCTGCCACGAGGGAATCAGCCGCCATGTAAGTGTGTGCGATGCCGGTGGGGCAGGCCGTGACGGCGACCAGCCGCTTGGGGCCGCGCCCGCCGGAGCCGGCGGCGCCCGCTGCGCCAACGCCTGCACCCACGGGAACTGCGTCCACCGGGGCCGGGGATGCGTGCGCGGCAGGTTTGTCCGCCAGTGCGCCTTCAACGAGTTCCACGATTTCCGCCTCGGAGGAGGCGTTGCGCAGCGCTGCGGTGAAATCCTTCTTGATCAGGGAGCGGGCCAGCTTGGAGAGCAGCTTCAGGTGCTCCTGGTCCGCGCCGTCCGGGGCGGCGATGAAGAACACGAGGTCCGCCGGGCCGTCCTTGGCGCCGAAGTCGACTTTGGGGTTCAGGCGGGCCATGGCCAGGGTGGGCACCGTGACGGCGGCCGAGCGGCAGTGCGGGATGGCGATGCCGCCGGGGATGCCCGTTGCGGTCTTCTGCTCGCGGGCGAAGGCATCGGCGAAGAGGCCCTCGACTTCTGAGGCACGTCCGGTGGCAGCTACCTTGCTTGCCAGATGCCGGATCACCGCTTCGGGCGCGTTACCCAGGTTCTGGTCGAGCTCGACCAGTTCCGTGGTGATGAGCTGGGTCACTGTCAATCCTTTCGAAGGGCCGTGATGGTTACGGCATCAGGGGTTGTTTGGTGTACTGCCGGAACGGTGGAACCCGGCAGCGAGGCAGCGGCGGCACCATGGGCCACCGCCTGACGAAGGCAGTCGGCCGGGGCGGATCCCCGGCCGTGGGCGAGCAGGTAGCCGGCCAGCGCGGAGTCGCCCGCGCCCACCGTGCTGACCGCGGCGACCGGCGGGTGCGTGGCCAGCCACGCGCCGTCGGCCGTTACAAGGACAGCTCCCTTGGAACCGAGAGTTGCCAGCACAGCACCCACACCGGAACGAACGACGGCGGCCGCGGCGGCTGCGGCAGCAGCCGGGTCCGCTTCCAGCTCGTCTCCGGTGGCCGGGGCAAAACCGGCGGCTGCAGCCAGCTCAGCCAGTTCTTCGGCGTTGGGTTTGAGGAGGTCCGGTTTCCCGGAACCTGGGGTTGTTGCGCCGCTGCCCGTTCCGTCGCCGGAGGTACCGGCGTCGGTCAGGGAAGCGGCCAGGGGCGCACCGGAGGAGTCGACGGCGATCAGCGGCGCAGTGCCGTTGCCCGCCTCCCGGATCCGGCGGGCCACCACGGCGTAGAAGTTCTCCGGGAATCCGGGCGGCAGCGAGCCGGCCAGGACCACCCAGCTGGCGCCGCGTGAGCTTTCCAGCAGCAGCTTGATGAGGGCTTCCTGCTGGTCTGCGGCCAGGACCGGTCCGGGTTCGTTGATCTTGGTGGTCACGCCGCCGGGTTCGGTGAGCGCCACGTTGGTGCGCAGTGGCTCATCGATGGGCAGGGAGATGAAGGGCACCGCCTGCTCGCGCAGTCCGGTGAGGACGGGATCGCTGTCCGCTCCGGGGAGGACGGCCAGGGACTCAAGGCCGGACGCCACCAGGGCGCGGGAGACGTTGACTCCCTTGCCGCCGGACTCCTGGCGGACGGAGAGGGCGCGCTGCACCTCGCCGCGGGCCAGCGGGCCGGGCAGGGCAACGGTGCGGTCGAGGCTGGGATTGGCCGTGAAGGTGACAATCATGCGATCACCACGTCTACGCCGGCGTCTTCCAGGGCGGCCGCGAGTTCCGGCCCGGGTTCACTGTCTGTGATCAAGGTGTCCAGATCTTTCAGGGAGGCGAACTGGACCAGGGTTTCCGTGTCCAGCTTGGAGGAGTCGGCCAACACCACAATGCGGCGTGCCGACTGGACGAAGGCTGCCTTGACGGCGGCTTCTTCAGGATCGGGAGTGCTGACGCCAAACGTGGCGTGGATGCCGTTGGTGCCAACAAAGGCAATGTCCGGGCGGATGCGGGAGGCGGCGTCCACGGTTGCCTGGCCTACGGCCACCTGGGTGATGCCGCGGACGCGTCCGCCCAGGATCTGCAGGGCAACGCCGGGGACGTTGGAGAGCTTGCTGGCGATGGGAACAGCGTGGGTGATGACCACCAGTTCATGGTGCGGGCCGGTTCCGTCGGACGGCTCGACGGCGATGCGCCGGGCAAGCATGTCCGCCAGTACCTCGGTGGTGGTCCCGCCGTCCACCAGGACGCTGGCAGATGAGTTGCGGGGGATCAGGTTCAGGGCGGCTTCAGCGATGCGGATCTTCTGGTCCGGCCGCTGGATGGCCCGTTCGGTAACGCTTTCTTCGGTGGTGCTGAAACGGTCGGCCGCCACGGCGCCGCCGTGGACGCGGCGGACGGTGCCGGCGTTTTCCAGGGCGGCAAGGTCCCGGCGTACGGTTTCGGTGGTGATGCGGAAGCGCTCAGCAAGCAAGGTCACGCTGACCCGGCCGTTGCCGGCGACAAGCTCGGCAATCTTTTGCTGGCGCTCTTCGGCGAACACGTACCCTCCGTTGCGTAGGTTCCTGCGTGACTGGCATCACATTGATGTTGAGTTACTTGACTTTATCTTTGCTTGTGTTGGTTTGTCAATGGAAACCCACACGAAACAAAATCGAGCTGCGGCGGCGTGCGATGGCGACGTGGGCGGGTTGCTGGGAATACGAAAGCCGGGCCGGTCCGCAATGGACCGGCCCGGCTTTCGGGCATGCTGTCGACTCCCGGGGCTTCGCCCGGTTCAGTTAGCCGGTGGTGGCTAGATGCCGCCGTCGCGGGTTTCCTGCCGGGTGATGCGCTCGCCCGTGTTGGGGTCGATGACCGAGCGGGACTCGCTGACGCGGCGGCTCCGCCCGGGAGACGCCAGGATCAGTGAGGCAATAAGACCGATCACGCCCACGGCGATCAGGATGTAGCCCACCAGTTGCTGGTCCACGAATGGGATCAGCCCTGGAGTCACGGCCCAGGCAAGGATGGCTCCCAGGGCGATGAGGAAGATTGACGAACCAATTCTCATAACGTGCTCCTTATAGCCGCGTCCGGCGCGGCACTGGATGGGGCATTGCGGAAAGGTACTGCTGCAACTACTAAGCATGCTGTCTGTCAGGCGACACGCTACCTCCCGGAGAATCCGGATTCAATCACCCGGCCGGGGCGGCGCGCATGCCTCGCTACGCTGGTGCGGTGGAAACTGTTGTGTGGTCCAAACCCGAAGAGCTGCGTGCGGGCACCCCGTTGCTGGTGATGATGCACGGCTACGGCACGGACGAGTCCAGGATGGTGCGCCTCTTTGAGTACCTGCCCCAGGAATTCACGTTCGCCGCGCTGCGCGCTCCCATGCCGATCGGTGACCAGTGGGGCTGGTTCCTGCTGGACTACTTCCTGGCCAACGATTTCGCCGACGTCATCTCCGCCGCGACCTCCGTGCGGACGTGGGTCGGTTCGGTCAAGGACCAGCACAGCAGCGTCACCCTGATGGGGTATTCCCAAGGGATGGCGATGGCCAGCACACTCCTGCGGCTGCACCCCGACGACTACACGGCGGTCGTCGGGCTGTCCGGTTTCGTGCTCAATAACCACCTCCTGTCCACAATGGACTCCTTTGACACCAAGCCGCCGTTCTTCTGGGGGCGGGACAAGGGGGACCTGGTGATCAACGAGGACGCCACGGCCTATACCGCCGAGTGGCTGGCGGAAAACACGCTGCTGACGGCCCGGACCTATCCGGGCATGGGGCACGCCATGTCCAAGGCCGAGATGGTGGACGTCAGCGCCTTCCTGCGCCACTACGTGCTGCGCTGAACGGCGGCTGGGCCCTGGCTGGACACGGGAAAAAACAGTTGCCAGTCAAATTTGCAAGCGCTTACACTCGTCTGTGGCCATGATCGGTCCTGCAGTGGGCGGACACGGATGTGCTGCTGTGCGCTTAGGCACGGGAGCCTCCTGTGGCCGTACCGGCGGGGCCGGCTGTCCGCAGACTGAAAGGACACCGCACCGCCGATGACACACCACACGTCACCCGGGACCACCGACTGGACCGGGGCCGCCGCCATCCTGTTCGACCTGGACGGAGTGCTGACGCCCACAGCCACCGTGCACGAGCGTGCCTGGCAGGAACTGTTCGAGGGCTACCTGGCCTCGCATCCGGACGTTCCCGGCTACCGCGAAAGCGACTACTTCGACCACATCGACGGCAAGCCCCGCTTCGACGGGGTGCGGGACTTCCTTTCCTCCCGCGGAATCACGCTGCCCGAAGGCCCGCTCGACGACGACCCTGCCCACGAAACGGTCCAGGGCCTGGGCAACCGGAAGAACAGGCTCTTCAACGACATCGTCAGCGCCGGCGTCGAACCCTTCGACGGCTCGGTGCGGTTCCTCCACGCCGTCCTGGACCGCGGACTGAAGGTCGCCGTCGTCTCATCCTCCCGAAACGCACCCGCCGTCCTGCAAGCGGCCGGACTCAGCCACCACTTCCCCGTCGTAGTGGACGGGGTGGTGGCCGCGGAGCAGGGCCTGCCCGGCAAACCCAGCCCGGCCACCTACGAATACGCCGCGAAGCTGCTGGACCTGTCCAGCGCGGAGTGCGTGGTGGTGGAAGACGCCGTGTCCGGTGTGCAGGCCGGACGGGCCGGATCGTTCCACTCCGTTATTGGGGTGGACCGGGGCGCCGGCCGCCAGACGCTCCTGGACGCCGGGGCCACCCTGGTGGTTAACGACCTTCAGGAACTCATCCCCTAAGCCGGTGATTCCTGCCCGCCCCGGGCAACCGGTGCCGCTTCCCCCAAGGCAGCACCAATCCGAGCACCGCATTCCCCCCAATATCTCGTGCCCCCGCCGGCGGCACCCAGCAAGGCCACAAAGGACCCCCACCATGGCAGTCATTACCGCGGACCGCGAACGGTTCCCCGACACCCCCTGGCAACTCGTTGAAACCCGCCACGAGGCGGGTGATGCGGGAATCCTCGAAACACTGTTTGCCCTTGGAAATGGACATCTGGGCATCCGGGGCGCCCACTGGGCCGCGGCGGATGGCGGCCTTCCGGGCAGCTTCCTCAACGGGCTGCACGAAATCTGGGATATCAAGCATGCAGAAAACGCGTTCGGGTTCGCCCGGACCGGTCAACGCATCCTCTACATTCCGGACGCCAACAACTTCACCGTGGTGGTGGATGGCGAAAGCCTCAGCCTCGCCGAGTCCGAGGTCGTGGAATACCGGCGGACCGTTGACTTCTCCACCGGAATCTACGAATGCCGCATCACCTGGCAGTGCCGGTCCGGGGCGGCCGTGACCACCACCGAACGCCGCGCCGTGGGCTTCGAGTCCCGCGGCTGCCTTGGCATCTCCCTCGAAGTGGCCACGGACCGGCAGGTCTCGCTGGATGTCACCTCCCTGGTCATCAACCGCCAGGACCAGCCGGTGGAGGACCACTCCGTGCACGATCCGCGGCGCTCCGGCCGCCACGCCGGGCGCGTGCTGCTCCCGGTACGCCTTGACGGCGGCGACGGTTCGCTGCGCCTCTCGTGGGAAGCCGCAGAATCCAAGCAGCGGGTAGGCCTGGCCGTGGACCACTGGACCTCTCCCGGACACCAGCCCTTCGAAACCCTGGTGGACCAGGACGACAGCAGTGTCCGCTATGTCCTGGCAGTAGACCCGGACGAACCCTTCCGGCTGGAAAAGAGCGTGAGCTACGCTGCCGGCCGCCGCGTCCAGGACCCCGACGTGGACGCAGCCGCGGTGGCCGAGGAAGCCCTCCGCCCGGTCAACGAGATCTTTGCCGAGAGCATGGCCCACTACCGCAACTACTGGGCCACCTCAGACATTGTGGTGGGCGGCGGCAGCCCCGGGCTGCAGCAGGCCATCCGGTGGAACCTCTTCCAGCTGGCCCAGGCCACTGCCCGTGCCGACGTTGCCGGCATCCCCGCCAAGGGCGTGACCGGCTCCGGGTACGAGGGGCACTACTTCTGGGACCAGGAGGTGTACCTGCTGCCGTACCTCACCTACACCAATCCCGACGGCGCGCGGCGGGTGCTGGAGTTCCGCCACGGCATGCTCCCCGAGGCAAAGATCCGGGCCAAGGAACTGAGCGTGGATGGTGCGCTCTTCCCGTGGCGCACCATCAACGGGCTGGAGGCCAGCGCGTATTACGCTGCCGGAACGGCACAGTTCCACATCGCTGCGGCGATCGCCTTCGCCACGAACCGGTACCTCTGGGCCACCGGCGATGAAGCGTTCCGGGACGGGATGGGCGCTGAACTGCTCATCGAGACAGCCCGGATGTGGATATCCCTGGGCTTCTTCGGCAAGGACGGCCTCTTCCACATCCACGGCGTCACCGGCCCGGACGAGTACACCGCCGTGGTCAACGACAACCTGTACACCAACGTGATGGCACGCTTCAATCTGCGGACCGCGGCGGCGCTGGACCACCCCGGGATCGAGGACGCCGAACGCGAAATGTGGGAGCAGGCTGCCAACCGGATGCAGTTGCCCTTCGATGAGGATCTGAAGGTGCACTCCCAGGACAACGACTTCATGAGCCTGGAGGCCTGGGACTGGACTACCCCGCGGTCAAAGTACCCCCTGCTGCTGCACTTCCACCCGCTGGTGATCTACCGCCACCAGGTGCTCAAGCAGGCGGACACGGTCTTGGCCATGTTCCTGCAGTGGCAGGACTTCTCGGCGCAGGAGAAGCAGCGCGCCTTCGACTTCTACGATCCCATCACCACCGGCGACTCCACCCTTTCTGCCTGCGTGCAAGGGATCATGGCGGCCGAGGTGGGGTATTCGAAGGAAGCCTTGGACCACTTCACCAGTGCAGCGTTCATCGACCTGGACGACACCCACGGCAACACGATCGACGGCGTCCACATCGCCTCCACCGGCGGCGTGTGGAGTTCGCTGGTGTGCGGCTTCGCGGGCATGCGGGACCAGGGGCCGGTCCCGTTCTTCGATCCGCGCCTGCCGGCCGAATGGGACACGCTGGCCTTCCACCTGAAAGTCAGGGGGCGCCTGCTGCTGGTCCAGCTCGCGTCGGGTTCCATCACGCTGGCCGTGCAGGAAGGCGACCCCCTGGAAGTTGACGTCCGGGGTCAACGTGTCCTGGTAGACGGGCAGGGCGTTCAGGTTCCGCTGGAACCGGTCGCCGTCCCCGAGCCAACGGTCTTCCCCAGTGGACTGCCGACGGCGAGCATCCCCGTGGTGCGCGGCAACAGCTGATACCCGGCTGCTAGCCCGCCAGGAGGGTGGCGGCTTCTTGGCGGGTGGTGCCGGAGTCCTGGATGCCTTCGGCGATGTGGGCGAGTTCGGCGGGGATGTCGCGGCCTTTTTTGCGCATGGCGGTGGCCCAGAGCCGGCCGGCGCGGTAGGAGGAGCGGACCAGGGGGCCGGACATGACGCCGAGGAACCCGATCTCCTCCGCTTCCTGCTGCAGCTCCACGAACTCCTGCGGCTTGACCCAGCGGTCCACCGGCAGGTGGCGCTCGGACGGACGGAGGTACTGGGTGATGGTGATCAGGTCGCAGCCGGCCTCGTGGAGGTCGCGGAGGGCTTCGGAGATTTCCTCGCGGGTCTCGCCCATGCCCAGGATGAGGTTGGATTTGGTGACCATCCCGTGGTTGCGGCCCTGGGTGATGACGTCCAGGGAGCGGTCGTAGCGGAATGCCGGGCGGATCCGCTTGAAGATCCGGGGGACGGTTTCGACGTTGTGCGCGAAGACCTCGGGCTTGGAGTCGCAGATCGCCTGGATGTGCTCCGGGTTGCCGGAGAAATCGGGGATGAGCAGTTCGACGCCGGTGCCGGGGTTCAGTTCGTGGATCTTGCGGACGGTTTCGGCGTAGAGCCAGACGCCTTCGTCTTCAAGGTCGTCGCGGGCCACACCGGTGACGGTGGCGTAGCGCAGGGCCATGGATTGGACCGAGCGGGCCACCTTGGTGGGTTCGAACATGTCCACGGGGGAGGGTTTGCCGGTGTCGATCTGGCAGAAGTCGCAGCGGCGGGTGCATTCGGAGCCGCCGATCAGGAAGGTCGCTTCCTTGTCTTCCCAGCATTCGAAGATGTTGGGGCAGCCGGCCTCTTCGCAGACGGTGTGCAGGCCTTCCTTCTTCACCAGGTTCTTGAGCTGGACGAACTCCGGGCCCATCTGGACCTTGGCCTTGATCCACTCCGGCTTGCGCTCCACCGGGACGGCAGCGTTGCGCTGCTCGATCCGCAGCATCTTCCGGCCTTCAGGTGCCAATGTCATGATCGTGTTCCTTTGTTCGGGTCTTGCCGTTGGCTGAGGTTCCCAGCGCGTGCGGTCAGCATTCGACGACGTTGACGGCGAGGCCGCCCATGGCGGTTTCTTTGTATTTGTGGGACATGTCTTTGCCGGTTTCGCGCATGGTGATGATGACTTCGTCGAGGGAGACGCGGTGGGTCCCGTCGCCCCAGAGCGCCATTTTGGCGGCGTTGATGGCTTTCGCGGCGGCGATCGCGTTCCGTTCGATGCAGGGGACCTGGACCAGGCCGCCGATCGGGTCGCAGGTCAGGCCCAGGTTGTGTTCCATCGCGATTTCCGCGGCGTTCTCCACCTGCGCCGGGGACCCGCCCATGACTTCTGCCAGGCCCGCGGCGGCCATTGAGGACGCGGACCCCACTTCGCCCTGGCAGCCGACCTCGGCCCCGGAGATCGAGGCCTGTTCCTTGTACAGCACCCCGACGGCGGCCGCGGCGAGCAGGAACCGCACCACCACACCGTCCCGGTCTTCCTGCGTGGCGGTGTCCATGCCCGGGGCGAAATGCAGGGCGTAAAACAACACCGCGGGAATGATCCCGGCCGCCCCGTTGGTCGGGGCGGTGACCACCCGGCCGCCGGAGGCGTTCTCCTCGTTGACCGCCAACGCCACCAGGTTCACCCATTCCTGCCAATACCTGGGATCGAACGGGCCCGCGTCCCACGCCGCGTCCGCGTCCGTGTCCTGCCCGTCGGCGCATTCCTTCTTCAACCGCTCAAACCAGTCCGGGGCGCGGCGGCGGACCTTCAACCCGCCCGGCAACACCCCGTCCCGCTTTAACGAGGCCGCCACGCAGGCTTCCATCACGGACCAGATGTGCAGCAACCCGGACCGGATCTCCTCCACGGTGCGCGAGGCTTTCTCGTTGACCAGCATCACATCAGCGATCCCCAGGCCGGTCACGGCGCAATGCTCCAACAACTCCGCCGCGGTCCGGAACGGCAGCGGCAACTCCTCCTTGGACGCCTCCAGCTCCTGCCGGGCCGCGTCTTCCTCACCCTCCCGGACGATGAACCCGCCACCAACCGAGAAAAACGTCGCCGCACGCACCACCGAACCGGCATCATCGGTGACGGTGAACGTCATCCCGTTCGTGTGCCGCGGCAACACCGTCAACGGACGCAACACCATATCGCCCACCCCGTACGGCAACGCCACGGCCCCGGCCAGGTTCACCACCCCGGTCTCCGCGATAGAAGCCAGCCGCTCCTCCACCTCCGCCGGCAGGATCAACTCCGGGTGGAACCCCTCCAACCCCAACAAGATCGCGGTCATCGTCCCATGCCCATGCCCCGTCGCAGCCAACGACCCATACAAATCCACCCGCAACGACGCCACCTCAGGGAGCTTCCCAGAGGCTTTGAGCTCCTCCGCAAACACAGCAGCAGCCCGCATCGGCCCCACCGTATGAGACGACGACGGACCAATCCCAATCGAAAACAGATCAAAGACTCCGACGGCCATAACAATTCCTTACTAAAACTCTGATTCGTTTCGTGTTGCCGGGGTGGGTGCGCCTGGCCGAATTCCTCCGCGTGCTCGGTCGCGAAGACGCCCGCTAAGCGGACGTGACGCTCCCTTAGACGCACGTCTCCGGAATCCGCCCAGTCGCCAACGCACGTCACCAAAGCGACGCGGCAGGCAGGTAACGTCGTGCCCACGAGCGCCGGCGGAGCCGGACTTTTCGAAAGCGTGCGTCAAAGCGAGGAACGAGCAGCACGCGTGAAAATGTCCGGTCCGCCGTCGCGAAGGTGACCACGGGGCAAACCAAGGATGGTAGTCCCGTGGGTGACTACAGCCCCGGGTAGAGCGGGTGCGCCGAAGCCAAGGCCTCGACCCGGTGACGCAGGCTGGAAAGGTCGGCGCCGGCGTCGGCAATCAATGCCTCGGCGATGATGTCTGCAACCTCGCGGAAGGCGTCCTCGCCGAAGCCGCGGGTGGCCAGGGCGGGGGTGCCGATGCGCAGGCCGGAGGTGACCATGGGCGGACGCGGGTCGAACGGGACGGCGTTGCGGTTGACGGTGATGTCGATCGCGGCGAGCCGGTCTTCTGCCTGTTGCCCGTCGAGTTCACAGTTGCGCAGGTCAACGAGGACCAGGTGCACGTCGGTGCCGCCGGACACCACGCTGATGCCCTTGGCCGTGACGTCCGGCTGGACCAGGCGCTCGGCGAGGATGCGGGCACCGGCCAGGACCCGTTCCTGCCGCTCGCGGAACTCTTCGGACGCGGCGATCTTGAACGCCACGGCCTTGCCGGCGATGACGTGCTCCAGCGGGCCGCCCTGCTGGCCCGGGAACACGGCCGAGTTGATTTTCTTGGCGATGTCGGGATCGTTGGAGAGGATGATGCCGCCGCGCGGACCGGCAAGGGTCTTGTGCGTGGTGGAGGTGACCACGTGGGCGTGCGGCACCGGCGACGGGTGCAGGCCCGCGGCCACCAGTCCGGCGAAGTGCGCCATGTCCACCATGAGGTAGGCACCCACGGAATCGGCGATGCGGCGGAACTCAGCGAAGTCCAGCTGCCGGGCGTACGCGGACCAGCCGGCCACGATCAGCTGCGGCTTGTGCTCCTGTGCCAGCCGGTCCACCTCTGCCATGTCGATGGTGTGGGTGTCTTCGCGGACCTGGTAGGGAACCACGTTGTAGAGCTTGCCGGAGAAGTTGATCCGCATGCCGTGGGTCAGGTGTCCGCCGTGGGCCAGGTTCAGGCCCATGATGGTGTCGCCCGGCTTGATCAGCGCGTGCATCACCGAAGCGTTGGCCTGGGCGCCGGAGTGCGGCTGGACGTTGGCGAACTCGGCGCCGAAGAGTGCCTTCACGCGGTCGATGGCCAGCTGCTCGATGACGTCCACGTGCTCGCAGCCGCCGTAGTAGCGCTTGCCCGGGTAGCCCTCGGCGTACTTGTTGGTGAGCACCGAGCCCTGCGCCTGCATGACCGCCGCAGCCGTGTGGTTCTCGGAAGCGATCATTTCCAGGCCGTCGCGCTGGCGGCCCAGTTCGTCGTCGATCTTTGCCGCGATCTCGGGGTCCAGGGCGGACAGGTCTGCGTTCAGGCTGGGGGAGACCACCTGTTCAAAGGCCACGGTGTTGGCTCCTGCCGCGTTCACAGTTCGCCGCCGTTTGCTTCGGCGTATTCCTGTGCGGACAGCAGCGGGCCCTCTTCGGTGACGGTGACCTTGAAGAGCCAGCCGGCGCCGTAGGGATCGTTGTTGATCACGGCGGGGTCGCCGACCACGTCGTCGTTGACTTCCGTGACCTCCCCGGTGACGGGGGAGTACAGGTCGGAGACGGACTTGGTGGACTCAATCTCGCCACAGGTCTCGCCTGCGGTCACCGTGGCTCCAACCTCGGGCAGGTCCACGTACACAATGTCGCCCAGCGCCTCGGCGGCGACAGCGGACACGCCCACCACGGACGGGCCGGAGCCGTCAGCGGCGATCCACTCGTGTTCGGCGGAGTACTTCAGTTCAGCGGCAACTTTAGCCATGGTGTGTTTCCTTAAGTTCGGGGATCAAAAAGTTCGGTTCAAAAATCCTGGAGCGCCGGCTATTTCTGGCGCTGGTAGAACGGGAGGGCAACGACTTCGAAGGGCTCGGCCTTGCCGCGCAGGTCCACGTCCAAGGCGGTGCCCAGGTCGGCGTGCTCGACGTCGACATAGGCCAGTGCCACCGGGTAGCCCAGGGTGGGGCTCGGCTGGCCCGAGGTCACCTCGCCCACCACAGTTCCGTCTTTGAGGACGGGGTAGCCGCCACGGCCGGCCCGGCGGCCGTGGCCTTTCAAGCCCACCAGTTTGCGCTTGGGGCCCGCTTCCTTGGCCGCCTCCAGCGCTGCCCGGCCCACGAAGTCGCCTTCCTTGGACTTGAGCGCCACCACAGGGCCCAGTCCGGCATCGAAGGGTGAACGCTCCAGCGAGAGTTCGTTTCCGTACAGCGGCATGCCGGCTTCAAGGCGAAGCGAATCGCGGGAGGCGAGGCCGCAGGGGACAATGCCGAACTCTTCCCCGGCCTGGGCCACGGACTCCCACAGGGAGGCGGCGCCTTCATTCGGGAGGAAGAGCTCAAAGCCGTCTTCACCGGTGTAGCCGGTGCGGGCCAGGATGACGTCGTGGCCGGCCACCGTGACTTCGTTGAACGCGTAGTACTTCAGGCCGGTGACCAGGGCGTGCTGGGACTCGTCCGTGAGCTTGAGCAGGATGGCCTCTGCCTTGGGGCCCTGGACTGCGACGAGCGAGGTGGCCGCAGAAGCGTCCTCCACCGTCACATCGAAGGTGGCTGCGCGTTCGGCGAGGGCTACGGCCACGGTGGGTGCGTTGCCGGCGTTGGGAACCACCAGGTACTTTTCATCGCCGAAACGGTAGGTGATGAGGTCGTCGATGATGCCGCCGTCTTCATTGCAGATCAGCGAGTACTTGGCTTTGCCGTCCGCGATGGCGGACAGCTTGCCCACCAGTGCGTAGTCCAGGAAGGCGCCGGCGTCGGGCCCGGTCACCCAGACTTCGCCCATGTGGGAGAGATCGAACAGGCCCGCGGCTTTGCGGACGGCGTGGTGTTCGGCGAGTTCGGAGCTGTACTTCAGCGGCATCTGCCAGCCACCGAAGTCGGTGAAGGACGCGCCAAGCTTCTTGTGCTCTTCGTAGAGAGCCGTGTAGTTCTCAGTCATCGGGGATCCTTAGTTTTCGAACTCGGACAGCGGCGGGCAGGAGCAGATCAGGTTCCGGTCTCCACCGGCGCCGTCGATCCGTCCCACCGGCGGGAAGTACTTGTCCTGCTTGTGGTGGGTTGGGAAGGCTGCCTGCTCACGGCTGTACTGCCGGGTCCATTCGGAGTTCACGACGGCGGCCGCGGTGTGGGGTGCGTGGCGCAGCGGGGAGTCCTGGACCGTGAAGTCGCCGTTGGCCACTTGGTCGATTTCCTTACGGATGGTGATCATCGCTTCAATGAAGCGGTCGATCTCGGCCAGGTCCTCGGACTCGGTGGGCTCTACCATCAGGGTGCCGGCCACCGGGAACGACAGCGTGGGGGCGTGGAAACCGAAGTCGATAAGGCGCTTGGCCACATCCTCAGCGGTCACCCCGGTCCTTGCGGTCAAATCCCGCAGGTCCAGGATGCACTCGTGCGCCACCAGGCCGCCCTCCCCGGTGTACAGGACCGGGAAGTATTCGTTCAAGCGCGCTGCCACGTAGTTCGCGGCGAGCAGGGCTGCCTTGGTGGCCTCGGTCAGGCCCTCCCCGCCCATCAGCTTCACATAGGCCCAAGAGATCGGCAGGACACCGGCGGACCCGAAGTTCGAGGCGCTGATGGCCACGCCGTGGCCCTCCTCATGCGCGGCCTTGTTGGCGTCGCCGGGCATGAAGGGTGCCAGGTGCGCCTTGGCTGCAACGGGCCCGACGCCGGGTCCGCCGCCGCCGTGCGGGATGCAGAACGTCTTGTGCAGGTTCAGGTGCGACACGTCGCCGCCGAACTTGCCGGGCTGGGCCAGGCCCACCAGCGCGTTCAGGTTGGCACCGTCAACGTAGACCTGGCCACCGGCCGCGTGGACGGCCTCGCAGATCTCGGTCACGTCTGCGTCGTAGACCCCGTGGGTGGACGGGTAGGTAATCATGATCGCCGAGAGGACGTCCTTGTTCGCCTCGATCTTCGCGTACAGGTCATCGTGGTCGATCGTGCCGTCAGCAGCCGTGGCAACGACGACAACCTTCATGCCGGCCAGGACGGCAGACGCGGCATTGGTGCCGTGCGCCGAAGCGGGAATCAGGCAGACGTTGCGTTGGGTATCGCCGTTGGCACGGTGGAAGCCGCGGATGGCCAACAGGCCGGCGAGTTCGCCCTGGGAACCGGCGTTCGGCTGCAGCGACACCTGGTCGTAGCCGGTGATTTCCGCCAGATCGGCTTCCAGGCCACTGATCAGTTCACGCCAGCCCGTGGTCTGGGATTCCGGGGCGAACGGGTGAATGGAGGCGAATTCCGGCCAGGAGATGGCTTCCATCTCGGCGGTGGCGTTCAGCTTCATGGTGCAGGAACCCAGCGGGATCATGGTGCGGTCCAGCGCCAGGTCCCGGTCCGAGAGCCTGCGGATGTAGCGCAGCAGCTGGGTCTCGGACCGGTGGGTGTTGAACACCGGGTGCTGCAGGTACCCGGAAGTGCGGAGCACCTCTGCGGGCAGGTCGAAGCCCTCAGCGTCCACTACCGGGCCGGCACCAAAGGCGACGGCGATCGCGGACAGGATTTCCGGCGTCGTGGTTTCATCCACGGACACTCCGATGGTGTCGGCGTCGATGTGGCGCAGGTTGATGCCGCGTGCTTCAGCCGCAGTGATGACCTTGGCGGCTTTGGCCGGGACGGAGACCGTGACCGTGTCGAAGAAGGTCTCGGCGGCCAGCTCCCGGCCGGCGATCTTGAGCGTGGTGGCGAGGGCGCGGGCGTTGTTGTGGACGCGCTCGGCGATGGCCTTCAGCCCGTCGGGGCCGTGGTAGACGGCGTAGAAGGAAGAGACGATGGCCAGCAGCGCCTGCGCGGTGCAGATGTTGGAGGTAGCCTTCTCCCGCCGGATGTGCTGCTCGCGGGTCTGCAGCGCCAGGCGGTAGGCGGGAACACCGGCGTCGTCCTTGGACACGCCCACCAGGCGGCCGGGCATGGACCGCTCCAGGCCCTTGGCCACGGCCATGTAGGCGGCGTGCGGGCCACCGAAGAACAGCGGTACGCCGAACCGCTGGGTGGAGCCGACGGCGATGTCAGCGCCCTGTTCGCCCGGAGGGGTGATCAGGGTCAGCGCCAGCAGGTCAGCGGCTACCGTCACTAGCGCGCCGCGCTCCTTCGCAGCCGAAATAACGCCGGCCTGGTCCCAGACGCGGCCGGAGACGCCGGGCTGCTGGAGCACAATGCCGTTGATGTCGCCCTCCGGCAGGCCGTTGGACAGGTCGGCGACCTCAACCTCGAAGCCGAGCGCCTCGGCGCGGCCCTTGACGATCGCGATGGTCTGCGGCAGGACGTCGGCGTCCAAGACGGTCTTGCCGTCGCGGGCGTCCTTGTTCTTGTTGGCGCGGCGCATCATGAGCACTGCTTCGGCCACGGCGGTGGCTTCATCGAGCAGCGAGGCGTTGGCGATGGGCAGGCCCACCAGGTCCTGGACCATGGTCTGGAAGTTCAGCAGCGCCTCCAGCCGGCCCTGGGAGATCTCAGGCTGGTAGGGGGTGTAGGCGGTGTACCAGGCCGGGGCTTCCAGCACGTTCCGGCGGATCACAGCAGGCGTGATGGTGTCGTAATAGCCCTGGCCGATCATCTGGACGGCAGTCTTGTTCTTGGCGGCCAGCCGGCGCAGCTCGGCAAGCACCTCAACCTCGCTGAGGGCACCCTTGAGCGCGAGCGGCGTGGACTGCCGGATCGAAGTGGGGACAGCGATATCCACCAGGCCGTCCACGCTGTCGTAACCAACGGCCTTAAGCATGGTGTCGAGGTCAGCCTGGCGGCGCGCGCCAATGTGACGGTCCGCAAAGACAGACGGTTGGGATTGAATCGTCATGAGGAACTCCAGGTTTGGCCGGCCACTGATGGCACGGCATGGATCGGGTCCCTCCCCGCTCTGTATTGGACCTGAGAGATTCCGCAAACCCAGCCAGGGCCTGCTTGCACCGTCGGTGAGTGCCGCCTGAGCAGCACTGCTTTCCAGAGTCGCCTCGCCGTGACGGTACATGGGCCTGAGAGATTCCTGGGGAGGATTTGCTCCTACGGCGCCTGCCCGGTGATGGCCGGGAGAACTCTCCCGCCACAGCTCGAAAGGCTTATTGAAATGTGGGTGATTCGGCTCACAGGGTACAGGCAATGCCGAGGGGTGGGCAAATCGGCCTGTCATGGACTGCGGTCCGGATGGGTTACATGAATGGCGTAACGCAGGGCTTGACTTTTGTTCGTGACGGACGCCACACTGAACCCCGTGATCCGGCCGGGCAGCGGAACTGGCCCAAAGAACGCTGGGCGTTCCGTCGCCGGCTGAGATCGCCGGAGGCCAAAGTCCGCAGTGCTCCTGGAAGTCCAGAGCCGATGTCCTCCCAAAACTGAAAACTGATTTACCAAGCAACGCTTTTGACCTGCGGCGGGAGAGCCCTGCCGGTACGTTCAGCAGGCGCCGTAGGAGCAAACCCTCCCCAGGAAACTCTCAGGCCCACGTACCGCCGCGGTGAGGCAACTCTGGAAAGCAGCCAGGCCCTGTCCTGGCTCACCGACGGTGCAAGCAGGCCCTGGCTGGGTTTGCGGAATCTCTCAGGTCCCAGACAGAGCGGGGAGGAAGTCCAATCTCTGCGACACCCCGGGTGCCGCTCGAACGATGGAGTTCCTCAATGACGACCCATTCCTCGACGTCCCCCGGCAGCGGAGTCCCGCACCTTGAACGGCAGCTCAGCAACCGCCACATCCAGCTGATCGCCATCGGCGGCGCAATCGGCACCGGCCTGTTCATGGGATCCGGTAAGACCATCTCGGCTGCCGGCCCCTCAGTGATCTTCGTGTACATGATCATCGGCTTCATGCTGTTCTTCGTCATGCGTGCCATGGGTGAACTGCTGCTCAGCAACCTCAACTACAAGTCCTTCAGCGATTTCGCTGCGGACCTCCTGGGGCCGTGGGCGGGTTTCTTTACGGGGTGGACCTACTGGTTCTGCTGGGTCATCACCGGCATCGCCGATGTCATTGCCATCGCCGGCTACTCACGTGAACTGTGGCCCGGGGTGCCCCTGTGGGTTCCTGGCCTGGCCACTGTGGCCATCCTGCTCGTGCTGAACCTCGCCACCGTAAAGGCGTTTGGCGAGACGGAGTTCTGGTTTGCGCTGATCAAGATCGTTGCCATTGCCGCGCTGATCATCGTTGGCCTGTTCATGATCCTCACCGGTTTCCAATCCGATGCCGGCCCCGCCACCTTCACCAACCTGTGGAGCCATGGCGGGTTCTTCCCGAACGAGTTCATGGGCTTTGTGGCCGGTTTCCAGATCGCCGTCTTCGCCTTCGTGGGCATCGAACTGGTGGGCACCACCGCCGCCGAAGCCAAGAACCCGGAGCGGAACCTCCCCAAGGCCATCAACTCCATCCCCATCCGCGTGCTCCTCTTCTACGTAGGCGCCCTCATTATCCTGATGGCTGTCACCCCCTGGACCGAGTTCAGGGCCGGCCACAGCCCGTTCATCGCCATGTTCTCCCTGGCAGGCCTGGGCGCCGCGGCCACCGTGGTCAACCTCGTGGTGCTGAGCTCGGCGATGTCCTCCGCGAACTCCGGCATTTACTCGACCTCCCGCATGGTCTTCGGCCTTGCCCAGGAAGGCGACGCCCCGGAAGCCTTTGGCAAACTGTCCCGGCGTAAGGTGCCCCAGAATGCACTGTTCCTCTCTTGCGTACTGCTGCTGTCCGGCGTCGTCCTTATGTACGCGGGCCAGGACGTGGGGAAGGCATTCGACATGGTGACCACCGTGTCCGCCGTCTGCTTCGTCTTTGTCTGGTCGATCATCCTGGCCAGCTACATTGCCTTCCGTCGCCGCCGGCCGCACCTGCACGAGTCATCGAAGTTCAAGATGCCCGGCGGCATAGCCATGGTCTGGGTGGTCTTCGCCTTCTTCGCCTTCGTGATCTGGACCCTCACCACGCAGCCGGATACCTTGGTGGCTCTGCTGGCCACGCCGGCCTGGTTCATCCTGCTGGGCGCTGCATGGTTCGTCCTCCGCCGCCGGCCCGCACACCAAGCCCGTTTTGCCACGTTCCAGGCTGAATTGCAGGCAGACCAGGACTTCACGGACGCCGGATCGGGCAAGGTTGTCCGTCCGGGTGCCGCCGCAGGCGCGGGGGAAGAACGGGTCAACCGGTGATCGGCTGACGTTCCCTTGCCCGGACGCCCTTGGCGGTGTCCGGGCGGTGGCGGACGGGCGGCCAGGAAGTAGCGGGCGTGGCGTGGAAAGTTCAGCATGCTTAGTGTTTGTCCACATAGGATGGGATAGCACGGCAGCCCACGCGCTGCAGGTCGATTTGAATGAAGGTGACCATGGCCCGGCGCAGCAACCCCGCACTACGTATCGCACAGGAAACAGCGCACAGCGCAATGTTCGATTCCGACGGCAAGCCCAAGCCCGGGGTTCACAACCTTCTCCTGAAGGCAGTGCAAATCCAGCGGCCACTGGTTGTCGGCTACATCCGCCGGCTCCAGAAGAAGCACCCCCGGGCCACGGCGGCCCAGTTGGCGGCTATCGCTGAGCGCGACTACCTCCGGGCCGTCGCCGGCGGGGGCGCCGTGGTGGGCGCCACCGCCGTCGTCCCCGGCGTTGGAACCGTCGCATCGCTGGGACTTTCCGCCGCAGCCACCGTCGGTTTCCTCGAGGCGACCGCCCTCTACGCCACCTCGCTGGCGGAGCTGCACGGCATCCGTCTAGCCAACCCGGAAAAGGCCGGCACCATGGTCATGGCCATCATGCTCGGCGAAGAGGGTACCGCGCTGCTGGGAACGCTCGGCGGCCAGTCGGCCGGCAACAGCGCCGGCAATGCCTGGGGGAGCGTCCTGTCCAAGTCGATGGTGGTGCCGGGATTCGGGAGCGTCCGGAAGCGGATCCAGTCGGCCTTCCTGAAGAACCTGCTGAAGCGGCAGGGCACGGCGTTGCTCGGCCGGGCCCTCCCCTTCGGGATAGGGGCCGTTGTGGGCGGAGCCGGTAACCTCATGATGGGCCGCGCAGTGGCCAAGAACGCCCGCGAGGCGTTCGGGCCGATGCCGGACACCATTCCCGGCGAGCTGACCGCCGCTGCCGCGCCGGACAACCTGACGCTGGAAGGCAACACACTTGGATCTCAACGCTGACGTAGGGCAATCATTCGGTTCCTGGACCGCAGGAGGCGACCCGGCACTGTTCCAACTGGCCACCAGCGCCAACGTGGCCTGCGGTCTCCACGCCGGTGACCCCATCACCATGCTGGACAGCTGCAGGGCGGCCTACGAACTTGACGTTACCGTGGGGGCCCACCTTGGCTACCGCGATTTGGCCGGCTACGGTCGCCGCTCGCTGGACATGAGCTTTGATGAGCTCTTCGGCGACGTGCTGTACCAGCTGGGCGCGCTCGACGGCGTGGCCCACGCCGTGGGTGCCTCCGTGGACTACGTCAAGCCGCACGGAGCACTCTATGACGCGGTGATCCACGACGCCGAGCAGGCCTCCGCAGTGGTAGCGGCAGTCAACGCCTACGACCCCGGCCTTCCCATCCTGGGCTTTCCCGGCTCAGAGCTGTTGACGCAGGCCAGGGAAGCCGGGCACCCGGTGTTCACCGAGGCATTCCCTGACCGCGCCTACCTCGGCGACGGCAGCCTGGTGCCGCTCTCGGAGGAGAACGCCGTCCTGCACGACGTCGACGCCGTAGTTGAGCGCGCCGTCCGCCTGGCAACCCAGGGCGACGTGGTTGCCGTGGACGGAACCGTGGTTTCAATCCGCCCGGATTCGCTGCGGATCAGCGGCGGAAGCCCTGCCGCGGTGGAGTTGGCCGCCCGCATCCGGGCGGGTCTGGAGGCCGCAGGAGTGCAGCTGGAGCCTTTCGCGTAAAAGGTGCCGGCTCGCTCCGGTGCCTTGGGTTTGCTGACCGTTGGACTGGAAGGACCCGCATCATCCCGACGGCACTAATGACGTCGCGAGGAGTTCCGCCCAGAGTGGATCGTCGGCCGGAAGGTCATTGGTGTCCAGGAATCTGTCGTTGTCCGGTTCCCACTGCGGCGCGTGTTCGAGGCTGGCCTCCAGGCACTGGCATTCGCCGGACACACCCCGTTGCGGCCCTGGTGGCAGGCTTTCCGGCGGCCAGTGGGTTGGTTCTGAATCCTGTTGTTCCGGGGTGTAGCGACGTCCTGTGGGTGAGGTCCAGGCTGGCGGCTCATTCTTGTAGGCCAGACCCGGTGTCCATCTGCTGTGGTGTTTGAGTCTGTGGTGTTTGGGGCAGAGCTGTGCCAGATTGCTGATTCCGGTCCTTCCGCCGTCGCCCCAGGCGGTGAGGTGGTCGGTGTCGTTGTCGGGGGTGTGGTTGGTGCAGCCGGGGAAGGTGCATTTGGCGTCCCGCATCCGGATCCATTTCTTGATGGTCTCGGTGAGCCGGTAACGTGTGCGGCCGATCTGAAGGGGTGCCCCGTCGCGGGGGTCGACCAGGACCCGGTAGAAGGATTCGGCGCCGTCGGCGACGAGTTTGCGTGCCATGGACGCCGGGACGGGGCCGAACCCGTCGAGTATGGCGGGTTCGTCGGTGAGGCCGAGCAGCGAGAACACCGGGACCGTGACCAGGACATCCGCCCGAGGGGTGGGGACTTTGCCGAGTTTGGTGTTGGTTTCCGAAGCCGCGCGTGGATCTTCACCGGTAGAGGCGGCAGTTCCTGTGCCGGTCGCGTTGCCTGCGCCGAGGAGCAGGGATGCTGCGACGTCGGCGCGCAGCTGGGTGAGGGTGCGCTCTTCCGTAGGGCCCTGTAAACCCCGGGCGGTGGCGGTGGTCCGGTTCCAGATGGCGCAGGCAGTGTCCCCGGGCAGGTAGAGCGACAGCCAGGCCATGCCGTCCCGGTCGGGGGTGTAGTCCATCCGCCGGTCACCCACACCTTTTGCATGCCGCTTCTCGATGGAGTCGGGGTGGTGGCGTTCCCGCCAGGCCCGGACCTTCGCCCGGAACCGGGACGGCACGAGCTCACCGGGCGCGGCACCCCGGGCCGCGTTGGGAGCGCCGGGGTCGAAGAAATGCTCCACCAACCCGGCCGCCCCCACCGGATCAAGGCCCTCGATCTCATCCCCAAGAACCTTCGCGTGCTGCCACGACATGTCCCCAGCGGACAACGCCCCAAACACCAAGGGCAAGGAACAGACCCGCCGGGAAACGTCCACCAACGCCCCCGCAGCGGCAGAGCTGATAGTCAGGACCCCGGCGATCTCCTCCACGGTGGACATCTCCGCGTAGGTGCGGTCCTGCACGGTCGCATCCGGCGGAAGCATGGACTGCTGCAACCCCATGCACTCAGCCACATCCCGCGCCTTCACGGCCGCCAACTGAGCCTCCAGCCGGGCAACAACCTCCAACCGTTCCACGCACAACTCATACCGACGCTGCAAAACATCGACCTCAGACCCGGTGCCGGAGCTGACACCACGACCAGCGGCAGCCCCTGCAGACTCCAAGCATGGATCCTCAAGGTTCCGGTCTTCAAGAACCAGCGCGTCAAGGGCCGCGACAGAAGCACGCAGCCCCTCCAGCACCGCCCCAAAACCGCCGTTGATTCCCATACCCACATCATCCAGCGAGGCACTGACATTTGAAGCCGTCCCTGCCCAACCGCCGGGCCCCCAGGATCAACCGCCGCTAGAAGGTGCCCCGACCCTAGAAGGCGCGTAGCGCCGTCGTAACCATTACCGCCGCGAAAAATCCGCCGCGAAGGATCACCCGAAGACCAGCTGCGCCACCGTGAAAATCGCCAGGCCGGCCAGGGAACCCACAACCGTGCCGTTGATGCGGATGAACTGCAGGTCCTTGCCCACCTGCAGTTCGATCTTCTGTGAGGTCTCCTCGGCATCCCACCGGGCCACCGTATCCGTGATGACTCCGGCGATGTCCGAGCGATAGGTTTTCACCAGGTACGCCGCAGCGTCACCGATCCAGGCGTTGACCTTCCCCGCCAGTTCGGGGTCGCCCACCAGCCTGGTTCCAAAATCCCGCACGGCGGCCTTGAACTTGATGGTGAGTTCGCTGTTGGGATCGTCCACGGCCCCCAGCAGCGCATTCTTGACGGTGCCCCACGTCCGGGACGCCAGTTCGCGCACCTCGGGATCCCCCAGGACCTGTGCCTTGATGTCCTCCGCGCGGGCGATCATGGCCGGGTCGTGCTGAAGGTCCTGCGCGAGGTCGTTGAGGTACTTGTCGATCGACTGCCGGACCTGGTGGTTGGGGTCGGCCTGGACCGCCCGGACGAACTTCAAGATCTCGACGTACACCTTGTCGCCCACCAGCCCGTCAACGAACTGAGGCACCCAAGTGGGAGAGCGGTCGGACACCAGGCGGCTGACGGTCTCGTGGTTGTCGTCCACCCAGTCTGCGGCGCGGTCCACCATCAGGTCCACCAGCGTGTGGTGGTGCCCGTCATGGAAGATCCGCTCGGCGAGCTTACCCACTGGAGGCCCCCAGGGCGGGGTGAGCAAATGCTTGCGCACCATGCCCTCGATGACTTCCTGGACGTCGTCGTCATTGAGGACCTTGAAGGCGCCGCGGATCACGGCGGCACCCTCCTTGGCCACCCGCTCCGCACCACCCGGTGCGGCCAGCCACTGGCCGGCACGGCCGGCGATGTTGACGCTGGCCAGCTTGTCCTGGACTACCTGCTCGGACAGGAAGTTTGTCTCCACGAACTCGCCGAGGGAAGCACCAATCTGGTCTTTCCGGCGGGGAATGATCGCGGTGTGCGGAATCTTGATGCCCATGGGGTATTTGAACAAGGCTGTCACGGCGAACCAGTCGGCCAGCGCACCCACCATGCCGCCCTCGGCGGCGGCCCGAACGTACTGCAGCCCCGGATAATCTTTCTGCAGGGCAAACGCGAAGACGAATATCACGGCCATGGCAATGAGCAGGCTCAGCGCCAGCAGTTTCATCTTCCGCAGCGCTGCCGCCTTTTCGGCGTCTCCGGCGCCAAGTTCCCGGGTGGCGACGGCGCCTGCCGCCCGGGTGCCCTGCGGCAACTGCCGCGTCGCCTCCGCTGGTGCATCCTGCGTGGCGTGCCCGGTAGTTGCCTCAGAGTTCACCTGCATGTGCCAAGCCTAGCCCCGAAGGCGGAAGCCGGTCCGCTACCGTGTGAGCATGACAACTGACGAGTCAGTGCCGCAGCGGCCGTTGGTCTACGCCCACCGGGGCTCAAGTGGCACTTATGCTGAACACACCCGCGCCGCCTACCTGCAGGCCCTGGAGGACGGGGCCGACGGGGTGGAGTGCGATGTCCACCTGACCCGGGACCAGCACGTGGTCCTACTCCACGACGCAAACCTTGACCGGACCTCGGACGGGACGGGACCTGTAGGGGACCGGACACTGCACGAACTGCGGCAGCTGGACTTTTCGTCCTGGAAGGGGGCGCGGATCCCCGAAGCCTACGGCGCCCGTTCGGAACAGTTCCTTACCCTTCCGGAGCTCCTGGACATCCTTCGCGGTGCGGGCCGCCCGGTAGGCCTGGCCATCGAGCTCAAGCATCCCAGCCCTTACCAGCTCAAGCTGGAGGACCGGGTCCTGGAAGTCCTGCGCAGCGAGGGCTGGGATCCCGAAAGCTCCACGGTGGACAACGTGGCCGTGACCTTCATGAGTTTCAGCCCCGACTCCGTCCGCCACCTCCTGGAATCCGTCCCGCCCCGGTACATTTGCCAGCTTGTGGACGATCTCACCGTCCACGAAATACGCGGCGGTCTGGGAGTGGGCCCGATTACCGGTGGTGCGATCGCCAACCTGATGAAGGCCACCCAGCTGGAAGGCGAACAGATCCTGGACGACTCCCTTGTGGGCATGGCGGGCCCCGGCATCGACTACGTCCGCGAACGCCGGGACACGGTCCGCCGCTGGCTGGACTCCGGCCGGCGCTTCCGGGTCTGGACGGTGGACTCGCCCGAGGACGTTGAACTGTGCCAGGACCTGGGCATCCAGGAGATCACCACGAACGTTCCGGCCCGTGTTCTGGGCCAGCTGCGCCTGGCCATTCCGCAGGCGAAGTAGGGCCGCCCCATGCCGGCAGCCGACGGCGAAGGATCCCTCCCGCGCAGGTGGTGGGCAGGGCCGCTGGATGTTGAGGCCCTGGCCCTGCGGTCGGTGGGGTCAGCCGCTGAAGCGCTGAACCGGTACACCGGTGACCCCGGCCGGTTCAGCACCACTGCGGCCCTCACGGCGGCGGCCTTCGACTCCTTCGGTCACCTGCGCATCGACGGGCGCCAGTTGCAGGGCTTCGCGCCGCTGTCCGGCTTCCGGCGCACGGCGGACGGCTGGATCCGGCTCCATGCCAACTACCCGCACCATGAGCAGCGGCTGCTGCAGGCACTCGGAGCAGCCTCCGCCGAAGAGGCGGAGCAGGCACTCCGCGCCATGCCGTCCTTGCAGGCCGAAGCTGCCATCCAGAGCAACGGCGGGATCGCCGCCGCGGTCAGGACCCGCCGCGAATGGCTTGCGACAGGCATGGGCCGCGCCGCCGGCCAGGGACCCTGGGTCGCGCTGGAATTCGCGGATGGACGGACGGCCGGCTTAGGCCTGGGGGACCTCCCTGCAATAAGCGCCCGCCCGGGGCGCACTGATGGAATGCCCCTGCAGGGCCTCCGGGTCCTTGACCTGACCCGGGTCATCGCAGGGCCCGTCGCCACCCGTTTGCTGGCCGCGCTCGGAGCCGATGTCCTCCGGATCGATCCGCCCGCCATCCCCGAGATTGCCGGCCAGTTCGTGGACACGGCGTTCGGCAAGCGCAGCGCGGAAGCCGACCTCGGGTTCCCGGCGAACCAGCACAGCCTCCGGCAGCTCCTGGCTGGCGCGGACGTAGTGGTTACCGGTTACCGGCACGCCGCCCTTGACCGCTTTGGTCTCAACCCCGGGGAACTGCTGGCGGCACACCCCGGCCTGGTGGTGGTTACCCTCAACAGTTGGGGCAGCACCGGGCCCTGGAGCGGCCTGCGCGGCTTCGACAGCATTGTCCAGGCCGCATGCGGGATTGCCCACGCGTACAGGCAGGACGACGACGGCGGGTGGCGCCCGGGTGCCCTTCCGGTCCAGGCGCTGGACCACGCCACAGGGTACGGCGTGGCGGCGGCCGTGATCCACCTCCTTGACGTGCGTCGGCAGGCGGGGACGGGCGGCGCGGCGCGCCTCTCGCTGGCCCGGACGGCGGAGGAATTGTTTGCGTTGCCGGACACCATGGCACGCCGAGGGGAACTGCCCGCACCGCAGTACCGCACCTTGGAAAGCCCCTACGGCCTGCTCCGCTACGTTGGTCCGCCGCTGCTGTCCGGCGGCCAGCCGCTTGACTATCCATCTCCGCCGCCTCCCTACGGAAGCGCCACGCTCGCCTGGGCCTGAGTCAAAAAGAGCCGCGCCACCTGGGCCTGAGTCAAAAAGCGTCGCGCGGCCCCGCCGCTGCCAGGCCGGCCGGGTTTCGGGAGCCCGCTCCTGCTGTGGTTGAGTGGTTCCATGCCTTTTCCCCGGTCCGGCCCCGCCGTCAAGGGCCTGCCCTTGCACTGCCTTCCGCTTCAGGGCCTGTCCGCCGCCGCCATGGGTGCCCTCCTGCTGGCCAGCGCCGGCAAGCATTTCCGGGACCCCGGCTTCTTCCGTGACGTTGTTCCGCAATACCTCTGCCGCGTGGATCCGCAGCCCGGCCAGCCCCGGGAGCCCCAGCACCCGCTGGCCCTCTTGTCCCGCGAGGAGTGGATCGCGCTGAGCGGATTGCTGGAACTCGCTGCCGCCGTCGGGATTGTCCTCCCGCCCACCCGGAAGGTGACGGCCACCGCCCTGACCGGGATGTTTACGGCATTCCTGGCGGGCCACATCGACGCCCTGGTGCGGGCCTACGGACCGGAGGGTTCACCCCGCCGCCGGAAGATCCACTCGCTGCGGCTCCCGCTGCAGGCGCCGCTGATCCTGTGGGCCTGGAGCCTGCGCAGGCCGCCCTCGCCAGGGTGCCCGCCGGGCCGCAGGCCGTGAAACTGCGGGCCTCGCCGGCCGTGAAGGTGGGAATCTCCATCAGCATCGCCACAGGCCTGTATGGAATCTCCTTCGGAGCGTTGTCAGTGACGTCCGGCCTCAATCTTTGGCAGACCATGGCGCTGAGCCTGCTCTTGTTCAGCGGCGGCTCGCAGTTTGCGTTCATCGGCGTCGTGGCCGGTGGTGGCTCGGGCATTGCCGCCATGAGCGCTGCCACCCTGTTGGGCATGCGCAACGGAATCTATGGCATGCAGTTGAACGCGCTGCTGCGGCCCACCGGCTGGCGCAAGTACGTGGGTGCGCAGCTGACCATAGACGAGTCCACGGCTACCAGCACCGGGCAGGCCGATCCGGCCGAGCAGCGCCGCGGATTCTGGACGGCCGGAATTGGCATCTACGTGCTGTGGAACATCTTCACGCTTATCGGCGCGCTGGCCGGCAGCGGCTTGGGAGATCCCAGGCAGTGGGGGCTCGATGGCGCCGCCGTGGCGGCATTCCTCGCCCTGCTCTGGCCGCGGCTCAAAGGCCGCGAACCTGTTGCGATCGCGGTGGCGTGCGCCGTGGCCACCGTGATTGCTGTGCCGTTCGTGCCGCCCGGTGTCCCCATCCTGGTTGCCGCTGTCGTGGCGGCGCTGGCCGGATGGCTCAGCCACGGCCGGCGTGACGAAGGCCTGGAGCCGGACATCGAACCGTACGCGCACCCGGGCGGCTGCCATGCCCGAGGGAACGCCGCGGATGCGGGTAGCCAGCCCGGGGACACCCCGGACCAGGCGGCCGCCCCATGAGCCTGTGGATCTGGCTGCTGATCGCCTGCGTGCTTGCCTACGCGTGGAAGTTGGTGGGATATTTCGTTCCCGCCAAATTCCTGGAGGACCCCCGGGCCTCACGCATTGCGGGCACCATGACCATCGGGCTGCTCGCCTCGCTGACCGTCGTCAACGCCGTGGCATCCGGACAGGCGCTGGCTGCTGACGCGCGGCTGGGTGCGCTGGCTGCGGCCGCGGTTGCCTTGGCGTTCAGGGCTCCGTTCCTGGTGGTGGTCATTGCGGGCGCCGGTACGGCGGCTCTGCTGAGGCTGATGGGCTGGAACTGATGACGACCCTCGCGGGGTGATGTAGATCACTTCCTGTGTGGTTCGCCGGTTGTACTATGGGATCGGCTTATGCAATTGGCCATGGCATTCGCGATGAACGGCAACCATGGAAAACAAGCTGCAGCCGGTAAGTGAACTGGTGGGCGGTCCCCGCCGAAAAAATGTTCGACGCCGGGCGGGTCTCCCTGCCAAACGCTTCTTCAAACGCTTTGCAGGTCTTTCGGACGTGCCGGCGGAGGACCTCGAGATCCTGTCACAGAGGCTCCAGTCGGCACTTGACGTGGACCCGTCGTCGCCCGTCCCTGCCCTTCAAGCGCTGCTGCGCCGGGAGGTCCGCAAGCGGTCTGAGGGTGGCAGGGCCTAACGCCCCCAGCATTCCCGGCGCCGCGTGTGGTGCACTGGAAGAGAGGCGGCCCGCATTGATGCTGCCACCAAAGGAGGAATCGAGATGGACGAACAGTCACGGCCTGCCGGGCCTGAAGACGGCCAGGGCACCGAGGACGCCGGAAGAAGCAAGCCGGAAGGGGACTCCATCGGTAGCCCGGCGGCGGAGCGGCCAGCGAAGCAGCGGCCCGCCTACATTGATCCCCGCAGCTCGGAAGGAACCCGGGAACTACGGGACACCGCACGGCGGCGCCGGGATGCCGAAGAGAAGCTGCAGCAGCATCTGATGGAAGCCAAAGAGCACGTTCCCAACGAGTTCCATGAGCACCAGGATGCAAAAGGTCACCCGCACGCCCATGACTCCGAGCACGGCCGACCCGCAGACGCCCCCGGTCACAGCCGTCCGGAAGGCAAGGACGACGTTGGCGAAGGGGTCGCGGAAGAAGGCTGACCGCGGGGCCTGGCCTCCACTCGGGGGTGGCGGCGCCTTTCCTTGGTTCGCCCGCCGAAGTCCCTTGCAGCCGACCTCCCTTACCGGTTAGTGGTGGCTAGGCCAGCCTTTGCGTGGCGCCGTCGGGTGAGTCGGTACGGCGGCAGCTTTCCTCGACGGCCATCTCATACCACGCTTCGGCGCCGAACTCGGGCTCGGGAGTATCAAGGTTCTGGTAGAGGGCATCCAGCAGCCCCGCGAGTTCCCCGGGCGTCAGGGCAGCCAGGACTTCCTCTGGCCCGCGGGGGTCCGAGAGGTACCGGAAAAGGTTTGAACTGTTCACTGCCGTGATGCCATTTCGCGGCGGAAGGGGGCAAAATTGTTCATGGGTCGCCTCCAGCTGAAAATTCCGAGGCTGGCTGCTTAACCTCCCCAGATTCTATTGCACCTGCCAACCACCCACAATGGATCCGCTGCGATGAGGCCCGTACCAACCGGTGGCCCGCTCGCACGCGTGACCTGTGCCAACTATTGACCCGGCCCCACGCGTGACCCGCCCGCCCGCCGGCTGACCAGTCCGGTCCAGTCCGGCCCGGCTCAGGCCGTGGGTGCGGGGACCGGCACGTGCGCGGGAAGCGGACGCGCCGGACGGGTGGCACGGATGGCATCCTCCACCAGTGCCAGGGGCCGCCGCCACGCGTCGGAACCGGGCTCCATGGTGTCCACCACGCCGATCAGCATGGCAAGCAGCCGGAACATGTCGGTCATGGAAATGTCGGCACGGAGGGTACCCTGGCCTTGCCCGCGGACCAGCAGCACACTGATGGACTCCATGAGTGAACCGGTGATGCCGGTGAGGAGTTCCCGCCGCCCGGCCACGGCGCAGAGCAGGTTGGCGTCGGCGCTGGCGGCCGCCATCAGTGCTTCGAGTACGCGCAGGAGCCCGGCTGTGGCGTCTATATCGGCCAGTGCGCCGTCCATGACGGGGTCCACGGTGAGGCGGAGTTGCCGGTTGAGCGCAGCCAGGACCAGCTCCTCCTTGTCCGCGAAGTTCCGGAAGAGGGTCGCCGGGCCCACGCCGGCTGTGGTTGCGATGGTTTGGAGCGGCACTTCGGGGCCGAATTCGCGGAAGCACTGGCGCGCCGCCGTGATGATCTTGTCCACGTTCCGCGCTGCGTCAGCACGGAGGGGCTTTCGGGCGACTGCGAGGCTCATGGCCAAAAGGTTAGCAACGGAGGCTGCGTCCGGCATGGTTACCGTGGGGTAGGCCCTTATGTGACGGCCCCCTCCGGTTGTCCGGCCTGTGGCGGTGCCGAACGGCGTGGGACACTGGGGGCATGTTGCTTGCATTTTCTGTGGCTCCCTCAGGTGTTCCCAGCGGGGGCACCCGGCCCGACGACGCATCAGTGCACGACGCCGTTGCCGCCGCGGTGAAGATCGTCCGGGACTCGGGGCTGCCCAACCAGACGGATTCCATGTTCACCACCATCGAGGGTGAATGGGATGAGGTGTTCGGCGTGGTCAAGCGCGCCACCGAGGCAGTGGGGCGCTACGGCAGCCGGGTGTCGCTGGTGATCAAGGCCGATATCCGGCCGGGCTACTCCGGTGAACTCACGGCGAAAGTGGACCGGCTGGAAGGCGCGCTGGCTCAGGAATCCTGAGCCGGCGGGAGTGCCGGAAACATCTGGACCCCCACGGCGCCCCGTGCCAAACTGTGCCCATGTTCGAGCACAAGCCCCGGCCGGAGTGGATAGCCACCGAAGAGTTCCTGTCCCGGACCGTGGTGCATCCGGACGAGGCGCTCCAGCAGGCCATCCGGGCGGCGGCCGAGGCTGGGATGCCGGCCATTGAGGTGGCACCCAACGCCGGGAAGCTGCTAAAGCTCCTGGTCCAGATGTCAGGTGCCCGCCGCATCCTGGAAATCGGGACGCTTGCCGGCTACAGCACCATCTGGCTGGGCCGGGGCCTTCCGCCCAGCGGCACTCTGGTCACGTGCGAATACCTGCCCCAGCATGCCGAGGTGGCGTGGGCGAACATTGATGCCGCCGGCCTGGGCGAAAAGGTGGAGATCCGGCTGGGCCCTGCGCTGGATACTCTTGCCGCGCTCGAGGAAGAAGACCGGGAACCGTTCGACTTCATCTTCATTGACGCCGACAAGCAGAACAACAGCCGCTACCTTGACTGGGCCGTCAGGCTGGGCAGGCCGGGTGCCACCGTGGTGGTTGACAACACCATCTGGGAGGGGGCGGTCCTGGATCCGGACGTGGACCCCGTCAACGCACCCGGCATTATTGACGCGCTCAGGCTGTTGGGCGACCATCCGCGGCTCGACGCCACCGTCATCCAGACTGTTGGCTCCAAGGGCTGGGACGGATTCGCCCTGGCCCGTATCCTCCCGCAAAATAGTAAGTAAGCTGTGTAGATGCGTCCGGTGGCCGGGCGCCCACAGCGTCGATGGAGGAACGTTTGCAAGCGGTAACCACTCCTGTCCTCTTGGAATCCACTGCCGACGCTCTTGCCCCCTGGGCCTCGATCCTCCGCGCCGTTCCGGAAGCGGCAGGCGACGTCACTGCCCTGCTGGCGCTCGCCGTTGAAGCGGGCGCAACCTGGCCGCGCCCCGGTGAATGCCGGACGTCGCTGTTATGGGAGCTCCTGGCCTCCGTCGCCGCCATTGACGTGGCAGCAGCCCGGGTGTTTGAACCGCACCTGGACGCGGTGGCTATCCTTTCGCAGGCCGCGGCTGCGGCGGGAGGCCCGGGCGCGGTACCTGGGAAGGAGCCCCGGGCGTCGTGGGGCGTCTTCGCCGCAGAGGGGCCCGGTGCCAGGCTGCAGGCTACGCCCGACAGCGCCGCGGTGATGCTGAACGGGGCCAAACCATGGTGCTCACTGGCTGCACGCCTGGATAGGGCCGTCATTACCGCCCATACGGACGACGGCGGCAGGGCGGCGTTCGCCGTCGACCTCCGCCACCCCGGGGTACGGTGCGAAGAGCCCGTCTGGGTGGCGCGCGGCCTCCGGGAGATTCCCAGCGGAACCGTGCACTTCGACCAGGTCCCGGCAGTGCCCTTGGGTGGACCCGGCTGGTATCACAGCCGCCCCGGGTTCGCATGGGGAGGCATGGGCGTTGCGGCCTGTTGGCTGGGCGGTGCGGTGGGCGTGGCCCGCGATTTCCGCGCCGGCCTGGTCGCCGGTGCCGATGCCGGGAGGGACCCGGACCAGGTGTCGCTTGCCGCCCTCGGCGAAGTTGACCGCACCCTCACTGCCGCTATGCAATACCTCGCCCGTACCGCGGCACGCATCGACGACGGCAGCCTGGGCGCCGCCGGCCAAAGCACCTGGAGCGAAGCCCAGCGTGTCCGCGGAACCATCGCCGCCGCCGTCGAACGCGTCCTGCAACTGGTGCTCTCCAACCGGGGCCCCGGCCCGCTTGCCTTCGACGAACGCTACGCCAAACGAACGGCCGACCTGGGACTCTACGTACGCCAGCACCACGGTGTACGGGATGACGCCCAGCTGGGCCGCCTCACGCTCAAGGGAGACTGCCCGTGGTGACGTTCTCGCACGCTGACCAGGGCACCGCGGAGGCTGCCTGGGCCCGAAGCGGACTGGCAGTTGCGCCGGAGCTTCCGCTCGGCCCCGCTGAGCTGGCCGGTATGCGCTTCGTGGTCCTGGCCGCGCATCCTGACGACGAGACCCTCGGCGCGGGCGGACTCATGGCACGGCTGGCCGCGCTGGGGGCAGACGTGGAAGTCCTGCTGTGCACGGCGGGGGAGGGGTCGCACCCGGATTCGCCCACTACGTCCCCCGAGGAGCTGGCGCAGGCCCGATTGGCGGAATTCGCAGCGGCACTGGCCGCCCTGGGCCTGCAGGACCGGTGGCGCTTCCTCGGGTTTCCGGACCGCGGCCTCGGCTCCCACACGGACGCCATCGCCGCTGCCGTCGGGGAGGCTGCCGCCCGGCTGCCCGGCCGGCCCGATCAGCTGGTCCTCGTAGCGCCCTACCGTTCCGACGGCCACGCCGACCACGACGCGCTCGGTGCCGTCGCGGCGGAAACCGCCCGGGAGGAAGGCCACGCACTGCTGGAGTACCCCATCTGGTACTGGCACTGGGCCACACCCGCGGACGATCACTGGCGGGCGTGGGTCCGGTTCCCGCTGGATGCCCCGTCCGGCGAGGCCAAGGAACGGGCCATGGCAGAACACGCCACCCAGGTCATGCCGCTGTCCCCGGCCCTGGGGGACGAAACCCTGCTGAGCCGCGATTTCCTGGACCATTTCGCGCGCGGCTACGAGGTGTTTGCCTGGACGCCGGCCCGGGACGTGCCCGGGCCGGCGCACTCCAGCCAGGATGCCGAGGAGGTCTTCGACGCCGTCCATAACGGCTCTGCCGACCCCTGGGACTACGCTTCGAGCTGGTACGAGCGACGCAAGCGGGCGCTCACCCTCGCTGCCCTCCCCGGCGAGATGTACCAGCGCGCCCTGGAAGTGGGCTGCTCCATCGGCACCCTGACCGAGGACCTCGCAGGCCGCTGCCGGAGCGTGCTGGCGGTCGATGCCAGCGGAGCCGCGGTTCGCCTGGCCAGGCAACGCCTTGAAGGCCGTGACGGGGTCAGGGTTGAGCAGCGCGTGGTGCCCGGCTCCTGGCCTGAAGGCACCTTCGATCTTTTGGTGGTGTCCGAGGTGGGCTACTACCTTGCTCCCGGCGAGCTGGCTGGCCTGTGGGACCGCGTGGAGGCGGCGCTGGAGCCCGGAGGGGTCCTGGTCCTGTGCCATTGGCGGCATCCCATCGAGGGCTGGCAGCTCGACGGCGACACCGTCCACGCGCTCGCCCGCGAACGCTTACGGTGGCAGACCACGGGGTTGTACCGGGAGCGCGACTTCGTCCTGGAAATCCTGGTACGTCCGGTCCGCGGGACGGACGTGGCATGACGCTGGCGGCCTCGGGGGGTCATGCCGCAGGGTTCCGGGCCGTCCCGGTCGGACCCGGGATAGACCACGTAGCCGTGGTGATCCCGGCACACAACGAGGAACAGGTCCTGGGGCGGGCGCTCACCGCGGCCCGGACCGCAGCGGACCGGCTGGCGGTCGCCAGCCCCGGAACCGCTGTGGAGGTGGTCGTTGTCCTGGACGACTGCACGGACCGGTCCTTGGACGTGGCCGCCGCATTCGCGGCCCGTGACCTCCGCTTCCGGGTCCTGCCTGTCACGTTCCAGAGTGTTGGGAAGAGCCGGCGGGCCGGGTGCCGGGCGGTGCTGGAAAGCCTTGGCGGGTCCGGTGCGATGGAAGGAAGCGCAGCCGGCATTCCGGCGCATCGCGTGTGGTTGGCCAACACGGATGCCGATTCCCAGGTGCCGGAAAACTGGCTGGTGCGGCAACTGGAACTGGCAGCCGGCGGCGCCGATCTCGTCCTTGGCTCCGTTGAGCCCGATGCCCATGGCACCCACCACGAACTTCTGGCCCGCTGGCATGCCCGGCATGCCTTGGCCGAGGACCACCCGCACATCCATGGGGCCAACCTTGGCGTCCGTGCCTCCGCCTACCTGTCAGCAGGTGGATTCCCCGGGGTTGACCGGGACGAGGACCTGGCGCTTGTGGAGCAGCTGCGGCGCTCGGGAGCGGGCATTGTTTCCACGGATACGATACGTGTGCTTACTTCGGGGCGGACCAGCGGCCGGGCTCCAGGGGGCTTCGCAGCCTACCTTCTGGCGCTGGCACAACCCTGAGGTTGACGTCGACCGCCGGTTACACCAGGTCCGGGGCGCTGGCCACGATGTAGTCCGCCGCTGCCGGCCCGGTCATGGAGAGGTTGTTGCTGTCAGGGGCAATGCCCGCGCGCTGCAGGGCATCCCAGAGGGCGGCCGGGGACTGCGGCTCAGCCTTGTTCAGGAGGCACCAACTCGTATAAAGACCGTAGAGCTCGTCGCGTCCGAGGCCCAGTCCGGGCTCCCTGTCCGCGACAACTGCTTCGGCGAGGAACTGGTCAAAATGGGTAGCAGTCATGTCCGCTCATTTGGGGTCGAGCTTGTCGCCGCCGGCTGCTTCAGCGGCCCTGGCGGCCCCGGAGGGCCCCTGCAGGGTATTCACGAAACTATTGCAGTCCGCGCGGCTTGTCCAGTTGCGCAGCGGATGCTGAGACTGAGGGGGCCGACGGCGACTGGGGGGACTGGCCTCGGTCTCAGAAGAGGCCATCTCACCGCCGGCCCCGCTTCGCCCCGGACCAGCACAGCCCGGGAAGCGTCAACAGGACCTTCACCCTCAATTTTCCTCCTTCGCGCAGGTCCTGCCTAGTCCCTCCCGGCCGCCAGGGTGCGCCTGCCAGTCATTGCCCTTTTCATCGGTGCCCGCCGTCGGATGGTCCGTTTTCGCTGCGGGTCCGGACCTGCTCGCGAATCCTGTCGCGGTGCCGTTCGCCCTGGGACTGCCCGTCCGTGGTGTCTTGGCTGAGCCTCTCCCGGAGCTCGCGGCCGTGCTTGATGTCTTCGTCAATCTGCTGCTGCAGTTTCTCGCTCTTCTTGGTGTCCCGGGGCGGCAATTGGATGGTTTCCTCAGCTTCGATTCCAGCCTGGAGTTCGCGGCCGCGCTCCACCTCCGCGTCGAACTCGGCGCCGAACAACAGGGACATGTTCAGGATCCACAGCCACAGCAGCGCGACGATGACGCCGCCGATGGCGCCGTAGGTCTTGTTGTAGCTGTTGGAGTAAGCCACGTAGAAGCCGAAGGCCAGCGAAGCCAGCAGGAACACCACCAGGGCTATCGCCGAACCCATGCTCATCCAGCGGAACTTCGGCTGCTTTACGTTCGGTGTGGCGTAGTAGAGGATGGCGATCGCAACGATGATCAGCGCCAGCATTACCGGCCATTTGGCGATGTTCCAGACCGTCAGGAAGGCACCCCCAAGCCCAACCAGGTTTCCTACGGATTCTGCAACAGGACCGCTCAGCACAAGCATCGCAGCGATGACGACGACGATCAGCAGGTTCACGACGGTAACGCCGAGCATGGTGCCGCGCAGCTTTACGAACGGGCGGCCCTCATCGATCTCGTAAACCCTGTTCATTGCGCGGCCAAACGCCCCGACGTAGCCCGAAGCGGACCAGAGTGCGGTGAGGAGGCCAAGGATCAGGGTGAACCCGGCGGCCGATGAACTGGCCAGGTCCTGGACCACAGGCCGGATCGTCTCGACGGTCTGCCCGGGGGCGAAACCTTGGACAATGTCCAACAGGGCGGAGGTGGTCTTTTGCGGATCGCCGAAGATCCCAAGGAGGGACACCAGGGCTAACAGGGCCGGGAAGATCGATAGGACCGAATAGTAGGTCAGGGCCGCTGCGAGGTCCGGGCACTGGTCTTTGCTGAATTCCCGGAATGTCTTCCGGGCAATGTATTTCCAGGACGGCTTCTCAAGTTCCCGGGGGCTTGAGGGTTTCCTTGCATCGTTCGCAGCGGGAGCCTGGGCCGCCTTTGCGGTGCTGGTCTCGGACGTGTTGTGAGTGGCCATGGCGAGTCCTCTCGATTGGGGGCCAAGAAGACAGGCCGGCCCCGCGGGTGGCGGTGCCGGCCTGTCGACATGGATGTTGCCTTAGGGTGCCGCAGATCGCGACGCGTTATGCGTTTTGGACGTTGTCTTTGGCGTCCGTGGCACGGTCTTTGACGTCGTCTGCGGCCTGCTGGCCCTCCGCTTTGACGTTTTGGGCGGCGTCGGTGGCCGTGGCCTTGACGTTCTCCATGGCTTCCTGGGCCGGTTGCTTGAGGTCCTGGGCCACATTCTTGGCGGCATCAGAGAGTTCCGCGGCCAAAGGCTGGGCTGCGGTTTTCAGCTGGTCCGCGGTTTCCCGTTCTGTCCGGCTTGCAGGGATCAGGGACGAGACCAGGAGCCCGGCCCCGAACGCGATGAGGCCGGCAGCCAACGGGTTGCCCGCGGTCTTGGCCTTCACCTGGTCCGGGGTTTGGGAGACAGCGTGGCCGGCGTCGGTGAGTTTCGCCGAGACGGTGTCGCCGGCCTGGTGCAGGCTGTCCGCCGCGGAGTGCCCGCCGTTACCGGAGGTGTTGTGGATGTTGGTGGTGGCGGTGTCTGCTGCACCCATGATTTTCTCCTTCATCCCGGTGGCCGCGTCCTTGAGCTTGTCGGTTTGGCGGTGGACGATGTTGGACGGGGTGACTTTGTCCGCCACGGCGTCCACGTTGGTTCCCAGGCGTGCCCTGGTGGCTTCGATGTCTGCTCGGATGACGTCAGGGTTTTCGCTCATCGGTTTACCTCACCTGGTTTGAGGGTTGGGGGTATTTCTGAGAGGGTTTCGCCGGTTTGGGGCAGGCCCTTGATCTGCTTGAGTTCCTTGCGGCCCATGGAGGCGAGGACCGCGGCGATGATGGCCCAGACCACGGCAGTGATCAGCGCGGCCCAGCCCAGAGGCATGATGGCGCCGAGGCCGAACATCAGGGCCAGGGAGAGGAAGACAAGGACGAAGTGTCCACCCACGCCGGCGCCGGCAAGCATGCCGGAGCCTTTCCCTGCCTTGCTGGCGGACTGCTTCAGTTCGGCTTTCGCCAGGTCCACCTCCTGGCGCATCAGGGTGGACAAATCGCGGGTCACATCGCCCAGCAAATCCCCGAGGGAGGCGTTGTCCGCTTTGACGTGCGCCGCACTGGGCGGCGGCTCAGGAATCTGGTTGCTCATCACAGGCCGCCAGCCTGGCCGCCCCTGGAGCGGTTCCGGGCGAGGGGGTCATCCGCCATGGGATCGTCGGCAAATGCCTGGTCCCCCAATGGATCGTCAGATACCTGGTTTCCGGACCAGGGCTCCTCCACCAGTTGCGGGTTGTCGAATCCGCTCGCCGTGGAAGTGGACGCAGGGTAGCTGCTGCCTGGTGCGCCGCCGTCGTATCCGGCCGTGGTGGTGGCCGGACCCGGCAACTGGACAGGCGGCGGAGGCACTGTTCCGCCGGCAACGGGCGGCTGGCTGTACTGGTTCGAATATCCGGTACCGGCGTGCTGGCCGGCAACGCCGGCAGTGCCCGGGCCGGAGGGGTTGCTGGATTCCGGGACGCCCGCCGTGAGGCCCCGGGTGAGGCGTCCGGCAAGGACACCGGCGCCAGCGGCGAGGAGCAGGAAGGTGCCGGGACGGTTCCGGGCGAACCGCTGGACCTCGTTCAGCAGGTCCCCGGGTTCCCGGTTTTCCAACCAGGTGGCAATCGAAGACGTGCGCTCGGCCGCCTGCCGGACCAGGTCAGTGGCCATGCCCTGTTGATCCGGGGAGCTGGCCATGCTGTGCAGCTGGCCGGAAATGTTGCGGATGCCTTCGGCAGCCTTCTGCTGCTGCGTTGCGGCCTCGCTGGTGAGGCCTGACTTCGCCTGGTACAGCAGATCCTGCGCGTTGGACTTTGCCTCAGAGGCCACGTTGGCGGCCTCTTCCTTGGCCGTTTGCGCCACGTTCTGCGCGGAACCGGCCGCAGTCCGGGCTACATCTGCTGCTTCGTCCTTGGCGGCGTCCGTCCGGGAGGGCGCAGGGGCGGTATCGGCCTCGGTGTGGGCCCCGGCTACGACCGGTACAACACTGGTTTGTTCGTAATCGGCGGGTGCGTACCCGGTTCCGGCCTCACTGCCGTACTGGCCGGCAGGGGACGGGAAGGTGGCGGGCTCGCGCTCGCCGGGGATTCCTGTATGTGCCTGAGGTGCCGTGTTTGCGGAGTCCTCGGGCCAATGGTTCTCTGTCATCTTCGCTCTCCCTTTCAGAAGAATGCTGGTTGTTGATCAAGAACCAGCTGGACTGGCCGTAAAATAGTAAGCATGTTTACTAACGAAAAGTAAGTACCCTTTCTATTTGGGTTCTAACCGTTCGGGTAAAAATGTCAGCCGGAAAGGCTCTGGCCTGCCGGTCACAACGAAGTGGGAAGTGGTGGGAAACGTGGACACAGCTCCATGGGTATGGATAGTGGTTGCCATCGTCGCGGTGGCGCTGATTGTGCTGCTGATCCTCTCCGGCAGGAGGCGCCGGAAGGCCATGCAGGAGAAGCGCGACCAGGAGCACCGCGAGAAAGCTGCCGAAATCCGCCGGGAGGCTGAAGCCATGGAGCTCGATGCCCGCGATCGGGAAGCGAAGGCCATCCGTGCGCGTGCCGATGCCGAGCAGGCCAAGGTGGATGCGGCGCGCCTGCAGCGGGAAGCCGAGCAGCGCAGCCAGGAAGCCCAGTCCTTGCGGAGTGACGTCGCCGGCCATGCCCGGAAGGCGGACGAGCTGGATCCCGATGTAGACCGCGACGGCACCCGCCGTGGCGCGCGCGAGGAGCGCGAAGACCTGCAGGCCCAGGCCGGCAACCATGACGGCCATGCGGCCCGCAGCAGCCATGAGGTTCACGACGTCCGTGACGGCTGGGAGGGGGCGCCCGCTGCGGTTCCTGTCCGGCATGCGGCGAGTGAGTCAGAGCGCAGGGACGGCAACGCGGCCGACGTCGGACATGGCGTTGGAGCGCACCGCGAGTCGGAGCGCGGGGGCGTCAAGGATGGCGACCTGACGCACCATGAGTCGGAGCGCAGGGACGGCAACGCGGCCGACGTCGGACGTGACCTTGGAGCGCACCGCGAGTCGGAGCGCGGGGACGCGGTGGATGGCGACCAGACGCCCCGTGAGGCCGGGCACCGGCTCAATGATGCCGGCGCCGAGGGCGATGTGCGCGGCGCCAGGAACCCGCAGCAGGGCCTCTAGGCCGGTTCGTTTCCGCCGCAGCGCGGGAGCTGGAAGGGCGGGTTCCGTCCTCAGTTCCCGCGCCCGGCCGGGCGGACAAGGATTGTTTTATAAGCAGCCTTATGATTTCCTGCTTCTAAGTCTTGCCGCAGGCTTTCGGAACCAGACCGAGGGAAAACAGCACGCATGCCCGAATCCTTTGCCGCATTGGCCGCGAACGCGGTCCCGGTCCACCAAAAGGCCGCAACATCTGATCAGCCATCTCCACCCGCCACCCCGGGGCCTCCGCTGGGAGCATCCGAAAGGGACATGGTCCTGAAGTACCTGGACCTCGCCGAGGCCTTGGCCGCACGGTTTGAAGCACGCGGCAGGGAAAGGGCGGACCTGAACCAGGTCGCCTACTTGGGACTGGTGAAGGCTGCTAGGGGATTCGACGAGGCCAAGGGGGACAGTTTCCCGGCTTACGCTGCGCCCACCATCACCGGTGAACTCAAAAGGTACCTCCGGGACCGGACATGGGTTGTGCGCCCGCCACGCCAGGTCCAGGACCTGAGGTCCCGCCTGTTCAGGGCGGAGCCGGAGCTGACCCAGTCCTTGGGCAGGATCCCCAGCGTGGCCGAACTGGCCGGAGAGCTGGGTACCGATCCCTTGGACGTGCAGGAAGCCATGTCTGCCTCCAGCAGCATGCACCCCGATTCCCTGGACGCGGTGAGTCCCCACTCCGATGCCCCCTCCATTGGTGAAATGCTGGCCAGCCCTGAGACGCCGCTGGAGAAACTTGAAGAGCTCGCCTGCCTGCGTGCTGCCATGAAGGACCTGACCGATTCGGACCGGGAGCTCTTGTACCGCCGTTATTTTTGCGAGGAAACGCAGGTTCAGCTGGGCAAGCGGCTCGGGATGTCCCAAATGCAGGTTTCCCGCCGCTTGGCGAAGGTGCTGGCGGAATTGCAGCGCCGCCTGGAAGAAAGTGCCGGCGTGGACGGCCCTGGCGGGGACGGCAGGGAGAGGGTGGACCGGGCAGTACGGGCGGAACGGGAAGCACGGACGGCGCCGCCGGCCAACCAGGTGGTGCCGTTCCGCCGTCCCAGGAAGGCCGGCCGGCCAGGCATCCCGGGTACCGGCCGCCTCGACTGCACAGGTACCAGTTAGTCGGGATCCGGAGCGTCCGCGGAGCGGCATCCAAACAACCAGGGGCGAGCCGCGCCCGCTGCCTGGGCGCCAGCGCGTCAACTAGGGTTGAACCATGACTGAAGGCGGGCACCGGTAATGGCCAGGCGCGGAAAACCGGGGGGCCGCGGCCGGTCCGGAGCAGGCGTGGTGGAGGTTCCCAAGGGAACTGCGCCGGACGGTCCCGTGGAAGGCGTCTACTACATCGACACCGGCGACTGTGAGCTGATCGCGGACCAGGACAACTCCACCGGGTGGCTGCTGAAGATCAACGGTGTCATGAGCTCGCACATCGACCTCGCCGACCCCCTGTTCCTGGACTTTGAGTACATGCGCTGGATGGCGGCGCTCATTGAGTCCCGCTGGCCGCCGGCCGCTGCCGGTGCAGCTTCTGCCGGTACCGCCCATAAACTCCGCGGCCTGCACCTGGGCGGGGGCGCGTGCTCCATGGCGCGGTATTTCAGCGCCGCCTATCCCGATGCCCGGCAGGTGGTGGTGGAACTGGACGGCAAGCTCGCCGACTACGTGCGCGGCTGGTTCGACCTCCCCAAGGCGCCCCTGCTCCGCATCCGCGTGGGGGAGGCCCGCGCCGTGACCGAAACCCTCACAGAGCACACCAGGGACTTCATCATCCGCGATGTCTTTGCGGGGGCTTTCACACCGCGGCCGCTCACCACCGCCGAATTCACCGCCCACGCCAAGCGGGTTCTGGCGCCGGGAGGCCTGTACGTGGCCAACTCAGGGGACGCCCCCGACCTCAAGAACGCACGGGAGGATGCCGCCACCATCGCCGCTGCCTTCAAATACACGGTGATCATTGCCGACCCCGCCATGCTGAAGGGCCGTCGCTACGGCAACATGGTGATGGCCGGCAGCGACGTCCCCTTCGGAGACGATCCCCAGCTGCGGCGCAGGCTCCTTGGCGGGGCCGTTCCAGCCCACCTCTGGGATGACGCCCAGGTTAGGGCCTTCGCTGCCGGGGCGCCGGTCCGGCACGACCTGCCGGCGCCCACACCCACTGCTGGGTAGCGGCCGTTTTCAACCTCCAAAGCGGCAGCGGGTGGTGAGCAGTCGACGAGCCTTACCACTTGCCCAGGAGCGCGCCCCGGTGCTCGGCCATCCGCTCCCGCAGGGCCTGCACGACGGCGGCCACGGCCGGGCGGCGGAGCGAATCCGGGCGCAGCACCATCCAGTAGGGGAGGAGTTCACCGATTTCCTCCGGCAGCAGCCGGACCAGGTCATCATGGAGATCGCCCATGAAGCACGGCAGGAAGCCGACGCCGGCGCCGGCCCGGGTGGCCTCCACATGGACGAACACGTTGGTCGACGTCAGGCCTTCCCGCATGGCTGGAACCAGCCGCCGTGGCGCATCGAGATCGTCCACCTGGAGCATCGAATCCACGAAATAGACCAGCGGATGCTCATTGAGTTCGGCCACGGTGGCAGGAGTTCCGTGCTCGGCGAGGTAGCTGCGGGAGGCGTACATTCCCAGCCGGTATTCGCCCAGCCGGATGGCCTCCGCACGGTGCACCTGGGGCTCGCCCACCACCACTTCGATGTCCAGTCCGGAGCGCTGCTGCAGTGCCCGGCGGGTCATGGTCACCACCTCCACGCTCAGGCCCGGATGGTCCCGGCGCAGCCGCGCCACGGCGGGGGCTGCGATGTAGGCGCTGAAGCCATCGGTCGCCGTCATGCGGACGACGCCGGTAATCGGGTCGGGTGCCTGGCCGGCCGGTCCCAGCGTGCCCAGCACCGCTTCGACCTGTTCGGCCACCTGCACCGCCCGCTCACCGAGTTCCGTGAGTTCCCAGCCACCGGCGGCCCGGGACAGGACCCGGCCGCCGAGCGACTTCTCCAGCGCGGCAATCCTGCGCGAGACGGTGGTGTGGTTCAAGCCCAGGGCCTGGGCCGCCGTCGTAAATTTTGCTGACCGGGACACCGCCAGGAGGATCAGCAGGTCATCGGGATTGGCGTTCATATCTGCAATTGTGCACATGCCGGGTGCCTCTTTGGGCATTGAACTGCAAAGTTTGTGCAGCAATACTCATCTGAGTCACTTGTGCTGGAGATCACAGCACGTGTCAATGTGGACACTGAGGAGAACCATGAGCGTTGAGCACAGCCAGGCAAACGAAGCCAGGTATGCATCCAAAGGAACTGGACTGAAGAAAATCGTTGCCGCCTCCATGGTGGGCACAGTGGTGGAATGGTACGAGTTCTTCTTGTACGCCACCGCCGCCACCCTGGTCTTTGGCAAGTACTTCTTTCCGGCTACCGGCAATGACCTGGACGGAATCATCCAGGCCTTCCTGACCTACGCGGTGGGCTTCATTGCCCGGCCACTGGGCGGCATCGTCTTCGGCCAGATCGGCGACAGGCTCGGCCGCAAGCCCACCCTGCAGCTGACGATCATCATCATCGGCGTGTCCACCTTCCTGATGGGATGCCTTCCCGGTTTCGCGGATATTGGATACCTGGCCCCGGCCCTGCTGGTGGCGCTCCGGTTCATCCAGGGCTTCGCGCTCGGCGGAGAATGGGGCGGCGCGGTCCTGCTCGTTGCCGAACACAGCCCCAACAAGACCCGTGCCTTCTGGTCCAGCTGGCCCCAGGCCGCCGTCCCGGTGGGCAACCTGCTGGCCACCCTGGTGCTTTACATCATGTCCACCACCCTCAGCACCGAGGCGTTCCTCGGCTGGGGCTGGCGTGTGGCCTTCTGGCTCTCCGCAGTGATCGTGTTCGTGGGCTACTACATCCGCACCAACGTCAGCGAGTCGCCCATCTTCCTCGAAGCCAAGGAACTGGTGGAGAAGGAACAGGCCGTCAGCTACGGCGTGTTCGAAGTTGTCCGCAAGTACCCCAAGGGCATCTTCCAGGCCATGGGCCTGCGGTTCGCGGAAAACATCATGTACTACCTGGTGGTCAGCTTCGCGATCGTCTACCTCAAGAGCGTGCAGAAGTACGACACCTCGTCGCTGCTGCTGGCCCTGCTGATCGCTCACGTCGTCCACTTCGCGATCATCCCGCAGTACGGCCGCCTGGCGGACCGGATCGGACGCAAGCCCGTCTACCTGGCCGGCGCCATCCTGGGTGCCACCTGGCCGTTCTTCGCCTTCCCCATGTTCGACACCCGCAATGCCGTGGTGATCGTCCTGGCCGTCACCATTGGCCTCATGCTGCATGGCCTGATGTACGCCGGGCAGCCGGCCATCATGGCGGAAATGTTCCCCACCCGCATGCGGTACTCGGGCGCTTCCCTCGGCTCGCAGGTCACGTCCATCTTTGCCGGTTCGCTGGCACCGCTCCTGGCTACCCAGTGGCTCAAGGACACCGGCTCCTGGATGCCCACAGCCATCTACCTGGTGATCGCCTGCGCCATCACCACGGTGGCCGTGCTGAGCCTGAAGGAAACCAAGGGCATCGCCCTGGAAGACGTGGACAAGGAAGACGCCACCCGCGAAGGCCTGCTTCCGGCCGGCCGCCGCTAAGCTGCTGGAGCCGACGGACCGTTTGGGCGCATGAAGGAGAACTGCAATGGATAACACGTTGAATGGACGCAAGGCCCTGGTCACCGGCGGTGCCAGCGGAATTGGTGCCGCCTGCGTGCGCGCACTGGCGGCACAAGGGGCGAAAGTGGTGGTGGCCGACGTCGACTCTGCCGCCGCTGCCAAGCTCGCCGACGAGGTGGGCGGCACCGCCTGGGCCGTGGACCTCCTGGACGTGGACGCCCTGGCCACCCTCAGCCTGGACGTGGACATCCTGGTGAACAATGCGGGAATCCAGCGCATCAGCCCCATCGAGGACTTTGATCCGGCGGACTTCCGCAGGATCATCACCCTGATGCTGGAGGCGCCGTTCCTCCTGGTCCGGGCCGCACTTCCGCACATGTACGCCAACAAGTTTGGCCGCATCATCAACGTGTCCTCGGTGCACGGTATCCGTGCCTCCCCGTTCAAGAGCGCGTATGTATCCGCCAAGCACGGCCTGGAAGGGCTGAGCAAGGTGACGGCCCTGGAGGGCGGGGAGCACGGTGTCACCTCCAACTGCGTGAATCCGGGCTACGTGCGCACGCCCCTGGTGGAGAAGCAGATCGCGGACCAGGCCCAGGTGCACGGGATCGACGAGTCCGAGGTCCTGGCCAAGGTGATGCTCACCGAGTCGGCCATCAAGCGCCTGGTGGAGCCGGACGAAGTGGCGTCCCTGGTGGCGTGGCTGGCATCCGAGAGCGCCGGCATGGTCACCGGGGCCAGCTACACCATGGATGGTGGCTGGTCCGCCCGGTAGCACTGCACGCTAGTCCAGCGGTTTGACCACCCGGTGGTCATAGAAGAAAACGCCATGGGTGGTCTTGAGCGCTACTGACCGGCGATCTTGCCATACGACGACCCCTTCGCGCCTGCCGCTGAAGGGGTCGTCGCCTATGACGGTGTCGCCCACCCGGTAGGGGCATCGAGGGCTGACGGCCCCCATGGTCCGGTGCCATGCTTTCGCCAGGGCATCGCCCAGGCTGACGGGCCGGCCCATGCCGGAAAGGTCCTGTACGTAGCCCTTGGCCATGTGTGCCTCTCCTTCAGGCAGCCATCCGCTGCCTGCTAACGGTGTTGGTCGGCGGAACGCTCCCAGCGGAGGGTGGTCCTCCCGTTCCGGCCGCCACCGTATGCCCACGCTAGGCGCTAGTCACATCAGCAACACCAGTAACAAGTACTTGTTTTGGGCAGGCGGGCCTACTTGCCGGTATTTGCCCGGCGCATCCTGCGGCCCCCAGGCATCAGCGGCTCCCGTTGATGATGTCCTCGGCGTTCTCGAAGGCCCAGGCCACCAGTGGCACCAGGAGCCCGCTCAACTCGTAGCCCCGCTCGGTGAGGCTGTAATCCACCCGGGGCGGAATGACCGGCTGGGCGTTCCTGCGGATCAGGCCGTCCCGCTCGAGCGTCTTCAGGGTCTGGGCCAGCATCTTCTCGCTGATGCCCTCTGCCCGGCGCCGCAAATCGCTCCAGCGTTGCTCCCCTTCGGACAGCGCGATCAGGATCAGGACGCCCCACTTGCTGGTGATGTGGTCCAGCAGGGTCCTGCTGGGGCAGCCGGCGGGGAACACGCCGTCGGCAAAGGCGAGGGGCAAGGGAACGGCCTGCGGAACAGCTTCCATGCCACCAGCTTACCTAAAAGTCAGTACCTTACTTCAAAGTGCGTACTCTCTTTCGGGAAGTATCCGTGCGCGCCCGTGGTTGTGCTCCTCGACAGATCAAAATTCCTCGAAAGGATCCATAGTGAGCATTGTTGTTACAGGCGCCACCGGACAACTCGGCCAGCACGTCATCGAAGCCCTCCTGGAACGCGGCGTGCCCGCTGACGGGATTGTGGCCGCCGGCCGTTCCGTAGGGAAGCTGGCCGGCTACGCCGCGCGCGGTGTCAATGTCCAGGCCATGGACTACGCCGACGCCGCCTCTGTTGCCGCCGCACTCAAGGGGGCAACGCGTGTGCTCCTGATCTCAGGCAGCGAAGTGGGCCAGCGCGTCGAACAGCACCGCACCGTCATTGAGGCAGCACGGGCCGAAGGTGTGGAACTGCTGGCCTACACCAGCATCGCCAACGCGGACACCACCGGCATGCTGCTGGCCGGTGAGCATAAGGCCACCGAGGCGCTCCTGCGCGAATCCGGGGTTCCCTTCGTCTTGCTCCGTAATGGCTGGTACCTGGAAAACTACACGGAGCAGTTGCCCGGAACCCTCGCCCAGGGCGCTGTCGCCGGCAGTGCCGGGGACGGCAAGGTCAGCGGCGCCGCCCGGGTTGACTACGCCCACGCCGCCGCAGCCGTCCTGGTGGCAGAGGGCCAGGCCGGCAAGGTCTACGAGCTCGGCGGCGATGAAGCCTTCAGCATGGCTGACCTGGCCGCCGAGATCAGCGCCGCCACGGGCAAGGCCATCACCTACAACGACCTTCCCGCCAAGGACTACGCGGGCCTGCTCACCTCCGTCGGGGTGCCGGAGGCGTTCGCCGAGGTCCTGGCGGACTCGGATCGCGGCATCGCCCGTGGTGACCTCCTGGTCAGCACCGGAGACCTCCGGCGGCTCATCGGGCGTCCGACGACGTCCCTCGCCCAGGCCGTCCGGACCGCCGCGGCATCGGCATAAGGCAGCGAAAAACAAAAGGTGCCCGGTCCCTGTGGGGCCGGGCACCTTTTCCGTGGCCGGGACCTACCCGCTGTTGCGGGCGGTGCCGACCACCGGCAGCGGCGAAGTTTCGTCCTCAAGGTGGACCCGGCGTCGTCCGTCACCCTTAACCCACAGCCGGTAAGCCAGGACGAGCAGGCCCAGCCAGGCGGCACCCACGTAGAGGGCCACTCGGGTATCTTCGAAGGCGCCCAGGATGCCAATCACCAGCGCCATGAAGGCAATGGTGAGGACTGAGGCTGCCGGCCACCACGGGGACGGGAATTCCGACGCCGGCAGGTCCTTCCGTGCGATTTCCCGCTTCATTGCCACGTGTGATGCCAGGATCATCACCCACACCCACACCGTGGCGAAGGTGGCGATCGAGGCAATCACCAGGAAGACGTCCTCCGGGATGACCGCGTTAAGGACCACGCCCACCAGCAGGATGCCCGCCATCATCACCACGGTCATCCACGGGACGCCGTGCCGGGAAACTTTGCCGAATGCGGCGGGCGCGTGGCCCTGGTTGGAGAGCCCGAAGAGGATGCGGCCGGCGCCGAAGATGTCGCTGTTGATGGCCGAGAGCGCGGCGGTGATCACCACGGCATTGAGGATGTGCGGAGCGGCCGGGATGCCCAGGCCGCTGAAGATCTGCACGAACGGGCTGCCGCTGGTGCCCACCTGGTCCCAAGGGAAGAGGCTCATGAGGACGCCCAGGGTCAAGACATAGAAGAGCAGCACGCGGACGGGAACGGTGTTGACGGCCTTGGGGATGACCTTCTTGGGGTCGGCCGCTTCGCCGGCGGTGATGCCCAGGGTCTCGATCCCGCCAAAGGCGAACATCACCACGGCGAAGGACGCGAGCAGGCCTTCGAAGCCGTTCGGGAACAGGCCGCCATGGTCAACGAGGTTGCCAAGGCCCGGCGCCACGGTGGAGCCCGCCGTCTGGAACCCGAACACGATGATCGCGGCACCGCCGGCAATCATGGCGATGATGGCCGCGACCTTGATCAGCGAAAACCAGAATTCGAGTTCCCCGAAGACCTTGACGCTCAGCAGGTTCAATGCCGCCAGGAAACAGATGACGGCCAGTACCCAGATCCATCGATCCACCTGCGGGAACCAGAATCCCATATAGATACTGAAGGCCGTGACGTCGGCAATGGCCACAATGGCCATCTCGAAGACGTATGTCCAGCCGGTCACGAAGCCGGCGAGGGGGCCAAGGTACCGGCCGGCGTATTGGCTGAAGGACCCGGATACCGGGTGCCTTACCGCCATTTCGCCCAGGGCGCGCATCACCATGAATACGGCGGCGCCGCCGATGATGTAGGCCAACAAGACAGCCGGACCCGCCTTCTGGATGGCGGAAGCGGACCCGTAGAAGAGGCCGGTTCCGATAGCGGAGCCCAAGGCCATGAAGCGGATGTGCCGCACGTTCAGGCCGCGGTTCAGGGCCTGCGCGACGACGGCTGCCGGCTTTTGCTGTTCCACCGGGCTTTCGGTCCGGGTTGGGGAGGTTTGCATAGAGTTACCTTCTCGTCTTTGGGAGGGGAGCCGCTAACCAGCAGACCATTTTCGAGCCGGCCGTGATGAGGCTCACGGCGGGTTGCTGTCTTCGGTTCCAGACTGTGGGGCGGCGTCTTTCGTGGTGCAGGAGTTTGGCCGCCAGCCCGCGACAACGCCAGGTTCCAATGTCAGTGCCTCGCTGGATGATGTGGGTATGGGAATCAACGGCGGTTTTGGGTCGGTGTTGGAGGGGCTGCGTGCTTCTGTCGCCGCCCTTGACGCGCTGGTTCTTGAAGACCGGAACCTTGAGGGTCCTGCGCTGACTGCTTCGGCTGGAGACATTGACGTCCTGCAGGGGCGGTATGAGTTGTGCCTGGAGCGGTTGGAGGTTGTTGCCCGGCTGGAGGCTGAGCTGGCGGCAGTGAAGGCGCGGGATGTGGCTGAGTGCCTCGGGTTGCAGCAGGCCATGCTTCCGCCGGATGGGCCGGTGCATGAGCGTACGTTTGCGGAGATGTCGGCGGTGGAGGAGATCGCCGGGGTCCTGACCGTCACTTCTGCGGCTGCGGGGGCGTTGGTGGAGGTTTCCCGGCGGGTCTGTTCGTTGCCCTTGGTGTTTGGGGCGTTGTCCGCTGGGGACATGTCGTGGCAGCACGCCCGCATAGTCGCCGACGAAACCGAAGGCCTTGATCCGGCGGGCGCGGCGGGGCTGGTGGAGCATTTCTTTGACCCCGGCGCGCCCAACCCCGCCCGGGGTGCAGCGCCCGGTGAGCTCGTGCCATCCCGGTTTAGGGCGAAGGTCCGGGCCTGGCGGGAATGCCACCACCCCGACTCCATCGAGAAGCGCCATGTAAAGGGTGTGGGTGACCGGCGGATGGACTACGCGCCGGACCGGGACGGCATGGCCTGGCTATCGCTCTACCTGCCCGGGGACAGTGCCTGCGCCATCTGGAACCGCACCACCGCCACCGCCCGGGGTTTGCAGGGCCCTGCGGAAGAGCGCATCCTCACCCAGTTGCGCGCCGACGTCGCCGCGGCCCTGCTCCTCGGCGCCGGCAACGCTGCCGGCACAGGAACTGCCACCTCTACCGGTGAAGATCCACGCGCGGCTTCGGAAACCACCACCAAACTCGGCAAAGTCCCCACCCCTCGGGCGGATGTCCTGGTTATGGTCCCGGTCTTCTCGCTGCTCGGCCTCACCGATGAGCCGGCCACACTCGACGGGTTCGGACCCATCCCGGCGTCCATGGCCCGCAAACTCGTCGCCGACGGCGCCGAGTCCTTCTACCGGGTCCTGGTCGACCCCCGCGACGGGGCACCCCTGGAGATCGGCCGCACACGTTACCGGCTCACCGAGACCATCAAGAAATGGATCCGGCTGCGGGACGCCAAATGCACCTTCCCCGGCTGCACCAACCGCACCCCCGACAACGACACAGACCACCTCACCGCCTGGGGCGACGGCGGAAGGACCGGAATCAGCAACCTGGCCCAACTCTGTCCCAAAACACCACCGGCTCAAACACCACAGCCAATGGACACCACATCCAGCCACCACGAACGAACCACCCGGCTGGACCTCACCCACCGGCCGCCACTACCAACCCGAACAACCAGACCCCGAACCAACCCACTGGCCACAATGGGTCCTTCGGGATGGACCGCCCTGCCAGGATTTCGGACCCGAAGACTTTCCCCGATGGGAACCGGACGATGACAACCTCATAGACCTCGATGACGTGTCCTCTGACGACCCCCTTTGGGAGGAGCTTCTTGCAGCGCCATTCGCCGTGCCGCGGTGACGCCCGGGCGGTGGAGGCTGAAAGTGCCCGGCTCGAACCCATCTGTCTGAAATACCAGACGGAAAGGTCCTCCAAGTGGGAAGTAAAGGGTCCATCAAGGGCGCAAGCTTAAGTACGGGATACCGGACAGAGCTACCCAGAAAGACCCCTCCAGCCAATGAGCACTGCATTAAGCACCGAAGCCCAGGCGCCACGCGCGGCGGTCAAGGCATCCTCAAAAGTTCCTGCAGCGGAAAATACCCTGCGCATCCTCAAGCTTCTGGCTTCCCGGCGCGGCCCGATGGCGGCCTCCCAGATCGCCTCCAGCCTGGACCTGCCCCGGTCCAGCGTCTACCACTTGCTGGGTGTGATGGAGGCGAACGGTTTCGTCCTCCACCTGCACGAAGAGCAGCGGTACGGGTTGGGTATCAGCGCTTTCGAACTCAGTTCCGCCTATTCACGCCAGGAACCGTTGTCCCGCCTGGGCCGCCCCCTGCTCGCGAGCCTCGTGGATGCCCTCGGTGAGAGCGCGCACCTTGCGGTGCTGCACGGCCGTGATGTCCTGTACATCGTGGAGGAAAGGGCGAAGAACCGCCCGTCGCTGGTGACTGACGTCGGCGTCCGGCTTCCCAGCCATCTCACGGCCAGCGGCCGCGCCATCCTTGCCGCCCTGCCCAAGTCGCAGGTTCGGGCGCTGTACCCGAACGCCGCAGCCTTCACCGCCCGGCATGAGGTGGTGGGGGCCATCATGAAATATTCCGCGCTGTCCTCGCACCTGGACCAGGTCCGCCAGCGGGGATACGCCACCGAACACGGTGAGGTGACGCCTGGCTTTGGGTCCATTGCCGCTGCCGTGACCGACCACCTGGGCTGGCCTACCGCCGCCGTGGCTGTCACCTTCCTTGAGGACAAGCTGCCCGCCGCGGAATGGCCGGTCCTGGCAGCCCGCGTCCAGAAGGTGGCCGATGAACTCTCCATCCGCCTCCACGGCCGGCCTGGAAAATAGCAGCCCCGCAGGCACGCTTAACCCCGTCAGCTTTGGTCCCTGTCCAGGCCAGCCGGGGCCCAGGGCCGGCACGGCAAAACTGATCGGCGGGCATGTCTGGAATACAAGACAGCACCCCGTAAAAACCCCTGTGAAGCCCGTCCCGCAAGGGCTTTAGTTGATACAGAACTTCTTTCCTCCAACAGACACCACAAGAAGGAGCCCCTCATGGCACCCGCCGATTTCACCACCGGTGCCCGCCCGGTCACAGCAGCCCGCGGCACTGAGCTCACCGCAAAGTCCTGGCAGACCGAAGCGCCGCTGCGCATGCTGATGAACAACCTGGACCCCGAAGTCGCAGAACGCCCGGATGATCTGGTCGTCTACGGCGGCACCGGCCGCGCAGTCCGCTCCTGGGCCGCGTTCGACGCCATCACCCGCACCTTGGAAGCCATGGAAAAGGACGAGACCCTCCTGGTCCAGTCCGGTAAGCCGGTCGGTGTCTTCCGCACCAACGAATGGGCCCCGCGCGTGCTGCTGGCCAACTCCAACCTCGTGGGCGACTGGGCCACCTGGCCCGAGTTCCGCCGGCTCGAGGCCGAAGGCCTGATGATGTACGGCCAGATGACCGCCGGATCCTGGATCTACATCGGCACCCAGGGCATCCTGCAAGGCACCTTCGAGACCTTCGCCGCAATCGCCCGCAAGCTCACCGGAGACGAGAACGGCACCCTCGCCGGCACGCTCACGCTCACCGGCGGCTGCGGAGGCATGGGCGGCGCCCAGCCTCTCGCCGTCACCCTGAATGATGGCGCCTGCCTGATCGTCGACGTCGACGAGACCCGCCTGCGCCGCCGCGCCGGCAAGCGCTACCTCGACGAGGTTGAAACCGACCTCGATACCGCGATCGCCAAGGTCCTGAAGGCCAAGGAGGAGCGCCGCGGCTGGTCCGTGGGCTACGTGGGCAACGCCGCCGAGGTCTTCCCCGAGATCCTGCGCCGGCACAAGGCCGGCGAGCTCACCGTTGACATCGTCACGGACCAGACCTCGGCGCATGACCCGCTGAGCTACCTGCCCGAGGGCATAACGGTCGAGGAATGGCACCGCGAGGCTGCAGCCGACCCGGAGGGCTTCACCAAGAAGGCCCAGGCTTCCATGGCCCGCCACGTCCAGGCCATGGTCGAATTCCAGGACGCCGGCGCCGAGGTCTTCGACTACGGCAACTCCATCCGCGACGAGGCCCGCAAGGGCGGCTACACCCGGGCCTTCGAGTTCCCCGGCTTCGTCCCGGCCTACATCCGGCCGCTGTTCTGCGAGGGCCTGGGCCCGTTCCGCTGGGTTGCCCTCTCCGGCGACCCCGAGGACATCCGCGTCACGGACGAGGCCATCAAGGAACTCTTCCCCGAGAACAAGCACCTGCACCGCTGGATCGACGCCGCGCAGGAACGCGTGGAATTCGAGGGCCTGCCCGCCCGTATCTGCTGGCTCGGCTACGGCGAACGCGCCAAGGCCGGCCTGCTGTTCAACCAGTTGGTCAAGGAGGGCAAGGTCAAGGCCCCCATCGTGATCGGCCGCGACCACCTTGATTCCGGCTCCGTCGCCTCCCCGTACCGCGAAACCGAGGCCATGGCCGACGGCTCGGACGCCATCGCCGACTGGCCGCTGCTGAACGCCCTGCTCAACACCGCCTCCGGAGCCACCTGGGTCTCCCTGCACCACGGCGGCGGCGTCGGCATCGGCCGCTCAATCCACGCCGGCCAGGTCTCGGTCGCCGACGGCACCGACCTCGCCGCGCAGAAGCTCGAGCGCCTCCTCACCAACGACCCCGGCATGGGCGTCATCCGCCACGCCGACGCCGGCTACGAACGCGCCCTTGACGTCGCCAAGGAACGCGGCGTCCGCATCCCCATGCAGGAAAACCAGTAACCGACGTCCGCCCACCAGGCCAAACCCCGCATCGATTGCTCCGTAATTGTCGTTTAGAGTCCCTAAAACGACAATTACGGAGCAGTCGATGTGACCATCACAAGGAACTTCAATGACAGCCCTAATTTCCGAACCGCTCACCGTCACCCTCGGGTCCGTCGGCGTCACGCCCCAGGATGTGCTCGCCGTCGCGCGCCATGATGCGAAGGTGGCCATCGCGCCCGAAGCCCTGGAAACCGTCGCCAAGGTCCGCGCCCACATCGACGATCTCGCCTCCAGCGACACCCCCGCCTACGGCATCTCCACCGGTTTCGGTGCGCTGGCCAACCGCCATATCCCCAATGCGCTGCGCACCCAGCTGCAGAAGTCGCTGATCCGCAGCCACGCCGCCGGCATGGGCCCGGCCGTGGAACGCGAGGTGGTCCGCGGCATCATGTTCCTCCGCGCCAAGACCCTGGCCTCCGGCCGCACCGGCGTCCGTCCCGTCGTCCTGCAGACCATGGTGGACGTCCTCAACGCCGGCATCACGCCGGTGGTCCGCGAGTTTGGCTCCCTGGGCTGCTCCGGCGACCTTGCCCCCCTGTCGCACTGCGCCCTGGTCCTCATGGGTGAGGGAGAAGCGGAAGGGCCCGACGGCGTCACGTACGGCGGCCGTGGACAGTCACCTGTCGCTGAGCTGCTGGCAGAACACGGCATCGAGCCGGTCACCCTTGCCGAGAAGGAAGGGCTGGCGCTGGTCAACGGCACCGAGGGCATGCTGGGCATGCTCCTGATGGCCATTGCGGATCTCCGCCAGCTGCTGGCGACGGCGGACATCACCGCGGCGCTCAGCGTCGAGGCGCTGCTCGGCACCGACCAGGTGTTCCTGCCCGAACTGCACGCCGCCCTCCGGCCACACCCCGGCCAGGCGGCCAGCGCGGACAACATGCTGAGGGTGCTCTCGGACTCCCCGATCGTCGCCTCGCACAAGGTGGGGGACTCCCGGGTGCAGGACGCCTATTCGCTGCGCTGCGCCCCGCAGGTTGCCGGTGCCGTCCGCGACACCGTTGACCATGCGGAACTGGTGGCAACCAGGGAGCTGGCGGCTGCCATCGACAACCCCGTCGTCCTCCCGGACGGCCGTGTCAGCTCCAACGGCAATTTCCACGGCGCGCCGGTGGCTTATGTCCTGGATTACCTTGCCATCGCCGTGGCCGACCTCAGCTCAATCGCGGAACGCCGGACGGACCGGATGCTGGACCCTGCCCGCTCCCACGGCCTCCCGGCCTTCCTTGCCTCCGATCCCGGCGTGGACTCGGGGCTGATGATTGCCCAGTACACCCAGGCAGGCCTGGTTTCGGATAACAAGCGGCTGGCCGTGCCGGCTTCAGTGGATTCGATTCCAAGCTCGGCCATGCAGGAGGACCACGTGTCCATGGGCTGGCACGCGGCCCGGAAACTGCGTAAGGCGGTGGAGAACCTCCGGCGGGTCCTGGCCATCGAACTGGTGACGTCGGCCCGTGCGCTGGACATCCGCACCCAGTTTTCCGGTGGTGAGCTCACTCCGGGCCCGGCCGGCACCGCCGTCGTAGCTGCCCTCCGTGCCGTGGTGGACGGCCCGGGGACGGACCGTTTCCTGTCTCCGGAACTGGAGGCGGCGGACCGGCTGGTTGCCTCGGGGGAGGTGCTTCGGGCAGCCGAATCCGCCGTCGGCTCCCTGGCCTGAAACCGAAGGATCTTCAGTGCCTGCTGCGCTCCGGTCCGAAGTGCGGAATATCCGGCGCCGCGGTCCGTAGCTGAGGCCGGAGTGTAGTAGAACTGATGGTGTAGTGAAAGTCACATCAACGAGGCTGTGGCAGCAGAACAATACAAAGGGGTAGAAGTTCACATGAAAGCACGTGGGGCAGTCCTGTCCAGGCGCAACGCCCATTCCGCTGCGGTATCCAACTGGAAGGCCCTCAAGGCCGGGGACCGCGTCGAAATCATCAAGCATGCGCACGTGGTGGCAGCCGGGGAAGTGGAGGAAGTGTCGCAGAGCGGCAACGTCCTCTGGCTGGTTCCGGCCGGACCGTCAGATTTGTCGGAAAAGCAGCTTTTCCTGAAGTCCGACGGCGTCCAGGTGCGTCTCGCCTGACAGCAGCACCCCTCAACATCAAGAATCCCCGCAGGGCCTCACGGCACTGCGGGGATTCTTGGTTGTTCCGGGCGTCCGGGTCCTGCTGGGCTGCCCGGGACGGCAAACGAAGTGCCGGCGTATCAGGCGGTACCCGAATCAGGCAGTGAAGGATTCGTAGGTCTCACCAAACGGTACTGATTCGTCCAGGGCTACCGTGTAGTGTCCCGGGTGCAGCCTGGTCACCAGGATGCCGCAGGTGGCGTCCTTCGCTGCCACTTCAATCAGTTCGGCTACTGCCTTTTCCAGTCCGGAATGGACCTCGCCGGCGCTGGAAAACTCCAGGCTGATGGACCGGAGCTCCGGCCGTTCGGCGGTCCCGGCAGCGGCGGGGACGCGCTCCAAAGTGCTAGTCGTCATGTACTGAACTTTCTGTATTTCGTGCCAGGTGGCATCGCTATTCTATCGATCAGTATCCATATATGTCAGATGACTGCCCTCCCGAAGCCCCGGAACGGCGGTCACAAAACGTTCGTTCGCGGTCCCGGACGGGAATCAACGACCATGGAAGCGGGCCCCGGCAGGGCCCCGTTCAGCAGCCCCGCCACCACACCTTGAGGAGATTCGGTATGAAGATCATGCGACTGGGCCACAGCGGCAGCGAACAGCCTGCTGTGCTGGTTCCCTCAGCGGACGGCGCCGGCCGGTACTTCAGCCTCCTGCCCCTGACCGGCGATGTCGACGGCGGCTTCCTCGCGGCGGGAGGGCTGGACAAGGTCCGCAAAGCCCTCGCCGCAGGGGAGCTGCCGGTCCTTGAGGGCGCGGACGCGCTCCGGGTGGGACCGCCGGTGGCCAGGCCCGGCTCCGTGGTGGGCATCGGGATGAACTATGCCGCGCACGCCGCCGAGTCCGGGGCCGAGCCGCCCACGATTCCGGTGGTCTTCCTCAAGCCAAGCAACACGGTTGCCGGCCCGTTCGATCCCGCTCCGCTCCCTCCGCATTCGGGCAAGTACGACTGGGAAGTGGAATTAGGGATCGTGATCGGCAGGGAGGCCGGCTACCTGGGCTCCCCGGAAGAAGCAGCGGCGTGCATCGCCGGCTACGTCACGGCCAACGACCTCTCCGAACGCGAATACCAGTTGCCGGGAGCCGCGGGGCAGTGGACCAAAGGCAAGTCGCTGCCCGGGTCAACGCCCCTGGGCCCGTGGCTGGTTCCGGCGGAGGACATCGACGGCGGCAACCTCCCGCTGCGCAGCTGGGTCAACGGGGAACCGCGCCAGGACTCGTCGACCTCGGAGCTCATCTTCAATGCGGCCACGCTGGTCCATCACTGCAGCCAGTACATGCGGCTGGAACCAGGCGACGTGATCCTCACCGGAACCCCGGAAGGTGTGGCACTGAGCGGCCGTTTCCCCTACCTCCAGCCGGGCGACGTGGTGGAGGTGGAAGTGGAAGGCCTGGGCCGCCAGCGCCAGGAGTTGTTCCGGACGCCGGCGGCCGCAACGGCCTAGGGTGCTGCGCGCCTAGCTTGCTTTGACCGCCAGGACCGGGCAATCCGCTTCCAGCAGGATGCGCTGGGATGTGCTGCCCATGATCAGCTTGCCCACCGGGGTGCGGCGGCGCAGCCCGATCACGATCAGCTCGGCTTTGTGCTCCTCGGCGGCGTCCAGGACTTCGGCGGCGGCGTCGTGGCCCCGGACCGGACGCTTGATCAGGTACTGGATGCCCTCGCCGGCCAGCCGCCGTTCGATGTCCTGGATCCCGCCTTCGGGTGCGAACCGGGTATCCACTGCCGCCTCGCCCTTGGAGGAGTTGATCAGCACCAGTGTGCTGTTGTTCTTCCGGGCTTCGGTGATGGCCTGGGTCAAGGCAGCTTCGCCTTCAGGGGTGGGGACGTATCCCACAACGACGGTCATTGTTGCTCCTTATGGTTGGAATAGACGGCATTGTGGTTCGAGTGGACCGCATCATCGGCATCCATGGCAAGAGCCGCCGCCCCGCCGGCAGGAGGAGCAACCGGAGTGTTACGCCGGATCAGCCTGAAGGCAAAGGGCCATAGCAGGATGACGGCAATGATCACGTAGATCCCGACGGCGATCGGCTCGCTGAAGAGACCCGCGGGGTCGCCCGCGCTCAGCTGCAGGGTTTTGCGGAGTTGCCCCTCAATGCGCGGGCCCAGGATCACGCCGAGGATCAGCGGGAGTACGGGCAACCCGAAGCGCCGCATCATGAACCCGAGCGCGCCGAGGATCAGCAGGATCACCAGGTCGAACGCCTGCAGGTTCACCGAGTAGGCGCCCAGGGTGGCGAAAAACAGGATGCCGGCGTACAGGTACGGGCGGGGGAGTTGCAGCAGTTTTGCCCACAACGGGGCCAGCGGCAGGTTGATGATCAGGAGCAGCAAGTTGCCGATGAAGAGGCTGGCAATCAGCGCCCAGACCAGGGGCCCCTGGCTTTCGAAGAGCTGCGGGCCCGGCTGGATGCCGTACGAAGTGAAGGCCGCCAACATCACGGCCGCCGTGGCATTCGTGGGCAGGCCCAGCGCCAGCATGGGGGTCAGGGTGCCGGCGGCCGCGGCGTTGTTGGCTGCTTCCGGACCGGCTACGCCTTCGATGGCGCCCTTGCCGAACTCTTCGGGGTGCTTGCTGAGCCTCTTCTCCGTCACGTATGACAGGAACGTGGGGATCTCGGCGCCACCGGCCGGCAGGGCGCCGAACGGGAAGCCGAAAGCGGTGCCGCGCAGCCACGGCTTCCAGGAACGCTTCCAGTCGGACTTGCCCATCCACGGCTGGCCCACGGGAATGGCATGCAGGGGCGTACGGCGCAGATGCGCAGCTACCCAGAGGGCCTCGCCCACGGCGAAGATGGCCACGGCCACCACCACGATGTCCAGGCCGTCCGCCAGGAGCGGCTGGCCGAACGTCAACCGGCGCTGGCCGGTGACCGAGTCCATGCCCACCAGGCCGATGGCCAGGCCCAGTCCCAGGGAGGCGAACCCGCGCAGCCGGGAGGATCCCAGGACGGCGGTGACGGCCAGGAGGGCCAGCACCATGATGGCGAAGTAGCTGGGCGCGCCCAGGCTCACGGCGAACTTAACGACGATTGGTGCGCAGACCGCCAGCAATGCGGTGCCGATGGTGCCGGCAACGAACGAGCCGATGGCCGCCGTCGCCAGCGCCTGCGCCGCGCGGCCGGCCTTGGCCATCTTGTTGCCCTCAATGGCGGTGACCACGGACGACGATTCGCCGGGGGTGTTAAGCAGGATGGAGGTGGTTGACCCGCCGTACATGCCGCCGTAGTAGATGCCGGCGAACATGATGAACGCGCTGGTGGGTTCCAGGGCGTAGGTGACGGGCAGCAGCAGGGCCACGGTCATGGCCGGCCCGAGGCCCGGGAGGACGCCGACGGCGGTGCCCAGGATCACGCCGATCACGGCGTAGAGGAAGTTCATGGGGGTGAGGGCGGTGGCGAAGCCGTCCATCAGGGAGGACCAGACGTCCATTACAGGATTCCTTCCAGGAGGCCGGCCGGCAGCGCGATGCCCAGGCCGAGGTAGAAGCCGTAGAAGGTCAGCAGGGACAGTGCCACGGAGATCAGTCCGTCCCGGATATGGCGGCGGCTGCCGAGTGCAAGGACGCTGCCCCAGAACAGGACGGTCCCGGAGATGACCCAGCCGGCCCAGTCAATGAGCAGGATGTTCAGGATGAAGGCGCCCGCCAGGGGCAGGACCGTCTTCCAGTCCGCCGGGTGGGTGAGGTCGACGTCTTCGCCGCCCTCTGCCTCGCCCTTGCCGCCGCGCAGCACGTTCAAGGCAAGCAGTACCGCGCAGACCACCAGCATGCCCGCCACGATGAACGGAACGGTTTTGGGCCCCACGGGGTCTGACTTCGAATACGGGGTTACCAGGCCGTTGGCGTCCAGGAAGACGACGACGCCGGCCGCCCCGAGCAGGAGTGCGACTCCCAGCTCGGAGCGGCCTTTAAGGCCTGAGGTCAGCGACGTCACGCCAGCCCAAGCTTGGTGAGGACGTCGGCCACGCGCTTGTCCTGCTCGGTGAGGAAGGTTTTGAACTGGTCACCGGTGATGAAGGCATCGGTCCAGCTGTGGGTCTTCAGCGCTTCCTTCCAGCCGTCCGTGCCGTGCATCTTTTCCAGGGCCGCGATCAAGGCAGCCTTGTCCTTGTCGCTGATTCCCGGAGGGGCCACCACGCCGCGCCAGTTGCTGAAGACGAGGTCGATGTTGGATTCCTTCAGCGTTGGCGCATCCACGCCGTCCAGGCGCTTGTCACCGCTGGTGGCCAGGACGCGGACCTCGCCGGATTCGATCTGCTTCAGGTACTCGCCGGCGCCGGAGGCGGCGAAGCCCAGCTTGTTGCCAAGGATCGCGGGCAGCAGGTCGCCGCCGCCGTCGTAGGCAACGTAGTTGACCTTGGTGGCGTCGATGCCCACGGCTCCTGCGAGCTGCATCGGCAGGAGGTGATCCGGGCCGCCGGGGGAGGACCCGCCGCCCACGGCGATGGAGCCGGGATCGGCTTTCCAGGCCTTGACCAGGTCGTCGATTGTCTTGAAGGGTGAATCCTTGCCCACCATGATGGCGCCCGGTTCTTCGATCAGGCGGGCCAGCGGGGTGGTGGAGGTCAGCTTGGACTCGGACTTGTTGGTGTAGCTGGCGCCCACGACGCCGAGGCCCATGAGCATGGCAAGGTCGCCGTTGCCCTTTTCGTTGACGATCCGGGCCAGGCCTACGGTGCCGCCGGCGCCGGCCAGGTTGAAGACTTCGGTGTTTGTGGAGATCTTCGCGTCGTCCAGGACCTTTGCAGCGGCCCGGGCAGTGGTGTCGTAGCCGCCACCAGGGGAGTTGGGGACCATGATCTGCAGGCCGGTGATGGGCCCGGCGGCGGCGCCGGTGCTTTCCGAACCGGTGGAGCTCTTGCCGGTGGCACCGCAGCCGGTGGCCATCAGGGCGATGCCGGCAGCAACGGCGGCAACGCGCAATGCGCGGATCTGGCGCATGTGTTCCTCTTCTCATCAAAATCTGATCAGCATCGGCTGACTGGTGGTTCCGATGCTAGGGGCGGCAGTGACGGCGATCACTCTTGTGTACGCAGAGAAAGTTGTGTTCATTGCGTTCACGCTTAGCTGGCCCCGCGCCGTCCCTGCCGGGGGCTTTGGGATATAGTTCCCGGGTATCGCCCCCCCGGAACACCAGGAAGACCATTGTGACTCGACGACGAGGAATGTCCCTTGCGGGGCAGTACCTTCTGCTGCAGTTGCTCATTGTCCTGGCGGTGCTGGTGGGAGTGGTGGCCATCTCCCTGGCCCAGTCTGCGGCGGCCTTCGAACGGACCGAGGGCAGGCGTGCCCTGTCGGCCGCGGAAGCGCTCGGCGGGAACCCCGTGGTGCGTGAGCTCCTTCCGGACACGGAGCCTCGTGGCGGTGCCGTGTTGCCCGCGGTGGCGGAGTCCGTGCGCATCGTCTCGGGCTCATCCCGGGTGGCGCTGGCCAAACTGGACCGGACCGTGGTGGCGTCCTCGGATCCCAGCCTGCTGGGGCGGCCGCTGGAGCTCGGCGGCAGCAGGGTGATGGAAGGCCGGGCCTGGACCGGAGTGGTCGGCGGGACCCCCGCCCCGCTGTTGTCGGCGCACGTCCCCGTCCTTGACGACTCCGGGCGCATGATCGGAATCGCCTCCATCAGCCGCAACTATCCCACCGTGCTGGAGCGGCTCGGCGACGCCGTCCCGAACCTCCTCACCTACCTTGGGGTCGCCAGCGTCCTGGGCATTGCCGGTTCCCTGCTGCTGTCCCGCAGGGTGAAGCGGCAGACCCTCGGCATGGAACCCAGCGAGATCACCAGCCTGGTGGAAAACCGGGAGGCCATGCTGCACGGCCTCAAGGAGGGTGTGGTGGCCCTTGACCTGCACCAACGGATCACGGTGGCCAACCACAGTGCGCGGTCGCTGCTGGGCCTCCCGCCGGATTGCGTGGGCAAGCGCGTGTCGGCCCTGGCCGTTGAACCCGCCCTCAAGGAAGTGCTCACGGGGGACCAGCCCGGACCGGACCAGCTGGTGCTCGTCGGGGACCGCCTGGTGGTGATGAACCGGGTGCCTATCCGGTCCCGCGGCAAGGTGATCGGCTCGGTGGCCACACTTCGTGACCGGACGGAACTTTCTGAACTTGAGCATGAGCTGGGCGCCACCCGCACAGCCACGGACACCCTCCGGGCCCAGGCGCACGAGTTCGCCAACCAGCTTCATGTCATCTCCGGCCTGATCCAGATCGGCGAGTACGATTCCGTGGTCCAGTTCGTCAACGGCGCCACGGTGGACCGGACCCGGCTCAATGATGAGGTGACCGGCCGGATCGCCGATCCCGCGCTCGCCGCCCTGCTGATCGCCAAATCCAGCTTGGCTGCCGAGCGGGGCGTGGCCCTGCAGCTGGACCCGGACTCAGGGCTGGACAAGGTGGATGACGCGCTGTCCCGGGACCTCACCACGGTGGTGGGGAACCTCGTGGATAACGCGTTCGACGCCGTCACCGGGCTTCCGCAGGCGGCCGTCAGGGTGCTGGTGGAGGGCAGCGCCGGGAGAGACGTGGTGGTGACGGTACGGGATAACGGGCCGGGCGTCCCGGGCGGTGCGGCCGACCATATCTTCCGCCAGGGCTTTACCACCAAGGAACCGGGCCCCGCCGGCAGCCGCGGCTTCGGCCTGGCGCTCTGCCGGGTGGTCTGCCGCAGGACCGGCGGAAACCTGGTGGTGGCCAACGATAATGGGGCCGTCTTTACCGCAGTGCTGAAACGAGGAAGCAACCAGCCATGATCAAAGTCCTGATCGTCGACGACGACTTCATGGTGGCCAAGGTGCACGCCGGCTTCATCCAGCGCACTCCCGGCTTCACGGTGGTGGGGGCGGCCCATACCGGGGCGCAGGCCCTTGCCGAGACTCAACGGCTCCGGCCCGACCTGGTGCTCCTGGACATCCACCTGCCGGACGCCAACGGCCTGGACCTCATGCACCGGCTGCGCAGCGTGGCCCCCGAGCTGGACGTCCTGGTGATCAGTGCCGCCCGCGAGGTTGAAACGGTGCGGAAGGCGCTCCGGGGCGGGATCGTCCACTACCTGATCAAACCGTTTTCGCAGTCGGACCTGCAGGAGCGGCTGGAACACTACCGCAACGCGTACCAGGGCCTGGATGCCGCCAAGGACGTGGCCGAGCAATCAGACGTCAACCGGGTATTTGGCCTGGACCGCGCCGAACGGCCGTTGCCCAAGGGGTGCAGCGTCGAGACCCTGAAACTGGTGGAGGCCGCACTCAACGCCGCCCCCGGTGACGTGTCAGCCGCAGAAGTGGCCGAGGAACTCGGAACCTCCCGCGTCAGCGCCCGCCGGTACCTCGAATACCTGCACGACGAAGGCACACTGGATGTCCGGCTCAAGTACGGCGTGGGGCGGCCGGAACGGCGGTACGTCCTGAAAGCATGACCTGGGGCACCGGCCGGCGGAGGTATGGCCGTTACCGCAGCAACGTGTCCAGCAGCCGCGCCGCGGTCCGCGCGGTCCGGCCGTCGATGTCGAACTCCGGGTTCAGTTCCGCCACGTCAAGGTGCAGCAGCTTCCCGCTCTGTGCCACCTGCCGGCATACGGCCGTGATGACGGGCAGCGGCACCCCGTAGGCGGCGGGTGCGCTGACCCCCGGTGCCACCGCGGCGGGAAGCACGTCCAGGTCGATGGTCAGGTAGAGGACGTCGATGTCCGCCAGGAAGTCCGCCACGAAGCCGCGGACCCGGTCCGCCTCGCATTCTTCGTCCAGCAAGTACCGGACACCCAGCTTTCCGGCGGTGTCGAACAAGGCCCGGGTGTTGTTTGGTTCCGAGATGCCCACGACGGCGTAGCGGAAGTCGCGCCCCGCCTCCGCTTCCGCGCGGGCCATTTGCAGGAACGGCGTCCCGGAACTGGGAACCGCTTCGTCGCGGAGGTCGAAGTGAGCGTCGAGGTTCAGCACGCCTAGCCGCAGTCCGCCGCGGACCGCCGCCGCTGCACTGACGCCAAGGTAGCTGGCGTAGGCAGTTTCGTGGCCGCCGCCCAGCACAACGGTCTGGTGGCCGGCGTCGAGCAGGGCGGCCAGCGACCGGCCCAGCCGTTCCTGCCCGGCCTCGAGCTGGTCTCCCGACACCACCACGTCACCACAATCGGCAACGGTCCGGTCCAGGTGGAACGCCAGCGGGCCGAGTGCTTTTCGCAGTGCAGCCGGCGCGGCGGCCGCCCCGGTGCGGCCCTTGTTCCGGCGCACTCCCTCGTCGCTGGCGAAGCCCAGCAGGGCCACCGGCTTATGGTCCGATGCCCCTGGTTGCCCGGCGCCCTGGCTGCCGGGGGCGTCGGAGGCTCCGGGCCGGCGTTCCTGGTTCACTGCCTGCCACCAGCGGCGGTGTTCGGGGCCGTCGCCGTCGTACCTGCCCGTCCAGGGCTGCGGCGGAAGATCGACGGTTGGAAACTGGAAAGGCATGCTCCAAGCTCACCGCATGCCGGCCCCAATGACCAGCACCGCCGCCGTCGTCCTGTCCGGGATCCAAGAACCCTCCGGCGGGGCTGGGCGCGGGATAGGGTGGGAGCGGTCGGCCAGATCGAAGCGTGACGTGCCTGTGCCGGAACCACGCACCTTTCCTGGCTGGAGGCCGCCCATGTTCGATGCCGCTAACATCATCTTTGCCGCCGCCGGAGCCGCCGTCTTCGTCGCCGCCGTGCTGCCAAAACTGCTGCGCAACATGCCCCTGTCCATGCCCATGGTCTTCCTTGGTGCCGGCATGGGGGCCTTTGCGCTGATCCCCTCGCTGCCGGATCCCAATCCGGTGGAGCACAGCGGCTTCGTGATGCACCTGGCGGAAGTTTGCGTCATCATTTCGCTCATGGGAGCCGGGCTTGCCCTGGACCGGCCGGTGGGGCTCAAACGCTGGTCCACCACCTGGCGGCTGCTGGGTATCGCCATGCCGCTGTGCATTGTGGGCCTGACGCTGCTGGGCATGTGGTTCCTGGGCCTGGGGCTTGGCGCGGCACTGCTGGTAGCCGCCAGCCTGGCGCCCACGGATCCGGTCCTGGCCTCAGAGGTGCAGGTGGGCGAACCGGCGGACGAGGAGGAAGGCGTCGAAAAGGAAGATGAGGTGCGGTTCGGGCTCACCTCGGAGGCCGGACTCAACGACGGGCTGGCCTTCCCGTTTGTCTACCTCGCCATCGCCATCAGCGTTGCCGGCGCCTCGCCGTCGGCCTGGTTTCCGGAATGGTTCGGGGTGGATGTGCTGTGGCGGCTGGCCTTGGGACTGCTGGTGGGTTTCCTGACCGGAAAACTGCTGGCGAAGCTTTTCTTTTCCGCCCGCCGTGACAGCCTGCGGCTTTCCAACCACTCGGAAGGCTTCGTGGCGCTGGCGGCCACGTTCCTGGCGTACGGGCTGACGCAGCTCGCGGAGGGCTACGGGTTTATCGCGGTCTTCGTGTGTGCCGTGACTATCCGTGCAGCTGAGCGCAGCCATGGCTACCACCGGGTGCTGCACTCTTACGTGGAACAGCTCGAACGGCTCCTGACGGTGGTGATCCTGGTCCTGCTCGGCGGTGCCATTGCCCGCGGACTCCTCGCCGGAATCGGGCCGGCGGAAGTGCTGGTGGCCTTGGCCTTCCTGCTGGTGGTCCGGCCACTGGCTGGGTTGCTGGGCCTGCTGGGCGGCAAGACCGGGCCGCGCGAACGCGTGGCGCTGTCCTTCTTCGGCATCCGCGGCATCGGATCGCTGTACTACCTGGCGTTTACCTTGGGGGAGGGCCATTTTGCTGACGAAGCGCACTGGCTCTGGTCGTTTGTTGGGTTGGTGGTGGCGTTGTCCATCGTGATCCACGGAGCCACCACGTCGCCGCTGATGAACCGGCTGGACCGGCTGCGCGAGAAGCGGGCACTGGCAGTTTCCGGGGACGAGGGCCTCGCGCCGAACACGCCGGTATAGCGGGCCGGACCGCAAGCCGGCACAGACAAAGGGCCGGCACGGCAGACGCCGTACCAGCCCTGTCTGTAAAGCGGGATTCTACATGCTGAGCGCGGCCTCGATCGGGCCGATGGCGAAGAACAGCAGGAATGCCGCGGCCACGACCCACATCAGCGGGTGGATGTCCTTGACCTTGCCCTGGACCGTGCGGATCAGGACGTAGGCGATGAAGCCGGCTCCCAAGCCGTTGGCGATGGAGTAGGTGAACGGCATCAGGGTGAAGGTCAGGAACGCCGGAATGGCAATGCCCCAGTCCTGCCAGTCGATCTTGCCCACCTGGGACACCATCATGAAGCCCACCACCACCAAGGCCGGGGCCACGGCTTCGAACGGCACCAGGTTGATCAGCGGGGTGAAGAACATGGCCACCAGGAACAGCAGGCCGGTGACGATCGAGGCGACGCCGGTCCGGGCACCTTCGCCAATGCCGGCACCGGCTTCGACGTAGATCTGGTTGGAGGAGACGGACGCGCCGCCGCCGATGATGGCACCCAGGGCGTCCACTTGGAGCACACGGTCGACGTCGGGAATGTTGCCGTGTTCGTCAACCGTTCCGGCTTCGTTGGCCAGGCCCACCATGGTGCCCATGGCGTCGAAGAAGATGCTGAGCAGGATCACGAACGCCAGCAGGGTGGCGGCCACGAAGCCGAGGTCGGAGAATGCGCCGAACGGGTTGGCCTTGCCAATCAGGGAAAGGTCCGGAGCAGCCCAGCCGCTGAACGTGGGGGCCACCAGGGACCAGCCCTGGGGGTTGGAGGTCTTGCCGTCGAAGCTGGGGCCGATGTGGAGGGTCATCTCAAGGATGACGGACACCACCGTGGACGTGATGATGCCAATCAGGATGGCACCTTTGATCTTGCGCACCACCAGGGCAATCGTGAGGATCAGGCCGAAGACGAACACGGCCGTCGGCCAGCCCAGGAGTTTGCCGTCGAAGCCGAGGCCCACCGGCACGGTGGTCCCTGCCACGTCCGGGATGCGCCGTACGAACCCGGCATTGACCAGGCCGATCAGGGCGATGAACAGGCCGATGCCCACCACGATTGCTGTCTTGAGCCCCTCGGGAACGGCTTTGAAGACGGCGGTGCGGAACCCGGTGAGGACCAGGATCAGCATGGTGACGCCGGAAAGGACCACCAGGCCCATCATGTCCGGCCAGGTGAGGCCCGGGTTCCTGGCGACCGTTACGGCCACGAAGGCGTTGACGCCCAAGCCGGTGGCCAGGGCGAAGGGGTGCCGTCCCCACGCGCCCATGAGGATGGTCAGGATCCCGGCCACCAGGGCGGTTACCGCGGCAACGGCTGTGAAGCCAAGTGTTGCCCCGGTGGAGTCGGGACCGGACAGGATCAGGGGGTTCAGCACCACGATGTAGCTCATGGCGAAGAAGGTGGCGAACCCGCCGCGGATCTCGCGGGAAAGGTTGGAGCCGCGCTCCGTGACCTTGAAATACCGGTCCAGGGCAGAGCCTTGCTTAAGCATTAGTCCTCCGGGGGAATGTGTGGGGATACCTGCATCCTAAGGGTCCGGCTGGGTGGGGGCGGCCAAATTCGCCTAGTCTGTAAGGAAGCCAACACGAGGAGCAGCCCATGCGCCCAGTCCGCCGGCAGTGGCTGAGCGCCATGCTCGGTTTGTTCATCCTTGCAGCCTCCACTTTTGGCCTGGCAGGGCCGGCGTCCGCGCATGATGCTGCGGAATCCACCAGCCCGGCACAGGGAGCGTCGCGGGCGGCCCCGCCCGGTGAAGTTTCGGTGACTTTCAGCGAACCGCCGCTGGGCATTGGTTCCTCGTTCTCCGTCAAGGACGCGTCCGGCACGGAGTGGGCTGACGGGGCCGTCCGGATCGTTGACAATGTGGCCACCCAAAAGCTCCGTTCCGGCGGTCCGGCAGGGGCATACACAGTGGCGTGGCGCGTGGTGGGCTCCGATTCACACCCAATCGAGGGGACGTTCACGTTTACCGCGGCGTCAGGTGCTGCCCAAGCGGATGCTGCTACCGGGCCTGCCGCGTCGGGAAGTTCGACGCCGGCCGGTGCCGTCCCGGATATGGGCACCGCCAAGCCGGGCGTGACGGAGGAGCCGTCCGCGCCTGCCAGTGCGGGCGAGCCCTTCCAGTGGAGCATTGTGCTGTTTGCCGTTGTTGCGGTTGGATTGCTCGTCACCTTGGGCGTCCTGGCCCGGCGCCGGCTTTCGGGTGACGGGGACACGCTTGACGACGGGGATACGCCTGACGACGGGGTTACGCCTGACGGTGGGGCTGCTGACGACGGAGCCCAGCGGTAGCGGGCGCCTGGCGGAACAAGTGCACCAAGGTTTGCAGGCACGCTGACGACCGTCAGCAGGTCGCGGCAAAGCTGCCCGTTGCCGGGAAGGCGCCGGCCGATGGCTGGACGTTGCCAACATTGACCTTGGCGGAAATCGCCTGGCCCACGGTCTTGGCCTGGCGCAACACTTCCTTGGGCGACGGCGTGATGAGTTCGCCCACCCCCACCAGATAGATGCCGATGGCCCGCATGGCTGCTGCCACGTTCTTGCCTACGGCAATGCCGAAGTCGTTGAGCATGCGCCGCAGTTGGCTGTGCGCGCAGCGTGTCAGGACAATGTGGTCTGCCACCAGGATGCCCGTGGGTGTGTGGACCTGCCATTGCGGCGCGGCAGTGTCCTCCGGCCCCTCAAGCATGGTCAGCTGCACTGCCCGGGTGGTGTTCCGTACGTCAACGCTGTGGCTTGCGGCGTAGTTGCGCAGGTGGCGGAGGATCTCGTTCCGCTCCCGGAGGGTGTCGCTGTCAGCGGCGTCGCAGCGCTGCAGCGACGACGTGTTGGCCGGTTGCGCCGCGCCCAGGATATCCAGGCCGTCCACCACGATGGAGTCCACTCCATGCCGTCGTAATTCAGCGGCTACGGCCAGCCCGGACAGGCCGGTGCCAATAATTACAGTGGTGGTCTGTTCGGGCCCGGCACTCCCAGGCATGCTTGACACTACAGTTTCCCTCCTTCGAAGCTTCGGCAGGTTGCCGGCGACCTCGCCGGCTCGCGTCCCGATACCCCAAGCACGGTCGCAGCGCATGGCCGGGCCGCCCTTAACAGGAAGTTGAAGCTGGCGTCCCGGACCAACATTGTCCTGAAGACTACAGAACAATTGCGGCCGTGAATAGTCCATTGGAGAAAACATTCGTGGCGTGGTGAAGGCGCTTTCCGCAACCGGCCGGAACGCCTGTGGATAACCCTCCTGTGCGCCCCTGAACAGGCTTGCTAAGCCGCTGGGGACAGAGAATAGTGGGCAATGGAAGCGGTCCCTTTTCAGCCGTTGCAGCGGCGGTACGGGGTGCACGGGTCCCGGGCCGTTTTCTGGCAGAATAGCGGCAACATCAGGCAGTATCGCGAGGAGGCGGCCCCCATGGGCTCACAAGAGTTGCATCCGGACCCGGCCCGGGACGGTGGTGGTTCTCCGGCCGCTCCCGAAGGCATCGTGGTGGGTGTCGACGGCTCCGAGCACGGCCAGTGCGCCTTGGTGTGGGCAGCGCGGGAGGCCCAGCGCCGCCGTCGTCCCCTCCATATAGTCACCGCCTATTCGGTGCCGATCTTCGCCGCGTCCGGGCTGGACGGCGGCTACGCCACCGTAGATGACTCGGTCATCCGGGAGGGGGCCGAGGCCATCGCCAAACAGGCCGTCGAGAAGGTTTCAATGTACGACGTCGAGGTCAGCTCCTCGGTGGAGAACGGTGACGCCGCCGGGGTGCTGCTGGAGATCTCCGAAACCGCCGAGCTCCTGGTGGTGGGCACCCGGGGCCGCGGCGGCTTCGTGGGCCGGCTCCTGGGCTCAGTCAGCAGCGCGCTGCCCGCCCACGCGAAATGCCCCGCGGTGACCGTGCCGCTTTTCTGCTCGGAACGGCTCGGCGAGACCACTGAGGACCGGCGCATCAAAGCAGAGCAAGCCAAATCCGGACACCGGCCGGTGGAGAACGTCGTGGTGGTCGGCGTCGACGGTTCCGAGCAGGCCCGGGTGGCCGTGCTGGAAGCGGCTGACCAGGCCGAACGGCTCGGCGCCGAGCTCCGTGTGATCTGCGCCGTCCCGCAGTACAGCGGTTCCCTGGCTTGGGTCCCGGCCCCGATGGACCGGAAGGCCCTCTTCGAGGACATCCGCGTCACCCTGGACGCCGGTATGGCCTGGCTTCGCAGCCACTATCCGCACTTACGCGCCGATTACGAGCTCAAGGACGGTTCGCCCGTCGATGTGCTCGTCGAGGAGAGCAGGCACGTGGAACTGCTGGTATTGGGCACCCGCGGCCGCGGCGGCTTCACGGGGATGCTCCTGGGCTCAACATCGGACGGCGTGCTCCATCACGCCAAAGGACCGGTCATGGTGGTCCCTGACCGGGAAGACCCCCGGCTGGCCGACCGGGCACGCTTCGGACCCATCCTGGGCGACGCCGCCTAGGCACAACAGATCCGCCGGCAGGGCAGCCACACCATGGAGCGGCACGGGATGCCGTCACCGGGCACCAGCGGGGACGCCGGGCCGGTCCTGGCGCTGGCCGCCCTCGACGCCGGAATGCTGGCGCTGGTGGGTGGCAAGGCGGCGAACCTCGGCGAGTTGCTCTCCGCCGGGTTGCCCGTCCCGGAAGGTTTCTGTCTGACCACAGAGGCGTACTGGCAGGTGGTCGGCGCTCCTGACCCGGTCCTTCCGGCACTCGCGGATGCCTACGCAGCACTGCGGGCGTCAGCACCGGCCACGGGCCATGATCCGGCCCCCAGCGGGTCAACCGACCTGGCCGGGCCGGCCGGAACGGCGCGCGCCGCAATCCTGGGGGCGCCGCTGCCGGCGCCAATATCCGAGGCCGTCCAGCAGGCGTACGCCGCGATGGGTCCGGACGTGCCGGTGGCGGTAAGGTCCTCCGCCACCGCCGAGGACCTGCCGTTTGCGAGTTTCGCAGGCCAGCAGGACACCTACCTCAACGTCGTCGGAGCAGAGGCGGTCCTTCAAGCTGTCCGCAATTGTTGGGCATCGCTCTGGACCGACCGTGCAACTGCCTACCGGGCAAGCCTGGGCATCGACCCCGCCGGAGTGGCCCTCGCCGTGGTGGTCCAGCGGATGGTGGACGCGGACACGGCGGGAGTCATGTTCACGGCGAACCCGCTCACCGGGCGGCGCCGCCAGCTGGTCATCGATGCCGCTCCGGGCCTCGGCGAAGCCGTGGTCTCCGGCGCGGTCAACCCCGACCACTTCGTGGTGGACGGCCTGACGGGCAAGGTGCTGGAGCAGTGGCTTGGCGGGGAAGGCATCCAGGTCCGGCCGCTTCCCGGCGGCGGCACGGAGACCAGGACGTTGCCTCGCAACACCGGAACGCCCAGCCTGACGGAACACCAGCTGGCCGCCTTGGCGGAACTTGGGTTGCTGGCGGAAGACCATTTCGGCACTCCGCAGGATCTTGAGTGGGCCATCGACGCCGCCGGTGCGTTGTGGTTGACACAATCCAGGCCCATCACCACCCTTTACCCCGTCCCGGAAAGCAACGGGGCCGCCGGCGCCGGCGGCACCAGGGCGTACCTGTGCTTCAGCCTGGCCCAGGGCCTCACCAGGCCACTTACCCCGATGGGGCTCGCCGCCTTGCGCCTGGTCGCCTCGTCCGTGGCCACGGCCGCACGGTTCCCGGTTCCCGAACCCCGGCGGGGACCGTCCCCCTACGCGGAGGCCGGGCAGCGGATGTATATCGACTTCACCACCCCCCTTCGCAGTGCCGTGGGCCGCCGCATCGTTCCCCGGGTCTTTGACGTCATGGAGGCGCGGTCCGCGGCCGTCATGCGGCAATTGTTCGATGACCCTGCCTTCGCGGTGACCAGTAGGACGCCCTTCGGGCTGCTCCGCCACGTGGGCCCGGCGGCGCTGCACGCCAAGGTTCCGCAAGCAATACTCCGGGCACTGCTCCGGCCCGGGGCAGCCCTCCGCAGGCTGGACCGCTTTACCCGCGGCTTCGAGGCATCGCTGGCCCCCGGCGACGGCGTCGGGACCGTGGCCAGGCTGGACCACGTCGAGGCACTCCTCGGAGCCCGCCTGTTCCCGATTGTTCCGGCCATACTTCCTGTTCCCTTGGTGGGTTTCGCCATGCTTGGCGTCGCCGGAAAGCTCCTTGGCGATGACGCGTGGAACGAACTGCAGCCGGTTATCCGTGGCCTGCCGAACAACGTCACCACCGAGATGGACCTTGAGCTGTGGCGCCTCGCGACGGCCATCAAAGATGATGGTGAATCGACCGCCGCACTGATGGGATCGGATCCAGCGGCCTTGGCAGATGATTTCAGGGCCGGGCGGCTGCCCCCGCGCCTGGACGCCGGGCTGGGAAGGTTCCTTGACCGGTACGGACACCGGGCGGTGGCCGAGATCGACGTCGGGCTGCCGCGATGGTCGGAGGAGCCCGCGCACATCCTGGGAATCCTGGCCAATTACCTCCGGTTGGAGGATCCTGCCCTCGCGCCGGACCGGCAGTTCAGCAAGGCAGCCGAGGACGCTGAAGCGCAGGTTGAGCTGCTCGTTGCCCGCGCCGCCGGGCGCGGCAGGATCAGGGGAGCACTGCTGCGGGCCGCCCTTCGCAGGGCGCGGCTGTTCGCCGGCCTGCGGGAACTGCCCAAGTACCAGCTTGTGGTTGGCCTCGGCGAAGTCCGAAGGCAACTGCTGCGGGTGGGCGCTGACTTGGCGGAGGCGGGGGCCCTCGACCGCCCGGACGACGTCTTCTTCCTGGACTTCGCCGAAGCGCGGCAGGCCCTTACCGCTGAAAGAGGGGACCGGGGGGCGACGCTCCCGGACGTCCGGGAGCCCGTTGCGGGCCGGCGGGCGGACTACCGCCGGGAGCTTGACCGCCGCCACATACCCCGTGTCCTCCTCTCCGACGGCACCGAACCCGAAGCGGTGCGCACCCCCGTCGGATTGGCCGAAGGAACACTGGCTGGAAGCCCTGCATCTGCAGGGACGGTGACGGCGGCGGCACGGGTGGTCCTGGACCCCGTCGGCGCCCGCCTTGAACCTGGAGAAATTTTGGTAGCACCGTCCACGGACCCCGGGTGGACCCCCTTGTTCCTCACAGCGGGCGGGCTGGTGATGGAGATGGGCGGCGCCAACTCCCACGGCGCCGTCGTGGCCAGGGAATACGGGATTCCCGCAGTCGTCGGGGTCACGGATGCCACCAGGCTGATAACCACCGGCCAAAGAGTAGCGGTCGACGGCGGCGCGGGAACCGTTGTGCCGGAGCGCCCGGCCGAAGGTTTAGGGGCCAATGCCGGCACTGACCCGGCCGCGCGGGCGTAATCTTGATCTATGGGTTCCAACATGCTGGATTCCAGCGGAGGATTGCAAGGGCGCAGCGGATTGCGCCGCCGGACATGGCTTCGGTGGCTGCCTGCCGCCGCGGCCCCCGTGGTGATAGCCGTGGGCACCCTCACCGGGTCACTTCCGGCCAGCGCCGGAGACCCCCTGCCCGCCAAAACCCCCGCCCAAGTCCTGGAAATGGTGGGCACCCATCAAGTGTTGTCTTTCTCGGGAACCCTGGAGCAGGTGGCGGACTTGGGCCTGCCCGAGCTTCCGGCCGCCGGAAAGACCTCCGCTCCAGCATCACCCGGGAGCGCAGCTTCCGTGATTGAGCTTTTGTCGGGCCAGCACACTGCCCGCATCTACGTCGGGGGCAAGGACAACGCCCGAGTGCAGGTAGTGGACCAGTTTGCCGAGCGGGACGTGGTCCGGCACGGCAATGACGTCTGGTTCTACTCATCGAAGGACAACACCGCCGAGCACCTGACGCTGCCGGCAGAAACCCGGGATTCGACGTCCTCGAAGGACGCACAGGGTGCGCCTGGCGTGCCCGCGCCGGGCGACCTGGCACAGCAGTTCCTGTCCAGGATCGATCCCACCACGGCCGTCACCGTGGGACCGGACGTCGTCGTTGCCGGGCGCAGCGCCTACAACCTTGTGCTTGAGCCCCGCACCGATGCCACGCTGGTGGGGAAGGTGGCCATCGCCGTGGACGGCCACACCGGCATGCCGTTGTCCGTCCAGGTGACCGCCCGCGGAGCGGACAAGCCCGCTTTCCGTTCCGGCTTCACCGCACTGTCCCTGGACACGCCGGATCAGTCGTTGTTCAGCTTCACGCCACCGCCTGGCAGCACCGTAAAGGATGTGCCGGTTCCGGCCAAGACCCATGAACCAACAGATGCCCAGCATCCAGGGCCCCCGGCCAGCCCGGACCAGCTGCTGCCCCAGCTCGAAGCGAAGGCACACGTCTCCGTGGCCGGAACCGGCTGGGAAACCGTGGTGGGGACCGCTGCCGGCGCCTCGGGGTCAGCTGCCGCGTCCCTGCTGGGCGATCCGCTGCTGGCGCAGGCCGCAGTCGCAGTCCCGGGCGGCCGGTTGCTCTCCACCGCCCTGCTGAACGTGCTGATCACCGACGACGGCCGGATATTCGCCGGCATGGTGGCGCCGGAGAAGCTGCAGGCCGCAGCAGCAGCGGCTCGGTGAGCGCGGGCCGGGCGGCCGCTGGTCCGGACGCTGCCGGGCTGGCGATCGAAACCCATGACCTGAGCAAGCGGTTTGGCCAGCAGGCCGCCGTCGACGCTGTGGACCTTGCCGTCCCGCACGGCGCGGTCTTTGGGTTCCTGGGGCCCAACGGGTCCGGTAAAACCACCACCATCCGCATGCTGCTCGGCCTCGCGGCCGCGTCCGCCGGAACCGTGAACCTGCTCGGCAGGCGCATGCCTGAGGCATTCCACGAGGTGCTGCCGCGGGTCGGCGCCCTGGTGGAAGGGCCGGCGTTCTACCCCTTCCTCTCCGGGGCCGCCAACCTCCACCGGCTCGATGCCGCCGGCCGGCACACCGTTCCGGCCACCCGCAAAGCCCGGGTGGAACGGGCCCTGGAACGCGTGGGCCTGGAACATGCCGCCGGGAAGCGCGTCCACGCCTACTCCCTGGGGATGAAGCAGCGGCTGGGCATAGCCAACGCGCTGCTGTCGCCCCGGGACCTGCTGGTGCTCGACGAGCCCACCAACGGGCTGGATCCACAAGGAACCCGCGAGGTGCGCAACCTGGTCCGCTCCTTGGCCCACGAGGGCACCACCGTGTTCGTCTCCAGCCACCTGCTGGCCGAGGTGGACCAGATGTGTACGCACGCCGCCGTAATGAGCGCCGGCAAACTCGTGGCGCAAGGGCCCCTTTCCGACCTCCGGCAGGCCGGCAGCACTCGCCTCCGGCTGGTCACCCCGGATGACGGCGCGGCACGGCAAGTCCTAACCCGGCTGGGACTGGCACCTGAACCTGCCGAAGTGGATCCCGGCAAGCCGTCGCCGGACGGCGGGACCATCGTGGCAGCCCTGGGCGCCTCCCTCCAGCAATCCGCCCCGCTCCCGGAAGAAGTGGTGGCGCACCTGGTCCAGGCCGGGGTGCGTGTCCGGGGCTTCGCCGTCGAGCGGGAAAGCCTCGAAGACCGCTTTGTTGCCCTTACCGGGGAAGGATTCGACGTTGCCCAGTAGCCTGCCTGCCGAGATCCCACAGGCCGCGGGGACCGCGCCGCAGGCAGCCCCGCAGCGCGCATCAAAGCGGTCCGGCTCCGGGGCGCCAGGTTCCGGTTTGTCCTTCTTGGCTTCAGAACTCAAAGTCCTGTTCTCGCGGCGGCGCACCTGGGCTCTGCTGTTGGCCCTGGCTGCCATTCCGGTACTCATCGCCGTCGCGGTCAAGGTTTCGTCCGCTGTCCCGCCAGGGCGCGGCCCTGCCTTCCTTGACCGGATCACCCAAAACGGCCTGTTCGTTGCCTTCACCTCCATGCTGGTGTCCGTCCCGCTGTTCATGCCGCTCGCGGTAGGTGTGGTGGCCGGCGACACCATCGCCGGGGAAGCGGGCCTGGGAACCCTCCGCTACCTGCTGGTGGCACCGGCAGGCCGGGTGCGCCTGCTCCTGGTCAAGTACGTTGGAGCGCTGGCTTTTTGCGTCGTGGCACCGCTGGCCATCGGCCTGACGGGGGCGGCCATCGGCGCGGCGCTCTTTCCGGTTGGGCCGGTGACGCTGCTGTCCGGCGGGGTGGTCCAGCCAGCCGAGGCTGCGGTGCGGATAGTGCTCATTGCCGCCTACATTGCGGTGTCCCTGGCGGGCCTCTCAGCGATCGGGTTGTTTCTCTCCACCATGACCGTGGTCCCCGTCGGTGCGATGGCGGCCACCGTGGTGGTCTCGGTTGTTTCCGAGGTCCTGGACCAGCTTCCCCAGCTGGAGTGGCTGCATCCGTGGCTGTTCAGCCATTACTGGCTCGGTTTCGGAGACATGCTGCGCCAGCCGGTGCTGTGGGACTCCTTCGGCAGCAACGGATTGCTCCAGGCAGGCTACGTCGCGGTGTTCGGTGCGCTGGCGTACGGCCGGTTCGTCACCAAGGACATCCTCAGCTGAGTGGGGACGGACCCTTCAACGCGGCTCAGTAGCGGGCAGCGTAAGGGTAGAGGTCCATTCCCACCATGGAGCTGATGCTGGAGACGGTGATGCCTTCCTGCGGATTCAGTGCCTGTACTACCTGGCCGTTTCCGAGGTAGATGGCCACGTGGTAAAAGTTCGGATCCGAACCCCAGACCAGGAGATCGCCACGGCGCGCCTGCGAGATCGGGACATGGACAGGGGCGGCAGCGTACTGCTGGGACGCGGTGCGGGGAAGGTACTTCCCGGCGGCGGCGAAGGCATTCTGCACCAGGCCCGAACAGTCAAAGCCGTACACGCCGGTGCCGCCCCACTGGTAGTAGTACGGCGCGCCAACCTTCCCGAGGGCCACGGAAATCGCTGTCTCATAGGTGCCGGCGCCGGTTGATGGGGGAGCCGGGGCAGGGGCGGGCGCAGGGGCAGGGGCCGGGTCGGCCGGAACAGGGGCCGGTGCTGGAGCCGCCGGGGCGGGTGCCGGAGCGGCCGGGGCAGGTGTCGCGGGGGCGGGCGCGGCGGGTGCCGGAGCCGCGGGGGCGGGTGCCGCCGGTGCAGGAGCGGCCGGAGCAGGCACTGGGTCCTGGGCCGTCGTGTTCCGGGCCGGGACGTTCTGTGCGGCGGCCTGGTCCTGTGCCGCTTTGTCCTGTGCGGCTTTGTCTTGGGCCGCCTTGTCGGCAGCGGCGGACAACGCCGCCAGACGCGCCTCTTCACGCTGCCTGTCCAGCGCATCCACGCGGGCCGATTCCAGCGCCACGGTGGTGTTGCGGAGCTGCGCCAGTTGGTCCACCAGTACGGTCCGCTGCGCTTTCGCGTCGGACACGGCCTTGGCCTGCGCGGCGTTGGCCTCTTCGGCCTGGGACTTTCGCTGTTCGGCGGTTTTCGCTGCGTCGTCAGCGGCCTTGGTGGCATCGTCGGCGGATGCCGTCAGGGAGCGGTAAGCGGTGGCCGCGGCGTCTGCAGCTTCAAAGGCGCGGCTCCGGCTTGCGGAGAGGGCCTCGAGCGTGGCGGCCTGCTGCAGGCTGTCCCCGCCGCCGGCCAGTGTTCCTAGCGTGGGGTTCAGTCCGCCGTTGCGGTAGAGGTCCCCGGCGAGCTGGCCCACCTGCTTCCGGGTCTTGTCCAGCTGCTCCTTCGCGGACGAGGCGCGGGCGGAGGCTGCGGTCGCGTCCTGGGTCCTTTGCTGCAGCTCCACCAGCGCCTCGCTGTAGGAGTTGTTTGCCTGCATAGCCACCGCGAAGGCCGCCTGCTGGGCCGTGGATGCGTCCGCAAGGATCCGCTCGATCGCGGTGACCTGGTCCGCCGTCGCGGTCTCGCTGGCTTTGGCCGCGGCAATGTCTTCCGGCGACGGGATGTCCGGCGACGCCGGAACGGACAGCGGCGCGGAAGGCGCCGGTACGGCAGCTGCAGGTGTTGCGGCAGAGGCAAAAAGTACGACGGCGGCGCACAGCACGGCCGTTTTGCGGCCGGATCCGGATAAAGCCATGTGCAGAGACCTCGCAACAGTAGTGCTGGGAGTGAGGTTCTGGATGCGGCACGACGGTGCCCCTCAGCTGCTCGCCAGCAGTCCGAGGTTACGTGACTCGCTACACATTGGCAACAGCAGTCACATCAATAACATAAACCACAAGAATGTCATTTGCGGCGTTGGCGGCGGGGCGTGTTGCGTGGGGCGGGACCAAGCAGGAGCGGGATCAGCCCCAGCCCAACTCGTGCAACCGGGCATCGGAAATGCCGAAGTGGTGGGCGATTTCGTGCACCACTGTCACGGCCACTTCGTGGATCACGTCATCCCGCGAGTCGCAGATCTCCAGGATGGGTTCGCGGAAGATGGTGATGCGGTCAGGCAGGGAACCGGCGTCCCACCACCAGTCGCGTTCCGTCAGCGGCACCCCTTCGTAGAGTCCCAGCAGGACGGTATCCGGATCTTCCCCGGGGCCGGGTACGTAGTCGTCTTCGATGAAGACGGCTACGTTGTCCATGGCCCGGGCCAGGCGGTCCGGAATGCCGTGGAGGGCATCCTGGACGGCGGCTTCGAATTCGTCCGGGGACATGGCGAATCCGGAAGGCCCGTCCGCGGCGGGTCCGTTCGGGGGTGTTCCGTCGGAACTTGAGGGGACAATCGGCAGGCCCGGCGGCAGGCTGGCTGACATAGGTCGACTCTAGCCCCGAAGCGGGCGGCGCTGTGTGCGGGATGCCCGGCTCCTTCGCCGGGTCAGGCCTACGCCCATCAGGCACACCAGGCCGCCCGCCGGTCCCCATCCTGTGGGGATCTCGCCGAGCACCAGCCAGGAGATCAGGACGGTGGTACCGGGAACCAGGTAGGTGGTGGCCGCCAGCTTCCCGGCATCCACCAGGGACAACGCGTAGGCCCACGTGGTGAAGGCGATGGCGGTGGGAAAGACGCCCAGATACACCAACCCCCAGGTGGACTCCGGCGGGGCTGCCTGTACCTCCGCCGCGAGCTGCCCGGCAAAGGGCAGGCAGCACACCGCCCCCACCACGATGCCGAACCAGGTGGCCTGTGCCGCGGGGAACTTCCGCACCACCGGCTTTTGGATGATGACGCTGACTGCGGCGAGTACCGCGGCAAGGAGGCAAAGCGCCACGCCGGCGAGGTCCGTCGTCGTACTCCCGCCCGGGGTGCGCGGCTGCCCGGAACCAATGGCAATCATCGCAACGCCGGCAAAGGCTACCGTGCTGCCGATCAGCAGCCAGCGCGGAAAACCTTCCTTGAGGAAGATGCCGGCCATGATCGCCACCAGGATGGGATTGACGTTGATCAGCAGGGCGCTGGTGCCTGCGTCAAGGATGTGTTCGGCGGCGTTCAGTGCCACGTTGTAGCTGCCGAACCACATGACTCCGTAGGCAAGGATGGGCAGCCACTCGCGCCCCCGGGGCAGTACGCGGCTCCTGAGGAGTTGGGGAACCACCAGGAAGGCCAGGACGACGGCGGCAATCGCCAGCCTGCCCAGCGTCAGGGAGCCCGGGGAAAAATGTGGGCCGATCGCGCGGATGCCCACGAATGCCGAGGCCCACAGCAGCACGGTGACCGCCATGGCCGCCACGCCGAGGGCCTTCACCGGGGCGGCGGCGGGAGCTGGGGGAGTGAGGGGTTGGTGCGCGGGGCTGGATGGGGGCATGAACCAAATGTAGCGGTGGCGGCGGCGCCCGGCTGGCGGGAATCGGCCATGCGGGTGCAGCGGCGGCGAACGCCCCGGGAGGCCTGGGTGGCCTACGCTGAACCGGCCCAGGCAAGCAGCTTGTCCACCGGCCAGGTGGTGATGATCCGCTCCACCGGAACGTTGTTCCGTGCTGCCCTTTCGGCGCCGTACTGCAGGAAATCCAACTGCCCGGGTGCATGGGCGTCGCTGTCGATCGAAAACAGGCAGCCCGCCTCCAGGGCCAGCTGGATCAGGTCGTCGGGCGGGTCCTGCCGCTCCGGCCGGGAATTGATCTCCACGGCAACGTTGTGCTCTGCGCAGGCGGCGAACACTTCCTTGGCATCGAATTCCGACGGCGGCCTGGTCCCGCGCGAGCCCTCCACCAAGCGGCCGGTGCAGTGGCCCAGGACGTTGGTCCGGGGATCGGTGATTCCGCCGAGCATCCGCGTGGTCATGGTCTTGCGGTCCGCGCGCAGCTTCGAATGGACACTGGCCACCACAACGTCCAGCCGCTGCAGCAGTTCCGGTTCCTGGTCCAGTTCTCCCGATTCCAGGATGTCCACCTCGATGCCGGCCAGGAGCCGGGTGGGTCCGCCGTTGCCGTTGATGCCTGCCACCACGTCCAATTGGTCCCGGAGCCGGTCGGGAGAGAGGCCGTTGGCGATGGTGAGGTTGGGGGAGTGGTCGGTCAGGGCAAGGTACTGCCTGCCCAGTACCTCCGCGGCGGCCACCATCAGCTCGATGGGTGAGCCGCCGTCGGACCAGTCGCTGTGGCTGTGGAGGTCGCCGCGAAGCGCTTCCTGGATGTCCATGCCGCCGGCCGCCAGCGGCTGCGCGCCCTTCTCCCGGAGGTCCGCCAGGTACTCGGGAACTTGCCCGTCCACGGCCTCCCGGATCACCGTATAGGTCCGGTCGCCGATCCCCTTCATGGACTTCAGCCGCCCCGACCGTGCGCGGGACGCCAGTTCGTCCGGGTCCAGGCCGCCAATGGTGGCGGCCGCCTTCCGGAAGGCCTGGACCTTGAAGGTGGCGGCGCGTCCGCGCTCCAGCCAGAAAGCAATCTCGTTGAGGGCTGCGACGGCATCCATCCGTCCATCTTGGCCCCTGCACTGGCGGAATGGCGGTGTTTTTGGCCGATTTTGGATAATTCCTGCAGAGGCCCTATAGTTGTTGAGTCCAGTTCGGAGAAACGCAAAGGACAAAGACGGAAAGCCTCGCTTGACGCCTTTTATTTTGTTCCGAACGGGTTCTGGCCCCCATCGTCTAGCGGCCTAGGACACCGCCCTTTCACGGCGGCGGCACGGGTTCGAATCCCGTTGGGGGTACGCAAGGAACTGGTCAGGCAGGCTGAAAAAGTCTGGTAGGCTGGAAGCCTTGAAAAAAGCGGTAGAGATACTGTGAAAGCAAGAAACGCAAGGCCCTGTAGCGCAGTTGGTTAGCGCGCCGCCCTGTCACGGCGGAGGTCGCGGGTTCAAGTCCCGTCAGGGTCGCTCTGATTGTTGGAAGCAATTCCGGCTCTCATGGTGACTAGTCACCTAGGCTCTGTAGCTCAGTTGGTAGAGCGTTCGACTGAAAATCGAAAGGTCACCGGATCGACGCCGGTCGGAGCCACCACTGGGAAGCATCAGTTCTTCGGAACTGGTGCTTTTCTTCGTTTAAGGCACGGGATCAGGCGCCACCACCTCGTCCGCATTCCCGCGACCCATTGTCATCCGCGCCACCAGGATTCTTCTGCGCCACGGCCATTGGCCTGGCCCACATTCCCTTGCGCGGCCCATACTTCCCGTGCCGCCTTCAACTTCCCACCCGGGCCACGCATTGGACATAGTTTCCAGTCAGCGGCGAGGCGGCCGGCGCCCCTGGCGAACCACGCCTGGGCAACGACGGCTGCCGCTTTCATGCCGGTCCGCAAGCGTGGCCTGCGCAACATCTGCGCGCGCCGCAACAAATAGATCCACCGCCCAACGAAACATTTGACCCTCGCCAAACCGTTGTGGCACGCGCGCGCATTGGCTTGCGTAAGCGCTTGCACCCTACTCGCCGGTAGTCCTTCCAAGCCGCCGAAACAGGGTTTGAATTGCCCGCGGCTTGCCACCTAGCGTGGATCGCGGCCAGGGAAAGCATGCTTTCCATCTGCCCGGGGTCCTACCCAGGCCCTGTTGAATCCCGACACACAAAGGCGTCTCCGACGGCGCCTGAGGTGTTGCCGGAGCCGCGGATGTTGTCGGGGCAAAGGGCACACGCCCGTCTTCCACGAACAGTTACAACTCCGCGAGAAGAGCAACAATGCACAAGCACCCCCAGAACCGGATGCTGCGGTGGCGCCCCGCCGCCGCAGCATTGGCGGCGGCCGTCGCCGCCTCGGCCTTCCTGGCCGTCCCCTCGGCACAGGCCAACGAGCCGTCCGATCCGCCCGCCGTCCAGCAAATGCCGGCCCCCGCCCCGGGCTTCCCCCTCCCGACCGGACACACGCAGAAGGCGTTCGATCCGGCGTCGGACTTCACTTCCAAGTGGACCCGGGCCGATGCCAAGCAGATCATGGCCCAGAGCGACTCGACGGTCAGCCCGGGCGAGAACTCCATGAGCCCCGACGTCACCATGCCGGAGATCCCCCAGGATTTCCCCACCATGAACGACGACGTCTGGGTCTGGGACACCTGGTCCCTGACCGACGAGAATGCCAACCAGATCAGCTACAAGGGCTGGGACGTGATCTTCTCCCTGGTGGCCGACCGCCACGCCGGCTACGGCTTCGACCAACGCCACTGGAACGCCCGGATCGGTTACTTCTTCCGGAAGACCAACGCCGACCCGGCAAAGGACAAGTGGAACTACGGCGGCCACCTGTTCCTGGACAACACCTCCATCGGCAACACCGAGTGGTCCGGCTCCACCCGCCTGATGCAGGGTGACCACGTCAACGTGTTCTACACCGCCACGACGTTCTACGACATTGCCCAGCGCAATGCCGGTGGCGGCGGGATTGCTCCCGACGCTGCGATCGCGAAGGCGCTGGGCAACATCCACGCCGACAAGAACGGCGTCACGTTCGATGGCTTCCAGCACACCAAACTGCTGGAACCGGATGGAAAGATGTACCAGACCAAGGCGCAGAACCCAGGGTTCGCGTTCCGCGACCCGTACACCTTTGTTGACCCGGCCCACCCGGGCAAGACCTACATGGTGTTCGAAGGCAACACCGGCGGCACCCGAGGGGATTACAAGTGCAAGGACGAGGACCTCGGGTACAAGCCGGGCGATCCGCACGCCGAGAACGTCAATGACGTCCAGAACAGCGGCGCCTACTACCAGACCGCAAACGTTGGCCTCGCCGTGGCTGACAACAAGGACCTGACCAAATGGTCCTTCCTCCCGCCGATCCTTTCCGCGAACTGCGTGAACGACCAGACCGAGCGGCCGCAGATCTTCATCCAGAATGAGGGCGGGAAGAACAAGTACTACCTGTTCACCATCAGCCACCAGTTCACTTATGCAGCCGGTATGCGCGGTCCCGACGGCGTCTACGGCTTCGCCGGCGACGGCGTCCGTTCCGACTTCCAGCCGATGAACAACAGCGGCCTGGCGCTGGGTTCCCCGACGGACCTCAACCTGGCAGCCAACGCACCGGAGAGCCCGTCCGCGAAGCAGAACGGGCGGCAGTTCCAGGCCTATTCGCACTACGTGCAGCCCGGCGGCCTGGTGCAGTCGTTCATCGACAACGTCAACGGTGTCCGCGGTGGTTCGTTGTCGCCGACCGTGAAGATCAACTTCCGCGATGGCGTATCGCAGGTTGACCGCACCTTTGGCCGGAACGGCCTTGGCCCGTTCGGCTACCTGCCCACCAACGTCAGGGTAGGCGGCCAGGGCCTCTACAAGTAGGCGTCGTTCTGCGCCGCCGCCGGTAATTCCGGCTGCATGGCGCCCAGGCGGGGATGTCCTTGGGGGCTTCCCCGCCTGGGTCTTTTCCACCCGGGCAATACCCTTCGGCGCGGCGGCCCGCTGTGTTTCCGGCCCATCTGTCGCAGGCTGGGGATAGGGTGGAATCAACAGAAGGGGGAGTGCCTGATGGAATACCAGAACCCACAACCCGTGGTGCCAAGCCGTCCTGCCGCCAGCCCGGTGACGAGTCCGGGGCCGGGACGCACAGTAATCTCCGAAACCGCCGTCGCCAAGGTCGCGGGAATCGCGGCGCGCGCCGTTCCCGGCGTCTACTCCCTTGGCTCAGGTCCGTCCCGTGCACTGGGTGCCATCCGGGACGCCGTGGGAAGCTCGGACCACGCAGCCGGGGTCCACGCGGAGGTGGGCGAAACGCAGGTAGCCGTGGACATCACCCTGGTGGCAAGTTATGGGACCCCACTGCATTCGCTGGCCAATAACGTCCGCGCCGCCGTTTACCGCGCTGTCGAAGAACTCGTGGGCCTGCAGGTCATAGAAGTAAACGTCGAGATCACGGACGTGTACGTGCCGCCGCCCGTCAAACCGTCAGCGCCGGCGGCTGTGGACCGGGAGGCGTTGCTGTGAACCTCACCGTTGCGGGTACTGCCCTGGGCGCCTTCGTGGCGTTCATGTCATTGCAATTCGGTTTGTGGGGATTCATCGTGTCCCTGCTCTTCATGGCTGTCGGAGCGGTGCTGGGCCGCGCCGCCGAGGGCAAGCTGGATCTGCGCGGCGTGATCGATGCCATCATCGGCCGGCGTTCGTCCTCATGAGCTCACCAGCGCCCGTTGCGAGTGGGCAGGCGCTCAGCGGCCATAACCGGATCAGCACGCAGGCATTGACCAGCCTCGCCAAGGCGGCGGCCGCCCAGGCACTGGGTGTGGAGGCGCAGGATGTACGGGCGGACTGGACGGACGACGACGGCCTGCTGGCGTTGTCCCTCGTCGCGCCTATCAGCATCCCGCCTTTGGAAGCGGTGGTGCTTGATCCGGCGCGGGTCCGGGCATCCGGTGGCTCCATTTGGGACCGCACGGTCGAGGCCAAGGCAGCCATCCTGGAGACGGTCTCAGAGCTCAGCGGCTCCACGCTGAGCCGGGTGGATATCCGAATCAGCGGGGCAAAGATTAGCACAGGAGGACGGGTGCAGTGAGCAGCAGCGTGGAAAGCCGCCGGCCAAGGGCTGGTTCCCGGGGGAACCCCGGGCCGGACATGCGCAGGATCACCTACCGCGAAACCCATTCGACGCGCGCCGCGGTCTCGGTGGTGGCTGCCGCCCTGGTGCTGGTACTGGCAGGGTACGGCGTGCTCGAATCCGGTGTCCATGCAGTCGGGCAGCCTGCTTGGCTGATCGAGCCGCAAGCGGCGGCCCAACGGATCGTGGATCTGCCTTCCGGCGTACCGCCGCTCCTGCTGGGAGCGGTCGGCGGAGTGCTGGCCATGCTCGGCGTGATCTTCTTTCTTAACGGGATACTTCCGGGACGGCGGGCGCGCCACCTGCTGGCCGGCGGCCGTCGTGGCGGGTCCTCGGGGGTCGTTGTGGACGACGAAGTTGTGGCGTCCTCGATCGCACGCCGTGCCCGGCTGGCTGCGAACGTCACGCCCGAACAAGTCATGGTGGTGGTGTCCCAGCGGCAGGTCCTGGTGAATGTCCGGCCTACCTCCGGTGTTGCGGTTGACCAGGACCGGGTCCTTGCCGCAGTCAGCGATGAACTCGACCAGATGCAGCTCGAACCGTCGCCCGCTGCGCGGGTCAACTTGGCTCCGTCCGGGGTGATCGGCGCATGAACAGCACCCCGGCCCTGCTTAACCGGATCCTCCTCGCCCTGTTGGGCCTGGTCCTGCTGGCTGTGGGCCTGCTGCTGGTCTTGCTGGCAGCTGTGCCCGCCACAGGCCCGTGGTGGCACGCCTGGGCATCCGGGGCATGGGACGGCGTAAACCAGGCGTTCAACTCCACCCGGTTCCCGGGACAGCAGGAAAGCTGGCTCTGGATCGCGGCGGCCTTGGCACTGCTGGTCCTGATGGGCCTCATGGTTGCCTGGATTGCGCAGCAGGGAAAGGGCCGGGCCAACGTCCTCGCGGCCGAGTACGACCCCGGCGACGTCCCCGGCGATGTCCGGATCGGTGGCGGGGTGGCTGAACAGGCGCTGAAGCAGGCCCTTGAAGGGCGTCCGGACCTTGCCGGATCCACCGTCACCACTTACGACGTGAACGGCTCGCCCGCGCTCAAGGTCCGGCTCCTGCCGCGCCAGGGCGTGGCGCCACACCTGTTGGCCGCCGAGGTGTCCGGCCTCCTGGATGCTTTGGACGCCGTGGTGGGCAAGGAGATCCCGGTCCTCGTCCATATCGGCGCAGGGGCGCGGACGCGCTTCAGCCGGGCCGAGCGCGTCCGCTGAACTCCCTTCGCCTTCTGCCGTGTCAGTCCGGCAGGAGGTAGACGGTGCAGTCCACGGGAACTTCCCGCATCGCTGCCCTGTCGTCCGCCGGTCCAGGCCCGCTGCTGAGCGCCACGCTGTACCCCTCGGGCACGGGCGCGGAGGCGAAGCCCAGGTTGGACACCACGATGGCATCTCCGTTCCGGAACGCCAGCAGTCCGCTGTCCGGCGCGTGCTCTTCGGTCCACCGCACCGTCCCCTGGCCGAGATGGTGCGCTGACCTGAACGCAATCGCGTCACGGTAGAGCTCCAGGGTTGAGCCTTCCTCGCCCTCCTGCTGGTCCGCAGCCAGGGGGCCGAAGCTGTCCGGCTGCGGCAGCCAGGGTTCGGACGCCTGGCCGGAGTGCCCGCTGGAGAACCCGAAACCTGGTTCGCCCTCGGCCCACGGCAGCGGGACGCGGCACCCGTCGCGGCCGATTTCGGCTCCCCGGGTCCTGAAAAACGTCGGATCCTGCCTGGCGGAGGCCGGCAAGGTGGTGTGCTCCGGAAGTCCCAGTTCCTCGCCCTGGTAGAGGTAGGCCGAACCCGGCAATGCCAGTGCGACCAACGTGGCGGCCCGGGCCCGCGCCAGGCCCAGGGCCGCATCCGGTTGTTCGTCGCCGGCTCCGATGCCCTTCGGGAACGTGGTGGGATCCTTGAGCCCAAACCGGGTACTGTGCCGGACGGTGTCGTGGTTGCTGAGCACCCACGTGCAGGGCGAGCCCACGGATGCTGCCGCTGCCAGGGACGCGCTGATGGCCTCAGCCATCCGCTCGGCATCCCAGCCGGCTAGCAGGAAATCGAAGTTGAACGCCTGTTGCATCTCATCGGGCCTGACATACCTTGCCAGGCGTTCGGCCGGTTCAACCCAGGCCTCCGCCACCATCATTCGGTCCCCTCCGTATTCGGCCAGAACCCGGTTCCAGTCGCGGTAGATCGCGTGAACGCCGTCCTGGTCGAAGAAGGGGGACGGCGGGTACATCGGGGAGACGGCCCGGTGCGGTTCTTCGGCATCGGTGTGGGCGTGGGGAGCGTCCCCGGGCAGGTGGCTTTCCCTGTGCGGGCCCGTTGTTCCTTCCACCATCGACGCGGCTCCGTCCCAGTCGGGGAGCCCTGCCTCTTTGACCAGGCCATGGGCCACGTCCACCCGGAAACCGTCGGCCCCTCGGTCCAGCCAAAAGCGCAGCACCGAACGCATCTCTTCGTGCACTTCCGGGTTTTCCCAGTTGAGGTCGGGTTGCCTGGTGTCGAACAGGTGCAGGTACCACTGGCCGGGAGAGCCGTCCACTTCGGTGAGCCGACTCCATGCCGGTCCGCCGAAAATGGATTTCCAGTTGTTGGGCGCCAGCCTGCCGTCCCCCGATCCCGGCACGTCGTCCTTGCCGTCACGGAAGATGTATCGCTCCCGTTCGGGGCTTCCCGGGCCTGCCGCCAGCGCCTCCTGGAACCAGATGTGCTCGTCCGAGGTGTGGTTCGGGACCAGGTCCACGATCACCTTCAGGCCGCGGCGGTGAGCTTCCTGCAACATCGCGTCGAAGTCCGCCAGGGTGCCGAAGAGCGGATCCACCTGGCGGTAGTCGGCGACGTCATAACCGCCGTCGGCCTGGGGCGATTTGTAGAAGGGGGAGAGCCAGATGGCGTCCACGCCCAGCTCTTCCAGGTAGGGCAGCCGGTGCAGGACGCCCCGCAAATCGCCCATTCCGTCGCCGTTGCCATCGGCGAAGGACCGGGGATAAATCTGGTAGACAACCGCGTCAGCCCACCATGCGGAGGGTACGGAACGGGGTCCCGGAACGGATGGGTTGGGCATTTGGTTCCCCTAAGATAACTTTTTGATGTAAACGCTTGCATTCGAGACAGCAACCTTACTAGTGTGATGGTCACCACATCAACCTCACCTAGCAAGCGCACTGTCGACTTACTTGTCACTCAGCGAGGAGCTTCAAGCTAATGAAAACCCCGAGATTCCTGCTTCCGGCCGCCACGGCCGGCATTTTGGCCCTCACATTGTCCGCCTGCGGTGGCGGAGGCGGAGGCGGCACCACCGGTGGAGGGGGCAGCGACGCTGACGCCAACCTCGACGGCCGCGGCCCCATCACGTATGTCCAGGGCAAGGACAACAGCAACGTCGTCCGTCCGCTCGTTGATAAGTGGAATGCCGCGCACCCGAATGAAAAGGTCACCTTCAAGGAACAGACCGACCAGGCCGACCAGCAGCACGATGACCTGGTCCAGCACTTCCAGGCCAAGCAGTCCGACTACGACGTTGTTGACGTTGACGTCGTCTGGACCGCTGAGTTCGCGGCCAAGGGCTGGCTGCAGCCGCTGAAGGACAAGATGGCGATCGATACCAGCGCCATGCTGAAGCCGACCGTGGACAGCGCCACCTACAAGGGCACCCTGTACGCGGCCCCGCAGACCTCTGACGGCGGCATCCTGTACTACCGGAAGGACCTGGTCCCCACGCCTCCCAAGACCTGGGACGAGATGATGAGCATGTGCTCCATCGCCAAGCAGAACAACATCGGCTGCTACGCCGGCCAGTTCAGCAAGTATGAAGGCCTCACAGTCAACGCTTCAGAGGCCATTAACTCCGCCGGCGGCTCGGTCCTGGACAAGGACGGCAAGCCCAGCGTGAACACCCCTGAAGCCAAGGCCGGCCTGGAAAACCTCGCCAAGGCCTACGCCGACGGGAACATCCCCAAAGAAGCCATCACCTACAAGGAAGAGGACAGCCGCCAGGCATTCCAGAGCGGCAAGCTCCTGTTCCTGCGCAACTGGCCCTACGCCTTCAACCTGATCACCACCGAAGGATCTTCGGCTGTGAAGGACAAGACCGGCCTTGCGGCACTGCCGGGCAAGAGCGGTCCGGGTGCATCCTCGCTTGGCGGCCACAACCTTGCCACCAGCGTTTACTCCAAGAACAAGGCCACCGCGCTGGACTTCATGAAGTTCATGACCTCCGCGGAAACCGAAAAGTTCTACGCCACCCAGGGCTCCCTGGCTCCGGTCCTCGGTTCGCTGTATGAGGATCAGGAACTGGTTTCCAAGCTGCCCTACCTGCCGGTCCTGAAGACGTCCATCGAGAACGCCGTACCGCGTCCCGTAACGCCTTTCTACCCGGCTGTCACCAAGGCAATCCAAGATAATGCCTACTCCGCTATCAAGGGAGAGAAGACCGTGGACTCTGCACTTTCCGACATGCAGAACGCCATTCAATCCGCCGGTGCAGGATCGTAGTCCTGCCATGGCAACCGAACTAGGCCCGACGCCGGTTAAGTCACCGGCGTCGGGCGCTGCCCCTGTCCATCACGCGCCCAAGGGCGTAGGGGAAGACAACAGGATCGCAAGCCAGGGTCGCTGGGCCTCCTGGCTGCTTGCCCCGACCATCGTGGCCTTGGGCATCGTGATCGTGTACCCCATCGTCAGCGCGATCGTGATGTCCTTCCAAAAGGACGCCGGCCTGGATCCAGCCACCGGCCTGTTCACGGCCGGCGGCTCGGCCGGCATCCAAAACTATGTCAACTGGCTGGCGCAGCAGTGTTCGGCGCCCGCCGGCGGGACCGTCGCCTGCCCGCCAGGCACCCTGGGCGGCCAGTTCTGGTCCGCCACTGCCACCACGTTCTTCTTCACCATCGTGACGGTGACGCTGGAGACGGTGCTGGGTTTCTGGATGGCCATGATCATGGCCCGTACCTTCCGCGGCCGGAGCCTCGTCCGCGCAGCCGTCCTGGTGCCGTGGGCCATCCCCACGGCTGTTACGGCGAAGCTGTGGTTCTTCATCTTCGCCTTCGAGGGCATCGCCAACAAGCTGTTCAACACCACCATCCTGTGGACCGGCAGCGAGTGGCCTGCCAAGTGGGCCGTCATCATTGCCGACGTCTGGAAGACCACGCCGTTCATGGCGCTGCTGATCCTTGCGGGCCTGCAGATGATTCCGGCCGAAGTCTATGAGGCGGCCAAGGTGGACGGTGCGTCCGCCTGGCAGCGGTTCCGGCTCATCACCTTGCCGCTGGTCAAGCCGGCGCTGATGGTGGCGATCCTTTTCCGCACCCTGGATGCACTGCGCATGTTCGACTTGCCGTACATCCTTACCGGGGGCGCGAACAACACCACCACGCTGTCCATCCTGGTCATCAACCAGATCAGGCAGGGCTTCAACTCGGCGGCTGCGTTGTCCACCATCACCTTCATCATCATCTTCCTCGTCGCCTTCATCTTTGTCCGCTTCCTTGGGGCCAATGTGGTTGAGCAGAGCGGCGCAACCGGAAAGGGGAAGAAATGACCGCGGCAACAGCAGATGCCACCGCGCTGCGGGCGCGCCAGGACAAGGGCCGCAAAACTGCCCAGAACCGGGAAAAGTGGGCCCAGGGCCGGACCTACATCAGTGCCGTAGTGGTACTGATCTGGTGCCTTGCGCCCGCTTACTGGATGGTGGTCACCGCCTTCCGCGAGGTCGGGTTCACGTATGACACCTCGATCCTTCCCACCCACGTCACCATGGACAACTTCACCACCGCCTTTGACACGTCCTTCGGAAACAGGTTTGGGGCGGCGCTGCTGAACAGTGTGTTCATCGGCGGCGTGGTGACGGTGGTATCGCTGGTGATCGGCGTGTTTGCCGCCTATGCCCTGGCCCGGTTGAACTTCCGGTTCAAGTACCTGGTGCTCGGCTTCATCCTGGGGGCCTCCATGTTCCCCGGCGTCGCCCTGATCACGCCGCTTTTCCAGCTGTTCACCAACATCGGCTGGATGGGCACCTACCAGGCGCTGATTATCCCCAACATCTCCTTCGTGCTCCCGCTGACGGTCTACACCATGACCTCGTTCTTCCGGGAAATGCCGTGGGAGCTGGAGGAATCGGCCCGTGTTGACGGCTGCACCCAGGGGCAGGCTTTCCGCAAGGTCATCATGCCCCTGGCGGCTCCGGCAATCTTCACCACGGCAATCCTGGCGTTCATCTCATCCTGGAACGAGTTCCTGATTGCCAGCCAGCTGTCCAGCGACGCAACCCAGCCGGTGACGGTGGCAATCGCCAACTTCGCCGGTGCACAGCCCAACCAGATCCCGTACACGGCCATCATGGCCGCGGGCACCATCGTCACCATTCCACTGGTGATCCTGGTCCTGGTCTTCCAGCGCAAGATCGTCGCAGGCCTTACGGCAGGTGCGGTCAAGTGACGGAGCACGGTTCCCGCCCCCGCACACCAGCGGGGGCGGGCACCACCAGCCGGCTGGTCAGGTCGGGCGAGGATTTCGACATCATCATCGGCTTCCTTGGTTTTTGGGCGGTGGTCCTCCTGGTGGTTACGGTGTGGATGGAAATCACGGCGCAGCCGGCCATTGGCTGGGCGCTGGGCCTTCTGGCAACCTTGCTGGCCTTGTACGGAATGGTGCGCCTGCGGCGTAAGCTCCCGGCCCGCAAGTAGGCGCATTCGCAACAGCGGTCCCCGCCACAGTTAGCACTGCCTGGCCGCGGAATGGAAAGATACGAGGCTTGGGGGGAACGCAGGGCCAACCGGCCCTACGCCGCGTAGGAGTTATAAGGGGACACGGTGGCACGGACAACGGAAAGGTCCCAGCGAGGCGGCCATAACGGCGTCAGCATCGAGGATGTGGCGGCCGCCGCCGGAGTCTCAACCGCCACCGTCTCCCGCGCCGTGCGGGGTCTGCCACGGGTTTCCCCGGCCACCAGGGAGAAGATCCTTGAAGTCGCCGGGAACCTGGGCTACGTGGCCTCGTCCTCTGCCTCCGGCCTGGCCACGGGACGCACCAAGACCATTGGCGTCCTGGCTCCGTTCGTGAGCCGCTGGTTCTTCTCCAAGGCCATCGAGGGCGCGGACCGCGAGCTGCACGCCCGGCATTACAACCTCTCCCTGTTCAACCTCGGCGGCCACGGCAGCAACCGTGAGCGGCTCTTCAGCAAGACCATGGTCTACAAGCAGATCGATGCCCTCCTGGTTCTCTGCATGGCGCTCAGCCACGAGGAAATCGAACACCTGCAAAAGATCGACATTCCGCTGGTGGTAGTGGGCGGCCACGTCGAAGAGTGCCCTTATATCGGCATCGACGACTACGCGGCTGCCTCAACCGCAGTCCGGCACCTGATTGAACTGGGCCACCGGGACATCGCGTTGCTGCACGGCGACGACGAGACCGACCTGAACTTCGACGTCCCCCGGGTGCGCATCCTGGCGTTCAAGGACGTCATGGCCGCCGCAGGCCTTCCCACCCGGCCGGAATGGGACGAATGGGGCGACTTCACGGTACGCAGCGGCCAGGAAGCCTTCCGCCGCCTCTGGTCCGGTTCCGGACCGAAGCCCACAGCGATTTTCTGCGCCTCTGACGAAATGGCCATGGGGGTCATCTTCGAGGCCGGCCGCCTCGGCGTCAGCATCCCCGGTGAACTGTCAGTGGTGGGGATCGACAACCACGACTTTGCCGAGGCCATTGGCCTTACCACCGTTGGGCAGCGCCCGGACGAGCAGGCCGAACTGGCCACCAAGATGCTGCTGGACGAGCTGGACGGTGACATCGGTTCCGTCCGTTCCACCGTTGCGCCGCATGAGCTGATTGTCCGGCGGACCACTGCGCCGCCCAGGGGCTGAAACCGCGTCAGGAGGCGCGGGCAAGCTGCCGGATGGGGATCCAACGCGAGGCCAGCCTGCGGTACGCGGCCGCGGCTCCGGTCATGTCGCCTTCAGCCAGGCACTCGATGCCCAGCCTGATGTCCATGGGTGATTCGTCCGGGTACACCTTGTCCGCCACGGCGCCGTAGTCCAGTTCCACCATGGAGTTCACGTGGAATAGCTCCAGCCATTCGGTGAGCTGCGCCAGGTCGTCAAGCATGTCCAGGTCCGGGGCCGCCAGCGCCAGATTGGCCACGGCGTAGCGGGCCCGCTCCAAGGCATCGGTGATGGGCGCCCAGACCCGGACCGTCAGGATGCGGCCGGCGGCTTCCACCACGTCCTTGCGGTCGGACTCCATGAACAGCGAGAACCAACTGAACGGGATGCCCCAGGTGGAGGCCCGCGTGTGCACCCGGGTGGAACCGTCCCGCGCCTTCACGAGGTCGATCCGCTCCTGGTGCCGGTCGCGTTGTTCTTCAGGAATCAACAGTTCGGCCAGTGGGCCGTGGATCCCTTCCATCAAGGCATTGGCGGCCAGGCCGGCGCGCAGGACCAGCTGGCTGGGGCAGTACAGCACGACTGGCGCGGTGCCGGCGGCAGCGTCGTCGTCGGCCGTTCCGCCGTCCGGTGCCGGCGCGGTGGTGACGCGCACCAGGTCGGTGCGGCCGGTGGGGAAGGGGTCCCCGCCGGAGCGGGTGATCCGTCCCAAGGAGGCCAACAGTTCAGCGTTTTCGACGGCGGCACGGGACGCGGCGCGTGCGCCGGCGGCCTGGAGGGCAGGGCGTTGTTCCGCCGGAAAGGCGTCCAGGGGTTCGTAGACGCGCAGGGTGGAGGAAAAAGGCAGGCCGGCCTGGCCCCGATAGAGGTTTCCCGTCATGACGGTCTCCTTGGATGGGCGCAGGGGTCTGTCATCAGTCCGCCAGTTCCACCAGCACGGGGGCGTGATCCGAGGCGCCCTTGCCTTTGCGTTCCTCGCGGTCGATCGCGGCGCCGGTGACCCGGGCTGCCAGGGCGGGGGAGGCCAGGACGAAGTCGATCCGCATGCCCTCTTTCTTGGGGAACCGCAGTTGGGTGTAGTCCCAGTAGGTGTAGACGCCGGGGCCCGGGGTGTAGGGGCGGACAACGTCGGTGTAGCCGGCTGCTTCGAAGGCGTGGAACGCCTCCCGCTCCGGCGGGCTGACGTGGGTGGAACGGTTGTTGATGAACAGCTCGATGTCCCACACGTCGTCGTCGAACGGGGCGATGTTCCAGTCGCCCATCAGCGCGACCTGTGCCTGCGGGTTTTCCGTGACCAGGCCCTGGGCGTGTGTTTTCAAGCTCTCCAGCCACTTGAGTTTGTAGGGCATGTGCTCGTCGTCCAGGGAGCGCCCGTTGGGGACGTACAGGCTCCAGACCCGGACACCGCCGCATGTGGCGGCCATGGCGCGGGCCTCCTGGACGGGGTCCTTGCCCGCCTTGCCGAATGAGGGCTGGTCCAGGAACGTCCGTTCCACGTCCTCAAGCCCCACGCGGGAGGCGATCGCCACGCCGTTCCACTGGTTGACGCCGAAGTGGGCAACCTCGTAGCCCATCCGTTCAAAGAGCTCCCAGGGAAAGTTCTCGTCCTTGCACTTGGTCTCCTGGATGGCCAGGACATCGCAGTCGCTGCGCTGGAGCCAGGCTTCAACACGATCGGCGCGGGCACGGAGCGAATTCACATTCCAGGTAGCTATCTTCACGGTTCCTAACTTACCTTGGCAGCCCTGCGCCGGGTAAAGCCTCCCGGTTGCCCGGCCGGTACCGCCCGCGGTTGGTCCCCAGCGTGACGCGGCGGGTATATTCGCAACCAGAATGACCTGGATCACATCCGGCCACCATGCGAAGGAGCAGCCATCCGATGACCGCAGCCAAGGGAATGGACGGTGCCGCCGGCAACGGGCACCCGGACGTACTGTTTGAACGCCGCGGCCGGCTGGGGGTGGTCACACTCAACAGGCCCAAAGCCGTGAACGCACTCACCACAGTCATGGTGGACATGATGCTCCGGCAGCTCACAGCATGGGCCGGGGACGACGACGTCGCCACCGTCCTGGTGCAGGGCTCCGGTGACCGCGGTCTCTGCGCTGGCGGCGACATCGTGGCCATCTACGAGGACATGCTGCACGGCGGAAACCGGACCGCCGGTTTCTGGCAGGTTGAATACCGGCTGAACTCCCTGATCGCCCGGTATCCCAAACCGTATGTGGCCGTCATGGATGGCTTGGTCCTCGGCGGCGGGGTGGGGATCTCCGCGCACGGGAATGTCCGCGTGGTCACCGAGCGGACCCGGATGGGAATGCCGGAGACCACGATTGGCTTCGCTCCCGACGTCGGCGGGACGTTCCTCCTTTCCCACGCACCAGGCGAAGCGGGAACGCACGCGGCCCTGACGGGAGCGCACCTGGGAGCCGGGGATGCGTTGTTCCTGGGCCTCGCGGACCACTTTGTCCCGTCGAACTCACTGCCCGGCCTGGTGGCCGCGCTGGAGAACGAAAGCGCGGAAGACGCCGTCGCCCGCTATGCCGGCGAGCCCCCTGCATCCGTGCTGGCCGGGCAGCGGGAATGGATTGACGCCTGCTATGCCTCGGATGACGCAGCCGGAATCGTCAGGCGCCTCCGGGACTGGGAGGGGGCCGGGAAGGACGATGCGGTGGAGGCGGCAGACACGATCGAGGCGAAGTCCCCCACCTCGGTCAAGGTCACCCTGGCGTCGTTGCGCCGGGCCGCCGCGCTGACCCTGGACGAAGCGCTGGCCCAGGAGTACCGCGCAGGACTCCGCTTCCTGGCCGGGCCTGATTTCCGCGAGGGAATCCGGGCGCAGGTAGTGGATAAAGACAGGAACCCGAGGTGGAAGCCGGCAACACTGGCTGACGTGCTTCCTGGGCACGTGGACAGGTTCTTCGAACCGCTGGACGGCGGGGAATTGGACCTGCACCCGGAACCGGCACCCACGGAGGCGGACCATGCCTGACAAGGGAACCGTGGCCTTCCTCGGCCTGGGGCACATGGGCGCCCCCATGGCCGTGAACCTGGTCAGGGCCGGCTATACGGTAGCCGGTTTCGACGTTGTGCCTGCGGCCCTCGAAACGGCAAGGGAACGCGGTGTGCCGGTCGCGGACAGCGCAGCTGGTGCCGTGGCCGGGGCAGACGTCGTGCTGACCATGTTCGCCAGCGGGAGGCAGGTGCTGGACGCCTACCGCGGCAACCCCGGACAACCGGGGCTGCTGGCCGCCGCTCCGCCGGGCGCCATGTTCCTGGACTGCTCCACTATCAACGTCGATGAGGCGCGGGAAGCCGCCCGCCTGGCCGTTGAAGCCGGCCACCGCTCAGTGGACGCGCCAGTCTCGGGCGGTGTGGTGGGCGCCGAAGCGGGGACGTTGACGTTCATGGCAGGCGGCGAGGTGCAGGACTTCGAATCGCTGCGGCCGCTCTTTGAGGTGATGGGCCAACGCGTGGTCCACTGCGGCGGCCACGGCGCGGGCCAGGCCGCCAAGATCTGCAACAACCTCATCCTGGGCGTGTCCATGATCGCGGTCAGCGAGGCTTTCGTCCTTGGTGAAAAGCTGGGGTTGAGCCACCAGGCCCTGTTCGACGTCGCATCCGCGGCCTCGGGCCAGTGCTGGGCGCTGACCACCAACTGCCCGGTGCCAGGGCCGGTTCCCGCCAGCCCGGCCAACAGGGACTACCAGCCGGGCTTCGCGGCGGCGCTGATGGCCAAGGACCTCAACTTGGCGGTCAACGCCCTCGAGAGCACGGGAGTGGCGGGACAGATGGGGGCGCTCGCCGCCCGCATCTACGATACGTTTGCTGCGGAAGGCGGCGCCGGCCGCGACTTCTCCGCCATCATCACGGACATCCGCGGCAGCGCGGACCCGGCTGCCCCAGCCACCGCAGCGGCGGAGGCAACAGGAACGGACGCGCCGGGCCGGAGCCGGACCACGGCAGCACACGACGACGGGAGCCCCGAATGACTGAATACGCCAACATCCTGGTGGAGCAACAAGGCAGGGTGGGGCTGGTGACGCTCAACCGGCCGTCGGCGTTGAATGCGCTCAACAAGGCGACCATGGAAGAACTGGTCGCCGCCGTGACCGCGATGGACTCCGATCCCGGCGTCGGCGCCGTGGTGATCACGGGCTCGGCCAAGGCGTTCGCTGCGGGAGCCGACATCAAGGAGATGTCGGACCAGGGCTACATGGACATGTACACCGCGGACTGGTTCCGCGGCTGGGAGGACTTCACCCGGCTGCGGATCCCCACCATCGCCGCGGTGTCCGGCTTTGCCCTCGGCGGCGGCTGCGAGCTGGCCATGATGTGCGACCTCATCATTGCAGGGGACAACGCGAAGTTCGGCCAGCCGGAAATCAACCTTGCCGTCCTCCCCGGGATGGGCGGTTCACAACGGCTCACCCGCGCGATCGGCAAGGCCAAGGCCATGGATTTGATCCTCACCGGCAGGTTCATCGGCGCCGAGGAAGCGGACCGGTGCGGACTTGTCTCCCGGGTGGTCCCGGCAGAGGATGTGGTGTCCGAGGCCCTCAAGGCAGCCGGGCTGATCGCGTCCAAGTCGAAGCCGGCGGCCATGGCGGCAAAAGAGGCCGTGAATGCGGCCTTCGAAACCGGGTTGGCCCAAGGGGTCCTGTTCGAGCGGAGGCTCTTTCACTCCCTGTTCGCCACCGAGGACCAGAAGGAAGGGATGGCGGCGTTCACCGAAAAGCGTGAGCCGCAGTTCAAGCACCGGTGACCCAGGGGGCCGCCGCCGGGGACGCGGGGCGGCCCCCGAATGCCGCGGCCCGTATTGTGGACATGACGGGCAACAGACGGCCATGCCATGGCAGCGAACGGGGACAGGCTTATGTGGACAACCATGACCGGTGCAGCGAGCCCCACCGACGGACTCACGGGCATTGTGGGCTTCGCGGCGAGGGCTATCGACACCTTGGGGGAGTGGGGCGTGGGTGGCTTCACGCTGGCGGAGACGGTGGTGCCGCCCATTCCCAGCGAGGTGATCCTTCCCCTGGCCGGCTACCTTGCCAAGCAAGGTTCCCTCAACCTCCTCCTCGTCCTCGTCACCAGCACCCTGGGCGCATACCTGGGGGCCCTGCTGCTTTATTGGCTCGGCGCGAAATTGGGCCTGGAACGATCAATCCGGTGGCTGTCCAAACTGCCCCTGGTGGACCGGGAGGACTTTGAACAGGCCACGGCCTGGTTCCGCCGCCACGGCAGGTCGTCGATCTTCTTTGGCCGCCTGCTCCCCGGCATCCGCAGCCTGATCTCGCTCCCGGCCGGTGCCGCGGAAATGCCCGTGGCTACATTCAGCCTCTTCACCCTTGCCGGCAGCGGGTTGTGGAACGGTGCCCTCATTGGCCTTGGTTACCTGCTGGGCACCCAGTACCAGCTCATCGAGAAGTACTCACATTTCCTGAACTACGGTGTCTACGCGGCGCTCGCGGTCGCCGTGGTCCTGCTCATTGTCCGGCGCGTCAAGAGGACCAAACGGGTCAACGCCAACCGCTGACAGGTGCCCTAGAGGTGCTTCTCCGCAAAAATGCGCAGGGCGCTCCGTACGAACGCAGCCCCGTCCGCGCCCCCGTAATTGGCGGCAAACCGCGGATCGGCGACATACATGTCCGCGAGTCCGGTGACGTATGCCTTGATGCCTCCGCCGGCGGCCGCGGGAGTTCCGGGAATGGACTGGAGCCAGGCCACGTGCCTGCGTGCCAGATCCTGGGCCTCCGGTCCATCCGCCGGCGCCCCTGAAGCCCCGGCGGCGATCCAGTCCCCGCCGAGCTCCTCCACCGCTGCCTTCCACGTCTGCTTTTCTGCGGCGTCCATCCCGCGCCACCACGCGTCGGACGCGGCGTAGGCGTCCTTGCCCCAGCGTTCCTCGACCTCGTCCCGGTACTGGGTGTGGTCGAAGCCGTCAAACATGTTCTCAGCCATCAGTTGGCCTCCTGCCTTCACTGTTTCGATGGTTTGCCGCACGGACTGCGCCTGTCGGGCCAGCCGTTGCTGCTCCTGTCCCAGCCACTGAAGGTGGCGGGAAAGCGCCTCGACGGGGTCGGCTTGGCGCTGGAAGACCTCGGCGATGGCCGGCAGGCCCAGGCCCAGCTCCCGCAGCAAAAGGATCCGTTGCAGTTGAAGGAGTGCGGCGCCGTCGTAATAGCGGTAGCCGTTGCCGCCCACCCGGCTCGGCTTCAAGAGCCCGATGTCGTCGTAGTGCCTGAGCGTGCGGCTGGTGGTGCCGGCCATCCTGGCCACTTCCTGGATGGGCCAGTCCCGCACACCGTTGCCACGGATTTCTTCCATGCCCCCGAGCCTAGGGGTTGACGCTGCGTCAAGGTCAAGGCGCCTGCCCGCTTACTTGGCCGGACCGTTTCGCGGTGTCCGGTGCCGGGCCTGGGCCACAAGCCGCGTGAAGGCAAAGACAAAGATGGATTCGAATATCAGCATGAGGCCCACCAGCAGCCACTGCTGCCGGGCGATGAACACGATGCAGCCGGTCAGGGCCAGGATGGTGCCCAAGGCCAGGGCGTAGACGGCAAAGCCTACGGCCACGCGGGCGCTGCGTACGCCGGTGCGGAAACCGAAGCCGTGGGGTTCGCCGCCGGGCTGTCCCGGGACGCGGTCGGGTGCGGCGGGTCCGAGCGAGTCGAACTCGACCCACGGATCCTTGTCCTGGTCCTGTCCGGTCATGGGTCAATTATTCCAAACCGGCAGTGCCACGGAGAAACAGTGCCACGAATAGACAGTGCCACGGAAAACACGGGCGGAAAAAACAGCGGCCCCTCCAACTTTCGTTGGAGAGGCCGCCGGACGGGGTCCCGGCTGTTGCCGGAGCCGCCGAAGACTTAGAGCGGGCGGATGTTCTCTGCCTGCGGACCCTTGGGGCCCTGGGTCACATCGAATTCGACCTTCTGGTTTTCGTCCAGTGAGCGGTAGCCGCTGCTGGCGATTGCCGAGTAGTGGGCGAATACGTCAGCGGACCCGTCATCGGGGGCAATGAAGCCAAAACCCTTTTCGGCGTTGAACCATTTAACTGTGCCTGTTGCCATGGCTGCATTCCTTCATGTGACTCTGATTCTCTCCCCGGAATCGTCCCGGGGTGCGCGGGAGTTAGTCCCCCACAGTCCCCAACGTACGGGGCTCAGGCCTCAGGTGCAAGGGTAGAGGCAATAATGTGCTGTCAACGCATCCCCTCACGGCGGATGGCGGTGGCAATTGCGGCCGCTCGGGTGTCTACTCCGAGCTTGGCGTAGATGTGTGCCAGGTGGGTTTTGACCGTGGCCTCGGAGATGAACAGCCGCTTGCCCAGCTCGCGGTTGCTCAACCCTTCGGTGAGCAGGCTCAGCAGCTCCGCTTCCCGCGGCGTCAGGACCTCATCAGGGTTGCGCAGCTGCTGGAACAGCCTGGAGGCCACCGGCGGGCTCATCACGCTCCTGCCCTGCACCGCGCCCCGGATGGCAGCGAAGATCTCCTCCGGTGCAGCATCTTTCAGCAGGTAGCCCATAGCCCCGGAATCAACAGCGCGGACAATGTCGGCGTCGGAGTCGTACGTGGTGAAAACCAGGACGGCCTGCCCGGTGCCGAGGTCACGGATCTGCCTGATGGCTTCTATCCCGTCCATGCCCTGGCCCATTGCAAGGTCCATCACCACTACCGCCGGGCCATGCGAACGAACCATCAGCAACGCCTCTTCGCCGGACGATGCCTCTGCTAGAACGTCCATATCGGGCTGTGTCGCAAGCAACGCCTGCAAGCCGCTCCTGACCACGAGGTGGTCGTCCACCAGCAGGACAGTAATGCCGGCCATCTACGCCCCCTCCAACGGCAGTTGTGCTGCCACGATGGTCCCCTCGCCCGGGGTGCTCTGTACCGAGAAGCTCCCGCCCAGTTGCTCCACCCGTTGCCGCATTGCCCGCAGGCCGTACCCACCGGATGCCGACGGCGGAGCTGTCGCCGCCGGGTCAAAGCCCGCGCCGTCGTCGTAAATGTCCAACGTCACGGCATCCGGAAGGAAACCCAGCGTTACCGTGGCCGCCGACGCCGCAGCGTGGAGCACGATGTTCGACGCCGCGCTTTGCACTACGCGCAGCAGGGCGTGGCGAACGTCAGGGGAAACCGGCCGTAGCTCACCAGTAACCAGCAGCGTGGTCCCGGGAACATACTGGCGGGCGGTGGCCAGCAGTGCCTCCTGCAGTGGAAGCGATTCTCACCCCGGAGAGGCGAGTTCGTGGACCAGGCTCCTGGTTTCTGCCAGGTTCGCGCGGAGCAGGTCGGTGGCCTGGCGAAGACGGTCCCGCGCGGCCGCAGCGGGCCATCCGCGGCCCGCTGCTTCGAGCAGGAGCAGGCTGCTGGCGAGCCCTTGGGTGACGGTGTCGTGTATTTCCCTGGACACCCGCTCCCGTTCGGCGATGGTTCCCGCGCGGCGCTCGCTGGCCGCGAGCTGACCTTGGGCCAGCGAAACTTCCGCGTTCAGGCGGCGCTGCTCGCCGGCGTCGGCCTGTATTCGGTCATAGATAAGCGTCAGCATGGTACCCACGGCCAGCGGACCCAGCAGCATGGCCACGTCCGTGCCGTTGCCGAGCCGGAATAAGCCGGCAGCCGTTGCCACGGTGATGGCCGCCGCCAGGATGTAGGAGACAGCACCCCGCAAGGCACTCCTGCAGAGGAAGAAGAGGGCAAAGGAACACCACGCGAAGCTTGGTGCCGCCACCACCAGGACCGCCCACACGCCAACCAACCCCACCACCCAGGTGACGCTGTGCCGGTCCCGCGCCGACAGCAAGGCCACGACGGCGTACAACAGGCTGGCGGCCGTGGCGAGTCCCAGCACCAGCACGTTGTCGGCCGGGGAGTGCCGCAGAACGTACCGCACTACGGAAGCCACGAGGAGCACCGCGAAGCCGAGGTGGACCGCGGACTCGATGCTGCCGAGTCGGTCTTTGGCATAGGGAAGCAGCGGACGGCGGGATCCGGCGTCCTGACCGGTGGCGGCCTGGGCTGGCCCGGTGTGCTGGGGGGTGGCTCTGGCGGGCATGCTGGATCCGGATCTGGTGGCGGGAAGTGCTGCCTTCCATGCTAGGGCTCACCGGTTGTCCCGTGCCTCAGCCTTTTGGCTGATATGGCCGGCCTTTCGTCGGAGCCGGGACCAGGCGAAGGCCCGATGGAAGGGCCGGTTCTTCCCGGAAATATGGAAACCGGCAACATGATCCCTCCCTGACCGAAGGAAATACCTTGAAGAAGTCCACCAAAGTCCTCGCCGCCGCAGCAGCCGCAGCCATCCTGGCCACGGCCGGAGCAACCGTAGCCGCCAATGCCGGTACCGGGCCGCTAAACGGTGCGGAAGCACCCGCCGTCGTACCGGCCGTTGATGTCCAGCCGGTTCCCGAAACGGTGGTCCAGCAAAACCGCATCACAGCCGGAGCGTCGGCCCAGGCCGTCACGGCCGCGCTCGCGAAGTGCCAGGCGGACAAGCTGCCCTTCGTCACTGTGGCAGTCGTTGACCGCTTCGGCACGGTACAAGCCGTTCTCCGGGGGGACAACGCCGCGGCCCACACCATTGAGGCTGCCAAGGAAAAGGCCTATACGGCGGCAGCCTTCGGCGCACCCACCAGCGACCTCGCCAAACGCGTCAATGGCAACGGGCCGTCCATCGCCGACCTGCCGGGCACCCTGTTCCTCGCGGGCGGGGTCCCGCTGAAGGTCAATGGTGTGTCCGTGGCCGGCATCGGCGTGGGCGGGGCCCCTGACGGCGCCTTGGACGAAGCCTGCGCGGCGGCCGGCGCGGAGGCCATCGCCGGTGCCGCGAAATAGGCTGGACGCATGAGGCCTGGAAGCACCAGGACCTTATCGCCGGCGCTGAGGGACTCAACGACGTCCTGCAGCTGACGCTGGCCGCCGGCGCAGACGGCACCAGCATCAACCGCTACGGCGGGACGGCGTTGATCCCCGCCAGCGAACACGGCCATGTGGACACGGTGAGGATCCTCATCGCGGCGGGTGTGCCCGTCAACCATGTGAACAATCTGGGCTGGACGGCCATGCAGGAAGCCATCCTGCTCAACGACGGCGGCCCCCGCCAGCAGGAGGTGGTGCGGTTGCTTCTCGATGCGGGCGCAGACCCCGGAATCCGCGACCCGGAAGGCCGGACGGCGCTGCAGAACGCCGAGCGGCTCGGTTATCCAGAGATAGCCGCCGTGATCCGCGGCCAGGGTTAGCCCGTCGGCGTGCCGGATCGCCGGGTTTCCCCACCTTTGCCGGATAACGACGGCGGCGCGCCGCACTTTTGGTGCGACGCGCCGCCGTCGAGCATGGAAGCCGCGGAGGTTCAGCGGCCCCTCAGCTCAGACGGCTTCCAGCACGCTGACGTAGTTGGCGATGCCTACGCCGCCCATGTTCTGGACGGCTGCGCGGCGGGGGTTGTTGAGTTGCATGGCGCCCGCGGTGCCGGTGAGTTGCATGGCGGCGATGACGTGCTGGGAGACGCCGGTGGCGCCGACGGGGTGGCCTTTGGCTTTGAGGCCGCCGGAAACGTTGACCGGGAGTTTGCCGTCCTTGTACACCCAGCCTTCCTGGAGGGCCCTGGCGCCTTGGCCGGGTTCGGTGAGTCCCATGGCCTCGTACATGAGCAGTTCGGCGATGGTGAAGCAGTCGTGGACTTCGGCGAGGTCCAGGTCGTCGAGTCCGACGCCGGCCATCGCCAGGGCGCGCTGCCACGAGACGCGGGTGGCCTCGAACGCGGTGGGGTCCCGGCGTGCTGCGGGGAAGAAGTCGTTGGCGTGTCCGAAGCCGGCCAGCCGGACCGGGGCGGTGGCACCGCCGGTGGGGGAGGTGGACAGCACGACGGCGGCGGCACCGTCCGAGACGGGGGAACAGTCGGTGCGGCGCAGCGGGTCGGCCACCATGGGGTTCTTGTCCGAAACGGTCCGGCAGAACTCCTCGCCGAGGTCCTTGCGGAGCTGGGCGTACGGGTTGTCCACGCCGTTGCGGTGGTTCTTGGCGGCGATGGTGCCCAGCACGTCACCGAGGTTCCCGTCGGTGTCGTAGCGCTTGGCGTAGTGCCTGGCGACTTCGGCGAAGAGCCCGGTGAAGCCGGTGGTGGAGGGCTTGCCGGCCATGTCGTAGTCGGCTCCGAGCAGGCCGGCGCCCACCACGTCCGCCCCGGCGTGGGTCATCTTCTCTGCGCCGATCACCAGGACGGTCTTCGCGGTGCCGGCGAGCAGCGACTTGGTGCCCTGCTGGAACGCGGCCGAACCCGAGGCGCAGGCGTTCTCCACGCGGGTGGCCGGGACGTTGGCCAGGTCCGGTGAGACCTGCAGGGCCAGCGAGGACGGGAAGGCCAGCGGCATCATGCCGGAGTTGAACTGGCCCACGTAAACCTCGTCGATCTGGCCCGGCTCAATGCCGGCGGTGCTGATGGCGTCCGTGGCCACCTGGACGATCAGGGATTCGAGGGTGTCGTCGGCGAGCTTGCCGAACCTGCTGTGTCCCCAGCCGGTGATCAGGACATCCTTGCCGAACTGTTCCTTCAGGCTCATGCTGCCACTTCCTCATTCTCGAGCCGGACCTCGAAGCCGGCGTCGGTTTTTTCGCGGATTTCCTCTTCGGTGACCCCCGGGGCCAGGCGGGTCAGCGTGAGCTGCCGGCCGCCGTCGTCGTCTTTCACCAGGTCAAAGACGGCGAGGTCGCTGATGATCCGGTCCACGCAGCAGAGCCCGGTCAACGGGAGGGTGCATTCGCGCACGATCTTGGCCGTGCCGTCCTTGGCGTTGTGCTCGGTCAGGACCACAACCCGGGGTGTGCCGGCCACCAGGTCCATGGCCCCGCCCATGCCCTTGACCATCTTGCCCGGGATGGTCCAGTTGGCAAGGTCGCCGTTGCCGGAGACCTGCATGGCGCCCAGGATGGCCACCTTGACGTGCCCGCCACGGATCATCCCGAACGACGTGGCCGAATCGAAGATGCTGCCGCCGGGCAGGACCGTGACGGTCTGCTTGCCGGCGTTGATGAGGTCCGCGTCCTCGTCGCCCTCGTACGGGAACGGCCCCATGCCCAGCAGCCCGTTCTCGCTCTGCAGGATCACCCGCACGCCCTCGGGCAGGTTGTTGGCCACGAGCGTGGGGATGCCGATCCCCAGGTTCACGTAGTCGCCGTCATTCAGTTCCTCGGCCGCGATCGCGGCCATCTCATCCCTGGACCATGCCATGGCGAAACTCCTTTTTCTTTCTCGCAAAACTCGGGTGTCTGGGGTCAGTTGGGTATTACCGGCGGCACGAATCCGAACGTCATTCCCAGCAGCCAGGCCAACAGCAGCACCACCGGGAGGTGGAACAGGAACTGCTGGAACGTGAAGCCCACCAGGTCCCGGGCGCGCAGGCCCAGGACCGCCAGCAGGGGCAGCATGAAGAACGGGTTCACGAGGTTGGGCAGTGCCTCGGCCATGTTGTAGATCTGAACGGTCCAGCCCAGGTTCATGTTGACGTCCGTCGCGGACTGCATGACGTAAGGCGCCTCCACCAGCCACTTGCCGCCGCCGGAGGGCACCAACATGCCCAGGAGGGCGGTGTAGACCGCGATGATGACTGCGAACGCCCCATTGCCGCCGATGCTGGTGAAGAAGTGTGCCAGGTGCTCGGACACTGAGAGCCCGCCGGCGCCCGTCGCCTTGGTGAGGATGGCTGCCATTGCGGCATAGAGCGGGAACTGGACCAGGATTCCGGCTGTTGCAGGCACGGCCTTGGTCACAGACTGCAGGAACTTACGCGGCGTACCGTGCAGCACCAGCCCCAGCATCAGGAAGACCAGGAGGTATCCGTTCAGCGAACTGACCACGCTCAGGATGGGCAGGGTCAGCAACTGTGACACCAGCCAGCCCAGGGTCAGTACCCCGGCCAGGATGGGCAGGACCCGGCTGTATTCAAGCCATTCGCCCGGCCGGGACTTTTCGGCAGGCGGTTCAGGCTGGTCGTCGAGGTCGACGCCGAGATCGGCCGCCGTCTTCACCGCAGCCCCGGTAGGGGCTGAGAAGTGGGCGATGACCGTGGTGAGCAGCATCAGGATGACGAGCGTCAGCAGCGACTGCCAGGTGAAGATGGTGGTGCCGAAATCCAGGACGCCGGTGATCTTCAGGAGCGCCGGCGGAATGGACGCCTTGGTTGCCTGGAGCTGGGCCGCGGAGGAGGACATGCCCAGCGCCCAGACAGCGCCCAGACCCATGAACGCCGCCGCGCCGAGCGCCCGGTAATCGACTCGAAGGTCCCCTCGGCGGGCCACCCCACGGGCCAGGAGCCCGCCGAAGATCAGGCTCAGGCCCCAGTTGACGAAGGACACCGACATGGACATGACGGCGACAAAGCTGACGGCGGACCGCGCGGAGCCGGGAACCTGGGCCAGGCGCTCGATCAGCCGGGCCACCGGGGGTGAGGTAGCGACGACATAGCCGGTGAGGACAACCATTGACATCTGCAGGGTGAAGGCGGTGAGGTCCCAGAATCCGTTTCCGAAGGAATCCACCACGGCTTTGGGTGAAGCACCTGCCGCCAAGGCTGCGACGGCCACGAGCAGGACGCCTGCCAGGGCAAAGATGTACGCGTCCGGGAACCATTTCTGTGTCCATCCGGCCAGCTTCTCCGCCATCCGGGCAAGGCCCTTCTGGCGGACGTCCAGGGCATCGGGCTGTGTGACAGTCATGTTTTACGCCCCGCTCAAACTGCCAGTGCTTCGGCACCGGCAGCCGCAGTGCGCTGCCGGACGGTCCGCTGCTCGATGTCCTTCACCCGGGCGGTGGCCTGAACCAGCCGCTGGACAAAGACACCGGGGGTGACGATGTGGTTCGGGTCCAGTTCGCCAGGTGTGACGATGACCTCGGCCTCGGCGATGGTAAGGACCCCTGCGGTGGCCACTACCGGGTTGAAGTTCCGGGCAGTGAAGCGGTAGGTGAGGTTGCCGTCCGTGTCCGCGGTGTGGGCGCGGACCAGGGCGATATCGGCTTTGATGGCGCGCTCCTGGACGAAAGTTTCGCCGTCGAACTCCTCGTGCGGCTTGCCCTCGGCCACCAAGGTGCCCACGCCCGTCTTGGTGTAGAACGCGGGGATGCCCGCTCCGGCGGCGCGGAGGCGTTCTGCCAGGGTGCCCTGCGGGGTGAACTCAACCTCGAGTTTCCCTGCGAGGTACTGCTCCGCGAAGAGTTTGTTTTCGCCAACGTAGGAGGCGATGACCTTGCGGACCTGGCCGGCCTCGATGAGGACGCCCAGGCCCTTGCCGTCCACCCCCATGTTGTTCGAGACGACGGTAAGGTCCTTCACGCCGGAGTCGCGCACGGCTTCGATCAGGTCAGCGGGGATGCCGCTCAGGCCAAAGCCGCCGACGGCGAGGGTCATCCCGTCCTGCAGCGCGCCTTCCAGGGCTGCGGTGGCAGAAGGCTGGAGTTTGTTCATGGCGTCTCCTCGTTGAGCACGAAAGCGTCCACTTAGTGGACGGCTGGGATCTGAGTTTGGAGACTACGGGCGGCTGGCCACAGGTGTCAAGAATCACACTTAGTTGTCGTACAGTATGGACATCAGGAAAGAAACTATCCATATTGTGGACATAAGGAGAGCTTTTATGGCTGCCGCCCCCGTTCAGGGCGCCCAAGTGGTTGCGCGCATTGCAGGGCTGCTGCGGTTGGTGGGACGCAGTGCCGACGGGATGCCCTTGACGGGCCTGGTCCGGGAGTCGGGACTTACCCGTCCCACGGTCCACCGGCTCCTGACCTCCCTCGCTGCGGAGGGCCTGCTGGACCACGACTCCGTCACGGGCAACTGGGTCCTTGGCCCCGAGGTGCTGCTGATGGGATCGGTCGCATCGGCTCGCTTTCCGCTGGAGGACATCGCGCGGCCCAGCCTCCGGCGGCTGGCCGAGGCCACCGGTGAGAGTGCCTTCTTTTCGATCCGCCGCGGTGCTGAGACGGTCTGCCTGCTGCGCGAGGAGGGAAGCTTCCCTGTGCGTTCCTTCGTCCTGCATGAGGGCGTGCGGTTCCCACTGGGGGTCGCATCAGCCGGCACTGCCATCCTGGCCTTCCTGCCGGAAAGCGAGCAGGAAGAACTGCTGGGCCGCTGGGCTGGCCATGCAGGGGCATTTGCGGCGAACCACACAGCGGCGCTGGTCCGGGAGAACCTTGCCCGCACGCGGCTGGCCGGTTTCTCGGTGAACCCCGGCTTGGTCCTCGAGGGAAGCTGGGGGATGGGCGCTGCGGTGTTCGACCGTTCCGGGAAGCCGGCCTGGGCCTTGTCATTGACCGGGATCGAACCGCGCTTCAAGCCGGAACGGCAGGACGAACTGGGCGGCCTGCTGATGGCAGAGGCGCACAGGATTACGCAACAGCTGGGCGGGGGTGCGGACGGCGGGCGCCGTGCACGCTGAGCTGCCACGGCTGCGCCGGGGTACGACGACGGCGGGTCCACCTGTTCGGTGACACCCGCCGTCGTACCCCAAAAGTTGGGAGTTCCTGCCTACAGCCCGGTGCGGCTCTCCGCCGGGACCTGGTCTTTCCACCAGGTGTCAAAGATGGTCACCGGCACCGTGCGCTTGTGCCGGGTGCGGAGGAACCTCTGTTCGATCGATTCGGCTACAGCTTCGGGAACGTCGCGGCCCTCGAGGTAGTCGTCGATCTGGTCGTAGCTGATACCGAGTTCGTCTTCGTCCGTGCGGCCCGGCCGGTCATCGAGCAGGTCGGCGGTAGGCACTTTCTCCCAGATGCGGGCCGGTGCTCCGAGCTCGGCCAGGAGGGCCCTGTTCTGCCGCTTATTGAGGCCGAACAGGGGAAGAATGTCCGCGCCGCCGTCGCCGTACTTGGTGAAGAATCCGGTCACGGATTCGGCGCCGTGGTCGGTGCCGATCACCAGGTAGTTGAATTCCCCTGCCAAGGCGTACTGGGCGATCATGCGGGTGCGTGCCTTGGTGTTGCCCTTGTGGAAGTCGGAAATCTCAGAGCCCACCGTCTTTTCGAACTCGTCCTCAAAGCCGTCCACCGCAGCGGAGATATTGAAGGTCCACTCGGTCTTGGCCTTGATGAAGTCCAGGGCTGCCTGCGCGTCCTCCTCATCATGCTGCACGCCGTAGGGCAGGCGCACGGCCACGAAGTTCGCTTCCACACCCTCGGCCTGGAGTTCCTCCACCGCCAGCTGCGCAAGGCGCCCGGCCAAGGATGAATCCAGGCCGCCGGAAATGCCCAGGACGAAGCCTTTGGTATGCGTTGCCTTGAGGTATTCCTTGAGGAAAGTGACGCGCTTGCGCACCTCCCCTGCGGGGTCGATCCGGGGCAGAACGCCCATTTCATCAATGATCTTGGCCTGGAGTTCGCGCATGTGGTCCAGCCTAGCCAGCGCTGTCAACAACCCTCAACTGTTCCAGGCGCGCGGCACCCGGCGTAGCGTAACTCCATGGAGCGTACGGGGTGTGTGGTGGTGGGCGGCGGCCCGGCGGGGATGATGCTCGGCCTCCTCCTGGCCAGGGCCGGGGTGGACGTGGCCGTCCTGGAGAAACACGGCGATTTCCTGCGGGATTTCCGCGGCGACACGGTGCATGCTTCCACGATTCGGCTGATGGACGAGCTGGGTTTGGGCCCCGGATTCCGCGCCCTGCCGCAGAGCCGCCTGCAGAATGTGGCATTCCCGGTGCCGGGCGCCGGCCTGGTTACCCTGGCTGACTTCGACTCCCTGAAACCCCCGTACAACTACGTGGCCATGATGCCGCAGTGGGACTTCCTGGATTTCCTTGCCTTTGCCGCCAAGGCGGAACCGACGTTCACGCTGCTGATGGAAAGCGAAGCCACGGGCTTGGTGTTCGACGACGACGGCCGCGTCACCGGGGTGCGCTTCCGCTCCGCCGGTGGTGCCGCAGCCGGCGGGGAGCAGGTGATTCAAGCCGATGTGGTGGTGGCGGCAGACGGCCGGCATTCGGTGTTGCGCCGGGCCGCGGGGCTGTCCCCGAAGGAGTATCCGGTGCCGTTTGATGTGTGGTGGTTCAAACTTCCGCGCCGTGCCTCCGGAGGTGCCGGGGTGGCAGGGGTGGTCCCGGCGTTCGGTGACCGGGAAGCGATGATCGCCCTGAACCGCAGCGACTACTACCAGATGGGCTATCTCGCCCCGAAAGGGGCGGACGCCAGGATCCGGGCTGAGGGTGTGGAACGGTTCCGCCGGCGTGTGGCCACGCTCCGCCCCGACCTGGCGGACAGCGTCGGCTCGATCAGCAGCGTGGAGGACCTGCACTGGCTGGATGTCAGGCTGAACCGGCTGCACCGGTGGTATGCCGACGGTTTCCTGTGCATCGGGGACGCCGCGCACGCCATGTCCCCTGCCGACGGCGTGGGCATCAACCTCGCCATCCAGGACGCCGTGGCCGCGGCGAAGCGGCTCGCGCCGGACCTGCGCCGCGGACAGGTGCGCACCGCCACCCTTGCTGCGGTCCAGCACCGCCGCTGGATGCCCACCGTGGTGGTGCAAACGGTGCAGCGGATCATGCACCGGGCCCTGTTTGTTCCGTTGTTCGCCGGGAAGTTTCCCGCCACTGACGCCGGGAGCGCCGCTGCAGACACGTCCAGGCTCCGCCGGGTGCTGGTGTTCGTTATTCGTCACAATCCCCTGATGAGGCGGCTCCTGCCCCGGCTCATCGCTTTCGGCCCACGTCCGGAGCACGCGCCAGGCTTTGCCCGCCCGCTCACCCACTAAACTGGAGCCCATGACTTCGCCCACTCACACTGCGCCCGACGCTGCAGCTGCCCGCGCCCGACTGCTCGAACTGATCAAGGAGCTCGCCGTTGTCCGCGGCAAGGTGATCCTTTCCAGCGGGGCCGAGGCCGACTACTACATCGACCTGCGCAGGATCACCCTGCACCACGAAGCTTCCAAGCTGGTGGGCCAGGTGATGTTGGCCTTGGCGGACGACGCCGGGATCGATTTTGAGTGCGCAGGGGGCCTCACCATGGGCGCAGATCCCGTCGGTACGGCGGTGATGCACGCCGCGGTGGACGCAGGCCGGCCCATTGACGCTTTCGTGGTCCGCAAAGCCCAGAAGTCCTACGGCATGGGCCGCCAAGTGGAAGGCCCGTCCGTCGAAGGACGCAAGGTACTGGTCCTGGAGGATACGTCCACCACCGGAGGATCTGCGCTGACGGCAGTGGAAGGCGTCCGGAAGGCCGGGGGGAACGTGGTGGCCGTGGCTGTCATCGTTGACCGGGACACCGGCGCCAAGGAAAAGATCGAGGCCGAAACGGGCGTTCCCTACCTGTTTGCGTTCGGCAAGGACGAGCTGGGCCTCGCTTAGCCGGACGGCGCAGGCGCGGGGGGCCTGGGCGTGCTAACCGCAGAGCAGTGTCTTTTGGCACTTGGACGGCCCGTCCGGGCTGACTTATGATTTGCCTTAAACGACTAGAGTCCTCGGAGACCATGCCCTTGCTCCCCCCAATCCAGCCCCTGAGCGCTACCGACCAGGTCCAGAACCTGATCCTGGAAAGCGCCGATTTTGAGGACTTCCTCAACGAACTGGCGCGGTTTTCCGCGCACCAGATGGCAGGCGACGGCGACGACGCCCTGTGCGGCATCACGCTGCTCCGTGACCGAAAAGCAGCCACCATCGGCTGGAGCAGCCAGTCGGCCCGGGAAGTGGATGAAATCCAGTACTCCCTGTCCCAGGGGCCGTGCCTCACAGCGGCCAAGGAAGAACGTGAAGTCTACGTTCCGGACCTGTTCCAGGAAGACCGGTGGGGCCCGGACTACGCCACTGCTGTTGCGTCCCACGGGCTGCGCTCAGTGCTTTCACTGCCCTTCAACCTGCAGGGAGAGGCCAAGGCTGCCCTGAACCTGTACTCCGATGTGCCGCACAAGTTCGATGGCCGTGCTGCGGCCAGGGCGCGGGACTTCACCAGGGAAATTTCGCAGGCAATGCGCCTCGCGGTCAGGTTCTCGCTGCACGCGGACAGCGCCACCAACCTCCGCGCCACGCTCGAATCGCGGACCATCATCGACATCGCCATCGGCATTGTCATGGCGCAAAACCGCTGCAGCCAGGCGGCCGCCGTCGAAATCCTCACGGAGGCGTCCAGCAACAGCAACACCAAGCTGCGGGACATCGCCAGGTCCCTGGTGGATTCCGTCGGCGGGGCGGGCGCGCACACCCACTACCAGGAGCCGGGCAGCATCAGGCCGGACCAGAGCGCCTGAGGGACAGCTTGTGCGGGGCTCCTGCTGGAGGTTACGCTTGCGGAGGTTGAGCCGTCGGCCATAGAACCTCTTTTGGAGTACCTATGGACCGCGCGCTTGACGCACTTGTTGACCTCGATGTCTCTGCCGACATCGTCCGGATTGAAGTCCGGGGAACCCTTCGCCATGACACCCGTACGGAACTCGTCCACATTATTCGGCGGGTCCGGCGGATGGGCCTGCGCTGCCGCATCTGCGTTGATCTTTCCCAGGCTGCACTCATTGAATCATCGGCGCTCGCCGGGTTGCGCAGCGACCTGAACGCCATGGACACCAACACCCTGCCGGGACTTCCCTCTGCCGGGGTGTCCCTCCAGCTTGTATCCGCCAGTTACGACCGGAACACGGACGGCTCTTCGACCACCCAACCGCTCCTCATGGATGACGACGTCACCGAGCTGTTTACCGGTGCCGGTGATTTTGCCGAGGGACTCCCGCAGTTGCCGGTAATTTTCTTCGAAGTTCTGTACGGCCGCGCGCTGGCCGAGTATTCGGACGAAGAACTGCTCAATGCCAGCGATTCCGTCTTCGCCCTGCTGGACAATCCGCAGGCGTTCGACGGCGCGGACCTGCTGGGGCGCTACAACGACATCGGCCTGGAAATCATCCGCCGGCAGCAGAAGCCCCAGGCTCCGTTCCCGGCCACGGAGGGCCAGGCGGCAAGCTGACCGCCGCGTCACGGAATGGTTACGTACCGCTCCTTGCGGCGTTTACTTCAGGTGTGCTTACGGTAGGGGTGTGCCGTATGAGGGGGAGACAGGTCCGCAGAACCGGCGCGGGGTCCCCCAGGCCCGGCTGCTGGCGGAGGCTGCTGCCCTCAAGCGCTTTTCCCGCCGGACGTTCCTCGCCGGTGCCGGGGCGTCCGGATTGCTCGCTGCCGACATGCTGCTGACCCGTGAAGTGCAGTCGCAGCGCCAAACCACAAAAATCCTGCCTGTTGCGGATGATTTCGCCGACGCCTACTACCCGGACGCCTGCTGGTTCCTGTTTCCCGGGTACAAAACCAGCTGGGAAGAGGCCCAGTGGATCCTCAACACCCTCCGCGGGTCGCTGAACAAGCGTGCCCGGCTCGCCGCCGTCGGCTATTCCAACCTGGGGCTCGACGTCACCGAGGTGGTCAGTGCGATCTCCGAGTACGCCGCGGTAGAGAAGATCACCAAGCTGTTCTTCTACGGCCACAGCTTCGGCGGCATGCTGGCCACCCAAGTGGCCGCCCGGCTCCTTGCTGTGGCAGGCATCCAAGTGCAGTTCATCGTGCTGGACTCAAGCCCCTACAGTGCGCATGACGTCCTGGACCAGAGCTGGTTCGACGGCGTGGTGTTCCTGTACGAGCGCGGCTTCAGGTTCCCGTCCACCCTCCGCGGAGGCTACGAGCTGGGGGAGCGGATCATCCACAAGGACGAACGGAGCTGGCGCCAGATCCTGGACCAGACGCTTGAGCAACTTTCGCCGATCGCCCCGTCCAGCGTGCTGATCCAAACCGAGTCTGCGTACATTTACCACTTCGAGGGCGGCCAGTTCGCGGGGCAGCTGGGAACCGCGAAGATGGCCTATCTCGGCAACCCCAAGGACCAGACCGTTGACTACGAAACGGCCTCGGAGACGTGGGCGGTGGCGTTCAAGGACAACATGGTCTCCAGCGGCCTGCAAACCATCGGAGCGGCGCCGGCCCACGCCAGCCCCGGGTGGAATCCGCAGATCTACCGGCCCCTCCTGACGGAGCTGCTGGATGAGTACTTCCCGTTGCCCCGGGGCGGCTCCCGGGTGAGTATCTTCTAGATCTGGTTCTTCAGGTCTGCCACCGAGTTCAGCACCTGGTTGGGCCGGAACGGGTAGGCGGCGATGTCGTCCTTGTGCGTGATGCCGCTGAGGACCAGGACGGTGTGCAGGCCTGCCTCCATGCCGGCGATGATGTCCGTGTCCATCCGGTCCCCGATCATGGCGGTGGTTTCGGAGTGGGCGTCGATCTGGTTCATCGCGGACCGGAACATCATCGGGTTTGGCTTGCCCACAATGTAGGGCTCGCGGCCGGTGGCCTTGGTGATCAGGGCGGCAATGGCACCGGTGGCGGGCATGGGGCCGTCCTTGGAAGGGCCGGTGGCATCCGGGTTGGTGGCAATGAACCGGGCGCCGGCCAGGATCAGGCGGATGGCGGTGGTTATCGCCTCAAAACTGTAGGTGCGCGTCTCGCCCAGCACCACGAAGTCCGGATTCTGGTCGGTGAGGATGAAGCCCGCCTCGTGCAGCGCCGTCGTCAGCCCTGCCTCGCCGATAGTGTAGGCGCGGTTTCCGGATTCCGAGCCGCGCACCTGGTCCTTCAGGAACTGTGCCGTGGCCAGCGCCGAGGTCCAGATGTTTTCCTCCGGGATCTCCAAGCCGGAGGAGCGCAGGCGGGCGGCGAGGTCGCGCGGGGTGAAGATCGAGTTGTTGGTCAGCACCAGGAACCGTTTGGATGTATCCACCCAGCGCTGGATCAGCTCGGCAGCGCCTGGAATAGGCTGGTTCTCGTGGACCAGGACGCCGTCCATGTCCGTCAGCCAGCATTCAATTTCCTGGCCGTTGCGGTAAACCGCGGGGTTTCCTGCTGCCTGGACTTCTTCTGCCACGTCTACCTCCACCGGTGATGAATGCTCCAGTGGTCCAGTCTAGTGTTGAAGGGTGAACCAAACGCCCGGGATGACAGACGAACCCAACCACGAGCCCGGGGATGCCGGACCCGCCAAGGCGGAGGTCGGCGTCGGGCCCTGGGAGGGTGAATTGCCGGCAGGCGACCACTGGGATCCGGACCTCCTGGCGGACGGGGACCGGCGCAACGTCCTGGACAAGTACCGTTACTGGAAACACGAGGCGATTGTCGCCGAGCTGGACTCCCGGCGGCACAACTTCCACGTGGCCATCGAAAACTGGCAGCACGACCTGAACATCGGCACGGTGGTGCGCACGGCCAACGCCTTCCTCGCCAAAGAGGTCCACATCATCGGCCGACGGCGGTGGAACCGGCGCGGCGCCATGGTCACCGACCGCTACCAGCACGTGCGCCACCACGCGACTGTGGAGGACTTCGTCCAGTGGGCGCAGGGGGAGGGGCTGGCGATCATCGGGATCGACATCTTCCCCGACTCTGTCCCCCTGGAAACCTACGAACTCCCGCGGGACTGCGTGCTGGTCTTTGGCCAGGAAGGTCCGGGGCTAACGCCGGAGGTCCACCAGGCCGCCGTTGCCACCTTGTCCATCGAGCAGTTTGGCTCCACCCGGTCCATCAATGCCGCGTCCGCAGCCGCCATCGCCATGCACGCCTGGGTCCGCCGCCACGTCTTCGGCCAGCACGTCTGAGTATTACCGACCGGTGACCCGAAACACCCTGCCTGCCAGGGAATGGCTAGGATGGTGCCAAGCCGTAAGCGGTCTACTTGAGGGTCATCCACCCACAGACGAAACTCAGCAGAGGAGCCAGCATGCCCATTGCAACCCCAGAGATCTACGCCGAGATGATCGACCGCGCGAAGGCCGGCGGATTCGCCTTCCCCGCCGTCAACGTCACGTCCTCGCAGACGCTGAACGCCGCGCTCCGTGGCTTCGCCGAGGCCGAGTCCGACGGCATCGTGCAGGTTTCCACCGGCGGTGCTGCCTACTGGTCCGGCGCCTCCACCAAGGACATGGTTGCCGGTTCCCTGGGCTTCGCGGCCTTCGCCCGCGAAGTAGCCAAGAACTACGGCGTCAACATCGCCCTGCACACGGACCACTGCCCCAAGGACAAGCTGGACGGCTTCGTCCTGCCCCTGCTGGCAGCCTCGGAAGCAGAGGTCAAAGCCGGCCGCAACCCGCTGTTCAACTCCCACATGTGGGACGGCTCCGCCGAAACCCTGCAGGAGAACCTGAAGATCGCCCGCGACCTGCTGGCCCGCACCGTTGCCGCCAAGATGATCCTCGAGGTGGAGATCGGCACCGTCGGCGGCGAGGAAGACGGCGTCGAGAACGCCATCAATGACAAGCTCTACACCACGGTGGAAGACGCCCTGGCCACCATCGACGCCCTGGGCGCCGGCGAGAACGGCCGCTACATCACGGCCCTGACCTTCGGCAACGTCCACGGCGTCTACAAGCCCGGCGGCGTCAAGCTGCGCCCGGAGATCCTCAAGGACATCCAGGCGCAGGTTGGCGCCAAGATCGGCAAGGACAACCCGTTCGACCTCGTGTTCCACGGCGGCTCCGGATCCTCGGACCAGGAAATCGCCGACGCCGTCTCCTACGGCGTGATCAAGATGAACATCGACACCGACACCCAGTACGCCTACACCCGTCCGGTGGCGGACCACATGTTCAAGAACTACGACGGCGTCCTGAAGGTCGACGGCGAAGTGGGCAACAAGAAGACCTACGATCCCCGCGTCTGGGGCGCCTCCGCCGAAGCCGGCCTGGCCGCCCGCGTCGTGGAAGCCACCAAGCAGCTCGGTTCGGCCGGAAAGACCTTCTAAATGTCGGATGAGTTCCGCAAGAACCTGATGGGGCCGGAGCCCACGCTCCTGCCTGCCGAGACTGAGGTCAACGGGCAGCTGGAAGCCGGCCACGAGGCCCTGGACCTGGTGGAAAAGCACCCCACGTCCTCGCTGCTGTGGGCCATCCTGGCTGAGGAAGCGTGGAGCGAGGGCCGTACCATCGACTCCTACGCTTACGCCCGGGTGGGCTATCACCGCGGACTGGACGCGTTGCGCCGCAACGGCTGGCGCGGCGTGGGGCCCATCCCGTGGGAGCACGAGCCAAACCGCGGGTTCCTGCGTGCGCTCTACTCGCTGGGCCGGGCCTCATCGGCCATCGGCGAAGCTGACGAGCCGGAGCGGATCGAAAAGTTCCTCAACGACTCTGACCCCACGGCGAAGGCAGCCATCGAGGCGAGCTAACAGCGTGGGCGGATGAACCAGGCCGCGGCGCTTAAATGACGACGGCGGGTGGCCACCTTTGGAAGGTGGGGCGGTTTCTAGGGGTCGTTGCAACACCTCTTGGTTAGGTGGTTAGTAGTAAATCACGTAAACGCTCGGCTGGAGTCTTCCAGCCGAGCGTTTTGCGTGGGCGGCCGTTGAGTTCCTGGGCGACGTGTTCGAGGTCTTCGGGTCCGTAGACGGACAGATCGGTTCCTTTGGGGAAGTACTGTCGCAGCAGCCCATTGGTGTTCTCGTTCGAGCCGCGCTGCCAGGGACTTGCGGGGTCGCAGAAGTAGACCTGCATGTCGGTGGCCAGGGTGAAGCATTTGTGGGCTGCCATTTCCGCTCCCTGGTCCCAGGTCAGGGAACCACGCAGGTGTGCCGGCAGGGTGGACATGGTCTTGATGAGGCCGTCACGGACGGTTTCTGCGGTGTGGTCGTCCTGAAGGTGGACGAGCATGACGTAGCGGGTGGTGCGTTCGACCAGGGTCCCTATCGCGGACTGGTTGTGGGCGCCGGTGATGAGATCACCTTCCCAATGGCCGGGGACGGCGCGGTCCTCGATTTCGGGCGGCCGATCGGAAATCATAGTCATGGGGTCCACGAACCGGGGAGTGCGTTGTTCCCCGGTTCGGTGAGGTTTGCGGCGGGCCCGGCCGCTGCGCAGGGCTGCCTGGATCTCGCGTTTCAGTCCGCCTCTGGCCTGGATGTACAGGGCTTGGTAAATCGTCTCTGGGCTCACGCGCATCTCCGGGTTGTCGGGGAACTCTTCGACCAGCGTGTGGCTGATCTGTTCCGGAGACCAGCGTAGGAGCAGCTTGTCCTTCACATACTCACGCAGCGAGGACTCAGCGGCGAGTTTAGCCGTCTTGGGCCGGGCTCGCCGGGCAGCGGCTTTGCGATGTGCACCGTGGGGCAGGTAGCCCATCCGGGGATCCGTATTCCGGGCCAGTTCCCTGCTGACCGTTGAGGGCGACCGCCCCAGGGTATGGGCTATCGCCCTAATCGATGATCCCGCGGTCTGCAGGTCCCGGATCAGCTCCCGCTCATGGACGTTGAGGTATCGCGGGTCAAGGCGCTTCTCCAGGGCAGATACCGGGACCGGTTTGGTTCCGGCCGTCCCGCCGGGCCGGGTCATGGTGGTCACCCCATTGTTGTAGTCCACCGTCCTGCCGCCAGGGTAAATTCTGCCGTTCCGAGTCCTGCGGACACCCGTGTCCCACTCGTCGGCAGTTGTACGGTGAATGCCCAGCGTCCTGGCCGCCTCTCGGCGCGAGAAACCTGCATGACGAAGCCGGAAGAAATCCTCCCGGGTAGGCATTTCTGAACGCTTCCGGGCCAAGCCAGCCTTCTGTATCCACCGATAACAGGTATTCCGGTTCAGTCCGACCTCAGCCGCAGCGTCGGTCGCATTTCCAAGCCGCTCAAACGCCCGGAAGAACTGCTCCATCTGCTCAGCTGTCGCCCTCGCATACTTCCTTGACTTAGACGAAGGATCGCTTAAATGCGGCACGGTCGTTGCAACTCCCAAAATTAATGGGTGTTGCAACGACCGCTAGAACTCAAGTGGCCACCCGCCGTCGTCGGTTGCGGGGCCGGTGGTTGCGCCCGTCGAAACCTGGTTTGACGGGTGCAGCCGGTGCCCGGTTACCCGTTGTTGGCGATGCCCGTGCGTGCCATGGCGTCAGCGTAAGCCGTGCGCATGTCCTCGAGGAACTCTTCCTGGCGGGCCGGGGAACCAGCGAAGGCGCGTCCGCTCAGGGAACGGACCTTGTAGGTCTTCAGGCCTCGGCGCCACAGCAGCGGGACTTCGGTTTTCAGCAGCAGGTTGGCCAGGCGGTTCGCCTCCGTGCCGTGCGCCACGATCACCGAGGCTCGCGGGACGAGGGCCAGGAACTTCAGCAGCGGCTTCAGGCCGGCCTGCACCTGGTCCGGGGTGAATTTTCCGTTGGCCTCACCGGGGACGTGCCACGGGTGGACGTTCCAAGGCATCACGAATTCCGGGCGGAGGCCCAGCTTCCACTGGATGCCCAGCATGCGGGTCGCGGCGTCCTGGTCGCCGGCGGTGATGAAACCGGACTGGTCCATCTCGCCAATGTTGGAGAACAGGCTGATGATGCGGCATTCCTCGACATCGTGCATGGGGTCCACATAGGGCACCACGGTTCCGGGCTTCGCCTCCTGCAGGGAATCACACAGCTCGTTGACAGCGGAAACGCTGGGTTCGTAGCGGCGGCTCATGAGCTGTTCGTGGAATGTTTCGGGGGCCAGTGCGGTCATGAAGGGCTGGTTCTCCTGCGGGGATTGATGTTGCGTCCACCACTGAAAATGGGCGCACGGCGGCGCAAATGATCAACGGTGGTTAGTTGGGGTGGGCCGATTCCGGGTCGGCCTCTGCCAGTTTACCAAGCCCGGGGAAACGAAACGCCGGTCCGGTGCACCTCATTCCTGGCGCACGGGACCGGCGGTCATTTCCCGGACCGGGCGGACTGCTACCAGAGGCGCTTGGTGGCCCGGCGGGCACCCTCGCCCAGCGCCTCAAGTTTGGCGAACGCGATCTGCGGGTGGACCCGGCCGCCCAAGCCGCAGTCCGTGGATGCGATGACGTTCTCGCGTCCCACCAATTCGGCGAACCGGACAATCCGGTCCGCGACGAGGTCCGGGTGCTCCACGACGTTGGTGGCGTGCGACACGACGCCCGGGATGATGACCTTGCCCTCGGGGAGCTTGGTGTCCTCCCAAACCCGCCATTCGTGTTCGTGCCGGACATTGGCCGCCTCGAAGGAGTAGGCGCCGGCGTTGACCTGCAGGACGGAGCCGATGATGTCCGCGAACGGGATGTCTGTGGTGTGCGGACCGTGCCAGGAGCCCCAGCAAACATGGAGCCGGATCTGTTCCCGCGGAAGGTCCCGCAAGGCCCAGTTGGTGGCCTCCACGCGCAGCTGGATGAACTTCAGGTAGTCCTCGAGGGACGGCTCCGGATTGATCTGGTCCCAGCTTTCGGCCAAGGACGGATCGTCGAGCTGGACCGTCAGTCCGGCGTCGATGATGGCTTGGTATTCCTCGCGCATGGCATCGGCGCAGGCGTAGAGGAGTTCCTCGTCAGTCTTGTAGAACTCGTTGGCTACGCGGGCACAGGAACCGGGGGACAGGGACGCGACGAATCCGTCTTTGAGCCCTGCCGCCTCGAGCCCGGTCTTCAGGTTCTTGATGTCCGAGGCCACCAGGTCATGGCCGGTGTAGGTGAGGGGCCCGGCGATCTTCGGCTGGGACACACTCTTCCGGTGCGCCAGGATCCCGGACGATGGATCGTTGTACGCCTCGTTGAACGCCTGCCGGTCCCGCCGGTCGGGGAAGGACGTCAGCACGACGTTTCCGGGCGAGGAACGCCGGACCCCGGCCTCTGCCCACGGTCCACGTTGGTTGGCTCCAGGCCGCCGAGCCGGGCGAAGGAGTAGTTCCACCAGGCCCCGTAGTCCACCGAGCTGGACATCGTGTGCCCGTACTCGCCGTCGTTGGGGACGTCGATGCCGAGGTCCTTCTGGCGCTGGACGACGTCCACCACGGAGGCCTCCAGCAGGTCCAGGAACTCGGGGGTGATCCCGTCCGCTTCCTTCGCCTCGTTGGCTGCGATCAGCTCGGGCGTGCGGGGCAACGAGCCGGCGTGGGTAGCCCGGATGTGGTCGGAGTTCAGGGGCATGCTGGAGTTTTCCTTTCCATCGGTACTGGCAGTAGCACCTTCGGGACAGGCACACGGCCTGCCTGCGCGGGTTGCTGCGGCGTCGCTGAGCCAGGTCTCTCAGCCGCTCCGGATGGTCCACTCCTACCAAATTCCACCGGCTCGCAGCAGGGCAAATCGGTTTCACAATGTGGCTCGGCACACTTCTACTGTCGGGCCGGTAAATTACCGGTCGTCGTAATTTTTCTCTTCCGTTCGGGAACCTTTTAGATTTACCAGCCGTTATTGGCATTGTTTGAAGAGATTCTTTCAGGCATTAAATACAAACTGGCATTAATTGATGGCAGTCCACATTCTTGCTTGGATTTTGTCGCACCCTGCGATGGGGGACATGGCGGCTGGACCCACTCCATGCATCAACTAAGACCCCAACTACGGCGGCAACGGCCAGCTAACCACAAGCAAGGTGCAGCCGGCCCGGGCCCGCCGCGATCCCCTGCAGGACCGCGGCGGGCCAATCGAGTGGACAAAGTGCCTGATCCGCTAAACTTGGGTGGTAAGAGCCCCGGAACTCTTGCGTCGCTGCGCCGCCCTGCGGTCCGGCGAAGGCCGGTCTGTTCGGGGCATTCTCATGAACGGTGCTGCGCAGGTCCGCTCCCCGCGGCCGGACCCGGGCAGCCCGAACGAATGGGGGAGGATCCCATGCCAGCAATTGTGATCGTAGGAGCCCAGTGGGGCGACGAAGGAAAAGGCAAGGCCACCGACCTTCTGGGCGGCCGTGTTGACTACGTCGTCAAGCCCAACGGCGGCAACAACGCCGGGCACACCGTCGTCGTAGGCGGTGAAAAGTACGAACTCAAACTGCTGCCCGCAGGCATTCTCAGCCCCAACGCGGTCCCCATCATCGGCAACGGCTGCGTGGTGAACCTTGAGGCCCTTTTCCAGGAGATCGAAGGACTCCAGGCCCGCGGCGCGGATACCTCACGGCTTCGCGTATCCGCCAACGCCCACCTGGTGGCCCCGTACCACCAGGTGCTGGACAAGGTGACCGAACGCTTCCTCGGCAGCCGCGCGATCGGAACCACGGGACGCGGCATTGGCCCCGCCTACATGGACAAGGTGGCCAGGCTGGGCATCCGGGTGCAGGACGTCTTTGACGAATCCATCCTCCGCCAGAAGGTGGAAGGCTCGCTGCGCCAGAAGAACGAGCTCCTGGTCAAGGTCTACAACCGCCGCGGCGTTGTGGTGGACGAGATCGTTGAGTACTTCCTGTCCTTTGCCGACCGCCTCCGCCCGTTGGTCATCGACAGCACGCTGGTCCTCAATACCGCCCTGGATGAGGGCAAGGTAGTCCTGATGGAAGGCGGCCAGGCCACGTTCCTGGACGTTGACCACGGAACCTACCCGTTCGTGACGTCCTCCAACCCAACGGCCGGCGGCGCGTCGGTGGGCTCCGGCATCGGTCCCACCCGGATTTCCCGCTCGATCGGCATCATCAAGGCCTACACCACGCGCGTCGGTGCCGGCCCGTTCCCCACGGAACTCTTTGACGAGATGGGCATGTACCTGCAGAAGACCGGCGGTGAGTTCGGCGTCAACACCGGGCGCCCGCGCCGCTGCGGCTGGTACGACGCCGTCCTGGCCCGCCACGCGTCCCGCGTGAACGGCTTCACCGACTACTTTGTGACCAAGCTGGACGTACTCACCGGCATCGAGCAGATCCCCGTGTGCGTGGCGTACGACGTGGACGGAGTCCGCCACGACGAGATGCCCATGACGCAGACGGAGTTCCACCACGCCAAGCCCATCTTCGAGTACTTCGATGGCTGGACCGAGGACATCACCGGCGCCCGCACCCTCGCGGACCTCCCGGAAAACGCCAGGAACTACGTGCTCGCGCTCGAGAAGCTCTCCGGAACCCGGTTCTCCGCGATTGGTGTTGGTCCGGACCGCGACCAGACCATCGTGGTGAACGACCTCATCAACGACTGACACGGCCCTTCGGAACACCGTAGACGACGGCGGCGGCCCACCTGTTGCAGGTGGGCCGCCGCTGGTGTTTGGCGGCGTGGGCAGTAATTTACACAGGCTTAACGCGATGGGTCTTGTAGCCCTGCAGGCGCCGCAGCCAGACTCATTAACACCATTTGAACTGATCAGCGGACGGTTCCCCCATGAGTTTGGCGGTGCAGGGATGCACCCCGCGGAGAGCCGGCGCCGGTCGAAATCACCAGACCGGAAGGACACGCCGTGGCAGGGAACTTTGAAGTCTTTCTTGATCCGGAGCTGCTTTACAGGTTTCGGCTGCTGGGACCTGACGGGTCGGTCATGGCCGTCTCGCAAGGCTTCCAGGACAAGGCGGCGGTAGCTGCCGGTATCGCGGCCGTGCGTGAATGTGCCGGGACAGGCCTGGTGACCGATCTCAGCCCGGCCGGGGCAGTCTCCCGGCCGCCCGCTGCGGCCGCCGACGCCGCTCCCGGCGAACTGCCCGCCGTCGTCGTTCCCGCGTGCGATGACCAGCGGCTGCCGGTGAGGCTGCACGCGTACGCTCTGGCTAAGACACCGCGCAGGCAGGCCATGCCGCCGCGGTGGACCACTGCAGCTGCACGCTGAGGACCCGCGAAAAAAGAAATCAAAAAAACTTTCGCAAGGGCGTAACCCTTCCGGGGTCCGCAGCGATTACCCCTGTGAAGTGCCGGTCTGGAACCTGTCCCCCATCACGTTCCAGGCCGGCCCTTTTGATCTCTTGGCAACGCCGCCGCGCGGGCGGCGACCTGTGGCGGTCACCGGCCAAGGAGGTTACTGAAGGGTAAAGTAAGAGGAGCGTTCCAGATCCACATGAGACGCTTCCCTTGCCGACGCCCTTTTGATTGAAAGCACCACGTCAGTGACCGATGCACAGACAGATGCGGCCCCGGACCACGCCGTCCCCGGGCCTGCTGCCTTCAGCCTCGTCTACAAAACGTACGCATCACAAGTCCTGGGCTACCTCGCGGCCCGTGGAGTCGAGGATCCGGAGGCGGCCATGCAGGAAGTGTTCCTTTCCGTCCTGCCCCGCCTCCACACCGTGCGGGGAGGGGAAACGGGACTGCGGACCTTCATCTTCAGTGTTGCCCACGCCCGCATGGTTGACGATCACCGGCGGCAGAGCCGTCATCCCGTAAAGCTGCCGTTTGAGCCCGAGCTGGACCAGCGCGAAGACACCTCCGCCGAAAAGGAAGCCCTGCGAAACATCTCGCCCGGCGAGGTCCTGGGGCTCCTGTCCGGGCTGCCCCAAGACCAGCGCGAAGTACTATCGCTGCGCCTGGTGGGAGGCCTGACCGTGGAACAGGCGGCGGAGGCCATGGACAAGAGCCCCGGCTCCGTGAAGCAGCTCCAGCGCCGTGCGCTGCTGAAACTCCGGGAACTGGCGTCAGTGAAGGAGTACCTCGCGCCATGACACCACCAACGGGCAACCTTGCCTCCCTTGTCGACGACATGCTCGAGGACGCCGGCTGCGGCGATGACCACAAGCTCCGCGACACCCTGCTCTCCCTCGGTGCGCTCGCATCGTTCCCCGCCCCGGCACCCAGCGGTGAGCTCGCCGCCTTACTGGCACCAGCCGGCACGCCCGCGGTGGGAGACGCCGTGGAACATGCACCTGCCCCGGAGGAGCCCGACGACGACCTCGCGCGGCGTCGGCGGCGGCACCGCCCGACCGCCCTGGGCCTGGTCCTGGTGGCCGGGATGGGACTGGGCGTTGGCGGGGTGGCCGCCAGCACCTCCGCACCCGGAAGTGAAGCAGTGCAGCAACTGCTGGCTGACTGGACTCCACCGTGGAGCGCGCCGTCCACCGCCAGTGCCTCTGACGCAGGGGTCGGCTACCGGTCCCCGGCCCTTGCGGCCGACGAGGAAGTACCGGGTCCGGTTTCCGGCTCACCCGCCGCGGACCCGCACGGCGGAAGCCGCGCGGCCCGTCTCCTCGAAGACACCGCCGGGGTGGCAGGCCGTGGCGGCTGGCGAAGCTGCGGTGGACCTTCCACCCACGACGACCGCAGCGGACCGGGAGCCTGCGTGCCGGGGCCGCTAGGGGCTGCCTTCCCGGCCGCGCCGGGAGGCACGACTGAGTCGGAGGGCCGCAGCCGGAACGACGCCGGGGTCCGGGCAGCGGCGGACGCCGCGCCGCCGGGGGCGCCTGCTGCAGGCAAGGCGGAGGCAGCCGGGACGAGCGCCCCGGCAACTGGCCAGGACATCCCAGGCACAGCCGCGCCCAAAGCGGCCGGTGCGCCGGGGGCAGCGGGCCAGGCGACGGGGCAAACCACGGGTCAGGGCAGCGGCCGGAAGCCTGAATCTCCGGCGAAATAGCTTGTGGTCCCACTATTTGCCTGGGACCAACCGATCCGGAAAGTGAAGCGTAGGCTGATCGCATGGGCCACACCAACGATCCCGAAGTCATTGAACGCCTCATGCGCACCAAAGGTCGGTGGGCCATCGTGGGCCTGACCACCAACGAGTGGCGCGCCGCCTACGATACGTCGCTGTTCATCCGTGACAAGCTCGGCATGGAAATCATCCCCGTCAACCTGCCCGGCGAACCTGTCCATGGCGAGACCGGGTACCGCACCCTCGCCGATATTCCGGCGGAAAAGCGGCCTATCGACGTCGTGGACTGCTTCGTGAACTCGCAGCGGGTGGGTGACATAGTGGACCAGGCCATCGCCGCCGGCGCCAAAGCCGTATGGCTGCAGCTGGGGGTCATCGACGAAGCCGCCGCGGAACGCGCCAAGGCGGCAGGCCTTGACGTGGTGATGAACGCCTGCCCGGCCCAATTGGCCTGGAAGTACAACCTCTAGCGTTTCATCAGCTCCGGATAGTGCCGCTCGGTGACGTCCGGATGGGCGCGCATGCGTCCCTTGAGCATGTTCAGGCCAAAGGACGCCAACAGGGGGTTGGCGGGATCATCAGTGATGCCCCGTGCCGCGGCCTTCAGCTCCGGAGCCAGGGGGACCGAACGGATCACCGCGTCCAGCCGGGGCGACCAGAAGAACGGTACCGAGTAGCGGTCCACGCCCGGAGGCGGCGCCTGGACCCGGTGGATGGTAGCGGCGAGGTACCCTTCCGTGGCTACCTCCAGCATCTCGCCCAGGTTCACCACCAGCGCCCCCGGCAGCGGTTCCACCGGCAGCCATCGGGTGGTTGCCGGCGGCAGCACTTCAAGTCCACCAACATCGTCCTGCAGCAACAGGGTCACGAAGCCGTAGTCAGCGTGCGAGCCCACGCCCTGGTCGCCGGCGGCTTCCACCACGCCGCCCACATAGTGCACCAGCTTGCCCATCCAGGCAGGGGCATCCCCGAAAGGCTCGTCGAAGTAGTCTTCGGGAAGCCGCAGTGAGACAGCGATGGCCCTGAGGAGTTCCATGCCTACGCCGGACATCAAGGCGGCCCATTCCATGGCGGCCGGACGGAGTTCGGGGAACGCCTCTCCCGGCCAGAGGTTGGGGCCCTGCAGAAGCCAGTACGGCTGGTCTGCCGGAACCTCCGTAACCGGCTCGCGGTCCGGCGAATAGTCGATCTGTTCCCGGGCGTCCGCACGGCCCTGGGTGATTTCGGTTCCCATCCGGGTGTAGCCGCGGAAGTGCGGTGACAAACGGTTGTCCAGCTTCATCCGTTCGTCCAGTGGCAGGTTGAAGAACCGCCTGATGATGTCCAGGAGCTGTTCAGCCTGCCCGGGCCGGCCCCCGTATCCCGTGATTTGGAAGAACCCGACATTGTGGGTGGCGTGCCGCAGCTGTTCGATGAATTCCGGGCTGAAAGAGCCGTCCGCCTGCCGTGCGGAATGCAGGTCCAGAACAGGTATGACGCCCTGGTCGTGTGACATGCTCGCAGACTAGCACCGCGCTGCCCGGCTTTATAGGCTTCCTCCATGGACCCAACTGAGCTGAGGATGATCTGCCTGTCGTTTCCGGGAGCGTATGAGGATTTTCCGTTCGGACCTGAAACCTCGGTCTTTAAAGTCCGTGCCCACACTGCCGGGGGCGCCCAGCACGAAGCCAAGCTATTTGCGTTGTCCACCATGGATGAGCGCGACTTTTCGGTGAGCTTGAAGTGTGAGCCGGCCCTGGCGGTGCAGCTGCGGGCCGTGCACCCGGAGATCACCGGTGCGTGGCATATGAACAAGGCCCATTGGAATGGAGTGCGCCTTGATGGCAACCTGCCGGCAGGGATGATCCGGGACATGGTGGAGGACTCCTATGACCTGGTGGTGGCCGGCCTGAGCCGGAAACAACAGGAGCAACTGGGGTGGGCGCGCCTCGAAAGGGCCGGCCGTGGCGACTGACAACGGGCATGCGGCGGGCGCCCTGAACTACCCCGGCATTGGAAGTACCGAGACCGGCGACGCACCGGCAGGGTATGACCGTGTCCTCGAACAGGCGTTCCTGGGGTCCGGGTTCGAGGTTTACCGGCGCGTCGCGGACGGCATCCTGGGCTGGGAGCTGCAACGGCGGGCAGGGCTGAGGGTCCGTGCCGGGTCGCCAAGGGCGGTACCCGGTGCGCACGTGGTGAGCGGCTTCGGCGTCGGGCCGTTCCGCCTGGATGCGCCCTGCCAGGTGGTGTGGGTCCACGAGCCCTCGGCCCTGGACGGGCCACAATCGGCCGGCTTTGGCTACGGAACGCTGCCCGGCCACCCCGCCCGAGGTGAGGAGTCCTTCGAAGTGGAGATTAGCGGCCAGGGCGAGGTTTGGCTTCGAATCAGCGCTTTCAGCAAGCCGGCCAACTGGTTCTACGCCGCCGGCGGCCTGGTCACCCGCGCGGCGCAGCGGAACGTTACTTCCCGGTACATTGAAGGGGCACGCTCTCTCGCCGCGGAAGGAACAACCCAGTGATCTTTATCGTCGTCAAGTTCAAGGTCAAGCCCGAATGGTCGGACCGCTGGCCGGACCTCGTTGCCGACTTCACCCACGCCACCCGGCAGGAACCGGGCAACCTGTGGTTTGACTGGTCCCGCAGCCTGGAGGACCCCAACGAGTACGTCCTGGTGGAAGCCTTCAAGGACGACGCCGCCGGCGACCACGTGAACAGCGCCCACTTCAAGAAGGCCATGGCGGACATGCCCCAGGCCCTTGTGGAAACACCGAAAATCGTCAGCCGCCAGTTCGACGGTGAGGGTTGGGACCTGATGGGCGAACTCACCATCTAACCCCATCGATTGCTCCGTAGATGTCGTTTTGAGCCGTCTAAACGACATCTACTGAGCAATCGATACCATGAAGCCATGTGGATCGGGTGGATCGAGTTCGACATCCTCTTGGGCGACGTGCACAGCCTGAAGGAGAAACGGTCCGTGGTCCGGCCTCTCCTCGCCGAACTCCGGCGGCGCTTTGACGTTTCCGTCGCAGAGGTGGGTGACCAGAGCCAGTACAGGCGCACGCAGGTTGGCGTCGGTCTCGTGGCAGCCGACCGGCCCCACCTGGTGGAGGTGCTCGCCGCCGTCGAACGCCTTGTGGCCGGCCGCCCGGAGATCGAGCTGTGCAGCGCCCGCCAGCGGGAGCTGCACAGCGAAGACTAACCCCTGCCCGGACCGTCGATTGCTGAGTACTTGTCGTTTTGGCCGCTCTAAACGACAAGTACTGAGCAATCGATGAAGGGTGTGGATAACTTCTGCGGGCGCGCTTGGATTCTGCTCTCATGGATCGATGAAGACTCCACACCCGCTGCCGGAGGAACTCCTGGGACGCCCCTTCACCCTTGTTGACGCTTCGGCTGCCGGCATCACCCCACGCCGCTGGCGGCACGGGTCGCTGGCATACCGTGGCCGGGGCATCAGGATGGAAGGCGCGACGACGGCGCTCCCCTTAAGCGTTCGGGTCCGGCCCTTCATCGACGTCAATGAGCGATGCGCCGCGTCACACCTGACGGCGGCGGCGCTGCATTCGCTGCCGCAGCGGCGCCAGGACGAGGCCTTCGACGATTACCACCTCATCCGTCCCGAGGGCGCAGCCTACCTGGACAGGCCCCACGTCATCGTGCACCGGATGAAGCTGTACGAGGATGAAGTCACCACCATTGACGGGGTTCCGGTGACAACGCCGGAGCGGACGTGGCTGGACATGGCGGAGCTGCTGTCCGTCGATGAAATCGTGGCCATGGGGGATGCCTGCGTTCGCGTTCCGCGCCTCGAATTTGAGGGCCGGAACATGCCGCTCTGCAGCACATGGGACCTGCAGCGGACGATTGACAAACACCGGGGAAAGCGGGGGATCCGGAAGGCGAAGGAGGCTCTGGATCTCGTCCGGGTCGGATCGGATTCGCCGCAGGAAACACTGCTGCGGCTCGCGATTGTGCGCGCTGGTTTGCCCGAACCGGAGCTGAACGTTCCGATCTTCGCAGACGACGGCAGCAGGCATCATGAGCCCGCCCTCTCATACCGCAGGTACAGGATTGGCATCGAGTACGAGGGCGAACACCATGGAGATGAAAGCCAGATCGCGAGGGACATCGACCGCTCGGAGCGTTATGCCGCGCTGGGGTGGACGGAGGTCAGGATTTCGAAGCGCCACATGGTCAACGATGCGAAGCCGGCCGCGGCCAAAGTACTTGTTGCCCTGGCACAGGCCGGCTGGCGGAGGGGTTCTTAAAAACGAGTGCTGCGTACTTGTCGTTCTGAGGGATCAAAACGACAACTACGCAGCAATCGATGGGTGGGGTGGGTGGGGGACTAGCCGAAGTACTTGGGCAGGGTTCCTTCGTGGGCTTCGCGGAGGACGTCGAGGGACAGGGCGTCCACGCCGTTGATCTCCAGCTTGCCGCTTGCAGCATCCACCACGCCGATGCGGGTGTGCGCGAAACCGCGGGCGGTGCACATGTCCGTGAAGCGGACTTCCTCGGAGCGCGGAACGCCAACCACCGCACGGCCCTGCGACTCGGAGAAGAGCGCCGTGAACAGGTCCACGCCGTCCCGGTCCATGACGTCCTGGAGGGCAATCCGGGCGCCGACGCCGTAGCGCAGCGAGGACTCCACAAGGGCCGCCGCGAGGCCACCTTCGGAGAGGTCGTGCGCGGAGTCGATCATGCCGTCGCGCGAAGCGTTGATCAGGATCTCGCCCAGGGCACGCTCGGCCTCGAGGTCCACCTTCGGCGGCTGGCCGCCCAGGTGGCCACGCATGTTGGCCCACTCGGAACCGTCCAGCTCGGCACCCGTGGTGCCCAGCATGTAGATGGCCTGGCCATCTTCACGCCAGCCGGACGGCGTACGGCGCGCAACGTCGTCGAGCTTGCCCAGGACCGCCACCACGGGGGAGGGGTGGATGGGCGTGGTGCCCGTCTGGTTGTACAGCGAGACGTTGCCGCCGGTGACGGGGATGCCCAGCACCATGCAGGCGTCGGACAGGCCGCGGATGGCTTCCGCCAGCTGCCACATGACGTCCGGATCTTCGGGGGAACCGAAGTTCAGGCAGTCGCTGACGGCCATGGGGATGGCGCCCGCGGTGGCGACGTTGCGGTAGGCCTCGGCCAGTGCCAGCTGGGCGCCGTGGTACGGATCGAGGTAGGTGTAGCGGCCGTTGGCGTCGGTGGCCAGGGCGACGCCCAGGCCGGATTCCTCGTCAACGCGGACCACGCCGGCGTCGTCGGGGAACGCCATGGAGGTGTTGCCGCCCACGTAGCGGTCGTACTGGTTGGTGATCCAGGCCTTGGAGCACATGTTCGGCGATGCCACGAGTTCCGTCACGGCAGCAGCCAGCTCAGCCGGAGCGGCCGGGCGGCCGGCGTCCTGCACCGAGCCGGTGAAGGTGTCGGCCTGGACGGCGTCCTGCCACTCGGGGCGGGCATACGGGCGGTCGTAGACCGGGCCGTCGTGCGCCACGGTACGGGGATCGACGTCGACGATCACGTCGCCTTCCCACGTGATGATGAGGCGGCCGGTATCGGTCACCTCGCCCAGCCAGGAGTACTCCACGGCCCACTTGTCCATGACGGCCTCGAACGCTTCCACGTTCTCCGGCGTGACCACTGCCATCATGCGTTCCTGCGACTCGGACATCAGGATCTCGCCCGGCGTCAGCGTGGGGTCGCGCAGCAGGACCGAGGTCAGCTCGACCTGCATGCCGCCGTCGCCGTTGGAGGCCAGTTCCGACGTGGCGCAGGAGATGCCTGCGGCGCCGAGGTCCTGGATGCCTTCCACCAAGGAGCCCTTGAAGAGCTCCAGGCAGCACTCGATGAGCACCTTCTCCGCGAAGGGGTCGCCCACCTGCACGGCGGGGCGCTTGGAGGGCTTGGTGTCATCAAAGGACTCGGAGGCCAGCACGGAGGCGCCGCCGATGCCGTCGCCGCCGGTGCGCGCACCGAACAGGACGACCTTGTTGCCCTTGCCGGAGGCGTTGGCCAGCCGGATGTCCTCGTGGCGCATGACGCCCACTGCCAGCGCGTTGACCAGCGGGTTGCCCTGGTAGACGGAGTCGAACACCATTTCGCCGCCGATGTTCGGCAGGCCCAGGGAGTTGCCGTAGCCGCCGATGCCGGCCACGGCGCCGTGCATGACGCGGGCGGTGTCCGGGTGGTCAATGGCGCCGAAACGCAGCGGATCCATGACGGCAACGGGGCGGGCGCCCATGGAGATGATGTCGCGCACAATGCCGCCGATGCCGGTCGCGGCGCCCTGGTAGGGCTCAACGAACGACGGCGAGTTGTGCGATTCGATCTTGAAGGTGACGGCCCAGCCGTCCCCCAGGTTGGTCACGCCGGCGTTTTCGCCGATGCCCACCAGCATGTCCTTCTTCATTTCCTCGGTGACCTTCTGGCCGAACTGGCGCAGGTGGTTCTTGGAGGACTTGTAGGAGCAGTGCTCACTCCACATGACGGAGTACATGGCCAGTTCGGCGCCGGTGGGGCGGCGGCCCAGGACCTTGACGATCTCGTCGAACTCGTTCTGCTTCAGGCCAAGTTCAGCCCAGGGCAGCTCGGTGTCCGGGGTCTTGGCTGCGTTCTCGACGGTGTCGATGTTGAACTTCTTGCTGGTTTCGGTGGTCACTTGTCGCCTCCCACAATCTTGTTCAGGACGGAGGTGAAGAAGCCGAGGCCGTCGGTGTCGGAACCGCCGACGCCATCGAGCGACTCGGGGCCGAAGCCCGGCTCAACGGCGTGCTCCGGGTGCGGCATGAGGCCTACGACGTTGCCTGCGGCGTTGGAGATACCGGCGATGTCGCGGCGCGAGCCGTTCGGGTTGAAGCCCACGTAGCGGAACACCACGCGGCCCTCGGCCTCAAGGGCGTCCAGGGTCTTCTCGTCCGCGATGTACTGGCCGTCCTGGTTCTTCAGCGGGATGGTGATCTCCTGGCCCGCCTGATAGTCCAGCGTCCACGCGGTGTTGGCGTTCTCGACGCGCAGCACCTGGTCGCGGCAGAGGAACTTCAGGTGGTCGTTCTTGATCATGGAACCGGGCAGCAGGTGCGACTCGGTGAGGATCTGGAAGCCGTTGCAGATGCCCAGCACGGGCAGCTTGGCGTCGCTGTTCGCTGCATCGATGATCTTTGACATCAGCGGGGCGAAACGGGCGATCGCGCCGGCCCGCAGGTAATCGCCATAGGAGAAACCGCCGGGGATGACCACGGCGTCCACGTCTCCAATTTCCGTATCGCCGTGCCAGAGTTCGACGGCGGTGGCACCGGCCAGGCGCACGGCGCGGGCGGCGTCGCGGTCGTCAAGGGTTCCGGGGAAAGTCACGACGCCGATCCGGGCGCCGGCGAGGCGCGGCTCCGCGGCGACGGCCACTGCCTCGCCGATCAGGGGAAGTTCAGTCATTTCAGGCCTCGACGACCTCGACGTTGACGACGTCCTCGATCACGGGGTTGGACAGGAGGGTCTCGGCGGCATCGCGGGCCTGGGCCAGGATCTCTTCCGTCACCTCGCCGTCGACCGTCAGTTCGAAGCGCTTGCCCTGGCGGACAGAGCTGAAGCTGGTGAAGCCCAGCCGGGGGAGAGCGCCAACGATTGCCTTCCCCTGCGGGTCCAGAATCTCGGGCTTGGGCATGACGTCAACAACGATCCGGGGCATCCGGCAACTCCTGTGCGTGAGCTTGGGTAAGGGCGCAGCGGAGTGGTGCCGTCTCACGCCGTACCGGGATGTGGGAGACAGTTGGTCACCTGCGTTGGTTCACCATGAGGTCGGGCGCTCCGCGAGCTTGCCCTATCATTCTACCGGCCCAAGCCCATCCCTCCGCATCCGGCAACTTCACGGAGCAGAACCCCTTCCGGGACGTTGTTGGCGCGGCCGCGTGGACGTACTTCTGGAGTTGCCGGAGGGCCTTCACTAGGATTGGTTGATGGCGCAAAATTCAAAGTCCGTTCTGTTGCCGATGGTGGCCGCGGCGGTGTTTGCCGGCCTGGGCAGGATGGTGCTGCAGAAGGTCAAGGCGGACCGTGAGGCCCGCGAAACCCGGGTTGCCGGTCCGTTGGATGAGAAGACCAGGCAGTGGATCAGCGACGTGGTGCGGACCCCCCGCCACTAGCCGCACGGATTCTTCCCCCAGCTGCGCCGGGGCGTCCTTAGGGGCGCCCTTTTGTGTGTCCGGATGCTCCGTTGGCATGGATATGACAAGCAAAAATTTCCCAAACGTGCCCTATGTCATATCGCGCTCTCAGTCTGTACCCTGTGAATAGTCTGGTCAGGGGTAATTACAAGATCTGTAATTATCTCTGCAGTTCCAGTCGTTTGGGGCGCCCACCAAGTCTGGGCGGTACATCGGGAAAGGGTTGCGCGTGAAATCAACTGGAAAGAGCCCCTTGCGGGCCGGGGGACTTCGGAAAGCGGCCGCCCTGGCCGTCGGGTTGCCCCTTCTCATAAGCCCGCTGGCCGTAGTGCCGGCCATGGCGGCCCCGGGTGGCCAAAGCCTGGTGAAGGCCGCCGCCAATACGAAAGACGGCGAATTTAAGGACGGCCGGTACATCGTGGTCCTGGCCGGTCCGGCCGCGGCAGCCTACGAAGGTGGGGCCGCAGGGCTGGGCGCAACCAAGCCGCAGCAAGGCCGGAAGCTGGATGCCGGCAGCCCGAACTACAAGGCCTACGATGCCCACCTGCGCCAGCAGCAGCGTGACGTTGCAGCCGCCCAGGGGGTAGCCCCTGCCAAGCAGTACACTGCCGCCCTCAATGGGTTCGCTGCGGAGCTGACCGCTCACCAGGCCGCCGAGTTGTCCAAGGACAAGCGCGTCCTGGTGGTGGCGCCCGACGTCGAGAACAAGCCGGACTACACCACCACCGACTTCCTCAAGCTCACCGGTCCGGACGGGACATGGGCCAAGCAGTTTGGGGGTCAAGCCAACGCCGGCAAGGGCGTGGTGGTAGGCGTCATCGACTCCGGCTACGCGCCGGACAACCCCTTCCTCCAGGGCGAGCCGCTGCAGCCCCTGCAAGGTGCACCCCAGGTTGGCGTCCCCTACCGCACCGGCGACGGAAAGATTGCCATGCTCAAGGCGGACGGCACCACCTTTGAGGGCGAATGCGAAAAAGGCCAGGGAACCGGGGCTGCCTTTGACGGCTCGCTCTGCAACTCCAAGGTGATCGGCGCCCGGTACTTCGCCGACTCCTTCCTTCAGTACGTGGCTCCCGGCAACCGGGCCCCTGAGGAGCAGATTTCGCCGGTGGACGTGGGCAGCCACGGCACCCACACGGCCACAACGGCAGCCGGCAACGCCAACGTCGAGCAGGTGATCGACGGTGCCAGCTTCGGAAAGAGCTCCGGCGTGGCTCCGGCGGCCAAGGTCTCGGTGTACAAAGTCTGCTGGGAGGACACCAGCCCTGACACCGGCGGGTGCTACTCGTCTTCGTCGGTTGAAGCCGTTGACGCGGCCATCAAGGACGGCGTGGATGTCCTGAACTACTCAATTTCGGGCAACAACAACAGCACCACCGATCCGGTGGCCCTGGCATTCCTGAACGCGGCAGCAGCCGGCGTGTTCGTGTCCGCTTCGGCCGGCAACTCCGGCCCGACGGCCTCTACTGTCAACCATGCCTCACCCTGGCTGACCACTGTGGCCGCTTCCACCTTCCCGAGCGACCTGGTGGGAACGGTCAAGGTTTCCGATGGTTCGCTGTACCGCGGCGCTTCCATCATGAAATCGGAGGTCGCGGACAAGCCCGTCGTCGTGGCCGCTGCTGCCGCGGCCCCCGGTGCTGCAAACGCCAACCTGTGCGGACCCGGAACCCTGGACCCCGCCAAGGTTGCCGGCAAAGTGGTGGTCTGTGACCGTGGAGTGGTGGACCGGACAGCCAAGAGCCAGGAAGTCCTGGACAAGGGCGGCGTCGGCATGATCCTGGTGAACCTCACCAGCAGCTCCGAGGACGCAGACAACCACGTCATTCCCACGGTCCACGTCAACGCCCCCAAGAGCCTGGAGCTGAAGTCCAAGCTGCAGGCGAACCCGGCGCTGACGGTCAGCCTGGTCAAGGGTGACCTGACCGGACTTGCCCCGGCGCCGGCGCCACAGATCGCGGGCTTCTCGTCCCGCGGGCCCACCCTCGCCTCCGGCGGTGACCTGCTCAAGCCTGATATCTCGGCCCCGGGCGTGAACGTCCTTGCCGGCGTCTCCACGATCGGCAACCATGGCGACCAGTTCGGATTCATGTCCGGCACGTCCATGGCCGCGCCGCACATTGCCGGTTTCGGTGCCCTGGTGCTCGGCAAGCAGCCGAAATGGTCGCCCGCCATGGTGAAGTCCGCCATGATGACCACCGCCTACCCGCTGGTCAATGCGGATGGTTCGCCCAACACGGATCCGTTCCAGGGCGGCGCCGGCCATATCGACTCCACCCGAGTGCTCGATCCGGGCCTCGTCTACGACTCCGGCATCCAGGACTGGCTCGGTTTCCTGAACGGCCAGGGCGTTGACACAGGTTCACCGCAGGCCGGCTCCATCGCTGCCCGCGACCTCAACCTTCCCTCGGTCGCCTTGGGCAGCCTCGTGGGCGAAGTCCAGGTCAAGCGCAAGCTGACGGCCCTGGTGCCGGGCATGTACCGGCCCGAGGTGAACATGCCGGGCTTCAACGTCAACGTCGAACCCAAGGCACTGAACTTCGCCAAGGCCGGACAGACGCGTGAAGTAACCCTGACTATCCGCAACATCAGCGCTCCGGTCGGCAAGTTCAGCACCGGAAGCCTTACCTGGAAAGGGCCTCGGACCGTTACATCGCCGATTGCCATCCGCCCGGTCGCTGCCCAGATCGCTCCGTCGTTCTCGTTCAGCTCGGCCACCGGCACGGGCAGCGGCTCCATGGAGCTGGTATCGGGCTCGGACAGTCCTATCGCCGTCGGAGTGGAAGGCCTGGCCCCCCTGAGCCAGACCTCCATCACCAAGACCCCGGGCGGGTACGCACCCACGAACGACGCCCACAATGCCCTGGTCCAGGTACAGGTTCCCGCCGGGTCCACCTTCGCGCGGCTGGGCATCCAGGCGCAGTCGAACGACGTCGACTGGGACATGGTGGTGTACGCGCCCAACGGGTCGGGCGGGTTGACGGCCACCCAGGTGGCAACGGCCTCGGCGAGTGAGTTCCTGGACCTGGAATCGCCGCGGGCGGGCACCTACTACGTGGTGGCCAACCTGTACGCCACCCCGGACAACGGGCAGGCCACTGCCTCGGTCCAGGCCGTGAGCTTTGCGGGCGACGCCGGCAACCTCACGGTCAACCCCAACCCGATCGTGGCCCTCAATGGGACGGCCACCTCGGCCACCCTGAACTGGACCGGCCTCGCTGAAGGTTCGTACCTTTCGCGGCTGAGCCTGGGCAGCAATGGCATCAAGACCTGGGTCAACGTGCAGGTGGGTTCCGGTTCTGCCCCGGCCCCGGCCGGCGCTCCCCAGATGGGCATGGCCCAGGCTGTTCCCGCAGCCTGACCATCAACGGGGCATTGGGGGGAGGGTCCCGGACGGTAACGTCCGGGACCCTTTTTCGTGCCGGGCCGCCGGCGGTCAGGCGGCGCTGCCACCCAGGAGGGGAGCCATCGCGTTCCAGCGGGCGATCTCGCAGCCATCCGTCCGGGTGAAGACCGAATGGACCGGCCGTCCATGGAAGGTGCCGGAAACGACGGCAACCTGGGGTCCCCCATACTGCTGGGTGCACAGCCGGGGTGGTCCGGGCCGGGGGAAGAAGATGTCTTCCCCGAATTCCTCCACGGCCGCCAGCGCGGCCTCCGGTGCCGGCAGGGTGGTTCCGGCCGCCGGACTCCCGTCCTTCGCCACCAGCCGGAACACATACTCGGGAGCATCCGGGGTCTCCCGGACGCTGATGGCCAGGTCGATCACTTCTGCACTCCATCCGCGAGGGCGCCGAGGTCCAGCGCAAGCCTCTCCCGCAGCGCGGTTGCCTCCGCGGCAAAATTGCGCTGGTACTCAACGTAGGAAGCCTTGCCTTGTGGAGTTTCGATGGGAATGGCGGGGTAGCCCCACTCGGCGAGGTCGTAAGGTGAGGCCTGCATGTCCATGGCCCGGATGCGCCAGGAGAGTTCGAAGCAGTCCATGACCAGTTCGCTGGACAGTGCCGGCAGCAGCTTGTACGCCCATTTGTAGAGGTCCATGTTGGCGTGCAGGCAGCCCGGCTGTTCCATGTGGCGCTGCGACTCCCGGCTGGGTGAAAACTCGTTGAGCGGGATGGCATCGGGGGTGTAGAACCGGAAAGCGTCAAAATGGGTGCACCGGATCTTGTTGTCCTCCACCACCTTGTCCGTGCCCGCTGATCCAAGCCGCAGCTGCAGGTATTCGTGGCGGAGGTCGAACTTGTCCTGCCGGTAAACCATGGCCCATTCATGCAGGCCGAAGCAGCCGAACTGTGCGGGCCGCGACGCTGTGCCGCGAAGGATCACCCCGGCGAATGCCACTGCTTCCTTACGGTCCGCAGGGAAGGCGGCCCGGTCGAAGGTGACAGCCGTGCTCCCCGCAGCCAGCCCCAGCGAGGCAAGCTCGCCGTCGTCGAGCGTCCGGTAGTGCTTCCATCCCTGCCGGGCGGCTGCCTGGCCGCCGGTGAGGACGACTCCGGCCCCCGGGTGCCAACGCTTCAACTGGCCCGGCTTCTGGGTGTAGTAGGTGAAAAGGAAATCCTCCACCGGGTGCTTCTGCCCCGCCGACCGGCGGGCAAGGTAAGGATCGGCGTAGCGGCTGACGCGCTGCAGGTGGTCTTCCTCCCGGATCTGCGCGCTGTCCTCCGCCAGCAGGCTAAGAAGCTCCACCGGCGGCACCGAGCACATCCTTGGCGGCGTCCCACGCACTGATTTCGCATCCGTTGGTCCGGGCGAAGGAGGAGTCGACGGCGACCCCATCGACTGACCCCGTCACAGTCGCTTTCTGTGGCCCGCCGTACTGCTGGGTGCAGGCCCGGTCGCTTCCCGGTGCGGCCGGAGCCACGATTGCCGGGTTTGCCTTGAGGGCCGCACAGGCAGCAGCAGGATCAGGGTGGCTGCTTTTCGCGGCGGGGGTTCCGGAGGTGCAGAGCAACGTGAAGTTGAGTTCGGGTGAGCCGCCCGACGGCACCACGGTGATGGCAAGCTCGGCGTTTCCTTGCCCGGGCCCGTTGCTGGGGCGGGAGGTTGCCGGAGCGGTGGCCGTAGCCGGGGTTTCAGTACCGGGGGAGGGGGCGGAGGGGGAACTGCCGGACGCTGAGGGCCCGCCGCTGCAGCCGGAGAGCAGCCCGGCGCTCATGGCCAGGACAACTGCGACCAACCGTGGGTTACGCATCAGGCCACCTTCCCTTCGTCATGCAATTCTAGTCGCCCGTGTTGCGCGAACCCGTTGCCGGCGGAGCCCCGCGGCAGCGTCCAGTCAGCGGATGCCCTCCGACGTGGCGGCGATCAGTCCCATCATGGAGGCGTGCAGTTCCGTCACCTGTTCCCGGGTGAGGCCCAGCCGTTCCATCATGGTCCCCGGGACCTGCAGGGCCTGTGTCCGGAGCGCCCTTCCTTCGGGCGTCAGGGCCACGGCGAGGGCGCGTTCGTTGCCCTCCGCGCGTCCCCGGGTAATCAGGCCTGCCGCCTCGAGCCTGCGCAGGAGCGGAGAGATGGTGGCCGGCTCCTGGGCCAAAGCCTCGCTGATGTTCCGTACGGTGCGCGGACTGGTTTCCCACAGGCACAGCATCACCAAGTACTGCGGGTGGGTGAGGTTGAGCTTTTCCAGCACAGGCTTGTAGGCGCCCACCACGCTGCGGGCGGCTACCGTCAGGGCAAAGCACAGCTGATGTTCCAAGAGGAGGTCTTCATCCTGGACGGCATCGACGGGAGGTGTGGCGGTCATGGCTTCCTTCCATTGTTAGTGCACTAATAATTAGTGTACATTTATTGGACACGAGCAGTACATGGAAGGAACGTTCATGGGCAGGGACAGGTCCGGGGACAAAGGCAACGCCTCCCAGCGCTTCATGCGCGCCACGGGAAAGCTCAGGGCTGTTTTCGGCCCGGCCAACCGCTCCGCGCTGGCGCACGACATGACAGAGGAAAACCGCCGGCTGCTGGCGCAGCGCCAGGCGGAGACCCAGCAGTGGGAGACCATTACCAGGCCGGACGGCAGCACCTACGTGGTACCCAGGAACCCTGAGGACCGCTCCCTGCGTTAGCCGTTCCACCCGTGCGGACAGGCGCCTTTTTCCGGCCCCGGGATTAGAATGAGGGCACTGTTTCCGGTCGGAAGCAGTAGCACTTTCCCCCGAGGTTCGGGAAGGGGGTGGAAAACAGTGGCACATGTCCTCAGTGGTTTCATGGGCCTGACCGAGAGGCTCCGCTTCTTCTTCGGCCCCGCCACCCGGCTGGATGCCGACACGCCCGTGGTGCACAAACACGACGAATTTGAACAGGCCTCCGAAGAGGATCTTTCGCATTTCGTGGTGGAAACCGATTCAACCGGCCATCACTACGCCGTGCGCCGGGAAGACCTGGACCGGTAGTCCCCATACAGAAAAGCCCGGCTGCCGTTACCTTCGTAACGGCAGCCGGGCTTTTCTGTGCCTGCTCAGCGGCCGGTGCCGCCGTAAACGGTTGCTTCGCTTTCGCTGTCCAGGCCGAACGCCTGGTGGATCACGCGCACGGCCTCGTCCAGCAGGTCGGCGTGGGTTACCACCGAGATGCGGATTTCAGAGGTGGAGATCATGTTGATGTTGATGCCGGCGTCGGACAGGGCCTTGAAGAACGTTGCCGAAACGCCGGGGTGCGAGCGCATGCCGGCGCCGATCAGGGACAGCTTGCCGATCTGTTCGTTGTATTCGATGGCCTCAAACCCGATTTGGTCCTGCGCCGCGTGGAGGGCGGCCAGGGCATCGGCACCCTCGACGATGGGCAGGGTAAAGGAGATGTCGGTTTTGCCCGTGCCGTGGGTGGAAACGTTCTGGACGATCATGTCAATGTTTGAGTGGGCGTCGGCGATGACCTGGAAGATCGCCGCGGCCTTGCCGGGAATGTCGGGAACGCCGACCACGGTGACCTTCGCTTCGGAACGGTCGTGCGCAACGCCGGAGATGATTGGCTGCTCCAAGGCAACTCCCTCTTGAGTGGTGATCTTGTCGTCGGCGCCGGGAATGACCCAGGTGCCTTCGTGCTGGCTGAATGAGGAACGGACATGCAGCGGCACGCCGAACCGGCGGGCATACTCCACGCAGCGCAGGTGCAGGATCTTTGCGCCCGAGGCGGCGAGTTCCAGCATCTCCTCGCTCGATATGGTGTCGATCTTCTGGGCTGAAGGGACAACACGCGGATCGGCGGTGTAAATGCCGTCGACGTCGGTGTAGATCTCGCACACGTCCGCTTCGAGGGCCGCTGCGAGTGCCACGGCCGTCGTGTCTGAGCCGCCACGGCCCAACGTGGTGATTTCGTTGGTGGCCCGGCTCATGCCCTGGAAACCGGCAACAATGGCGATGTTGCCCTTGTCCAGTGCCGTGCGGATACGATGCGGGTCGACGTCGATAATCCGGGCCTTGCCGTGGATGCCGTCGGTGATCATGCCGGCCTGGGATCCGGTGAAGGATTGTGCGGATGCGCCGAGCTTGTTGATGGCCATGGCCAGCAGCGCCATGGAGATGCGCTCGCCAGCGGAGAGGAGCATGTCCATTTCGCGGGCGGGGGCGGAATCTGTCACCTGCGCGGCGAGGTCCAGGAGTTCGTCGGTCGTGTCGCCCATTGCCGAGACGACCACCACTACCTCGTTGCCGGCGTCCTGGGCATCGACGACGCGCTTGGCCACGCGTTTGATCCCTTCGGCGTCCGCCACGGAGGAACCGCCGAATTTCTGCACGATGAGCTGTTTGGTCACCGCGCCGGCGGCGGGCGCCACCTGCGGCTGGGTTGCGTTGTGCAGTTCGGTAGTGGGCGTACTCATGCGCGTACCTTCATCGGATCAGTTGGAGTTTTGGAGGCCATGAAGCCTGGCGGCGAGACTTCCTCCGACAGTTTATCGCCGTGCCCGAACGGACGTTGAATTATGACCACATACCGGCCCACGATAGGACTAGCGTGAACCAGATGGCGGCGGGCAGGCCGGACACCGCTGCGTGGGGGCCTATCCGGGGAAAGGCAGTCCGCACGTGGCTGACGATTGGCACCTCCCTGATCCGCAACTGCCCGGGCCATACTTCGAACCAATAGGACAGGACGCCGGCGGCCTGCAACCTGGAGGCGACGACGGGGTTGAATCCACGGCCGGTCCGGTGTTCGGACCGGCGATCCGGGCAGCCGCACTGGACTGGTGGTGGACAGTGCGTACGTTGCGCTTCTGGTCATTCACCTTGGGCTCCGCCCTCGCCATGGCGATTGTTGTTGGGACGCTTGCCTTGCTGCCCCGGAGTACCGACGGGGCCGCCGAACCGACGCCCGCGGCAGCCTACCTGCTCGCGCTCCTGCTGTTCCCGGCCGTATCAGCGTTCGTGGCCATGCATTGGGGTGTGGCCTGTTGGCGCCCGCCCAGGGGACAGGAGCAGGCCGCCAGCTTGGTGATACCGATCTTTGCTTCGATCATGCGCAGCCTGGTATTCGCGGCGCTCATCCTGGCCGCACTGCTGATACAGGCAGCGATGGCCGGGCAGTCTGCAGCTCTGGCAGCGGTTTCCGCGGTGGTGGCGGCAATGGAGGCCATCCTCTTCAGCGGGATGGGGGCGTCCGTGGCGTCCATGGCCGGGAAAAGGGGCTGGGCGGCGGCTCTGGGCTGGTTCGTGGCCATCTTCCTGGTAGCCGGCGGTGTGGGGACCTGCATCCTGTTGCTCCCCGCTGTCCGTTCAGAGGAACCAGTAACCGTGGCCATGAATGTGCAACAGGCGCCGGACGGGACCTTCCTGGCGTATGAATGCTCCACCGTTTCGGCTGGAACCACGGAAACTTACCGGACCGAGCGCATTATGTGGCTGGCCGCCTCAAGCCCCGCCGTGGTGTTCCTTATGCTGGCCGCGGAGCAGGACGCCGGGAGGGAATCCCTCGGCTGGCTCTCGTCCAGGCTGCAGGAAGCAGCCGACGGCACCCAGGTGCCCTGCGTTAACGGAGTACCCCTGGGCCGGGAGGCAACGCACACGCCTTTGGGTGCTGCAGGCCTCCTGATCCAGGGCGGCCTTGCCGGTGTGCTGGTGGCTGGAGCCCGGGTGGCCTCCTGGCGGCGCCGCCTTGGGCAGCGGAATCCGGCGGTGCGCGATGCTGCAGCGGGCGGGCCTGCCGTCAGGCCAGGGCGTTTCGACGGCCTTCGAAGGCCCGGCCCAATGTGACTTCGTCCGCGTATTCGAGGTCCCCGCCCACCGGAAGGCCGGACGCCAGGCGGGTGACCGTGATGCCGATCGTCTTGAGCATCCGGGCAAGGTACGTTGCCGTGGCCTCGCCCTCAAGGTTCGGGTCCGTGGCGATGATGACTTCCTGGATGGCGCCGTCGTTCAGCCGGGTCAGCAGTTCGCGGATCCGCAGTTGCTCCGGACCGATGCCGGCAATGGGATTGATCGCACCGCCAAGGACGTGATAGCGGCCGCGGAAGGACCGGGTGCGTTCCACGGCCAGGACGTCCTTGGACTCCTCCACCACGCAGATCAAGGCGGGATCCCTGCGCGGGTCCCGGCAAATGTTGCAGAGCTCCTGCTCGGTGACGTTGCCGCAGACCGTGCAGAACTTGACCCTCTCCTTGACCGTGGTGATGGCCTCGACCAGCCGCTTCATATCCTGGGGATCGGCTTCAAGGATGTGGAACGCGAGCCGTTGCGCCGACTTGGGTCCCACCCCCGGAAGGCGTCCGAGCTCGTCAATCAGCTCCTGGACAGCACCTTCGTACACAATTCCCTCTTTAGTTCGATGTGGATGGCGGGCAAGTCACGGCAGGCCGCCACGTGCGGACCAGCGGTCTGTGGCGGTGCGGCCGGTCAGTACCGGGGAGCTATGGGACTGCCGTCCGTGGACCGTTCCTCGATCAGCTTTCCGCCCAGAATACGCTCCACCGCTGCGCGTCCGAAGACGCCGGACTCCTCGATGGTTTCGTCGTCGGCGCTGGGGATGTCCTGGACGTACGCGGTGGGTGCTGCTGCGGCCCTGGAAGGTGCCTTGGCGCGGCCGGCTTCGGCTTCCGGGCTGTTGGACAGCCGCTGGTAGAGGCTTTGCCGCGTGTCAGGACGTCCTGTTGACGGCGCAGCCGCCGGGGCCTGTGGCCGCGACGGGGCAGCTGTAGCCGGCCCGGCTGACGCCATGGCGAATTCGGGTTCCGGGGCGGGCTGGGCAGCTGCCGGCTGGGACGCGTCGCGGACGGCGTCCTCACGACTGTTGTCGTTTACCGTGCCCACACCCCAGTCCGCCTCGACAGTTGCCTTGGGCGCGGAGGCCGGGATGGCGGGCGGCACTTGGGCGGTGGCCGGTTCGTAATGCGGAACCGGGGCAGGGGCGGCGGGTGCCGACGAATCGTCGGCGGAAGCACCGACCGATGGCGTGCCAACGTTGCTCTTGTCCCCAACTACCCAGACGCCGGGGGCTTGCTCCACGGCCCGGGCCCAGGGGTCGTGCGCGGCTCCCGCAGATGGGGCCTCGCCGTGTCCGGTGGTGCCGGCAGGAGCTGTGGCGGGTTGCCCTGTTCGCGTGGCTTCATTGCGGGTGCTGCTGCCGGAGGGCCGGTCCGCGCCGGCAGTGGGGGCCGTCGGCTTGACGGAGCTGGACCCGCGGGCCGAGGGTTCCCAGTCCATGGGGGGTTCCTCATCCAGTGGCGGAGCATCCTCGTCCCGAGGCGGGCCCCAGTCGTCGTCCGAATAGGAGTAGTCTCCGGCTGCGGAAGGGTACTCGGACTCCGTCCGGGAGGGCCCGGACACTGTGCCCCGCGCTCCTGCGCCTTCGGCTGCCGGCGGGACGGATTCCCGGCGCTGGTTGTCAGCGGCTGGGCGAGCGGCGATGGAGGGGGCGGGCGACGACGCGGCATGGGCCGGTACGGCTGCAGACGCAGGCGTCGTTGCCGCTGGAGGGACAGGCGCGGATGCCGCTGGAGGCGCCGGTTCCGTTCCGGCTGCCGGTGATGCAGCTGCTTCAGGTGCAGGTGATGCCGCAGGTGCAGGTGCTGGGGCAGGCGTGGCTGCGGGAGCCTTGGCTGCCGTGCCTGCGGGTGATTCGGCGGGGGCCGGTGCAAGTCCCCAGGCAACGTCAGCTGAAGTGGCCGGAACCACCGGGCTGGCCGGCACTTTTGGGTTTGGCTCAGAGCTCGCCTGGCTGGCGCCGCCGGCAACCGCGTTGATTTGCAGGTCGATGCCAACCGTCGTGTGGATGGCCTGGCGCAGATTGTCCGAGTGGTCCGCCCGGCCAAACGCGCCGGCGAGTCCGGACGTGGTGAAGGAGAGCGTCAGGATACTGCCGTCGAAGGCGCTGACCTGGGCGTTGGGTTCCACCAGGGCCCACGTGCTGCGCTTGATCTTCGACAGGGTCTGCAGGACATCAGGCCACGCCCTGCGGAGGACTTCAACGTCACCCATCGCCGGCGGAGCTGCCGGGGCTGACCGGGCCGGTTCTTCTTGTGCCGCCGGCGGCGGCGTTGCGCGGGGGGCTGCTGCCGCAGCCGGCGTCTGGGGTGCGCGGCCGCGTGCCGGCTCCTCCACGGGCCAGTCGTTGGTGCTTACGCGTGGGGGAGTGAGGGAGCTGCGCGCATCCGGGGCGGCCGCTGCCTGGCTGCTCCCGGAAGCAGCTCCTGCCGAGGATGATGTTGGCACCGCGGGGGCTGCCTGGCCGGCAGAAGCGGGAGTTTCCCGTTCCGGTTCCTGCGGGCGGGTGGCAGCTGTTGCCCCCGAAATGTTCGTTGGCTGGTCCGGCGAATCCTGGCCCGGGTGGAGCGCGGGCTGGCCGGCTTCCTGGCCAGGCCGCGGGCCCGGTGACGCAGGCCCTGACGCAGGGCCTGACGCCGATCCAGCCGGCGCCGGGGCCTGGACTGGGGCGGCAGGTGCCGGGACTGGTGCGGCAGGCGCGGGGACTGGCGCCGCTGGTGCCTGGACCGCAGCCGCCGGTGCCTGGACCGGAGCGGCAGGTGCTGACTCTGAAGGCGCCGGCGCTGCTGCCGGCGCGGCAGCCCCGACGTCGTTCCCGGCGTAGTTGAGGCGCCGCTCCACCCGGTCGATCCGTGCCGCCATGCCGCGTTCGTTCTGCTCGGCGCTGGGAAGAAGGATCCGGGCGCACAGCAGTTCAAGGTGCAACCGCGGCGACGTGGCTCCGGTCATCTCGGTCAGGGCCGTGTTGGTCACGTCGGCTGCCCGGGAGAGCTCTGCGGCGCCAAGGTTGTGCGCCTGGTTCTGAAGCCGGGCGATCTGGTCCGCCGGCATGCCCCGGAGGATGGCGTGAGCGCTTTCCGGCATGGCCTGGACAATGATGAGGTCGCGGAAGCGCTCCAGGAGGTCCTCCACGAACCGCCGCGGGTCATGGCCCGTCTGGATGACGCGGTCCACGGCGCGGAAAACTGTTGCAGCGTCAGAAGCGGCTACGGCCTCCACGACGTCGTCCAGCAGTGAGGCGTGGGTGTAGCCGAGCAGCGCGACGGCGAGCTCGTAGTCCAGCCCGTTGGGCCCGGCACCCGCCATGAGTTGGTCCAGGACGGACAAGGAATCACGGACGGATCCGCCGCCGGCCCGGATGACCAGGGACAGGACGCCGGGAGCCACCGGAACATTCTCCTGGCGGCACAGGAGCTCAAGGTATGCCATCAGGGGCTCGGGCGGCACCAGCCGGAACGGGTAATGGTGGGTCCGTGAGCGGATGGTGCCGATGACCTTGTCCGGCTCCGTGGTGGCGAAGATGAACTTGATGTGTTCCGGCGGCTCTTCAACGATCTTCAGGAGGGCGTTGAAACCGGCGGACGTGACCATGTGGGCTTCGTCGATGATGAAGATCTTGTAGCGGTCCCGGACCGGGGCGTAGGTGGCGCGTTCACGGAGGTCGCGGGCGTCGTCCACACCGCCATGGCTCGCGGCATCGATCTCGATCACGTCGAGGGAACCAGAGCCGCCACGGGCCAGTTCCACACAGCTGGGGCAAGTGCCGCACGGGGTATCGGTGGGGCCCTGGGCACAGTTGAGGCAGCGCGCCAGGATGCGGGCGGAGGTGGTTTTGCCGCAGCCCCTGGGGCCGGAAAAAAGGTAGGCGTGGTTGACGCGGTTCTTGCGCAAAGCGGTCATCAACGGTTCGGTGACATGCTCCTGCCCGATAACGTCAGCGAACGAGTCGGGACGGTATCTGCGGTACAGGGCGGTAGTAACTGTCACAGAGAAAACCCTACCAATCCGGGCTGACATCCTGCCGCCCTGTGGGGGAATAGTAAAGACCCCCCATGCACCCGCCAGAGCCCATTTACCCTTGCTACCTTCCGGTCCTGGGGGAGTTCAACAGGATGACGCCACATGAGGGGCCGTCAAACACTTTACCTGAACATGCGGCACGACTCGAATCGGCCGGCTGCCGCCCTGACGTCGCAGGCGGGGGCGCCGGCGAAAGGGAGGAAAGGTGGGCCACAAAGTGGATTTCCATTGCTTATCCCCGGGGCAGCCACGATCATTTGTATATACACCGATTGGGGCAATCTCAAGATTGTGAGCTGCGTGGCCTGGCTGAACGAACCGGACCCGGCAGCTCAACGGTGCAGCAACAGGGAATGGGCGCATTGGGGGCGTCCATTTCCCAAGCTGGGGCGGAGCCTGGCAGGCTGCGGAGGCTCTTCCCGGGCACGTTCGAAAACAGGGCCTGGGCGGCCCAATTGGGCGATGCGGAAAAGTTCAGGTAATCTGGTACCTGCTTTTGATTCAGAAGCAGTTGGAGAATTCGCCTAGCGGCCTATGGCGCACGCCTGGAACGCGTGTTGGGTTAACGCCCTCGGGGGTTCAAATCCCCCATTCTCCGCCGGTTGGAACCCGGCCCTGGCAGCTGCCAGGGCCGGGTTCTTTGGTTTAACCATCCTGGCCCCGTCCCCGGGATGGTGGGCTGCTGCTCAGGCTAGATCCGCGGCTGGTACGCCCAGGCGGCGCAACCGCGCAAGGGCAGCTGATTCGCTGGGACCCTTGCGCCTGCGGAGGCCCCCGAGGGCGAGATGGACGACGCCGAGCACCACCTTTGTGGCCAGCCTCACCGGCAGCGGGAAGGGGCCCAGCCGTGGAACGGAGACCCCCAGCATCCGGCGGTATCGGGGTTCCAGGCTGTAGACGGCGGCGGCGAACAACACGCGGTAGCCCGGCCTCAGGAGGGGATGCAGGGGCGCGTTGCGGATGAACTCCACCGTTTCCCTCACCCGGCTGTCTGCCCGCAGTTCGCCCTTCTCGTACCAGGAGTCCAGTTGGCTGCGCATCTGCGCCCGGGTGAGGGGCGGATCCTCCACGCCCATGAGCCGGCCGGCCTGGGCCCACTCGCGGACATACGCATCTTCTCCGCCGGGGATAGGGCCGCCCCAGATCCTGTGGGCGGCCAGGAACCCGTCCGTAAACGCTATGTGGATCCAGGCTGCCAGCCCGGGATCGTTGGCGCTGTACTCGCGTTCGGCGCCGGCGTTGTCCTGGTAGCTGCCGTGCACCGGCTCGTGGAGGCGGCGGACGCGCCGTGATGCCTCCTCCGCGGCGGCCGTGGAACCGTAGGTGACGGTGAAAATCCAGCGGATGGTATTGGCCAGCCGGCGGAGGGGATCCTCGCGGAAGTTGGAGTGTTCGTGCACACCTGCCAGGGCGCCGGGATGAAGGGACTGCATCAGCAGTGTCCGGATTCCGCCCACGATGGGCGACATGGAGCCGTGCACCGCCCACACCGCCGAACCTGGCAGGTGGTAGCCGGCGTCGTCGCCTTCGGCAAGGCGCAACGTCCAGTCAGGTGGGGCGTCGGCCCTGCCTGAAAAGGTCTTCTTGACTTCGTCCCGCCACGTACGGAGCACATTGCGCATGAGTCATTGTTGCCCATTTGGGCAGGCACGGCATGCTGCCCGGCGGACAATCCGGCGCCTCCCCCTAAGAGCCCACAAAAAACCCGCATTGTGCTGCTCCAGGGTTCCCCGCCCGACGGACCTGTGGTCCCATGGGACGTACCGTCGAGACAACGTGCGGCACGCCCCGTCCTGGAGTCGATCAATGGGCAAGCATTGGGTGCCCGGCAGCAGCAAGCCGGCCCAGCGTACATTTCCCCACATGGCCCGTGCCGTGGCCGCTGCAGGTATGCTCGCGGCGGCCGTCTATGCAGTCAATCTTTCCAGCGGCCCGGCCGGGCCTGTCCGGTTGGCCGGAGCGGTGGACCGGACCGGGACTCCCGGTGGCGTGGCATCCACGGGTGCGTTCGGAGGCGCCGGCTCCGAGCCGGCAGGCAATACTGGTCCGCCGGCCTCGGACCAGGTTGGTGCCGGGTCCCTTCTTCCTCCGGCCATCGCTTCGGACCCGCATGTCACCCTGGCTTTTCCGCATGCAGCGCTGGGCGGATTCCAGGACCCTTCGGCCGGCATTGCACTGGGACCGGCAGGAACAGGCCGGCCGCCCGCAGGCTTCCTGATGGCGCCGCTTGAGTTGCTGAATCCGAGCTCACCCTTCGGTTTCCGGGTGAGCCCCCTCAGTGGCACGTCGGGAGACTTCCACCTTGGCCAGGACTATGCGGCCGCCTGCGGAACCCTCGTCTACGCGGCCGACTCCGGGGTGGTCCGCGCTGCGGGGTGGCATCCCTGGGGCGGGGGCAACCGGGTGGAGATCGATCACGGTGATGGCCTCATCACCACGTACAACCATCTTGAGTCGATTGGCGTCCATATGGGCGACCGGGTGCAGGTGGGCCAGGTCATCGCCCGGGTGGGAACCACCGGGTGGTCCACGGGCTGCCACCTGCACTTCGAGACGATCCAGAATGGCCGGTACACCAATCCATTGAACTGGGGCTTCCTCCAACTGCGCGCCCTGGGCCAAGCGCTGCCGGCCAGCATGGTTTCCTACGGCCCCGGCCCCGGGTTGTCCGATGGGCGGATCACCTGGACCATCCCGATCCAGGTGGACCGGGGCCCATCGCCGGCCGCCGGCCTGGAGTCATCGCCGGTCCCGTCGCCCCTGCTGCCCGGCCCGGTGCCGTCCGCGACCTTCCAGCCAACGTCCAACGGGCAGTTGACGACGCCGGCCCAGACGGCGGCTGCCCAGCCTTCGCCCAGCTCCCCGCCGTCGTCGTCCAGTTCCACTCCGCCGTCGTCCTACCCGACACCCGGCAACCCGACGGCATCCCCATCCCCGTCACCAACACCGACGGATCAGTCGCCGTCGCCGTCGCCAACTGAACCGGCACCGACGCCAACTGAGACGTCGCCGTCGCCGTCGCCTACTGAACCGGCACCGACGCCAACCGAGGCGTCGCCGTCGCCTACGGATCCAACGCCCGAGCCAGTGCCGACGACGGCCCAACCGGTACCCGCCCCAACGACGGTTTCGCCCACGCCGGTTCCGACGACGGCGGAGCCAACCCCGGTGCCCACGACGTCCTAGGCAGGAAATTTTTCAACTGCGGACCCGTACGCCGTGCCAACGGCAACGAATAGGAAGTATGAGCTTCCTTTCGCAGACACAGCGCCCGGCGCCCCTGTACCCGATTCCGTTGCTCCTCAATGACGGCACCAGGACGAACTTCGGCCAGTTCAAGGGAAAAGTGGTGTTGGTGGTAAACGTCGCCTCCAACTGCGGGTTCACGCCCCAGTACGCCGGCCTGGAGGCCCTCTATGGAAAGTTCCGCGACCGCGGGTTCGAGGTCCTCGGTGTCCCGTGCAACCAGTTCGCCGGCCAGGAACCCGGCAGTGACAGCGAAATCGCGGAGTTCTGCGAGCGCAACTTCGGGGTGACGTTCCCGCTCACCGCCAAGGCTGACGTCCGGGGCCGGAACCAGCACCTGCTGTACACCGAGCTGACCAAGTTCCGGACCGGCTTGCTGCCGGGGATGGTGAAGTGGAATTTCGAAAAGTTCCTGGTGGGCCGTGACGGGACGGTGCTGGCCAGGTTCGGCCCCACCGTGGAGCCGGATGCGCCCAAGGTCATCGAAGCGATCGAGGAAGCGCTGGGCTGATACCCCGGTCAGGCCGAATTAAGCCTGCAGAAGCGCAGTTCTTTTGATTTTTTCCACATCAGCTACGGCGATTTACCCCAAGTTTGCCAAATGTCTGATTGGATAAATATTACTGAAGGGTACAAGGGAAGAACGGCTTCCCACCGACCATAGAGGTAGCAATGGAGCACATCGAGGCCGAACATCCCCGGCCACGCCACTTCCTACTCCACTTGAGTGATCCCCACCTGTTGGGAGGTCCAGAGCCCCTCTACGGAACCGTCGACAGTGAAGCGCGCCTCATTCAGCTCTTCGAGGGAGTCAAAGCGTCCGGCGCAAAGCCGGAGGCGGTGATTTTTACCGGCGACCTTGCTGACAAGGGCGATCCCGAAGCATATGTAAAGCTGCGGGCCATCGTGGACCCTGCGTGCGAGGAACTCGGCGCCAAGGTGATCTGGGCCATGGGGAACCATGACGACCGCGCGAACTTCCGCCGGGGCCTGCTGGACCAGCCCGGCACCGATGAACCGGTGGACCACAGTTACTTCATCAACGGGTTGCGCGTCATCACCCTGGACACCACGGTCCCTGGCTTCCACCACGGCGAGCTGAGCGCGGAGCAGCTGGAGTGGCTGGCCCGGCAACTCGAAACGCCGGCCCCGGACGGCACCATCCTGGCGCTGCACCACCCGCCGGTCCCTTCGGTGCTCGATCTCTCCGTTCTGGTGGAGCTGCGCGACCAGGCCTCACTGGCAGCAGTAGTACGCAACTCTGACGTCCGCACCATCCTGGCCGGCCACCTGCATTACTCCACGACTGCCACCTTCGCCGGTGTTCCGGTCTCGGTCGCTTCGGCATCCTGCTACACCCAGGACCTCAACGTTCCGGTGGGAGGTACCCGCGGGCAGGACAGCGGCCAGGCCTTCAACCTGGTGCACGTGTACGAGCACACGATTGTGCACTCCGTGGTGCCGCTGGGCCATGCGGGCACCGTGGGAGAGTACGTCTCGCCCGAGGAAACCGCCCGGCGCCTGGCGGCTGCCGGCGTGCGGATCCCGGAAACCGTCAAGCAGCGCCGCAGTACCAAACAGGGAGTGGCCAGCCGCAACTAGGAGCGGCGGTTCCCGGAGATGGTCAGCCGGTGAGTCCGGGCCTTCGTGCCCGGACTCACTTCTCCCAAGGCGCCTTGATGGGGAAGTACTTTTCCAGGAACTCGGTCACGGCTTCGGCGCGCTCGTCCGCACTGACCTCAGGGAAACTGCCGTCGTTCAGGCAGAAGAAGTCCATGTTCCGCTTCGCGAGCAGCTTGGGCAGGTATTTGATCCCGGCCCGCATGGTGGTGTCCACGTAGCGCACCTTCGCTGCTGTCTGGGTGACCGCGCGGCCCGTCAGCAGGGCGTAGTAGTGGTAGAACGAGTTGGTGACGGAAATGTTGTCCGCCGCACGGAACCGGCTGGCCGCCGTCTTCCGGAATTCCTCCGGAAACTCCTCCTCCATCTGGGCCACCAGGCTGCGCCGCAACGGGGCGGCGGTGTGCTCCAGGTGCCGGGTGGTGATCCGGCCGAACCGGTTCCAGAGGAGCTTGCGGTTGACCCGGGCGGCGTTCTCAAACCCGCTGCGTTCGGCAGCGTTCTCGCCCAGGCCGATCCGGGTTTCGGCCTCGATGAACTTGGTGATGCCGCCGGGGGTGAAGAACATGTCCGGGCCTACCGGGCGGCCAAAGAACATGTCGTCATTGGAGTAGAGGAAGTGTTCGGACAATCCCTCAATGTGGTGGAGCTGGCACTCGACGGCCTGGGAATTGTGCGTGGGCAGCACGGAAGGGTCTGAAAAGAACTCTTCGCTGCGGACGATCGTGACGGATGGGTGCTCTGCCAGCCAGGCCGGCGCGGGGGAGTCCGTGGCGATGAAGATGCGGCGGATCCACGGGGCGAACATGTACACGGAGCGCAGTGCGTACTTGAGCTCGTTGATCTGCCGGAACCGGGCTTCATGGTCGTCGCCCTCGCCAAGGACCACACCCTGCTGCTGTGCACGGCGGGCCGCAATGTATTCCGGAGAGCTTCCATCTACCCACGAAAAGACCAGGTCGATGTCGAAGCTGATGTCGCTGGCGTGGTCGGCGAACATGTTCTCGATGGTGGGCCAGGTGTGGCCGTAGCGTTCCACGGTGCCGCGGACGGCGTCCTGCCGCAGCATGGTCCTGCGGGTCAGGGAGTTCTCGATGGGGAGGATCAGTTCCTCGCCTTCGAAGGACCACAGCTCGATCTGGACACCGGCGGAGGCGCCGAATTCGAAACCGCCCACCGGTTCCACCCGCGGCCGGTACAGGCGGAAGATCCGTGCCTGCCGGTTGGAGGACAGTTCGCCGTCCGCCACCAGGACGGAGGTCTTCTTCTTGGCATCCACGGTCATGGAGTAGAAGGGTTCGTCCCGGCACGCCTCCACGAGGGCCGTGCGAAGTTTCTTCCGGCTCTTCCAGTCCAGCGCCACCACGGGCCGGTCGTTGTTGCCGCGGACCAGGAGGTAGGCGAGGCCGGCGTTTGCCAGGACGTTGCGCAGGAACAGCAGGTCTTCCACCATGGCCTGGTAAGGGGTCCGGGTGTCGTTGATCAGGGCGTAGCGGCCCTTGTGCCGGACGACATCGGGGCGGTGCCTGAGCCGCTGCTCCGCCGCCGCCGACGTGATCTCAGCGTGAAATTGTTCCTCCACGGACGCCTGGCCACCGTAGTAGACCTCGTCCTGGACCGGTGCTTCTGTAATGGTTGTCTCCGTGGTGGTCGAAGTAAGCTTTCTTACCTGCATGATAGTCCTGCCGTGGTAACAGCAGGTTTCGGACCGCCGCGGCAGGGACTCAGGCGCCCAGTGCCTCCCGCCAGGCACGCAGGAAAGCGCCGCCGGCGTCGTCGTGGATCACCGTGCTGTCCAGTCCCAGGTCCGCTGCCGTGAGGACCGGATAGGGCTTGCTGGGCACGCCGTCCGCGGGCCGGACGTCAACGTGCTTGACCGGGTGGTCGTTATGGTGCAACCAGTCGGCCATCGCATAGTCGGTCCGGGAATCGCCCACCGTCCGCCAGGCCTGGGGCGTGATGCCCTCCGCGGCCAGCAACTCCACCGCTCGGCTGGCGCCGAGATCCTTCCCCAGCCGCACGGACTCGATGTCCGTGGAGATGATGGTGGGATCCACCCGGTAGTCCACTTCGTCGTCGGAATTGGGCGCATGGTGGTCCAGCCGGACAACGCCCAGGCCGTGCCGGCCCATAAGTTCTACGGCGTCAGCGTCGAACAGCTTTTGCTCGGCCAGGTAATCGGCGCTGGGCACGTCGATGTGCTGCTCCACCGAGACCATGGCGCGTTTGGTTTCGTCAAAGAACATGTGGGCGGCGTAATCCTCCGCCACCAGGCGCCGGATGTCGTCGCCGTACGCCGCGGGCACGGCCAACTCCCGGTCCACGTGAATGGGGCCGGGCCCGGCAGAGGTGTAGCTGAACCAGACGGCGCCCTTTTCGCAGACGGCGTGGATGACCGTTCCGGCCGGAATCCCGGCGGCGATCATCGGTTCCATGACCTGTTCGCGGATGAACGCGTCCGAGCGGCCGGTGTTGAAGATGACGGGAATCCCGGCGGCGGCGAGGGCCACCAGGTCAAGGATGATGTCCGGTTTTACGTCGCGGGACACCGGGCTGGCCACCGGCCCGTCAACATCCAGCAGCAGCGCCAGCGGGGGCGCTGAAGGCAGGCGGGTTCCGGGCTTGGACACGGCGGGGGACTCGGATGCGGTCATGGCTCCATTCTGTCAGCAGGGACCGCCCGGCTGCCGGACAGCGGAGCGATGTGACGGATGGTCACTGTTTGGCTACAACCTGGCGCCGGTGCGCCCTGATACTTTCGCTGGGGCTGCGCGGTGCCTACTGTTGCATGGTGATATTCAAAGCTGTGGGCGAGGGTCGCCCTTACCCCGACCATGGTTACAGCACCCCGAAACAGTGGGCGTCGCTGCCGCCGCGGCCGGTCCGGCTGGATGAACTGGTGACCACGAAGCGCACCCTGGACCTTGAGGCATTGCTGGCCGAAGACTCCACCTTCTTCGGTGACTTGTTCCCGCACGTCGTGCAGTACCAGGGAACCCTTTACCTGGAGGACGGCCTGCACCGCGCGGTTCGGACGGCGCTGCACCAGCGCACCGCGATCCATGCCCGGGTCCTGGTGATCGATGGCTAGCCGCGCCCCGAAGGACCTCAGCGTCCTGCATGGCCACCGCGTGGTGTCCGGCGCCGAGCTGCGGGCGGCGATGGAAGCGGCCAAAGAGGCGGACCAAACGGCCCGGGTGCGCCGCCGTGTGCTGCACGGTGTGGTGCTGGTCCTCTTGGTGGGGCTGATCGCCGCCGCCATCATCGTTGCCCTGGCCATCATCAACGGGCGGCTGAAGGTGCCAACGGCAGAGCCGAGCCAGAAGCCGGTCTCTTCGTGCCCTACTGCGGTGTTTGACTACACGCCCAATGACAAGGTCAGCCTCAACGTCTATAACTCCACCACCCGGGCCGGCTTGGCCCGCTCCGTGGCGGATGAGTTCCTGGCGCGGAAGTTCGCGGTGGCCAATGTGTCGAGCGTCAACGCCGGCTACCGGGGCGTAGCGGCGGTGGTCTCAGGCGCCGCCGGGCAGGCTGCCGCCTTCACGGTCCAGCGCAATGTTCCGGGGTCTGACTACTTCCAGGACAGCCGGACCGACGCCAGCGTGGACGTGATCCTCGCCCATGACTTCGCAGCGCTGGTCCCGGCGGACGTGGTGGACCAGACCCCCGGCACGCTGGGCTGTCCCCGGGAGAGCCGCCGCACGGCGGACGCCAACAAGCTTCCGGTGACGCCGGCAGCCGCGCCGGCGCGCTGATCACCCCTGGCCGGCCGCCGCCGGAAGGCCGGCCACGCGCAGTGGCTGCCCGTCGTCGTCGAACCTTGCCCCGGCCCCCAACTGGATGAACCGCACCGTCCGGGCCACCCGCGCTTCCAGTTCGGCAGGTTCATCGCTGCCCCTGGCGGCGCTGGAGGACAACGTGCCCAGGATCAGCTGGGACTGCTGCCCCACGTCCGCCACCGGCAAGTAGCCCTGGTCCATGCCGTCACGCAGGATGCCCTGCAGCAGGGTGCTGAGCTCGCTGACATGGTCGGAGAGTTTTGCAAAGGACGACGGCGACAGCACCGCCCCCATGGCCGGTCCCGGCGGGAGGTGGCGGCGGCTGAGGTCAACCACCTGGGCGCGGACGTAGAGGGCCAGCCGTTCCACCGGGTTCTCCAGCCGGCCCAGCGAGTCGCGCAGGTCCGAGAGGAACTTCTCGGTCTCCTCCAGCGCGTAGGAAATCAAGAGCTCTTCGATGTCCGCGTAATAGTTGTAGACAGCGGTACGGCCCACCCCTGCGTGCCGGGCCACGTCCGTCATGGTCAAGCCGGGAAGGCCGTGGGTGAAGAGCAGTTCGCCGAAGGCTGTGAGGATGCGGCGCTGGGTGTCGGCGCGTTGTTCGGCGTTGCTGGCCGCTGAAATCCTGGGCATACAGACACTTTACCGCGATGTGTCAGTAAAAAGAGCTAGATTGCGCAGCCGTCCGGCCCACAGGCCTCGGCCTCGGTGGAATTGACCAGCACCAACGGGTTGGCCTCCTGCCACGCCTGATTGAGTGCGCGGGTGAATGTTTCCGCGGGCTGGGCGCCGGACAGGCCGAACTTGCGGTCGATGACGAAGAACGGGACCCCGCTGATGCCCAGGGACTGCCCTTCCTGGAAATCGGACCGGACAGCATCCGAATACTTGTCCGTCGTGAAGAGTTCGTCCACCTCATGCTCCGGCAGGCCCAGATCGCGGCCCAGGCCGGCCAGGTAGTCCCGGCTGCCGATGTCCTTGCCGTGCTCGAAGTGGTCGCTGAGCAGGCGCTCCTTGGCGGCGTCCTGCTTGCCGTGGGCGGCAGCGAGGTGGATCAGCCGGTGCGCCGTGAAACTGTTGGCCACCACCACCTTGTCGAAGCGGTACTCCAGGCCCTCATCCGTGGCCTGCTGTGCTACATGGTCGAACATCTGTGAGACCTGTTGGGCAGGCATCCCCTTGCGGCTGCTCAGGTATTCCAACTCGGTGCCATCGAAGTGCTCCGGCAGGCCCGGATCCAGCTGGTAGCTCCGCCACACCACCTCAACCGCGTCACGGTGCGGGAAGGACGCCAGGGCGGCCTCAAAGCGGCGCTTGCCGATGAAGCACCACGGGCAGGCAACGTCGGACCAGATCTCAATCTTCATGGCATGCATAACTGAACGGCAGGGGGCTGCCATTCCGGCACCTGTTATGAGATCCGCCACATTGGGTCTTGTGGTGGCGGCCATCGTGGGCAATAGTCGGATCAGTTGGTCATGCAGCGGCCTGCGGAAAAGAAAACGCATCGGGTGCGTGAAGGCCGCCCGGTACCGTTTTGCCCGGCCCGCTGGGGAGCCCGGCCTGTAACCTGGGAGGCCAGGAATGCGGATTGGACTTGTCTCAGGGCCGTGGATCCCGGTCCCGCCGGCAACGTACGGTGGCACTGAAAGAGTGGTGGACACCCTTGCCCGTGGCTTCGCCGCCGCAGGGCATGAGGTCCTGCTGGCGGCGCCGCTCGAGAGTACCTGCCCGGTGCGGCTCGTGCCGGGGATGCGTCCGGCCGAGTATGCGGGGTTGGGTACCAGCCTCAGCGAGCTCAGCCATGTTGTCAGGGCCTATGAGGGGTTGCAGGACGTGGACATCATCCACGACCACACGATGGCCGGGCCCCTCTACCTGCACCGGCCGCCCGGAGTGCCGGTGGCCACCACCATCCACGGGCCGATCCACGCCCAGGCGGCCGACATCTACCGTGCCGTTGCCCGGCGCGGTGCGGTGATCGCCATCTCCCGGGACCAGGCATCCCACGCTCCCGCTGTTCCCGTCACCCGGATCATCCACCACGGAATGGACCTCTCCGCCGTGCCCTTGGGGACCGGCAGCGGGGGCTACTTGTGCTTCGTGGGCCGCTCCAGCCCGGACAAGGGCCTGCTGGAGGCGATCACGATTGCCCGGCAGGCAGGCATGCACCTCAAGATCGCCGTGAAGATGCGGGAACCGGATGAAGTGCGCTACTTCCGGGAGGTCATCGAGCCGATGCTGGGCTCCAACGAGGATTTCGTGGGGGAAGTGGACGATGCCGCCAAACACCGGCTGGTTGGCGAGGCAACGGCGTTCCTCAACCCCATCCAGTGGTCCGAACCGTTCGGCCTGGTGATGATCGAGGCGCTCGCCACCGGCACCCCCGTGATCGGCACGCTCATCGGCGCGGCCCCGGAAATCGTGGAGCACGGCCGGACGGGCTTCCTGGGAAAAACCGAGGAACTCGCCGACTTCGTGGCGGCCGCGGCCGGGCTGGACAGGGCTGTGTGCCGGCAAACCGCGGAGGACCGGTTCAGCGCCGGCCGCATGGTGGCCGACCACCTGGAGCTCTACGCCGAGCTCATTGAAGGGAGGACGCCGTCAGGGGTTCCGCAGGCTCCCCGGGTGCACCAGAATCTATTGGGGGCATGAATGCTTCCCGATTCCCCGGGCGGCATCTGCCGGAGAAGGGAGCCCTTCCATGACCGCCTGGAACGAAGACAACGAGGCCGCAGTATCCGATTCGGGCTCGGTCACGGTCCTTGAAGGATCATCGTTCTGCATCTCCTCCGGTACCGGCGACATCAGCCCGGACGCCGGCACCAACGGAGTGTTCTTCCAGGACACGCGCATCATCTCGCGCTGGACGCTCCGCATCAACGGAGCGTTGCGCGAACCGTTGTCCGCCCAGCGCCCGCAACCGTTCGAGGCCACCTTCGTGGGCCGCGCCAAATGGCCCGGCGGCAGGTTTGACAGCCCGCTGGTGGTCCGCCAGGTCCGCCACATCGGTCCGGGCCTGCAGGACGACATCTCGCTGGAGAACTACGCGTCCGAACCGGTGGAGTGTGACATCGAACTGCTGGTCGACGCCGACCAGGCCGACCTGTTCGATGTGAAGGGCGGACGGACCACAGGAGCAGATGACACCACGCGGACGGTGTCGGAAGGGCGGCTGGTCATCGAAGCCGAAAGGCACGGCCAGCAGCGCGGTTCGGCCATCGGCGCGCGGGACGCCGAAGTCAGCACGGATGGACTGCGCTTCCACGTGACCGTCCCTGCCAGGGGCAAATGGGCCACGAGTGTAATCGTGGTGCCGCTGGTTAACGGGGAGGCACCCGAAAAGCCCTTCAAGGAAGGGCAGTTGCCGCACCACCGTGAGGGCGTGCGCCGGCACCTGGACTGGGAGGAAGGCGTTCCACGGATCAGCATCGAGGACTCCAGCTTCCAGAACGTGCTCAACCGGAGCCAAAGCGATCTTGGTGCCCTGCGCATCTTCGACGCCCACCATCCCAACCGGGCCGCGGTGGCGGCCGGGGCGCCATGGTTCATGGCCTTGTTCGGCCGGGATTCGCTGCTGACCTCCTACATGAGCCTGATGGTCAACCCCAACCTCGCCCTGGGCACGCTCCAAACCCTGGCCGGGATCCAGGGGAAAAAGGTGGACGTGGATTCCGAAGAGGAACCCGGCCGCATCCCGCACGAAGTCCGGCTCGGCGTCACCGCCGGCCTGTCCTTGGGCGGTACGGCGTACTACGGCACTGCCGACGCCACGCCCCTTTTCGTCTCCACCTTGGGCGAGCTCAGCCGGTGGGGCCTGTCCCGGGATGCGATCCAGCCGCTGCTGGCGCACGCGGACCGGGCTCTGGAGTGGATCGAAAAATACGGCGACCGCGATGGCGACGGCTTCGTGGAATACCTCCGGCCCAACGACCACGGCCTGGTGAACCAAGGCTGGAAGGACTCCTGGGACGGGATCAACTTCGCCGACGGGACCATCGCCGAAGCCCCGATCGCCCTCTGCGAGGTCCAGGCCTACGTGTACTCCGCCTACCTGGGCAGGTCCCTGCTGGCCCATTGGAGCGGCGAGTCCGCCCTGGAAAAACACTGGGCAGACAAGGCAGCAGCCTTCAAGGAGGAGTTCAACAAGAAGTTCTGGCTCCCGGACAAGGGCTACTACGCGGTGGCCCTGGACAAGGACAAGCGGCCGGTCGATGCACTGACCTCCAACATCGGCCACTGCCTGTGGACGGGCGTCGTGGACGAAGACAAAGCCGTGTCCGTCATGGAAAACCTGATGTCCCCCCAGATGTTCACCGGCTGGGGAATCCGCACGCTGGCTTCCGACATGGGCGCCTACAACCCCGTCAGCTACCACAACGGCTCGGTGTGGCCCCACGATACGGCGCTGGTGGCCACCGGGCTGATGCGGTACGGGTTCGTGGACGAGGCCAAGCGGGTTGCCTCGGGGATCCTCGACGCCGCCCGGCACTTCGATGGCCGGTTGCCGGAGCTGTTTTGCGGGTTCGACCGTGGCGAGTACCCCGGCCCGGTTCCGTACCCCACCGCGTGCTCGCCGCAGGCCTGGGCCGCGGCGGCGCCGGTGCAGCTGGCGCGGATCCTGCTGCGGTTCGACCCCGTCTTCACCCGCGGGGTGGTGCACCTGGCACCGATCCTGCCGGAGTCCGTGGGTACCTTCCGGGCGGAAAATGTCCTGCTGGACGGAAGCCGGGTGACCATCAACGCCACCGGAACCACAGGCACCATTGAAGGCCTTCCGCCGGGACTGAAGCTGCTCGCCGAGCCCCGCCCGCCGCTTGCCTACCCGCTGGAAGGGGCGGCTGCGGGCGTTGGCACCCGCAGGCTCCCCTAAAGAAGGGGGCGTTCCAGCACGAAGTCGTGTTCCACCGTGCTGCCCAGCCGGAAGGACTTGGTTCCCACCTTGCGGAAACCCGATTTCTCATAGAAACGGATGGCCCGGGCGTTCTGGCTGTTGACGCCCAGCCAGGCCCCGGCCGCACCTGCTGCGGCGGCTGCCTCGAGGCTGACGTGCATGAGTTCGGCGGCGGCGCCCAACCCGTGGTAATCAGGGTGGACGTAGCACTTGCTGATCTCCACGGACGGGACCAGCGTCAGCGCAGAGGACACATCCGGGTCCGCGGCGGGCCGGTCCACCAGCAGGCTGTAGCCGGTGAGCGGACCGTCGGCGTCGATGACCAGGACGGTGATGTCCGGATCCGCGAGGTAGCCCGCGAAGTGCGCTTCGCTGAGCGTGTTGGCCAGGTGCGCGGCAATGTCGGACGGTGACGACGACGGCGGGCAGGCCAGCGGGAAGGTGACGGCTGCCAGCGCGGCCAGCGGGCCGGCGTCGTCCGCTGTTGCCTTGCGGATGGTGTGGGTCATGGGGATCCTCCCGGCTCAGGCGGTGATGGTTCGGATGGGGGAGCCGGCCAGCCAGGCGGTGATGTCCTCCACGGCCCCGCCATAGAACTGGCGGTAGCTTTCCTGGGTGACATAACCCAGGTGGGGCGAGAGCACCGTGTTAGGCGCAGCCAGGAGCGGGTGCCCGGCCGGCAGGGGTTCCTGGTCAAAGACATCCAGGGCGGCGCCGCGGATCCAGCCTTCGTTCAGCGCCCTGACAAGGGCTTCCTGGTCCACCAGGGGGCCCCGCGCCGTGTTCACCAGGATGCCGTCGGGGCCGAGCAGCCGCAGTTCTTCCTCGCCCACGGTGTTTTCGGAGCGCGGGGAGAGGCGCAGGTGGAGGGTGGCGACGTCGGCCACCGTGAACAACTCCTTCTTCGAGACCAGGCGCGCGCCGGCTTCGGCCGCCGCGTCCGCCGTCAGGTTCCGGCTCCACGCCACCACGTCCATCCCGAAGGCCTGCCCGTACGCCGCCACCCGCCGGCCGATCTTGCCCAGCCCCACGATCCCCAGGGTCTTTCCGGCCAGCTCAAATCCCACAGTGGACTGCCAGGTACCCGCGCGCAGCGAGTGCTCCTCGGCCGGCAAGTGCCGGGCGATGGCAAGCAGCAGGGCCCAGGTCAGCTCCGGTGCGGCGGCGGGCGAGCCGGGCGTGCCGCACACGGTAACCCCGTGCTCGGTTGCCGCGGCGACGTCGATGGAGGCGTTGGCCATGCCGGTGGTCACCAGCAGCTGCAGGGCCGGAAGTTCCTCGAAAACTTCACGCGGGAACGCCGTCCGCTCGCGCATGGCGATGACCATGGTGGCGCCTGCCAGCGCCGAGACGAGGGCGTCGCGGGAGGCGAATGGCTCCCGGTACGAAGTGACGGTGACGCCGGCAGCCTCCAGCGCCGCGAAGTCGGCGAAGCCGTGGGCCACGTCCTGGTAGTCATCAAGGATGGCAAGCCGGTGCGTCATGGGTGTCCTTTGCGGTGTCCATTCGTCCAAGGTCACGTTCATCGTATGGCAGGGCCCCTCGGCAGGGCGCCTGGAGTCCGGGGCACGCACGGCGTGATAGCAATGAGGGTAATGAATCCAAGCCCATTCCCCATGTTGTCCCTGTGAGCGCCGGCGTCCTTTCCCGCATGCCCAAGAGCTGGATCCTGCTGGCCTGCATCGGCCTGCTGGCCCTGAACCTTCGGGGCCCCTTCGTGGCGGTCGCGCCCCTGGTGGACCACATGCAGGCAGAACTGCACTTTTCGCCAGTACTCCTCGGCCTGTTGACCAGCATTCCCGTGCTCTGCTTCTCGCTCGCTGCCCCGTTGGCCTCCCTGGCGGCGCGGAAGTTTGGTGCCGAGTTCGCCGTCACGCTGACCATCCTGGGGGTGCTGGCCGGTGTGCTGGTCCGGTCCGCCGGCGGCCCGGTGCTGGTGGTGGCAGGTACCGTGCTCATCGGCGTGGCCATCACGGTGGGAAACATTGCGGTGCCCCTGATCATCCGCCGCGATTTCGCACCGCGCCGGCAGGGGACCGCCATGGGGATCTACACGGCAGCGTTGAACATCGGGTCCTTCCTGACCTCGGTGGCCATGGCCCCGTTGGCGGCGGCCACCGGGTGGCGGCTTGCGCTGGCCGCCGTCGCCGTCCTTGCCGTCGCCGCCATCGTCGTGTGGGTCCTGGCGGTGGGGCCTCGCACCGCATTCCTGATGTCCGGTCCGGACTCGGATCCGGCGCAACCCGGGGACGGGCAGCGGGCCACGGCGCGCAGTTCCGGCTGGACCACCTTCGGGCTGACGGCAGGCTTCGGCGGCCAGGCTTTCTCCTACTACGGCGTCACGGCGTGGCTGCCCAGCTACCTGCACGATGAGTTGGGCATGAACGCCGCCCAGGCCGGCGCCGCGTCCTCGATCTTCCAGATACTGGCGATCGTGGGCGGGCTCGGTGTGCCCTTTGCCGCCAAGTACATGAGTACGACGGCGGTGGCGGTCACCTTGGGAACGTTGTGGCTTGCCGTCCCCGTGGGGCTCCTGTTCCTGCCGCAGCTGTGGTGGCTGTGGTCCACCTCCGGCGGCATCGCCCAGGGCGGCGGCATCACCCTGATCTTCATCGCCGTGATCAAGCTGGCGCGGGACCAGGCGTCCGCGGGCCGGATGTCGGCAACGGTGCAGGGCCTTGGTTACTGCCTCGCCGCCGTGGCCCCGCCACTGGTGGGCTTCGTCCACGACACATCGGGATCGTGGACGCCGGCCCTGCTGGTCATCCTGGTCTCCGTACTGACGTTCTTTGCCAGCACCACCCTGTCCGTGCGCAAGGTGCCGAAGGGCCGCTGAGGCGACGTCCCGCCGTCGTACTTTCCCTCCCCACCCGCACCCTAGCCTCGCAAGCTCGGCCAGGGAACCCTGCGGGCGTGGGCCCCCCACCCGCACCCTAGCCTCGCAAGCTCGGCCAGGGAACCCTGCGGGCGTGGGCCCCCCACCCATCACTTACCGTTACGGACACGACAACGCCCGCTCACTTTCCCTTGAAAGTGAGCGGGCGTTCGACGTGGTGCTCCGTCGCCGGGCCGGCGCCCCGGATTTCGGGGAGCCTGTTGCGGAGGGCATGCCGGCCCGGCAGACGGAAATCTGGTCAGGCCGCGGCCAGCTCCTCCACGGTGGCCTTTTCGCGGGCCTCCGTCAGGTAGCGGGCGTAGGCGGGCAGGGTGAGGAAGGACGGGAACTCACGGCTGAGCGTGACCTCTTCGAAGATGTCGCGGGCGTCCTCGAAGCGGTCGCCGTCGAAGCGTTCCAGCCGGGCAAATTCCTCGTCCAGGAGCTCCTCCACCCACTCGTGGCTAATGATTTCGCCCTGGTCCGTGATGGCGCGGGCGTAGATCCACTGCCAGAGCTGGGAGCGGGAGATCTCTGCGGTGGCGGCGTCCTCCATGAGGTTATGGATGGCCACCGCACCGTTGCCGCGCAGCCAGGACTCGATGTAGCGGATGCCTACCTCGATGTTGTTCCGGATGCCCTGCTCGGTGATGGTGCCCGTGGTGGCTGCAACATTGATCAGGGCGCGGTCGTCCGGGGTGACGTCCTCGCGGAGCCGGTCCAGCTGGTTGGGCTTGGTGCCCAGGACGCAGTCGAAGACCTCGCGGCACACCGGCACCAGGTCGGGGTGGGCCACCCATGAGCCGTCAAAGCCGTCGTTGGCTTCGCGGGTCTTGTCTGCGCGGACCTTCTCCAGGGCGTTGGCGTTGGCCTCGGGGTCCTTGCGGTTGGGGACGGCCGCGGCCATGCCGCCGATGGCCATGGCGCCGCGCTTGTGGCATGCCCGGACCAGTTGCTCGGTGTATGCCCGCATGAACGGCTGGGTCATGGTCACCTGGCCGCGGTCCGGCAGGACGAAGCGGGGGCCGCGGGTGCGGAAGTTCTTGATCAGGGAGAAGATGTAGTCCCATCGGCCGGCGTTCAGGCCGGCGGCGTGGTCCCGCAGTTCGTAGAGGATCTCCTCCATTTCGAAGGCTGCGGTGATGGTCTCGATCAGCACCGTGGCACGGATGGTGCCCTGCGGGATACCGAGCAGGTCCTGGGCCAGGATGAAGATGTCGTTCCACAGCCGGGCTTCGAGGTGGTTCTCGATCTTGGGCAGGTAGAAGTACGGGCCCTTGCCCTGGGCGAGCAGCCGGCGGGCGTTGTGGAAGAAGAACAGGCCGAAGTCCACGATGCCGCCTGCGATGGGCTGGCCGTCGATGAGCATGTGCTTTTCGGGCAGGTGCCAGCCGCGGGGGCGGACCACGATGGTGGGCAGGTCACCGGCCGGGCGGAGCTTGTATTCCTTGCCTTCTTCGGTGGTGAAATCGATCCGGCGTTCCAGGGCGTCGGTGAGGTTCAGCTGGCCCTTGATGACGTTGCGCCAGGTGGGGGTGGAGGAGTCCTCCATGTCCGCGAGCCACACCTTGGCCCCGGAATTCAGGGCGTTGATGGTCATCTTCTTGTCCACCGGACCCGTGATTTCGACCCGGCGGTCTTCCAGCCCCGGGGCCGGGGGAGCGACCCGCCAGGACGGATCGTTGCGGATGTGCTCGGTCTCCCGCAGGAACCGCGGGTCCGCTCCGGCGGCGATATCGGCCCGGCGGGTGCGGCGGGCCTGCAGCAGTTCCTGCCGCCGCTCGGCAGTTGCCCGGTGCAGTTTCGCGATGAACGTCAGTGCGTCCGGGGTGAGTACTTCGTCCTGCCGGCAAATGGGCTGCGCGGTCAGGGTGATGCCATTGAGCGTAAAGCTATCGGTGAAGCTGTTCATCTCAGTCTCCTTAAAGACAAAAGGGAAGTTCGACGGCGGGTAGCGGCACGTGGGTGAGCAAGGCACAAGGCCGAAGGAGCCGGGAACGCGGCAGCGTGCGTAAAAGGGGCCCTGTGGCCGGCTTCGTCCTCGCTCAGCGAGGTAAGAAGCCGGCCATGGGGAATAGCACGCCGAGCGTTTCCGGTCCGAAGGCCGGACGCAAGGCCCGCCGTCGAACGCTAAGCGTTAGTGGAACTGGCCCTCTTCGGTGGATCCCACGAGGGCGAGGGTCGACGCGTTCGGGTTGAGCGCCGTGGAGATGGTGTCGAAGTAGCCGGTGCCGACTTCGCGCTGGTGCTTGGTTGCGGTGTAGCCGCGGGACTCGGAGGCGAATTCCTTTTCCTGGAGCTCGACGTAGGCGCTCATGCCTTCACGGGCATAGCCGTGGGCGAGGTCGAACATCGAGTAGTTCAGGGCGTGGAAGCCGGCCAGGGTGATGAACTGGAACGTGAAGCCCATGGCGCCGAGTTCACGCTGGAACTTGGCGATGGTGGCGTCGTCCAGGTGCTTGCGCCAGTTGAAGGACGGCGAGCAGTTGTAGGAGAGCATCTGGTCCGGGAACTCAGCCTTGACCGCTTCGGCGAACTTGCGGGCCAGCTCCAGGTCCGGGGTGCCGGTCTCCATCCAGATCAGGTCCGAGTAAGGGGCGTAGGCCTTGGCCCGGGCGATGCAGGGTTCGATGCCGTTGCGGACCTTGTAGAAGCCCTCGGCGGTGCGCTCACCGGTGATGAATTCCTGGTCGCGCTCGTCCACGTCGGAGGTGATCAGGGTCGCTGCCTCGGCGTCGGTACGGGCGATGACCACGGACGGGGTGCCGGCGACGTCGGCGGCCAGGCGGGCGGCGTTCAAGGTCCGGACGTGCTGCTGGGTGGGGATCAGGACCTTGCCGCCGAGGTGTCCGCACTTCTTCTCCGACGCCAACTGGTCCTCCCAGTGAACACCGGAGGCGCCGGCCTGGATCATGGATTTCATGAGTTCGTAGGCGTTCAGCGGGCCGCCGAAGCCGGCCTCTGCGTCGGCGACGATCGGGACCAGCCAGTCCTCGACGGTCTGGATGCCCTCGGAGAACTCGATCTGGTCGGCGCGAAGCAGTGCGTTGTTGATGCGGCGGACCACGGTGGGGACCGAGTTGGCCGGGTAGAGCGACTGGTCCGGGTAGGTGTGGCCGGAGTTGTTGGCGTCCGCGGCGACCTGCCAGCCGGAGAGGTAGATGGCACGCAGGCCGGCCTTGACCTGCTGGACGGCCTGGTTGCCGGTGAGGGCGCCCAGGGCGTTGGTGTAGCCGCCGGTCTTGTGCTCTTCGGTGAGCTGCTTCCACAGCTTCTCCGAACCGCGGCGGGCCAGGGTGTGCTCTTCGGAGACGCGGCCGCGGAGGCGGACGACGTCGGAAGCTGAGTAGTCCCGGGTCACACCTTCCCAGCGGGGGTCGGCGGCCCACTCGAGCTCCAGTGCGGCGGCCTGCTGTGTGGTGTCCTGGCCGGACGGCTGCTGGGTGGGCTCAAATGCTGCAGTCATCGTTGATCTCCTTGATTGAGCTCCGGATGGAGTAGGTGGGAACCGCGCCGTTGAGGTTCCCACCGGCCTTATCCGGTGCGGTGTTTCTTTCCGTGAGAACTACTTTTCAGCACTTTCAACCCCCTTTCTAGATAAAAATGGTGGAAAGAAATGCACTTCTTCACGTATTCTTCAGAAATGTCGCCTTCAAGCTGGAACAGGGACGTTTCCCAGCCTCCCTCCGCCGCCGCAGCCGGACTGGATGTCATCGCGCTGGGCCGCCGCGTCCGCCACCTCCGCAAACAAGCCGGGCTCACGCTTGATGACCTGAGCGCCGCCGTCGGCACCGCCCCCAGCCAGCTGAGCCTGATCGAAAACGGCAAGCGGGAGCCAAAACTGACCCTGCTGCAGCACCTCGCGGGGGCGCTCAACGTCAGCATCGACCAGCTCCTCGGGGCTGAGCCGCCCAGCCGCCGCGCTGCACTGGAGATTGAACTGGAACGGTACCAGCGCGGGCCGCTTTACGAGTCGCTGAACCTGCCCAAAATCCGCGTCAGTTCGCGGCTTCCGCTGGATGTCCTGGAGGCCCAGGTGGGCCTGCTGCATGAGCTGGAACGGAAGATGAACGAGCAGGTGGCCACCCCCGAGGAAGCCCGCCGCGCCAACGGTGAACTGCGGGCCATGATGCGGGAGCGCGGCAACTATTTCCCTGAGTACGAGGCAGAGGCGCAGAAGGTCCTCAAGGAGGTGGGCTACACCGCCGGTCCGCTGAGCCAGCACGTCATTGCGGACATCGCCGCGCACCTCGGTTTCACCCTGCATCACGTGGGGGATTTGCCGCACTCCACCCGGTCCGTGACGGATTTGAAGAACCGCAAAATTTACCTGACCCAAAGCCAGCGCCAGGATCACGACCCCCGCTCGGTCCTCCTGCAGGCCCTGGGACACTACGTCCTGGGCCACGAGACACCCAAGAACTACGGCGACTTCCTGGCCCAGCGGGTGGCCACCAACTACTTCGCCGCAGCCCTGCTGCTGCCCGAGCAGGCAACCGTGGAATTCCTGCAAAAGGCCAAAGCGGCCAAGGAAATCGCCGTGGAGGACATCCGGGATGCGTTCGCCGTCTCCTACGAAACGGCAGCGCACCGCTTCACCAACCTGGCCACCAAGCATCTGGGCCTGACCACGCACTTCCAGAAGACACACCAGAGCGGCATCATCTACAAGGCCTATGAGAACGACGGCGTGAACTTCCCGCAGGACCACACCGGCGCCATTGAGGGCCAGCCCTCGTGCAAGGCGTGGACCTCGCGGGCCGTGTTTGATGTGCCGGACAAGTTCAGTGCCTACAGCCAGTACACCGACACTCCGTCCGGCACATACTGGTGCACCGCCCGTACGGAACGCTCGGCCGCAGGGGAGTTCTCACTGAGCATCGGGGTGCCCTACCAGCACGTGAAGTGGTTCCGCGGCCGGGAGACCACCGCCCGGGCCACCTCCAACTGCCCCGATCCCTCCTGCTGCAAACGGCCGCCCGCCGAGCTGACAAGCCAGTGGGCCGGCAACGCCTGGCCCTCGGCACGGGCGCACTCGCACCTGCTCGCCGCGATGCCGCCTGGAGCCTTCCCCGGCGTGGACGAGACCGAGATCTACAGCTTCCTCCAGGCCCACTCGGGGAGCTGATATTGGGTCGGGGCTGGTGTCAGGAGAGAAAAGGAGCGGTCAGATTGTGCTTCTTTCTCCACCGTTGCGCTTCTTTTCTAGCCTTTCGGGACTCACGTCTCGGCATATGGTCCAAACGCGAATCCCACTGGGATTTTAAGAACTGCCAATTTGTGCATGCCCTTTGATGCGACAGCGTCCTGATAGCCAAGACAAGGTTGCGAATGGGATCCCACGCGCGCGGCTGCAGAGGGCTCGCACGGAGAATGCCCTGGACGCAGGCGTATTGTGCTGCTCCCATGACAAGAACTGGAACGGTAACCGGCCAATAATCTCTGGCAAATACCCAAACACTCTCGGCGACGAAGCCGAACGGAAGAACGATGGCTGCAAACTTCCAAAACGTGGTTGCCTTCGACCGGCTGTCCTTGGATGTGCGCAATGCCAGGAGAGAAGCGCTCACGGCGAGAACCAGCACGAACAATCCAACAAATGAGTAGTAGATCCAGAGCATGAGTAGGAACTGCCAATACGAACTGGTGATTTCGAAAATGAAGCTGTGATAAGTAAGCGCGCTGACCAGTAGAGACGTAGATGCGGTGAGAGTCGTGATTGCCGTCCAGTTAAGCGTAATCCGCAGTGCCTGCCCACTTTTGAGCGGTGGCAGATCCAAGCTCAAGCCCCAACGATTTCCCCAGACGTGCTCCAGTCGGCCCGCCCGGTAAACAATGTCTCGTAGCTGCCATTGCCTCTGAATGACATGAAGCCCGAACGTCCTTCCCATGGGCCCAGCCACCAGCAAGAGCAGCCAGAGAATCGTGCAAGCCCCCGCAATCTCCATGGATTTCTTGTGCCAATCTGCCTCGCCGGAGTGCAGGAATATCCAGGATATTGATCGATATGGTGCAGTAGCTGCTGTCAGAGCCAACAGGAATTGGAGGATGCTTCGGTACTCTAATCGCGTCCAAAGCCGCACAGCGTCGTCAACGCCTAGTTCGTCCGGGGAGTGGCGATCGAGTCGGTTAAGGGCTAAGACCACACCAGCAACGGCCACAAACTGTGCCATCCCGGCTGCGTCCAGTGCGATGTAGTTCAGCGAAATACTGAGCTTTGAAAATGCCTCGGACGATCTTTCTACGGAAGCGAAACCGGGATTGCTGACCAGCAGCACAAGCATCACGTAAAGGACAAGGCCTCCGCCGAAGATTAGAGCTGCCTCCCAGGCAATACTTCTTCGCTCCTGGCGACCAGTCTCGTGAAGGTGATTTACAGACGCCAATATTCCGGGACTAGACATGTCATCACATTAGGCGCGACCTCTGACAGCTTGTTCTAGAGAGGTGCCCGCGTCAGCCGTGCAGTGTGCGGTACGCATCCGCGGCGGCGGGGTGCAGGGGGACTCCGGCGGTGTTGATGAGGCTTTCCGCGCTGAGGAACTGGACGCCGAGACTGGACTGCGGAATGAGTTCGCCGGCGTTGTGCACCAGCAGCTGGACCGTCCGATCCACAGTGGCGCTGTCCAGATCCCGGCGGCACAGGAGCAGGTTGGGAGCCCCCACCGTCCACACTGCTGGAATTCCGGGATAGCTGCCCTCGGGAATGAGCACGCGGTCGTACATTCCGCCGTACCGCCGGCGCAGTTCCGGCAGCAGGCCGGCCAGGTCCAGGAGTCCCAGCTCCACGTCCTGCTGCGCGGTGGCGATGGCGGCAGTGGGCACGCCGCCGGACCAGAACAGGGCATCCACGGTTCCGGCCTTGAGGGCTGCGATGCCGTCGTTCAGGCCCAGATTTTCGACGGCGGCAGTTCCGGCGGATGGTGCCGCGGCATTAGCTGAGGTGCCGAGCCCGGCGGCTTCCAGGAGCCGGGGCGTGGTCAGGGACGTGCCCGAGCCGGGCTGTCCCACGGCAACCCGGCGGCCCGCCAGCCCGATGATGTCCCGGATGCCGCTGTCCTTCCGCACCACGCAGTGGACGTAGTTTTCGTAGACCTTCCCGATGGCGGCAATCTCCGCGGTGCCCGCATCCGGCTGGACTGCAGCGTCGGCCAGGGCTACGGCAAAGGCGGCCTGCCCGGACCGAAGTTCCGCGAGGTTGTCCAGGCTTCCGCCGGTGGCAACGGCGCTTGCATGGTGCGCCACGCCGTGCCGCTCCAGCGCCGCGGCCAGCAGGGTTGAGAATTCCAGGTAAAAGCCGCCCGGTTCACCACCGGCTACCACGAGGTTCTCGGGCCGGTCGCCGCCGGTACAGGCGCTGAGGCCGGGCGGCAGGCACGCGGCGAGTCCGACGGCGAACACTGACTTGAGCACGGAGCGCCGCGGCGGCTGCGCGGCAGGACGGCCCGGGGCGGGTGATTCAGGCACGGGCACCCCCTTGGGGCGCACCCGGAGTCACCCGGTCAGCAGGCGCGGGGAACTCGATCCGGGCAGACAACCCGTGCGGAGCCGCTTCGGCCAGAACCAGACGGCCACCGTTGGCGGCGGCAAGCTCACCCACAATCGTCATGCCCAGCCCGGTCCCCGGAACGGAAGAATGCCGTGGGGACCGCCAGAACCTGGTGGCAGCCGAGGCGCGCTCTGACGCGGAAAGTCCCGGGCCGTCGTCGTAAATGTCCACGACCACCGCCCCTGCTTCCGGCCGCACCGCTGCGGTAACCGTGGCCCCGGGTGCGTACTTGATGGCGTTGTTGAGGAGTTCGCCGGCCATCTGGGCCAGCTCCGCCGGGTGGCAGGGCGCCAGTACGGGCGGCTGCGGCGGCGGGGCCAGGACCAGCCGGCAGCCGGCCTGTTCCGCCAAGGGTGCTGCCCGTTCAATCTCCCCCTCAAGGATGGGGAAGGGATCCACCGGATCCGCAGGCGAAAGGTCGCCGGGACTTCCGGCCGCCCGCAGGTACCCCTCGGACGCCCGGTGCTCGGCCGCCGCGAGCTTCAGCACGCCGTCCAGGATCTCCTCCACCCGGTCCAGCTCCGCCATGGCCCGTTCCGCGGCATCGTGCTCGCGGGCGGTCTTCAGCTCCAGCTGGAGCAGGTCCAGCCGGAGCCGGAGTGCCCCCACGGGGTTCCGCAGCTGGTGCGAGGTATCCGCGATCAGCTGCCGCTGCGCCGCCATGCTGGCGCTCACGGTGGCCGCCATCGCCGTGAAGGAGCGGCTCAGTTGCCGCAGCTCCGGCGGCCCCTGCTCGGGGAGGCGTTCCGTGCGCCCGCTCGTCTCCAGTTCGTGCACGGCCGAATCCAGCCGCAGGACGGGGCGCAGGACCCACCCGGTGACCCGCGCGGCCCCCACCAGCAGGAACGCGGCCAAGGCAAGGGCGGCGAGACCCACGGCGAGCCAGCGTTCACGGAGCTTCTGCTGTGCTGCGTCGGCGTGGACGTCCAGCACCACGGCGCCCAGGACCTGGCTGGCGCTGCCGAACGGCCGGAAGATGACGCGGGAACCAGACCCAAAGGGCTCCACGGGTTCCAGGGACGTGCCGCTGACGTTCAGCCTGGCGAGGGACAATGCGTTCTGGACGTCCCCCCGGTCCACGTCCAGGCCGCCGGACGCCAGGGTCTGCTGCTGCACCCGGACCACGATGCCCTCGCCGTAGAGGCCCGAATAGGTGTCCATCTCCCGTTGCAGCCGGGCGGTGTCCCCGTCCCCGTTGGCGTCGAATGCCACCTGGGCCAGCCGGTTCAGGGAGGCCGCCCGGTTGATCTGGAGTTCCTGGGTCAGCTCGCGGGACGCAGAGCCCAGGATGGTTCCCGAGATCAGGAAGACCACCACCAGGCAGAGCACACTGAGGACCCCCAGCACCCGCAGCCTCATGCGGAAGCCGCCTCCACCCGGTACCCCACCCCGCGGACGTTGATGATGAAACCCGGCTTCTGCAGCTTTGCCCGCAGGCCCGTCAGGTGGACGTCCAGGGACCGCGACGATGCCAGGAAGGCGTCGCCCCACAGCGCATCCAGGATCTGCTCGCGGGTAACCACCGAGCCTGCATGGCGTGCCAGGAGCGCAAGGAGTTCAAATTCCGTGGCGGTCAGGGGGAGCAGCGCGCCTGCCCTGGAAGCGGTGCGCCGGTTAAGGTCAATGGACAGGTCGCCCAGCACGATCACGTCCTCCTGGGGAAGCCCGCGCGCGCGTCCGGCCCGCCGCGTCACCGCTTCGATCCGGGCGAGCAGCTCCACCAGCTTCACCGGCTTGACGAGGTAGTCGTCCGCGCCGGAACGGAGCCCGAGCACCACGCTGCGTTCGTCGTCGCGCGCGGTGAGGATCAGGATGGGGACATCCGTGACCTGGCGGAGCTTGCGCAGCACCTCCAGCCCGTCCATGTCCGGCAGCCCCAGGTCCAGGAGGACCACCTGGAAATTGCGGTGGGAGAGCAGCGCGTCAGCGCCCCGCGAGAGTCGCTTCGGGTGGTGCCCGGCGCTTTCGACGGCGGCCGTCAGGGCACCGGCCATGGCGTCGTCGTCCTCGACGATCAGCACGTCCATGGCACTCTTCCTCGCTGCGGTTCCGGTGGTTCCCGGTTCATCCCCGCCCCGTGAGATTACCGCGTGGCGGCACAATTTGCCCGACGGTACGGAAAGCGGAGCACCCGGCGCCGGGGCATTCCTAAGGAAGTGTTAGGAAATGCCCCGCCACGTTGGCTGTGCCGTGCATCACCCATACCGTGGATGAGGTCCTCCAGTGCGGGAGGCCGACGTCACCACGAGGAGGAACTCACCGATGAGCACCCAACAAGCCGCGCCCCTTTCGGAAGCCGCCCAGACCCGGCGGGCCGTGGGCAACATCCTGAAGGGCTCCGCGGGCAACCTCGTGGAATGGTACGACGTCTACATCTATACGGCGTTCCTGGCGTACTTCCAGCCACACTTCTTCAACTCCAAGGATCCGCTGCAGGGAGCACTGGAAGGCATGGCGGTCTTTGCCGTCACGTTCCTGATGCGGCCTATCGGCAGCTGGTTCTTCGGCAGGTTCGCCGACCGCAAGGGCAGGAAGGCGGCCCTGACGCTGAGCGTGACCATGATGTCCGCAGGCTCGTTCTTCATCGCCATCCTGCCCACCAAGGATGTGATCGGCGTCTGGGCGCTTGTCCTCCTGGTGCTGGCGCGGCTGGTCCAAGGCTTCTCGGTGGGCGGCGAATATGGCACCAGCGCCACCTACATGTCCGAGGCGGCCACCGCAAAACGCCGCGGGTTCTTCTCCAGCTTCCAGTACGTCACACTGATCGGTGGCCAGATGCTGGCGCTGCTGGTGCTGGTGGTCCTGCAGAACGTCCTGGATAAGGAGGCCCTGTCCGGGTGGGGATGGCGGGTCCCGTTCGCAATCGGCGGCGTGGCCGCGCTGGTGGTCCTGTGGCTGCGGCGTTCCATGGAGGAAACCGTCTCCGCCAGCCAGGTGGAGGCGGCCGCGAACGCCAAGGCATCAGGGGAAGCCCAGCCCGGAACCCTGAAGCTGCTCTTCACCAAGCACTGGAAGGCGCTGCTGATCTGCATCGGCGTTACTTTGGGCGGCACCGTGGCGTTCTATACCTACACCAACTTCATCCTGAGCTTCATGAACACCACCAGCGGCATCGCCAAGGAGACGACGTCGGTGATCAACTTCTGGGCGCTCCTCATCTTCATGCTGCTGCAGCCGGTCTACGGCATCATTTCGGACAAGGTGGGCCGCAAGCCGCTGCTGCTCTGGTTCGGCATCACCGGCGTGCTGTTCACCTGGCCGCTGATGTCCGCGCTGGCCGGGACCAAGGATCCGTTCACGGCGTTCCTGCTGATGATGGGTGGCCTGCTGATCGTGGGCGGCTACACGTCCATCAACGCCCTGGTGAAGGCCGAACTGTTCCCGGCATCCATCCGAGCCCTCGGCGTTGGCCTTGGCTACGCGATCGCGAACTCCCTGTTTGGCGGCACGGTTCCGCTGATCGGGGCCGCCCTGCAGAAGGCCGGGCAGGTTGAGCTCCTCTTCACCTACGTCACCGTGGCCATCGGCATCTCCCTGCTCGTCTACATCTTCGCCCTGAAGAACAAGAAGGCCACGCACCTCGACGCCGAGCAGGGCCACGCCTGGTCCCAGGCGCCACAGGCCGGCGGCAAGGACAAGGACGTGCTGGGCGTCTAGTCCGGACGGCCCCTCGGTGCCAATTAACCAAAGGAGGCGTACGACGGCGGCTGCCAGGCCGCCGTCGTACGCCTCCTTTTTGCGCTGCCGGCGTGTCCCTAGCGGCGGGTACCCCGCCGGACCGCCAGGAAACCATGGATGGCGAACAATCGCGGGAGCACCAGGTACACCGCCGTGGGAACCACCACCATGGTCAACCCCATGGCGCGGAAAATGGGGTGCCAGTTTTCCGTCAGGGGGGCGGAGGCCATCATGCCGATAGCGACAAGCGGGAAAATCGCCAGCCAGGTGATCGCGGCCCGGACGTGGATCGACGGCGGAGCGGGCAGCGCTGCGGGCTCCGAAGGGGTTTGCGCGGCCGGCTGGGCGATTACGGGGGCTGCGGGCTGTGAAACCGTGTCCATGAAAACTCCAACTAGTTAGTTGCTTTTTGCTTGCATCGACAATAAACGCGACCCGACGCAATTGCAACTACCTGGTTGGAATTGCGTAGACTTGTGTCATGGCATGGAACACGGAGCGGACCCGGGAGCTGCTGCTGGCAGCTGCCACCGAGGAGTTCAGCGCCAAGGGCCTGGCCGGCGCCCGCGTGGACCGGATCGCAGCCGCCGCCGGGGTGAACAAGGAACGCATCTACCAGTACTTCGGCAAGAAGGACGAGCTGTTCGACGCCGTCCTGGCCGCCGAAATGGTCCGCGTGATGACCGAGGTGCCCATTACCGGGAGCGGTCCGGAGTCGTTCGGGGAATACGCCGGCCGGCTCTTCGACAGGCACACCACCGACGGCGTCCTGCCCAGGCTCCTGTTCTGGGAGGGGCTGGAGCGTGGCGGGGACACCGTCAGCCGGGCCACCCGCTCCGATCACTGCGCCATTAAGGTGGGGCAGGTCCTGGAGGTGCTGCCCGGGATCGACCGCACGGACGCCGCGGACCTGCTGATCACCGTTATCACCCTCTGTGACGGCTGGCCCGTGCTGCCCCAGATCGACACCCTCCTGGCGGGCAGCAGCGCAGACCGCACCACCCGCCGTCGTGCGTTCATTGTGCGCACCGCAACACTGCTCGCTGAAGCCCTCGCTGCTGAGGCGAAGCCCGCACCTGAGGCTGCCCTGAACTAGCGGACTATATTTGCCATGTCAGCACACCACTACCATCGCGGGAGTCTGCACCCATGGCCAAGGAACTTGCCACCCAGCTCATCGAACAACTCCAGGCTGCCGGCGTGCAGCGGATCTACGGGATTGTGGGCGACAGCCTCAACCCGATCGTGGACGCCGTACGCCAGACCGGAGGCTCCGCGAAGGGCGGTATCGACTGGGTGCACGTCCGCCACGAGGAAGCCGCCGCCTTCGCCGCTGCTGCCGAAGCCCAGCTCACCGGAAAGCTCGCGGTCTGCGCCGGATCCTGCGGGCCGGGCAACCTGCACCTGATCAACGGGCTGTATGACGCCAACCGTTCCGGAGCGCCAGTGCTGGCCATCGCCTCGCACATTCCCAGCAAGCAGATCGGCAGCACGTTCTTCCAGGAAACCCACCCGGACCGGCTCTTCAATGAATGCTCGGTCTACTCGGAGCTCGTCAGCACCGCCGAGCAGGCGCCGCGCGTCATGCACAGCGCCATCCAGCACGCGCTGGGGCTTGGGGGAGTCGCCGTCGTGACCCTTCCCGGCGACATCGCCGGGCTGGAGGCCACGGCGCCCACGCCCCTGCCCGCCACCTTCCGGCGTGCGAGCCTGGTCCCCGACCCGGCAAGCGTCCAAGCCCTCGCAGATGCCATTAACGACGCCGGCAAGGTCGCCATTTTCGCCGGCGCCGGCGTTGAGGGGGCGCACAGTGAACTGATGGCGCTGGCCGAGCTGGCCAAGGCCCCGGTGGGCCACTCGCTGCGGGGCAAGGACTTCGTCCAGTACGACAACCCGTTCGATATCGGCATGACCGGCCTGCTGGGCTACGGTGCCGCGGCGGAGGGCATCGAGGACGCCGACCTGCTGATCCTCCTGGGCACCGACTTCCCCTACGACCAGTTCCTCCCGGACACCCGCACAGCACAGGTGGACCGGGCGGCGGAGCGCCTGGGCCGGCGGACCGACGTCGATATTTCCGTCCACGGAGACGTGCTGCCCACGCTGCGGGCCCTGCTGCCGCTGGTGAAAGCCAAGAAGAGCCGGCGGTTCCTGGACCAAATGCTGAAGAAGCACGACCGGCTCATGAACAAGGCCGTGGGCGCGTACACACGAAAGGTGGAAAAGAAGCAGCCCATCCACCCCGAATATGCGGCATCGCTGCTGGACCAGGTGGCGGCCGAGGACGCGATCTTCACCGCGGATACCGGCATGTGCAACGTCTGGACCGCGCGCTACATCAACCCGCTGGGCACGCGCCGGCTGATCGGGTCTTTCCTGCACGGTTCCATGGCCAACGCCCTCCCGCACGCCATCGGCGCGCAACTGGCCTACCCCGGCCGCCAGGTCATCTCGGTGTCCGGCGACGGCGGCCTGTCCATGCTGCTGGGCGAGCTCATCACCGCGGCCGCCTATAAGCTGCCGCTGAACGTGGTGGTGTTCAACAACTCCACCTTGGGTATGGTCAAGCTCGAGATGCTGGTGGACGGGCTGCCCGACTTCGGCGTGGACGTGCCGGACGCCAACTACGCGCAGGTGGCCAAGGCCCTGGGTTTCCACGCGGTGCGGGTCACTGATCCTTCGCAAATCGAGGCAGCCTATCGGGAAGCGTTCGCCCACCCCGGACCGTCCCTGGTGGAGCTCATTACTGATCCCAAGGCACTGTCCATCCCGCCAAAGATCTCCGGATCGCAGGTGCTGGGGTTCGCCACGGCCATGTCCAAGGTGGTACTCAACCGCGGCGCAGGCGAGGCCGTAAGCATGGCGCGAAGCAACCTGCGCAACATCCCCCGCCGCTAGCCTTTCGCACGCGCCATCAGATCCCGCCCTTAAATCCGGAACGCGTCTGCATAAAGTGCAGACGCGTTCCGGATTTAACGGCGAAAAGTGATGGGGCGTTTGGGTGTGTGGGGGCGAAAAGTGATGGCGCGTCGTTGGGCTTAGCGCGCGCCGCCCTGCCAGAGGGCGTCGAACGGGGCGCCGGAGGCCACGCGGTTGCGGATTCCGGCGGTGACGAAGTCCTTGGCGGTCCGGGCCGCCTCCAGCGGGGTGGCACCCTTGGCGAGCTCGGCCGTCACAGCAGCGGCCAGTGAGCAGCCGGCGCCGGACACGGCCACGTCGCCCACCTTCGGGGCGCTCAGGACTTCGAGGGTCTCGCCGTCGTAGAAGACGTCGACGGCGTCCGGACCTTCCAGCCGCACCCCGCCCTTGGCAAGGACTGCCGCGCCGCTGATTTCGTGGATGCGGACGGCGGCGGCCTTCAGGGATTCGACGTCCGTGATCTCCAGCCCGGACAGGGACTCCGCCTCGAAATGGTTGGGCGTGACGAACGTGGCCAGCGGCAGGATCTGCGCTTTCAGTGCCTGGTCGGTGTCCAGCGCATGGCCCGGCTCCTGGCCCTTGCAGATCAGCACCGGGTCCAGCACCACGTTGCTGAAGCTGTTTTCCTGCAGGGCGCCGGCCACGGTGCTGATGGTGGCGGGGCTGCCCAGCATGCCGATCTTCACGGTGTCCAGGGCCGAAGGCGCGCCCGACGCCGGACCGTACGCCGCCGTCGTCGCCTCCAGCTGATCGGCAATCACCTGCTGGTCCACCGGCACGAAGCGGTGGTTCCAGCTGGCCTTCGGGTCGAAGGACACAATGCAGGTCAGGTTTGCGATGCCGAAGACACCTAACTCCTGGAACGTCTTCAGATCGGCCTGTGCGCCGGCGCCGCCGGTGGCCTCGGAGCCAGCGATGGTGAGGACGACGGCGGGACTGTTGGCGGACAGCGTTGCATCAGGGGTAGCGGAAGTCATGCCACCATCCTGCCACCCACCGTCGGGCGCTTTCCATGTGGGGCCCCGACAGGGCGCCGGGCCGCCGTATGGTCAGGGTTCCAGCGGCTCAGAGGCTGTCAGCGCCGCGGGCTGGGGGCCGGATGCGTCGTGAACGGTGACAAGACCCGCCACCGCCGCCCGCCCAAGCGCCGCACAGAACCCGGTCCACAGCACCATGCCCCACATGGAGGGCCAGTGGCTGCCGGTGATGTACATGAGCGTGATCATCCCGGTCACCAGCCCTGCCCCTCCGATCGCGAGGACGTGAAGACCCTGGTTGCGGACAGGCCGCATGACTATACCGGCAGCCAGCGCCAGGGGCATACCTAGGATCAGCGCGGAAAGCGTTCCGTAGAGATATCCGGGGAAGCCCAAGGGGAATCCGAAGACGACGACGGTGAGGGCCGCGCCGGGCAGGAATGCCCCTGGTCCGAAGGTCACGCGGAGCGGGCGGCTCACGGCCGGGACCGGGTAATCTGCAGCAAGGCCTGCCCCAGCTCCGGCTGGCTGTAGACGAAGCCTGCGTCGAGCAGTTTCTGAGGCTGTACCCACCGGCTCTTCAGGACGAGTTCGGTCTCCGTGCGGATCAGGACAGCGCCTGCCCGGAGGAGCCATGCCGGGGTGGGTATGCCGAAGCGTGCGCCATAGGCCCGCCGCACCAGGTGCATCATCTCCCGGTTGCTCACCACGTCCGGTGAGGCAACATTAACGGGCCCGGTGATGCCGGTTCGCGCGTGCAGGAAGCGGATGCTGCGGTAGAGGTCCTCCACGTGGACCCAGCTGAACTTCTGCCGGCCATCACCCATGGGGCCGCCCAGCCCGAGCCGTGCCAGGTTGGCGAATGGAGCCAGTGCACCGCCGCCGCGGCCCAGCACGATGGCGATCCGCAGCGGGATTTTCCGGGTTTCTGGCGTGGCGGCTGCTTCGAGGGCGGCTTCCCAGGCTTTGGCCACGTCCACCGAGAATCCCGTGCCCAGGTCCCCGTCGGCCTCGGATTGGGGACGGTCGCGAGCATCGCGGTAGATGGTTCCGGTGCTGGCGTTCAGCCAGGTCGACGGCGGGTCCTGGCACTGCGCGATGGCCCGGCCGAGTGCCTTGGTGGTGGCCACCCGCGAGTCCATGATTACCGCCTTGTTCCGCTCGCTGTAACGGCACGAGACGGAGCGTCCGGCGAGGTTTACCACCAGCCCGGCGCCGTTGAGCACCCGGGCCATGCCGGCGGCGTCGTCCCATGCTGCCGTGGAACTGCCGGTCCCCTTGCGTCCTATGGTCCGCACCGTCCAGCCGTCCTCCTGGAAACGCCGGCGCAGGTAGGTGCCAATGAAGCCCGAAGCGCCTGCCAGTACCACTGTCCTTGTGCTGTCCATCTTTCCCCCAATGGTTGTTGTCTTCCCTAACTGCGGATGCTGCGGCTCAGGTCCAAGACGTCGTCCAGTACCTTGCTGACTCCCGGGATGCGGGCAAGCGCCAGTCCGCGGGCCACCAGTGGGGCCGCTCCGTCCACCAGTTTCCTGGTCCGCCGCTGGCCCTCGGAGGTGTCGTAGACCCAGAACAGGGTGATGCCCATGTAGCAGAGCCAGAGTAGTTCCGGCAGGTCGCCCCGCAGCTTCTTCGGCACTGCGGGGCGGGCGCCGTCCACCGTGTTCCTGAAGATGTCCAGGGACGCCTCCCGTGCGGGGGTTGAGTCCGCGGAGAACGGGTTCACCGGTGATGTTGGCCGGATGGCGGTGGCCACGAAGTCCGCGCCGAAGCGGTGGTACGGGGCCATGACGTCCAGGCCCGCGTGCAGCGTGGCCTTCAACCGCTCAGCGAATCCGGTGGTCTCCTCGAGCGCCTCGGAGGCCCGGGCGGCGTGCTCGGCCTGCACCTGGATGTACAACTCGTGGACAAGATCGTCCTTGGACGCGAAGTAGTAATAGGCGTTGCCCACGGAAACGCCTGCCTCGGCAGCGATGGCGCGCATGGTGGTCTTCTCGAAGCCGATGTCACGGAACATGCGCAGCGCGGTGTCCGCCACCAGCTGCCTGGTCTGTTCGCTCTTCGCCGCCACTGCACTCCCCATTCTTGAACGTGTTCAAAAAGAAGTATGGCATGGACCTGAACATGTTCAAAAGATGCTTTCGGTTCCGGCTGTGGTCCGGCACGCCGGAAAGAAGCCAGTTCGCCGGAGATTACCGGCGCTTTGGCACCTTCCGGCGATCTCGCGCTCCGGCGGGGTGGCTACCGCTGGAGCGCAGCGCGGATGCGGGCCTTGAATTCGTGTTCGCGAAAAAGGTCGGCCCATGTCACCCGTACAAAGGTCCACCCGGTCTCGGTGAGTGCATTCTCGCGCTGCCGCTCCTGAAACAGCACCTCGCCCGTGGGTTGTAGTCGAAGTACTTGGTTTTTCCGTCGAATTCGAGGGCCACCTTCTTCTCCTTCCAGGCAAAATCCAGCCGGTCCCGGCCAGCACGCGTAGCCACTGCGACCTGGGGCTCGGGCAGGGGAAGTTTCAGCCGTGCCAGGAGTTCGCGGGTGAGTGTCTCACCGGCTGATTCCGACCGTGGATCGGCGTGGGTGAGCGCCAGGCGGCTGCTGCGGACGGCAGTTGTCTGCTTCTCCCACAGTTCAGCGTGGATGTAGCAGCCGTGCCGAAGGCGGACCAGCTTCCCGTGGGCGACCGACGGCGGGCCGCCGGCTTAGGCCTTCAAGGTCCCGTCGAGCAGGGTGCGCAGTTCCTGGAAGTGCCGCTCCGTGGCTTCGGGATGGAAAGCCGAGGTGTCCGCCATGGAGTACCCGTGCGGAGCCCCTTCATAGATCTCGTTGGAGGCCACAAGCCCCGCGTCCCGGAGCGCCGCACCCAGCCGCGCGACGGCGTCGGGAGCCATGCTCCTGTCGTTGTCGGCGTGGCCAAACACGAACCGGGCCTTTGCGTTTCCGAGGCCCAGGTGCGGGCTGTCGGGTTCGTCCGTTGCCAGGCCGCCGCCGTGGAAGCCGCCGCAGGCCGCAATTACCTCCGGGTGCGCGGTGGCTGTCCGGACGGCAAGTCTCGCGCCCATGCAGTACCCGGTGGTCCCGATGGGGCCGGAGGCAACGCCGTCGAGTCCGGTCAGCGTGGAAACCCACGCATCGATGTCAGGGAGCGCCTTGTCCGACGTTAGGCGGCCCACCCGCGGGAAGGCTGCCTTGCCGGCCGCTTCCCGGCCCTCCGGGGTGCTCATGTCGCCGTCCGGCGCCAGCTGGTCCGCGGTTCCTTCACGGTAGAAGACGTTCGGCGCCAGCACCACGTAGCCCCAGTCCGCGATGCGCTGGGCCATCTCCTCGATGCGCGGGCGCAGGCCAAAGGCGTCCATGTAGAAGATGACGCCGGGGAAAGGGCCTGTTCCGGTGGACGGACGGGCCACCAGGGCCTCTGCGGTGCCGTCGGCGGCGGGGATTTCGATGGATTCGATAGGCATGGGGACACCCTACCGGAGCCGCCCGGGAGCCATGCTCAGGAGTAGTACCGGCCCAGGGTTTCGGCCTTGAAGTCGAAGAAGGTGCCCGACTCGATGGCCAGCCGGGCGTCGTCCACCATCTTCACCACGAACCGCTCGTTGTGGATGGAGATGAGGGTGGCGGACACCATTTCCTTGGCCTTGAAGAGGTGGTGGATGTAGGCCCGCGAGTAGTTGGCGCAGGCGTAGCAGTCACAGCCTTCCTGCAGCGGCCCGAAATCGCGCTTGTACTTGGCGCCGGAGAGGTTGAACCGGCCCTCCGGGGTGTAGAAGGCGGAGTTCCGGGCCACCCGGGTGGGGGAGACGCAGTCGAAGGTGTCCGCGCCGTTCTCGATGGCCGTGAAGATGTCGTCCGGTTCAGAGATGCCGAGTAGGTGGCGCGGCTTGTCCTCCGGCAGCTCCTCGTTGCACCACCGCACGATGGTCCCCAGGTTCTCCTTCTCCAAGGCACCGCCGATGCCGAACCCGTCGAACGGCATGGCGCCAAGGTCGCGGCAGGCCTTCCGGCGCAGGTCCTCGTACTGGGCGCCCTGGATCACGCCGAACAAGGCCTGGTACGGCTTGGCGGCGCGCTCCTCCGTAAGCCGGAAGTGCTCCTCGATGCACCGCTCCGCCCACAGCCGGGTGCGCTCCAGCGATTCCTCCTGGTACCGCCGGGAGTTCTGCAACGTGGTGAGCTCGTCGAACGCAAACATGATGTCCGCGCCGATCTGGTGCTGAACCTGCATGGAGATCTCGGGGGAGAACCGGTGCCGGTCCCCGTTCAGGTGGCTCTTGAACCAGACACCATCGTCATCAATGTGCGCCAGTCGCTCCTTGCCCGGGGCCACGGCATCATCGGGTCCGGACGCATCCACTGACTTCATGTCGATGACCTTCTTGAACCCCGAACCCAAGCTCATCACCTGGAAGCCGCCGGAATCCGTGAACGTGGGACCGGGCCAGTTCATGAACGCGCCCAGGCCGCCGGCCTCGTCCAGGATGTCCGGGCCGGGCTGCAGGTACAGGTGGTAGGCGTTGGCGAGCAGGGCCTGGGCGCCCAACTCTGCCATGGATTCCGGCAGCACCGCCTTGACCGTCGCCTTGGTGCCGACGGCGATGAACGCCGGCGTCTGGATCTCCCCGTGCGGGGTGGTGATGGTGCCGGTGCGGCCCAGGAATTCCCCGCCGTTTTCGTCCACTTGGGCTGCCGAGGGAGGGCAGGAGTCCGCCAGCCGCGTGCCTACGGCGAAGGAGAACTGCGATTGGGTTTCAGGCAGGGCGAAGGCAGGGTTGGCAGGCACCACACCAGTCTGCCAGCAAACGTCACGACGCCGGCAACCGGGCCTGGGCAGGCATGCGGCGGAGTGTTAGCTGGCTGGCTCCGTTCCGGGGTAGTTGGCGGCCCGCCACGAGTCCCAGGCGGCGCGGACGGACTCCAGCGCGCCGGCGCCGAGATCGTAGGTGGAAACCACCACCAGGGAGCCTTCGCCCTCCGCGCGGACGTCCTTGATGGCAGGGTGATCGGCCACCACCAGCAGCCCTTCGCCGTGCTCGGCGTAACCGTGCACCGTGAGGCCCACCTGGTGGCTGGTCCGGTACCAGACCTTGCCGCTGATTTCCTCGCCGGTATCCAGGGTGACCCGGTACGGTTCGCCCGGGTCCGGAAGGTCCGCCAGGCCGAGTTTTTCGATGGCGGAGCCCTTCCCGTCCGTCAGGTGAAGGAATACGGTGTGGCGCTTGCCGTGCGGATGGCGTTCCAAGGCGAAACGGAGCTGCTGCAGGAATGTCAGCCACCCCTGGGTGATGTCCTCGTCCCAGGCCGCCCACTCGGAATCGTGGTCCAGCGCCCCGCGCGTGACGCTGACCCTGGTTCCTTCCGGTACCGGGTGGAGTTCGAACGTGTCCCCGCCGTGCACGGTGAGGCTGGTGTGGTCCGCGGATTCCTGTTCGTCGCCGGAGAAGTAGATCTGCTTGATCTCGGACTCCAGGTCCTCGGCCTGCCAGCCGTGCCACTGGGCCACCTTGGACGGTTCACGCAGCATGGTCCAGACCTGCGGCGCGTCGGCGTTGATCACTACGCTGAGATTGTTCGTCATAGCCCCGAATGTACGCCCCGGACCGTGGCCCGGGTAGGGGTCATTTCCCGCCCCGGAGATCATCCCGAGGGTCAGGCGCGGACTGCCTCCAGCTCGTTGCTGATGCGCCGTTCAAGTTCGGGCATGCCAATGGTTTCCGAACCGCCGTGGGCCCGGAGGAACAGCAGGGACTCGAGCCGCAACAGCCGCCATTCGCGTTCGGCGTCGTGGTTGGAGTTGTCGATCGAGCGGAAGATTTCCTTGTCGTACAGGTTGGGCTCGTTGAGGGAGCGCTGCCGCACCTTGGCTGCCATCCGTGCCTTGAAGGCGTCCGTCTCCTGGTTTTCGGGAGTGCGGATCAGTTTTTCGTAGACCGCTGCCCGTTCGTCCTGGCCGTCCTGGCGGCAAATGTAGCTGGCCAGCGCCAGGGATGCCTCCACCGAGGCCCACCGGCCCGGGTTGCCGTCATAGGGCAGCACGGTGAGCAGGTCCGCGACGGACAGGGCGCCGTCCGGGTCTTTGAGCGTGACGAACAGTTCGTGGGCGAGGTCGCTGAGGTCCTTCAGGCAGCTGCCGGACTTGAAGTTGACGCCTTTGGAGAGCCGGTCGGCCAGGAGCAGGACGCCCTCGGCGTCGGGATGCGCCTCCGCGACGGCTTCCACCACTGATTCGGGCGTACCATCCGCTGCCGGGATGAGCGCGAGCTCCTCCTCGCTGGGCCCGTTCACGGCGGGCGGCGCGGGCGGCAGCGGGGGGAGGACGACGGCGGGCGCCACCGAAATGGGGCCCGTCCCGGCGGCCGGTTGCGCCGGGGCTGTCCCGGCCCCTCCCAGGGGCGCGGGCTCCGGAAGGTCAGCCGGCAGCGGAAGCTGGGTGACGTCGTCGTGCGTTCCGTCCACGACGGTGACCATGGTGCCGATGGCGATCCTCAGGGTTCCGCCGCCGGAGAGGCTGGCCAGCACCAGTGCGGGGGAGCCGAAGTCGTCGTGCTCAAGCTCCACCTGGTCGATTTCGGCGGTGCGGTGGCCGTCCGGGAGGAGGATGTGGTTGCCGGTGGTCAGAGATCCAGCCTGCTGTTCACGGTGGTGCCTGGCGGCTGGTGTTTCGGTCATGGGAGTCCTTAAGTTCTCTTGCGGTCCGCCCTACAGTCTACAAAGGCGGGCACCTAAAACCGGGGACCCCCACGTCCCGGCGGGGCTGTCAGAAGCCCACACCTGCGAATGCCAGGGCCTGCCGGATGAGGCCGCCGCGGCCGCCGGAGAACTCCATCTGGACGCCCGGGCTGAGCACTTCCTCCGGGGTCATCCAGGTCAGTTCCAGGGCGTCCTGGCGGGGTTCGCATTCGCCCGTGACCGGGATGATGTAAGCCAGCGATACGGCGTGTTGCCGCTCGTCGGTGAATCCGGTCTGGGACGGTGCCGGGAAGTATTCGGCCACCGTGAACGGGACGGGGCTGAGGGGCAGCTGGGGGAAAGCGAGGGGGCCCAGGTCCTTCTCCATGTGCCGCAGCAGTGCGGCGCGGATGGTTTCGCGGTAGATGACGCGGCCGGATACCAGGGAGCGCACCATGGTTCCATCCGCGTCCGCCTGCAGCAGCGTGCCCACCTCGTTGACGTAGCCCAACGGGTCCAACCTGACCGGGACGGCCTCCACGTACACCATGGGCAGCCGCCCGCGCGCCTCAAAGAGGTCTTCTTCGGAGAGCCAGCCGGGATTCGGGTCAGGTGTGCGCACGTTCATGGTTAAGTTCTACCCCATAGGGCGGCGCTCCGAGATCCAGACGGTGGCGGGCGCGTTGGGGCCGGCCGCGTCCGGATTGGCCACGTGGAGGGTGCTTCCGAAGGCTTCCTCGGTGATGCCCGCCGTGATCCCGGCGGCCGCGAGGCGCTCACGCAACGGTTCCAGCGGGCCGGAGTACTCGAAGCCCAGGCCGGCGCGTGACGGCCCCGACGCCGGCCGCACCAGCAGGATGCCGCCGTTCTTGGCCGTGAAGTCGGCGGTTTCGTCGGCATCGGGCACGGGCCGTGGCCGCGCCCCGATATGCAGGATGGTGCGGACGGCGGCCTCCGGATCTGCGGTGTACCAGACGGCGGCGACGGCCAAGGCGGGATCTGCCCCGGCGCACTGGGCGCCGTGCGTGGCCTCGTCGGCCAGGAAACTGAAGCCGTCCGGTCCACTGATGCGGCAGGCCTCCCCCTGGTCGGCGGTGACCAGCTCGGCCGGCGCGGTTGCCTCGTCCTGCGCGGCGGCGTTGGTGCGGCGGGCGAATTCGGCGACATCGCCCACCTCCACCGCGAACACGGTGCGGCCGTCCCGGTCCGACCCTTCCTCGGCGTCGTGAAGCGCCAGCCGGCCCGACGCGGAATCGAAAACCTGCCAGCCGCCGTCGTCCTCTGTCCTCACCATCCCCACAGCGGTGAGGAGCTGCTCCCAGGACGCGGTGCGGGAGGTGAAATGGACGGGGCGGACTCGGAGCATGGGGTTGTCCTTGGTGCTGGCGGGTGTGCTGCTGTATGGCCATGATGCCACGCGATCCGCCGCCGCACAGCAGGCTTGTGGCAACGCGTTTTCCCGGCAGAATTAGGCCATGGCCGATGACCTGGAGGAACTGCTGGTGCCCGACGCCGCTGCCTGGCGTGCCTGGCTGGAAGAGAACCACGGCACCAGCCCGGGCGTGTGGCTGGTGCTGCATAAGAAAGGCGGCACGGTGACCGCCCTTGACTACCCGGCGGCCTTGGATGAGGCGCTGTGCTTTGGCTGGATCGACGGGCAGCTCCGGCGCCGCGATGGTGAAAGCTCCTTCCAGCGGATGACTCCGCGGCGTTCCCGCAGCATTTGGTCGGCCCGGAACGTGGGGCATATCGCCCGGCTGGAGGAAGCGGGAAAAATGACCGACGCCGGCAGGGCGGCAGTTGCCGCGGCCAAGGCGGACGGCCGCTGGGAGGCGGCCTACGGCGGCCAGGCCGACGTGGAGGTGCCCCCCGACCTGGCGGCAGCGATCGCCGCGAACCCGGCTGCCCAGGAGATGTTCGATGTCCTGACCAAAACCAACCTGTTCGCCCTGGTGTTCCGGACCACCACGGCCAAGCAGGCAGCCACCCGGGAACGCCGGATCGCAGGGTTCGTGGAGATGCTGGCACGCGGCGAGACGCCGTACCCGCAAAAGAAGCGCCCGGCAGGCAGGGACTAGCGGCGGCTGCGTGACGTGGCGGATTCGGCTCCGCGCAGCCTGGCGGGTAAAATTGACGATTCACTTGCGCTGGTGCCGTTCCCCGACCCGGGGGACGGCACTTGTGCGTTCAGCAACGGATCGATGACCCCATGCTCCCCAGAATTTCCGGGCCAGCGTTTGCCGCCCTTCGCCGCCGTCCCCTCCTGTGGGTGGCCGCGGCCCTGGCCGTGCTCCTGGTGGCGGCGTCTTTGGTGATCGCCGGGAACACCCGGACGGTGGAAGGACAGCCCGGCGGGGCGGCATCCACGGCACCCCCAGCTTTGCAGCCGCCACCGGCTGACCAGGCCGGATACCGGCCCGCGTACCACCTCACCCCGGACCAGCGGTGGATGAACGATCCCCAGCGACCCTTCTTCCTGGCCGGCCTCTGGCACTACTACTACCTCTACAACGCCGACTATCCGGAGGGGAACGGCACCGAATGGTTCCACGCGACCAGCACGGACCTGGTGCACTGGAAAAACGAAGGCGTCGCCATTTCCAAGTTCCGCAACGGCCTGGGGGATATCGAGACAGGCTCCGCCGTGGTGGACACGGAAGGCACCGCAGGCTTGGGCAAGGGGGCGGTCCTCGCGGTACTCACCCAGCAGGACGACGGCGTGCAGCGCCAGTCCCTGTTCTACTCGACGGACAAGGGCTACAGCTTCCAGAGCTATGGACAGAACCCGGTGATGGAAAACCCCGGTGCCGAGCACTGGCGGGATCCACGCATTGTCCGCGATGACGCCAACAACCAATGGCTGATGCTCCTCGCCGAAGGCCACAAGATCGGGTTCTATACCTCCCCGGACCTCAAACGGTGGACCTATGTGTCCGGCTTCGAGCAGGACGGGCTGGGAATCCTGGAGTGCCCGGACCTCTTCCAAATGGACACCGACGGCGACCCAGCCAAACGCACCTGGGTCCTGGCCGCGAGTGCCAACGGTTCCGGGGAGGGCCGCACCACCGGCATGGCCTACTGGACCGGCGGGTTCGACGGCAAGGCCTTCAAAGCCGATGGCGGCCACCAGTGGCTCGACGGCGGGGCGGACTTCTACGCCGCGGTCACCTGGGATGATCCGCGCCAAAGCGATGGCCAGCGGAAGGCATCACGGCACGCCATCGGCTGGATGAACAACTGGGCATACGCCCGTCACCTGCCCACCGACGGCTGGTTCGGCGCGGCGTCCGTGGTGCGGGACATCCGGCTGGCGTCCGACGGCGGCCGGCCGGCCCTGAAGTCCACGCCCACCTCCGCGCTGGAGTCGCTGGAAGGGGAACCGACCCAGGTGCCGGGCGGCGGTTTGTCTGACGGGAGGGCACTTCCCGTCCCGGACAGCGGAGCGTTCAAGGCCGACGTCGAACTGGAAAAGCCCACGGACGGAACCGGGAAGGCCACTTTGCTCCTGCAAAGCGGCGGCGCCACCTACGCCACGATCGGCTACGACTTCGCTGCCGGCCGGGCCTTCATCACCCGGGACGGGGACGCTGTTGCCGGCGGCCAAGGGAAAGCAGCCTCCGAAGACGGAGGCGAGTACCGCCAGGCCCGCTCGGTGGAGGCACGTCCCGCCGGCGGGACCGTGCAGCTGACCGCATACGTGGACCGGTCCTCCGTGGAGGTCTTCATGGACGGACAGTCCCTGACGTCCCTCGTGTTCCCGCCCGCGGGACCGAGAGGGGTCCGGCTCGCCGCCGACGCGCCCATAACGCTCAAGGCCGGCACGGTCACGCCGCTGGCCGGCATCCGTTAAGGGCCGCTCCTGCCCGTTTGGGGCCTGGTTGCTTCCTCGGCCGCAGCTCCCGCCTGTCAGGCGGCCGCCGGGGGGACAGCAGCGGGTCCGGTGGACATCACCACGGCCGCCGCCTCCAGCGCCATCCAGGCCTGCAGTTGCGTGGCCAGCTCCACCGGGGCGCCCGGCGGATAAGTCCGGTCCGCGGGTTGGCCGGCGTGCACGGAGAAGATGCTCCTGCCCGCCAGGGATGCCTTCGCTTCCTCGGTGCCGACTGTGCGCGCGCCGGCCCAGAACGCCCCGGCCGTGTCCACCACCAGCGCAGCGGCCGCAGCGCGGGCAGCCTCGGGAAGCCGGCGGTCTGCCGCGGCAAGCGCCAGGTACCGGCAGAGGATCCCGGTGAAGAGGCCGCCGTCGCCTGTCCCCTCGCAGCGCAGCACGGTGCCGGCGGCAGCGCTGCCCTCGCCTGCCGGGACGGTCAGCAACCGCTGCACCGAGTCCACCAGTGCGGCAGCCCGGGCCAGGTTGGCGTCCCCGCCCAGTTCAAGGAGGGCACCGAGGACCGGGCCCTGGTTGTACGTGTACAGCGACCGTTCCACCAGCACATCCCCGGCGGGGCCCAGCCGTGCACCGTCGAGGTAGAGGCCCTGGTCCGGGTCGAAGAGGGTGGCGTCCAGCCAGCCCAGCAGGGACTGTGCCTGGTCCCGCCGGCCGGTGCGGGCGTAAAACAGCGCTACGGGAGCCGTGGCCGGGGTGTTCTTGAAGTCACGCTTCTTGCTCCAGAACGTTCCGCCGCCCAGGTCGTCGGTGCACGCGGAATCGAACTGCGGGGTCAGTGCGGCACGTACCCGGGCGTTGCGCCGGCGTCCCGGGCGCCGCGTTTCTTCGGCCAGCTTGTCCAGCCGCAGGGTCGCCAGGGCCAGCCACGCCATGTCGTCGTAGTAGCTGTTCACGAACGTCAGGGCATTGCGGAGCCTCATGCCGGTGACCAGCCGCGATGCAAGGTGCCCTGCGCTGGGCTGGTCCGGGCCGTTGAACCGCGCCGCGGGGGTGGCTCCGCCGCCGAGTTCCCTCCAGCCGGTGTCCACGAGGCAGTCCACGTAATGCGCCTGCCACCAGTAGTGCCACGGCAGGACCAAGCTGGCAGCCGGCCGGGCACGTCGGAGCGCCGCGAGCCACTTTCCCGGCAGCGGGGCCGTGGCTTCTGCATCCTGCCCCGCGCGAGGCGGGACCTGCGCCGGGTGCTTGCCCTGCCACACCACGGCGGCGAGGTGGGTTCCGGGCAGGAACAACAGATTCCGGCCGAACAGCCCGGTGACGGAACGGGCCGCGTGGTCCGCCCGGTCCTGCCAGGTGGTCAAGGACGTGCTGCTGGAGGTCATGCCGTCCACCCTAGCGGCGGCGCCGTAACCGTAGGCGGCGGAGTGAGTGCGGCCGCGCCGCATTTCAGTTAACATTCATTAACTGTTGCTCGACGCCGCGCCGCGGCCGGGGCACACGCATCAAGGAGGATGTATGGACATCAAAGGCAGCGTCGCCCTGGTCACGGGCGGTGCCTCCGGGCTCGGAGCGGCCACCGCACGCAGGTTGTTCGACGACGGCGCCTCCGTGGTGCTCCTGGACCTCGCTTCGTCAGGCGGCCAGGGTGTCGCGGACGAACTCAACGGCCGTGCCCAGGCCGGCCAGTCCGCCGTCTTCGCCCCCGCCGACGTGACCAGCGAGCCCGAGGTGCGGGCCGCCGTCGCAACAGCCGCCGGGCTGGGCCCGCTGCGGATCGTGGTGAACTGCGCCGGGATCGCCACCCCCGGGAAGGTGCTGGGCCGCGACGGCGTCCTGCCCCTGGACACGTTCAGCCGCGTCATCCAGGTCAACCTGATCGGGACTTTCAACGTCCTGCGGCTGGCGGCCGAGGCCATGGTGGCCACCGAGCCGGTGGCCACTCCGCTGGGCGGCCCGGAGCGCGGCGTCATCATCAACACGGCATCCGTGGCTGCCTTTGATGGGCAGATCGGCCAGCCCGCCTACTCAGCCTCCAAGGGCGCCGTGGCCGCCATGACGCTGCCCATCGCCCGCGAACTGGCGCGCTCGCTGGTCCGGGTGGTCACCATTGCCCCCGGCATCTTCGAGACTCCCATGATGGCCGGCCTGCCGCAGGAGGCGCAGGACTCGCTGGGCGCCCAGGTTCCGCACCCGTCCCGGCTGGGCAAGCCTGCGGAATACGCCAACCTGGTGGCACACATCGTGGACAACGCCATGCTGAACGGCGAAACGATCCGCCTGGACGGCGCCATCCGGATGGGACCGAAATGAGCGCCCCGGACGTGTCACAGCTGCCGGCGGCGGACTTTTTCGCCGTCGAATCGATGCTGGGCCAGAACGAACGGAACAAGCTCGCCGAACTCCGGGACTTCCTCGCCGCCGAGGTGGCGCCCTACGCCGCGGACTGGTGGAACAAGGCCGAGTTCCCTGCCCACATCCTGCCCAAGCTGGCCGCCCTGGAACTCAGCACGCCGGCGCACCGCGGCTACAGCAACCTGTTCGCCGGACTGGTCATAGCGGAAATGACCCGCGTGGATACGTCCTTGGCCACGTTCTTCCTGGTCCACCACGACCTCTTCGTCGAGTCCCTGCACACCTTCGGCACGGAGGACCAGAAGCGGCGGCTGCTGGCTGACGCCTCGGACCTGCGGATCACGGGCGCCTTCGCCCTTACCGAACCCTTGCACGGCTCCGACGTGGCCGGCGGCCTGGAGACACGTGCCCGGCGGATCTCGTCCGTCACCGGAGAAGCGGACGACGCCGGCGACACCTGGGTGCTCAACGGTGCCAAACGGTGGATCGGCAACGGGACGTTCTGCGACTACATGCTGGTCTGGGCGCGCGACGAGGCCGACGGTTCCGTCCGGGGTTTCATTGTCGACGCCACGCTGCCGGGCGTCAGCCGGAGCCGGATCGAGAACAAGATCGCGCTGCGGACCGTCCAAAACGCGGACATCGTTTTCAGCGACGTCCGGGTGCCCGAAACGGACCGCTTCGGCGGGATCAACAGCTTCGAGGACACCAAGGAACTGCTCCGCAGCTCACGGATTATGGTGGCCTGGCAAACGGTGGGGCAGCAACTGGCGGCTTTCAACGTCGCCCGGCAGTACGCCGTGGAGCGGCAGCAGTTCGGCCGCCCGCTGGCACACTTCCAGCTGATCCAGCAACAGCTGGTGACCATGCTGGGCAACACCGTGGCCAGCATGGGAATGATGGCCGGGATCGCCAGGCTCCAGGACCAGGGAGCCGCCGGCATGCCGCAGGTGGCCTTGGCCAAGTCCTACCTCAGTGCCCGGATGCGCGAAACCGTGGCCCTGGGCCGGTCCATCCTGGGCGGGAACGGCATTGTCACCGACTACCGGATGGCGAAGATCTTCGCGGATGCCGAGGCCATCTATACCTACGAGGGTTCCTTCGAGGTGAACACCCTGATCGTGGGCCGGGCCATCACCGGGATCTCAGCCATTTCCTGAGCTTCCCGGGCGCTAAGCGGGGTAGGGCTGCTTCTCGCCGGCCTCCACGCGGATGTCCAGGCTGTTGTTCTTCACCGGCGTGGGGCAGGTGCCGTAGGGCGTGAAGGCGCTCGGGTAGTTGATGGCACGGTTGAAGTCCAGCACCACGGAGCCGTCCGGGCGGGGCCGGGGGACGGAAAGTTTGCGCCAGTCAGCTGTTTGTCCCGGCGGGGCAGCGCCGTTGGTTTCGTCGTGGAACGTGACGGTCAGGGCGCCGAGCTTTTCTTCCTCCGCCTGGAGCCTGAACTCGTGGCTGCTGCCGGGGAGGCCGAATACCACCTCACCCACGCTGCGGTGCACGCCGTCCACCAGCGGATTGGCCGTGCCGATCGGCACGTCCACCGGCTCCGGGTAGGGCACGAACCGGCCGGTCACTTCCCATTCCGGGTTGTACGGATAGGTGGGCACGGCGTCGAACTCTGTGAACACCGGCGAGGCTGAGTCACGGGTGCGGATCGCGTACCGCCCGCCGCGCATGGCCAGTTCCACCACCACCTGGTCCCCGTCCGGGGCGCCGAACTGCACCCACATCAGGGACTCCTCGTCGGCGAGGGCGGCGGAGATGGTGCCGTCCACCGTTTCGCCTGTCTCCACGAGCGTGAGCCCGTCCGCCGGGACCGCGGTGAGCACCGCCGTCGTGCCCGCTGCCGCCGTGGACCACAGGCCCGGGGCAAGCTCGACGGCGGCGGGTGAGTCCTCGAGCCACTGGAAGGAGGTGAGGGTGAGCCAGCCGTGCGGCGTTGCCAGCGCCTTGTTGCGGTTGGTGCGGAAGCGCTGCCAGCGCTCGACTTTGGCTGCGGTGGTGGTGGACATGGTTCCTTCCGGTTGCGTCTGCCCACGCTACAACCACCGGGATTTTGTGTTCATTCCGCCGGAGCGGACATCTTTTGAGACAGATTCGGCGCTGCACGGGACCGGGGGTAGCATCTTTAGCTAGTAACGTGGCTCACAGTATCCAGCGCAGTGTACGAGCCAAGTCCGAAACCCTCGAAAGATAGCTTCCATGGCTCACACTGCAACACATCCCGAATCCGATCTCGCCTCCGAACTGCGCGCGGACGTCCGGCGCGTTTCCACCCTGCTGGGCGAGTCCTTGGTCCGCCAGCACGGGCCCGAACTCCTGGACCTGGTGGAACAGGTCCGGCTCCTGACCAAGGAATCCAAGGAAGCGGCGCGTGGCGGCGCGGACGCCACCGGCCCCTGGAGCGCGCACGACGTCGTCGCCCAGGTCCGCGAACTGCTCGGCTCCCTGCCCATCGAGCAGGCAACCGACCTGGTGCGTGCCTTCGCGTTCTATTTCCACCTGGCCAACGCCGCCGAGCAGGTCCACCGGGTCCGCGGCCTGCGCAACCGGGCGGAAAAGGACGGCTGGCTGGCCAAGACCGTGGCGGACATCGCCGAGCAGGCAGGCCCGGACGTGCTGCAGGAAGTGGTCAACGGGCTGGACGTCCGCCCGATCTTCACCGCGCACCCCACCGAAGCTTCCCGCCGCTCTGTCCTGGACAAGATCCGCAAGATCTCCGACGTCCTGTCCCGGTCCACGGCCGAGGGGTCCACGGCGCGGCGGCGGCAGGACCGGCAGCTGGCCGAGATCATCGACCAGATGTGGCAGACCGACGAACTGCGCCAGGTCCGGCCCACGCCAGTGGATGAGGCCCGCAACGCCATCTATTACCTGGGCGGCATCCTCACCGACTCCATGCCGCACATCCTGTCCGAACTCGCCGACCTCCTGGGCGAGCACGGCGTCAGCCTGGCCGCCAAGGATGCGCCCATCCGGTTCGGATCCTGGATCGGCGGCGACCGTGACGGCAACCCGAACGTCACCGCGGCCGTGACCCGGGAGATCCTCCAGATCCAGAACCAGAGCGCCATCCGCATCAGCCTCGGCATGATCGATGAACTGATTTCCGTCCTGTCCAACTCCACGGCCCTGGCCGGCGCCGACCCCGCGCTGCTCGAATCCATCGATACGGACCTGAAGAACCTGCCGGGCCTGGACAAGCGGGTCCTGGAACTGAACGCGCAGGAGCCCTACCGGCTGAAGCTCACCTGCATCAAGGCCAAGCTGATCAACACCGGAAAAAGGGTAGCGGCCAACTCCAACCACGAGCACGGCCGCGACTACAACGGAACCGACGAACTCCTGGCGGACCTGCAGCTGGTGGAACTCTCGCTGCGCAACCACTCAGCGGCCCTGGCAGCGGACGGCTCCCTGGCCCGGGTGCGCCGCGCCATCGCATCTTTCGGGCTCCATCTGGCCACGCTGGACATCCGCGAACACGCAGACCACCACCACGACGCCGTCGGGCAGCTGATGGACCGGATCGGTGGCCCCGGGCTGCGCTACGCGGAGCTGAGCCGCCAGGAACGCTTCGAGGTGCTGGGCTCCGAGCTGGCGTCCCGCCGCCCGCTCTCCGGCCACCCGATCAAGCTCGACGGCGCCGCCGACGGCACGTACGACGTCTTCCGCGAGATCCGCCGGGCCCTGCGCATGTACGGCCCGGACGTCATCGAGACCTACATCATCTCCATGACCCGCGGCGCCGACGACGTCCTCGCCGCCGCCGTCCTGGCGCGCGAAGCCGGCCTGGTGAACCTGTTTGGCGACAAGCCGTACGCCAAGCTCGGCTTCGCGCCGCTGCTGGAAACGGTGGAGGAACTCCGCGCCTCAGCCGAGATCGTCGACCAACTGCTGTCCGATCCCTCCTACCGGGAACTGGTGCGGCTGCGCGGCGACGTCCAGGAAGTGATGCTGGGCTACTCGGATTCGAACAAGGAATCCGGTGTGATGACCAGCCAGTGGGAGATCCACAAGACCCAGCGCAAGCTGCGCGACGTGGCAGCCAAGCACGGCGTGCGGGTGCGCCTGTTCCACGGCCGCGGTGGTTCCGTGGGCCGCGGCGGCGGGCCCACCTATGACGCCATCCTGGCCCAGCCCAACGGCGTCCTGGAAGGCGAGATCAAGTTCACGGAGCAGGGCGAGGTCATCTCGGACAAGTACTCCCTGCCTGAGCTTGCCCGGGAGAACCTGGAGCTCTCGCTGGCCGCGGTGCTGCAGGGCTCGGCCCTGCACCGCAACCCGCGGACCTCGGAGGACCAGCGGGAGCGTTACGGCCACGTCATGGAAGCCATCTCGGATGCCGCGTTTGAGCGGTACCGGAAGCTGATCGACCACCCCGACCTGCCCGCCTACTTCATGGCATCCACCCCCGTGGAACAGCTCGGGTCCCTCAATATCGGCTCCCGCCCGTCCAAGCGTCCGGATTCGGGTGCAGGCCTCGGTGGCCTGCGAGCCATCCCCTGGGTTTTCGGCTGGACCCAGTCGCGGCAGATCGTCCCGGGCTGGTTCGGCGTGGGCTCAGGGCTCAAGGCCGCCCGGGAAGCCGGGCACTCCGCCCAGCTGGTGGAGATGATGGACCACTGGAACTTCTTCCGGTCCGTGCTGTCCAACGTGGAGATGACCCTGGCCAAGACGGACATGGACATCGCCGGCTACTACGTGTCCACCCTGGTCCCGGAGGAACTGCACCACCTGTTCCGCACCATCCGGGAGGAATACGAGCTCACGGTGGCCGAGGTCCGCAAGCTCACCGGCGAGGACATCCTGCTGGACGCCCAGCCCACGCTGAAGCGTTCCCTGGAGATCCGCGACCAGTACCTGGATCCCATCAGCTACCTTCAGGTTGAACTGATGCGCCGCATCCGGACCGAGGCGGAAATCAGCGGGGCAGAAATCGACGAGCGCCTCCAGCGGGCCATGCTCATCACCGTCAACGGTGTTGCCGCAGGCCTCCGCAACACCGGCTAAGTCATCCTGTTGCCCCATCACTTATGGTCCCTGACAGGATCCCCTAGGGACCATAAGTGATGGCGCATCCCGGTTTGGATAGGGTGGAGGGCATGCCTTCCTTCCAGACCCGCCTCAAGATCACCGGGCTGCGGCCGGGGAATCCGCCGGAATCCGTCATGGACGCCGCCGTGGAGGCGCTGGGCACCCGGCACCACGTGGAGGCGCACCAGCTGCAGATTGCCGGCGGGGTGCCGCAACTTAACCTTCGGTTCCTCGTGGAGGCCACCGAGTACACCGGCGAGAACCAGCAGGCGCTGGAGTCGGCAAACATGATGCGCGACGCCGTCGAACGCGTTGCGCTGACAGGTGCGCTCAGCGTGCTGCGGCGCAGCCGCGGCAAGTGGCTGCCCGTCTAGCCGGCGTCCGGAACGGGCTCGTCCTCCACCGGCGACCGGTTGCCGCGCCGGCGGGTGACCAGAAGGCCCACGACGGCGCCGATCACCAGGCCCACCGCCACGCCGATCAGGGAGCTGGCCCAGAACGGCAGCCTGGTGGTTGAACCCGTGAAGTACCCCAGCCCGACGAGCCAGCACGCCCAGAGGACCGCCCCCAGCCCGGCGCACAGGCCGAACCCCCGCACCGAGACATTGGCGACGCCGGACGCTGCCGCGGTGGCCAGCCGGCCGCCGGGGATGAACCTGCCGCCGATGATAGTGCCGTAGGTGGATGACCGCCCGGCCTTGGCCAATGCCGCATGGATGCCGGCGTGCACGCGGCGGCCCCATTTCCAACGGTCCAGCACGTGGCTGAGCCGCCGGCGGAACAGGTGGAACACCACCATGTCGCCGATCCAGGAAGCGAGCGCGGCGAGCACCAGGACAAGGAACACGTTGGCCCGGCCGTCCGCGGACAGCGCACCGCCGGTGATCACCAGCATCTCCGACGGGATGGGCGGGAAGATGGCGTCGCCGATCACCATCGGGATGACCCAGAAATAGAGGGCCGCTCCCCAGCTGTCAGCGCTGCCGAAGTCCATTGCCACAAGGTATCGCACTTTCGCCGACCCGGTGGGGGAGTGGCCGGGGCGCTGGACCCGGCCAGCGGGTTGAACAGGTCGAGTTCGTGCGCCGCGCGGCCGGGGTTGAAGCAGTGTTCAGGGACGTGCCCGGGCCGCTTCGCTGAGCGCCAGGCGGCTGCGGTACTCCGCTGGCTTTCCGGAGATCGGATCCACGAACCGGATTCCGCGGGCCAACAGCTGCAGCGGTTTGGCGTAGTCGTCCGGGGCCTTGTCCAGCAGGTCGGGGTAGAAGGCGTCGTTCACGATTCCCAGTCCCAGCGAGGCCATGTGGACCCGCAGCTGGTGCGTCTTGCCGGTGTGGGGTTCCAGCCGGTAGCGGGCGAGGCGCCTGGCGCCTGCGGTGCCGCCGGCACCCGCCGGGCTGCCGGCGTCGAACGTTTCCAGCCGCTCAATCCTGGTTTCCGCGTTCGGCTCGCCGTCAATGACTTCCGCCAGCAGGTAGCTTCGGGACTTGGTCATCCGGTTGCGGACCACCACGGGAAACTCGACGGCGGGGTGCCCGGGTGCGGGCTCCGCGGCCGAGACGCATTCGTACTCTTTCTGCACCTGCCGCTTCTCAAAAAGGACCTGGTATTTGCCCCGGGTCTGCGGGTTGGTGGAGAAGAGCAGGACGCCGGCAGTCATGCGGTCCAGCCGGTGCATGGGGATGAGGTCCGGGAGGTCCAACTGGTTCCGCAGGCGCACCAGGGCGGATTCCTGGATGTAGGTGCCTCCGGGCGTGGTAGGCAGGAAGTGGGGTTTATCCACCACCAGCAGGTGGTCATCCTGGTGCAGGATGTTCAGCTCCACGGGCAGCCGGGTCTCCGCCGGCAGCGTGCGGTAGTACCAAATGAAGGTGTGGTCCTGCAGGGGCGTGCTGCGGTCCAGGGGGATGCCGCCTTCGCCCACGATCTCGCCGGCATCGAACCGGTCCTCGATGCCTTGCGGATCGATGTGGCCCCACCGGTGCATCATGTAGTCCATCGCGGTGTCCCACGGTCCCTCGTCCGGCAGCCGCAGGCGGGTGGCATTGACGCCGTCGCGGACGGGAAGGGGGGATTGCATCACCGGCCCATTCTACCGGCGTTGATACGGCCGGTTCGGACTGCAGCGTTCCGGCGAACTCGGTGCGAACCGTGGACACCTGCCCCTCCGACGATAAAAAAGTTCTTGACAATAAAAGTTGTCGGTAGTCACAATGAAGGCATGCAGGAAATTGCAGTCATCGAGGACCCGGCCGCGGCCGAAGCATCCCTGGATCCCATTCGCACCAGCATCCTGCGGGAGCTGGTCCGGCCCGGATCTGCGACGCAGCTCGCCGTCCGGGTGGGCCTGCCCAGGCAGAAGGTCAACTACCACCTCAAGGCGCTGGAGCGGCATGGCCTGGTGGAACTGGTGGAGGAGCGCCGCAAGGGAAACGTCACCGAGCGGGTCCTCCAGGCCACCGCGGCCTCCTACCTGATCTCGCCGTCGGCGCTGGCCTCGGTGTCCCCGGACCCCCGGCAGTTCGGGGACCGGTTCTCCGCCTTTTGGCTGCTGGCGCTCGCCGGCCGGATGGTCCAGGAAGTGGGGAAGCTGATCGCCGGTGCTGCCGCCGCCCGGCAGAAGCTGGCCACGTTCGCCATCGATGGCGAGATCACGTTCCGCACCGCCGCCGAACGGGCCTCGTTCGCCGAGGAACTCGGCGTGGAGGTTACCCGGCTGGTGGACAAGTACCACGACGCCGGGGCGCCGCAGGGGCGGCGGCACCGGCTCGTCGTCGCCCTGCACCCGGCTCTTAAAGAAACCCGTGCCCCCAAGGCAACCAACGAATCCAATCCAGGCAAGGAACAGGACAAATGAACGACAAACGCACCTTCGAAATCGTCCACGACTCTGAGCTTCCCGCCACGCCCGAGCGCGTATGGGAAGCCGTCACCGCCGGAACCCCGGCCTGGATGTTCCCCACGGACCAGTGGCCGGCCGTCAGGACCGTGGACGAGTACCCGAGCCACCTGGTCTCCAGGATGGACGGCCCGGAGGGCTGGTTCAACCAGCTGGAGCACGTCCTGGAACCGGCGGACGCCGGCCGCACGCACCTGCACTACGTCCACAGCGGCATCTTTGCCGACAACTGGGATGAGCAGTACGACGGCGCCAGCCGCCACACCGAGTTCTACCTGCACACGCTGGGCCAGTACCTGCAGTACTTCGACGGCCGTCCCGCGGTGTTCACCGACATCCAGGCACCCGCGTCCTCGCAGGCTCCGGAAGGGTTCGCCCGGCTGCGGGAGGCGCTGGGGCTGGGATCCGCCGGGCAGGGTGACCCGGTTGACGTGGAGCTCGACGCCGCGGGGCGGCTGACCGGCGAGGTGGACTTTTCGAATGAGCACTTCCTTGGCCTGCGCACCCCGGACGCGCTGTACCGTTTCTTCGGCCGCAACGCCTTCGGAGCCCCGGTGGGCATGACGGTGCACGATTTCAGCGGCGCCGGCGACTCCGAGGCCACGGCCAAGGTATGGAGCGGGTTCCTGGAACGCGTGTACGCGTAGGCCTCGCTTCCCGTTGTGTGCCCCAGTCGCAGGAACACCGCGGGCTCGCCGGAACACTGCGGGCTCGCCACCGCGGGCTCGCCGTAATTTTGCGGCGGGTACGCGCCGTTCCGGCGATTTCGGCGGTTCGGCCCAGGTGCGCCGGCGTGTCAGGCGATGGCGACGGCGGGGGCATGGGTCAGTGACCGGCGCAGCTGGGGAGCGGCGTCCAGCCGGTCCTGGGCGGCCCGGAGTCCCAGCACCGCCGTCTCCAGTTTGTCCGGTGCGAGGGTGAACGGCAGGCGCAGGTTGCGTTCAAACGCCCCGCCGATCCCGAATCTGGGTCCGGCCGCGAGCCTGATGCCGAATTCCGGTGCCAGGACCGTGAGTGCCGTGCTGATGGGAGCGGGAAGCCTGCACCAGACCGAGAGGCCGCCGGCCGGCGGCGTCGTCTGCCACGAGGGCAGGTGTTCCGCGAGCAGGCCGAGCAGGGTTGACCGGTTGCCCCGCAGCGTCCGCAGCAGCGCAGGAAGCGGCTCCTCAAGTGCCCGCACCAGGTGGGCTGCGGCCAGCTGCTCCATGACCGGGCCGCCCAGGTCCAACGTGGTGCGCGCCGCGGCGAAGCGTTGGATCATCGGTTCCGATGCGCGGATCCACCCGGTGCGCAGGCCGCCCCAATGCGATTTGCTCAGGGAGCCGATGGAAACCACGGCGCTGCTGAAGCCGGCCAGCGGAGTGGTGGCGATGCCGTCAAGGTTGAGGTCACGCAGCGTTTCATCTGCCACCAGGACTGTTCCTGATGCCGCCGCCGCGCGGGCCAGCCGGCGGCGCTGTTCGTCAGGCATGATCATGCCGGTGGGGTTGTGGAAGTCCGGCACCAGGTAGGCAAGCTTGGGCCGCTGCTGGACCAGAGCCGATTCCATGGCCAGCAGGTCCCAGCCGGACTCGGCGAAGGCCACCGGGACGGGGCGGCACCGGGCGGCACGGATGGCATCCAGTGCGTGCGGATAGCTGGGGTGCTCCACCAGGATCCTGTCCTGCCGGTCGGCCAGGGTGCGGATGATGATGGTCAGCGCGTGTTGGGCTCCGGACGTGACCATGATCTGCCCGGCCTGCGTCGGCACACCGGCAGCCGTGTACCGGTCTGCAACTGCCTGGCGCAACGGCAGCAGGCCCAAGGCGTCGTAGCCAAACCCCGGCAGCAGGGCCGGAAGTTCCGTCAGTGCCGCGGCGAAGGCCCGGTGCACCACCTCGCCGCTGGCCGGCAGCGCGGAATAGGCAAGATCGATCAGCCCCTCGGGAGCGGTCAGGCCCGGTGCCGCCAAGGTGGAGGTGGACCTCGCCGCCGGTGGGGAGGTGGATGGGGGCTGGGGACCGAAAAGCGCCGGGCCGAAGGGGGTGAGTTCGGGGATGCGGGTTTTGCCGCGGCTGCCCTGGCCCGTGCTCAGGAAGCCCTGGTCCCGGAGGCTGGCATACGCCGCCGTGACGGTGGTCCGGCTGACCCCGAGGACAGCACTGAGCGAGCGCTCGCTGGGCAGTGCGGTATCCAGCGCGATCCGGCCGTCCAGGATCAGGAGCCGCACCACATCCGCCAGCTCTCGGTAGGCGGGTCCGGTGCCGCTGTTCCACGGGCCGAGGAGGCGGGACAAAGCCTGGGGGGTGAGGAGAGCCATAGAGCCAGTATCTCAAACTGGCTATGTATTCCAATGCCAGTTGCATGGAATGGTTATCTTCATGATGACCCGCAGACTCCTCCAACTCTTCACCGGCCTGGCCATGTACGGCATTTCGCTGGCCATGTTCATCCGCGCCGGCCTGGGCCTGGACCCGTGGGATGTGTTCCACCAGGGTGTGGCCAACCGGACCGGGCTGAGCATCGGCGTGGTGGTCATCGCGGTGAGTTTCCTGGTGCTGCTCCTCTGGATTCCCCTGCGGCAATGGCCAGGCTTCGGCACGCTGTGCAACGCGGTCTTGGTGGGAGTGTTTGCGGACATCGGGCTGGCGCTGATCCCGCCGGTGTCCCTCCTGGCCGGCCAGATCGGCCTCCTCGCCGGGGCCATCGTGCTGAACGGCATCGCCTCGGCCTGCTACATCGGAGCACGCTTTGGGCCAGGGGCACGGGACGGCCTGATGACGGGACTCGCCCGCCGGACCGGCTGGTCCGTCAGGCTGTCCCGGACGCTCATCGAGGTGATCGTGCTTGCTGTCGGCTGGCTGCTGGGCGGCTCCGTAGGCGTGGGCACGGTGGTCTACGCCCTGGCCATCGGCCCCCTGGTCCATGTGCTGCTGCCGCGCTTCATGGTTCCTGAGGCGGCGCCGAAAGCTGCAAGCAAGCCGGAACCCGCGAACTGCTGACGCCGGCCGGTCCTGCCGGCGTCAGCCGGGCTCCCGGCCTCCGGCGTCAGGCCGGCTCGGGCTGGCACTTCGGGCAGAAGTAGATGTCCCGTTCTTCCTCGCCGTTGGGCTTGCCCAGGAGTCCGCGTTGGATGGGGGTGCCGCATTTGAGGCACGGCCGGCGTTCTCCGCCGTAAACCCAGTAGCCGGGCCGGCCGGCCATCCTGCCCACCGGAAGGCCACGGGCATTGAGGACCGTAACGCGGCGCCCGGGGCCCAGGTTGACCTCCAGGAGCTGCTTGGCGTCGGTCATCATGGTCCGCACATCAGCAACCCCGGCTACCGGAGTGGCCGGGTGCACGCCGGAGAGGAAGCACGCTTCGCAGCGGTAGATGTTGCCGATGCCCGCGAGGTTCCGTTGATCCAGGAGCGCCACGCCGATCGGAACCTCCGGACGGGACCGGACGCGGCGTTCGGCTTCGTCCAGGTCCCAGTCCGGGCCCAGGAGGTCCGGCCCGAGGAATCCCACTATGGAGTCCTCATTGGCCGTGGCCACTACTTCCAGGATGCCCAGGGAGAATCCGACGGCGTCGGCAGCGGCGGTCCGCAGCACGCAGCGGGCGGTGAAGCCGGGCTTCCGCCACCGTCCGCCGGGCGGGTAGACCTGCCAGGCCCCTTCCATCTTCAGGTGCGAGTGGATGGTCAGCCGCTTGTCCTCCGGGCCCACCACCCGCATCAGGAGGTGCTTGCCGCGGGGGACCACCTCCTCCACCGTCCACCCTGCGAGGTTCAACGTGGCAAACCGCGGCACGCGGAAGTCGGAGGCAAGAAGCGTCTGCCCGGCGAGGGCCTGGTGCAGCTGACGGGCTGCCCGCCAGACTGAGTCACCTTCAGGCACGGATCCTCAATCCCTTCGGTGTGGAGTAGGCGCCGGCGGCGCTGAGGGCTGCGGCAACGGGCGTATCCAGGATTCCCTGCCCGTTCACCTTTTCCATGATCAGTTTGTCCACGGCGCCCCGGGTGACCACTCCCACCAGGGCAGTACCGGCAGCCGCCAGGACGGCGTCGTCATTGCTGAATGCCAGCAGGGTCTTCCCGCCGCGTTCCACGTACAGCACCAACGCACCGTCCACCAGCACCACCAGCGCACCGGCCTTCCGGCCGGGACGGTGCCCGGTACCGGCGTCGTCCCGCAGTGCAGGCCAGGGGAGGGCAGCGCCGAAAGGGTTGGCGGGATCGGTGGCTGCGAGGGCCAGCGCCACCGGCTCTGCCTTGGCCAGTTGAGTGTCCTCCGAGTAGGAACGGAGCCGGTCCACCGTGGCGGGAACGGCGAACTGGGCGGCGCCGAGGTGTTCGATGAAGTAGCCGCGGCGGCACCGGCCGGCCTCCTCCAGCCGCGCCAGCACCTTGTACATGAGCCCGAAGCCGCCCAGGATTTGTTCGGCCATGACCGAGCCCCTGGTGACCACGCCGTAGCGGTCCAAGAGGAGCTCAGCCGTGGCGCGGGCGTGGATGGTCGCATCGAGTTCGGGCTCGGGGAGGGCGGACCAGCGGCCCGCGGCCGTCGTCGGAGTGGCGGCCCCCTGCGGGCCGTACCGTCCGCCGGCCAGCCCGGGAGAACCCATCAGACCGGTGCCGTGGGAGCGGCCCAGCCGGCTCAGCCGGGGCGCCCGGGCACGCGGTGCACGAGCCACCTGCCGGTGCGCTGTGTGCCCGCCGGCGATCAGGGACCGTACCGGGGCGAACGTGTCGCCGGTGATCCTGCCGGCCCATGCGAGCTCCCACAGCGCCGTGACCACCTCCTGGTCGCCGAGGACGGCGTCCATGCCGCCGGCCACTTCGGTCAGCTGCCGGAAGAAGTACCCGCCCCCCTTGTTCCGCAAATGGTCCAGGAGGCGCAGGCCGGCATCGCCGGGTTCGAAGCCAGGGGCCGGATTGAGTGTCAGCTCCGCGGAATCAGCCAGGTGGAGGCTGATCCATCCGTCGTTGCCCGGCAAGGACCCGGCGCCCGACCACAGGACCTCACCTGCCGCCATCAGTTCGTCCAGCATGGCGGGCTGGTAATTGGACACCCGGCTTGCCAGGACCAGTGGCTCCCAGGCCGAGGCCGGCACGGGGACACCGGAGAGCTGGTCTATGGCGGTGATGATCCCGTCCAGCCCCCGCAGCGACGGCTGGCCGCGCCCACCGCCAGGGGTCCTGACGTGCTGCCAGGCGGGCAGGAAGCGCCCATAGGCTGCGGCGTCCACCGGTTCCACTTCGGCGCGCAGCGCTGCCAGGGAACGACGGCGGAGCTTGCGCAGCACCTCGGCGTCGCACCATTCGCTGGCGGCGCCGTGCTGAACGGCAGGTGCGGAACTGGCCGCTGGTGCCGGTTGGCCGGCTGGCTGGCTTTGGTCTGCCGTCTCGGATTCCTGCCCGTCCGGCTCCTGCGGCGGGGCCTCGGGCGGTGTGGCGTGGGGCCGGAACTCGCCCTCCACAACCCGTCCGTCCGCTGCCAGGCGTTTCAGTGCTGTGCCCACCACGGCAACTCCCAGGCCCAGCCTAGTGGCGGCCTCGGCTGCGGTGAAGGGACCGTGCGTCCGGGCATACCGGGAGACGAGGTCGCCCAGCGGATCGGCAACCGGCTCGATGAACGCAAGGGGGACGCCCATGGGCAGCGGCACGCCGATCGCATCGCGGAGCCGCGCGGCATCCTCGACGGCCGCGAAGCGTTCAAAGCCGCCGATGTTGACCTTGATGGCGCGGTTGGCACGCTGGAGGGCGGCAAGGTGGGCGGCTGCTTCGGCGACGGTGGCGGGGGTGTCGGACTGCCCGGTTTCGTCGGATCCGGCAGCCGGGCTGGTTTCGGTGGCCTCAGCCACCGGCCTTGTGCCGGCCGGCTCAGCCACCGGGGCTGTGCCCTGCAGCCGCGCGGCTGCCTCTTCCGGCGTGAGCGGTCCAAGCAGCCGCAGGAGATCGGCTACGCCTTCCATGCCCCGCGCACGCCGGTCGGAGGTCAGGCGTTGCAGTTCGCGTTCGGTGGCCTCAATGACCTTGGCGTCCAGGAGCTCGCGCAGCTCCACCCGGCCGAGCAGCTCGTTGAGCAGTGTGGAGTCCAGGGCCAGGGCAGCGGCGCGGCGTTCCGCGAGCGGGGAATCGCCCTCGTAAAGGAACTGGGCAACATAACCGAAGAGCAGGGACTTGGCGAAGGGTGAGGGCTGTTGGGTGGTGGTCTCCACAATCCGCAGCTCGCGCCTCTCCACCGAGGCGGCGATGTCCTTCAACGCGGGAAGATCGTAGACGTCCTGCAGGCACTCCCGGACCGTTTCGAGCACGATGGGGAACGTGGGGTATTTCCTGGCCACGTCCAGCAGCTGCGCCGACCGCTGGCGCTGCTGCCAGAGCGGCTGCCGCTTGCCGGGGGTCTGCCGGGGAAGCAGGAGCGCGCGGGCAGCACACTCGCGGAAGCGCGAGGCGAAGAGTGCGCTGCCGCCCACCTCGGCAGTGACGATCTGCTCCAGCTCCTCGGGGTCGAAGAGGAACAGTTCGGCGCCCGGCGGCTCGTCCTCCATCATGGGCACCCGCAGGACGATGCCGTCGTCGGCGGCCATGGCGGAGCCGTCAAGTCCGTACCGCTGGTGGAGCCGCTGCCCCACCGCAAGGGCCCATGGCGCGTGTACGGGCATGCCGAACGGGCTGTGCAGGATCACGCGCCAGTCGCCCAATTCGTCGTGGAACCGCTCCACCACCAGCGTGGTGTCGCTGGGGACCACCTCGGTGGCCTGCTTCTGTTCGCTGAGGTACTGGATGAGGTTGTTGGCCGCGTAGTCGTCCAGGCCACTGGCTTTGCAGCGCTCTGTGGCCGGCCCGGGATCGGACGCTGAGAGTTCGCGGACGAACGCGCCCAGGGCACGGCCCAGGTCCACGGGGCGCCCCAGGGAGTCACCCTTCCAGAACGGCAGCTTGCCGGGCTGGCCGAACGCGGGGGAGACCAGGACGCGGTCGTGCGTGATGTCCTCGATCTTCCAGCTGGTGGCCCCGAGGGCAAAGACGTCGCCCACCCGGGACTCGTAGACCATTTCCTCGTCCAGTTCGCCCACGCGCCGGCCGCCCTTGGGCACCCGCGCCGGCTTTCCGTCCTCGGCCGGGGACGCCGAGCCTTCCTGCTCGGTGCCGATGATGTAGACGCCGAACAGGCCGCGGTCCGGGATGGTGCCGCCGGAAGTGACGGCCAGCCGCTGGGCTCCGGGACGGCCCTCGATGGTGCCTGCGTTGCGGTCCCAGATGATCCTGGGGCGGAGCTCGGCGAATTCGTCTGAGGGGTAGCGTCCGGCCAGCAGGTCCAGGGTGGCCTCGAATGCGGAGCGGGGCAGGGACGCGAACGGCGCGGAGCGGCGCACGGTGCTGAACCATTCCTCCACGTCGATGCTGCCCAGGGCCGTTGCGGCCACGGTCTGCTGTGCCAGGATGTCCAGCGGGTTGGCCGGGATGGCCAGGCGTTCGATCTTGCCGTCCAGCATCCGCTCTACGGTGATGGCGGTGTGGACCAGGTCCGCGCGGTGCTTGGGGAACAGGACGCCCTGGGATACCTCACCCACCTGGTGTCCCGCGCGGCCCACCCGCTGCAGGCCACTGGCCACCGACGGGGGCGATTCGACCTGCACCACCAGGTCCACGGCGCCCATGTCGATACCCAGTTCCAGCGACGACGTGGCCACCACGCAGCGCAGCCGCCCGGATTTGAGGTCGTCCTCGATCAGTGCCCGCTGGTCCTTGGAAACGGAACCGTGGTGTGCGCGCGCCAGGACCGGATCAGCCCCGGCCGAGCTGCCCGCCTGCGCCATCATGTGTGCGGGCGTGGCACTTGAGGCGGGAATGCCCGACGCCGGTCCCCCCGGCGTGCCCGGCCCGGCGTCGAGCCCTTCCGGAGGGGCGTCGTCCCAGCCGCCGCCCACGGCCACCAGCTGGCGTTCGGCGTAGATTTCGTTCAGCCGGGCGGTGAGGCGTTCGGCGAGGCGCCGGGAATTCGCGAAGACGATGGTGGACTGGTTGGCCAGCACCAGGTCCACGATCTTTTCCTCCACATGGGGCCAGATGGATGCCTGCGGCTGGAGGCCGGAAGCGGGCCCGGAGTCGAACGCCCCGGCAGCGGCCTGCAGGTCCGACATGTCCTCTACCGGCACTGACACGGTGAGGTCCCAGTTCTTGCTGGCCGGCGGCGCGACGATCTCCACGGGGGCCGAACCGGCAAGGAACTGCGCCACAAGTTCCCGCGGCTCCACGGTGGCGGAAAGCCCAATGCGTTGCGCAGGTTTGGGCAGCAGCGCGTCCAGCCGCTCCAGGGACACCGCCAGATGGGCGCCGCGCTTGGTTCCGGCCACGGCGTGGACCTCGTCGATGATGATTGTGTCCACCTCGGTGAGGGTCTCGCGGGCCTTTGAGGTGAGCATGAGGAACAGTGACTCAGGGGTGGTGATGAGGATGTCCGGCGGGTTGCTCAGCAGCGCCCGCCGGTCCGCGGCGGGAGTGTCACCGGACCGGACTCCCACCGTGATGAGGGGCGCGGGAAGGTCCAGCCGTTTTGCCGTTTGGGTGATGCCGATCAGCGGCGAGCGGAGGTTGCGTTCGACGTCGACACCCAACGCCTTGAGGGGCGAAATGTAGAGGACACGGGTTTTGCGTTTGGGGGCGCGGGGCCGCTTGCCTTTGGCCGGGGGTTCCGCGGCGGGAGCAGGGGACACCGGTGATGTGCTGAGGAGTCGGTCCAGGGCCCACAGGAAGGCGGCCAAGGTCTTGCCGGAGCCGGTGGGCGCCACCACCAGTGCGTGCGAACCTGACGAGATGGCAGCCCAGGCTCCGGCCTGTGCTGGTGTTGGCTTGGAAAACGCGCCCAGGAACCAGTCCCGGGTGGCGCGGCTGAACTGGCCCATGGGCACAGCGGGGCCGGAAGCACTGCCGGCAGGACGCTGTTCCTGGTTCATGCCTCCATCATGCCCCAAGGCACCGACACTGGGTTTCGGCGGACGCCGCGGCCCGGCATGGCTGCCGGGCCGCGGCCGGGTTCGCCGGCAGGCTGCGGGGTCAGGCGGGTTGGAACGCCCCGATGGTGAGCAGGGTGATTTGCGCGTTGCTGCACGCCTTGGTGGGCTGCGGGAGGAACAGGGAATCGGTGTCCTCGGGCGGGTAGACCCGGTACCCGGCGGCGTCCACCGGCGAGCAGTCCATGTAGTTGCCTGCCTGCGTATACCGCAGCACCGCGGTGCCGGTCTGGCCGGGAGCCAGCAGGACCTCGACCACCGCTGCGGAATCGTCGCGCGTGGCCGGTGCACCGATCGGGGCGCCGGTGGCGTCCGCCACCAGGGAGACGCCGGCGAAACCCTTGAGGATGCAGGGTTCAGTGCCCTTATTGGTGAGGTTGAGCTTCATGTAGACGCTGCCAGCCGCGCCGCCACCGGAGGCATCGGTGGCGGCCGTGAGCCCGGCCGCCTTGCACAGGGCAGGGGTGCCGGCGGCAGTGGTGCCGGGGGCCGGGGAGTCAGGCGTTGTGGCGGGTGCGGAGGATGCCGGCGGGGCAGTGGATGCCGACGCCGTGGGTGACTGGCTGGCCTGCCCGGTGGCGGGCGTCGTGGTCGTCTGGGACTGCGGCTGGCTTGGAGCGCACGCGGTGAGCAGCAGCGCTGCCGCCGCGGCCGCCGTCGTCATGGCAAACGCCTGGGAAATTATCTGAGACCTCATGCCACCACCTTCGCCGTACCGGTTGCCCGCGTCAACGATGCCACCTGCCTTGGCGGCAATTTGACGCCCGGATCGTGATGATCCGGGCACGGGCGGGGCTCCTCTGACGCCATGCGGTGACCACGCGGGCCGGAACGGGCACCGTCAGTCCGTCTCCGGCCCGGTGCAGTACGGGCAGTCCTCGGGGCACTCCGTCATGCCGGCACCCCTGCCAGGTCCACGCCGTCTGCCACGTGGAACAAGCGGCGGCCACCCACCGGCGCGGTCACCCAGACGATGCTGCCGTCGCCTGTCCTGTCGTCCACCACGCCCCTGAAAACAACCCGTCGGTTCCTTCGGAGTTCCACCAGGTCGCCGATCTCGACCGGGTCCCAGCGGACAGGGCTCTTTATGCGGCTCGTCATTGAAGTCACGGGCATTCCTTTACACGGTGTGGGTAGGGCGGCGACTGCTGCCCAATGAAGCCATCAAACAGGGGCGCTCCCGCCGGGCTCAATGGAGGAGTGACCACGCATCACAGTGCTTCCTTGTGCAGGCCTCCAGCCCCTGCTGCGCAGGCCTCCAGCAGCCCGTTCAGCGGCCGGGCAGGGCCGTGTGCCCCGGCGGAGGGCGGGGTTAGACTGCCTGCGTAAGCGTCGGCGATCGAAGGAGAAGTTCATGGACTACACCGGAAGCCAGTCGGAAAAGGCAGTCACCGCCGGTGAACTGGGCCGTAGCCACATCGGGCAGACAATCAGCTTCCAGCCGAACGAATTCACGGTGGTCTTCGGCAAGCTCGCTGGAATCGCCCGGACCGAAGCGATGGTCTACATCTCCCTGGCCGGGGTGGGAAACGGCACGCATCTGAAGGATGAGTACGATCTGCCGGCGACCCACGAGGTCTACGTTCCCGTGGACGTCATCGCCAACGCGGAATCCACCATCAAGGATCTGTTCGGCAAGGTCCAGGAGAACCTCCGTGGAACCGGACACAAGGGCGGCGAGGACCGGACCGACCGGCTGTAGCGGACAACCCCAAGGGGAAGGCCGGCCCACAGGCGCCGGCCTTCCCCTTGTTGCGCCAGTACACCGATGCGCCAGTACACCGATGCGCTAGTACGCCGTTGCGCTAGTACGCCGTTGCGCTAGTACGCCTTGACGCGCTGGTCCACCACGAGGTGGATCAGCGCGAACGTGCGGTCCTGGTCAATGGCTGCCAAGGCGGCCTCCAGGGCAGCCGGCACGTCGCGGTCCGCCGTGACCGTGATGCCGAACCCGCCGAAAGCCCTGGCCATCAACCCGAAATCCGGGTTCTTCAACTGTGTTCCCGAGACCCGCTGCGGATAGTGCCGCTCCTGGTGCGTGCGGATGGTGCCGTACTCCTGGTTGTCCATGACCACCACCAAAGGCGTTGCACCGTACTGGGCGGCGGTGGCGAGTTCCTGCCCGTTCATGAGGAATTCACCGTCCCCCGCGATGGTCACGACGCGCCGGTGCGGCTCGGCGAGGGATGCGGCAATGGCGGACGGGATGGAGTACCCCATGGAGCCGTTGCGGGCGCTGAGCATGGAGGCATAGCGGCGGGTGGGGAAGTACCGGTGCGCCCAGTTGGTGTGTTCACCGGCCCCGAACGTCACCACGGCGTCCTCGGGAAGCCTGGGGACCAGGTTGGCCATCAGGGTGTCCATCCTGGCCCGCCCGGCCCCGGGGGCCGCGGGAGGCAGCGCGGCGAAGCGCTCCTGTTCCGCCCGCATCCGGGCCGTCCAGTCCCGCCATTCGTCCTTTACCGGCAGCGTGATGCTTTGGAGGTCCCGCACGAACGCCTCCGGCTTGGCCAGGATCTGCCGCGACACCGGTCCGGACCGCCCGCGCAGCGACGGATCCACCGTGACCAGGAAGTTCTCCTTGGTCCAGTCCTGCCGGCAGACGAAGCCGTCCGTGATCACATCGCCAGGAACCGTGCCCACAAATACCAGGAGGTCGGTCTCCTCCATCAGGTCGTAAGTGGGCCGCGGACGGCCGTACCCGATAGGGCCAACGTAGGACGGTGAATCGAACGGAACCGTTCCCTGGGTCCGCCACTCGGCGGCGGCCGGGATGTGGTGCCGTTCCAGCCAGCCGGTGAGCTGGCTGGCGGCTTCCTGGGTCCAGTCGTTGCCGCCGGTGACGAACAGTGGCTTGCTGGACCTGGCCAGGGCTGCTTCAAGCGCTGCGGCGTCCGGGCTGGCCATGCCGCCGGCTGCCACGGGAATCGCAGGATGCAGGGCCGGGCTGACCTGCTGCCGGATGACATCCTCCGGCAGGCCGACCACCACGGGGCCCGGGCGTCCGCTCATCGCGGCGAACATCGCTTCGGCCACGATTTCGGAGGCGCGTTCGGGGTGGTCCAGGACCATGACCCGTTTGGCGCCGGTATCGAACCAGGACTTGATGTCGAATTCCTGGAACGCCTCCCGGTCCCGGTGGGCGAACGGGATGAGCCCCACGAAGAGCAGCATGGGGGTGGAATCCTGCCAGGCGGTGTGCAGTCCCACGTGGGCGTTGGCGGCGCCCGGCCCCCGGGTCACCATCGCCACCCCCGGACGCTGGTTCATCTTGCCGTCCGCCTCGGCCATGTAGGCGGCCCCGCCTTCGTGGCGGCAGACGATGGTTTCGATGCTGGACCCGTGCAGGCCATCCAGCACGTCCAGGAAGCTCTCGCCGGGAACAACGTAGGAGCGCTCCACGCCATGCGCCACCAGCGTATCGACGATGACGTGCCCGGCGGACTTCAGGGTTGGCTGCGTATGGTCCGGCGCGCTGGGGCGGAGGTCCTGCCGGTCATCGACGACGACGGCGGGCTGGGAACGGGAGGCGGTCAGTGTGGGCTGCGGCTCTGGGGTCATGTTCTTTCTTTGGCTCGAAGGGTGGCGAAAAGGGGCGCCGGTTACGTGATGGGTGTCCTGTTGGCGATCACGGGGGAGGTGCCGGTGTAGCCGTCGCGGGTTTCGGCGATTTGGCGGATGCGGTGGCGGCAGGCGTACCAGCCGATGACCATGAGGATGGAGGCGATGGCGGTGACGAGCATGGTCAGGGGTGAGTCGATGAAGACCATGATGAGGACGCCGATGAGGAAGAGGAGGGAGAGGTATCCGGTGTAGGGGGCGCCGAACATGCGGAAGGAGGGGCGTTCGACCCAGCCTTTGTCGGCCCAGCGTTTGAGTTGGATCTGGCAGAGCACGATGGTGGCCCAGGTCATGATGATGCCGACGGAGGCGATGTTCAGGACGATTTCGAAGGCGTCGGCGGGGACGAGGTAGTTCAGGGGGACGCCGAGGAGGGAGACGGTGGCGGTGATGGCGATGCCGCCGTAGGGGACGCCTGCTTTGTTCATGCGGGAGGCGAATTTGGGGGCGGAGCCGTTGACGGACATGGAGCGCAGGATCCGGCCGGTGGAGTAGAGCCCGGCGTTCAGGGAGGACAGGGCGGCGGTGAGGACGACGAGGTTCATGATGACGTCCACGCCCTGGACACCGATGGAGCCGAAGAACGTCACGAAGGGGCTGACGCCTTTTTGGTAGGAGGTGAAGGGCAGCAGCAGGGCCAGGAGGATCACGGAGCCGACGTAGAACACCGCGATGCGGAAGACCACGGAGTTGATGGCCTTGGGCATGATTTTTTCGGGGTTTTCGGTTTCGCCGGCGGCGGTCCCGACCAGTTCGATCGAGGCGTAAGCGAAGAGGACGCCTTGCATGAGGATGATCATGGGCAGCAGGCCGTTGGGGAAGATCCCGCCGTTATCGGAGAGCAGGCTGATGCCGACCGGCTGGCCGGAGACGGGGGTGCCGAAGATGACGAAGTAGGTGCCGATGATCAGGAACGCGACCAGGGCTGCGACCTTGATCAGGGCGAACCAGAATTCCATTTCGCCGAAGACCTTCACGGAGACCAGGTTCAGGGCCAGGACCACGACGAGGGCGGTCAGTGCCCAGGCCCACTGCGGGACGTCGGCCATCCAGGGGATGTAGTTGCCGAAGAAGTGCATGTAGAGGGCCGCGGCGGTGATGTCCACGATGGTGGTGGTGGCCCAGTTGATCCAGTAGAACCAGCCGGACACGAACGCGGCTTTCTCACCGAAGAACTCACGGGCGTAGGAGACGAACGAGCCCGAGGAAGGCCGGTGCAGGACCAGTTCGCCCAGGGCGCGCAGGATCAGGAACGCGAAGAACCCGCATACCGCGTACGCGATGACCAGGGACGGGCCCGCGGCGTTCAAGCGGCCGCCGGCACCGAGGAACAAGCCGGTACCGATCGCACCACCAATGGCGATCATCTGGATCTGCCGCGGCTTGAGGTTCTTGTGGTAACCCTTGTCCTCCGCGTGCAGGGAGGACTCAGACGCATGCGCGTGACCACCATCAATCACGTGGTCGAACTCAACCTCTTCATTGGGGTTGTTGGGCATGGGTATTCCTTTCGATCTGGAGAAGATCTTGTCGGATGGGGAAACTTAGAAGACCGACCAGCCGGTGCGGTCGGAGAGATCGGCAAGGGCCGCGGTGCCGGCCAGGGAGTTGCCCTTGGCGTCCAGGCGGGGGCTCCAGACACAGATGGAGCACTGGCCGGGGACGATGACCAGGATGCCGCCACCTACGCCGCTCTTGCCGGGCAGGCCCACCCGGTAGGCGAATTCGCCCGCGGCGTCATACATGCCGCAGGTCAGCATGATCGAGCCGATCCGCTTTGCCTCGCTGGGGGACAGCACGGTGCCGGAGGTTCCCTGGCCGTTGTTGGCGAGGAACAAGCCGGCTTTGGCCAGCTGGACGCAGGTCATCATGATGGAGCACTGGCGGACGTAGTTTTCCACCACGACGGCGGCCGGCCGGGTGAGGTTGCCAAAATCCTTCAGGAAGTGCGCCAGGGCCAGGTTGCGGCTGCTGCTGTCCAGCTCACCGGCGGCGGCCGCTTCATCTATGAACGGGCCCGGGCTGCCCGTTTGTTCGGTGAGGAACCGCAGGAGCTGCGTGGCGGCGTCGGGCGACTCTTCCAGCAGGTGGTCGGTGACCACCAAGGCGCCTGCGTTGATGAAGGGATTACGGGGAATACCCTTTTCGGCCTCCAGCTGGACCAGCGAGTTGAAGGACGTTCCGGACGGTTCGCGCAGCACCCGGGACCAGAGGCCGGCGGACCTGCCGCCCTGCAGGGCCATGGCCAGGGTGAACACCTTGGAAATGCTTTGGATGGAGAAGGGAACGCCGGCGTCGCCGGAGCTGAAGACTTCCCCGGAGGTGGTGGCCACGGCGATGCCGAAGCGGTCGAAAGGGACTGTGGCCAGGAACGGAATGTTCGTGGGGACACTGCCGGCGTTCTGCCGGGGCCGGTGGCGCCGGACGATTTCCTCCAGGAGGAGGCCAAGTGGCGGTGCGCTGAGTGTGGTGCTCATTTCCTGCCTGAATTGTCGTTGGAGGAGGCCCACTCCTGGATGTGGAGCAGGGCCACCAGTGAATCGCGGGGATTGCCGAAGTCCAGGCCGGTAACCCTGGCCGCCTTGGCAACGCGGTAATAGACGGTGTTCTTGTGGAGGTTCATATGCTTGGCGCATTCGGACACGTCGAAGCACGCGTCGAAGTAGGCCCGCAGTGTTGCTGCGAGTTCGGCGTCATCCTGGAGCAGCGCGGCCAGGCTGCGGTGCCGGAAGGGTGAGCCGTGGAAGTTCCGTACTGCCTCGCGGTAGAGGATTTCCGCCTCGAAATCGTCCACGCCGGCTACCGTGCCCGGCGTGGCGTCCCGCACGCACGCCAGCAGGGCCTCGGTGATGCCGGTGACCCTGTGGAGGGACAGCAGGTCCGGCGCCAGTGGACCGACGGCGGCGAACGGAGTGATGCCCAGGTGTTTCCGGGCGTCCTTGACCACTGCTTCCGCGAGGGACCTCAGCCCCGCCTCCGCCGTGCCGGACTGGAGGTCCGGCATGATGATGGCTGTGTCACCGTTGAACTGGCCCACGACGGCGGAGGCTTTGTATGCGGCGGCGTGGATGGATGCGAGGTTGGCCAGTTCGCCGTGCTTGAGCGCCGCGTCGTCAGCCCGGGAGTCGGCGTCGGACATGCCGATCAGCAGCAGTGCCGCCGGACGCTCCGAGGGGATCTTGCCGCTGTGGGCGCTGGCCGCGGCCTCGGCAGGACCTGACAGGATCCGTGCGACCCGGTCCTCCCGCATGTGGACGGACTGCTGGTTGCGGTAGCGGATGAGCTCTGCGGAAACCCTGGCTGCGGACCCGGTGAGGACATACTCCACGTCGGAGCCGAAGCCGTCGCCGGTCTCCTGCAGCCAGATGTAGCCCATGATGCGTTCGCCGGCGAAGAGGGCGATGGCCACCCGTTCACGGAGCCCGTCCTGGGGCCTCGCGGGGACGCGGACGGGCTGCCGGGTACGGTGCAGCTCGCGGTAGGCGCCCAGGTCCTTGAGCAGCAGCTCGTACTTCCGCGGCCCGCGGCGGGACAGGATGGACGCTTTGCGGAGCTCGTCGATGTCGTTGGTGACGGTGGAATACGCCAGGACCTTGTTGGCGGCGTCCTCGATGAGCACGTGGCTGGAGGTGAGCCTCGCCGTCGTCTGGGCGATGGCGAAGAGGTCCTCCTCGAGCAGAGTGAGGACTTCGCTCTGGTAGCTCCGGGGCTGGATCCGGTCCTGCGCGATGGACAGCAGTCGGTCCCAGTCGGCCGCCGGATCCACCAGCAGGAGGCCCGAGCCGGCGGCACGCAGGAGTTCCTCCGCCTCGGCCAGGTCCTCGCGGTTGCCCTTGAGGGCCACCACCGGCGGCGGGTCTTTCAAGAGGCGCCGAAGGGCGGGAAGGGCTGAGCGGCCACGGACGCCGATGAGCAGGACAAAGGCTCCCGCGGCTGCGGGCGCTTCGTCGTCGGCGTCGACAATCAGGAACCGCTCAATGGCCGCCGCCGAGGGGGCGGCCCGGAGGATGAGGCTGGCGAAGCCGAGGGGGAGATCCGAGAGGATGTCATCCACCGTAACCGCGGCCATGGGTTGTCCTTTTGCGTTGATACCGCCGGACGGCTCTGTCCGGTCCACTCATGCTATCGAGCGCAGGGCAGCCGAAATATGGATCCCCTCCCAAGTGCGGAGTGTATTTTTTGGTCCGCAGCCTGAGGTGCGCCGGGAGGCGGGGAACGAGGCACCTTCCCGGGGAAAGCGTCTCAAACCGAAGGCGCCTTAACACCGATGGCGGGCCAGCCCATGCTGGCCCGCCGTCGGTGCGGTGCGGTGCGGTGCCGGTGCGCCGGCGACCGAAGCTGCAGCTAGATCCAGGCGGGTGCGGCCGGTGTGGGGGTGGTGGATTCGTCGTCGTGGGTTGCTGTGGTGCCGTCCGTGCCGCGGCCGGTGGCCCACTGCGCAATGGCGGCCAGGGAGCCGGACACCACGGTGGGGGAGTCAGCGGTGGTGTCACCGAACGAGAGCCCGGTGCCATCCACCTTGATGAGGAGCCCCTTGTCCGTGCCGCGGGCGTGCCAAGCGCCGGTGATGTCCGTGAGGAGCCGGGCCAGGACGGGTGCGGGGATGTCTTTGAATGTTGCCCCGTTGTGCAGGTCCACGGCGTGCACCCAGACTTCCCGGGTGCGCATCCAGACGGTTTCTTCTGCCGGAACCACACGGCCTTGGACGGTTTTGACCTTGTGGTGCCAGTTGTCGGCGGGAAGGTCGCGCCATTCGACGTTCAGGTGCACGGCGGAGTGGTCGAAGAGGTTCCGCAGCGCGATGGGGGAGAGGGTGGCGCCGAAGTCGATCTCGTGGTTGCGGACCTCCACCGAGGGGTACATGGGTGTCTCCACCCCGGTGGCTGCCCACTCCACGAGGCGGGCCACCGCCCGGGCGTTGTAGCCCACGTGGGCTACAACGTGCCGGCGCGACCAGCCCGGCAGCAGCGAGTCTCCGTCCAGGTCCGCGTCGGAAAGCTCGTTGAGCTTGCGGGCGAAGAACGCGGTGCCGCGCCTGGCCTGCAGGAGCCCGTCGAGCAGGACGGGATCGGTGGTCTGGTCGTGCCGGGCGGCCATCAGGCTTCCTTGACCACGCGGTTGGTCAGCTGGCCCAGGCCCTCGATGGTGGTGACCAGGACTTGGCCTTCCTGGAGGTAGCGCTTGGGGTCCTGGGCGTGGCCCACGCCGCCGGGGGTGCCGGTGGCGATGACGTCGCCGGGGTTCAGCGTGATGATTGTGGAGATGTAGGAGACCAGGTATTCCGGGGTGAACACCAGGTCCGAGGTGGGGGTGGACTGCTGGATGTCGCCGTCCACCGCGGAGGTCATCAGCGGGCCCGGGGTGAAGTCGTCCTTGGTGACCAGGGCCGGGCCGAACGGGGTGGACTTTTCCCAGGTCTTGCCCTGCAGCCACTGGATGGTGCGGAACTGGTAGTCACGCATGCTGATGTCGTTCAGGACGGCGTACCCGGCGATGTGCTCGGCGGCTTCGGACTCGGGGATGCGGCGGCCTGCCTTGCCGATGACGACGGCGAGCTCGGCTTCCCAGTCCACGGTGTCCGATTCCTGCGGCAGGGCCAGGTCGTCGTTGGGGCCGATCAGGGATTCGGCGTACTTGGCGAACAGGGTGGGGTGCGCGGGGACTTCGCGGCCCATCTCCTTGATGTGGTTGCGGTAGTTGTGGCCCACGCAGATGATCTTGCCCGGGGCGGGCACGACGGCGGCAAGGTCGGCGCTGCCGAGGGCGTGGGTTGCGCCGTTGGCCGCCTTCGCGATGGTTTCCCAGGTGGTGTTCTGCAGGAGGGCCCCGACGTCGGAGAAGCCCGGGATTTCGGTGAGGGTGTCGCCGTCCTGGCGGACCGCCGTCGTGCTTGTGCCGTTGCCTGTACCGGCGGGGAGGCGGAGGGTGAGGAGTTTCATTACTTGGTGCGTCCTTCGATGTAGGTGCGGTTGAAGTTCAGGCGCTCAAAGATGGGCGCGTCGCTGAACCGGAACAGATCAAACTCAGTCTCGGCCTGCAGGGACCACGCGGCCCAGGACGGAACCACGAACAGGTCGCCCTTGGCCAGGACCCTGGCCTCGCCGTTGAGGGTCACGGTGCCGGTGCCGTCGAAGACCTGCCAGACACTGGAGCCCACTTCGCGGACGGTTTCGGTCCAGGCGCCGGCGCGGAGCCGGTGGAATTCGGCGCGGATGGTGGGCATGACGTCGCCGCCGGTGGTGGGGTTGGTGTAGCGGACCGCGGCGTGGCCCTGGGACACGGTGGCGGGGTGGCCCTCGTCTTCCAGGAGCAGCTGTTCGCGGAGCGCGGCGTCGGTGTACTTCCACCGGTACGCGGCGATGGGGGAGTTGGTGGTCTGGTCCAGGCCGGAGAGCGGGCGCAGGCCGGGGTGGGCCCAGAGCCGCTCGGAGCGGGAGATGTCCGGGGTGGCCTCGTCCGTGACACGCTCGGTGCCGAATTCGAAGAAGCCCGCGTCGGCGTAGTGGACGAATGGGATGTCCAGGCCGTCGATCCAGGCCATCGGCTCATCGGTGTCGTTGTGGTGGCCGTGGAAGTTCCAGCCCGGGGTGAGCAGGAAGTCGCCGCGGGACATCCTTACCGGATCGCCGTTCACCACGGTCCACACGCCCTCGCCCTCCACCACGAAACGGAAGGCGTTCTGCGAGTGGCGGTGCTCGGGGGCGGTTTCGCGGCCGCCCAGGTACTGGATCGCTGCCCAGAGGGTTGGGGTGGCGTACGGGGTGCCGGCCAGGCCGGGATTGGCCAACGCGATCGCGCGGCGTTCCCCGCCACGGCCCACCGGCACCAGGTCCCCGGCACGGGCAGCCAGCGGGTACAGGTCATCCCACCGCCACACATGCGGCACCGCCTTGGGAGAGGGGACCATCGGCATCAGGTCCGCGATCTCCGTCCACAACGGAATCAGGTTTTCCTTATCGAAATCCTTGTAGAGCTGCTCCAGCTGGGCAGCCTCCTCCGGAGTGGGCTCGGGAACATGGTGTTCCTGGGCCACGGATTCGTGTGTTTGGTTTTCAGCGCTGATGGACACTGGCCTTCTCCTTGCGTGCGGACTGAGTGCGACGTGGATTCGACCATAAGGAAAACGGGCTGTGATCCCCAGCATATTCTGTAGAGCAGAAAGAGCTGCCCGCACTGTTCAGCCTTTTGCGCCGCGATCCACCGGATGGGCCGCGATGTCCAGCTCCAGCTGGCGCCGGGTTTCCAGCATGACGCCCACCAGGCCGGCGTCGAACAGGGGCCGGAACCTGGCCACGGGGGTGGCCACGCTCAGGGCGCCCACCACCATTCCCTTGCCGTTGTGCAGCGCCATTCCGAAGGCGCTGATGCCTTCCTCGGTGCCCTCGAAGTTGGCGGCAAAGCCGTTGGCCCGCACGGACTCCAGCTCGCGCAGGAAAGCCGGGTACTCGGCGTCGGAAATGTAGTCACCGGCGAGCTCCGCGTTGGGGGTGCGGAAGAGCTGTTCCAGCATGGCCGGTTCCAGTTCGGCCAGGATGGCCTTTCCGCCCGATGCCCTGTGGGCCGGCAGCACGGTGCCCTGCCGGTCGCCGACGCGCAGGATGTTGGTGCTTTCCACCGTGTCCAGGAAGCGGACCTTGGTGCCCACCCGGATCATGAGGTTGACGGTCTCGTTGGTGCGCGCACAGAGGAGCTCCATGTGCGGCCGTGCGATGTCCCGCAGCTGCCGCGTCCAGCTGAAGCCGGCCGGCCCCGCTCCCATGGCCGGTCCGGGAACGTACCGCCGGGTTTCGTCCTGGACCGCGAACCCCCGGTACACCAGCATGGCCAGGAGCCGGTGGGCGGTGGACGGGGCCACCCCCAGTTCCGCCGCGGCATCCTTGAGCCGCAGGCTGCCCACATCCCGCAGGAGCTGGAGGAGCTGCAGGGCGTTGTCCACCGCTTCGATGGAGTAGGTAGGTTTCCGACGGGCCGGAAGATTCTGCATGACAGAATCTTATGGGCGGTCTGCCCGGCCTGCCAGCACAGTGGTGGGATGAATCACACAACTTCCGCTGCAGCGCCGCAGCGCATGGCCGCCCCCGCTCCGGGCGCAGGCCGTTCCGGGTTTCCCCGGCGTTCCGTGCTCGCCGTCCTGGTGTGCTGGCTGCTGGTCGTTTTCGACGGTTATGACTTGATCGTTTACGGCACGGTCCAGGGCTCGCTCATCAGTGACACCGGCTGGGGCCTCACCAAGGCCACGGCCGGAACCATCGGCTCAATGGCTTTCGTCGGCATGATGATCGGCGCGGTCTTCGCAGGCCGCATGTCCGATACTTGGGGCCGGCGCCGCACCATTATCGGCTGCGCCGTAGTGTTCTCCGTCTTCACCATCCTTTGCGCCTTCGCTCCCAGCGCACCCGTGTTCGGCGGCCTTCGCCTGCTGGCAGGCATTGGCCTGGGCGGCCTGGTGCCGTCGGCGAATGCCCTGGTGGCTGAACTGGTTCCGGAAAAGTGGCGGTCCACCATCGCCACCCTGATGATGTCCGGCGTCCCCATCGGCGGTTCCATCGCCGCCCTCGCCGGCATCCCGCTGATCCCGGCCTTCGGCTGGCCCGTCATGTTCCTGGTGGCCGTCGTCGCCCTGTTGGTTGTCATCCCGCTGGGCATCCGCTACCTGCCGGAGACGCTGGCGCCGGGCCACAAGGGCGCAGCCCAGGGCCAAGCCGCCAAGGAAGCCGTCGGGTTCGGGTCCCTCCTCCGGGCCCCCTACCTGGGGATCAGTGTGCTGTTCGCCATCGGCACCCTGGTGACCCTCTTCGCCTGGTACGGGCTGGGGACCTGGCTGCCCAACCTCATGCAGCTGGCGGGCTACAACCTTGGATCCGCGCTGACGTTCGCGCTGGCGCTCAACCTCGGGGCGGTAGCCGGTTCGGTCCTCACGGCATGGGCCGGCACCAGGTTCGGTCCCATCCCCACGGCCATCGCGGCAGCGGCCGTGGCCGCCGTCGGACTGCTGGTCCTGGTGACCGGGCCGCCCGTCGCCGTCGTCTACCTCATGCTGGTGCTCGCCGGCGTGGGAACGCATGGCACCCAGTGCCTGATCATCGCCGCAGTGGCCAGCCACTACCCGGCACACCTTCGCGGCACCGCCTTGGGCTGGGCGCTGGGCGTGGGCCGGATCGGCGCTGTCGCCGCTCCGCAGGCCGGCGGGCTCCTGCTCGCCGCGGGCCTGGGCGTCAATTCGAACTTCCTGGCCTTCGCCGGAGCAGCGGCCGCAGCGGCCGTCCTGATCGCCGCCGTCGGCGCCAAAATCAAGAAATCAACAGCAGTAGGAGTTTCCAATGTCTAACGTCAAAGAGTCCACCGATGTCCTCGTGGTGGGTGGCGGCATGGCCGGGCTGGCCGGGGCGCTGGCCCTGCGCGAAAATGGCGCGGACGTCACGCTCGTGGAGGTTGCACCGGCCTTCGGCGAAGTGGGAGCAGGGCTGCAGATGGCACCCAACGCCTCCCGGGTCCTCAAACGCTGGGGCCTGCTGGAAAAGGCCCTGGAAATCGGCGTCCAGCCCAAGCACCTGGTGTTCCGCGACGCGGTCACGGGGGAGGAACTGACCCGGCAGACCCTGGGCGGCGAGTTCGAGGAGCGCTACGGCGCCCCCTACGTGGTGATCCACCGCAGCGATCTGCACCGGATCCTGCTGGAGGCCTGCCAGGCAGCCGGCGTGACCCTGGTGAACGATGTCCTGGTGCAGAAGGTGGAAACCGACGGTGACCGGGCGCGGGCCTACACCGCCAAGGGCGAGGTGTTCGAAGCCGACGCCATCCTGGCCGCGGACGGGCTCAAGTCCACCCTGCGCGGCACGGTTGCCAATGACGGTCCCGTGAACTCGGCCTATGTGGCCTACCGGGGCACCGTGCCGATCACGGAGGAGACCCCCGCCGCGGACCTGGAGGACGTCATCGTCTACCTCGGCCCCAACTGCCACCTGGTCCAGTACCCGCTCCGGAAGGGCCAACTGCTCAACACTGTGGCGGTGTTCAAGTCCCCCTCGTTCGAACGCGGCGAAGAGCAGTACGGCGGCGTGGATGAACTCCAGGCCGCGTACAAGGACTGTGTTCCGGCCGTGCAGGAAGCCCTGAAGAACCTGGCCACGGGCATCCGCTGGCCCATGTACGACCGCGATCCGATCGAGAACTGGGTTTCCGGCCGCATGGCACTGCTTGGCGATGCCGCGCACCCCATGCTGCAGTACTTGGCCCAGGGCGCCTGCCAGGCACTCGAGGATGCGGCCGTGCTGCAGGATGCCACCCGGGACCGCGTCTTCACGGCCGAAGGCATCGACGCCGGCGCCTGGGAGGCGGCCTTCCGCGAGTTCAACGAAACCCGCGCAGCCCGCACCGCCCGCGTCCAGCGCACCGCCCGGATCTGGGGCGAGTCCTGGCACGTGGACGGCGTGGCGCGCGTCCTGCGGAACATGCTGTTCAAGAGCCGCGGCGACAACAACTTCCAGTACAACGACTGGCTGTACGGCCGTAACGCGCCCGGTGCTCCCGCCGAGGTTCCGGCCGGCGCCGTACTGGCCGAGGCCTAGGCACCGCAAAGCCAAGGCGGGCGTACGACGGCGGGTGGCTCCCGGCGTCGTACGCCCGCTTTTTGCGCGGGGAATAAAACAAGAAACTTGAAGGTTCAATAAAATATGGACTTTGGAATCTTTACCTTCGGCGAGCTGTCCCGCGACGAAGCGGGCCACGCTCTCTCGCCCCGGCAGCGGCTGGCCGAGATCATCGAACTGACCAAGCTGGCCGACCAGGCGGGAATCAGCTTCCTGGGACTCGGGGAGCACCACCGGCGCGACTTTGCCCTCTCCGCCCCTGAGATGGTGCTGGCCGCGGTTGCCCGCGAGGCCACCCACCTCCGGTTGAGTACTGCCGTCACGGTGCTGTCCACCCAGGACCCGGTGCGTCTTTTCGAGCAGTTCGCCACCCTGGACCTGGTCTCGGGCGGCCGCGCCGAGATCATCGCTGGCCGGGGCGCCTTCATCGAGTCCTACCCGCTCTTTGGCTATGACACCGCAGACTACGACGCCCTCTTCGACGAAAAGCTGCGGATGCTGCTGGAGCTGCGGGACAACGCCAGCCTGGACTGGCAGGGGACTTTGACCCAAACCATCGCGGGCATGGACATTGCGCCGCGGCCGCTGCAGGAGAAGCTGCCCATCTGGGTGGGCGTGGGCGGTACGCCGGCCAGCTTTGCCCGTGCGGGGCGCCTGGGCCTGCCGTTGTTTGTTGCGCTGCTGTCCGGACCCGAGCGGTTCCGGCGCCTGGTGGAGCTGTACCGGCACACCGCCGCCGAGGCCGGGCATGACCCCGTGGCACTGCCGGTGGGTGCCGGCGGCCACTTCTATGTGGCGCCCACGTCCCAGCAGGCCCGCGATACCTTTTATCCCTATTACCGGGCCTACTTCGAGCAGAACATGCCCCGCCCCGTGGGCCATTTCCCGCGCTCCACCTTCGATGACTGGGCCGAGCCAGGCGGCGGCCTCCTGGTGGGAAGCCCGCAGCAGGTGGTGGAGAAACTTCTGGCCATCCACGAGGCGCTGGGGACCAGCCGGTACATGGCGCAGATCGGGCTCGGCGGGCTGCCGTTCGCCGAGACGGCCCGGTCCATCGAGCTCCTGGCCACTGAGATCATGCCTGCTGTGAACCGGGAAATCGGGGCCCCGGCCCCTGCCTGACGAACGCCATTTCCACCACGAACACCGAGGACACGATATGCACGCACCGTTCGCTGAACCCACCGTCGCCTGGCAAGGCACCGACGAACCCGACCAGCCGCTTGTCGTGCTGCTGCACGGGCGCGGATCCAATGAATCAGGAATCATCGGACTGGCCAACCACCTTCCTGCCGGCCCCTCCTACGCTGCGGTCCGCGCGCCGATCCCGGCAGGCGGCGGGTACGCCTGGTTCGCAAACCGTGGGATCGGGCGGCCCGTCGCCGAATCTTTGGAGCAAACCATGGCATGGTTCCGGGGCTGGCTTGACCCGCTTGCCCCGGCAGGGCGACCGGTGAGCCTGGTCGGCTTCAGTGGCGGGGCGGCGTTCGCCGGAGGTTTGCTGCTGGCTGATCCTGCACGTTTTGCCGGCACGGCCATCCTCTACGGAACCCTGCCGTTCGAGGCAGGCGTACCAACCACCGCCGGCCGCCTTGCCGGCGCGCCGGTGTTCCTGGCCCACGGTGAAAGCGACACGGTCATCCCGGCTGACCTGCTGGGCCGCACCTGGGACTACCTCCTGGGGGACTCCGGGGCTGACACCCACGCCCGCAGGGACCCCGGCGGGCACGCGCTCACCGCGGAAACTGCCGCCGCGCTGGGTGATTGGATTTCCGCACGGGCCTAGGTCCCCTCAGCCCTCGTCGCAGAGCAGGTGGTACCAGCTGTCCGCGAGGGCAGTCCCTGCTGCTCCTGCCGTTCACGGTGGGCTGACTCAGGCGGGTGCCGGGCCCGTCGATTCGCGGACCGTCAGGTGGGTGGGCATGACGGCGAGTTTCCGGGTGGTGCTTCCCGGCAGCGGATTGAGCTGGGCCAGGAGCATGGACACTGCCACCCTGCCCGCCTGCTCGATGGGGCTGGAGATGGTTGTCAGTGGCGGGTTGCAGAAGTCAGCGCCGAAGATATCGTCCGAGCCGATGATGCTCATGTCTGCAGGCACCCGGATCCCGCGTGCCTGCAGACGCTGGAGCATGCCGATGGCGAGCAGGTCATTAAACACGATGCAGGCGGTGGCCCCGGTGCGAACGGCAGCATCCGCCGCGGCCGCCCCGGACGTCGTCTTCGGCGCGTAGGGCCCAATCCGGTGGACTTCCATCCCACGCTTCGTGGCGTCCTCTTCGAAAACCTTCCAGCGCATCTGGTTTGACCAGGACGTGGGAGGTCCCGCGACATAGCAAACCTTGTGATGGCCGAGTGATGCCAGGTGCTCCAGCGCCTGGATAATGGCAGACGGCGTATCGATCATCACGGTCGGCGCGCTGGTGGACGCGCGGTTGAACGTGACCAGGGGCTGTGTCTGCGAGACCTCGGTCAGCTGGGCATCGGTGAGCCGGGACGCGGCCAGGATGAAGCCATCAGCGGACTTGCGCATCTTGTGCAGCGCATCCAGCTCCATCTCGCTGGATTCCTCGGTATCCACCAGGAGTTGCGTGACGCCGGCGGCCTTGAGCTGGTGCTGGGTGCCGCGGATGATGTCGAAGTAGAACGGGTTGGTGATGTCGGGCACCAGCACGGCCACGGCGTTCGTCCGCCCGGAGCTGAGGCCGCGCGCCTGCGAGCTGGGAATGTAGTTCAATTCCGCCGCGGCTTCTTCAATCCGGACCCGTGTCCGCGGATTCACGCGGTCCGGGCGGGAGAGGGCCCTGGACACAGTGGATGTGGCCACGCCGGCAAGCTCGGCAACATCACGGATGGTGGGCGGGCGGTCCCGCCGGCTGTTCGCGTCTCCGGCGCCTTGTGGAACGGTTTCCACCGATGGATTAGCCATAGTTGCCCGACCTTTCATCGCTGGCTTGGGGAGTCTGCCGGCTGTATTCCGCCGGCGTTTCCCCGAGTTGGGTGATCCAATAAGACCACTTGTGGCAATTTTTGGCAACCGCTTGCCGCAAGCTTTCCAGTTTCCTAGACTGGCTCTCGAGTCGCCTGCAGTGATTTCCGCCACAAGACGGATGTGGCCATGCGGGTGTCCTAGAGGAGAAAAAACAATGAGGTTTAAATCGACTACTGGGCTTGCGGCGATTGTCACGGCTGCAGCGCTCGCCTTGACCGGGTGTGGATCGAGCTCCGGCAACGGCGGCGGCTCAACCAGCTCGGACGGCAAAGTGGACGGCACGGGCAAGACGCTGAGCGTCCTCGTGAACGTCTCCAGCCAGTACCCGGAGCAGCAGAAGCAGTGGCAGTCCGATATTGCCGCAAAGTTCAAGGCCGAGACCGGCGCCGACGTGAAGTTCGAGACCTTCGCCTCGGCGAACGATGAACTCACGCGGATCCAAACGTCCGTGGTCTCAGGGCAGGGCCCCGACGTCTACAGCCTCGGAACCACGTTCACCCCGACGGCCTTTGCCACCAAGGCCTTCGTGACCCTCTCGGACGACGACTGGAACAAGGTGGGGGGCAAAGACCGCTTCAACCCGGCAACCCTGGGCATCTCCGGACCGGACAAGGACCACCTGGCCGGCATCCCGTTTGTCAGCCGGCCCTTCGTCATGGCGTACAACAAGGACCTCCTGGCCGCCGCGGGCATCGACAAGCCTGCCACCAGCTGGGATGACCTGGCCGCCCAGGCGAAGAAGATGACCAAGGACGGCACCTACGGCATCGCCACGGGATACAAGGACAGCTTCGATCCCTGGAAGTTCATTTGGGCCATGTCCGTCCAGGCCGGCAACCCGCTGGTGGACGGCAACAAGCTGAAGATGGATGACCCCACGGTCAAGAAGGCCTATGAAACGTACTTCGGCTGGCTCACCAACGACAAAGTGGTTGACCCCGCATCCATAGGCTGGAGCAACAGCAACGCCGTGGCCGCCTTCGCCAGCGGCAAGGCAGGCTACCTGATGATGACCACGTCCAGCTCCATTCCCACCCTGGACAAGTCCGCAGTCGCCGGCAAGTACGAGTACGCCCTGATGCCCACGATCGCTCCGGGCCAGACCCAGTCCAAGTCCGACGGCGACGCCGCCAGCATCCTCTCCGGCGACAACCTGGTGGTGGCCGACTACTCCAAGCAGAAGGACCTGGCCTTCGCCTACATCAAGCTGATCACCTCCAAGGACGAACAGCTCAACTACCAGAAGACCTTCGGCGACCTGCCGGCAAACGCAGAAGCCCTCGCCACCCTGACCGACGCCAAGCTCAAGCCGGTGGCCGATGCCGCCGCCAAGTCCAAAGCCACGCCGTTCACTGGCGCCTGGGGCGACATCCAGCTGGGCCTGCTCAACGTCACCGTCCAGTCGATCCCGGACCTGGCCGCCGGCAAGGTGGACGAATCCGCTCTCGATACCCGGATCAAAGACGCCCAAAACAAGGGCCAGGCTTCCCTGGACCGGGCCTCCAAAGGATAAGTTCTGATGTCAACCGACGCCTCTCATGAAGTACGGCCTGCGGTGGATTCCACCGCAGGCCGGGCGCCCCGGACCGCCAACGAGGCCGGGCAGCAGCCCGGTCCCAAGGACGGACTCCGGCGCAAAGGCCTGAGCGAGCGGAACCGCCCGCTCTGGATGCTGATCCCCGGCGGGGTCCTGATGATCATCATCATCGTGGTGCCGCTGCTGCTGGGCATTTACATGTCCATCCTCAACCTGGACCAGTACACGCTGCGGAAATGGGTCAGTGCACCAATCATCGGAGCCGAAAACTTCGTTGAAGCCGTCACGAACTCTCCGCTCCTGCACGCGGTGTGGCTCAGCGTCAGCTACTCGCTGCTTGCCATGGTGGTGACCCTGCCGCTTGGCATCGCTGCAGCAGTGGCAACCCAGAACGCCTTCAAGGGCCGCGCAGTGATCCGTTCCATCTTCCTCATCCCGTATGTCCTGCCGTCCTTCGTAGTGGCTACTGTCTGGCGGACCATGCTCCAGCCCGGCGGCATCGTGGACGAGGCACTCTCCACCGTGGGAATCCACGTAGGGCTTTGGCTCAACGGGCCGCAAACATTCTGGACGCTGGTCCTGGTCCAGATCTGGGCTTCCTGGCCGTTCATCTACTTGCTGGCGTTGTCCGGCCTGCAGTCTGTGGACCACGAGGTGCACGAGGCCTCCGCGCTGGACGGGGCGCTGTGGTGGAACAAGCTCCGGTACGTGATCTTCCCGTACTTGAAGGGCCCGCTGGCCCTCGCTTTCCTGATCGGGATGCTGCACCACATCAACAACTTCACCCTGCCGTTCGTGCTGTTCGGCGTCCCGGCGCCGACGGACGTTGAAGTCCTCCCCATCCTGACCTACGTCACCAGCTTCCAGAGCTTCCGCTTTGGCCTGAGTGCTGCGATGGCTTTCATCTCCCTGGTGCTCATCGCCATCCCGCTGTTCGTTTACCTCCGCGCCGTGAAGCTTGACGACGCCGACACCCCAGGAGCGAAGAAATGAGCGCCACCATCGCCGGTCGGCGGAGTGCCCCGGCCGCGGACGTCGAGCGTCCCGGCTCCCACCGCCAGCACGAGGTCCTGCGGCTGCTGCCCGGCCCCCTGCTGGTCATCATCCTTGTCTTCCTGGGTGCCTTGGTACTGATTCCGGTGCTCTACATTTTCCTGGCATCGGTGAACTCGGACATCGGGGTTGCCAACGGTGAGTTCTGGCCGTCGTCGGTGACGTTCGATAACTACTCGAAGATCTGGACCAGCGTTGGCCTGGCCACCGGCCTGACCAACAGTGTCCTGGTGGCCGGATCGACTGCCGTGGTCTCTGCGGCCTTGTCCGTTTCCACCGCGTTCGTCCTGGTCCGTTACAGCTTCCGGGGAAGGCTCAGCATCCTGCGCGGCCTCCTTGCGCTGCAGTCGGTCCCCGGAACGCTGATGGTCCTGCCCGTATTCGTCCTGTTTTCCTCGGCTGCCACCTACCTCGGCATCCAGGTCATTGGAACGCAGTGGGGCCTCTTTGTCACGTACCTGACCTTCGCCATGCCGTTCTCCACCTGGGTGATGGTTACCTACCTCCGCGGGCTCCCCAAGGAACTGGAGGAAGCGGCCAAGATCGACGGCGCGTCCAACCTCGGCGTCCTTTTCCGCATCGTGCTGCCCCTGAGCTGGCCCGGCATCGTGGTTTCCGGCATCTTCGCCTTCCTGCTCGGCTGGAACGACGTCCTGTTCGCCTCGGTGATGACGCGCCCGGAAAGCCAGACCGCCGCCGTCGCCCTGCAAATCTTTGGTGCTTCGCAGGAAGGCGGCGCCATCCCCTACTACGGCCAAATGATGGCCGCAGCCCTGGTGTGCGCAGCACCGGTGGTCATTCTCTACCTGATTTTCCAGCGTTACCTAGTAGGCGGGCTGACCGCCGGAGGAGTTAAATAACCATGGTTTCGACCACCCAGGTCACGTGGCAGCTGTCAGGCTTCGGCGACGAAATTGACGACGACCCCGCAATCCAGATCGCTGTGCTGCAGGCCCTCGGCGCCAACCACATCGAGGTCCGCAGCGCATGGGGAACCAACATTGTTGACCTCAGCGACGAACAGCTCCAGGCACTTGCCGCCCTGCTGGCCGGGAAAGACATGAAGGTCTCGGCCATTGCCTCGCCCATCGGGAAGGTGGACGTCAGCCTTCCGGTGGAGCACGAGGTGGAGCGGTTGCGCCGTGCGGTCAAGGCTGCCAAGGTCCTGGACGCGAAGTACATCCGCATCTTCTCGTTCTACTACGGCGAGTCAGTCCAGGTGGAAAGCATCCGGGATGAGGTCATCGAGCGCATGCGGGCCCTGGCCGGCGTGGCCGAGGAAGCAGGCGTGATCCTCCTGCACGAAAACGAGAAGGACATCTTTGGGGACGTCCCGGACCGTGTCCTGGACATCATCGAGACCGTCGGATCACCTGCCCTGAAAGTTGCCTGGGACGCTGCGAACTTCGTCCAGGTGGGGGTCAAACCCTTCGACGAGGGATACGCCAAGCTGCGCCCGCACCTTGAATACCTCCAGGTCAAGGATGCCCTCTTCGAAAACGGCCACGTGGTACCCGCCGGCGAAGGCGACGGGGACGTCCTGAAGACCGTGGAGGCCCTCAAAGCCGACGGGTACGTAGGCTTCGCATCCCTTGAGCCGCACCTCGCCGGCGCCCATGGCCTGGGCGGTTTCTCCGGCCCCACGGCCTTCGGAATCGCAGCACGTGCCTTCGCCAAAGTCACCGCAGAAGCAGGAGTCCAGACCGCATGAGTACCTTGAACGCAGCCATCACCGGGTGCGGCGTTATTGGCCGCACGCACGCCGTAGCCCTCCGCGAATTCCCTGAAGTCCGCATCGTGGCCCTCATCGACGCCATCCCGGCGGCCGCCGAAGCACTAGCCGACTTCATCGAGCAGCAAGGCGGTGAGCGCCCGGCGCTCTACACCACCCAGGCGGAGGCCTTCGCCGCCGAAGACATCCACCTCGTGGCCCTGGCGACACCCAGCGGCCTGCACATCCAGCAGAGCCTGGAGGTGCTCGCGGCAGGCAAGCACGTGGTCATTGAAAAGCCCCTCGACGTGGACCTCAGCAGGGCCCAGGAAATCGAGGCCGCTGCGAAGGAAGCGGCGGGTAAGGGCATCGTGGCCTCGGTCATCAGCCAGCACCGGTTCGACCAGTCCAGCGTTGCCGTCTCCCGCGCCATCGCCGCGGGCCGCTTCGGCAAGCTGACCTCCGCCATTGCTTCGGTGGCGTGGTGGCGCAGCCAGGGCTACTACGACTCCGGGGACTGGCGAGGTACGTGGGCGATGGACGGGGGCGGCGCCCTCATGAACCAGGGCGTGCACACCGTGGACCTGCTGCTGTGGTTCATGGGCCGGCCGGTGGAGATCTTCGCTCACACGGCCCGCCTCGCCCACGAACGCATCGAAGTGGAGGACACTGCGGTAGCCACCGTCACTTTCGAGAATGGCGGCCTGGCCGTCCTGCACGCCACCACGGCCGCCTACCCCGGGTTGACCGTGCGCGTGCAGCTGATGGGCTCGGAGGGCTCGGCCGTGGTGGACAACGACCGCCTGCAGTACTTCCACAGCAGGGACACCGGCGGCGCCTCGGCGGACATGGGGCTGCAAGGTGGCGGCAACCAGACTGAGGAGGAACTGGCCAAATACCCCGAGGAAGACTACAAAGCAGCCGATCCCACGGTGTACCCGGCCGGCCACGTCCGGCAGTACCGCGACATCCTTGCCGCCATCGCCGGTGGGAAGCAGCCCGGAGTCACCGTCAGCGACGCCGTCAATGCCCTGGCCGCGGTGCGCTCGGTCTACGTTTCGGCCACCCTCGGGCAGCCCGTCCTCTTCGAGGATGTCCTGGCGGGCAAGTACAACGACCTCGAAGTCCACACCGGCAGCACACCGGCAGAAAGCGCCTGAAACCATGAAGTTCTCAGTATTTACGGCATCAACCCCCGAGTGGACCCCCGAGGAGGCCGTCCAGCACCTGGCAAGCCAGGGCTGGGACGGCGTCGAATGGCGGATCACGGACCAGGGTGACGCCCCCGAACCCGGCTTCTGGGCCGGGAACAAGGCAACCGTTCCGCTGGCCGGAATGGAAGGGCACCTGGACAGGATCGCCGCCCTCACCACCGGCGCCGGCCTGGAGTTCTCCGGCATCGGCGGATACGCGCGGTGCGACAACCATGAGGACGTGGACCGCATGCTCGCCGCCACCGCCAAGCTCGGCGCCGGCCAGGTGCGGGTGACCACGCTGCCACTGGGAACCGCAGCCTGGGGCAACGAACCGGCCAGCGGCACCCCCTACCCCGAACTCTTCGCCGCGGCCCGCCGCGATTTCGAGTGGATTGCCGGGCGGGCCGCGCATCACGGGGTGAAAGCGCTCGTGGAGTTGCACCACCGCACCATCACCGCATCGGCCTCATCGGCGCTGCGGCTGTTGGACGGCCTGGACCCCCGGCATGTCGGCGTCATCCATGATCTGGGCAACCTGCTGATTGAAGGACAGGAGGACTATCTGCCTGCTTTCGAGCTCCTGGGTGACTACCTGGCCCACGTTCACGTCAAGAACGCTGTCTGGGTCAACAGCGGGGACACTGATGAGTCCGGCGCCGCGGTCTACAAGAACGAGTGGGCTCCGCTGCGTTCGGGCCAGGGCAGCGTCCTGCAGTACTTCAAGGCGCTCGCCGCCTTTGGATACGACGGCTGGGTGACAGTGGAGGACTTTTCCACGGAACTTCCGCTGGCCGAGCGCACCGCCGGGAACCTCGAATACCTCCGCGCCACCGCCGCCCTGGCCGGGCTCCCTGTTGCCGCAGGGAGGCGCTGAGCCATGGCACAGCCCTTAGCGGACCACCCGGACCGGCTCCTGCCGGCGGATCCCGGGGTCCGGGAGATTGCCCGCTCGCTCTTCGCGAAGGTGGAAGGCCTGCCGATCATTTCCCCGCACGGGCACGTCGATGCAGCGGTCATCGAACAGAACACACCGTTCCCGGACCCGGCCGCCCTCCTGGTCACCCCGGACCACTACGTCACCCGGCTGATCCACGCCGGCGGCGTGCCCATGGACCAGTTGGGACTGGGCCACCAGCCCGCTGACTCGCGGCAGGTATGGCGGCACTTCTGCGAAGCCTGGCCCGCGTTTGAGGGAACCGCCTCCGGATACTGGATCCGGCAGGAGTTCGCCCACGTGTTCGGTTTGGGGGAGGAACCATCCGCGGAGAATGCGGACCAGCTCTACGATGCCCTGCAGGCCAAGCTCTCCGAACCGGGTTTCCGGCCGCGGGAGCTGTTCAAGGAGTTCAACATCGAGGTGCTGGCCACCACGGATGACCCGCTGGACTCGTTGGACAGCCACGCCGCGCTGCATGCGGACCCTGCCTTCGCCGGCCGGGTGCTGCCCACTTTCCGGCCGGACCAGTACCTGAACATGGCCCATCCGGCGTGGCAGGACAACGTTGAGCGCCTGGTCAGCTCGGCGGGGGAGGGTGCCGCCGGCTATGCCGGGTACATCAAGGCGCTTGAGGCGCGCCGGCGCCACTTCGTGGAGCGCGGTGCTGTTTCCGCAGACCACGGCGTGTTCACGCCTGCCACCCTGAAACTGGACGACGGCGAGGCGGAGCGGCTCTTCGAACGCGGCAGGACAGGCCAGGCCAGCGCGCGGGACCGGGATGCCTTCGAAGCCCACATGCTGTACCAGATGGCCAGGATGTCGGTGGACGACGGGCTGGTCATGACCATCCACCCGGGTTCCTTCCGAAACCACCACGCCCCGACGTTCGAAGTCTTCGGCGCCGATACCGGGCACGACATCCCGGTGGCGGTGAACTACACGGAGGCCGTCCGTCCGCTGCTGCAGGACTTCGGCACGGCCAAGGACTTCCACCTGGTCCTGTTCACCCTGGACGAGACCGTCTTCTCCCGCGAGCTGGCACCGCTGGCCGGTTTCTACCCCTCGGTGTATCTCGGTGCGCCGTGGTGGTTCCTGGACGCCCCTGACGCCATGCTGCGCTTCCGGTCCGCGGTGACGGAGACCGCGGGCTTCTCGCGGTCTTCCGGGTTCATCGATGACACCCGCGCCTTCTGCTCCATTCCGGCCCGGCATGACACGGCCCGCCGGATCGAGGCATCCTTCCTGGCCCGCCTCGTGGCGGAGCACAGGGTCACCGAGGAACGGGCTCACGAACTCATCGTGGACATCGTGGATGCCTCGCCGCGGAGGGTGTTCAAGCTGTGAGTGCCCCTTTCGAGGCTGCGCCGTCCGCCACGCTTCCGGCGGCCGGCGTTCCGCGCCTGAACCGGCAGCTCCGTCCGGTCCCCAAGGCCCCGGTGCGCATCGTGCACCTGGGGCTTGGGGCCTTCCACCGCTCACACCAGGCCTGGTACACCCAGCAGGCCCCGGATGCGGCGGACTGGGGTATCGCAGCCTTCACCGGCCGTCGTCCGGATGCCGCCGTCGCGCTGGCAGAGCAGGACGGGCTCTACACCCTGGTGGAACGGGCGGACGAGGGGGACTCCTTCACCGTCCTCGGCAGCATCGTGGAGGCTGTGGATGGGGCGGACCTTGAAAGGCTCACCACCCTGGTGGCCGCGCCGGAGACTGCCCTGGTCACGCTGACCATCACCGAGGCCGCTTACGGGTTGGGTGCGGACGGCAAGCTTGACGTCAACGCGCCCGACGTCGCCGCGGACCTTGCCAGGCTGGGTTCAGGCGGCGGGCGGCCGGTTACGCCCTTGGGACGGCTGGTGCTGGCGCTCGCCGCCCGGCGGGACGCGGGCTCGGGGCCGATCGCCGTGGTCTCTTGCGACAACCTGTCCAATAACGGCACGGTGGCCCGGCAAGGGGTTGCAGGATTTGCGCAGGCGTGGGACCCCGGTTTCGCCGCCTGGATCGACGGCAATGTCAGTTTTGTCAGCACCTCGGTGGACCGCATCACGCCGCGGACCACTGAGCAGGACCTGGTTGCCGTCCGTGAGGCCTGCGGCTACCGGGACGACTCGCCTGTGGTGGCCGAGCCCTTCTCGAGTTGGGTGCTTAGCGGGGCCTTCCCTTCCGGGCGTCCACACTGGGAAGAGGCCGGTGCCTTGTTTGTCGAGGACATCGAACCCTATGAAAACCGGAAGTTGTGGCTGCTCAACGGAGCGCACTCGCTGATGGCTTACGCAGGCCAGTTGAGGGGCCACACAACGGTCGCGGAAGCCCTGGCGGACCCGGTGTGCCGGCAGGCTGTGGAGGCTTTCTGGGATGAGGCGGAAGCCAACCTCCCCGCCGCCGTGGACCTGCAGGTCCCTGCGTACCGGGAAGCCCTGCTGGCACGCTTTGGCAATGCCAGGATCGCCCACAACCTGGCCCAAATAGCCATGGACGGCAGCACCAAACTGCGCATGCGCGCCGTTCCGGTCCTGCAGGCCGAGCGGGCGGCCGGCAGGACGGGTGCGGGGGCGGCCCTGATGATCGCGGCCTGGATGGACTACAGTGCGGCCGCGCCGTCCTTCCAGGATCCGCTGGACGGGGACGTTGCCGCCGCCAACCGGCTGCAGGGGACTGAACGGACCAAGGCGTTGCTGGCCGTCATCGATCCGGTCCTGGCCGGGGACGACGGCGTGGTGGCGCTGCTGGAAGGCCTGTGTGGCACGGTTGCCGGCCGATCAGCGCCGCTGTGACCAGGCCAGTGCCATGAGCCAGCCGGCGAAAAGGCTGTCCCGCATAGAGGTGGGGGACAGCCTTATTCGTGGAATATCTCTGCAAATTTTGGCAACCGGTTGCCGCCAATTTGCCGTCTCGTTAGGATGGCAACCAGAACAAAGGCTCGTCCGGCTGACCACCCTTGCCTTCCCCCTCCGACCCGATCGTCTCCGAAAGGACCTGCCGTGAAAATCATCGCTGCGGAAGTCTTCGTTACCAGCCCCACCCGAAACTTCGTGACCCTCCGGATCACCACGGATGACGGCGTGACGGGCATTGGCGACGCCACCTTGAACGGCCGCGAACTCGCCGTCGCCGCCTACCTGAAGGAGCACGTGGCGCAGCTGCTCATCGGCAAGGACCCGCACCGGATCGAGGACACCTGGCAGTTCCTGTACCGGAGCGCGTACTGGCGCCGCGGCCCGGTCACCATGGCGGCCATCGCCGCCGTCGACATGGCGTTGTGGGATATCAAGGGCAAGGTCGCCGGACTTCCCGTCTACCAGCTGCTCGGCGGGGCCTCCCGGAACGGGCTGCGCGCTTATGGCCACGCGTCCGGCTCGGACATCGAGTCCTTGTTCGATTCGGTCCGGGAGCACCTGGAGCTCGGCTACAAGTCGATCCGGATCCAGACCGCCATCCCGGGGATCAAAGCCGTCTACGGTGTGGCTGCCCAGGCGCAGGCGTCGGGGGAGCGGTATGACTACGAGCCCGCCGGCCGAGGAGCGTTCCCGCAGGAAGAGGACTGGGACACCCGCGCTTACCTGCGGCACCTGCCCACCGTCTTCGAAGCTGTCCGGAATGAGTTCGGCCCGGAGATCCCGCTGCTGCATGACGGCCACCACCGGATGACGCCCATCCAGGCCGCGAAGCTGGGCAAGGCGCTGGAACCCTACGACCTGTTCTGGCTGGAGGACTGCACCCCGGCGGAGAACCAGGAGGGCCTGCGGCTGGTCCGCCAGCACACCACCACGCCGCTGGCGATCGGTGAAATCTTCAACACCGTGTATGACTTCCAGACGCTGATCAAGGAACAGCTGATCGACTACGTTCGGGCAGCGTCCACCCACTTTGGCGGCATTTCACCGCTGAAGAAGGTCATGGACTTCGCGGCGCAGTACCAGATCAAATCCGGCTTCCACGGACCCACGGATATTTCCCCGGTGGGTTTCGCGGCACAGCTCCACGTGGGCCTGGCCATCCACAACTACGGCATCCAGGAGTACATGCAGCACTCGGACAAGACCAACGAGGTCTTCGAACAGTCCATGACCTTCACGGACGGCTACCTGCACCCCGGCGACAAGCCAGGTATCGGCGTCGAATTCAACGAGGAAGCAGCCGCCGCCTACCCCTACCAGCAGGCCTACCTGCCTTACAACCGCCTGGTCGACGGCACCGTCCACGACTGGTAATGAAGCACTCGATGAACATGATCCGCATCGTCGTGATGGGCGTCTCCGGCTGCGGCAAGACCACCATCGGCGATCTCGTGGCCCGCGAACTGGGCGTCCCGTTCCTGGACGGCGATTCCCTCCACCCTGTGGAGAACGTGGCCAAGATGGCCGCCGGCACGCCCTTGACCGACGAGGACCGCTGGCCCTGGCTGGCCACGGTGGGCAGCAGGCTTGCGGGAGCAGCCGACGGCGGCCTGGTGCTGGCATGCTCGGCGCTTCGCCGCACGTACCGCGACGCCATCCGTGCCCAGGCACCGGACACCGTGTTCCTGCACCTGAACGGCAGCAAGGAAGTCCTGAAGGAGCGCACGGAAGGCCGCAGCGGCCACTTCATGCCTCCCGCGCTGCTGGACTCCCAGCTCGCCACCCTCGAACCGCTCCAGGACGACGAGCGTGGCGTGGTGGTGGACATTGCCGCGCCGGTCGCCCAGGTGGTGGCTCAGGCACTCAAGGGGATCGCCGGCGTCGTGCCTCCTGCCCGGACGGCCGGGGGCAGCCGGCAGCGGCCGTTCGACGTCGACCTCGGCGCCGCGCCGTTCAACCTCGACGCCGGCGCCATCGCCTGGGTGGAGGGCACCCTTGGCGGGATGACGCTTGAGGAAAAGATCGGGCAGCTGTTCATCAACCACAACAACGACTACTCGCCCGGGTACCTCGACGGCGTGCTGGACACCTTCCACGTGGGCGGCATGCGGTACCGCCCCGGGCCGTCCGCCGCCGTGCAGGAACACATCCGGTACGCACAGTCCAGGTCGCGGATCCCGCTGCTGGTTGCTTCCAACCCGGAAATGGGCGGGGCCGGCAGCTGTGACGACGGCACATTCGTCTCCACGCACCTGCAGGCCGGCTCCCACCCGGACAAGGAAATTGCCCGGCAAATGGGGCAGGTGGCCGGGGTGGAGACGGCGGCGCTGGGCTGCAACTGGGCCTTCGCACCGATTGTGGACATCCACTACAACTGGCGGAACACGGTGATCTCGACGCGCTCGTTCGGCAACACCCCGGAGATCGTGGTGGAACGGGCCAAGGAGTACTTCGACGGCATCAGCGAATCACCCACGGCCTGCGCCATAAAGCACTTCCCGGGCGATGGCATCGATGAGCGCGACCAGCACGTGGTCACCTCCTACAACACCCTTCCCTATGAGGAATGGGACCGTACGTACGGGCATGTGTACCGGGAAATGATCGCTTACGGCGTGCAGTCGATCATGGTGGGCCACATTGGAGCGCCGGAGGTTTCGCGGCATTTCCGCCCTGAGCTGGCCGACGCGGAGGTCCTGCCGGCCACGCTCTCGCCTGAACTGCTGCAGGACCTGCTGCGCGGGGAACTCGGCTTCAACGGGCTGGTCCTCACGGATGCTTCGCAGATGGTGGGCCTCACGCAGGCCATGAAGCGCAGGGACCTGGTGCCGGCCACGATCGCCGCCGGCTGCGACATGTTCCTGTTCTTCCGGAACCCGGCCGAGGACTTCCAGTACATGCTGGACGGGTACAAATCCGGCATCATTACCGAGCAGCGGCTGCACGATGCGCTGCGCCGCATCCTCGGCCTGAAGGCGTCACTGGGGCTGCACCTCAAGCCTCTTGACCAACTCGTGCCGCCACCGGAAGCCCTTGCCGTTATTGGCAGTGCCGAACATCGCGCCGTAGCGGCGCAGATCGCGGACAAGACCGTGACGCTCGTCAAGGACACAGCGGGAAACTTGCCCATCACCCCCGAAACCCACCCGCGGATCCGGCTTTACGGCATCTCCGGCGGCGCCGACTTCACCCGGGCTGATCCGCTGGCCTACCTCGGCGTCGTCAAGGAGGAACTGGAAGCCGCGGGGTTCGAAGTCAGCCTGTTCCGGACTGCCGCGCAGCGCGAAGCCGCCGGGGAGGCGGGCGTGAACTTCATGTCCGTCATCTCCGAAGAGGCCACCGGGGACTACGCCGATAGGTACGACGCCGCCTTTGTGTTCGCCAATGTGAAAGGTTTCGCGCAGGAGGCCGCCATCCGCATCAAGTGGTCCTCGCCCATGGCAGCAGAAATCCCCTGGTACGTCACCGAGGTGCCCGCCGTGTTCGTGTCGCTGAACCAGCCCAACCACCTGATCGACGTGCCAATGGTCAAGACCGCCATCCACGCGCACGCCGGAACCCGGGAAGCGATCCGGGCAGTGGTGGAAAAGATCCAGGGGAAGTCCGGTTTCCAGGGCACGTTCAACGAGAACGTGTTCTGCGGATCCTTCGACACGCGGCTGTAGGGGCTTTGGACCTTGGAGGCCTTTCAATAGCGCGGACCGTGCCCATTCGCAGTGGCTGGACCTGAAGGGGGACGACGGGCAACGCCGGGCCGCTGTGCGCTACTTCGCGGCCCGGCTGCCCTGGCCGGACAACCAATCAAGGGCGTCGCCTTCGTTGGTGAAATACGCGGTGGGAGTCAATGACCGCTGTGAAAATGCCGCCACGACCTTGCCCATGGGTCCCTCTCCGATGAGGGCCACAGCAGAGAACCCGCGGTAGGCATTCATGCCCGCCCTGGCCTCGGGCGTCAACCCGGACACACCGTTCAGGTCAACTAGGAGAGGCAGGGTCCACCCGCCGCTGAAGCCTTCCAGGACCCGGGCAGCCCGTACGGCAATCTCATACGTAATGTGGACGTCCGGGGCCCAGCGCAGCCGCAGGATGCCGTGCTCGCACGAAGCGGCAAAAAACTCGCTCATCCGTTTCCCCGTTCCGCTTGTTTCAGAGTTCCGTGTGGCTGATAGAAGCCCCATTCTGCCTGAAGGGGGCACAACACTCACCCCGCGAACGGTTTGATGTCGGCGAGGCACTGCCCGGCGCGCCGCTCCGGGCGTATCGAGTGCCTCACGCAGGCACCGGGGACCGTTCATCGCACCTTCCCGGGCGGCTCTGGTGGCCCTGTCCCGGGAAGCGGAGGCGCCGCCGCCCCCCGACCTAGACTGGGCTGAACAACCCAAGTAAAGGAGGGCCTGTGCGTTCCCTTGTCATGCACCAGATCGCCGGACCACTGACCGTTCAGGAAGTAGACCAGCCGGAGGCGCCGGTGGGAGGTGTGGTGATCTCCGTCGTCGCCACTGGCTTGTGCCGCAGCGACTGGCACGCGTGGGCCGGCCATGACGACATCGCCCTCCCGCACGTCCCCGGCCACGAGTTCGCCGGTGTCGTCGTTGAGGTTGGCCCGGGAGTAACCGGCTGGGCTGTCGGTGACCGCGTGACGGCGCCCTTCGTTGAAGGCTGCGGGAATTGCGAGTGGTGCCTCGGCGGCAATGCGCAGGTTTGCCCCGAACAGCAGCAGCCGGGCTTCACGCACTGGGGGTCGTTCGCGGAGCGCGTGGTGATCCACGCGGCGGACACCAATCTCGTGGCGATTCCCGAGGGCGTCAGCTTCGAAGCGGCGGCCAGCCTGGGCTGCCGATTCGCCACCGCCTACCGGGCACTGACAAGCCGGGCGCGCCTGGCCGCCGGTGAATGGGTCACCATTGTTGGGGTGGGCGGCGTGGGGCTCAGCGCCGTCATGATCGCCAAGGCACTGGGCGCCAATGTCATTGCCGTGGACCGTAACGCGGGTGCCCTTGATGCGGCGGCCTCCCTTGGAGCTGACCACGTATTGGTCGCCGATGGGTCGGACATTCCGGCGAAGATACAGGACCTGACGGGCGGAAGCCACGTATCCATCGACGCCGTGGGCAGCGAGCAGACCTGCGCGGACGCGATCCTCAGCCTCCGGCGACGTGGCCGGCACGTCCAGATTGGGCTCCTGCCACCCGTCGAGGGCCACCCCCGCGTTCAGATGGCCCGGGTCATCGCGTGGGAGTTGGATGTTTACGGAAGCCACGGGATGGCCGCGGCGGACTACCCCGGCATGCTTGCACTGATCGAGTCCGGCGCGCTCCAGCCGCAGAAACTCATCGAACGCGTCATCGGACTGGAAGATGCCGCAGAGCTGCTGCCCCGGCTCGACACGGCAAACGTCGCAGGCATGACCATGATCCACCCCGACCGCTAACGCATCCATACCGGCGGCGCTTTCCTTGCCGCGGACTGCGAAAGGCCCTGGCTCCCTTATTTCAAGGGAGCCAGGGCCTTTCTTCGTGGCTGTGACGCTGGGATTGAGCCCAGACAAGGAGGGTTGAGTCTCTTTGAGCGCGCCCTGGAGCTGAAGATGTGTTGATCCGGGGGTGGTTCTACGCGGAGTGCACAGCCCGGCGTGGCGAGCATCCTATCCACCCCGAAACCCCGGGCAAAACGGGTGCATACTGGTGCTGTGAGCACGGCAAGTCTCAACGCGTTGCTGCCTTGGCTGGCCCTTATCCCGTGCGTGGCCATCTGGGCATACAGCCTCGTCGATTTCAGCCAGACAGACGAGCGTGACATGCGGACTTTCAACAGGGACACCTGGCTGGTCCTCCTTGTCCTCGGAAGCGTGGTCGGCGGCCTGGCCTGGCTTATAGCCGGGCGTCCCCAACCACCAGGCCTCCGGCGTCACGGCTAAGCGTCCCTGTCTGGTCCATCTGGTGCACTTCTCTTCCAACACGCCCAGCTCTCGACACTCCATGGCTAACCGCCGAGGTCGAAATCCAGGTCCAGATCCTCGGGGGAGTGCAGTTCCCGCCAGGTAGAGGCCACCCGGGCGCTCGGCAGTGCTGCTGCGATCGGCATCCGGTCCACGGCCACGAGTTGCTCCAGGTCCAGCCCGGTCAAGGCTGCGATGTCCCTGATGGGGACCTGGAACGTACGGAACTGTCCCGGCGGGACGGGCTCTTGGGTGACGCCCGGCTTCGGGACGTCCGGAAGATCAGCCAGGACCGCAGTCTGGTCCACTACGTAGCCGGTGGCGGCCAGTTGGCCCTGGTATAGAAAGACAGCGACCTTGAAGAACTTCAGCGGGATGTCCACGCCGCGGTAGATCGGATCGTTGGGTTCAAAGATGGGTCCGGTGAACACCGTGATTTTGCGGCTGTTGTCGGCGGCGTTCTCCTGCAGGTAGGACTCCAGCCCCAGCCAGAGCTCGGCACCCTGGTTGAACTTAGCAGCCTGTGGGGCCGCGTTCGTGTAGTGGAACGTGTCCTCGTTCGCCTGGGCTGCCTCAGCCTTGGTGTCCCCCCAGACAGCCGAAGCGCGCCTGACCAGGTGTCCGCGGTCGATGTCGTTGCGGGCGTAGACCTGTTCCCCGGTCTGCTGGTCGGCAGGGATGCGGGGGTCCAGCCGCCACGGGATGCCTTCCCGGGCCAGGTCGATCAGTTTCGTCCCGTCCATAGCCAGGGCCGTCACAGCGGCAAGCCGCTTGTCCGCACGCATCAGCACGGAGAAGTGCGTGTAGGGCAGCAGCACCGTCTTCACGCCAGCCAGCGGGGCAACAGCAACGGCAGGCCCCAGGAAAGCAGGATCATATCCAGCGCGGCCGGCGAGGTCACTGGCGGCGAGGGTTACCGCCGCTGTTGTTGGTTCATCCATGACGGGACCCTACCAGCGGCATATGACAGTGAGATGAATGATTCGGGTCAGGAATCGACAGTAGTGTCCGGCAGCAGCAGCCACGTCGTGGCATCGTGAGCAGAGGTGAAGAACCGCTTCGGGCACGGCTGCTTTTGTGCGCCAATTACCCAGTTGGCGAGAATGCGGTCGACCGGGCTCGTGCCAAGAAGCGCGATACGGGTGGCACAGCGCTGATTGAACACTGCCTGGGCCTCACGGCTTAGTGAGGCTGTCAGGGTCATATAGATCAGCAACGGGTATTCGTTGCCGGGTGCGAGATCAAGTACGGCAGCCATGGCCGCGCGCGCGTCGGCAGCCTCGATGCGCGTATGGGGATTCCAGACAAGGTGGATGATGCCGTCCTCGCGCAGCACCACGGTGTATTTGCCGGACTCGACTTTGGTGCACTCCATGCCGTCTCCCACCTGGTCACCCGCCGGTTCCAGCGGAAACCGACCCGAGCATATTACGGGACACTCTTACCCAGAACTGGAGTGTTTCCGCAGGTGAGCGGCATAATTCGATCTGGCTTTGGATCCGGAAGCTGGGAGTCAGCACTTCCGGCGCCGCTATTCCAGAACGTCCACCACGTCGTCGAAGACCAGATAGCCGCCGTGGGCCGGCGGGAAGCCGAAACTCATCCAGTACTTTCGCAGCGCCGCCTTGGTCACATCGTGCTCAGCGGTTCCTTCCGCGGAGGCATCGTCGGTCAGTACGGGATCCGCTGCCAAGATGCTCATCATTTGGACAGCTGCACCATAACCGGTTCCTGAACGGGCACTCTAAGCCGTGGCTGGGCCCCTCAGTAAGCTCAAGGCATGCAGATGCGAGAGGCGACCTTTGCCGACCTGCCGTATATTGGCGCGATCTGTGATGCCAGCGGCCGAGCACGCTGGACGCGGGAAATGATTACTCCAACAAGCGGTCGGGTCGTGTTGGTGGCGATTGTGCAAGATGAGGTCGTCGGCGCAGCCAAGACACACTTCCATGGTGAACCGGAGGGCAGAGCGCCTGCGGGTCACTATCTGGGAGGTGTGATCATCGATCCGAATTTCCGCCGGCGGGGTATTGGTTCTGCTCTTACCCGCGTGCGGATGGAGTGGATCTGGGCCCGATCTTCAACCGCTTACTACTTCGCAAACGAACACAACACGGCGTCTATCATAATGCACGAGACGCTGGGTTTTCAGTCCATCGGACGCTTCGCCCAGATCCGGGGAGTAACGGCTGACAACGGGCGATCCGAATTGGTCCTTTTTCAGGCACGCCAGTAGGGGAGTCTCCAACGTGACGTGATACGGCATCTGTTTTGCAACTCCTGGGGTCAGAAATTACCGTCCCGTCCTGTTAGCCATCGGGCAACAAGAACGCGAGCCTCTGGTCTGGCGTCCACACATACGCATCGTCACACCGATAGCCCCTCAGCCAGGCCCGCCCATCCACAACACGGAGGTAGAAGCCCTTCGGATACTCCACGTCATCGCTCACCGGCTTGGAAGCGACGTGGATTGCTCCGGCGGGGGCGCGGCCTGCGGACAAGATGGAGTCCGGCGCATTCGTCTGGCCCATCGTCGCGAGTCGGAGGTAGGGCCCTGTCACTATGGGACAAAGTCCGAGGCCTTGGTTGATTGCAGCCGTGAAGATCCGCGACTGAACCGCGCCATGCTTGAAGCCAAGGTCCTCTACCGTTCGTTCTACGATTCGAAGGCTCTGATCTTTTGGGGCGTCGAACTCGGCGTGAGCGAGCAGCGTCTCGGCGTGAACATTGAGCAAAACGCCTTCACTGTGGAGCGACTGCACGACTTCACTTCGTGACAGACCGCCCACTCGAATCACGAAACCCTCAACTTCCGGTGCACTGATCATGGACCGATTCTCCATCATCGTCAGCCGGACGATCCCTCCCGGCGATGATTCAGGATGTTCGTTCGAGGGTGCATCACCGTGCACCTGAAACCGTCTCGGGTTGGACGACTCTCGGTGACGTGAAATCCGAGTTGTCCACCACGAACGTGGCGCGTTCCCAGGGTCGAGCCGCTTCGAAGTAGAGGCGCTGCCCTCCAACGTACCGCCGCATCGTTGGATGCTGAGGGTCCGGGTTGCTGCCATCTCTGACGGCCATACGCCCAGCTGTCTCAGTAAACGGCACGTCCAGAAATATGGACGCGTCCCAGTACGAGGCCAGCTGATCGCGGTGAAGAAACATGCCCTCAACAACGACGAGCGCGTTGGACGGTGCCAGGAGGATCTCGGCCGGCACTGTTTGGTCTGACTGGGCGTCGTAGGAGGCTGGCGTGTACCGCCCGTCCCCGGCCGGGCTGAGGGGCGCCAACAGCTGATCCTGGAGCGCCGTGTAGTTGTAGGTGTCCTCCCAGAACCCCTCCGGTGAATCACGTCCCTTCGCATGCCTCACCGGCGACGGGTTCAAAAAGTCGTCGGCGTGGATGATTATCACGGGGCGGTCCCGTACCTCGGCTGCAAGGTGTGCGGCGAAGGTGGTCTTGCCACTGCCGTCAACGCCGTCAACTGCCACCAGGCGCCGCCCAGGGCCTAGGACGTTGAGAACGTCAGTGGCCATCGATCGCATGAAATTCTTCATCGTGCCATCTTCGGGGAAACAATCAGCTCGCCCGAGCGTTCGACCTGGGACGACACCTGAGGGCGTCCTTCCGTGTGACGTATCCGCTCCGCCCGCGCGCCATGATCAAACCACTTGGAGGAAAGCAATGAAGCAGAACCGAGGACGGGAGGAGCTGGAAGCACCTCAGAAATTCTGTTACTGCTGCGTCACCGCAACACCATTCACGGGAAAGAAAAGGCTCTGCTTCCCTTGGTTCCAAGGAAAGCAGAGCCTTTCTACGTGGCGGTGACGGTGGGATTTGAACCCACGTTGGCTTTTACACCAAACAACATTTCGAGTGTTGCACCTTCGGCCGCTCGGACACGTCACCAACCTCAATAGGGTACCGGAGCGAAGCCGTCATCCCCAAAACGGAGCTGGAACGAGGCTGATTGCCCGGGCAATGAGGGAGCTGGCCATGGGCTCTGTTTGGGACCAGGTGGTTAGGTCTGCCGGTGGCTGCGCGTGTCGAAACCTTGAACCCGGCCGTTGGGCTGTGTCGTAACCCGGCGAGTGTTCTTCTGTGCCCGTTGTCCTGTCCGCCTTAAATGTCGTACCCCTTGGTGATGATGGGGGTATGGCAAAAGCGGCGGTGGTGGAGGCGTTCGAGGACATTCGTGCTGCCCTTGCCGTGCTTCTTGCCGCGGTGGAAGGGTGCGCTGCGGAGTCGTTCTCGGCATCTGATCCGTTGGCGGGGTTGGCGGATGGCTGCCTGGATGTCCTGGCCGGGGCACGTGAGGTGGAGGCCAGCGTGGCTGGTTTGAAAGCCCGGGCGGCGGTGGCGTATGCGGATGCTGCCGGTGTTGTTGCGGGGCCTGGGGTGCCGGTGGTGGCGCAGGAGATGGCGGTCGCGGCGGAGATCGGGTGTGTGCTCGCTTTGGGTCCGCGGGCAGCATCGTCGTTCCTGGCCACTTCCCACGCGCTGACAATGTCGTTGCCGTTGACTTTGGCTGCGTTGCAGGCCGGGACCGTGTCCTGGCAGCACGCGGTGGTGATGGCCGATGAGACAGCTGGCCTGGATGCTGCGGAGACGGCGGCCCTGGAAGCGCATTTCCTTGACAGCGAGGCGCCGGATCCGGCGCGGGGATGTCCGGTTGGGGAGCTGCCGGCGCACCGGTTCCGTGCCAAAGCACGCACCTGGCGGGAGCGCCACCAGGCCGGGTCGATCGAGAAACGCCATGCAAAGGGAGTGTCGGACCGGCGGGTTGAGTACCGGCCGGACCGCGACGGGATGGCGTGGCTGAGCGCGTACCTGCCTGCCGACCGGGCCGTGGCCGGGTTGAACCGGCTCACCGCGATCGCCCGGTCCCAGCAGGGACCTGACGAACCCCGGACCATGACACAGCTCCGTGCGGACAACTTCGCTGACGCGATCCTTGGAAGCGGCCGCACGGACGCCAGTGGTACCGCCGTCGGGGCAGTTGACGAGGCAGATCTCCCGCCGTCACCGGTCCGTGCACAGGTACTGGTCACTGTTCCGGTGTTCTCCCTGCTGGGGCTGGGGGAGGAGCCGGCGGTGCTGGACGGGTACGGGCCGATCCCGCCGTCGATGGCCCGCCGGTTGGTCGCGGAGGGGGCAGGTTCGTTCTACCGGGTGCTGGTGGACCCGAGGGACGGGGCACCGCTGGAGATCGGCAGGACCAGCTACCGGGTGGGCACAGCGATGCGGAACTGGCTCCGGCTCAGGGACGGCAAATGCCCGTTCCCGGGCTGCAGCAATCCGTCCTTGGATACCGAGGCCGACCACATCCTCGCCTGGGCAGGCGGGGGCACCACCGGAATCAGCAACCTCGGGCAGCCCTGCCCGAAGCACCACCGCCTCCGGCACACCACAGGCTGGAAACCCACCCCCGCGAGCAAAACCGAACCGCCCGGCTGGACCTCACCGGCCGGCCGTCACTACACAAGCGAACACCAAGACTGGGAACCCGCCACGTGGCCCCACCCCCTGAAACGGGAACAGCACCACGCCGCCCGACCACCGGGCAGCCACCCCGACTTCGCCTACTTTGGGCTGTCGCCAGGAGAAGAAAGCCTGGCACGGATAATTCACGCGCCGGCATGACACAAGCCCGCTGGCACACCCGCGCCTTGCAAGATCCACGCCATTCGAGACCCGCGCCTTGCAAAGTCTGCGCCCTGCAACAGCCCCGCCAGCCGAGACCCGCGCCCTACCAGACCCCTGCCATCCCAGACCCGCGCCCTGTAGGCCCCGTGCTGTGGCGTACCACTTCCCCGAAACCCACGTGTACGTCAGCTATGCCTCGACTGTGCCTCGACACGGCCGCCGCCACGCGCCGTCGGACTTTCCCAGCACGTGTACGTCCGGCTAGATTCATCAGCAAGATGATGAATTCACAGACTCCTGTCCATGCAACCGCATACTGGACCACAGCCAAGCAGCACGGCGAGCTCAGGCCCGAAGAATTGCCAGCACCCGGTCCCGGCGAGGTGTTGGTTCGTGCCCTGTATTCCGGCATCAGCAGGGGCACCGAAATGGTGGTCCACGCCGGGTCGGTTCCCCCTCGGGTCGCGGAGCAGATGCGCGCCCCGCACCAGGAGGGGGATTTCCCGGGCCCCGTAAAGTTCGGCTACCTGTCCGTTGGCGTTGTAGAGGAGGGGCCCGAGGACTGGAAAGGCGCACGCGTGTTCTGCCTGAGCCCCCACCAGGACCTTTATGTGGTGCCGCTGGAGTCGCTGACGCGGATCCCGGATAACGTCCCGTCCCGGCGCGCGGTGTTGACCGGAACGGTCGAAACCGCAGTCAATGCGCTGTGGGAGGCCGGGCCGCGCCTGGGGGATCGGGTCGCGGTTGTCGGCGCGGGCCTGGTGGGCGGCATGGTCGCCACCCTGCTGCGTACGTTCCCGCTTCAGCGCCTGCAATTGGTGGACGTGGATCCGGGCAGGAAGCAGTTGGCGGAGGCGTTGGGCGTCGATTTCGTTCACCCTGATGACGCCTTGGCCGACTGCGATATTGTCATCCACTGCTCAGCCTCGCAGGAGGGACTGGAGCGCAGCCTTCAGCTCGTCGGCGACGACGGGGATGTCATCGAAATGTCCTGGTACGCCAACCGGACGGTCACCATACCGCTGGGTGAGGATTTCCACGCGCGGCGGCTGTCCATCAGGGCAAGCCAGGTAGGCATGGTGGCCCGGTCCCGGCGCCACCGCCGTACCAACGCGGACCGCCTCAACCTTGCCGTCTCCCTGCTCGAGGACCCCGTCTTCGATGCCTTCCTGACCGGGTCGTCCCGGTTCGAGGACCTTCCCGAGGTGGTCGAGCGCCTCGCGGACGGAAGCTTGGAAGCGCTGTGCCACGTCGTCGAGTACCCTGCCGGCCATCCCGTATCGAGCCAGACCACCCACAATTCCGAAAACGTAAGGTAACCCATGTTCAGCCTGACCGTCCGCCGCCACTTCATGATCGCCCACAGCCTTCCCCGCGAAGCATTCGGGCCCGCACAAGCACTGCACGGCGCAACATTCGTGACTGAGGTGACTTTCCGGCGTCGTGCCCTGAACGCGGACGCGATCGTCCTGGACATCGGCGCCGCCGGGACCATCATCGAGGACGTGCTGGGCGGCCTGAACTACCGCAACCTGGACGAGCACCCGGATTTCGAGGGCAAGCTCACCACTACCGAGGCGCTGGCGGAGTACATCGCCCAGGCAGTTTTTGAAAAGATTAAGGACAGCGACGACGGCCGGGAGCTCACCGGCATTGACGTCACCCTCCGTGAAAATCCGGACGCCTGGGCCACCTACGTCCTGGACCTGTCCGCCTGACAGTGCGCCCCCTCCGGCTGCTCGTCCCGGGCAATATCCGCCACAGCTCGGGCGGGAACGTCTATAACGCACGCCTCGTTGCCGGCCTCAAAGCCTTGGGCGCCGAGGTGGAGGTGATCGCCGTGGAAGGAAGCTGGCCGCATGCGGGAGCCCGGGACCGGCGCCGGCTTGGCGCCTTCCTCGGGGCGCGGGACCTGGAGGCTGTTCCCGGGCAGCCGGTGACCATAGTGGATGGACTGGTGGCAGTAGGGGCTCCGGACGAACTGGAGTTCGCCGCGAAGGCCGGCCGGCAAACATGGGTCCTGGTGCATATGCCCGTGCCGGAAAATACGGGCAGCCAGGCCCTGCAACGCGAAGCCAGGGCATTGCGCGCGGCAACGGGCGTCATCTGCACCAGCACATCGGCAGCAAACGAGCTCAGCACCCGCGGATTCCCTGGAACACGGGTTGTCCTCCCCGGCGTGGATCCGGCACCACAGGCGCCCGGTTCCACGCCGCCCCACCTGACAGTCGTCGCGGCGCTGCTGCCCAACAAGGACCAGCTGCTCACGGTGGAGGCCCTGGGCCGGATCCGTGATCTTGACTGGACTGCGTCATTCGTGGGGTCGGACCGGGCGGATCCGTTGTACGCGCAGGAGGTCCAGGCTGCGGTCGCCGCGAGCGGTCTGCAGGAGCGGGTGCGGCTGACCGGCGAGCTCACCGGCGAACCGTTGGAAGCGCAGTGGGCCCGGACTGACCTGACGTTGCTGGTGTCCCAAAGGGAAGCGTTCGGGATGGCCGTCACCGAGAGCCTGGCCCATGGCATCCCCGCGCTGGTCAGGGCAGGTACTGGCGCTGTGGAGGCGCTCAGCCTCGCCGGCCTGGAAACGTCCGACGGCGGCCCAAGACTTCCGGGGGCACCGCTTACCCTGCCCGTCGGGGGACAGGAGAGCCCCGGACGGCTGGCAGCGGTCCTGCGGCGGTGGCTCGAGGACGCCGGGGTCCGGGAAAACTGGCGCATGGCGGCGGGGGAGGCGCGGCGGAAACTTCCCGGATGGAGCAGCACGGCCAAGAGCCTGCTGGCCCTGCTGGCAGCGGGGGACTGACTCAGGCCGTCTGCCGTTACAGGCTGCTGCGGTGCGCTGCGAAGAACTCGCGCAGCAACCGGGCGCACTCTTCTTCGCGGACTCCCGGGTACACCTCAACCCAATGATTGAGGCGGCGTTCGCGCAGGATGTCGAACACCGATCCTGCCGCGCCGGCTTTCTCGTCCCATGCCCCGAATACCACCCGGGGGATCCTGGCCAGCACGATCGCGCCAGCACACATGGCGCAGGGTTCCAGGGTGACCACCAACGTGCAGTCGGAGAGCCGCCACCCGTCGCCGCGGCCGCCGTCGAGCCTTGCCCGCTCCTGCAACCGTGCGGCAGCTTCCCGGATGGCCACCACCTCGGCGTGGGCTGTGGGGTCGCCCAGCTCCTCCCGCTGGTTCCGGCCGGAACCCAGCACCCCGCCGTCGGGCCCGATGACCACGGCGCCGATCGGCACGTCCTCTGTCGCGAGGGCGCGATGGGCCTCCGCGAGGGCAAGGCCCATCCAGGCGTCGTGTTTCTTTTCGGGCAACGGCATGGCTCAATGATAGTTTCGGGGATACTCAGGTTACTTACCGATGCCGGGAGGCACCATGGATACGCTTCGGGACCGCTTGGGGACCTGGTTCAAACCCTACGCGGCACTGGTCCTCACCATCCTCGTGGGCGGTGTGGTCATCGTCTCCCTCGCCCTGCTGGGCGCCGAGGTGTACGACAACGTGGTGGACTCCGCCGGGCTGGCGAACCTGGACAAGCCCGCCCTGGCCCTCTCCGAGAGCCTCCGCAGCCCCGGACTCGACGCGTTCGTCACCGGCTTCACCAACATCGGCGGCGGCATCGGAATGCCCATCCTGGCCAGCATCCTCGTCGCCTGGCTGACGTACCTCAGCCGCAACTGGCGTCCGCTGGTCCTGATTGGCGGTGCCGCAGCCGTCTCCATCACCGCCACCACCCTCGGCAAGAAGCTGGTGGGCCGCACGCGCCCGGACCACGCAGACGCCGTTCCGCCGTACGAGAATTCCCCGTCCTTTCCCAGCGGGCACACCTTGAACACCACCGTGGTGATCAGCCTGGTGGTCTACCTGATCTGCCTGCAGTTCCACACCATGCAGGTCCGGGTCACGGCCATCATTGCGGGTGCGGTGTTCATCATCGCCATGGGCCTGAGCCGGGTCTTCCTTGGCCACCACTGGCTCACGGACGTAATGGCCGGCTGGTTGCTGGGGCTCACCTGGGTGGGCGTGGTGATTTTGGCCCACCGGCTGTTCCACATCGTCCGCAGGCGGGAACACGTGGGCGCCGCTCCATCGTTCGACCGCCCCATTGTGCGCGACGTGGTGGCCGAGGAACTGCACGACGGCGGTTCCTCCGGACCCGGCAAAGGCAGCGCCGGATGATAGTTTTAGGGGATGCGCACTCTCGTTGTTGACCACCCCTTGGTCGCCCACAAGCTCACCGTCCTGCGGGACAAGAACACGCCGTCGCCGGTCTTCCGGCAGCTGACGGAGGAGCTGGTGACCCTCCTGGCCTATGAGGCCACGCGGGAGGTCCGCACCGAGCCGGTCACCATCGAAACGCCCGTCAGCACCACGATCGGCACCGCGTTCACCAAGCCCACGCCGCTGGTGGTTCCCATCCTGCGCGCCGGCCTTGGGATGCTGGAGGGCATGACCAAGCTGGTTCCTACCGCTGAGGTGGGCTTCCTGGGCATGGCCCGGGATGAGGAAACCCTTGACATCATCACGTACGCCGAGCGCCTCCCCGAGGACCTGACCGGCCGCCAGGTCTTCGTCCTGGACCCGATGCTGGCCACCGGCGGAACCCTCCGCGAGGCCATCAAGTTCCTGTTCAAGCGCGGCGCCTCCGACGTCACTTGCATCTGCCTGCTGGCAGCCCCGGAGGGCCTGGCGAAACTGGAGGAGGAATTGGGCGACGCGAACGTGCACATCGTCCTGGCCTCCATCGACGAGAAGCTCAACGAAAAGTCCTACATTGTTCCGGGCCTCGGCGACGCCGGTGACCGCCTCTACGGGATCGCCGGGTAGCACCGCCCCTTTCCCGCGCCGGGTCCCGCCGCTAGCCTGTGCGGATGGACTGGAAACTTGAACTTGCCTTTGTCCCTGTCTCCGATGTGGACCGTGCCAAGGATTTCTACGTCAACAAGGTTGGCTTCAACGCCGATTACGACGAGCGCCCGTCGGATTCCATCCGCTTCGTGCAGTTGACGCCCCCCGGCTCCGCCTGCTCCATCTGCATCGGCGAAGGGCTCACCGATGCTCCGCCGGGCACCGGCTCCAACCTGCAATTGGTGGTCAGCGATATCGAGGCGGCCCACCGCCAGCTCAAGGGCAACGGCGTGGATGTCAGCGACGTGGACGTGCAGCAGTGGGGCCACTTCCTGTATTTCGCTGATCCCGACGGCAACAAGTGGTCCGTCCAGTACATCCCCTGGCGGAACGCCGGGCAGGGCGCCGGCTGATTAAAGCAGGCAACGGCCCGCATCGACGGATGCGGGCCGCTGCCTGTGCTGAAGTTTCCAACCTTTGGCGGGCTGGGCGCGGCGTACGACGCCGGCTGGCCGGGGCGCGCCGTCAGCGAAGGCCGAAAACGGGAAGATTCAGCGGAAGGCCAGGGTGCCTAGTACCAGTTGTGTGCCAGGTGGAAGTTCAGCGCACCGCAGGGCGAGGCATAGCTCTTCTTGATGTAGTCCAGGCCCCAGTTGATCTGCGTGCGGTAGTTGGTCAGGTAGTCGGCACCTGCGCTGGCCATCTTCTCCGCGGGCAGCGATTGGACGATGCCATACGCGCCGCTGCTGGCGTTGGTGGCCGTGGTGGTCCAATCGGATTCCTTGGTCCACAACGTCTGGAGGCACTGCATCTGGTCCGGTCCCCACCCGAAGGAGGACAGCTGGCTGGCGGCATAGGCCTGGGCGCCCGCAGGATCGTTGACCGCGACGGCGGGAGCGGGAGCGGGTGCAGGGGCCGGCGCCGGTGCGGGTGCTTCAGCGGCCGGGGCGGCGGGTGCAGGCGCTGGGGCCGGCTCCGCTGCCTGCGGTGCCACGCTGATGGCGGAAGGAGCGGGACTCGCGGCCGGGTTGGACCGGATTTCGCTCTTCTCGATGCTCATCTGGGCGTCCGCCGCTGAGCTGGAAGCAGTTGAGCCGGTAGACGACGCCTGGGTCATGCTGGTGGTCGCCTGGCCGGCCGCGCCAACGCCAACCAGCACCGCGCAGGATGCTGCGAGGACTGCGGCACGCCGGCCCACGGTGGTCTTCTTGGCGGGCTGGGGTTTGGCCCGGTGTTTTGCCCTGGTTTGCGGGCATGGTTTTGCCATGGATTTAGACATGATTGATCGCCTCTCACACCTGCGGAGTTAGCTGTCGGGTTCGGATGAGGGCATCCGGCCGCACGGAACAAACACGTGCTGGCTTAACCCCAAGGGCGATCATTGCCCGGGACGGTGGGTCCCCCGCCTCTGCCGTTTCTCAAGCGGAATCCGGGAAGCGGCAGAGCTTGGCGTCAACCCGGGATATGCGGCCCGAACGGGGACCGCACCCAATCGACGGTACAGGAAGATCTCGCATTAGTCACATTTGGGTAACGGAAGTCACGATTCCTGGCGCGTCGATTTGCTCCATGATTCGTTCCAGGGTGGTCGATTATCCGGCCAGGACGTAGACGGTGGTCCCGCCGATGCTTTGCGGCTTGAAGGTAGATGTTACCCACTGCGCAATCCGGGTGGAGGCGTCCGAGCCGCTGCTGGACATCATGGTCCCGCCGGCTATGAAGTAATGGATCTTGCCCTGGGATACCAGCGCCTGGAACTGTTCCAGCGTGGGGGAGGGGTCGGTGCCGTTGAAGCCGCCCACGGCCATCACCGGAAGTTCCGTGGCCAGCTGGTAGCCGGCGGCGTTGTTCGAACCGACTACTGCCGCCGCCCAGGTGTAGTTTGAGGCTCCGTCCTTGAGTGCTGCCACGAGCTCGGCCGACGGCGTGGGCGCACCCAGGAGTCCGCCCATCCCGCCCCCGCGGACACCCCCGCCGGGGCCGAACTGGCCGGAACCTTGGCTTGTCCCGAACTGGCTTGCCCCAGCCTGGCTGGAACCCTGGCCGGCCCCAGCCTGGCCGGAACCTTTGCCGCTGAACTGCCGGGCGTTCCCGCCCGCGCCAAACCCGCCGGCCCGGTTTCCGCCGAAGCCCGCGCCGCCAAACCCAGGCCCGCCGAACGACGTCGCCGGCCCGGCGCTGACAATGGCCCCGCTGTGCGCCGTTGCCGCCGTCGAGATGGAAAATGCCAGCGGTCCGGCGAGCGCAGCCGCAAGGGCGAGTGCCGTCGTCGTCCGCTGCACGAAGCGCCGGCGGATAAACCCGCCCAGCCCAATCCCCGCCGCGGCCGTGAGGCCCGCCGCCAGCACCAGCCAGCGCAGCCACGGGCCATAGGCTGACGTGGTTCCCAGCAGGGTGAAAGCCATCAGGGCTGCCGCCGCCACGGCTGCGGCGAGGAGGGCGGCAGCAGCGGCCTGCCGTCGATGCTGCCACAGGAGGACCGCGCCCAGCCCGGCAAGCCCGGCGATCCCCGGCGCCAATGCCACTGCGTAATACGGGTGGATGATGCCGGCCATGAAACTGAAGACCAGGCCGGTAACCAGCACCCAGGAACCCCAGATGATCACCGACGCCCGGACGGCGTCAGTCCGCGGCGCCCGGCGTCCGATCCACAGCAGGCCGGCCGCAAGGATCAGCGCGGAGGGCAGCAGCCAGGCGATCTGGCCGCCAAATTCGCTGTTGAACATCCGCAGCAGGCCGGGAACGCCCCAGCCGTTGCCGCCGCCCACGCTTCCGGTCTCGTCCCCTGTCAGCCGGCCCAGGCCGTTGTAGCCGAGGGTCAGCTCCAGGATGGAGTTGTCCTGCGAGCCGCCAATGAACGGCCGGTCCGCCGCCGGGGTGAGTTCGACGACGGCCAGCCACCAGCCGGCTGCGGCAACCATCGCGGCACCGGAGGCGAGCAGGTGCAACAGCCGCCGGCCCAGACCGGCCGGCGCCGCGACGAGGTAGGCGAGCGCGAACCCGGGAACCACCAGCAGGACCTGCAGCTGCTTGGCAAGGAACCCGAAGCCCAGGAATACCCCTGCCAGCAGGAGCCAGCGCAGCCGGTCCTCCTGGACGGAGCGGAGCACCGCGTAGCCGGCGGCGGTCATGAGCAGCACCAGCAGGGCGTCCGGGTTGTTGAACCGGAACATCAAGGTGGCCACCGGGGTCAGGGCCAGCACCACGGCGGCCAGCAAGCCTGCCCGGTGGGCGAGCCGCGCGTCCCCGGTGGCCGGCGCCGCCGCCCGCCGGACAGCGAGATACAGCAGCCAGGCGGTGCCCACGCCCATCAGGGCCTCAGGAACCAGGATGCTCCACGAGCTCAGGCCGAAAATCCGGACCGAGAGGCCCATGATCCACAGGGACGCCGGTGGCTTGTCCACCGTGATGGAGTTGGCGGCGTCCGAGGAGCCGAAGAACCAGGCTGCCCAGTCCGTCGATCCGGCCTGGGCAGCGGCGGAGTAGAAGGCGTTGGCCCAGCCTGAGGCCCCGAGGTTCCACAGGTACAGCACGGCGGTTGCTGCCAGCACGGCTGACAGTTCCAGCCGGTGCCGGAGGGCCAGGGGATCCCGCCGCATGCGGGTCGCGGCAGCAGGGCCGCGGGCCGAGGAAGCGGAGGGAGCCACTGTGGTGGGCTGATAGCTGGCCATCGGGTCCTACTTGGTGAGTTGGTACACCGTGGAGTTCCCCACGGTTTGGGCCTGGAAGTTGGCTTGCACCCACGCGGCCACCTCGGAGTTGCCGCCCCGGCCGCCCATGCCGCCTCCGCCCATGCCGCCTTCGATGAAGTAGCTGATCTCACCCTTGGCCACCATGTCCTGGAACTCGGCGAGCGTCGGGTAGGGATCACCGCCGTTCCAGCCGCCCAGTGCAATGACGTTGGTGTTCGTGGCCAGTTCCAGGCTGGCGGCCTGGCTGGCCCCGGAGACGATCGCCGACCACTTCGTGGTGGTGCCCGTCAGCAGTGCGGTCACGGCGGCATCGGCGGTGCCTTCGCCGGGACCACCGGCCCCGCCGGCACCCGGGGCGCCGTTGACGCCATTCGCGGGATCAAAACTGCCTGCATCCGGGGCCGTATCCGTGCCGCCGGTCCGGTCGCCACGGAGTGCGGCGTCGTCCCGGAACCCGGCAGCCCTGTTGCCGAAGCCGCCCGCCGAGGAACCCGCGGGCCCCGACGTGGGGATGGATCCTGCATGGGCGGAAGCAGCGGTGGCAACTGTCCAGGCAGTCGTTCCAAGCCCACCGGCCAGCAAGGAGAGGACGACGACGGCGGCGGCCCCGGAGCGCTGGAACCGTCCCGCAGCGCCCTTGGCGTCGAGGCGGAGGAGGATGGCGGCGGCGGCAAGGACGCCGAGGACGAGGGTGGCGATGCGCAACCACGGCAGCCACGACGTGTCACGGCCCAGGAGCACCGAGGACCAGATGGCGGTGCCCAGGACCACGACGGCAAGGGTGATCCGTGCCGGCCAGTACCCGCGGCCCCGCCACAGTTCAACTGAGCCGACACCCACCAGTGCCGCAATAGCCGGTGCCAGTGCCACCGAGTAGTAGGGGTGGACGATGCCGCTCATGAAGCTGAAGACCCCTGCCGTGACCAGGAGCCAGCCGCCCCACAGGATCAGGGACGCGCGGTTGCGGGACGTGCGCGCCTCCCGGCGGGTGAACCAGAGGCCAGCCACCAGCAGTACCAGGGCGGCCGGCAGCAGCCAGGACACCTCGCCGCCGAAGCTGGTTCCGAACATCCGCAGCACGCCAGCTGCGCCGCCGAATCCGGTATTGCCGCCGCCGAAGCCTCCCGCGCCGCCGCCGAAGCCGCCCGCCGCGCCGCCGGGGCCGCCCGCTCCGCCGCCGGGCATTCCTTCGCCCGACCCAGTGATGCGGGCCAACCCGTTGTAGCCGAAAGTCAGCTCCAGGAAGCTGTTGGTAGTGGAGCCGGCCATGTACGGCCGTTCCGAGGCGGGCGTCAGTTGGAACAAGGCAACGTAGCTGCCGGCCACCACGATGATGCCGCCCAGCGCGCCGAGCAGGTGGACCAGCCGGCGGCCCAACGTGGTGGGAGCTGCCCAGAGGTAGGCGAGTCCAAGCGCGGGAACCACCAGGAAGCCCTGCAGCATCTTGCTGAGGAATGCCAGGCCAAGCACGGCCCCCGCGGCCACCAGCCACTTCCAGCCGGCCCGTTCGATGGCCCGGGTAGTGAAATAGGCCGCCAGCACCAGGCAGAGGGTGAGCATGGCATCAGGGTTGTTGAACTTGAACATCAGCGCCGCTACCGGGGTCAGCGCCAGGGCGCTACCGGCCAGCAGCCCTGCCGCCGGCCCGGAGACCCGCTTCACCGCAAGGTACAGGAAGCCGACGGCGGCCACTCCCATGAGCGCTTCGGGCACCAGCATGCTCAGTGACGAAAAGCCGAAGATGCGGCCTGCGAGGGCCGGGATCCAGAGCGCGGCGGGCGGCTTGTCCACGGTGATGGCGTTGCCGGCGTCCAGCGATCCGAAAAGGAATGCGGTCCAGTCCTTGGTGCCCGCCTGGATGGCTGCCGCGTAGAAGGAGTTTCCATATCCGGTGGCGGCCAGGTTCCATAAGTACAGGATGGCCGTGGCCACCAGCAGGCCGGCGGCCGAGGGCCCCACCCAGCGGGGCTGGTTGCCGTACACGTAACGGGTCCAGCGTGGCCCGGGCCGTGCGGCGGTGGTGGAACCAGGAGCTTCGGAGGGGTCCTGGCGGGTGGAGGGAGATCCCGCGGTTGATCCGGCGCCTGCCGGTGAGATGGTGGAGGTCATGGTGCTGCCGTTTCTGTGGATGCGGTGGCTGTCGTGTCGTCGGCGGTTGGCGCCGCAGTGGTTCCGGCGGTCGTTGTTCCTCGGCCAAGGCCTGTTCGCCGGCCGGCGTGGGCGGTAGGTGCTGTGCGCGGCGTCCGTTCCCGGAAGACCCAGAGCCGGAACAGCAGGAACCGGACGGCGGTGGCGGCAAGGTTCGCCGCCACGACGGTGAGGATCTCGGCCCAGCGGTCCGGCGTCGTCGTCCGGTGCACCAGTGCCAGCGCACCAGAGGTGAGCACCAGGCCGATGCCGAACACGATAAGCCCCTCAAAGTGGTGCCGGACCGGGTTGCCGCCCTGGATGCCGAACGTGAACCGCCGGTTGGCTCCCGTGTTGGCCACCGCCGTGATCAGCAGGGCCAGGAAATTGGCAAGCTGTGGATCCATGAAGCCCCGGCAGAAGACAAAGATGGCAAGGTAGGCCAGGGTCGACGCGGCACCGATGGCGGCGAAGCGCACCAGCTGGCCAAACAGGCTGGTGCCGCGGGTTTGTTCGGCCGCCCGGGACGATGCCGGCAGCGGCCCCCGTGCCAGGGCTGCCCTCAGCTCCGGAACAGGGATGCGGCCGTAGAGCAGGTCGCGGGTGAGCCGTGCCATGCCCCGGACGTCCGCCAGCGCCGTCCGGAGCACGTCAACGCTTGAATCAGGATCGTCGATCCAGTCCACGGGAACTTCATGGACGCGCAGGCCGCACCGCTCCGCCACGACCAGGAGCTCGGTGTCAAAAAACCAAGAGTTGTCCACGGTGTACGGGAGGATCTGCTGGGCGACGTCCGCGCGGATCGCCTTGAACCCGCACTGTGCGTCACTGAACCGGGCACCCATGAAGGAGTGCAGCATCAGGTTGTAACCGCGGGAGATGAATTCCCGTTTGGGCCCGCGGACAACGCGGGAGTTGCGGGTCAGCCGGGTGCCGATGGCCAGGTCCGAATGGCCGGAGATCAGGGGCGCCAGCAGGGGCGCCAGGGCCGCAAGGTCGGTGGAGAGGTCCACGTCCATGTAGGCCAGGACCGGCGACGGCGAGGCCAGCCACACCTTGCGCAGGGCATTGCCGCGGCCTTTTTCGTCGAGGTGGACCACCGCGAGTTCTGTGAATTCCCGGGCCAGCCGTTCGGCGATCTTCAACGTCCCGTCCGTACTGGCGTTGTCCGCCACAGTGATCCGGAACGTGTGCGGAAAAGTCTCGAGCAGGTGGGCGTGGAGCCTGCGAAGGCACTCCTCCAAGTCACGTTCTTCGTTGAAGACCGGAATGGTGACGTCGAGGACGGGCACGGTGGTGCGGGTGTCCACGGGTGCGCGCCGTCCGGTGCGGGCCCGGGACGCAATGCCCACCGGCGCCACCGCGGCGTCCGGCAGGGTTCCTGAGGTGGAGTCGGTGAGGGTCATGGATCAAGGGTCGCGCCGCCGCATTTGAAGGCTTTAGGCGGAACCTGTGACGTGCCTGTGTAAGTGGGCCGGTTGGAGCAATCAGGACCTGGCGGCTGCCGGCAGGCGGACGGCAAACTCGGTCCTGCCGGGCCGGGAGACGAGTTCCACAGTGCCGCCATGGGCCGCGACGATGGATTCGACGATCGATAGCCCCAGCCCGGACGAGCCCTCGGAGGCAGAGCCGGAACGGGCGGCATCGGCCCGGGTGAACCGCGAGAAGATGTTGCCCTGGAACTCGGCGGGAATGCCGGGCCCGTCGTCCGTGACCGTCACCACCACGCTGCCGTCGGCGGAGCGCATCACGCCGGTGATTACGGTGGTTCCGGCCGGCGTGTGCTTCCTGGCGTTGGAGAGCAGGTTAGCCAGTACTTGGTGCAGCTGGGTGGTGTCGCCGCGGACGGTCACGGGTTCTTCGGGCAATTTCAGCTGCCAGGTGTGGTCCGGTGCCATGACCTTTTCGTCGCTGACGGTTTCGATGACCAGCTGGGTGAGGTCCACATCGGTGGTTTCGGTCGCCTTGCCTTCGTCCAGCCGGGCCAGCAGCAACAGGTCCTCCACCAGGGCGGTCATGCGCTCCGACTGGCTTTGCACCCTGCCCAGCGACTTCTGGCCGTCCTCGGTGAGGGTTTCGGTCATGCGCATCAAGTCGGTGTATCCGCGGATGGCCGTCAGCGGGGTCCGAAGTTCATGGGAGGCGTCGGCAACGAACTGGCGCACCTTCATCTCGCTGCGCTGCCGGGCTTCCAGCGCGCTGGAGACGTTGTCCAGCATCAGGTTCAGCGCGTGCCCCACGCTGCCCACCTCAGTGGTGGGATGCGCTGCCGACGGCGGCACACGCACCGCCAGGGCTACCTCGCCCGCGTCCAGGGGCAGCTTGGAAACCTTGGTGGCGACGTCGGACAGCTGCTCCAGCGGCCGCATGGTCCGGCGGATCAACGCTGTCCCGGCCAGCCCGATCAGGACCAGGCCGCCCAGTGACACCAGCACCATGGTCAATACCAGGGAGGCTTCGGTGCTTTCCTTGGTTGCCAGCGGCAGCCCCGTGATCACCACGTCGCCGTAGGGCGTCGCGGTGGCGATCAGCCGGTAATCGCCGTTGGACAGCTCGCGGTCCACGGCGACTCCGTTGTGGGGGAGCGACTGGAGGGTGCTGATGTCCCGCGAAGTCAGCGCCGTGCGGGTGGCATCGGAGGAGAGGAAGCCGGCCTCGCGGCTGACCTGGCCGCCCACCACCCTGGCATTGAGTGTTCCCACGCTTTGTCCCCGCGCATCCAGCGGGTCGGGACGGCCGGACGGGTTGCCCTCCGGCGGACGGCCGCGTGAGGCCAGCATCAGCTGTGCATCGAGCTGGTTGGAGAGGACCACGTCCATGGAGGCGTAGCTGACCACGCCGATCGCGCCGGATATGGCCACCAGGAGGGCCATGGAGAGCAGGATGAGGCGGGTACGGAGGTGCCAGGTGGTGGGGTTGAACCATGACCGGCCGGTGGGCCGGGGAACGCCGGAAAGAGACACGCGTTTCCTTTGGCTTAGTCTGCGGGTTTGATGACGTAACCGGCTCCGCGCACGGTATGGATCATGGGCGGATGGGTGGCCTCAAGTTTCTTGCGCAGGTAGGAAATGTACAGTTCCACGATGTTCGCCTGGCCGCCAAAGTCGTAGTCCCACACGTGGTCCAGGATCTGCGCCTTGCTGACCACGCGCTTGGGGTTTTCCATGAGGTAGCGCAGGAGCTCGAATTGCGTGGCCGTCAGCTGGATTGCCTCCCCGGCGCGCGTGACCTCCCGGGTGTCCACATTGAGGACCAGGTCGCCCACCACCAGTTCGGCGGTGTCCATTGCGGCCACGCCTGAGCGCTGGACCAGGCGGTGCAGGCGGAGCAGGACTTCCTCCATGCTGAAGGGCTTGGTCACGTAGTCGTCGCCGCCGGCGGCCAGCCCTACGATCCGGTCCTGGACGTCGTCTTTCGCCGTGAGGAACAGCGCAGGCACCTCCGGCGCGAAGGCGCGGATCCTGCCCAGCAGCTCCACGCCGTCGAACCCCGGCAGCATGACATCCAGTACCAGGACGTCCGGATGGAAGTCCTTGGCGAGCTTGACCGCCGTGGGTCCGTCCCCGGCCACCGCCACGGACCAGCCCGCCATGCGCAGGCCCATGCTCATGAGCTCCGACAGGCTGGGTTCGTCATCCACCACCAAGGCGCGGATGGGGGACCCGTCGGGGTGGGTGAGCTGGGGCAGGTTGTTGGTCATGGAGTGCGGGGATGCCATGGGACAACTCTCCGATCTACCGGTGTGCCGGTGCTTTGCCGTTGCTGTGTTCCAGCTGTGAGCTCCAGCCTAGCCACCTGGACCAGCGGGACGGCGGTTCCCTGTGCGCAAGGGGGCCGTGCAGGTCACAGGCGGACGTGGCCTGCTGCACAGCCCCCGCACAGCAAACCGGCAGAGCCTGTTGGAACAAGCAACGTCACCACCTTCAGTTCAACATCTTTGGAGAATGCAATGGACCAGCACAGCAACCAACCAGGGCCGGCCGCATCAGGGCAGAACGGGCAGCCGGTCCCCGTCTGGGGAACCCCATCGGAAGTCAGCGGCAACGGCGCAGCGGCCCCCGGCCAGGAGGCTCCGGCCGCCAGCGACGGGCATCCACGCAGCGAGTCCCGGCAAGGGCAGGCTGCACAGGGCTGGGGCGCCCCCGTCCCCGGTCCGCAGTCGCCAGGTTGGGGTACCGCGCCGGCCAACAGCCAGGTGCCCAACGCCGGCACGGGCTGGGGCGCCCCCCAGCAGTACCCCTCCACCCCTTCCTCCCGCGGGCCGAAGGGCACCTGGACGGCTAAGAAGGGGCTGCTGGTCGGGGGCGCGGCCGTGGTCCTGGGCGCAGCGGCCGGCGCCGGAGCGTATGCAGCCGGAAACGGCTCGGGCACGGCCGCCAACGCCCAAGGCGCGGGCGCGGCCAGCCAGTTCGGTCCCGGCGGCCAGAACGGGATGGCGGGGCCGGGCAGCCAGGCTGGTACCAACGGCGGCGCGGCCGGCGGCATGGGCATGAACGGTGGCCCCGGCGGCCTGGGGATGGGGGCAGCCGGCCTGAACGCTGCCATCCACTCCGAGTATGTGGTCCTGGAAGGTTCCAACTATGTGACCATGGCGGGCCAGGCGGGCACGGTAACGGATGTCTCGGCCACCTCGCTGACAGTCAAGAGCGAGGACGGTTTCTCCCGCACCTACTCAGTGGGCTCCGATGTGCAGGTCACGCAGGGGATGCGGCAGCGCGGGGGTACATCCACGGGAAGCACCCTCAGCATGTCCAGCGTGACTACCGGGACCAGCGTTCGGGTGACCGCCCTCAAGAATGGCGACGCCTACACGGCCCAGGACATCCAGCTTGCCGGCGCCGGTACCTCGGCCGGTACCTCAGCCGGCTCGGGGACCAGCACCAACTGACAGCGGCATGCCGTACCACTCCCAGGCAGGTCCTGCCGCCGGCCCACGCCCGCTCTTCGGGCAAAAAAATCTGCCGCCGGCAGGACCGGGACTGGACACGGCAAGCAGCCGTCCGGCCGATTCTATGTCAAGCGATTGAATTTCGGGGAGATTCGAAAAAGTGGACATCTATCGAATTATCTTCCGAACGAAGGGGGATCTGAGACTCTTCTCCGGATAACGAACGTTATTATTTCCCCATCTCGAAATAGTGATCTGAAGCACAATCCGCCGTTTTGTCTCACCATGTGGACGAATCGGTCCATTGTTACTTGCAAGTTGGCATTGTTACGCTGCACACTTCCAATGTGAACAAGAACTCAACAGCACCTGCAGCCGCAGAATATTGGCCCAGCACATCCGCTGCTGCCGACATGCGCTGTTGTCGAATGCACGCCTGACCTTCGCACCCCTGAAGTTCTTAGGCATTCGCCCCCCAGCCCAGCGTCGGGCGCCTCTCCCCGGTCCGCGTGTATGGGGAATCCAGCATTCGAGCCGCGAAGGCGGCCATTCACATTGAGGTAAGCATTCATGTCAGTTGCATCCGGATACGTCCACATCTCCGTCCGTAACGCCGCCAAGGCAGGCCAGCCCTCCGGCCTGCGCCCCGGCTTCGGGCCGCGCCCGTCGCTCGCTCCGGCTTCCGGAAGCACCTTCCCCGCGCAGGGCTACGCTCCGCAGGGATACAACCCGAACTCCTACGGCCAACTCCGCGCCGTCCAGCCCGCCGAGGCCGCTCCCGTTACCGCCCCCACCCCTGTGGTGGCCGGCCCGAATGCTGTCCGCCCGGTGGCCAACGACAACGTTGCCCGCGGGTTCGTCCTCTACATGGGCATCGACGAGGAAACCGCGGCAGCTGCCGGCACCTCCATCGCCAAGCTCGCCCAGGAAATCCGGGCGTACGCCCAGTCGCTGGTTTCCGGGGCCGAAAGCTACGCCGCGGTTGCGGTGGCTCCGGCCGGCACCCCTGGTTCCGCGCTCGACGTCGTCCGTTCCACGTTCGGCGACCCCACGGTGAACTCCCGCCAGCGCACCGAGGCCGCCCGTCCTGCCCAGGCGCAGGAACCGCGCCCCTCCGGTGTCCTGATCGACCTCGCCCGCCGCGAAGTCCACCTCGACGGTGAGTCCCTGAACCTCACGTTCAAGGAGTTCGAGCTCCTGAACTACCTTGTCGAGAACGGAACCCGCACCGTGGGCCGCGACGAACTGCTCGAAGGCCTGTGGCGCAACGCCGAAGAAGTACCCAATGAGCGCACCATCGACGTCCACATCCGCCGCCTCCGTTCCAAGCTGGGCCGCCTCGCCAACACCGTCCGCACGGTCCGCGGCCAGGGCTACCGGTTCTACGAGCACCCCGAGGTTGTTGTCTGGGCCGCTCCGGAATACTCGATCTAACTCCTCTCTAACCTCCGCTTAAAGGCGGCATATCCCTCGGCGCCTGCGCTCGTTCCTCCCCACCGCCTCCCTCGCTTCGCAAGCTCGGCCAGGGAACCCTGGCGGCGTGGGCCCAACGCAACAACGGCGCTTTCGGGATGTGCCGCCTTCTTGAGTTCGTTTTGCCCAGCCAGGCATTGACCTCCGCGGCTAAGTGGTTTGGATAGGCTTGGGCCATGAGTTCGCATCATGTTCGACGCCTCGTGATCATGCGCCATGCCAAGGCTGACTGGCCGGGCGGGGTGGCCGACCATGAACGGCCGCTCGAAGAACGCGGGCACCGGGAAGCCCCGCTCGCCGGGCGTTGGCTGCTCAAGCACAACATCGTTCCGGACTTCATCCTGTGCTCCAGCGCCCTGCGCACCCGGCAGACGTGCACCTGGGTCTGCGCCGAGCTGGGGGACAAGGCGCCCACGCCCAAGCTTGAGGACGGCCTGTACGCGGCCACGGCCCAGCGGATGCTCACCGTGGTCAACCATGTGCCGGACACCGTGACCACGCTCATGCTGATCGCGCACCTGCCTGGTGTGCAGGACCTGGCAATGCATCTCGCCTCGCGGGAATCCGATCACGACGCCTATATGGACGCCGCCACCCGCTTCCCCACCAATGCGCTGACCGTGCTGGAGACGGAGAAGCCCTGGGCGGAACTGGATGGGCAGGACGCCAGGATTACCCGGTTCAAGGTCCCGCGGGTCCACTAACCGGGACCCCGCCCGCGGGAACCCCACTGGCGGGAACCTCGTTGCCGGGAACCCCGTTGCCGGCAAGCTCCCGCAGGATGCCCGCGACATGCCTGATGCCGGGGCTTGCGGTCATGGTCTTGCGGTGGACCAGCCCAACCTGGCGTGCCTGGACCGGGTTGACTACCGGGACGGCGGCGACATCCCGGGGGAGTACAGGCCGCCCCAGCCGGGGAACGAGCGCCACCGCCACCCCCTGCTCCACCATCGCGATGTGTGTCGCGAAATCGGGATCGTAAACCCGGATATCCGGCACCCGCCCCAGGTCCGCGAAAATCCGCAGCAGGGCTTCGTTGCAGATTGCCCCGGCCGGCGTGCTGATCCACCGTTCGTCAACAAGCTCCGGTGGGGCAACCTCGGTCCGGCCTGCCAGGGGATGGCGGCGGTGCACCAGGACGTCCGCCACATCCTCGCACAGCCACTCCAGCGTCAGATGCTCCGGAATCACCAGCGGCACCGAATTCCAGTTGTGCACCAGCCCAAGGTCCGCTTCCCCGTTGGCCACCCGGGCTACGGCTTCGCGTGGATCCTCGGCAAGCACCGAGATGCTCAACGCTGCACCCGACTCTTCGAGCCGCGCCAGCAGCGGGCCCACCAAGCCGCGGCAGGCTGTGGAAAAGGACACCACCCGGAGGCTGCCGCTGGGCGTGGCCGGATCTGCCAGGAGGGTGGACTGCAGCTCCTCCAGTTCGGCCAGGATGCGGCGGCCGTATGCCGCCAGGGCCAGTCCGCGCTCCGTGAGCAGGACGCCGCGTCCCCGGCGCTCCAGGACCGCGAAGCCGGCCTCCTTCTCGAGTTTCTTCACCTGTTGGGACACGGCCGACGGGCTGAACCCCATGGCTTCCGAGGCCGCAATGACGGAGCCGTGCTGCTCGACCGCCGTGAGGGCCCGCAGGGAACCGATATCAATCATGAAGCAAAGGTACATGATTTGCGGTGTTAATCAGCGCTGGTGCTTCATCCACAAGCCTGCCAAAGTATGGGTTGTGAACCTGCGCGATTCCCTCCTTGCCGTCCTTGTTGCCCTGCTGTGGGGCCTGAACTTCGTGGCCATCGACCTCGGACTTCACGCCGGCGGCCACGACTTTCCGCCGCTGCTCTTCGTCGCCATGCGCTTTGTCCTCGTGGTGTTTCCCTGGATCTTCTTCATCAGGAAACCGGACGTCAGCTGGTCGGCCATTCTCGGGGTGGGACTCTTCATGAGCGCAGGCCAGTTCGGCCTGCTCTACCTGGCCATGGCACTGGGCATGCCCGCGGGGCTCGCGTCCTTGGTCCTGCAGGCACAGGTCCTGCTGACCGTCCTCCTTGCCGCGGGTTTCCTGGGAGAACGCCCCAGCCGGCGGCAACTGGCGGGCGTGGTGCTGGGCGTTGCCGGACTCGCCCTCGTGGCAGCGGGGCGCAGTGCCGTGGCACCGTTGCTGCCGCTCATCATCGTCCTGGCCGCGGCGTTGTCATGGGCCGCCGGAAACGTCGTTGCCCGGAAGGCCAAAGCGGCGTCAGGCCTGGGGCTGGTGGTGTGGTCCGGGGCCGTGGTCCCACTCCCGCTGGCAATATTGTCCGTGCTGGTGGACGGGCCGGATACGGTGTGGCAGTCGCTGGCCACGCTGCAGGCGCCCACCGTGCTCAGCGCACTGTACACGGCAATCTTCGCCTCGCTGGTGGGTTACGGAATCTGGAACCGGCTCCTTGCCAGCCACCCGTCGTCGGCCGTTGTGCCCTTCACGCTGCTGGTCCCGGTGGTGGGAATGAGCACTGCCTGGCTTGTCCTCGCCGAGGTGCCGTCGGCCACGGAACTGGCGGGCGGCCTGCTCCTCCTGGGCGGCGTCGCGACGGCGGTGCTCACCGGAGCGCGCGGTCGCCGTCAGCGGCGCGGGGCTGAGCCGCTGCCGGACCGGGGTGCCGGTTTGGGCGCCGGGGACGCGGACGACGACGGGCGCTTGGCTGCCGCTGACGTCCCGCGGGCGGGCGCACGCGAGGCGGACGTCCGCTGAACGGTGGACGGCTGGGCGCCGGATGCCTGCGGCCCGGACCCCTGGCCGACGGTCCGTGTTGCGGCAGCGCGCGGGTTGCGCGCCCCCGGAGCGGGCCGTGGTGACGGGGTGCGCTGCGGTGCCGGGCGTGCGGGGCCCTGCGCGTTGGACCGGGTACCTGGCCGCGCACCGGACGCCGGGCGCCTGCTGCTTCCGGCCGGCCCGCGGACCGGTGCTGCGCGCCGCCTCCCCGGCCAGAGCGCGCCCAGTAAGAGGATCCCGAACGTCGCCGCGGCCGCGACCCCGGCGCCCAGGAAGTAGTTGTCCGGGTCGCGGGTGGGCAGCGGCGTGCCCAGGAACGAGGACTGGTCGTCGTACGCCAGCGTCCAGGTGCTGATGAATGCCAGCGAAAAACCGAGGGCCAGGGCGGTGGCGGCACCTGCTGCGAACAAGGCGAAGCGCCGGCGGCGGACCACGATCTCGGCAACCGCCGCCAGGTAGGCCAGCCCCAGGACGCCAATGAAGGCGATGAACACCGGCTCGGCAAGGGTCATCCCCGTGAGCACCAGCAGCCCGGCGGCGACGACGCCGCAGATCACCGCAAACTTTCCGCTCTTCCCGGTATGGCGCATGTGCTCCATCATCCCCGAGGAGCAGCCTCCTTCAGGACGTAGCCGCGCATGATGGCCATGATTGCTGCAACACTTTGGTCACGGGTGCGCTCAGGATTGTAGGTCTGCCGGTCCAGCCCCACAACGAAGCAGGCGCCGAAGATGGCGGTCTCCAGGCTGCCCCGGGAAACCGAGTCATCCACCGGATACGCCGCGGCCACGCTTTCGACGGCCTGCGCGATGACTTCGAGGAGCTCACCCCGCAGGACCGAAAAGGTGCCCTGCCATTCACTGGGGATCCGCCAGTTCTCGCTGACCCAGAGACGGGCGAACGAGGGGTATTCGGCCATGAAGTCCATGGCCTGGCCGATCATCGCTTCCATGGCCAGCAGCGGGTCCCTCCCGTCGCGCCCGTCAGCGGCGTCAAGCAACCGGGCCTTGAGGATGTCCACCCCGTGCCGCAGCAACTGGGCGATGAGTTCGGATTTGCTGCCGAAGTTGTAATAGACCGTGCCCTTGGACACCCCGGCCGCGGCGGCGATCTCATCCACGGTCACGTTGGCCGCCCCGCGTTCGCCGATCAGCTCCATTGAGGCATCGAAGAGTTTCTGGCGCGTGGCGTTGGTCCGGGCAGGCCGGAGCGCTTTCGCCCCGGCCTGGGGTTCGGTGGTCATACGGCGATCTCCGGTTTCAGCGTCTTGAGTGTCCAGTACTTGTTTTTGCGCACAGCCAGTGTGGAGAGGGCCGCACCCAAGAGGGTATATCCCAGCAGGCCAACCAGGGTGGGAACAATCATGGACAGATCCGCGCCGTAGATCAGGTGGCGCATGCCGGTCACAACGTAGCCCATGGGCAGGACCTGGTGCACCGCATGCAGCGGCTCGGGGGTGGTCTGCCACGGGAAGGTGCCGCCGGAGGACACCAGTTGCAGGACCAGCAGGATGAGCACCACCAGTTTGCCCGGGGAGCCCAGCAGGGCCACGATCCCTTGGATGAGGGCGCTGAACGCCATGGCCGCGGCCAGCAGGAACAGCCACATCAGGACCGGGTGGGCCGGGTTCAGCCCCAGCGCCACATCCACCACCAGGGTCAGCAGGGACGCCTGCACCACCGAGACCAGCAGGAACGGCAGCCAGCCGCCCAGCGCGATCTTCCACGACGGCGCGTTAGAGGCCAGGGCCCGCTGGGTGATGGGGCGCATTGCCTGGATCAGCATGAAGATCCCGATCCACAGGGCGAGCGTGAGGAAGAACGGTGCCAGCCCTGCGCCGTAGGAACCGGCCTTGGCCTGGGAGACATTGCTGACCGCCACAGGATCCGCCATCACCTGCGAGAGGTTGCTCTTTTGGGTGTCGTCGGGGTTGGGGACCTGGCCGGCGCCCTTTCCGATCTCATCAGCCAAGGTACGCGAACCCGTGGCGGCCTGCCCTGCGCCATCGGCGAGTTGGGCGGCGCCGGTATCCACCTTCCGCGCCCCGTCAGCCAGGCCCGCGGCGCCGTCGACGGCGGACTGCTCACCGGTTGCCAGCGCTGCGGCACCTGTATGCAGCTGGTTCGCCCCGGCCGAGGCCTGCCCGATCGCGTCCTTCAGCGCAGGCATTCCGGCGGCCAGCTGCGCTGCCCCGACGCTGACGGCCTGGGATCCGTCGGCCAGCTGCTGGACCTGTCCGGCGTCTGTCTGGATTTTGGCCTTGGCCGCGGCCACGGGGCCGGACGCTGCGGCGGCATCGAAATCAGCCAGCACTTTGTCGGCCTGTTCCTGGGTGAGGACGCCCGAGGCGACCAGCCTGCTGTTGGACTCCACCACCCGGGCCCGCAGGCCCTGGTCCGCTGCATCCAGCTGGGCCACCACGTCCTGCACCTTGGTATTGAGCTGGGCATTGCCGGCAGCCACCTGGGCCGCGCCGGAGGCGAGCGTCTGGGTATCGGTGGGCAGCGTGGCGGTCTTGTCCTTCAGCGTGGACAACCCGGTGCTGAGCTGCCCCGCGCCGTCGGTCAGCTGGTTGGCGCCGTCCCTCAGCTTCAGCTGGCCGGCGTACAACTGGTCGGCGCCGCTGCTCAAGGCGGTCGTGCCTTCGTGGAGGGTGACCGTGCCGTCCCTGAGCGTGGCCACGCCGTCGGCCAGCTGGTTGGCGCCGTCCGCGGCCTGGACCATCTTGCTGTGGATGGTGCCGAAGCCGGTCAGCAACTGGTTGGCCGTCTCCTCACCCACCTCTTTGGCCACCGTGGTGTGGACTGCCGTGGTCAGTTTGTCCACGATGGTGCTCAGGAGGTAGTTGTTGGCATCGTTCGTGGTGACGTTCAGCATGGCCTGGCTCGCGGAATCAAAGCTGCCCGGCGAGACCAGGTTTGCCGAGAAATCCTTGGGGATCTTCAGGGCAAAGGCGTACTGGCCGCTGCTGACTCCCGCGTCGGCCTCAGCGGAGCTGGCCACCGGAACCCAGTGGAACACGTTCCCTTCCACCAGGCTGTCGGCCACCTTGGTGCCGGCCTCCAGCCGGCTGCCGTCTGCAGCGGTGGCGCCCGAGTCCTCCACCACCAGGGCGGCGTCGAGGTTGTTGAGGTGGCCGTAGGGATCCCAGTTCGCATACAGGTACACCGCACCGTAGAGCAGCGGGACCATGCTCAGCGCCAGGATGGTCAGCTTGGGCAGCAGACCGCCGGTCATGCGCTTGAGTTCGGAGCGGGCCAGCCGCAGGACAGTCACTTGGCAACCTCGGTTTCGAGTTCGGTTTCCTGGTCTTCCCGGCCAGGCGAGGACTCCGCTGAGTGCTTGCCGGCCGGGGCTTCGGGCGCGGGTTCCGGCGCCGGTTCGGTGGCGGGTTCAGGCGCCTCGTTGCCGATGTGGGCAACCGGCCCGTCCCACGAGGCGGGGACGGCACTGACGGCCGCTACGACGGCGAGCGGCCGCCCGGCGTCGTACGCCAACTCCTGGAGCCGCGGTAGCCAGGTGAGTTCATCCGCGCTGTGCCGGTCCGGGGAATCGACCACCAGCAGGTCGGTGCGCGGGTTGGCCAGGGCCAGCGCCGTCAGCAGCTCAAGCCGCCGCCGGGGCTCGAGCTGTTCGGTCCACAGGTCCGCGATGTCCTCGAACCGGTTGACCTTGAGCCAAGGCCGGCTGAGCAGGGCGCCACGGTAGCGGCGGGGGATCAGGGCCAGGTCCTCGGTGACCAGGTCGCGGACGCTGAGGTGTTCCTCCGGTTCATTGACGCCGGGGGAGTCCACCAGTGCCGCGGCGAGCCGGAGCTGCTTGGTCCGGGGGTTGTCGTCCCAGCTCAGCTGTCCGCCGCCGGTGGCTTTCATCCTGCCGCTGAGCAGGAGCGAAAGCGCGGTGCGCTGGTCCTGGCGGTCGCCGGCAACGAGCAGCAGCCCGCCGCGGGCAGCCGTCAGCGACGTGGCGGGAAGCAGCGGATCCCGGCGTCCTTTGGCCTGGAGCTGGTGTGCTGAGAGCAAGGTTTGCCTTTCGCAGAAGAAGTCTGCATCAAGACTAACCAAACTGACCGGTCAGTTCAAATAAGGGTCACAGGCCGTACTTCTCCAGCAGCCTCAGCCAGACCTCACTGATGGTGGGATAGGAAGGGACCGCATGCCAGAGCCGGTCCAGCGGAACTTCGCCCACTACTGCCACCGTGGCCGCGTGGAGCAGCTCGGCTACGTCCGGCCCGGCGAAGGTGGCGCCCAGGAGGACCTTCCGGTCTTCGTCCACCACCAACTGTGCCCACCCCTCATAGTTCTCCGAGTGCAGGGAGGAGCCGGCCACCTGGATGGGCAGCTCCACGGAGGAGGCGTTGTAGCCGTCCTTCCTGGCGGTCGCCAGCGTGGGCCCCACACTGGCCAGTTCGGGATCGGTGAAGACGACGCTGGGCACCGCGTGCTGGTTGGCAGTCTGGGCGTACCGGGTCCAGTCGCCCGGGGCTCCCTTGAGGTCGCCCTTGGCCCGGGCGGCAATGGCGTCGCCGGTGGCGCGGGCCTCGTACTTGCCCTGGTGGGTGAAGAGGTTCTTGCCCGCGGCGTCCCCCACTGCATACAGCCAGTCGTCGTCGCCCGGGGTGCCTTCCACGAGGCCCGTGGTGTCCGTGGACAGGCTCAGGTGCCCCGATTCGCCCGGCTCGAAGCCGACGCTTTCCAGGCCCAGGCCTTCGAGGGCGGGGTGCCGGCCGGTGGAGACCAGTACCTTCTCGGCCGTCACGGTGGTTCCGTCACCCAGGCTGAGGGTGAGCGTCCCGTCGTCGTTCGCGGCGATCCGTTCAGTGGCCGTGTGCAGCCGGAGGTTGACGCCGTCTGCCCGCAACCCCGCCGCGACCAGCGACGCCGCTTCCTCGGGGAATGTGCCAAGCAGGCCGCTGCGCGCCACCAAGGTAACGCTTGAGCCCAGGCGGGCAAAGGCCTGTGCCAGCTCCGTTCCGGCCACGCCGCCGCCCAGGACAATGAGGCGCTCCGGAATCTCGCTTGCCGACGTCGCTTCCCGGGTGCCCCAAACCTGCACGTCCTCCAGTCCCTCGATGGGAGGGTTGTTGGGGGTCGATCCGGTGGCCAGGACCACCGCATGCCGGGCCCGCAGCAGGTGTTGCGCCCCGTCCAGGCCTGCCACCTCCACCGTCTTGGGCCCGGTCAGCCAGCCATGGCCGCGCACCAGGTCGATGCCGGTGTCCTCAGCCCAGGTGACCTGGCTGTCGTCCTGCCAGTTGGAGGTGAAGTAGTTGCGGCGTGCCAGGACGGCGGCGGCGTCGAGGGTTCGGGTGACGGCTTCCTTGGCTCCGGGAGTGGTCTGCGCCCCATGCAGGGCGGTGCCAGGCCGGAGGAGCGCCTTGGACGGCATGCACGCCCAGTACGAGCATTCACCGCCAACGAGTTCCGCCTCCACCATGACGGCGGTGAGGTCCGCTTGGACCACACGGCCCGCCACGTTTTCTCCAACGGCGCCTGCGCCGATCACAACAACATCAAATTCGCGCTCAGCGGCCTCGGGCATCATGTGCACAGCCTAGCCGGGCCGGAGCGGCGGGACAGCACGAAAAAGGTCCGCACCGGCGAACCGGTGCGGACCTTTTTGGTGCGCCCAAAGGGATTCGAACCCCTGACCTTCTGTTCCGTAGACAGACGCTCTATCCAGCTGAGCTATGGGCGCATTCCGTGTTCCGGGAGAAGAACCGCTCTCCCCGAACCTCGAATTACTTTACGCGAGCCGGGGCCGTAGTGCCAAATCGAAACGCTTGTAATCTCCGCAACTAGACCGGTCTAGGTGACCTTAGTCACTTAATCGGCGTTTTTGCCGCAACAATTCCTTGATTTTCCGCGGAATTCACTTTTCGTGACCGGAGATGTCAGTCAAGCTCCCCAAAAACTCCAGTGGTCCGGACCATAGCATTTAGGACACACCGATGAACCCGAGGAAGGGAACTGCAATGGGCGATCTGGCGCAGAAGCCGCTGCTTGAGAAAGCACCCACCACACATGCCGGCTTGCTGGCATGGGTCGAAGAGGTTGCTGAGCTTACGCAGCCGGACCGCATTTACTGGGTTGACGGGTCGGAAGAGGAAAACACCCGCCTTACCGACGAGCTTGTCGCTGCCGGAACCCTCACGCGCCTCAACCACGACCTGTTCCCGAATTCCTTCGCCGCGTTCTCAGATCCCGCCGACGTGGCCCGCGTCGAGGAACAGACCTTCATCTGCTCGGAAAACAGGCGTGACGCCGGCTTCACCAACAACTGGATGGACCCGCGCGAGATGAAGGACAAGCTGCGCGGGCTCTTCGCCGGTTCCATGCGTGGCCGCACCATGTACGTCATCCCGTTCGTCATGGGCCACCTGGATGCCGAGGACCCCAAGTTCGGCGTGGAAATCACCGACAGCGCCTACGTCGTCGCCTCCATGCGCATCATGGCCCGCATCGGCACGGATGTCCTGAACCGGATCACCGAGACCAACGCCTTCTTCGTCCCGGCCCTGCACTCCCTGGGCGCTCCGTTGGTGCCGGGCCAGGATGACGTCCCGTGGCCGTGCAACCCGGACAAGTGGATCGTCCACTTCCCCGAAGAGCGCTCCATCTGGTCCTTCGGTTCCGGCTACGGCGGAAACGCGCTGTTGGGCAAGAAGTGCTACGCCCTGCGCATCGCCTCCGTGATGGCCCGCGACGAAGGCTGGCTGGCCGAGCACATGCTTATCCTCAAGCTGACCTCGCCCGAGCAGAAGACGTACTACATCTCCGCGGCCTTCCCCTCCGCCTGCGGCAAGACCAACCTCGCCCTGCTGGATCCCACCATCAAGGGCTGGAAGGTCGAAACCCTCGGTGACGACATCACGTGGATGCGGTTCGGCAAGGAAGGCGAGCTGCGCGCCGTCAACCCCGAGGCCGGCCTCTTCGGCGTCGCACCCGGCACCGGCTGGGGCACCAACCCCAACGCCATGCGGGCCATCGCCAAGGGCAGCAGCATCTTCACCAACGTGGCCCTGACCGACGACGGCGGCGTGTGGTGGGAGGGCATGACGGACGAGGTGCCCGCACACCTGACCGACTGGCAGGGCAACTCCTGGACGCCGGATTCGGACAAGCCCGCAGCGCACCCGAACTCCCGTTTCTGCACCCCGATCGACCAGATCGACATGCTGGCCGAGGAATACTTCAGCCCCGACGGCGTGGAGCTCTCCGCGATCCTGTTCGGCGGCCGCCGGAAGACCACCATTCCCCTGGTCACCGAGGCCCGCAGCTGGTCCAACGGCATCTTCATGGGCTCCACCCTGTCCTCGGAAACCACCGCCGCCGCTGCCGGCGCGGTGGGTGTGGTCCGGCGCGACCCCATGGCCATGCTGCCCTTCATCGGCTACGACGCAGGCGACTACCTGAACCACTGGGTCAACCTCTCCGCCAAGGCAAACCCGGAGCGCCTGCCCAAGATCTTCCTGGTCAACTGGTTCCGCCGGAACTCCGAAGGCGGCTTCGCCTGGCCTGGATTCGGCGACAATGCCCGCGTGCTCAAATGGGCCATCGAGCGACTGGAAGGCACGGCAGACGCCGTCGAAACCCCCATCGGCTACGTGCCCACCGGCGAGGCCATCGACCTCGAGGGCTTGGACATGACGGCCGCGCAGGTCGAGGAAGCCGTCAAGGTTGACCCCGCCGAATGGGCCACCGAGCTGGCCTCCATCGAAGACTGGTTCGCCAACTTCGGCGGCTCTCTGCCCGAAGCCCTGCAGTCCGAGCTGGCAGGCCTGAAGGGCCGCCTCTCCTAAGCACCACCGCCTGAAGCACGACGACGGCCCCGCACCTTTTCGAAAAGGTGCGGGGCCGTCGTCGTTTGTCCAGCCGCCAACGGATGCCTTGCTAGCTGGCGAGCCAGATGTCCGGGCCGAAGACCTCGTAGTGGATCCTGGTGGCGGGAATGCCGGCGTTGATGGCCTCGTTGCGGATGTTCTTCATGAACGGCAGCGGGCCGCAAAGGTACAGGGAGGCATCCGCGGGCAGGTCCACTTCGCGCAGGGACATGAAACCTTCCTTGGCGCCGTCCACCGGCTGCTCCAGCCAGAGCTGCAGCTCGGCACCGTCCAGTCGCTCGACGTCGTTGGTCATCTGGCTGCGCAGGGCCCAGCTGTCCAGGGTGCTTTCCGCGTGCAGCACCAGTACCTGCCGGTCAGAGCCTGAGGCGGCCAGCGACCGCAGGATGGACGCGGTGGGGGTGCAGCCGATGCCGGCGGAGGCCAGGACAACGGGGCCGTCGCCTTCCTTGAGCGTGATCTCGCCATAGGGGTTGGAAATTTCGACGACGTCGCCCACCTGGACGGTGTGGTGCAGGACGGGGGAAACCTCGCCGCCGTCGTCGAGTTTGGTGGTGAAGATACGGCTGGTGCCGGCATCCCCGGAAAGGGAGTACTGCCGGACTTGGCGCAGGCCGTCAGCGACCGGCACCTTCACGCTGATGTACTGTCCGGGCAAGGCTGCGGTGACAGGGGTGTCATCCGCCGGTTCCAGGGTGAAGGTCATGGAGCCGGTTCCGGCGGAGGCCTTGGCCGCCACCCGCCACGGCGTCCACATTTTGTCGTTGGCCTGGGCCGCGTAGAGCCCCTTTTCGAGCTTGATCAGGGCATCTGCCATCAGCCAGTACACCTCGGTCCAGGCTTCTGCGATTTCGGGGGTGATGACCTCTGCCAGGTCTTCGGCGATGGCGGCGAACAAGTGCTCGTAGACCACCTGGTACTGCGGTTCGGTGATCCCCAGGGAGGCGTGCCGGTGTGCGATGCGGGACAGGACCGTTTCCGGCAGGGTGCCCGGGTTGTTCATCAGGTGGGTGGCGAAGGCTGCGATGCTCCCGGCGAGGGCCTGCTGCTGGTTCCCGGAGCGCTGGTTGGAGCGGCTGAACAGGCCATCCATCAGTTCGGCGTGCGCCGCGAACAGGCGGGCGTAGAAGTTCGGGGTGATCGATCCGATCCGGGAGCCGACCAGCGGCAGGGTGGCCTCAATGACGGGGCGGGACTTGTCCGAGAGCATCTGAAACTCCTGAGGTTATGGCCGGGGCCTTCGTCCGGCCGGATGAAAACTCGCATTTCAAATACAAGTATTTCTGCCTCAGTTCTACACTGCGTAGAAGTTTGAAAGCAAACTGGTAGTCGACGCCCGGATGCGGTGGCTACAAGCCTGGGCGGAGGCCGATCATCTGGAACACGGGCGCCATCTGGCGGGCGTGGGGAAGGTCCGCGATCAGCACGGAGTCGAGCTCCGCGTAGAAGGCTTCCCGGGCGCGCGCCAGGGCGCTGCGGAGCCGGCATTCGGTGATCAGGGGGCAGTTGCCGGCCGGCGATACGCAATCGGCAGGATCGGCCCTGGAATCGAGCTGCCGCAGGATCTGCCCCACGCTGGCAACGCGGCCGGCGTGGTTGAGCCGGGACCCGCCGGTGCGGCCACGGACAACCTCAATCAGTCCCAGGCTCCGCAGCTTGGCCATGGCCTTGCTGACGTGGTTGTAAGGCGTCCCCACCGAGTCCGCGATGCTCTGCGTAGTCAGCAGGGTGCCGTCCGGGACCGCTGCGAGCACCATGAGTGCGCGCAGGCTCACGTCAGCGAAGGCGTTGATCTTCACGGAGGGCCGCTGGTCTAGTCCACCCAGATGGCGGGCTCGCTGGCATCCGCGCCCAGCTCGCCAAAATCCCAGGACTGGGTGGTGGGATTGGCGGCATACGGCAGGACAGCCGCGAAAAGGGAACCGTCCCGGTGCTCCGCGGCGACGTGGATGGCGTCGGAATACTCTTCGACCAACAGGATGTCGCACACGAGCGCGGCGGCCCGGAAGTCGTCCCGGTTCTGCCGCAGGAGCGCCTGGAGATCCTGGATCATTGCCTCGGCGTCAAAATCCCCGTCCGTGTCCTCCCCGGCCTCTGCCGGGGAGACGGCAACCAGCCGCACCTCGCCGTCGTTCTGGACCGTGAGGGCGAAGGGCAGGAAGCCGCCGTTGCGCTGGAGTTGCTCCTGGGCCGCGCTGACACCCGTGCCCAGCAGGTTCTCCAGGTCGGTTGCCGTGGCTTCCGGCACCGAATCGCGCCAGCTCTCCTGCCCGCCGAGGCCCTCCGTTGCCTGCCCGGTGTGGTCAGCCATCCGCTGCTAGGCCCGTACCAGCGAGAGGACGCGGTCGCGGATGCGCTCCATGGTGGCCCGGTCCGTTGCCTCGGCGTTGAGCCGCAGGAACGGTTCCGTGTTGGACGGGCGGAGGTTGAACCAGTAGCTGCCGTCGTTGGCAGTGAACGTGCTGCCGTCCAGGGTGTCGATGGTGAGGTCCTCGTCTGCGAAGGCCTGGCGCACCCGCTCTACCGCCGCCGGCTTGTCCTCCACCTCGGAGTTGATCTCGCCGGAGCTGACATAGGGTTCGTATTCGCGTGCGAGGTCGGACAGCGGACCGTCCTGCTCGCCCAGTGCGGCCAGGACGTGCATGGCCGCCAGCATGCCGGTGTCCGCGTTCCAGAAATCGCGGAAGTAGAAGTGCGCGGAGTGCTCGCCGCCGAACACGGCGCCTTCCTCAGCCATGACCGCCTTGATGAATGAGTGGCCCACGCGCGTCCGGACAGCACGTCCGCCGTCGTGCTCCACCAGCTCGGCGACCGCACGGGAGGTCAGGAGGTTGTGGATGATAGTGGGCTTTTCCTCGCCCTGTGCCTTGGCGCGGGCAATCTCGCGGCGCGCCACCATTCCGGTGATGGCCGACGGCGATACGGGCTCGCCCTTCTCGTCGATGACGAAGCAGCGGTCCGCATCGCCGTCGAACGCCAGGCCGATGTCCGCACCGTGCTTGATGACCGCCGCCTGCAGGTCGCGGAGGTTCTCCGGCTCCAGCGGGTTGGCGGGGTGGTTGGGGAACGAACCATCCAGTTCGAAGTACAGCGGAACAATGTCGAACGGCAGTTTGTGCAGCAGGGTGTCGCCCAGCACGGCGGGCGTGGTCAGGCCTGCCATGCCGTTGCCGGCGTCCACCACCACCTTCAGCGGGCGGGAGGCCGAGAGGTCAACCAGCTTGCGGAGGTACTCGGAGTAATCCTTGAGGACGTCGCGGACGCTGATGTTTCCACGGGCGCCGGCTGCGGGGATGGACCCGGCGTTGAGGTACTGCTCCGAGAGGGCCTGGATCTCCTTGAGGCCGGTTTCGGAGGAAATCGGGACAGCCCCGGCCTTGGACATCTTGATGCCGTTATAGGCGGCAGGGTTGTGGCTGGCGGTGAAGGTTGCGCCGGCGCGGTTGAGGAAACCGCAGGCAAAGTACAGCTCGTCAGTGGAGATCAGGTCCAGCAGCTCCACGTTGGCACCCCGCGTGGCGGCGCCGTTGGCGAAGGCCTTGGTGAACTCGGGGGAGGAAGGGCGCATGTCGCCGCCCACCACGATGGTCTGGCCTTCGAGCTTGAGGACGTCCACGAACGCGGCCCCCACGGCTTCGACGATTTCGGCGGTGATCGATTCGCCCACGATCCCGCGGACGTCGTAGGCCTTGAAGGATGCCGAGAGATCAAATGTCGTTGTCTGTTCGCTAGTCACGGGCTTTATCTTACGTGGGCGGCGGACGCAGCCAAGCTGGTTCCGGGCGCACTTTCGTAACAGCTGCGCGCATTCCGGCGTGCCGGCCGCCGCTTTCCACATAGCGGTCCCGGACTGTGCCGGCTGTCAGGGGGTGCTGGGATACTGAATCAATGGCCGATAACCAGTACGCTTCCACAACCTCCGCCACCACACTTGCAAACCCCGAAGGCCCGGATGCTCCGGGAACTGCCACCCATGCCGAGGCCCTCGAGGTGCTTCGCGGCCTGGTGGGGCATCCCGGTGCGGTGTTCCATGACGGGCAGTTTGAAGCCATTGAGGCATTGGTCGACGCCGGGAGGCGGGCTTTGGTGGTCCAGCGCACCGGCTGGGGCAAATCCGCCGTGTATTTCGTGGCGTCCCTGCTGCTGCGGCGCCGGGGTGCGGGCCCCACGCTGATTGTCTCGCCCTTGCTCGCCCTGATGCGGGACCAGGTCGCCGCCGCCGCGAGGGCCGGCGTCCGGGCCGTGGCCATCAACTCCGCCAACCAGCTGGAGTGGGACACGGTCCGTGAGCAGTTGGCCGCCGATGAAGTGGACGTCCTCCTGGTCTCCCCGGAACGGCTGACCAATCCCGCCTTCCGTGAGACCCAGTTGCCCGAGCTCCTCCGCCGGACCGGCCTCCTGGTGATCGACGAAGCCCACTGCATCTCCGACTGGGGCCACGACTTCCGCCCCGACTACCGCCGCATCGCAGACCTCATCACGCGTCTGCCGGATTCGGTGCCGGTCCTGGCCACCACCGCCACGGCCAATTCACGGGTGGTGCACGATATCGAAGAGCAGCTTGGTGCGGGCGTCCTGACCATCCGCGGCGCGCTGGGTCGCGATTCGCTGCGGCTCGGCGTCCTGTCGCTTCCCGATTCCAAAGCGCGCCTGGGCTGGCTGCTGACACACCTCTCGGATCTCCCCGGCAGCGGCATCATCTACACCCTGACGGTGTCCGCAGCCGAGGACACCGCCAGGCTGCTGGCCGAGGCCGGGCACCACGTGCTGGCCTACACCGGCCGGACCGATCCTGCCGACCGGGAACGGGCCGAGCAACTGCTGAAGGACAACGAGGTCAAGGCGCTGGTAGCTACGTCGGCACTGGGAATGGGCTTCGACAAACCGGATCTTGGCTTCGTCGTCCACCTGGGCGCACCGTCGTCGCCCGTGGCCTACTACCAGCAGGTGGGCCGTGCCGGCCGTGGGGCGGCCAACGCCGACGTCTTGCTGCTGCCCGGCTCCGAGGACCGCGAAATCTGGCAATACTTCGCCACCGCGTCCATGCCGTCCGAGGAGAAGGCCGGGGCCGTGCTGACCGCCCTGGCCGAGGCCGGAACGGCCCTGTCAACGGTGGCGCTGGAAGCCAGGGTGGACCTGCGGCGCACGCCGCTCGAGTTGCTGCTGAAGGTACTTTCCGTGGACGGTGCCGTGGAACGGGTGGGCGGCGGCTGGCGGTCCACCGGCCAGCCTTGGGTTTACGACGCCGAGCGGTACAGCCGGATCGCCGAGGCACGCGTGGATGAGCAGGACTCCATGGTGATCTACCAGGACACGGCGGGCTGCCGGATGGAGTACATCACCTCGGTCCTGGACGATGAGACGGCGCGGCCCTGCGGGCGGTGCGACAACTGTGCTGGCCAATGGTTCCCCGCCGACGTCGCGGCCGATGCCACAGCGGCCGCGAGCCAGACCCTGAGCAGGGCGGGCGGGGTCCTGGAGCCCCGCCTGCAGTGGCCCAGCGGCATGGACCGCCTGGGGGTTCCGGTGAAAGGCAAGCTCAAGCCCGCGGAAGGCCTTGCTGAGGGCCGTGTCCTTGCCCGGCTGACGGACCTCGGCTGGGGCGGGGCCTTGCGGGAGCTGTTCGCCTCCGGCGCGCAGGACCGGCCGGTGGACCCCGGGATGCTCCAGGCCTGCGTGCAGGTGCTGCGTGAGTGGGGCAGCAGGGACGCCCGGAATCCGGGGTGGAGCGGGGCCGGCAGGCCGGCTGCGATCGTCAGCATCCCCTCCCGCAGCAAGCCGCAGCTGGTGGGTTCGCTGGCCCGCGGGATCTCGGACATCGGGCGCATCCCCTACCTTGGCGAGCTGCAGTTGGCGCACGGCGGGCCCACCGGCGGCCGTGGCGGGAACAGCGCGTACCGGCTGGCGGGAGTGTGGGACCGGCTGGTGGTGGGCCCGGAGCTTGAGGCCGCGCTGCAGGCTGCCCAAGGCCAGCCGGTCATGCTGATTGACGACCTTGCCGACAGCCGGTGGACCCTTACGGTCGCCGGGCGGGCCCTTCGGCAGGCCGGGGCGGGGGCGGTGCTTCCGCTGGTGCTGGCGCAGGCGGGCTGACCACAGGCCCGCCGGCCATAGTGCCAGGCCCGCCGGTCACAGTTTCTGCGCGCCGCCGGTTCCACTGCCAGGGCCGCCGGCTCCAACGCCACCGGCTCCAGTGCCAGGGCCGCCGGCTGTCCCGGGCCGGGCCTGGTCGGCGGCGGGTGGGCCGGGCCGGTCACCGGCGTCCGTCCGGTGTCCCCGCTGGCTCACCGACGCCCCGGCGTGCCGCGGCAGGAGGATGCTGTCCGCAGTGCTGGCCAGCATCAGGACGGCCATGGCCACGAATGCGGCCCGGAACGGTGCGGCCGCATCCTGGTGCCCGGGGGATATCCCGTCAAACGTCCTGATCAGCAGGGCCGCGACGGCGATCCCCGAGCCCGTAGCCAGCTGCACCAGGGTCGCTGACACGGTGTTGGCCGAGGTGAGTTGTGCGGGCGGGATGTCCGCGTACTGGACGGACGCATATGACGAAAAGCCGATGGAACGGAAGGCCCCGCTGCACACCAGCAGCGCGACCGTCAGGGCTTCCGGGGTTTCCGGAGTCAGCAGGGCGCAGGCGGCGAAGGTGGCGGCGGAGGCCAGGGAGGCAAACACGAGCATCGCTTTGAAGCCAAACTTCCGGATCAGCGGCGTGGTGGCCGGCTTGATGCCGATGTTGCCGATGAACACCGCGGCCACCAGGGCGCCTGCATGCAAGGGGGTCCAGCCGAACCCGGCCTGGAACATCAGCGGCAGTAGGAACGGGACCGAGCTGATGGTCACCCGGTACACGAAACCGCCGGTAGCCATGGCGCGGAACGTCCTGGCGCGGAAGACCTGCAGGTTGAACAGTGGATGCGGGGTGCGCTGCATCCACGCCACGGCCGCCGCCAGCGCCGCTGCCCCGGCGGCGGCGCTGATCGCGGCCCAGGGCAGTTCGGGGTGGCTGCTGGCAAGCTCCAGACCGGCTACGAGCGCGCCCACCCCGGCGGTGGTCAGTGCCAGGCCGGGCCAGTCCAGTCGCCGGCCGGGATCGCCCGGCGACACCGGGACCAGCCGGAGCGAAGCCACGAACGCGGCGGCACCGAGCGGAAGGTTGACCAGGAAGATCCAGTGCCAGGACAGGTAGGTGGTGAGCGCGCCGCCCACCAGCGGGGCCAGGACCGGTGCCAGGAGCCCGGGCCACACCAGGAACGCGGTGGCGCGCAGTAACTCGGATTTGGGTGTGCCGCGCAGCACCACCAGGGTGCCCACCGGGACCATCATGGCGCCGCCCGCCCCTTGGGCGACGCGGCTCAAGGTCAGGGTGGTGAGGTCCGGGCTGAGGGCGCAGGCCAACGACGCGAGGGTGAAGACGGCGATTGCCAGGCAGAAGATCCGGCGCGCACCAAAGCGTTCCGCCAACCAGCCGCTGAGGGGAATGCCGACGGCGACCGTCAGCAGGTAGGCGGTCATGGTGATGTTCACGTCCGCGGCGGGAATGGCGAAGTCTGCCGAGATGCTGGGGATGGCGGTGGTGAGGACCGTCCCGTCAAGGAACTCCATGAAGAAGGTCGCCGCCACCAGGAGTGCCAGGCGAGGATTCCATGCCGTCCGGGTGCCTTCGGGCATGGGTGGGTTGCTGCGTGCCGCCATGGGCCAATCCTGCCACCGACTCCGGAACTCCGCCCTCCGCGTCCGTTGGGCGGACTGCGCATTCCAATCCGGGCGCCGTCGGCAGTAAGCAGCCGCGGGGACCCCAGGAGCGCAAAAGGCCCCGGGCGCGCAAAAAGACCCCGGGAACGCAAAAGGCCCCGGTCCAAGGACCGGGGCCAAACGCGGAGACGGGGGGATTTGAACCCCCGGTCGAGTTTAACCCCGACCCTTCATTAGCAGTGAAGTCCATTCGGCCGCTCTGGCACGTCTCCATTTGCTATTCCTAGCCCACCAAGGATACGCAGATCCGGCCATGCAGTGCAAAACGGTGCCCGGCCAGGCAAACAGGCCGGCAGCAACGGCGCTACGCCGGGGAGCCAGGCCCGGAACCCGGCGCCGGGGTGCCTTGGCGGGGTGCCCCGGCGGCGTGCCTTGGCGGGGTTCCTTAGGGGAGTCGTTGCTCCGCGCGGACCATCCGGATTTCCGGCAGGTCCTCCCAGTCAGCCAGGACATCCCTGGCGCCATCAGGTTCAAAGCCGAAGCGGCGGTAGAAACCGATGGCGTTGCTGTTCGCCGCCGCCACCCAGAGGCTCGCCGGCCGGGTACCCAGCGCAGCGGTCAGCAGTTGGCCGCCAAGGCCCAGGCCCTGATGCGAGGCCAGCAGATACAACCCCCACAGCTCCAAGTCGCCGGAAGCCGGCGGCGGGTGACCAACGGGGGAACCCGGGGCGGGCAGCCGCCGCCGGCCGGCGAAACCAACTACCGTCCCGCCGTCGCACGCCACCCAGGCCTCGGCAGGGTCCGGACGGTCCAGCAAGCGCCGCCACAGGGCAAGCCGGCCCGCGGGATCCACCGAGGCAAGGAAGGCATCGGTCAACATGCCCCGGTACGTTTCCCGCCAGCAGCGGATGTGCACCTGGGCCACCTGCTCAATGTCCCCGGCCACAGCCCTCCGGACCGCCATGCCGGCAGCCATTCAGCCCGCCAGCGCCTTCCAGAGGAAATGCTGGCTGCGGGCCTGCAGCGCTGCCGCCTGCCGGTTGTCGGAGGCGCCGGCGTGGCCGCCCTCCAAGGCTTCGTGGAACCAGACGTTGGGGATCCCCATGGCCAGCATGCGAGCGGCCATCTTGCGCGCCTGGACCGGACCCACCCGGTCGTCCGAGGTAGCGGTCCAGATGAAGGTTTCGGGGTACTCCACCGCGTCCTTGAGCAGGTGGTACGGCGAGAAAGTCCTGATGTACTCCCACTGTTCTGGAACATCCGGGTCCCCGTACTCGGCGATCCAGGAATGCCCGGCGGACAGCTTGGTGTAGCGGCGCATGTCCAGCAGCGGCACGCCGCAGGAAACCGCCCTGAACAGTTCCGGGTACCGGGTGAGCATGTTTCCCACCAGGAGGCCGCCATTGGAGCCGCCCACGCAACCGAGCCGCCGCGGAGAGGTCACTCCGCGGGAGATGAGGTCCCGGGCCACTGCCGCGAAGTCCTGGTATGCCTTGTGCCGGTTTTCCTTCAGTGCGGCGCGGTGCCAGGCCGGCCCGTACTCGCCGCCACCGCGGATGTTCGCCACCACGTACACGCCGCCGCGGGAGTGCGGTGCCTTTCCGTCGTTGCCGTCAGAGAGCGTGGTCCGCCGTTCCAGCCACGCCCGGCCCACGGTGCCGCTGTAAGCGGGTGTCCGTGATACCTCGAACCCGCCGTAACCGGAGAGCTGGGTGGGGTTCTGTCCGTCCAAAGCCAGCCCGCGCGGCGCCACCTGGAAATACGGGACCCGGGTGCCGTCGTCGGACACGGCGAAGTGCTGCTCCACGTCATAGTCGCCGTCCGCAAAAAACGACGGCGAGGACTTGACCACCGCGTGCCGGCTCACGACGCCGGACGTCCCGGCGCTGCCCGACGCCGGTGCGCTGTCCCGCTCCAGGGTGCCCCGCATCAACGTGGTGGGCGTGGTGAAACCCGTGGCGATGAGCCAGAAGTCGTCGCCCGTGCCGCCGTCGGCGGGCCCTTCGTCCTCGTCGTCCACGGCATAGGCGTTCACGTCATGCAGCGGCGGGCAGGCGTCCAGGAGGGTGGCAGCCCAGCCGCCCTGCGCGCCGGAAGGTCGGGACGGGTCCAGCACCCGGATCTCAGCGGAGACGTCCTTGAGCAGGTTGAGCAGGAGGAAGTCCCGGGTCCAGCTCCAGGACTGCAGGGAGGTGTGGGCATCAGGGGTGAACAGGACCGTAAGGTCGCGGCTGCCGGCGAGGTAATCCTCGAACCTGGCGGCAAGCAGGGACCCGGACGGATGCGTGGTGCCTTCCAGGACCCAGTCCTGCTGGGGACGGAAGAGCAGCCACTCCCGGTGGGCGCTGACATTGACGTCGGTGGGTACGTCGATCTCCATCCAGGATTCGTCCCGCAGCACAAAGTTGGTGCGGTTGTAGAAGTCGATGTAGTCCACGGCGAAGGTCCGCTCAAAGCCGGGTGTGGAGTCGTGGGCTGCCATGGCCATCATGTGGTCTTCGGGCACCTCGAAGAGGCGCGGAGCCGCTGCCAAGGACTCTCCGCGCTTAAGCGTCACCGCCGTGCGGGCGTAGGAGGAGGCTGTCTTGGGCAGCCCGTCAGCGGTGGAGGCGACCAGCAGGGTGTCCGCGTCCAGCCACGACACGTTGCCTTTGGCAGTGGGCAGGTCGAAACCTGCCTGCGCAGGATCCACGAAGCCGCGTGCCTCGACGTCGAACTCGCGGTACCGGTTCGCGTCGCCGCCGTCGGGGGAGAGGGCCAGAAGTGCCAGCCGGTAGGGCTCGCCCGCGGCGGGGCGCAGGAATGTGGCGCCGTGGAACACCCACTCTTGGCCCTCGGCCTCGGCCAGTGCATCGACGTCCAGCAGAATGTCCCATTCCGGGGAATCGGTGCAGTAGCTCTCCCACGTGGTGCGCCGCCAAAGGCCCTTCGGGTTCTGCCGGTCTTTCCAGAAGTTGTAGTACCAGTCGCCGCGCTTGCCCACCATGGCGATCCGGTCGGTGGAGTCGAGGACTTCGAGGATGCCCGCTTCCAGTTCCGCGTAGTCGGCGCCCTCGAGCAGGTCCTCGGTGCGGGAGTTCTGCTCCCTGACCCAGGCCAGCTGTTCTTCGCCGTAGATGTCCTCCAACCACACATTTTCGTCGACCGGTTCGGGAGCGGAGCCCGCGGACAGGGTGGCGGAGGTGTCCCGGCCGGGACCGGGAACGGACGCTTGATCAGCTGCTGTGGTGGTCATGCGCCCCATCCAAACAACATCCCCCAACGCTGGCAAGTCAAGCGGTCGGGGCGCCGGCTGTCCTGAGCCCGTACGCTGGATGGCGTGGAATTATCGCAGAGCACCCGGGCCGTCATCATAGGTGCCGGCCCCCGGGGCAGCAGCGTGCTGGAGCGGTTGCTCGCCCACACGGCCGCGGCGGGGCACCCCGTGCGCCTGCGAATCGACGTCGTGGACCCCTACCCGGCGGGCCCAGGGCATGTCTGGCAGCCTGGCCAGTCCCGGCTGTTCCTCATGAACACCCAGTCGTTCTACCCCACCCTGGTGCCCCAGGACCCGTCGCTGCCGGCCCCGGTTGCCGGCACCACGTTCGATCAGTGGCGGCTGCGGCAGCAGCAGGATCCGTTGGCTGCCCTCACCGATGACGAACGGGCCGAAATCGCGGTGCTGGGTTCGCGGGACTTCCCCAGCCGTGCCCTGTACGGCCGGTACCTTCGCAGCACCCTCGCGGACCTGCTGGCCAAGGCTCCAGCCGGCGTCACCATCGAATTCCACGAAACTTCCGCCCTGTGGGTGCGCCCGGCAGCGGACGGAATGTTCGACGTCGGACTGGCCGCCGGCGAAACCATCAGAGCCAACTCCGTGGTGCTCGCGCTGGGGCACATCCCGTCCCGGCTGAACCCGGAACAGCGCGACCTCCAGGACTCGGCAGCGCGGCTGGGGCTGCAGTACTTTCCGCCCGCCGCGCCCGCGGATGTGGACTGGTCCCGGGTACCGGCCGGCGAACCTGTCCTGGTCCGCGGTATGGGGCTGAACTTCTTTGACACCATGGGACAGCTCACCGAAGGCCGCGGCGGGAAGTTCGTCGCCACCGGCAACCGGCTCGAGTACGACCCCTCCGGCCAGGAGCCGCTGATCATTGCCGCTTCCCGGCGCGGCACCCCCTACCGCGCCAAGGCCGCCTTGGACGGCTATTACGCCACCTCCGTCACGCTGCGCTACCTCACGGAGGCGGCCCTCGGGCGGCTTGCCAAGGCAGGAATCCGGCCCTCGTTCGACCATGACCTGTGGCCGCTGCTGCACCGTGACGCCATCTGGGCCTACTACGCCACGCTGGTGCGCTCACAGCCGGGAGCGGTCCCTGATGCCCCGGAATTCCTGGCCGCGCTGGAAGAAGCCCTGCAGCCGCATGCGCACAGCGCCGTGAAATGGGAAGACGGCGTGGACAGCGTCCTTGCCGTCCACGTCGGCCCCAGGCACCGCCTTGACCTGCTGGGACTGGCCGCTCCGCTGGCCGGCCGTTCGTTTGCTTCCCGGGCCGAGCATGACGCCGCCGTGGTGGAGTTCCTGCTCGACGACGCACGCCGCTCCGCGCTTGGTGAGGACGACCCGGTCAAGATGGCCATCGGCGCCCTGCACCACGGGCGCGCCCTCCTCAAAACGGCAGTGGCCGACGGCGGCATCACCGACGAGTCCTGGGTGGCCGGGCTTCGAGGCTGGTTTGAGTCCTTTGTGGAAGGGTTGGCCAGCGGGCCGCCGGCGGTGCGTTCCGAGCAGCTCGCCGCGCTCGCCCGGGCCGGGGTGGTCAGTTTTGTTGGGCCGGACCCCAAATTCGGCGTGGACCGGAAAGCTGCGGAGTTCACCGCTTCCTCACCATGGGTTTCCGGGCCGCCGGCCACGGCACGGACCATGGTGGAAGCGCTGGCCCCGGGCAACCGGGTGTCTGCCAACGATTCCCCCCTCCTCGACCAGCTGCTGGCCGACGGGCTGGTCCGATCCAAGCTGATGATGACCGCCGAAGGCGCCCCGGTGGAGTCCACCGGACTGGACGTGGAGCCCCACCCATACCGGCCGGTGGGGGCCAACGGGACGGTAACGGAGGGCTTGTTCGTGCTCGGGCTGCAGCTGTCCTCGGCACAATGGGGCACTGCAATCGCCGCCGAAGCCCTCCAGCCCGGCGGCCCCGCCTACGCCAGCGGCCAGCGCACGCTCCACGATGCCGACGAAATCGCGGCAGCCATCCTTCGCAGGGCTTGACGCCCAGGTCTTAAATGGCGATGCGCCATCTCTTATGGTCCCTAAACCGGCGGAATAGGGACCACAAGTGATGGCGCATCCTGGTGTCAGCCGCGCAGGCAGGCCCGGTAGGCGGCCATGGCCTGTCCGTAGTTCACCTGGCCCTTGAGGTCCGCAGGCCGCGACGGCTTGACCGGCGGGACGCAGACCGGCTGCGACGGAGTGTCCGCCCCAACCAGGACCGCCGTCTTCACCACGGTGCCGGACTCGACGGCGGTGAGCGCCAGGGTGCCCGTACCGGCAGCGGCACCTGCCGGCACGGTGAGGTTGACCGTGGCGGCGCCGGCCGAGACGGGAACGGTGCCCAGCGCGGTGACCTTCCCGGCGGCGTCGGTGAACTCGGCCAGCAGCGAGGTGTTGGCCGGGCTGCCCAGCGAGGTGAGGTCCAGCTTCGAGACCGCCAGGGTGATGGCCTCTCCGCCCTTGACCTCGGCCGCGGTGGTGTTGACCACGGCCACGGAACGGCGTGCGAAGTCCGGCGAGACGGGGTTGTGGGCCTTCAGGTAGGCGATCCACGCGTCCCGGTCCACCAGCCCGGAGTCCTTCGTGCCTGCGCCGGCGGTGAAGATCCGGAAGTTGTCGCCGCCGGTGGCCAGGAAGCTGAAGGTGCCGATCCGGTAGGACTTCGCCGGGTCGATCAGCGCACCGTTGACCCGGATCGCGGTGATCCGGTCGCCCGCGGCGCGGGCGGCGTCGTAGGTGTAGTTGACGTTCTTGGACAGGCCCAGCTGCTGGTACGCGCGGCTGGGAACCGTGCCGTCCGGGTTGGTCTGCCACTGCTGCTCCAGCAACGTCTTGAACTGCGCGCCCGTCAGGGCGGTGGTCCAGAGGTTGTTCACGAACGGCAGGACCGCGTTGGCCTCGGCGTACGTGATGGTGCCGTCCGGCGCGTAGTAGAGCTCGTTGCGCAGGCCGCCGGGATTGACGACGCCGATCTCGGCGCCGCCCAGCTCGGGTGCCTTCAGCGCGTCCACCAGCGAGTCGGCCACCAGGTTGCCCAGGGTGGACTCGCTGCTGCGGTCATCGCGGACGGCGGGGGAGCCGCCGAACGCGGTGGTGATATCCGCTGTGACCTTGCCCACCGGCTGGTTGCCGATCACGGCGGCGTCCGCGACGGCCTTGTCCACGATGGCCTTGACCGCGGCGACCCGCGGGTAGGCGGCGATCAGGTCCGCGGCCGGATCCGTGCTGCGCTTGACGTTGGCCGCCTTGTAACCGGTGACGGACATTGTCTTGGTGTCGATGGTGAGCTGGATCTGGCCGATGAACTCGCCGTAGTTGCCGGTCTGGACGATCGGGCGGGTCCTGCCGGTCGGCTGGCCTGCGGCGTCCAGGACCGGGGCATCCCAGGCGTACTGCTTGTGCGTGTGGCCGTTGAAGATCGCGGCCACGTCGGGGCTGACCTTCTGGACCATGGCCGCGAAGGGGCCGCCGGCGGCGACTTCCTGCTCCAGGGTGGCGCCTTCGGGCGCTCCGGACCCGGCGCCGTCGTGGTTTTCGACCACGATCACGTCGGCGAGCTTGTCCGCCTTGATCTTCGCGGCGGCCCGGTTGATCGCCTCGACCGGATCACCGAACTCGAGGTCCGCGATGCCGGCCGGGGTGACCAGCGAGGGCACTTCCTGCGTGACGGTGCCGATCACGGCGACCTTGATGCCGTTCAGCTCCAGCACGGTGTACTCGGGCAACACCGGGTCGGTGGTCCCCTTCTTGTAAACGTTCGCCCCCAGGTACGGGAACTTGGCGTTGGCGCCGCCAGCGATGACGCGGTCACGCAGGTCGGCCCAGCCGCCGTCGAACTCGTGGTTGCCCACGGCCGAGGTGCGCAGTTCCAGGCTGTTGAGCACGTCGATGGTCGGCTGGTCCTTGGCCACCGCGGAGGCGAACAGGGAGGCGCCGATGTTGTCGCCGGCGGAGAGGAATGCGGTGACGCCGGGGGCGGCGGCAGCGCGGAGCTTCTCGATGGTGCCGGCGAACTGCACGGTGTTGGAGTCGATCCGGCCGTGGAAGTCGTTGATCCCCAGCAGGTTCAGGTCGACGCTGGCCGGAAGGGCCGTGCCCGCGTTCAGGTCCAGGCCAACCAGCACGGGGTCGTGGTCGCTGGCGCGGAACTGGTCCGGGGCGTAGTAGTCGGTGACGTTGTTGTTGTAGCGGCTGTATTCCAGCGCCACGGATTCCACCGAGTTAATGTTCCAGATGTCCGCGCCGGTGACGGCTGCGTTGGCCGCCGGGGAGGCGAGGATGTGGTCCAGGGAGCCCACCAGGCCGCCGAAGAGGTAGGAGTGCTTGGCGGAGCCGTCGGCGTTCCTGGCCTTCTCGTCCTGGTTGACGTACCCGGCGCCGGTGAGGACGTTGATCGGGTCCTCCTTGGCGTAGGAGTTGAAGTCGCCGATCAGGAAGACCTTGTCCGTGCCCTTGGACTTCTGCAGCTCGTCGGCGAAGGCCAGCAGGGACTGCGCCTGGGCGGTGCGGGCGAGGTTGGAGTTGCCTTGGCCCTTGTCGGTGTCGTCAGGAGTGGCTGCTGAGCCCTTGGACTTGAAGTGGTTGGCGATCGCGATGAACTTCTTGTCATCAGGGGCGCCGGCCGGCTTGAAGACCTGGGCCAGCGGCTTGCGGGCGCTGGCGAAGGCCACAGTGTCGTTGTGGATGATGGACTCGCCCACCGGTTCGGCGGCGGCCTTTTTGAAGATGAACGCGGTGCGGATCATGTCCTCGTCGGACAGCGGGGGCGCATTGGCGGGGGTGCGGACGTAGTCCCAGATACCGGGGGTGGGGATGTTGAGTGCCTCCACGAGCTTGGCCAGGGCGTCATCCCGGTTCTTGCCGAACTGGGCAGAGTTCTCCACCTCCATCAGGGTGACGACGTCGGCGCCGGACTTGGAGATGGCGGCGACAATCTTGTCCTGCTGTCGCTTGAAGTTCTCGGCGTTGGCGGCGCCGCGGACGTTGCAGCCGCCCTGGACGGTGATCGGGTTGCCGACCCGGTCTTTGTAGAACGTGCAGCCGGCCACCTGGTCGCCGGTGGTGGGGAAGTAGTTCAGCACGTTGAAGGAGGCGAGCTTGAGGCTGCCGCCCACCGCCGCGGGGGCATCGGCGCGGGTGGCGCCGAAGCTTGCCGGCTGGACGGTGGCTTTGTTGGCCGCCGTCAGGTGGGTCAGCGGCTGGAACTTCCAGGCATTGTTGGCGTAGCCGAGGACCACGTTGGTGGTGAAGCTGACCGGGGAGCCCACCCGGACCGGATCTGAGGTGGTGAGGTAGGGCAGCACCTCCGCTTTGGTGGAGGCGTCCTTGAGGAAGTTGGTGCTGGACCCGTCGTCGAGCTTGATGCCGCGGGCTGCGTTCCCAGCCACTACGGCGGCGTACTCAGCCGAGCCGTAGGGCGCCACGGCGGTGGGCTGCTCCAGGGCGGTGGTGCCGCCGGCCAGGCCGATCTCGCCGTACTGGTTCAGGCTGTAATTGTCACTGACCGTCATGGGCCCCTGTGGCGCCAGCAGCATGCCTTCCAGCGACTCGCGGAAGGCCTCGCCGGCCGGGAGCGTGAAGACAGTGGGCTTGACCTCGGGTGCGGCTTCGGAGAGCTTGGTGAGGCTTGCTGCCGCCGTGACGTTCAGCTGGGTCATGCCGTAGAACTCGGCTACCGTGCCGGTGACCTGGACGTAGTCTCCGGCCTGGACCGATCCCACCGTGGCGGGGGAGTAGACGAAGATGCCGTCGGAGGCGGCGTGGTTGGTGGCGTTCAGGTCACCGCCGGTGCCGGGAGTCTGGAGGTAGTAGCCGTTCAATCCGCCGGTGGGAAAGGCTGCGGTGACCTTTCCCTTGGTGGTGACGGCCGCTCCTGCCAGCGGGCTTTCGGCGCCGGTGCCCTGGATCTCGGCGATCGTCTTGGCGACGGGGTCCGGCGCCGGGGCCGGGTCCACGGCGGTGCCGCCGGAAGACGTGGGGGTGAGCGTGGCGCTGAGCGTGAAGTCTGCGGCGTTGCTGTTGCTGTCCGCGCCGCCGGTCCGGTTCAGGCTCTTCACATCCTTATTGGAAGCAGGTGCCGCGGCGGCTTTGGTCTCAAAGGTGTTGGAGGTGCCGTAGCCCAGGAGGTCGGCCACGCCCGCGGGCTCCACTACCGAGCCGGTGGAAAGCCCGACGGCGGTGGGCTGCTTGGCGAGCACAATGGTGCCTCCGCTGCCGCCGAAGTTGAGCGCCCCGGTCACGAGGTCCGGTGCGGGCAGGTCGGCGCCGTTGGTGCCGTTGCTCCCGCCCTGCACCAGGAAGTAGCCCTTTGCGGGAATGGACCCCGTCAACGCGGCGACTGCAGTGGGAGCCGCAGTGCCGGTGGCGGGGCGGTACTGGACCGACCAGCCGTTCAGGGAGACGGGAGTGTCGGAGCTGTTGTACAGCTCCACGAACTTGTTCTTGTAGGCGGCGCCGCTGCTGCCGCCGCTCAGGTAGGCCTCGTTGATGACAACGGGGGATGTGCCGGCGGTTGAGACCTCCGCGGCCGCCGGAACAGCGGCCAGCGGGGCTGCGATGAGCCCCGCTGACAGTGCTGCGCCGAGCGCTAACTTCCAGGGTGTTTGATGCATCCGCTCTTACTTTCATTGAGGAGTACCGGGTGGGTGGCCCGGTGGGTGCGTCCATGCTTCATGGATCGGACTGGGCAGGATTGTGCCTGGCCGGATGGTTGTCCAGGCACATGACAACAGCACCGAATGAACGCAAGGTTGCTGGCGCGTGCATTCGGCGGGGCGGTCCCCAGCGGAGCGCCCCGCCGTCCGGCCCGGGCTTTTCCCCAAGCCCGTTCCGGAGATGCTGGTGGCGGGAATGATGCTCGCCGGCAACCCAGTGGTGTGCCGGCAGTCACAAACGATACCCGCCAGTAGCATCGCGTTCAGGTGTTGGAGGGGGCTTTATCCAAAGAATTTACGTATCCGCAACACGGCCGGGCCGGGAGCTTAAAGCAAAAAACCCCTGGCGGCCGGTACCGGCTGCCAGGGGTTCCCTTGCGGAAGGTAAGAGATTCGAACTCTTGGTACGGGGTTACCGCACACTGGTTTTCAAGACCAGCTCCTTCGGCCGCTCGGACAACCTTCCTCAGCTAGTAGTGTTTCATAGGCACTTGCCTGCAACAAAACAGGCCGCGGGCAGGAGCCCGGTGCACACTGGTTGCAGCCAGGATTTGAATCAGGAACGGGAGAAAGTCCATGAAAGCCGTCTACATTTCGGAACCGGGCGGCCCGGAGGTGCTGGAAGTCCGCGACGTGGACGCCCCGGTGCCGGGCCAGGGCGAAGTGCTGATCGATGTGGTGGCTGCCGGCCTGAACCGGGCCGACGTCCAGCAGCGCCGCGGCTTCTACCCGCCCCCTCCCGGTGCCTCCGAAGTCCCCGGGCTGGAAGTATCCGGCCGGATCGCGGGTTTCGGCCCCGGCGTCAGCAAGCCCTTCTCGGTGGGGGATAAGGTCGTGGCCCTGCTGGCCGGCGGCGGCTACGCCCAGCAGGTGGCGGTCCCTGCTGAACAGGTGCTGCGGGTACCCGAAGGCGTTGACCTGGTCACAGCGGCGTCCCTGCCCGAGGTGGCGGCGACGGTGTACTCCAACCTGGTCATGACGGCGCAGCTGCAGCCGGGCGAGACCGTCCTGATCCACGGCGCCACGGGCGGAATCGGCACCATGGCCATCCAGCTGGCCAAGGCGTTTGGCGCCCGGGTTGCAGCCACGGCAGGCACGGACGAGAAAGTGGGCACCGCCAAGGCGTTCCTCGGCGCAGACATTGCCATCAACTATAAGGAAGAGGACTTTCCGGAGAGCCTCCGCCGCCAAAATGACGGCAAGGGCGCCGATGTCATCCTTGACGTCGTGGGGGCCAAGTACCTTCCCCAGAATGTGGATGCCCTGGCCGACTATGGGCGGCTGGTGGTGATCGGCCTGCAGGGTGGCACCAAGGGGGAGCTGGATTTGGGGCTGCTGTTGAAGAAGCGCGCGGCCGTGGTGGCCACGGCCCTGCGGCCACGGCCTGTGGCAGAGAAGGGGGCCATTATGAGCGCCGTCCGGGAGGCGGTGTGGCCGCTGATCGTCGATGGCAGGATCCGCCCGCTCGTCGCCAAGACCTTCCCGCTGGATCAGGTCAGCGAGGCGCACCGGTACTTCGACAGCGGGGACCATGTGGGCAAGGTCCTCCTGGTCATGTAGGACCTAGATACTCAGTATTGCCATGGACCGGACCGCCCATTACTGTTGTCCATACGCGGTATGCACGAGTCTTGGGGGCTCGTGCATACCGGTAGACACCAGCCCGGGGGAGCACAATGTCCATACGCCACAGCCTTCTCGCCTTGCTGCAGGACCAGCCGCGCTACGGCTACCAGCTGCGGGTCGAGTTCGAGAACCGCACCGGAGCCACCTGGCCCTTGAATATCGGGCAGGTGTACACCACGCTGGACCGGCTGGAACGCGATGCACTGGTGGCCAGGGACGGCGACGACGGCGAGGGCCACGTGGTGTACAGCATCACTCCGGCCGGCCAGGCCGAGGTCCGGAGCTGGTTCGCCGCGCCCGTCGAGCGCAACAACCCGCCCCGCAACGAGCTGGCCATCAAGCTGGCGCTCGCCGTGACGCTGCCCGGCGTCGACGTCCAGGCCATCATCCAGGCCCAGCGCGTGGCTTCCATCAGGGCCCTGCAGGATTACACCAAGGCCCGCCGCGACACCGCGGCGAACCAGCGTGCGGCGGACACCGCTTGGCTGCTGGTGCTTGACTCGCTCATCTTCCAAACCGAAGCGGAGGTCCGCTGGCTGGACCTCTGCGAGGCCAGGATGGTCCAGCAGGCGCAGTCCGCCGCTGCGGCCGGCGCCCGGAAGACGCCCAACGGGGCCATGGAAGATGCCCCGCTGAACGCGGATATCCGCCGGTGAGCGTGCAGGGGCCGCAACAGGTCCTCGAGCTCGCGAAAGTCGGCAGGACCTTCGGCGAGGGCGCGACGGCGGTCGCTGCCCTTCGCGATGTCGACCTCACCATCGACGCGGGGGAGTTCGTCGCCGTTATGGGCCCCTCGGGCTCCGGCAAGTCCTCCCTGCTGGCGCTCGCCGGTGGCCTGGACCGCCCGACGTCGGGCGCTGTCTTCGTGGAATCCACACCGCTGGCGGGGCTGGGCCTGAACGAGCTGGCCCGGCTGCGCCGGCGCGCGGTGGGTTACGTGTTCCAGGACTTCAACCTCGTTCCCACGCTGACCGCCGGGGAGAATGTGGCGCTGCCCCTGGAACTGGACGGGGTCCCGGCCCGGAAGGCGCACCGGCAGGCAGCTGACGCGCTCCGGCAGGTAGGCATTCCAGAGCTCGCGGACCGGTTCATGGACCAGATGTCGGGCGGCCAGCAGCAGCGGGTGGCCATCGCCCGGGCCATCGTTGGCCAACGCCGGCTGATCCTGGCCGACGAGCCCACCGGCGCCCTCGACTCCACCACCGGCCAGGGGGTCATGGAGGTCTTGCGGTCCCGCGCCGACGCCGGCGCCGCCGTCATGCTTGTCACCCATGAGGCGCGGCATGCCGCCTGGGCTGACAGGGTGGTCTTCCTCCGGGATGGCCGGATCATCGACCAGGCCGCCGCCATGCACGACCCCACAATGCTCCTCACCCAGGCCGGACTCTGATGCCGCTGGACCTGGCTCCGGCGCCTAGTGGGCGGCGGAGCAGCCTTCGGGTTGCCCTGCGGCTGGCGCGCCGCGACATCGGCCGCCACAAGGGGCGGTCACTCCTGATCATCCTGCTGATCATGGTGCCGGTGGCCGGGATGACCGGCGCCGCCACCCTCTACCAGAGCTCCCAGCGGACGCCAGCGGAAATCGTGGACTACGAACTCGGCGGCACCCAGGCCCGGTTCAGCGCCCTGCCGGTCCCAAGCTCGGATTCGCTCCAGGACCCGCTCAACGACGCCATGGTGGCCTCCAGCACCGGCCGCTACGACCCGGATTTCAAGCCGGCCGACCCCCGCGATGTCCTTCCCGCCGGCTATCAAGTCCTGCCACAGCGCCAGCTGCAGCTGACCACCGGGGTTGGGGCAGCCCTGGTAGCACTGCAGGGCAGGGAGGTGGACGCACTCAATCCGGCCTTCGCCGGCAAGTTCACGCTCCTGGACGGCCGGCCCCCGCACGGCGGGGCGGAGGTCCTCGCCTCACCCGGGCTCATGGCCCGCTTCCACCTCACCTTCGGCCAGGAAATCACGACGTCGGCAGGAACCTTCGTCCCGGTGGGCACCATCCGCGACGCCGGCTCGGCTGACGGCAACAGTTTCCTGTACCTGCAGTCGAACCAGGTGCCGGCGAACCTCGCCCCCGGACCGCAGGCCCATCTGTCAGTTTCGTATTACCTGGTGGGCCCTGAGCCTGTGACATGGGATTACATCAAGGACGCCAACAGCAAGGGCGTGGCCGTGCTGTCACGCAGCGTGGTCCTGGACCCGCCGCCACTCGATCAGCGCGTCGTCCCGGGTTCGCAGCCCCGCGACGACTCTTCCGCCTTGATGGCCGTCTACGCCACCTTCGGCCTGGTCGGCGCGCTCGCACTCCTGGAGGTGGGCCTGCTCGCCGGCGCAGCGTTCGCCGTCGGTGCCAAGCAGCAGGTGCGCGAACTGGCGCTCCTGGCTTCGTCAGGGGCGGAAAGCACCACCATCCGCGCGGTGGTCACGGCGGCCGGACTGTGGCTTGGCGGCATCGCTGTTGCCGCGGGAGCCGCGGTGGGGCTGGGGGCCGCTGCCGTCGTCGTCCATCTGGTCCGACTGACCGGATCCGTCCGGCTGGCGGGCGTGCACCCGGACGTCCCCATGACCCTGGCCGCTGCTGCCATGGGCCTGGCGGCCTGCGTCCTCGCCGCCATGGTGCCGGCCCGGCAGGTGTCACGCCAGGCGGTACTTGGCGCGTTGAAATCGGGGCGGGCACCGGCTCCGAAGACGCGGCGGTCCACTGTTGCAGGTGCCGTGGCCCTGGTGGCTGCGGCGGTGCTCCTGCTGGCCGGCTGGGTGCTGGGCACGTCCACCACCGATCCCGACCAGCGGGCCGCCAAGCTGCCGCTGGTGGTCACTCTCCTGATCCTCGGTGCCGTGTTTGGCGTTGCCGGCCTGGTCATGGTCACCGGCTGGCTGGTCCTCCGCCTGACGTCCCGCACCCGGTGGATGACACTGTCCTTCCGGATGGCGGCACGGGACTCGGCCAGGAACCGGGGACGGAGCGTCCCCGCGGTCGCCGCGGTCCTGGCAGCCGCGGCGCTGGCCAGTGCCGCGATGGTGCTCTCGGCCAGCCAGCAGGCGGGGCTGCGGCAATCGCACTGGTGGGGCGGACTGGAGAACCAGGCCTCCCTGCCGCTGGTGGTGGATCCGCCGATGGGCGCCGGTGGCAGCAGGCAACCGCCGGTGCACGTGGACGCCTCCGCACTTTCCGCTGCCGTGGCCGGCGCCTTGGGCACGGTCGAATGGACCCATCCCATCACCGCCCCGGAAAGCACCCGCACCTGTGCGGACGGTCAGTCCGACCCTGGGTTGCGGCCCCGGACGTCCTCGTCCAACTGCCTGCAGTACTCGCTCGCCCTGCCCGAAGCCAACGCGTGTCCGCGAACCCCGCAGGGGAGGCTGGCGGATCCGGGTGACTGGCGGTGCCGCGGTTCGATGACCCTTCGGTCGACCTACGACGGGACAGTCCTGGTGGGAGGCGAAGACGACATTCGCGCCGTGCTGGGCCGGGACGCCACCCCGGAGGCCATGGCCGTGCTGAACGCCGGCGGGATGGTGGTGACCAATCCGGTGTTCGTCAGCGATGGGAACGTGCTGCTGCAGGCACAGGACGTTAGGACCCATGAGGCGGCGGTTCAAGGGCCAGGCGCGGTCCCCGCTACGGTCAGCAGCACGCCGCTCGCCGCGGCAGTGCTCGAGCCCTTGGTTCCCGTCCCCTACTACGGCGTCGTGTCACCCGAAACGGCGCAGCGGCTTGAGTTGCACCCGGAACCAGCGGCCCTGCTGGTCCAATTGGCCGGCGCCCCGTCCGAAGCGGAAACGGACGCCGCATCCGCCGCGGCGGCATCGGTCTACGGGTTACCGGGAATAACCTTCCGGGCGGAACCGGGTATCTCCCAGGGCGGCCAGTGGACCACCTGGATCATTGTCGTGGTTAGTGCACTCATAACCTTCAGCGCCGCGGGCATTACCACCGGCCTGTCGCTGGCGGACGCCCGAACAGACCATGCAACGCTGGCCGGGGTGGGCGCCGCGCCGAGGTTGCGAAAGGCCCTGGCCGGGGCCCAGGCCCTGTTCACCAGCGGCGTCGGGGCGGTGCTGGGAACGCTGGCAGGAACCGTTCCCGCCCTCCTCCTGGTGCTCTCCACGGACCTGCGGACCGCCGTCGAGATCCCGTGGCTGCCCCTGTCCGTCCTGGTGGCGGCGGTGCCGTTGACCGGTGCTGCCCTCGCCTGGGCCCTCACTCGTTCCCGGCTGCCCATGTCACGGCGCGCCCTGGGGTAGGAACCGGATTCCGCGGCCTTCCGCCGCATGCCTCCGTACCTGTTTCCCGCTCGTTCGTCGCCGGTTCGCCGCCGCTCACCGCACAGTCCCGAGCCGCACCGTGCACCGCCGTCCCTGCCCGCCGGGGCATTGGTAGGGTGCCGGGTAGCAGAAGCGGGAACACTCTCAAGGAGGAGACATGGCCGGAATACCGGACCAGCGGAAGGACGGTACCCGGGCGGAGGGCGGGCTGGCGACAGACCCGGATCTCCCGCCGCCCGCCGTGGACCAGGCAACGCTCGAGGCCGAAGACCGGAAATGGACCCCCGCAAAGATCGCAATGTGGGTGGCGATCGCCCTGCTGGGCGGCGTCGCCTGGTTCATGCTGGCCATTGTCCGCGGTGAAACCGTCAACGCCATCTGGTTCGTCTTCGCTTCAGTGTGCACCTACCTGATCGGCTACCGCTTCTACTCCAAGGTGATCGAGCGATACATCACCAAGCCGGACGACCACCGTGCCACCCCGGCCGAGTACAAGGCCGACGGCAAGGACTACGTCCGCACCGACCGCAATGTACTTTTCGGCCACCACTTCGCTGCCATCGCCGGCGCCGGCCCGCTGGTAGGTCCTGTCATCGCCGCCCAGATGGGTTACCTCCCCGGCACCATCTGGATCATTGTCGGCGTAGTCCTCGCCGGCGCCGTCCAGGACTACCTGGTCATGTTCTTCTCCATGCGCCGCGGCGGCCGCTCGCTCGGCCAGATGGCGCGCGAGGAACTGGGCGTCATCGGCGGCACGGCCGCCCTCATTGCCACCTTGCTGATCATGGTGATCATCGTGGCCATCCTGGCGCTCGTCGTCGTCAATGCCCTGGGCGAAAGCCCGTGGGGTGTGTTCTCCGTCGGCATGACCATCCCGATTGCCCTGTTCATGGGTGTCTACCTCCGCTACCTGCGCCCCGGCAAGGTCATGGAAGTCTCCATCATTGGTTTCGTCCTGCTGATGGCAGCCATCATCGGCGGCGGCGCGGTGGCCGGTACCGAGTGGGGCGCCGCGTTCTTCCACCTGGACAAGGTGACCATCGCCTGGGGCCTGATCATTTACGGCTTCATTGCCGCCATCCTGCCGGTGTGGCTGCTCCTGGCCCCGCGCGACTACCTCTCCACCTTCATGAAGATCGGTGTGATCGTGATGCTCGCGCTGGCCATAGTGGTGGTCCGGCCTGAAATTACCGTCCCGGCCTTCAGTGAATTCGCCGGCCGTGAGAACGGGCCCGTGTTCTCCGGCGCCCTGTTCCCCTTCCTGTTCGTCACCATCGCCTGCGGCGCGCTCTCCGGATTCCATGCCCTGATCTCCTCCGGCACCACCCCCAAACTGATTGAAAAGGAACGGCAGGCCCGGTACATCGGCTACGGCGGCATGCTGATGGAATCCTTCGTGGCCATCATGGCGCTCGTTGCGGCCATCTCGATCGACCGTGGCCTGTACTTCGCCATGAACGCCCCCGCGGCGCTTACCGGCGGAACCGCGGAGACGGCAGCCGCGTGGGTCAACAGCCTGGGCCTCAGCGGCGTGAACATCACCCCGGGCCTGCTTAGCGAAACGGCCGCGAACGTGGGGGAGCAGAGCATTGTGTCCCGCACCGGCGGTGCACCCACGCTGGCCGTGGGCCTGGCGCACATCATGCACCAGTTCGTGGGCGGGACGGCCATGATGGGCTTCTGGTACCACTTCGCCATCATGTTCGAGGCACTATTCATCCTCACCGCCGTTGACGCCGGAACCCGGGTGGCCCGGTTCATGCTGCAGGACTCGATCGGCAACTTCGTCCCCAAGTTCAAGGAAGCCTCCTGGCGGCCGGGCGCCTGGCTCTGCACCGCCATCATGGTCGCGGCGTGGGGTGCCGTGCTGCTGATGGGCGTCACCGATCCGCTCGGCGGCATCAACACGCTGTTCCCGCTGTTCGGCATCGCCAACCAGTTGCTCGCCGCCATCGCGCTGGCCGTGGTCCTGGCCATCGTCGCCAAACGCGGAACCTTCAAATACCTCTGGATCGTTGCCCTGCCGCTGGCCTTCGCCGCGGTGGTCACCATTACCGCGAGCTACCAGAAGATCTTCTCGCCCGTTCCGGCCGTGGGGTACTTCGCCAACAATGCGGCGTTCAGCAAGGCGCTCGCGGACGGCAAGACCGAGTTTGGCACGGCCAAGACCGTGGCTGCCATGGAGGCCGTGGTCCGCAACACCGCCATCCAGGGCTGGTTGTCAGTGATCTTCGTGGTGCTGAGCATCATCGTGATCGCCACGGCGGTACTCGCTACGGCCAAGGCGTTCCGTGACCGTGCCTCCGGGACGGCCACCACGGACAACGAAGACCCCGCAGTGCCCTCCCGGGTGTTCGCTCCCGCCGGCCTGGTCCCGACGGCTGCCGAGCGCGTGCTGGGCGCGGAGTGGGACAAGGTGCCCGCCGACGCCCGCATGGAACGGGCCGGACACTGATGAGCACAGGCATCACCGCGGTGGCCAATGGCTTCCGCGGGTTTGCGCGCTACCTGGGCGGTGTCATGGGCGCGGATGCCTACGCCAAGTACCTTGAGCACCACAGGGCCTCCGGGCAACAGGAAGCACCGCTCAGCGAGCGGGAATTCTGGCGGGACCGTACGGACCGCCAGGACAGCAACCCGCAAGGCAGGTGCTGCTGATTGAGCCCGCAGCGGACAAGGCGCACGAGGCGTTCCTGGGGTGGCACCGGGCCCGATGGCGCATGAGAGTATGAACGCATGAGCGATCCCAATGACACTCAGGCAGCTGAGGACCTCCCGGTAGAAGGCACCCCCGTTGAGGACGACCCGTCGCCGCTCCAGGCACCGCTGGGAACGGACGGAAGGCCGCAGCGCAGCAGCCTGCACGACCTTGTTGACGAGCCGGCCAAGGTGATGCGGATCGGCACCATGATCAGGCAGTTGCTGGAAGAGGTGAAGTCCGCACCCCTGGACGAGGCCGCGAGGGGGCGGCTGGCCGCCATCCATAAGCGTTCCATCAAGGAACTCGAGGACGGCCTTGCCCCCGAGCTGGTGGCTGAACTGGACAGGATCAACCTGCCGTTCTCCGACAATGTCACCCCCTCGGATGCTGAACTCCGCATCGCCCAGGCCCAGCTGGTGGGCTGGCTGGAAGGCCTGTTCCATGGCATCCAGACGGCCATCGCAGCGCAGAACGCTGCCCGGGAACACGCTGCGGCACAGCTGCAGCTTCGCCAACTGCCGCCTGGCACCATGATTGCGCCCGGCGTCGTCATCGGTGAAAACGGTGAGCCCCAGCGGGCGCCGGCCGGGGCACGCCCGCCCGCGCAGGGCGCGCCCAACCAGCGTGACGACCCGGACCACGGTCCCGGGCAGTACCTGTAGGCTCCGCTTGGGCTTTTTCAGCGCCGCCAGGCAGGGGCGCAAAGATGATGCCGAACTTGGCAAGGGGTTGTGGCGCCGTGCGCACGACCGCTTTCACCGGGGTTTGGACCGCTTCCACCAGGTGCTGGAGGGGGTGGAGGACGACCAGCTGTACGGCGAGCTGGTGGAGATTGCCAACCAGCTCGCTGCGCTGCTGCCGCGTGTCAGGGCAGTCTGCGTGGAAGCGCAGCGGCGTGCTCCCAGCGACGGCCTGGACATTCCCGCCGCACTGTCCAACGTCCACAGGTCCCTGTCAAAGGCAGGAAATTCACTGGCAACCACGGCGGAAGCTGCGGCTATGCTTCGGCTCGCCGTGGGGCCGGTGCCGGTGGGCGCCGCGTCCGTCCACCGCCGCGCCGAAGCGGTCTTCCAGCAGGTGGACGACGCCGAGCGGCAGCTTCACGGGGGATAGGCCGGGCGGGTGCCCAGGAATATTCCCAATTTGGAAGCCTACTTTTCAGTTAAGCGTCTGGCTGACAGAGCCCGATTTCGCAGCGTTGGGCTCCCGGGTTTTGGCAGGATGCACTTATGACTCTTTCACCTACCTTGACTTTCAACGACGGAAACACGATCCCCCAGCTCGGCTACGGTGTGTGGCAGGTTGAGGACGATGTGGCTGAAAAGGTTGTCCGCCAGGCGTTCGAAGCCGGCTTCCGCCACATTGACACGGCAAAGATCTACGGCAACGAGGCAGGCGTGGGCCGCGCCATTGCCGGCTCCGGCCTCTCGCCCGAGCAGATTTTCGTTACCACCAAGCTGTGGAACGCGGACCAAGGATACGAGTCGACCCTCGCCGCCTTCGAGGAGTCCATGGACCGCCTTGGCCTCGAAACCCTGGACCTGTACCTCATCCACTGGATGCAGCCCAAGCAGGACAAGTATGTCGATACCTGGAAGGCGCTGATCGAGCTGCAAAAGCGCGGGCGCGTCAAGTCCATCGGTGTCTCCAATTTCACGGCAGAAGGCCTGCAGCGCCTGATCGACGAAACAGGAGTGGTTCCGGCCATCCACCAGATCGAACTGCACCCCTACTTCAGCCAGCGTGAACTGAGGGCGTTTGGAGCTGACAAGGGCATCCTGACCCAGGCCTGGTCCCCGCTGGGCCAGGGCGGCGAGCTGCTGGAGGACCCCGCCGTGGCGTCCATCGCGGCCAAGCACCAGGCCACACCGGCGCAGGTTGTCATCGCCTGGCACCTTGCGATCGGCAACGTGGTCATCCCCAAGTCGGTAACCGAGTCCCGCATCAAGGAGAACTTCGCAGCCCTTGAGGTCTCCCTGGACGCCGATGACGTCGAGGCGATCAACGCCCTGGACCGGACCGCCGGCGGCGAGGGCCGCATCGGACCCGATCCTGCCGTTTCCGACTTCCAGTAAGCCCGCGGTTCCACTATTCCGCGACGGCGGCCCACGGCCTCACCCGGCCGGTGGACTCCCGCCAATCCAACGTCAGCCCGTGCTGCCGGCAACCGCCAGGCAGCGCGGGCTGACGCCTTTAACGCGGCCGGGCGCCCCCGCGCTGCGTGTTCCTGTTCCGGCCGGTCAGGCAGCGATTCTGACCGGCTGCACGCTCACGGCGTCCACCACGACCCAGCTGTCCTCGCCCGTGCACTGCCTGCTGGCGAAACGCTCCGCCTCGACCAAGGTGTCGAAAACCTCGGCGCGGGCACGGCCACAGTCGGCGTCGAAGTAGGTGACGTGAAATTCCTGAACGGTTTGGTTCTCCATAAATCCAGTGTGCAACCGGGGTCTGACATTCCGTGGAATCAGGCCCGCGTGTTGTCCTCCGGCCCGAAACCACGGGAGTGGCCGGGCCGCGGCAGCGGCTGCCATCACGGCTTTTGGGACGCTGCAGCCGATGGTTCAAGATCGGCCAGGGTCAGCAGGTGCGCTGGATGTTCCGGAAACGGGAAAGTGGCCGTTATCGCCAGCGACGGACCCACATGGACCAGCTCCCCGGGCGCCAGGGCGCGCCAGCGCGGGTTGTCGTCCATGGGCTCGGTGGCGAACAGGACGTGCGGCGACAGGGACAGATCCGTGCTGCGGGAGTGGATCCGCGGGCTTCTGGCGTCCAGCGGGGCCGCTGGGGCCGGTTCGGCGGCAGGGTTCCTTTCCAGGATGTACAACTCGTGGCTGGCCGGGTACCGGAGCGCCCAGAGGTCGGTGGCAGTGGTGATGATGAGGTTCAGGCTGTAGACCGGCAGCTCCGCCGAGATCCACTCGACGGACCGGACGATGCCCTCCCCGAGGTCGCCGCCCGCCCCGCGGGTATGGGCCGTGATGAGGGCGAACAGCCGCTCACTGTCCGTCTGGCCCTGCACCAGGTCCGCAACCCCCAGATCGGTGAGGTGGTGGTCAAGGCGGTCGATGCCGGCGAAGGCACCGTTATGGGCAAAGACCCGCCCGTCCTGCATGAACGGGTGCGTGTTCACCACGGTTCGCGCACCGGTGCTCGCGTACCTGACGTGGGCCAGGAAGGTGGTGCTCCGCAGTTCCCGTGCCTCGCGGGCAAACGTGTGGTCCTCCCAGGCGGCCAGCGGCCTTTTGGTCAGCCTGGCCCGGCCATCAGCGTCGAAGGTCCCGATGCCGGCTCCATCGGGCTCGCGGCGGCTTTGCTCGGTGAGGCTGTCCGGGGCATCCAGCAGCCAAAATGTCGCCCGGACGGTCCGCGGACCGGCGTGCAGCCCGAACAATCGGCACATGGCGCGTCCTCCCGGGCCGCTAGATGAGTAAGTCCTATTGCGTAGGACGGGTGAGAAGCCTTTTAAAGTAAAGC
>NZ_JARVSF010000048.1 GCF_030209355.1 Pseudarthrobacter sp. fls2-241-R2A-127
AGCCTGGGGGCAGCACATGAGCCACGAGTACATCCTCACGGACGACGACGCCGCACCCGCCGATGCCACCCACGCCCAGGACGTTCTTGAGCTCTCGATGTTGACCATGCCGCAGCCAGGCGCCCCCATCGTTGATATCTCCTGGGAGAAATCCCCGCTGGATCTATAACTTCATGCAGCAATGACGCTGCAGCACTGGTTTTCCTTTTGCTGAGGGAAAAACTGAGGCCGGCCCCAAGGGGCCGGCCTCAGCCCCTTTAACCGCTAAAGGACCTCGCTCCGCTCGGGCTGCAGAAGCGCTTTTCTGTTTTGCTGCTGTCCTGACGGATTCCTTAGGCGCGCCGACTTGCAGAAGCCATCCACCAGCAAACGGCGGCCACAGCACTGTTAAGCACCGCAATATAGATATCGCCGGCAGCAGGCCGACCAATGATCAGGTCCACGGCCACCAACACCACCGAGGTGCCCGCTGCAACACTGAACACCACCGCCACGATCTTCATGGACCTCCCGGTCGGCGGCCTCCGCCCGTGAATGGTAGCTTGTTTGGCTGTCATCAGTTCGCGTCTACTGCTAAAGCCGGTGTCCCGTGTTGGGCTACGTACCAGATGCGCGGAGGGACAAAACCGCACGAGCCGCAAAAGTGACTCCCGCGAGAAGCAGAATGACTGCCGAAACGACGGAGTACCAAGCCCCGTTGGAACTGAGTGCGATGTATACGCCGATGAGAGAGAAAACAACTGCCCCCAGCGACCAAATGAGCGTTGCTCTTCTGGTGTTGTTCATGGCCCCAGCCTAAGGGACCAAAGATCAGAACGGGCGTCCGCTGGCGCGGCCGGCTGTGGGGCCAGTGCCGGCTCCGCAAAGCTCCGCCGCCCCTGACCCTGTCTTGTCTTGTCTTGTCTTGTCTTCGACATTTTGGCTGCTGTCCTGACGGATTGTACGTGTCCGCTCCGGCCCGTCTAGCCCCTCCATCGTCGGGGCCTGCGGTGCAGGAAATGTCCCTGCGGCGCTCCTTCGTCGCTGGTTTCCTCCGGGAATTTCCCACCCCTTGCCCAGCGGGTAGACAGGCCTCCGTCGGCCACAGCGCCGCAAGCTTCGCCAGCAGCCAAAACAACGGTGGGGGAAGGGAAGCTGGCCGGTCACCAAAGCCGCCCCAGGCGACAACAGGGTCCACGCCCGCACCCATTCCACCCGCTTGACAGACATAGAAGCGTCGGGGAGGGAGGGGAAGCTGGCCGTCGTCTTGATCGCCCCACCACCCAACGTCTCTGCAAAGGCAAAAAACATGACCGCAACACCCACGCTCGAAATGCTCGACCCGGCAAACCTGACCGTTGACATCAACGTCCGGAAAGACGTCGCCCTGACCGCCGATTTCATCGCCAGCATCAAGGAACACGGCGTGATGGAACCGGTAATCGCCCACCGCAAGGATGACGGCACCGTGCACGTCCTGATGGGCCAGCGCCGTACTCGCGCCGCAGTCGAGGCAGGGCGGCCCCTGATCCCGGTAATGATCATCGAGTCCCCCGAGGAAGCCGAACGCATCGTCACACAGGTGGTAGAGAACATCCAGCGCGCCGAACTGACCGAGGCCGACGAGGCCGACGCCTACCACCAGCTGTCCCTGATCGGTGTTTCGGCGGCCGCGATCGCCAAGAAGACCGGACGGACCAAGACCACCGTCGAGTCCGCCCTCAAAGCCAAGTCCACCGAGACCGGGGCCGCCGCCCTGGGCAAGGGATACACCATCGAAGAAGCCCTCATTCTCGCTGAGTTTGAGGACGACGAGGAAGCAACGGCCGAACTCGAGTCCGTCATCATGGACGAACCCGACATGCTCCTGCACGTCACCCAGCAGCTGCGCGACAAGCGCGACCGCGCCGCCGCGCTGGCAGCCCTCACCGCAGAACTGGAAGCAGCCGGAACCATCGTTGTTCCCGAATGCGGGTACGGGGAGGACAGCGAAACCCTCCGCGTCACGTCCCTGAAAAGGGCCGACGCGGAACCGGCCACCGACGAGGACGGTAACGCGGTCTACATCGAGACGGGCTATCGCGGCGAACCCTCCACCGTCGCCGTCGTCACCGGCTGGAAAGACCTGGGCTTCACCCTCCGCTACTACAGCGGCTACGGCACCTCATCGGCCCCGAAAGGCCCCATGACCGACGAGCAGAAGGCCGAACGGAAAACCCTGATCGAGAACAACAAGCTGATGCAGTCAGTCCTGTTGACTGAACTTTAGAGGCTGAGCTGCAGCCTCCAAAGGAGGAGGTCATCGTGGACGAAATGCGGCTGAAGTTGATCGAGGGAAAGGTCGGGTTGCCGCGCATCGGCGCGGTCCGTCGAAATGCGGCAGGTCTGCTGCCGTACGTTGTCGTCGATGACATGGAGCGTGAGATCGAGGTGTTTTCCGCGTTCCTAGGCGATCTCGTGCTGACTGACATGAGCGCGCTGACGGTGCGCTCGTATGGCAATGACCTGTTGCGCTGGTGGCGGGTGTTGCAACTGCTCGGCCTTCCTTGGGATCAAGTGGACCGGCTGGAGGTCGAAGTCATGGTCGGCTGGATGCGGTCGGCGGTGAATCCTCAGAGGCGGGGGAGTGGGGCGCGGGGGATGAATCCGCGGACTGGGAAGCGGCCGCTGCCCGAAGGGTATGCCCCCGCGACGATTAATCACGAGTTGGCTGTCCTCGCCTCCTTTTATGCCTTCCATGCACGGTTCGGCCGCGGACCGGTAACGAACCCTGTCCCGGAAAGCCTGAGCCGCCGGGCCCGCCTGGCGCATCGCAGTCCGATGGAGGTGACTCCGAGATTGCGCCGCGCGCCGTTGCGGCAGAAGCCGGCCGTGCTGGCACCCCGATCCATTCCGGACGATCTCGCTGATGAGCTGCTCGGTGCACTCAAGACCAGCCGTGACCGGGCACTCGTAAGCCTTTACCTATCATCCGGTGCCAGGGCGAGCGAACTCCTTGGAGTCCACGGTAACCAGGTGGACTGGGCCCGGCAGCGTGTCTGGGTCATTTCAAAAGGGTCCCGCGCGCTTGAACCGGTCCCCGCGTCGCCGGAGTCATTGGAGCATCTGGCCGCATACTTTCATCAGCACGGAACCCCGGGACCCGACGAACTGATTTGGCGGGCCCTGCACGGAACGCCGCGGCCACTGAATTATCACGCGGCCCGACGGATCCTGCAGCGTGCGAACGCCGCCCTTGGTACGGACTGGTCATTGCACGATCTGCGGCACACCACCATCGACCGGATGGTGTCGGATCCGAACCTGACGTTGCCAGAGGTGATGGCCGTGACCCGCCACCGGCACGTGTCGTCGCTGGCGCCTTACCTGCGGCCGCGGATCGATGAAGTCTTCGAAAAAGTGCAGGAGCACTTCGCTGCACCCCGCCCGGAACCTACGTTGACCCCTGGTTATGACGCCGACGACTACAAGGCGGTGTTCGGTGGTTAAGGCGCTCCGTCGTCCCCAGCAGCGGCAGCTGGAACCCGCGTCTGCGGGCAGAAAGCGGTCCCGCAGCATCATCACCCCCGGTCCGGTAAGTCCACCGACGGTCCCGCCGCGCCCGCAGGGGGACCTTGACACCGCGACGCTGGAGACGATCAACGCGCTTGCGGATAAGATTTGGCCGCGGTCTCAGCCCAGGTGCTCTCTACGCCGCGCCGGGTTGCGGTGGGTGCTCGGCCATCTCGAAGGGCACCCTGGCGGGACGTGGCAGGAACGGTGGGTCGCTTCGGGGCTGAACGACGGGGTACGGCGGATCCGCGAGCTGAGAACCGGGAACCAGAAGGTGGACGGGGAACTGGGTCATTCGCTCCTTATCCTGTGCTGCCTTCGTGTGATCCGGCCTTCCTTGGCAGCTTTCCGGGGCAACAGTTTCGTGCGCTACCACGAACATTTTGAAGCGGCCCAGAACGACCCCGATCTGAAGCGGTTTCTGGCATTGGTGGACAAGCATGACACCTCTGGCCATTTCAAACGTTGTGCTCGCTTTGATGTCGCCGCGGCGTTGACGACCCAGGGTATTGCTTTCGCTGATCTGACTCCGGAAGGGCTGCTTCATTATGCGATCGCGACCCGCGAAGGTGGCTGGGGCGCTGGTTACGAGTCCTATGTGGGTCACCTCGCCTGGCGGATCATGGCAGAGTCCGGGCACTTCCCAAAGCATGTCCCTTCTACGTTGCGCGGTGCGATGCGGGCGCCTGCCATGACTCCCACAGAGCTGGTTGGCCGGCACGATATCGCCGATCCGGACATCCACGCGCTCTTCGTTGCTTACCTGACCCGCCGGAGCCACGACATCGATTACACAAGTCTGCGAGATCTCGCGGGAGACCTCTGCGGCAAGTTCTGGGCCGGGCTTCTGAAGGTCAACCCCGCCCAGAAGGATCTCGCGCTCACACCGGAAGACTATGAAAAATGGCGGGCTGTGCTGGAAATCCGGCAAGATGGTCGGCCACGTCTGAGCGCGCACGCGGTCATGACAAACATCCGTGCCTTCTACCTCGACATCCAAGGCTGGGCTGCCCAGGAACCAGAACGTTGGGCCCGGTGGGTGGCGCCGTGCCCCATAAGTGGCAGGGAGACCCGGTCGCGCGCAAAGGCGAACCGGAGAGCCAAAGAACGCATGGATGCCCGGATGCGCAGGCTTCAGCCAGCCCTTCCAGCCTTCGTCGCTGCTGTCTCCGCCCGCCGGGACCACTTCCATGACCTTTTGAAGGCACCAACGGACGCTGCGCCGAACCAGGAACTGAGCGTCGGAACAAAGCGCTACCGGCGGCTGTTCACCGCCGGCGATGCCCGGCATGCCCAGATCCATGGCCGGCCCAATATCCGGGTATTCGATGAATCGACCGGAAAGAAGGTCAACGTCACGTTCACCGAAGACGCAGCGTTCTGGCAATGGGCAGCAGTAGAGACCTTGCGGCACACGGGGCTTCGGTGCGAAGAACTCCTGGAACTATCCCAATTGAGCATCCGGCAGTACATCCGGCCCAACGGTGAAGTTGTGGCGCTGCTCGTTGTCGCCCCATCCAAAAGCGACCGCGAACGCGTCCTCCCTATGACAGCGGATTTGTTCCATGTGATCGCAACGATCATCCGCCGCCTCACCAGGAACCGCCCGGACGTGCCGTTGGCGACCCGCTTTGACCCGTACGAGCGGATCACCAGCGAGCCCCAACCCTTCTTGTTTCAACGCACCATCGGACAGCGCACCGAGGTCATCAACCCCGGATCGCTGCGAGATGAACTGGGAAGACTCAGCGATGCCGTAGCTGGCGAGCACCCGGAACTGGCCGGCTGTCGATTTACCCCGCACGACTTCCGCCGCCTTTTCGCGACCGACCTCGTGAACCACGGTCTGCCAATTCACATCGGAGCCGCGCTCCTTGGGCACCTGGACGTCCAGACCACCCACGGCTACGTCACCGTCTTCCAGGAAGACGTCATCCGGCACTACCAGGCCCACCTCGCCGGAAGGCGGGCCGCCAGGCCTGTCAGGGAATACCGGGCAGCGACTGGCACGGAATGGGCCGAGTTCGAGGAGCACTTCGATAAGCGCAAGGTTGAACTGGGCAACTGCGGGCGCCCCTACTCGACCCCCTGCGAGCACGAGCACGCCTGCATCCGGTGCCCCATGCTCCAAGTCGACCCTTCCATGCTCGATCGCCTCGACGAAATCAATACAGACCTCATCGCCCGGCGGGAGCTCGCCCAAAGTAAAGGCTGGCTTGGTGAGCTCGAAGGCATCGACCTCACCCTTCAGTTTCTGCAATATAAGCGCGCCGACGCACATCGCCTCGGGCGAATGACTTCCACCAACCTTGGTATGCCAGCTGTCCGCGGAGTACGGGCTGCAGAGGGAACAAGCCGTTAAGGCCGGGTTCTGTGCATTATCGCGAGTTCCAACGGAACCAGCGGACGCCTATCGTGGCGCATACGGTGACATAACCAATGCAGGCCAGGAGTGCGTTGGTGTCCTGACCGCTCCATGAGGAGGCGTTCAATGTATCGGCGAAAAGTGTCATGAGTGCGCCGACAGGGGACCAGGCCGCGATCGTTTTCATCGTGTCGCCGAGGATGCCGGTTCCGCCCAGGAGGCCGAGTAGGAGCAGGAGGATCATGAGCACGCGGCTGATCGCGTTGATGGCGCTGGTGGATTGAACCAGCCCGACGACGGCTTGGCCGATGGAGAGGAACACGGCGGCACCGAGGAGAGAAACCGCTATGGCCAGGAGGTACTGCCCGGGGCTGAGCGTCAGCCCGTAGGCGATGGCTCCGACGATCACGACGATGACGGAGGCGAGGAGATTGGTGGCCACCTGGACGAGGACCCGGCTCGTCATGATCATCCACGTTGGCGCAGGGGTGATCCGGAGTCTTTGCAGCACCCCGACATCGCGGTCATGGGCCAGCGCGAGCGTGTATCCGAACAGGCCTGAGGTGAGCAGACCCAACGTAAGGGCCAGGCCGATGACCAGGCTGGATCCACCGAGCCGGCTTTGCCCCTTGCCGACCGTGTTGGCAACCAGGATCACTATCGGCAGGAGAATGCTCAGGAAGAGCGATGTCTTACTGTTGAGCAGCACAAGGAAATCGGAGCGAAGCAGCGACCGTAGGGCCAGGCCAAGCGGCGGGCGCGTGGTGTTGACGCCGGTGTTAGTCACGGATCTCACTTCCTGTCAGTCCGATGAAGACGTCCTCCAGTGTCGGCGCTCCATGGGCGACCGAAAGCACCCTGGGGTCGTCCTTATGTTTGTTGATCAGCTCCGACGGTCTTCCCTCGGTGAGCAGTATTCCGTGGTCGATGATCGCCACCCGGTCACAGACAGCCTGGGCCTCCTCCATCGAGTGGGTCGTGAGGAGGATGCTGTTGCCTTCTGACCGGAGTTCCTCGATGCGGCGCCATAGTCCGCGGCGCGATTGGGGGTCCAGCCCGGCAGTCGGTTCGTCCAGCAGCAACAGGAGGGGGTTATGGATGGTGGCGATAAACAGTGCGAGGCGTTGTTGTTGCCCGCCGGACAACTGCTTGAACTTCTTGCCCAGTTCGTCGGCAAGGCCGACAGTGCGCATGCTGTCGCGCACCTGATCCTTGGAGAGTTTCACCCCGTACAGACCGGCATAAAGTCTTGCGATCTCTTGAATGCTCAGTTCGGCCTGGAAACTTGATGATTGCAATTGCACTCCAAGGAGCGCTTTGACTGCCAGAGGCTGCTGTTCGACATCGAGACCGTCTACCAGCAGGTCGCCCCAGGCCGGCCTGACCAGCCCCTCGATGGCACTCAGGGTACTGGTCTTCCCTGCACCGTTCGGGCCCAACAGGCCGAAGATCTCCCCGCGCTGAATCCGAAAGCTGACACCGTCAACCACCGTGCGGCCGTCATACGCCACTCTTAGCTGACTGACTTCCAGAACCGGAGGTGATCCTGGCTCATTAACTTCACTCGTCATGCTGCGTCCCCTCAGACCACGGGGGCAACCCGGACCGTGGGTAGTTCCTTATGCGAGTCTAGTTCGAGGAGGCCGCGAGAATAGCTAGGCGGTTTATCACAAACGTCGCAACAGGTCGGTTCCGAACTATCAGGGCAGGACAGGTTCGAAGACGAGTACTACTTTTCAGTGCAAAGCAGATGCGGTTGCCAACAAGTTTTGTCCCCCCTGCGCCGAAGTGACTTCTGATCAGCGTCCGTCGCGCGGGCGACTACCGGGGACTGCGGTAAAGAGAGGGGGGTAGATGGGGGTGACTTTTCGTTGGGGGGAGTCTTTACTGTGAGGTATCTCCAATAGTGGGGATAACGGGCCATCCAAGTAGCCGCCGGACGAAGATTGCGGCGGCAGTAAAGAGAATGCCCTTATGCAGGATCCGCGCCAGGCAGCCCTTGAAATGGTCCAGCAAAACAGGGCCAGCATCGAGAATCTGTGGTTGAGATATTTTGCCAACGGCGGCAATTCCGGTCCCCTCGACTTCGAGGCCTACGTTTACGGTCTCCTTGATCCGGACGAGTACGACGCCTTAATCCTTTTCTGGGCGGTCGAGGAAGTATCAGCACGCTAGCTCGTTTCTGGCTTCACGCAGCGCTTGAGCCTTGCCCACGCTCATACAGCCAAGGAAGGCCCGGGCCGCCCCATGGTCTACTAGGGGCGTTGCCCCCGCCCTGCGATTGCTTCGAGGATCTGCTGCTTTGTCAGACCCCTTTGCTGTTGGCCGAGATCACCGGCAAATTGCTGGGCCGGCTCGGCTGCGCTCTTCTCTGCAGCGCAGCAACCAGGTTGATTGAGCGGGAAAGCTACCGTGGCCAACCCTCGCGGATCCTCCAGCCCTCAGCGGGCGTATAGCTTGCGAGGACAGAACGCTCGCCAAAAACGGGATCTGATCCCGGGGTATGACACAGAACAGCGGAGTTGCACTCCAAACCCCACAGGGCATCCTGCGCTTTTCTTAGAGCTTCGCCAAAACTGGCAGAGTAAATAACCGAGCGACCAACAGACCGCTCCGTCACGTATTCCACGAGATAGGGCATGCTCCGAAGCATGACAGCCTCATCAGGGCCTCAACAGGGCCGGAAGGCACCTTTGCTTACCCCGGCGAAAGCCGAGCGATGACGCTGTCAGTACAGCCTGCGGCCGAAGCGGCGAGTGGACCTGCCCGCAACCAAAGCGCAGACCCGACAAAGGGACATCGGCCGTAGACAGGCATTCTGCGACCAATCTGCAGCGCCTAACAGTCAGCTTCGTCCGCTCTACAGTCCAGGTTTACAGCTGGCTGCCGGTCTGTGTGTCCTCGTCATCTTGTTCCGGGGTGCGGTGGTCGTCTTTGTGACGGGCTTCGTCCAGATGGTGCTCCAACTTCTCCTCCGCTTCCCGGCGGCGTTGCCCCACGGTCCGGATCTGTTGCGTGCTCGGCGACGCTCCATGCGTATGCTGGCGCGCCATATCCCTTTGTCCTTCGTGTTTATCGTTCATAAGGGCATCGTCTCACCGGACCTCTCACCCCGACAGCTTCACCGGCTACTGGAGACCGGGCAGAAAACGGACAACCCACTGCCAGTTGTGTCCTCGACGTCCAGATATGGCCGGCTCAGGTAATTCGTTTCTTGTGAAAGTTCCGAAATTCCCAGGTCTGGTACCGCCATGAGACTACTTTGGCGAACGGGCTGACCTGAGGCCAGTCACTTCGTCATCACTCAGGAGCTGACAACCATCAGTTGGTCCCACGGCGGGGTCACCCACCAAGCCCCTTGCGAACCCACAGTGCACTGATCCTTTGTCTGCTCGGTCCTGGGCCGCCAACTTGCAAAGTGCAGAGAAGCAACTGTGGTCAGGCGTGAATGGGTCAAGAACCTGCTGGCGAAGAAGCAGGCCCCGAAGGGGTGGCAGTACTTCACCGTCCATGCGATCACCCACCACGCCGAAACCGCCAGCGGTTACGAGGGCAAGGTCGCCGCTGAAATGGTCGGGGCGAAGGTCGAAGACTCCAACCAGTGGGCGTGGAACCCGCTCAGGGACCACGTCGCCAAGACCACCGCACGGCCGGAGTTCGCACTGATTGCCCTGGTCTGCGCCGGGTATGAAAAGACCATCCAAAAAGACTCGTGGTGCTCACCGAGCCAAACCCACCGCGACTACCTGAACCAGCTGGTGGCATGGGATACACCGCATCGGAGACTGAGCAGATCATCATCGACAGCGGCGACAAGACCGAGAAGGCCGGATAGACCACGGCTCCCTGTGCCGGGTGGCGGATCCCGAACCCCGCCCGGCACAGGCCCCCATCACCGAAGGAAGGCTAGGAGCCTTCCAGATGTCGGGCGGTCCGCCGCCCAGGGCGAACCACAGCAACATTCACCAGCGGCGGACCGCCGTCCTGCGCCGGCAACCAGGAACACAAAGCAGGGAGCCGCGGTCCAGCAACGAGGCTGGGAAAGAACGCGGCCATCACGTCAGCTAGACTGACCGTAGATTTCTTGCAGAGAAACCCGGAAAGGAGCCGGCACACGCCGGCTCCTTTCCGGGTTAACCGGGAGTCCCGAAGCTGGGAGTTGATTTAGCCCGGGACGTTCCGGGGATCATTGCCGTAACTGTTCTTGGACCCGATCTGCCCGTCCTGGTTCTTGATCACGTGCTCGACCTTGTCGGCCTGGGCCGCGTCCCGGCCCGCAGCTGCCGCTTCGTCCTTGGTGCCGTAGCCGGCGCCGAACGCACGGTCAGTGCCCTCACGCTTGTTCTTCCAGACACCGTCTTCGTAATACGTCTCGATATCGCCCTGAGCCACTGCACACTCCCTCTGCCGTTCGGATAAAGACACCCACTGCATAATGCGGGTAGCGAAAAGCCCCGCAGCGCGAGTAGTCGCAAAGCGGGGCCTTCCTGGCAACCACTCCGCCTGATGGGGGCCAGGCGGAGAAGCTGACACCAAACTAATAGCAAGCATGCTTACCTTTCAAGTTGGCGCGCCGCTTGCCACCGTAGACTGTGCCCGGAAGGCAGGAATTCGTTGGGGGAGAGCATGGTGCAGACGATAGAGGCTGACCAGAAGCAACAGTTGGCCGACTGGAACAAACGCTGCGGGAAACTCTGGCTCAAGTACTTCGCCATAGTGCTTTTGCCGCTCGTTCTGCTGGTGTTCCCATTTATCCAGGTGCTCTATTACTTCCTGGATGTTGCCCGCCCTTTGATTTCCGGGGAATTTGTCTACGGCCAGCCCGGATACTACGAATATCAGGCGGCAAAGGATCAATCCCTAATTATCCTGGCCATCCTCTTTGTCCTCATCGCCGCCGTCTTCTACCTCAGCAACCGCTGGTGCAAGAAAGCAGTCCGCACCCTCGACCCGCCGCCGGTCGGCGACACCAGTCGATGGAACCGCTGGGTGCTCGGGAAGGCGCAGGACTCGTAGAAACATAAGGCGCGGGCACGCTCCCCATGGTCCACAACAATGTGCTGCCGGCGCACCGTCCGCTGTGGTTGATGTTCCTTCAGCAGGGACGAGACCTATTCAGCGCTGCCACTCCAGCCAGGTGCGCACGTCCCCCAGTCCGGTGGGGGACTTCTCAGGCACATGGGGGCTGCGGCTTTGGCGAACCTGCGGGGATGACCACAGTAGCCGGCGGCGGGACTCATCATCCGTAGTGTCGTTATCAGAAGCTGATTGCACAACTTCCCGCTGAATTCCGGGCTTTGTGAAGTCGGGTTGTGATCAGGAACTGCCCACTACTCCCGTGCACAAGTGCCCCTTTGCTCTCCACTCGTGTTCACAATTCCTACGTCGATTCGCCCACCGCCCGTGAAGGATGGTCTACCGGGCGCGGTTCAGCTCGTTGGTGAGTTTTGAGCGTGGACTGCTCGGAGGGCCTGCAGTCCCTCTTCTCGCCAGGCTCGGGCGGAGGCCATGACTTTCGTGAAAGCGCTGGATCCGTGGATGTGCCCGAGTTGTAGGGAGAACGTGGCGGGCACTCCAGCGGCGGTGAGGCGTTCGGCGTAGCGTGCGCCGTCGTCGGCGATGGGGTCGTATTCCGCGGACATGATGTGCGCCGGCGGCAAGTCGCTGAGGTTCTCGGCGAGCAGCGGTGATGCGTAGGGGTTCGTCGCTTCTGTTTCTGATGTGAGGTAGAGACGTCGGCACAGGTGCAGGGTTTGTTCGGTGAGTCCGTAGCCGGTGCCGTTGGAGCGGATGGAGGGGCTCCTGAAGGTGAAGTCGAGCGCGGGGACTTCCAGCAGCTGGAAGGCGATCGCGGGGCCGTTGTTGTCTCGAGCTTTCAGGCAGAGGGCGGCGGCGAGGTTGGCGCCGGCGGATCCTCCGCCGACGGTGATCAGGTGGGCGCGGGCGCCGAGGTCCTCGATGTTCTCGGCGACCCAGAGGAGCGCGGCGTAGCTGTCGTTCAGGGCGGTGGGGAAGGGGTGTTCGGGAGCTTTGCGGTACTCGACGGCGACGACGATACAGTCCGCTCCGGCGGCGCGTTCCTGGCAGAGGTTGTCGATGAGGATCGAGTGGATGGTGCCGCCGATCCAGCCGCCGCCGTGGAAATAGAGGTGCACGGGGTGGGGGCCGTCGCTGTCGGGGCGGAAGACGTTGAGGGTGATCTCCCCGTCCTGGACGGGAAGGGTCACGGTGTGCTTGCTGCGGACGGGTGGGGCGGGTTCGAGGAGCTGCTCGGCGAGTGCGGCAGAGCCTGCGTTCTCCTGCGCGCGGAAGGCGGCGATGTCCTCGATCTCGGCGGGGACGGTCGGCAGGGTCTCGAGCAGGGGAACGAGGAACGGGTCGAGGGGCATCGGGTCTTCTCCTTCGAAGAGGTGGGGTGTCAAAGACTGCCGCGCAGTGCGCGGCAGAGGGCTTCGGCGCGGTCGTCGGGGTAGCCGCCGGGGCGGATGGTGGCGTATCCGAGGGAGACGCCGGATTCGGGGTGTGCGAAGCCGAGCTGGCCTCCGGCTCCGTCGTGGCCGAAGCTGCCGGGGCCGGCCATGCCTCGGGGGATGGAGTCGAGCATGAATCCTGTGCCCCAGCGCAGACCCGCGTCGGGGCCGAAGAACGGTGCGCCGACCGATTGGGGGAGGCGGGCGTCGCGGGTGGTGGCGGGCTGGAGAAGGCGGATCCCGTCGACCTCGCCGATGGTCGCGGCGTAGAGGCGGGCGATGTCGTGGGCGGTGCCGACGATGTTCGCGGCGGTGTTCTCGAAGCCGAGGAGGTCGGGGGTGTTCGCGGAGGCGAAGAGGTTGAGGCCGTCGATGGCTCCGTTCATCCCCATGACGCGCGCCAGCATGTCCAGGTTCGGGCTCTTCCACGGCGGTACGGCAGTGTCGGGGAGTGGCTGCTCCTGCAGCGCGAAGTTCGAGTCGGTGTCGGGGTCGGTCCCGAAAGTGAGTCCGAGGCCGAGCGGGCCGGCGATGTGCTGGTGGAGCCACTCCGCGGGGCGCAGTCCGGTGGTGCGGCGGAGGACTTCGCCGGTGAGCCAGCCGAAGGTGAGCGCGTGGTACGAGTGCGCGGTTCCAGGCGCCCAGAGCGGGTTCTGCCGGGCGAGGGCTTCGGTGACCGGATGCCACGCGCGTAGGTCCTCCACGGTGAGGGGCTCATCGGGGGCGATGAGTCCGGCGCGGTGCGCGAGGAGCTGGCGGACGGTCAGTGCGCTTTTGCCGCGGTCGGCGAACTCTGGCCAGTAGGTGGCGACGGGTTCGTCGAGGGCGAGATGGCCGGCTTCGACGGCCATGAGCAGGCAGATGGTGGTGACACCTTTGCTGACGGAGAAGAGGATGCTGCGGGTGTCGGCCGTCCACGATCCATGGCGGAAGGCGCCGGCGTGGAGGTCGACGACGGGGACGCCGTGGAGGTAGACGGTGCAGGCGGCGCCGGTGTCGCCGCGTTCGGTGAAGTTCTGCGTGAACGCGTCGGCGACGCGCTGGAATCCGGGCTCGACGTGTCCGTAGATGGTGGGGGCGGGAGCGGTCATGGGTGGTGTGGAGGCTTTCTGGGTGGAGGTGGTCATGATGCCGAGGACGCGGTGGCGGCGGCGAGGTCGATGCTCTCGGTCTCGTGGTGGAACTCGTTGATGAGGCGTCCGCTGCGCACCCCCCACCAGCCGACGGCGATCCCGGCGGCGGCGAGTGCGGAGAGGGCGATCAGGAAGCCGTTGATCGAGTTCGTGAGAAGGACCGGCACAGGGGCCAGGAGTAGTGCAGGCACCAGGCGGGCGATGGCGAAGATGAGGCCTTGTCCGGTGGAGCGGAGCATGGTCGGGAACGCTTCGTTCACCCAGACGCGGAAGATGGGCTCTCCGCAGAAGACGGTGCCCATGCCGGACACGAGCACAGTGGTAACGAGCGTGGCCAGGTTCATCCCGAGGACGACGGGAATGAGGTACGCCGCGACGTACAGGATTCCTCCGAGGATGAAGAAGGTGAGGCGGAAACGGGTGTCGACCACCCGCATGAAGATGACCTGCACGATGATTGCGAGCGGCACGAGGAACAGCACGAACACGGAGAATTCGGACACGGGCGTGCCGGTGAAGTTCGCTCCGATGTAGGCCGCGTAGGAGCCGAACAGCGTGATCGGGATGCTCACCAGCGTGAAGAAGCCGACGAGGATGAGGAACGGGAAGCGCAGCGGAGGCGTGATCAGGTCCCGCAGCTTCGAGCGGTCAGCGCGCACGGTGTGCACGCCCTGTGTCTGTTCCAGGCGGGCAGCGCGCCAGCTGGTGGACTCAGGGATCGTGAGCCGCAGCGCGAGCACGATGATCGCGACGACGGCGATGAGGCCGAAGATGGCCTGCGCGGCGAAGATCCCGGTCCCGCCGGTGAGGGTGGCGACGAGGACGACGGCTCCGATGCCAACTCCGGCGAGGAGGTTGGACATCACGAGGATCTTGCCGCGGTTCTGATCTGTCGCCGCTTCGGCGATGGTCGCGAGGGAGACGGGGATGTCGGCGCCGATCGCTACGCCGAGAACACCCAGACCCAGCAGCAGCAGCGGGAACGCGGTGGCGAAGATCGGGACCGATGCCCCGAGGGCGATGAAGATCATCGTGACCACGAACACCCGCCGTCTCCCGAACCGGTCGCCGAGGCGACCGCCGATCAGAGCGCCGACCGCCACTCCGAAGGTGAGGGCGCTGGTGAGCACCCCGATCTGCCCGGGGGTGAGCCCGATCGTCTGCTGGAGGATCACCAACGCGAAACCGATACCGTTCAGGGCTGCTCCATCGACGAAGGACGCCATGCCGGCCACGGTCCCCACCCACCAGGCGTTGACCGGGCGAGGGGGTGCCGGAATCGCTTCTGTCATGACCTTCTCCTTCGAAGACGTCGAGGCGTGGCCTCGTCGTGGGTGCCGGCGAACCCGGCTGCAACTGACAGTAGACCAACATTGTCCAGTCTGGCAAGCATTCACGGTGGTAAATATTCGGTTTGGCAAAAGTTTGTGCGAGGATGAGGTGTCGGGCGGGGTTCCCGCGGATCGAAGGAGAGCCGAGATGACGGTGGAGACGACGGAGCAGCCGGCGTCGGTGAAGCGGCGCGGGCGCTACGCGAACGGTCTGCAGCGGCGAGACGAATTCATCGACCGTGCGTTCGAGATATTCGCGACGCACGGTTTCCAGCGGCTGTCGTTGCGGAAGATCGCGGAGGAGCTCGGGGTCAGCCACGCCGCCCTCAGCTACCACTTCCCCTCGAAGGAGGATCTGCTGCAGGCAGTCTTCGATCGCCAGGCGGAGCGGGACCGGCCCCTATTGGAGCAGTCGCTCGCCGAGCGGGGCTTGCTGGCAGCACTCCCGGAGCTCGTGCGACAGAACGAAGATTTCCCGGGGCTGGTCCAGCTCGACGCCACCATGCAGGCGGAGGCGATTCGCAAGGACCATCCGGGGCACGAGTTCACCCACCGCCGGATCGACCTGTTCAATGCCGACGTTCGCCGGGAGCTCGAGCGCGAGCAGGAGAAGGGTCGTCTGCGCACAGATCTCGACCTCGACCTCACCGCGCGTCAACTCACCGCCATGGCGCGAGGGCTCCAGATGCAGTGGCTCTACGACCCCACGGTCGACGTTGCCGCGCACCTCGACGGGTTCCTGGCGTTCCTGCGAGCCTGAGCACGCGATCGCCGCGAGGGCGGCGCGACCTGCCGTCAGTTTGAAGAACGGCTGCTTCGCCTGACCGCGTCGACAGCGCCTGCCAGGGCATCGTGAATGAGTGCCAGGGTCTCCTCGTTCTCGCGGTCGGATCCGACGAGCAGCTCCACGCGCACGACGATCCCTGCCACGATGCCCAGGGTGATCTGCACCCCCGGGTGATCGGGCGGGAGCCCGAGGTCCTCCGCGATCGCGTCCGCCGCGATGGCGAGCAGGGGAGGAAGATCCTCCGGTCCGGATCCCTGCAGCACCGGATTCCGCTCGAGCATCGCGGCTCTCAGCCGCCACTCCTCCTCGGGAACGAAGGCCGGTTCTTCGCGAAGCCACTGAACGACACGATCGACGACCGACGCGCCCTCGTCGCGTGAGCGCAACGCGAGGATCAGGCGATCAGCCGCCGCGGACGAGGATGCCGTGGCGATGTGCAGCTTCGTCGGGAAGTACGCCGACACGGACCGGGCCGACACCTCCGCCTCCTCGGCGATCTGCGCCACCGTCGTCGCGTCATAGCCCTGCTCGGCGAACAGCCGCATGCCGGCGAGGAGAACAGCACGGTACCGGCGCTCCTTCGAGCGCTCTCGAAGCGAAGTCGCAGCCATACAGCAACCTTACCTTGTCTGCATTTCTGCATTGAGATGTATAATTGCAGTAAACCGCAACTTGGAGGACTTATGGTCGACCCCACCCGAATTGAACGCCCCCGATGGACCCGCTGGGCGCTGCTCGTCGTCGGCCTCTGCGTGCTACTCATCGCCTGGGCCGAGCCGTTCTTCGTGCGGTACCCTCCGGCGGGTTCCTTCCTGCTCGTAGGCGTGCTCGCCGCAGGTGTGGCCTGGCGCCGCCCGCACGGCAGTAAGGCGGCATGGGTGACGATCCTCTCGGTGATCATCAGCGCCGGCGCGCAGCTCGCGTGGCTCGTGACCGCCTGGTACCCCGCGTGGGCGCTGGCCCTGGGGTTCGCACTGGTGGTCGCCTTCTCCTGCTTCGCCGGTTTTTGGGAGCTGAGCAGGACGCGTCGCCGCGCCCTCACCCAGGACCGTAGTACTCCGTCGGCTCGATCCCTCCTCAGCATCCTGCGGAGCGTTGTGAACAGCGTCCTCGTCGTCATCGCCGCGGTGACCTCCGCTGTCGTTCTCCTGGTCGCCGCGGCCCCCGCGGCGGTGGCCATCCCGATCCAAGCCGCCGCCGGTCAGACACCGTCGTTCCAGCCCCGAGGACCCGAAGGAGCTGTCAGCGTGACAGCGAACGGAGACGGGCTCACGAGCGACGTCCGATACGGCGACGAGTACCCCAGCAGCTATCTCGACGTCTACATCGCCGATGACGACGCATCGGTCACCCGACCCACCTACATCTACATCCACGGTGGCGGCTGGATCGGCGGGACCAAATCCGACGGCGATCCCAACGCACCCGGTGGCGGTTTCGCCGTCACCACAGACCCCGTCCTCGACGGGGGATTCAACTTCGTCAGCCTCGACTACGGCCTCGCCCCGACCGTCGAGTACCCCACGCAGGTGAAACAGATCTCGCAGGCAGTCGCCTTCCTCCAGCAGAACGCCCAGCAGTACGGCCTCGACATGTCCGACGTCGTCATTGCAGGAGGAAGCGCCGGCGGACAGCTCGCCGGCCAATTCGCCAACATCCAGACCAACCCGACCTACGCCGCGCAGATCGGAGTGCAACCGGTCATCGATGACGCTCTGCGAGCAGTCGTGCTCGACAGTCCTGCGCTCGAGCTGGAGAAGACAGGCGAGACGCAGACGCCGCAACCGGTGAAGGACCTCATCTTCGGACTGTCTGCGCGCAGCTACGTCGGCACCTCCGTGGCTCTGAATGAGGAAGCATCCGTCACCAACCACGTCACCGTAGACTTCCCTGCCACCTTCATCGCAGACGGCAACACCGGAACGTTCCCGGATCAGGCCGAGAACCTCCACGAGCGCCTCGACCAGCTCAGAGTGACGAACGCCGTCGACGTCCCGCCGGCGAGCTCGGTGATCCTGGGCCACGGCTACATGGCGATGCCGGGCACATGGACTGACACCTACAACGAGAAGAAGCTCGCGTTCTTGTCAGCACTCGGCCTTTGACCACTCACCCTGCACCGCAGTGCCTCCGAACGCGCCCTTGCGGGAAGCCTGGTCCGATGACCAGGGGCGTCCCGTATGGGGATCGACCAACGGAAATCCTCGGTCTTTAGATCTGGAAGGTCACCTGGGCGTTGGCAGAGGAAAGCGTCAGCGGGGAGGTGAGATCGAGGCCTGCGTCCAAGGAATAAGAGAAGTCGACGAGCCCTAGGAACAGTACTGAAGCCGAACTACTCTGGACCGTCGGCGCTAAGGCGCCGTGATTGTCCGAGAGCGTTAGCCCTTCGCCAGCGATTGCCGGGAAGACTGCACTTGCGTGATGTCTTCCCGGGATCATCTCCGTCGATCGCACGCGAATAAGAATGTGGGTGTCAGTCATCTCCAGGGTCTGCACGGTGAAATCGATCCCGCTTTGACTTAGAACCTTCGGCATGCTGGCGAACATGCTCGAATCCTACGTCTATGCCCGGCCAATGTTCGATCGCAGCCGCAGGACGGCGTGTGAGGATCCGTAAGTGGACACGTGGTGCTCTTGCCCAATTGGGCCGAATTAATAAGCAAGACATAAACCTGGCGACGGGAAACACCGAGCTTCATAGCTGCTTCGTCAGCGGCAGCAATCCCCGTGACGCGACGCGTCGCCAGCGCACCCATCACCGCGGCACGACTCTTGGCCTGTTCCCATGCAGCGTCCGACATAGTCAGCTGCCCATCCGCGAATGCGGTCTGGATCAGCTTCCATTACTGCCTCCCTTTGGGAACAGGAGTACCGAACAGAAGCACCTTAGTGCAGGGATAAGCCGACCAGCCATAGGTCAGAAGTCATATGCGCAGATCCGCAACCGTGTGGCTATCTGTGCAATCAGCTTCTGACAGCGGCGGATTGAGTCCTCTGACAGGGGCATGTGAAGAGCACTTCTGACATCTGTGCAGTCAGCTTCTGAAATCGACAATCATCATCCGTAGCCGTGGTTCCGAACTCGAGGGATCATACGTTTATGAAGAAAAATATCCCTAAAAATCCCTAGATTTAGAGGCGAAACTGCTGTTCATTCAGTTGAATGATTGCTAGAATTGAAGTAGCAAGTCAGCCAGACGAACGAAACTCTTTTGATACGAAACCAGGTGCTGAAAATGACTGCAACACCGGCCGCTTACACGGTCTACAGCAAGCCCGACTGCCCGAACTGTGAGAAGACGAAGGACTACTTCGACTCCAAGGGCATCACCTACACGGCCGTGGACATCACCGAAGTCCCGTCGGCGCTGGAGTACATCACCGCCGAACTCGGCTACTCCCAGGCGCCCGTCGTGGTGAACAACACCGACGACCATGACCACTGGTCCGGCCTGCGCCGCGACAAACTCGTCCAAGCCCACCTGAACCGCACCCACCTGAACCGCACCCACCAGAAAGAGGCCATCGTATGAGCATCAGCCCCGACACCATCACCGGCATATTCGACCGCCACGACGTCCAGGACGAGCACCGACAGGATCGGGAACTGCTCGGCGCCGCATACGCCCTGGCCTTCCTGGAGGACCCCGATGGGGGAGCGGAGGAACGCTTCTACGACGCGTACACCACGCTGCCCGGTGACAGCCCGGAGGACCTGCCCTACCAGTTGCCGACGCGGGAGATGCTCACCGGGATTTACGGGGCCCGCATCCTCAACCGCAGCCTCGCCCTGGAAATGGAAGACCTCGAGGCAGGGCACGAACCAACCCACTCCTGATGAACCCGAACCGGGGGCGAGCCCCCGGTTCGGCCGCAGTACCCCGCCATACGAAACCAGCAGAAAAGGATACGAAACCATGTCAGGCGAAACCACTCTCACCGTGATCGGCAACCTCACCAACGACCCCGAACTCCGCTACACCCCGGCCGGCTCGGCGGTCGCAAACTTCACCATCGCGTCCACTCTCAGAACCTTCGATTCCCAGAGCAGCCAGTGGAAGGACGGGGAGACGCTGTTCCTTCGCTCCACCCTCTGGCGGGAGGCGGCGGAGAATGTCGCTTCTTCCCTGACGAAGGGCAGCCGTGTGGTCGCCACGGGCTGGCTCAAGCCCCGCACCTATGAGACGAAGGCGGGGGAGAAGCGCACTGTCATCGAATTTGAGATCGACGAGATCGGGTTGTCCCTCAGGTACACGTCGGCAACAGCCACTGGAGACCGGAAGCGCCCTTCGGGTCAGGAAGCACCACCGGCCGAGGAAGCAGCGGTTCCCGGGGAAGCGGCGCTGCAGGACGAAGCGCCAGCGGAGGGTGAGGCCCCGCGCATTGGGTGGCGGGACCGGCTCAAAGCCCAGCAGGAAGGTGATGCCGCAGCAGCAGCCGACGGCGGCTATGCCGATGATGATCCCTGGTTCGGCAAGAACGCCACGGGCGCGGGCTACGCCCAGCCGGGGCGCACAGCAGAACCAACGTTCTAAGAGCAGTGTTCCTGTAGGGGCCAGCGGATACGCTGGCCCCTACAGGCTTACCCATTTACCGGACCATGAGCACAAGGGACACGATGACGCACGCAGATGACCTCGACCACTGCAACGGCAGCCACCAGCGCTGCGATGTCCGCTTCGACGAGGCCGGCTTCGTGACCCTCCGCCGGCGGTTTTTGGAGGGCCTGCATCCCTCGCCGGCCCGGCACACCGCCTGGGACGGGTAACTGTTTGATGGCCAGGGAGAAGAAGATTCCCGCGTTTACTCCGTACTTCATGGAGGACCAGGCGGGGCAGGTCCGGGCTGCGTTTAAGGCTGCGGGTTTGGAGGAAGGGGACGCGAGCGTTTCGGACTTCATCGTGCGGGCGACAATGCGTGAGGTAAAGCGTCTGCAGCGAAAGTACAACGGCGGCAAGGCGTGGCCTCCGGTGAAGGCCGGCGAACTTCGCCGGGGACAGAGAACGATGGCTGAACTGCAGCACCGAAACGAGGAAGCATAACCGTGGCTAAACGGACCGGGGAAGTAAGTACGAGCAGCACGCCGGTGGCCGCCGCGTTTTCCAGGATGCTGACGTTGGACCAGGTCGAGGAAGTCCTGAACCTTGGCAAACCGTTGGTCTATGCGCTGGTTCGCAGTGGCGAGTTGCGGGCGGCGCAGTTCGGCGGCCGCGGTGTTTGGAGGGTCCGGGAAGATGGCCTGGCCGCGTACATCGACGCGGCGTACGCGAAGACGGCGGAGCGTATCGCCGCCGGTCAGATCAGTGAAGGCGACGAAGGCGACGCTGAGGACTGACATAGAACCCACAAGCACCGAAGGCCGACACCCGCATGGGTGCCGGCCTTCGACGTTTTCGAGGTACGTCGTGTCAACGAGGCGTGGATTGAAGGGGCTGCTGTTCGCCGGTGGGTGAGGCCGCTTCCTGGTTGGTGCCCTGGTCGGTTCCCTGTTCGGGACCTGCGGAGCGCTTTGCTGTCCGACGACGCTTTACCGCGGACGGTTCAAGGCCAAGCTTCTTCAATTCGTCTGCGCTCCATCCGTCCCTGGTGGCTTGCACGTAGGCGCGTTTGTCGTCGCGTTCGGCGGCGACAAGTTGGTCCCGAAGCTCGGTGATCCTCTGGCGGCTCCGCACGAGGGCGGTGACGGATTCGATGCGGGAGTCCAGCAGCGCGCGGGCTTGGTTTCGTGTCTGTTCAATGTCGAGGTTCGCCCGCCGCCGACGGTACAACCAGCTGGCCAGGGTTTGCTCCGTGGAGGATTTCGCATGGGCTGCCGGAAGACGCCCTTCCACCCGGAAGAACGAGACCAGATCGTGCATCCGTTGCAAAGCCGTCTCGGACGGGACCTTAAGCGGCACGGCCGCGGCATGCTCGCCGCGAAGACCAGGATCTGCCTTCGCCGCAACCTGCAGGTGATAGCGGACAGTAGTCACCGCAGCACCGCAGACGCCAGCAATCTTCGACGGCTCAATGCCCCGCCGGTACATCTGCACCCATTCCCAGTACGGAGCAGAGCGCCGCGCATGCTGAACCGCATCCTGAGCCACCGGTCACCCCCCAACGTTCTGCCCTTCAAAGGAGCCTAGGACAAAATCATCCGGGGCCACACCAGACCCCCACCGACTCACTGGGGGCATCTCTGCGGGACCGCCGGGTGAGCCCCGTAGGGCGGGAAAACGGCGTAGGGATTGCGCGACAGTAGTAGTAGGAGTAGTTTTGATACTACTCCTACTACTAGCCAAGGGATTTCGAATGGGCTCGACCGCTAAAGAGCGGGTTTTTGCTGCCGCTGAGCAGATCAGCGCCGAGCGGCGGCCGACGGTGTCCACGGTCCGGGCTGCGGCGGGCGTTAGCAACGCAGACGCTACTCGTTACCTGAAGGAATGGGCCGAAGAGAAGCAGTCTGCGGGGGGCCAGGTCGCGGCGACCCCGCCGGCCATCCTCGAGCAGGCGGCACGTCTGGCCGGGGCTGTCTGGGCGGAAGCGTCCTCCCTTGCGAACGAGCACCATGCCGCGGAGGCCGAGCTCTGGGCCCGGGAGAAAAAGGAGTTGAATGAAGAGCTCGCCGAGCTTGTTGCAGACCTCGACAAAGTGACGGCTGAAAAGGAGTCCGTTGTCACCGAACTGACGGCCAAAATCGAGGAGCTGGAACGCCGGCTCACTACCAATATCGAGCAGCTCGAACGGGCCCGGTCAGCCGCCCAGGAAGCTATGGCGGAAGCTGCGGCCGCAGCAACCCGTACGGCCGCCGCACAGGGCCGCGCGGACGCGCTCCAGGAAGCCCACGAGGCGCTGCTGCAGCGAATCACCCCCGAGCAGCCTCAAAGTGCCGAAGAACCCGAGGCTTGATCCATTAGTCGGAGCCCGGCTTTGCCAACGGCCGGCAGTCCCGCCGCCGGAGGGTGGTGCGGGCGCCCGTCGGCCCCGGTGACGGGAAGCGTTCGTTCGCTGATGTCAGGGGCGGGCGCCGAGGACCGGTAGGCCGTACAGTTCGGCTGTGCGGTGGAATTCAGGGTCAGGTCCGACATTTTCAGAGGTCAGCTGCAGCAGCCCGTTACGGCTGGGGGAGAGGCCTTCGTCAGCCCGCCGGTCCCAGTAGGCCCAACACCTTCCAGTCAGTGTCTTTGACGGGTAACTGATGCCCAGTGGTTCTGAGCCGTCGTCCAGCACGGTGCCGCGGATGACGTGGGAGAGCAGGGTTGTCAGATCACGGTCGTCACCGGTGAGGGAACCGGCTGTGAGAAGCTGCAGTCGTTCGGTCAGCCCCGCGGTGGTTGGTGTGAGGACTTCAAGGGCGCGGAGGGTAGCCGCGTCGTCAATCTGAACCCACCATCCCTGACCGGGGAGCCGGATCTCGTATATCGAACGGTCCATTTGCCAGTCGACAGAGATGGCCCAGGGGACATCCACCCCGTTCTCCTCGGCCTGCGCCCTGACACTGGTGATGTAGTCCTCCACCGTCCACCCGATGGATTCAGCGGCCTTGGCCACCGACGCGCGCTGCTGCCGGAAACCGAGCAATACCTCGGCGTAGGCGCACTGACGGGAGTCCGCGAGATAGACCGTCGAGCCGATGCTGTCGTAGCGGCCCCGGGAATCGCCGCCTGGGACTGTTCCGATCGGCAGCGGGCCAACGATGGAATTCTTCCTGACCGACAACGCGCCGTAACGGTCCTTGGCCACCCTGAACGAAATCTCCCCGGCAGCCCTAATAAGAGTGAGCCCCGTCAAGTCGCACCGGCGCACCTTGGCGGTCGTGATCATGCGGCGAAAGTGTCATTCACGAACGCTTCGGCGGCTCCCAAAACCTCACGGGAACGCAGTTGCTGGATGTAAAGGACGGGAAGTTCCTCGTCCAGGCGCGGGTTGGCCCCCATCAGCCAGGCCAACGCAACATGCTTGCCCTCGGCAAGCTCAAGCGTCTTCCAGACACGGTGCCCGAGGCGCAGCCGGGATTCGACCTCCGGGCGGGGCTCCGGGCCGTCAGGCTTCGCCCAACGAAACGGAGACGTGCGGTCCTTTACACCGGCCATCGTCTGGACGACCGTCGTACCGAGATTCTCGTTAAGTTCGCGCACAAGGTCATGGATGTTCATCCGGGTCGTACCCAAATGAATGTCATGCCGGGTCGTTGCTTCCATGCCTCCATTGTCCCCGCACTGCAAGGCTAAAGCAACTGAAAAGCAACAAGAATGCAGGGGTCCGCTACCCGTCGGGCCCGTCAGGTCCAGGAGTTGGCCGGCCGGACGCCGAAAGGGCTCCTGGCGGGCAGGACACCGTAGGCCGCGATCCCGGGCATGGAGGATCTTCATCCTGCTGGGCAACCGCCCACGCGTGAGTGCATTATCCGGCTCTCAGGAGGCTGGTGAGGCCGACGCAGGACGCAGTTCCTCATGGCTGCGCCACGCCTGCTCTCCGTCGCCGTACTCCACGGTCCATTCATCGACGCCGACCCGCTCGACGATGACGGCAGGGTCCCACCCTGAATTGTCGGGCCGCAAAACCTCTACCGCCGTCTCGTCCGGGAAAGGGTTGTGGACGCCTAAGTACTCCCGGACGGTCTCATCGATGGGAGTCGTCCCACCGCCCGGGGCTGCATTGACCCACTGTTCCAACGGATCGGTGCTCGCCCACTGCGCTGCCAGTCCTGCTACGTAGTTGTCCCCGCTGCCGCTCATGACAACCCGCCTCCTAGTAATGGTGCTGCCCGATCATCTCTGTACCTTGCCCATGCCCACCCTGGCCCAGCCGGTATCCCTGACATGTGGAGCTGCCAGGAAACTGGACTCACCGCACGCAGGTTTGCTTGCCCACGTTGCCGCCACGCGTCCGGGTGTATGGGCTTCATGCCGTAAGTATTGCAGCGAGCGACGACATGGGGGACTGCGCAAGGGGTTGCTGCCTATTGAGGTCCTGCCCGCGCCCATAGGCCGGTTCTACAAACCGCAGGAGCTATTAAAATAATCAGGACCGGAACCACCTATAGATTCCGGTCCTAATCTGTTTTTCTGCTTCTAATGAGCGGCTTCGTACTTCTCAACGACTTCCGCTTGGATACGACCCCGCGTATTCACCTGGATGCCATTCTCAACCGCCCACATCCGCACCGCTCTAGCATCCGGCCCGCCCTGCGAGGACTTCGTCCGGGCCGCCGAACGCCCACGACCCCCGGATACCCTGCGTCCAGCGTTGGTAAAACGGCTCAGGGCACCACGCAGTTCGTTCGCGTGACCTTCGTTCAAATCAATCACGTATTCACTGCCGTCGAGGGCGAAAGAAATCGTTTCGCTAGCTTCGGAGCCATCAATATCATCTTCCAGAACCACGACTGTCTTTTTTGCCATAAAACAAGGTTAACAGCGGGCTGAACGATCGGATGGGCCACTCGAGCAGGCAATTATTGGCCTAATAGAAGGAGCCAACCTGGACGACCGCTAACACTCAAGTTAGCTGGGACAATACGGAGCCAGGGTACGCGCAGGTGGCGGGCTTGCCGCTGCCCCGCAGGTCACCCATGATTGACCACGAAGTGAAGCGTATACCGGCTGTCCCGGAACAACACTGATCCTGGGGAGGAGGATTACCCTGACGCAAAAACCCGAAGAAGGCGACTCTCAACAGAACTCAGGCCGCGGGACTGATGACGAGGTCATTGCCGAAGCCCTGCAGTTGCTGGCCGACTTCGACAACACGCCCCTGCCGCACATGACCCCGCTGTTCTACCAGCACGGGTACGAAGAGTTACGAATGATCACCCGGGACCTGCTCCAAATCCTGGGGCATGACCCCGACGCTCAGAAGTCCCGATGAATGTCGGCGTCGAATCAGAAAAGTCCAAAGCACTTTGGACAATTTCGGGTGCTAGTGGTCTGTCTCAGTTTTGTTTGATGGTTTCGAGGGCGACGCGGCCGCGGGCGACTTTTTTGAGGATTGAGTCTGCGGTTGCGGTCCAGACCAGGGGTTTGGGTTCGGTGTTGTTGGCGGCGAGGTAGTCCTCGATTTTGGTGATCAGGTCCGGGACGGAATGGAACGCTCCGCGGCGCAGGGCCTTGTCGGTGAGTTCCGGGAACCAGCGTTCGACCAGGTTCAGCCACGAGGACGAAGTGGGGGTGAAGTGCAGTTGGAACCGGGGATTTTTCGCCAGCCAGGCCTTCACGTCCGGGTGCTTGTGGGTGGCGTAGTTGTCCAGGATCAGGTGGACATCCAGGCCCCGCGGGACTTCCTTATTGATGGTCTTGAGGAACACCAGGAACTCCTCGTGGCGGTGCTTGGGCAGGCAGGAACCGATGACTTTTCCGGTCGCGACATCCAGCTGACATCGTGCCGGTGCCCGTCCGGGGCACTCCACAACCGTGTGAACAATTGCCGTGCTCCCGCGGGATCCGTGCAGGTGGCTGCAGGAAACTGGACGTGGCTGCTTCCCAGCAAGTCCACCACGGCGTCGACGTCCTTGCGGTCTGCGATGGCGACGTACGTGTGCAGGAGATTCGCGATCTGGTGTCTGGCCTCGGCGGCCTGGATGCTCATCGGGCAAGCTCTGAATGTGCTGCCTGCCATTGACGGACCCAGGACCGGCCGTAGTCGTTGCCGTGCGGGGTCCGCAGCACGGTGTGGACGTGGAACTGCTTGGGCGTACGGTAATCGAGGAAAACACCGCAGTGATGGTCCAGCTCGGCAATGATAACGGGGGACTGGATCCGGTAGTAGAAGACATCGCCGGGCTCGTGCCCGCCGATCCAGGAGAACCAGGTCTCATCCAGATGCTCCCGGATTTCGCGCATCCGTGCCGCGCGGGGGCCTTCCGGGAGGGGAAGGACGAATTTTTCGACGATCGAAAGGGCGATGTGTTGTGCCTCGGCGGGCATGTCTGAAACCCGGATTCCTTCAAAGGGGATGACCCGGTTGTCCTGGAAGGCGCCGGCAAGGTGCCTTTCGTCCCCCGGATGCACCCGCCCTTCCGGCATGGCCGGGTCGACCATCTGCTGGTAGACCGTCGCAGCGGATCGTTGTTCGGCGGGCAGTGCGGCCATGAGGTTGGTGCCAAGCTGGATCCTGTCCCCGAAAGCGGCAGTACCGGCGTGCGGGCCCTCGTCGATCTCGTTGGGCTCGGCTCCGAAAAAGACCGGGCTGAGGGACATGCGTCCTTCCACGACAAGGCAGTTGACGGCGCAGTGGTGCCCGTACAGTTGCCACCCCCACGGGGCGCTCTGATGCGGCGTCCCGTACAGGGCGAAGTTGTAGCTGAACTCGTTCAGGATACTTTCGAGTCCCACGACCTCTCCCAGGAAGCCGTTGATCAGCATCATGCCGTGTGCGAGCTCGTAACCTTCAGGGCTTAGCGATGCTTTCACGAGCGCCAGTGCTTTTTCACGGATGTCCCGGGGTTGGAACTCAAGTCTGAGGCCGGTATCGAACTGCATGAATTCGGGATTGGCCCAGGTCTGCCACTCCACGGCGTCCACCGGGTACGTGAGCTTTTCCCGGTCGTCGGCGGAAACCGCAGCCAGCAGAGCCTCGGCTGCCTCGGCCATGGCGGCCGCCGGAGCCTCCTCGCCCGGCAACGCCGGCGCAAATGGGTAGAGACCTTCCCGCAGGGTCCCATCCTCGGTGACTCCACGGAATTCGTTCAGGTAGAGAGGTGTCCAGCCTTTAACCAGCTCACCGGTGAAGGTCCCTTCCTTTCGGGCCTCCTGGCGGTAGGCGTAGGCATCGCGGCCCTTCACGTCTTCAATGCGGGGATGGCCTTGCGGGAAAAGATACTGGCGGAACTCTGCTGTGCTCATGGGCGCACTCCTTCGTGCTCGGTAATTCGGGTCAGTTGTTGTGCTTGGTGACGGCTTGCCTGACAGTGGTGATGTCGCCACTGGCGATCGCTTCCACGAGTTCGGCGTGAACCCGCAGGCGCTCAGTCCTGTAGGCCGCCGCTGCCGCCTCGTCCTCATCGACGCGTGATGAAGCTGACGAAGACAGGTGCCCGAGCGTTCCGGTATAGACGGCCCGGGCCATTGCGTTCGGGCAGATTGCGGCGATCCTCTCGTGCAGGGCCCAGTTCGCCCGCATAAATCCGTCCCAGTCCGTGGACGCTTCCATATTGGCCACGAGAAGACGCAGCTCGGAGATATCCTCGTCGGTGCGGCATCGGGCAGCCCCGACGTCAATGAGTTCCTCGAGGTGGTCCCGCAGTTCAATGGCATCCATGACGGCCGAGGGCTGCTCCCCGACAGTAAGGAGCGTGTGCCGCAGCCGGACCACAGGGCTGGGCTCGGCGACGAAGAGCCCGCCGGTTCGGCCTGGACGGATCTCCAATATCCCCCGCTCACGCAGGAGCCGGACCGCCTCGCTGACCGTCGCGCGGGCATAACCGGTCTCTTCCCGCAACGAAGGCAAGGTGCCCACGAGGGCGCCCGGCTCAAGACCCTGGGCACGGATCCGCTCTTCCAGGGCAGCAGCGAGATGATCCGCCCGCGAACGCGGCGCGGCGAGATTCAACCCTGACGCCTGAGCCATCTGCGGTGTCCCGGAATCCTGTACGGCGGCCTGTACGGCACCGGATGTCTGTGTCATGCTCTTATTGAAGCACAAAAGGTGCGAACGTTTTAGCTCTTTTCGACATGGTTGTCGGAACGTGAAGGGGAGTCCCATGAAGATCGTTGGTATCCGTCGCAATGCTGGTCCCGTGGAAGTCGCCGCACTGTCCGAGGACGGGCAGAGCGTCTCCGTGCTGGCCGGGCTTGAGCAGTTCTGGGCCGCGCCGGCCCAGCACCTTGCTTCTGCTGCGTCCGGGGAAACCCTGCCGTCACCCGGTGTCGAGTTCGTCCCGCCGGTTCTGCCGGGCGCCCGGGTGATCTGCATCGGGCTGAATTACCTCAAACACGTCGCCGAGGGCTCCTTCAAAGACCAGGAACTGCCCGAACACCCGACCCTGTTCGCGCGGTGGACGCAGTCCCTCACGGTGGATGGGGCTGCGGTACCCGTCCCGTCCGGGGAGGATGGGCTGGACTGGGAAGGCGAGATCGTCGCCTGGGTCGGTGAAACCCTCGTTGACGTCTCCCCGGAGGAAGCGCTGGAAGCCGTGGTCGGCTATTCCGTTTTCAACGACCTCACCGCCCGGCGCGCTCAAAAGCTCACCTCACAGTGGATCCTGGGCAAGAACGCTGACCTGTCTGGTCCGGTCGGACCCATGGTTCCCGCCGGTGAGGTCGGTGACCTGCGCGACGGCCTGCGGGTTCAGACCCGTGTGAACGGTGAGACCGTGCAGGACGGGAACACCACCGAGATGGTCTACACCGTGGGTGAAACCTTGGCGCACATCTCCAAAACCTTCACCGTTCGCCCCGGTGACCTGCTCGCCACCGGGACCCCCTCCGGTGTGGGCTATGCACGCACCCCCCAGTGGCTCCTGCAGCCAGGGGACACCGTTGAAGTCGAGGTTGAGAAAATCGGCACACTCCGCAACTCCATCGTTGGCAACGACGCCCGCCATGCGGCGGCCCGAGAGATTCAGGCGGCACTGGGGTGATGGTCCACCGGCCCTCCATCGGGCTCGTCGGTAAAGGCGCTGCGGCATGAACAGAAGTGACAGCCCACAAGGCCCCCTGGCCGGCCACCTTGTGGTTGACCTGAGCCGGGCCCTGGCCGGACCACACGCAGGCATGATGCTGGCGGACCTCGGCGCACGCGTGATCAAGGTCGAGAACCCCGGCATGGGTGATGACACCCGCGGCTGGGGCCCGCCCTTCGTCGGTCCCGAGGACGACCTCCAGTCCACCTACTTCATGTCCTGCAACCGCAACAAGGAATCCATCAGCCTGGACCTGAAAAGCAGCGACGGGCAGGCTGTACTGCGCGGGCTCCTGGAGCGGGCCGACGTAGTCATCGAGAACTTCCGGCCCGGCGTCATGGACCGGCTGGGCTTCTCCACCGCGGCGATGCACGAGCTCAACCCGCGGCTGGTGATCCTGTCCATTACCGGTTTTGGCCATGACGGGCCCGAGTCCCAGCGCAGCGGCTACGACCAGATCCTGCAGGGCGAAGCCGGGCTGATGTCCCTCACAGGATCAGGCCCGGATGACCCCCAGCGCGTCGGCGTCCCGATCGCCGACCTGCTCTCCGGCATGAACGGTGCCTTCGGCGTGCTGGCAGCGCTGGTGGAGCGGAACCGTACCGGGCAGGGGCAGGTGGTGCGGACCTCGTTGCTGGCGTCGCTGATTGGTGTTCACGCCTTCCAGGGCACCCGCACCACCGTTGCGGGCGAAGTTCCGCAGGCGCAGGGCAACCACCACCCGTCCATCGCCCCCTACGGTCTGTTCAACTGCAAGGACGGGAGTGTGCAGATCAGCGTTGGCAGCGAGAAGCTGTGGGCCTCGTTCGCTGCGGCCTTCGGGCTGGACCCGACGGCGCCGAGCTTTGCCAGCAACGCCGAAAGGGTGCGCAACCGCGCGGGGGTGATTGCCGCCGTCGAACGCGCCTTCGCCGGCTATGGCGCGGCGGAACTACTGGAAAAGCTGAACGACGCCGGGATCCCGGCAGGGAAGGTCCGCTCGCTGGACGAGGTGTACGCCTGGGAGCAGGTGGCGTCCCAGCGCCTCGTGGTGGATGTGGACCATCCGCTGCTGGGAAAGGTGAGCCTGCCCGGCCCTCCGCTGCGGTTCTTCGCGCCGGGTGACGCTGCCGAAACCACGGTCAGGGACCATGACGCGCCGCCGCTGCTGGATGAGGACGGGCCGGCCATTAGGGAGTGGCTCGGCCTGCCTTCCCCCGCGGCGGCGGCGGCCAAGTAGCGATGCCGACGATGGAAAAGGTGCGGCACTTGAAAGCCACCGAACTGCTGGACGCCGTGGTGGATGCCGGCTCGTTCGTCTCCTGGGACACCGAGCCGCAGCAGCCTGTGCTGTCCGAAGAATATGCCCGTGACGTGGCCAAGGCGCGCGAACGCAGCGGCGCCGACGAGTCGGTGATTACCGGTGCAGGCCTCATCCGCGGCAAGCGGGTGGCCGTGATCGTCAGCGAATTCTCCTTCCTGGCCGGGTCGATCGGCCACGCCGCGGCCCAAAGGATCGTGGCCGCCGTCGAACGCGCCACCGCGGAAGGGCTGCCGCTGCTGGCCGGACCCGCCTCCGGGGGAACCCGCATGCAGGAGGGGACGCTCGCGTTCCTGTCCATGGTGAAGATCACCGGCGCCGTTCGGGCGCACCGCCAGGCCGGCTTTCCCTACCTGGTCTACCTGCGGCACCCCACCACTGGCGGCGTCATGGCCTCCTGGGGGTCTCTGGGGCACATCAACGTGGCCGAGCCCGCCGCGCTGCTCGGATTCCTGGGCCCGCGGGTGTACGAAGCGCTGTACGGCGAGGCGTTCCCGGAGAACGTGCAGGTGGCCGAGAACCTCTTCAACAAGGGATTGATCGACGGCGTCGTGGAACCGGGTGAGCTGGCCGACCTGGTGGGCCGGGCCCTGGACATCCTGGCGCCGGAGAATTCGATGGCTGAAGGGCCGCTGTCGGCTCCACCCGAAACCCTGAACGTCCGGCCCTCAACGGTGGACGCCTGGACGTCCATCGGGATTTCCCGCCGGCCGCGGCGGCCGGACCTGCGCCAGCTGCTGAAATTCGGCGCCACGGACGCCCTGCCCTTGAACGGGACGGGGCAGGGGGAGAAGGATCCCGGGCTGCTGCTGGCACTGGCGCGCTTTGGCACGCAGTCCTGCATCGTCCTGGGCCATGCCCGCCCGCTGCGGAAGGACGCCGCCGGCATGGGGCCGGGTTCACTGCGGGAGGCGCGCCGCGGCATGAAGCTGGCGGAAGAGCTGCGGCTGCCGCTGCTCACCGTCATCGACACCGCCGGCGCCGCGTTGTCGCAGGAGGCGGAGGAGGGTGGGCTTGCCGGGGAAATTGCGCGCTCCCTCCATGAGCTGATCGGCCTGGAATCGCCGTCGGTCTCCGTGCTGCTTGGCCAGGGCGCCGGCGGAGGCGCCCTGGCACTGCTGCCGGCGGACAGGACCATCGCGGCCCAGCACAGCTGGCTCTCGCCGCTGCCTCCGGAGGGTGCAAGCGCCATTGTGCACCGGACCACCGCGTTTGCCCCCGCCATGGCGCAGGCGCAGGGGGTGAACGTGGCCGCGCTGTATGCGAACGGCCTCGTGGACCACATCGTGGACGAGCGCGCGGATGCTTCCCTGGAACCGCGGGAGTTCTGTACCCGGATGGCCCGTGCCATCGAGTACGAGCTGGCCTCGGTTGCCGTCGTGCCGGTCTCCCAGCTCGTGGCGTCACGGGCACGTAAGTACCGGAACCTCGGCAGCTAAAACCGTGGCCGTCCGCCGGGCGCCGTCCTTCACCGCGTCCGCCGTGGATACTGCAGTCATCAGCGCCGCCGTCCCAGTGGCCGCTTGTCCCCACTTGCAGCCGGCAAACCGCGGACGGCATCAGGTCGGGGGTGTGCCCTAATCCCGGGTGGCGTCGGCTTTTTTAGATCACAGAGTCCGGCCCGGAGTAAGCATGAGTCCGTGCGCGCCCTCCTGCACCACCACCCGGTGCGGATGGGGGAGCCCATTAATTATTAGGCCTTTTTCTTCTTTTCGGGCCAGGGGCCGAGCTTTTCCTTGTTGCTGCTGACTTCACCGGCGCGGGTGGAGTCGGCCAGGTCGCCTACCTTGTGCACCTTCAGGGAGTTGGTGGACCGGCCTTTCCGGGAGGGGAACCGGCGGCGATGACCACCAGGTCACCGTCCTCGACGAGGCCCATCGCCATGAGGCTGCGGTCCACCTGCGCGGTCATGGCGTCAGTGTGGTCCACCATCTGCACCAGCACCGGCTGGATGCCCCAGGTCAGCGCCATCTGGTTCCAGACCTGCTCCACCGGGGTGAATGCGAAGACCGGCTTGATGGGACGCAGGCGGGACAGCCGGCGGGCGGAGTCACCGGACTGGGTGAACGCACAGATGTACTTGGCGTCCAGCTGGTCGGCGATGTCGACGGCGGCACGCGTTATGGCGCCACCGCCGGTCCTGGGCTTGGTACCCAGCGGGGGGACGCGCTCCAGGCCGTGAACCTCGGTGGATTCGATGATCCGCGCCATGGTCTTGACAGTCTCGATCGGGTACTTGCCCACGCTGGTCTCACCCGACAGCATCACGGCGTCAGCACCATCAAGCACAGCGTTGGCACAGTCGGATGCCTTTGCACGGGTCGGGCGCGGGTTATCGATCATGGACTCGAGGACCTGGGTGGCCACGATGACCGGCTTGGCCCACCGGCGGGCCAGTTCGATGGCGCGCTTCTGCACGATCGGCACTTCCTCCAGCGGAAGCTCCACGCCGAGGTCGCCACGGGCCACCATGATGGCATCGAACGCGTCGATGATCTCGGGCAGCTGCTCAACGGCCTGCGGCTTTTCGATCTTGGCGATCACCGGCACGCGGCGGCCTTCCTCGTCCATGATCTCGTGCACGCGCCGGATGTCGGAGCCATCGCGCACGAAGGACAAGGCCACCAGGTCAACACCGCGCCGCATCGCCCAGCGGAGGTCGTCCTCATCCTTCTCGCTCAGCGCGGGGACGTTGACCGCCACACCCGGAAGGTTGATGCCCTTGTTGTTGGACACCATGCCGCCCACGGTCACCTCGGCGACCACCTTGACGTTGTCAACCTCGATGGCACGCAGGGCCACCTTGCCGTCGTCGATCAACAGCGCATCCCCCACGTTGACGTCCTCGGTGAGGCCCTTCAGCGTAGTGGAGCAGATGTCCTGGGTGCCCGGAACGTCCTCGGTGGTGATAGTGAAAATGTCACCCACGGCCAAGGGGTGCGGACCGTCAACGAACCGGCCCAGGCGGATCTTCGGTCCCTGCAGGTCAGCCATGATGGCCACAGCCCTGGTCAGCTCGGCTGCTGCCTTCC
>NZ_JARVSF010000017.1 GCF_030209355.1 Pseudarthrobacter sp. fls2-241-R2A-127
TGGGCGGGGACGTCGCGGTCGCCGAGCAAGTCATGCTCCGACCGGGTAGCGGCGGTTGCGGTGTCCGCCGCGGTGTCGGTGATGGTCATGGGTGTCCTCACAGGGCTTCGTTGTCGGGCGTGGACGGGTTGGAATTCAGGAAGTCGGTGGCGAGCAGCCGGCCCACCTGGTGGCCGCCGCCCAGCACCGGTGCCGTGGCGATGCCGTTGAGCGGCTCGGTGTCCAGGCCCAGCGCTTCCAGGAGTTGGACGGTGGCAGGCATCCGGGCGCGGTCGCCGCCGTCGGAAATCTTCACGGCCACGGCTCTGCCGTCGGCCAGGCCCACCAGCTGCACGCCCTCAAATCCGTCCTTGGCGACGGCGCCGGGCAGCAGCCGCATCAGCGTGGTGACATCGCGGCCTTCCCCGGCCACCATCTCCGGGTGGTGCTGCATCGCCAGGCCGACGGCGGCTTCCGGGCTGCCGTCGTCGAGCGCGGCTGCCTTGGCGATCCGGCCGAAGCCGCGGCCCATGCCGGCGAGCGTGAGGGCAAACAGCGGAGTGCCGCAGCCATCGGTGCTTACGGCGGCCGGTTCCTCGCCGGTGAGCTCGATGACGGTCTCGAGCACGAGCTGCTGCAGGGGGTGGGACGGGTCCAGGTATCCCTGCACCGGCCAGCCATTGATCACGCAGGTGGCCACCATGGCCGCGTGCTTCCCGGAGCAGTTCTGCGTGATCTGGGTGGCGCTGCCTCCGTTCCGGAGCCATTCTTCACGCTCTGCGGTCCCATAGGGGAGGTCGGTGCTGTTCCCCAGGTCGGTGGGGGCCAGGCCGTGGAGTTCGAGGATGCGCAGCGCGCCGTCCCGGTGGATTGATCCGCCTGAATGGCTGGCGGCGGCCAGGGCCAGGAGGTCGGCAGGCAGTTCAAGGCCGGCACGGACCATGGCCACGGCCTGGAAAGGCTTGAGGGCAGAGCGTGGATAGAACGGTGCCATGGGGTTGCCTGCTGATGCCGCCACTGAACCGTCAGCCGACACGGCAACCGCGGAGCCGTAGTGGACGCTCTCCACCAGGCCGTCACGGATGGCGGCGACCAGCGGCGCGTGCTGCGGCAGGGCCAGCTCGGCCGGGGCAGCGGTATGGGCAGCAGAAAACACAGGGGATGGCATGGGGTCCTTGGGAAGGTTTGGATTGGCTAGTTGTTGAGGATGGAGTCCAGGGCCACGCCCACGGCTTCCAGATGGTGGGCCATGGCGGCGCGGGCATTCTCCGCGGAGCCGGCCTCGATGGCGGCAAGGATTTCCTGGTGCTCAACGTCGGAGGCATGCTGGCGGTCGGCCACCATGTTCAACGTCTCGGACTGATGGGCAAGGGCGTCCCTGATATCGGCAACAACGCTTGCGAACACCCTGTTGCCACTGGCGCGGGCAATGGTGGCGTGGAAGCTGGAGTCCAGGGCAACCCAGGACTCCGGGTCCGTTTCCGTGGCCATGGCGGCGACGATCCCGCGGAGTACGTCGAGTTCCTCGGGAGTGCGCCGTTCTGCTGCCAGGCCGGCGGCCGGGACCTCGATGTGCGGGCGGGCCTCGGTCAGGTCCCGCGCCGAATATTGCCCCAGCGTGAGGTCGTTGGCTACCTTGCTGGCAACAACGAACGTTCCTTTGCCGGTCCTGGTGACCGTGAGGCCCAGGGCGGTGCAGGAACGGAGGGCTTCCCGGATCACCGAACGGCTCACCCCGTATTGCTGGGAAAGCGTGGCTTCCGAGTTGAGTTTGCTTCCCACGGGGATGAGTTCCGATTCGATGTCCCCGCGAATGGCGTTGAACACCGCCTCGGCAGCGCTTAGCCGGGCAAGGGGACGGTACACAGGCTGTCCTGCTGTCCGGCTGTCTGACAGGTTCACGCCTTAAATATGGCACCCGTCACAGTCACTGTCAAGCCTTCCCTAGTCCTGGCGCTGCCCTGCAGCTCGCCGGCGCCGCCGATGCCGCCGTGTGCGAAAGTGCCAGGCAATGAGTGCTGCCACCGCCAGCGCGGCGATGACGACGGCGATGTCCCGCCCGGCGGCCTGGGCGACGGCCTCGTAGGAGTTGCCCGCCAGGAAGCCCAGGAGCACGAACCCGATGCCCCATACCACGCCGCCTGCCGCGTTAAAGGCCAGGAACCGGCCGTACGGCATCCGCGAGGTTCCGGCCAGGGCGGGCATGACCGCCCGGAAGAAGGCCGTGAAGCGGCCCAGGAAGACGGCGGACCCGCCACGCCGCCGGAGCAGGTCCTGCGCATTCTGCAGCTTCCCGGAGTGCCGGGCCAGTGCCCTGGTCTTCAGGATGCGGCTGCCCAGGTGTTTCCCAACCTCGTAGCCCACACTGTCCCCCACGATCGCGGCGGCGACCACCAGGGCCATCATGGCGCCCAGTTGGACTTCGCCCCGGCTGGCTACTACTCCCCCCAGGACCGCCGCGGTTTCACCCGGGATGACGAAGCCGATGAACAAGGCGTCCTCGGCAAAAACGAGGCAGAACACGGCGATGTATGCCACCAGCGGGCTGACGTTCATGAGGTTGTCGATGAACCCCGTCATGGCAGCAACCCTAAGCCCGCGGTGCCGGGCTGGACACCCCATGGATGAACAGGGCGGCGGGCCGCTCCAGGGGCGCTGCCCCGAATGGGTGGGTGGTGGCGGAGGTCAAGGTTGAGCCTGTTTCTATGGCCGGCGGTCAGGGTACCTACGAGTATGCGCCTTCGCTCCTGAAATTTCCCTGACAGTCGACATGGATGGCGACCGCACGAATCCGGCACGAACGTACCGTCAGGCCGGCCCGGGACTTATTTTTTCACTCCCGCGGTGCTAACTTTGCCTTAATCGGCACGATCGTGCCTAGGAGGTATGGTGACTGACTCCCTGATGGGGCAGGTGGCGGCGGAGGTCCGTGCCCGGCGCAAAGCCCTGCGGCTCAACCAGCGCGACCTGGCGGACATCGCCGGCGTATCCGAACGCTTCGTCCGGTTCGTGGAACAGGGAAAGCCGAGTGTCCAGGTGGACTCGCTGCTTGCCCTGCTGGAGGCCCTGGGCCTCCGACTCGAGGTCGCGCCACGCACCAGCCATGCCGTGCGGACGCTCATACACTCCGCAAACGGGGACGGTGGAACCGGAGAATGAGGCACCGCGTGGCGGACGTGTACAAGGCCGGCGTCCTGGCCGCCCGGCTGGAGCGGCACGACGGACAAGCTTTCCGCCGGGATGATCTCGCTGCCGGTGGCCACGGCGGGGAAGCGGTTTATCCTCAAACTCAACGCCCCCGAGTTCCCGCATGTGGTGGAGAACGAGTTCATCATGTTCCGCTACGCCGCCAAGCTGAGGATTCCCCTGGGCCGGGTCCAGCTGATCCACGATGTCGCCGGGCGTCCCGGGCTTCTCGTGGAACGCTTCGACCGGGTGCCGCTTCCTGGTGGTGGCCCGGACGACGTCCAGCGCCTTGCCGTTGAAGACGGGGCCCAGGTGCTCAAGCTCTACCCCGCGGACAAGTACAACGTGGGCTACGGGCAGGTCTGCAGGGCGCTGGCCGATCACTGCGCGGCACCGCTGCCTGCCCTGCGGAACCTCTCGCTGCAGGCCGCCTTTGCCTGGCTCACGGGCAATGGCGACCTGCACGCCAAGAACGTATCCATGGTGCAGGACCCGGGCGGGGAATGGCGGATCGCCCCGGTATACGACATTCCCTCCACCGTGGTGTACGGGGACAAAACCCTGGCGCTGACCCTGGGTGGCAAACGGACCGGCATCTCCCGCCGGCATTTCCTGGGCTGGGCCACCGCATTGGGCTTGCCGGAGCGTGCGGCCGCCACGGTGGTGGAGTTGGCGCTGAAGGCATCCGCTCCGCTCCTGGCCGACCTCGAGGCAGGGACGGCTTTCGCGCTCGGGAATGCTTCCACGGCGGCCGACGACGGCGGGTCACCCTTCCCGGCGATGGTCACCCGGGCATGGGTCAAGGAGCTGAAGCACCGGCGCCGCCTGTTTGAGGCACCGTAGTCCGGAGCCGGCCACGCAGCCTTAGAGGTGCTGGATGCCCGCCCGCTGCATGGCATCCCGGTAGGTTTCCACACTCTTCGCCAGGAGTTCCTCCTGCTTGGCATCTGAAACAGCAAAGGCCCTCCCGCCCAGGGCGGAGGCCTTGTAGATCTTGATGCCACTGTTCTTCAGCGACGAGTGGTAGGTCTTTTCAAACAGGGTCAGGAACGTCGAAGCATCCGTACCGTGCGCGATAACCGCCGAGACGCGGGAATTGATCTTGAGGAACTGGCGGAAGGGGCGCAGGCCATCTGTTTTTTCCTGGACGCTCAGCGCCGACGGGCTGCCGCTTTCGCGGATCCACGGGTAGGCGTTCCACGGCATGACGTACTGCGGATCCAGTTCGGCGAGTTCGTAGATCTGGGTGGCGCGGCGGGCTGCTTCGTCGTCGTTGAAGAGGGAGACGAACCCGGATTCGGTGCCCTTGCCGGGGCTGGCCTGGAGGCTGATGATTCTGCACTCGTCTTCGTCATGGACGGGGTCGATATAGGGGACGGTGGAACCGGGCTTCTTTTCCATCAGTTCTTCGCAAAGTTGGGTTACCTTCGCGATGTTCGGTTCCTGTAGCAGGGCCTTTTTTTCGTCCCAATCAATCGTCACGATTTCTCCCTTTGCAGCGAGGCGTCCAGAATCAGGCGTCCTATGCCACTCTACGCTTCCGCGGGGAGAGCTGGGCACACTTGATTTTTGGTCCGGGCCAGCTTAGTGCCGGCCCCGCAGGTGCTGGGCGTGCAGCTCATCGAGTTGCTCATCGGTCAGTTCATCAAAAACCACGGCTTCGCGCTTGTCGCTGCGGGAGAAGCGGATGAACATGAGGATGATCAGCGGCAGGTCCACCACCTCGCAGATGAACCACAGCAAATTCCCCGCGAACTGCTGGTCCTGCAAGGCGTCCCTGAACCACCACTGGGGATCCGGGACGGTCATGGCATGGTCGAGGACCTGGCCGTTGAGGCTGAGGAGGATTCCGGGGACGGCATCGATCAGCAACTCAATGAACACGAACATGAATTCCAGGGTCAGGTAGGCGCTGGACCGATGGAAATTGGATTCCTCGATGATGGGCAGTGCCATGAGCATGCCCAGCATCGGGACGCCAAGTGTAAGCAGGGCGTCCGCCGCGGGGTTGGTCCGCAGGGTGTAGAAGGCCGGTGTGAGGAAGGTGGAGAAGAGGGCCAGGCCCAGCAACGGTGCGCCGAACGAATTGCTGACGAACCGCACCGGCCGGCTGGACAGGACGGCATCGAAGACTTTAATGCCATGGTCCGGCAACGCCGCACGCGCAAGCGTCAGGGGTTTTCCCAGGCCTATGAGCAGCGGAACCACAAAGAGCAGCAAGGAAATTTTGAGCGTGAATGCCCACCGTTGCTGCGGGCCGTACACGCCGGTGAAACCACAGGTCAGGATGATGAAAGTACCAAGGCCCAGTAGGTAGAACGCCAGCGACCGCCAGGCCGGCCACCGGTGGCCTTTGCGTCCGGCCGAACGCATCCCCCACCCGTAGAGGACTCCGGCCACAACGACGAACGCTGTGGCGGCCCAGTCGAGGCGCCAGGAGGAAACAAGGATCTCAAGCGGTGGCACGGGCCAATGGTAGCCACTGTTCCTGAGAGCACCATGGACGTTTCCCGGAAACCCTGGTCCCGGTGCCGGGATGCTGTTCAATGTGAGGATGCAGTTCACCAGGAGGGGCCTGAAAGACGACGGCTTTTTGGGCTTCAGGCCCCTGACGGACCTCGACGCCATGCGCGTCCCGCGGGGAACGGGCATTTTCGTCATCGTGGCGCCGGACGCGTTCCGGCCGGAATTCCTGAAGAAGAGCACCGCCGGCGTCTTCAAGAAGAAGGATCCCTCCCTGCCGGAGCAGGACCTCAGGGCTGCCTGGGTGGACAAGGCCGCTGTGCTGTACCTCGGCAAAGCCGGTCCGGGCAGCAAGGGCAACCGCGGGCTAAGGCGGCAGATCCAGGAGTTCATGGACTTCGGGCACGGAAAGCCGCCGGGCCATTGGGACGGCCGGCTCATCTGGCAACTCAGGGATGCCGGCACGTTGCTGGTTGCGTGGAAGGAAATGGCAGCCGAAACCCTCAACCAGGCCGAGGCGGATTACCACACAGGCTTTGTCGAGGAATACGGGAAACTCCCCTATGCGAACCTCGTGCGGGGGCGGACCAAAGGCTGACGCCGGCGCAACAGGTCAGGCCGGCCCGCGGAGACGCTCCATCTCACGGCGGTCCTTCTTGGTGGGCCGCCCGGCGCCCCGGTCCCGTTGCGGGAGCCCCAGCGCCGGCAGGACAGGCCGCGGGGGAGTGTGGTCGGTAAAGCAGTGGGATGCGGCCTCGGCCCCCACCCGCTTGGCGATCAGCCGCCGCACCTCAAGGACGCGCTCGTACCCGGACATGCGCACCGTCACCGTGTCTCCCGTGACCAGCGTCGCGGAAGCCTTGGACGGGCTGCCGTTGAGGCGGACGTGCCCCGCACGGCAGGCGGCGGTGGCGGCGGACCGGGTCTTGTAGGCGCGGACGGCCCACAACCACGCATCGATTCGGACACTGGCGGGGGAGGAAGGGAGGCTGGTCATGGTTGGCACCGAGTATAGCCCCGGGCCGCCTGCCTCACTCCACCGTCACCCGGACCCGCTGCACCACGTTGTTGCCCATCCCCTGGTAATTCCAGTTCTGCTCCAGCGGCTGGGTGGCGCCGGTTGCGTCGGTGGCGCGGCAGGCCAGGACATGCTCGCCGGGTTCGGCCACCCACGGCATGCTCCACCCCCGCCACGCGTAGCCGCCGGCGGGCTTGTCCAACCTGGCGGGCAGCCAGGTGCCGTCGATGGCCACCTCGACGCCGGTCACGGCGCCTTCCCCGGACCAGGCCCGGCCCTGCAAGGTAACCGGGCCGGGGCGGACAAACCGCCGGCGCGTGAAAAAGTCCGGGATTCCCGGCGGAACCATCAACGAACGCACCCTGATCCTCGAAACCGGCCGGCCGGCGTCGTCCGCGGAGGCCTGGTAGCGGTAAGCGGACTGTTGCTGGAACCCGGTGAACGGCGCCCTGGCCACTTCGATCGATTCCAGCCACTTGACGCTGGCCATCCCGTACCAGCCCGGAACCACCAGGCGCAGCGGGTATCCATGCTGCGGGGGCAGCTCGGCCCCGTTCATCGCGTAGGCAAGGACGACGTCGGGACGCAGGGCTTCGCGGACCGGCAGGCTGCGTGCGTAATGGTGCGGGACGCCGCCCTGGACGCCCGCATCCGCGCCGGTGAAGACCACTTCCAGGGCGCCAGGCAGTATTCCCGCTTTATCCAGGAGGTAGGCCAACGGCACGCCGGTCCAGTGGGCCGTGCCCACCGCTTCGAGCACCCACGGCTGGCTGAGGGGCCGCGGCTCCAGCAGGGATCTGCCGTTGCCTGCACATTCCAGGGTGACCGGGACGGTGATGGCCGGGGCCCTGCGGAGGGCTGCCAGGTTAACCTCCAGGGCCCGTTCCACCGCACCCCGGATCCGCAGGTGCCAGGACGGGCCGTCGATGTCCGGGATATCGAAATGCGTGAGCACGTAGTGGAGCCCCGGCGGCGTGACGTCGCGGCGGAGCGCCTCAAGGGGCATTGAATGGTTCCGGGCGGAGAGCTGCAGTTCCTCGGAAGTGAGGGGACCCTGCGACGGGCCGGCGGGAACCGAAAGGGCTTCAGGGGCCGCTGCTTGGCTGTGTTCTCTGGTCTCTGTCATGGCGCCGGTATTTCTGTGAGCCGTGCTCCGCCGGGGTGGCGGCGCCTAGCCACAGGTCTACGCCGGGCTCCCCGGCCCGTCAACAGCCCCACGGGCCGGGGAGCGCAGCACTACAGGACGGGCCGGGCCAGGAACTCGGCCAGGCTGATGGGGTCCTGGCCGGTCAACCCGTGCACGTCAGGTGAGAGGCCCGCCATCTCCCCGGCCGCCATCGCCGTGTAGGTGCTCACCCACGCGTCCAACTGCCACTGCGGGGCACCGTAGGACGCCCGGGATGCGTAGGCTTCCTCCACCGTCTCCGGGTGGTAGCTGATGGTCCGGCCGGTTCCGTCGCTCAGAACCTGGGCGGCTTGCGCCATGGTGAGTTCTTCCGGTCCGGTCAGGTTGTAGGTCATCCCCCGGTGGATCGCCGGATCGCGGAGCACTGCATGGGCGGAGCGGGCCACGTCCTCCCGCGCCACCCCGGAAAACAGGCCCTCACCGGCGGGGCCGCGGATCACCCCGTCCTCGCCGCTCATCAGCGGCAGGAAGTCCAGGTAGAAGTTGTCCCGGAGGAACGTGTAGTCCATTCCGGAGGCCTTAATCCGTTCCTCCGTGGCGTAGTGGTCCCGGGCCAGGGTGAAGGTGGCATCCGGCGCGGCGCCGTAGAAGGACGTGTAGACCACGTGCTGCACTCCGGCGTCAGCGGCGGCGTCCACGAACGCGAAATGCTGCTGCAGCCGGTCTTCGGCCTCGGCCGCCGACACCATGAACAAGAGCTCCACCCCGTCCAGGGCCTGCCGGGAGGCCGCGCCGTCGCCGTAGGAGCACACCACCGCGGAGGCCCGGCCAGTTCCGGCGCGCGGGCGGGGTCCCGTACCAGCAGCCGCTGCGCGAATCCGGACCCGGCCAGTTGGCGCGCCAGCATGCCTCCCAGGCCTCCGGTGGATCCGGTGACCGCAAGCTCGGGGAGATCGGCCCGGGACGCCATTCAGGCTTCCCGGGTGGCCGGCGACTTGGTCTGGGCCGGGTCGCGCTCGGCGAGGCCGCCGATGGCGTCGTCGATCTTCTTGAGGACCTCGGCGTCCAGCGTCACTCCTGCCGCCGCAACGGTGTCCGCGATCTGCTCCGGCCGGGATGCGCCCACGATGGCGGATGCCACGTTCGGGTTCTGGAGGACCCACGCAACGGCCAGTTGCGGCATGGTCAGGCCGGCTTCGGCGGCAATCGGCTTCAGGTCCTGCACGCCCGCCAGGACGTCGTCGCGCATCCACCGCTGGATCATCTTGGCGCCGCCCTTCTCATCCGTGGCGCGGCTTCCTTCCGGGGCCGGCTGGCCGGGGAGGTACTTGCCGCTCAGGACGCCCTGGGCCATGGGCGACCAGACGATCTGGGACACCCCCAATTCCTCCGACGCCGGGACCACTTCCGCCTCGATGACCCGCCACAGCATGGAGTACTGAGGCTGGTTGGAGATGAGCTGGAAGCCGAGTTCCCTGGACAGCTTGTGGCCTTCACGGAGCTGGTCGGCGGTCCACTCGCTCACGCCGATGTAGAGCGCCTTGCCCTGCCGGACGATGTCCGCGAACGCTTGCATGGTCTCTTCCAGCGGCGTCTCAAAGTCGTAGCGGTGGGCCTGGTAGAGGTCCACGTAGTCCGTCTGCAGCCTGCGCAGGGACCCGTTGATGGACTCCATGATGTGTTTGCGGGAGAGGCCCAGATCGTTCTTGCCCTTGGGGCCGGTGGGGCCGAATACTTTGGTGAAGATTTCCAGGGACTCGCGCCGCTCGTCCTTCAGGGCCTCGCCCAGGACGGTTTCCGCTGCGGTGTTGGCGTAGACATCCGCGGTGTCGAAGGTGCTGATGCCGGCGTCGAGGGCGGCCCGCACGCACTGCCCGGCAACGTCGTTTTCCACCTGCGAGCCGTGCGTCAGCCAGTTGCCGAACGTGATTTCCGAGACTTTGAAGCCGCTGTTTCCGAGGTATCTGAATTCCATGGGTTTCACGCTAACCCAGTTGGTTGCTCAGGGTAAGGGCTTAGCTGTTCTCCGGCGCCTTGTCCTTGAGTACCTGCTTCGGGCCGGCCAGCGAAACGAGGGACCCGGTGTCCAGCGGCGGTACCGGATGGGGTGGCTGGGGCTTCTTGAAGGACCGCGGCATTTCATGCGGCGGCCGGTGGTTGTGCAGGGCGGATTCCACCAGTGGGGCCACCCGGGCAACTTTGTCGGCGGGCTCCGCCGGGTCGGGGAGGTCCCGCACCGAGAGCTTGATTTCCGGCGCGGCCGCCCGGGCCCTGGCTTCGGCGCGCTTGTCGGCTTCGGCTACCGCTGAGGCCCAGTCTTCGGCCATGACCGTGGGCTCTGGCCGGGCCGCGGCAAGCTTCGGGTGGCGTACGACGACGGTGCGCAGCGACTCCCTGAGCCGTGCCGGCCTGAGGGCGTCGGCGCGTTCCCGCCAGGATGGGCGGGGTTCCGGGTTGTGGCTCCGTGCCGCCATGAACAGCGCACGGCCCTTGCGGGGGCCTTTTCCGAACAGGGCCATCATCACGATGCCGGCAAGCCGGCCCAGGCCCGCGAGGACCAGGGTGAGTACTCCAAGGAGGAAGAGGACGAAGAACATCAGGAGGGCTACGCCCATGGTGCCGAAGAAGGTCAGGTTGAGGACCAGAGTGTCCGGTTGCTCCACGTCTTCACTCCTTTCCATCAACATCCCGGAGCCTCCGGCCGGCGCGCAGCGCTGCGGGAAAGCTCCTCCTCAACCATACGGATTTTTGGCGCGCCATGCCGCCGGGCGCGGTGCCGCGGCCAGGGTTGTAGCGAAGCTGTTACCCGATATGACAGCATCGCCGGGTGACTGAATTCGATGCGTCCGCGAACTGCATGTGCATGTCCGGCGAACCGTACGCCATGTGCTGTGGAAGGTTCCATGCGGGCGGGGCGGAAGCTGCGACCGCGGAGCAGTTGATGCGGTCCCGGTACAGTGCCTTCGTCCGCATGGATGAGGCGTATTTGCTGCGCACCCAGCATCCCTCCACCGCGCCGGCCCCCCTGGACCTGGACCCTGCCATGCGGTGGCGGCGCCTGGACATCGTGGCCACCCGCCACGGCGGTCCCTTCGACACCGAAGGGACCGTTGAGTTCAAGGCCTATTACCGGCACGGCGCGGACCGCGGCGTCCTCCACGAAGAAAGCAGGTTTGTCCGCGAAGGCGGCCGCTGGCTCTATGTGGACGGCGACATCCTGGCCCCCTAGCAGGGGCGCGCTGCCTGCAGGCTATTCGCCGTCGTCGTAATAGTCGCTGTCCGGAGTGAACCCGGCACGGTCAACCCTGCGGTGGAACCGCATGCCCGCCAGGCCGCCGAGCACGGCGCCCACCAGGGCTACGGCCGCCACCACCACGGCTGCGATGATGCTGGTGGTGGTCAGTTGGCCTTCGTTGACGGGGATCCGCGGGAAACTGTTCAGGTTGGCCAGGACGTTGTACTGCTGGCCTGCCAGCAGTCCGAGGATGGCGATCACGACGGCCGCGATCAGGGCCCAGATCCACACCATGAGCCCCTGCCTGGCCCCATTGAAGCGTGCCATCCGCCCCGCGACGTAGCCGCCGCAGTAGTAGGAGAGGAACAGGATCACCAGCAGGACGATGATGCCCACCAGCCCCACGGTGCCGCTGTTCTGCGCAGCCTGGTTCACGGCCGCGTTGACATCCGTGTTGTTGGCAAGCCCCACTGCGGTCCCGGCGGCAGCTACCAAGGCAGTCAGCAGCACGGCCATCCCGGTGGCCGTGAGCCAGCCGAAGAACGCGGAGCCGGCCTTGATCCCGCCGAACCGCTCCTTTTGGCGGGCGACGGCGGTTTCCCTGTCCGCCAGCGTCGGGTCCACCACGGGTGCCGCGGCTGTTGCGGGGGCGGGGCGGTACTCGCGTTCCGCGGACGGGACGGCGGCGTAGTCCCTTTCCTGGTCCCGGTTCAGGGTCCGGTCCCGGTCGCGCGGACGGGCCGGTGCCTGGTCGATCGAACGCGTGGCGGAATCGTCCACTGCGCCCGCCCGGCCGGTGTCAATGCGGGAGGTTTCATCCTCCCGGGCATGGCGGGGAGGCAGGTTCTCTGGGTCCGTTGAGCTGCTCATGGACTAACTCAACCACCCGCCAGCACCGATAGCAAGCGTGCTTACTAGTTTGTGACCTGCGGTTTTACCGGTAGCTGCGGTGCAGGTCTTCCTTGTGGGAGGGGCCGGGGGAGGCGTCGGCGATCCACGGGCCGGTGCCCTCGGACTGGTCCAGCACGCCCGCTTCCAGCCAGGTGTAATCCCCGGCCAGGACCTTGCGGGTCAAAGCGTGGTCGGCGTCGTCGGTGTTCCGCCACAGCTGGTCGAAGTATTCGTCCACCCGGACCTTCGCCTGCTCGCAGTACGCGTCGGCGAGCTCGTAGGCGCCGGCGGCCGTGCCGGGAGAGGTGCGAAGCAGCATCTCCGCGCGGGAACAGCAGGCGGTCATGGCGAAGAGTTCGGCGCCGATGTCCACGATGCGGCCCAGGAATGCCTGCTTCCGCTCCAGCTTCGCCTGCCACCGGCCCATGCCGTAAAAGGTTTGCCGTGCCAGCCGGCGCGAGGAGCGTTCCACGAAGCGCAGGTGCTTGGCCAGCCTGCCGAACCCGTTGTAGGAGCGGGGGTCCATGCCGGCGCCGGCCACCAGCTTGGGCAGCCACTTGGCGTAGAAACCCGAGGCGCCGACGGCGGCCTTGGCTTTATCGGCAAGGCTCGCATCGAGGGAAGCGAGGTCGCCCGCGGCAGCCAGGTGCGCGTCCACGGCTTCCCGGGCAATCAGCAGCCGCATGATCTCGGAAGACCCCTCGAAGATCCTGTTGATCCGCAGGTCCCTGAGCTGCTGTTCGGCGGGTACCGCGCGTTCACCGCGGGCCGCCAGGGATTCTGCCGTCTCGAACCCGCGGCCGCCGCGGATCTGCACCAGCTCGTCCGCGATCCGGCAGCTGATCTCCGTGGCCCAGAGTTTGGCGAGCGCGGCTTCGATGCGGACGTCCTTCTGCCCGGCGTCCGCAAGCTCGGCAGAGAGTTCAAAAACCGCGTCCAGGGCGAAGGCGGAGGCCGCGATGAAGGCGATCTTCTTGCCCACGGCCTCGTGTTCGCCCACGGGCCGGCCCCACTGGGTGCGGGCATTGGACCATTCGCGGGCAATCTTCAGGCTCCACCGCCCGGACGCCACGCACAACGCCGGCAGCGCCAGGCGGCCGGTGTTCAGTGTGGTCAGGGCGATCTTCAGGCCCTGGCCCTCGCGGCCCAGCCGGTTGGCGGCGGGGACCCGCACCTGGTGGAAGCGGGTCACGCCGTTTTCGATGCCGCGCAGGCCCATGAAGGCGTTCCGGTTTTCCACCGTGATGCCCGGGGAGTCCATCTCCACCACGAACGCACTGATGCCGCCCTTGTGGGTGGTGCCCGCGGCATCGGTGTGGGCTGGGACCAGGGCCATCACCACCACCAGTTCCGCAATCACCCCGTTGGTGGTCCAAAGTTTCACGCCGTCCAGGAGGTACGCCTCGCCGTCGTCCGTTGGCGTTGCGGTGCTGCCCATCCGGGCAGGATCGCTGCCCACGTCAGGTTCCGTGAGGAGGAACGCGGTGACGGCGCCGGCAGCGCAGCGGGGCAGGTATTCGCGTTTCTGCCCGGGTGTGCCGAAGACCTTCACCGGCTCGGGAACGCCGATGGACTGATGGGCGGAGATCAGCGCGCCGAGGCTCGGATGGACGCTGCCGAGAAGGGCCAGTGCCCGGCCGTAGTACACCAGCGAGAGGCCAAGTCCGCCGTATTCTTCCGGGATCTTCATGCCGAAGACGCCCAGGCCGGCCAGGCCCTTGATGTACTCGTCCGGGATCTTGGCGTCCCGTTCGATGACCCGCCCGGACATGGTCCTGGCATATTCGGTCAGCCGGGCCATGAAGGCCTCGCCCTTTTCCACGGACGCGGGGTCGGCGGCCGGCCAGGGGTGGATCAGGCCGAGGTCGAAGCTGCCCAGGTAGAGGCCCTTTGCGAAGCTGGGGCGGTCCCAGCCGGTTTCGCGGGCGGCTTCTGCAACGGCCCGGGCGTCCTCGGCGGTGGCGCCGGCCCCGATGTTGGTGGCCGGGACCGGAATTTCCCCGGCCGGGGCGTCTTTGGCGTGGCTGTCAGTTGCGGAGCTCATGGGTTATCTCCTTGGGCCGGAATGGCCGGTGTAGCCATGGATCCGCCGGGTTGGAGAACCCTTCAGCTGTCACTCAAGATTACCCGCGGGTAGGTTCCCGTAACAGGGGCCGTTTGTCCCTGGAAATCGCCGGAAAGGTCCACCGCGGCGGCGCGGTGGACCAGCTTGTCCCACCCGGCGTTGATCCCGTGGACCACGGCCAGGAGCGTGGTGGCCAGCACCGTCCACGTGAGCTTGCCGGCGCCCAGCAGCACCAGGGCTGCAAGCGCGGCGGCCAGGACGAACCCCGCCAGGATCGCACCGAATACCAGCGTCCCGATGAAGACCATCGTTGCTGTTTCCACTGAACTTAGATCGAACTGCATGAATCCCCCTGCTGCGGCGTTGCTGTGGCGAAAGACTGCGAAGACCAGTAGCAGAAGACTAGGGGGACAGTTGCGTGGCCAGCCAGAGCCGCCGCGGGCCGCGCGGCTGTTGATACGGGATCGAAACACTACCCGCAGGTAGGTCACGGAGTGGTCGCGGCGGCCTGCGTTAACCTTGTAGTTGGCAGTTTTCCGGTCCGCCCCGCTGCCGCGCCCCCGCCACCCAAGCCCAAGGAGAGTGTGTGCCCCGCTCCGCCAGGTCATCCGCTGACGCCATCAGCGCCCGGCTCCGGGACCTCGAACTCCTCACCAAGGGACCCGCCTGGGCCTTGACGCGTTCGGCGCCCTGGGTGATCGCGGTGCTGCAGGCTTCCTTTACCCGTACCCGGCCGCAGCTGCCGCTGGAAGAATTCCATGCCGACGTCGACTCCTTCCTTGAGGAGCTCCGGCTCCAGGATCCGGGGCTGGGCGGAGGGGCCAACGGAAAGTCCTTCGGCGACGAGTGGACCCGGCGGCAGTTCCTGACCCGCCGGAACCAGTCGGGTCAGATCGTCTACGAGGTCACTGAACCGGCTGCGCGTGTGCTGGCCTTCCTGGACAGCCTCTCCAGCGAGCGGTCCACGTTGAACGGGTCTCGGCTGGGAACGCTGTTGGGGGACGTGGAGAAGCTTGCCAACGAAACCAACCCGGACCAGAGCGCGCGGCTGGAAGCCTTGGAAGAGGAAATCGAGGAGCGGCAGCAGCTGATCCAGGACATCAGCACCGGCGGGTTCGACGGCCTCCTGGACGACGACGAGGCCGTGGAGGCAGCCGGGAACATCCTGGACCTGGCCGCCAGCCTGCCGGCGGACTACAAGAAGATGCGCGACCGGATCGAGGAACTGGTGGGCGGCCTGCGCAACCAGATCATCGAGGAGTCCTTGACCAAGGGCGCCACCATGGCGCAGGTCCTGGAAGCCGATAAACGGCTGCGCCAGAGCCCCGAAGGCAGGACGTTCCGGTCCTTCACCGCCTTCCTGGAGGACCCGCAGCAGCAGCTCCGGTTCCGCTCCGCCATTGGCGAAGTCCTGAGCCGCCAGTTCGCGGACGACCTCTCACCCGAGGACCGGGAGACGCTGAAGAACCTGGTGGCCGAACTCCGGCAGCAGCACAGCCAGATCCAACGCATTTACGGCAAACTCAGCGAAAGCCTCAACACGTACGTCCAGAGTGACGATTTCCGCCAGTCGGTCCGGCTCCGCCAGGTGCTGCGCGAGGCGGAGCAAGCCATCCGGTCCCTGCCGTATGAGCGTGAACGGCCCGGCCTGGTGCCTGGCCCCGTGCTGTACAACGCCGGCTTCGAGTCGCTGTCCATGGTGAAGCTGTTCGATCCCGACGAGTTCGCGGCGCCGCCCCGGCTGGCCGATCCCATCGCCTTTACCGACTCGGACCGGGTGCGCTCGCCGAGGACGGGCAAAGCCAAGCCCGCCGTGGTTCGCGCGGCCCTGGCCGGCGCGGCGACACTCGCGGGCGCCTGGCAGCAGCTGCCGCCCGAAGAGCAGCACATCAACTCCATCCGCGCCCTGCTTTCCGAAGCCTTGCACCGGGGTGCGGACTTCAACCGCGGGGCCTGGGACGGCCTGGACTTCGAACAGATAGACGGTTCCACCCGCAGGGCCTACCTGCCCGTGGTCACGCTCGCAAAGGATTCAGATGACTGAGGAAATCACGACGCCGGCCCCTGGGCCGGCAGATGCACCGGAGGACGTGCGCGCGGACGGGGAGGCGGTTGGGCACGCCGACACCACAGCGGCATCCGGCCCCGGGTACCCGGGGCCTGTTTCACCCCGCGACACTTTCGTCGATGGCGCTGCCCTGTTCCCCGGCGATACCGGGGTGCTGCCCATGAAGGTGCGGCAGGCCCTGGTCAAGCTCCTCAAGGGCCCGTACATTGACGGTGGCCGCGACGAAAAGCTGTGGACGGTGCTGCTGGACAACCAGTTGATCCTGCGGAGCCGGCTCGCCGAGCTGTTCCTGACCCTGCAGCTGGACCATGAGCGGAAGATCGCTGTGCTCCGTCCCGTGGATCCGGAGGTCATCGGCGGCAGCACCCGGTCCAGCATCCTGCGGCAGCAGCGCGCGCTGAGCCGGGTTGAAACCATCGTGCTGCTCCGGCTCCGCCTGCTCCTGGACCGGCACGTTACCGCCCAGACGGACCCCACCATCACCCGTGAGGAAATCACGGACCTGGTGGCCCACTACCAGCCGGCGGGCCAGCAGGACGCCCTCCGCGACTCCGATGTGGTGACCCGCGCCATCACCAAGCTCCTGGCCCGTCAGCTGCTGCTCCCCACCGGCCTGGACGACGTCTACACCATCTCCAACGCCCTGCCCCTGGCGCTGCCGTTCGAAAACATCGGCGACATCCCGGCCCACATCGAAGCGTTGGTGGCGGCCTCGGCAGATCCCACGGGCACGGAAGCACTAATAGACCTCGACGGCGATGCTTCGGGTGCGGACGACGGCGCGGGGGACGACGACGCCGATGCCGCCCCTGGTGACGGACCAGAAGACGCACCGGCTGCGGAGTCAAGCGCGATCAAGACTGAGGTGACCAAATGACCATCGCGAGCATGCTCCCCTTGGGGGACGTGACCAATCCGGGCCAAATGCGGCTTGCCCTGGTGCAGGTGGTCAACTGGGGCACGTTCCACGGCGCGCACACCATGCACGTGGACCGGAACGGCACCCTGCTGACGGGCAACTCCGGCGTGGGCAAGTCGACGCTGTTCGATGCCATGCTGAGGGTTTTCGATGCGCGGCCGCGGTCCAATGAGGCGGCTGCGCAGCGTTCGGGCGGTGCGGTGGAGGATAAGCGCACCACGTTCACGTACATGCGCGGCAAGGTGGGGGACAAGGCCGTGGGGGAGGGCTCGGCGAGTGCGTTCCAGCGCCCCGGTGCCACCTGGTCCGCCGTGGCCTTGACGTTCGACAACGCTGCCGGCACCCGGGTGACGGTCTCGGCGCTGTTCGACCTGCCCAAGAACGGCACTGAGTCCAGCGTGGGCCGGTTCTACCTGGTCGATAATGTGCCGCTGGATCTGGAGGCCGTTGAAGGAATCGCGGACAGGCGGTTCACCAAGGGCGCCTTGGAGACACTCTTCCCGCACGCGCAGGTGTTCGATGTCCACAAGGCGTTCGCTGAGCGGTTCCGGCGGCTGCTGGGGATCAGCTCGGACCAGGCACTGCCCCTGCTGCGGGTCATCCAGGCCGGCAAGGGGCTCGGCGGCAGCGTCAACACCTTCTTCCGGGACCAGGTGCTGGATGCCCCCGCAACGCTCGCCGCCGCGGATGACGTGGTGGAGGAGTTCAGCAACCTGATGTCCATCCGGCAGCGGCTGGAGGACGTCCGGCAGCAGCGCGACCAGCTGGCCCCCGTCCCCGGCCTGAACAGGGAATATGCGCAGTCGCTGCTGGACGCGAACCGGCTCCGGGAACTGGTGGGCGAGGAGTTCGAGGCCTACAAGCAGAAGCTGGCCGTTGAGGTCCACCAGAAAACCCTGGTCCGGTTCCGTGAGCTGGCCCAGGCGAAAGCCAAGGAGCTCGGCGCCGAACGTGCGGTCCGCGACGGGCTGGCCAAGGAATTGCGGCAGCTGGAGACCGACTACAACAACCAGGGCGGCAACGCCATCTCGGCGATCGAACAGTCGCTGGAGAACGCCCGGGTTGGCCTGAAGCTGCGACGCCAGGTGGAAGAGGCAGCCCAGCAGGCATTGTCCGACGCCGGGCTGCAGCTTGAGTGGAGCGCGGCCGGCTGGGAGCAGGCCCATGAGCAGGCGGCGGCGAGGTCTGCCGAGCTGAAGGATGATTCGCAGGCGTTGCAGGAGCTGCGGTTCGAGGCGTTTGACGCCCACGCCACCCGCAAGAGGGAGCTTGCGGCCGCCGAGCAGGAACTCGTGTCGTTGAAGACGCGCAAATCCCTGCTGCCGCCGTCGAGCATTGAAAACCGCGCGGCGATCGCCGCTGCCACGGGGATCCCGGAAGACCGGATGCCGTTCGCGGGCGAGCTGATGGACCTGGCCGAAGGACAGGAACGGTGGCGCCCGGCTGCCGAACGTGCACTCCGGAACCTGGCCACCACCCTGCTGGTGCCCGGCGAGCACTTCGGTGCCGTGACCCGGTACCTCAATGACCACACGGTGCGCGGTGCGCTGCGGGCGGTGGACGTCTCCAAGCCGCTCGCCGGAGGGGCGCTCGCCGTGGAGGACGCGCGCGACGGCGACCTGCTCACCAAGCTGGACATCCTCGCCGCAGGTGCGGTGGCCGAGGCCGGTGAATGGGTCCGCGAGCGGATCGCGCTGGACTTTGCGTACCCCTGCGTGGAGGACCCGGACGAGCTGGCAGGACTGGACAAGGGCCTGAGCCTGGGCGGCGTGGTCAAGCGGAACCGGCACACGGTGGAGAAGGATGACCGCTTCACCAGCCGCCAGGACTACGTGCTGGGCTTCGACAACGCCGCCAAGCTCGAACTCGTGGCCGGTCAGGTGGAGGACCTCCGGCAGGAAGTGGCCAAGGCCGCAGAACTGGCCCAGAGCCGCGAGGACTCGCACCAGGGCATGAGCCGCCAGATCGATGCCCTGCGGCGGATCGCCGAAGACGACCGCCCCTGGGAACAGGTGTCTGCCGCAGTTGCCGCAGATGAGCTGACGCGGATCGAACAGCGGCTGAAGGACGCCCTGGCCGCGCAGGCGGACCTGGAACCGCTCCGCGCCACCATCGAGGAGGTCCGGCAGAAACACCAGTCCAGCACCGAGTCCGCCGCAGTCCTGCAAAGCGAATACAAGGCACTGGACCGCCAGTTGACCGGCGCCGACGCGCTCCTGGAAGCCGCGCGCGTCCGCCTGGCCCAGGCGCCGCCGTCGGACACCACGGCCGCAGCGCTGGAACCGCACTTCGCGGAATTCGGCGACGTGACCGAAATGCACGAGCTGGACAACCTGGCCAACCGGGTACGGACCGCCCTGCTGGGCGAGCTGCACACCGCTGAATCACGGGGACAGGCCACCGCGGAGCGGCTTACCCGGATCTTCGAGGGCTTCGTGCGGGAGTGGGGCAGCGCCATCTCTGCCGACCACGGCACCAGCATCGGCGCCGCCAGCGAATTCGAGGCCCGCTACCACGCGATCGTGAACGACGGCCTGCCCGCGCAGGAGGCCGAATTCCGGCAGTTCTTCAATCAGCGCACCCATGAGTCCTTCAGTACCCTGCTGCATCTGCTGGACGAGGAACGCCGTTCCATCACCAGCCGCATCCTGCCCCTGAACGGAATCCTCTCGCAGGTGAACTTCCACGAGGGCAGCTACCTGGAACTGGACATCAAGCAGACGCTGCCGCCCACCGCCAAGCAGTTCAAGGACGCCATCCAGAACGCGCTGAAGGCCCGGCACACCCGGCCGGCGAAGGCGGACGCAGGCCGCGCAGGCGTTGCCGGCCCGGACGGGGACGACGACGGCGAGCTCACCGCCCGCTACAAATCCCTGGAGACGCTGGTCAAGCGGCTGGGGTCGCAGGCACCCGAGGACCGGCGCTGGCGCGCAGAGGTCCTGGACGTCCGCGGCCACCTGTTCATCCAGTGCAAGGAACACAGGGAGGTGGCCGGTCCACGGGGCGGCAAGAGGACTGATGTCTTCATGCACGCCGACACCGGGTCCATGTCCGGTGGTGAACGGCAGCGGTTCACCGCGTTCATCATGGCCGCTGCCCTGAGCTACCAGCTGGGCATCGCCGAGCAGGGCTTCACCACGTACGGCACCGTGATGATGGACGAGGCTTTCGTGCTCGCGTCCGAAGAGTTCGCCGGTGCCGGGATCAAGGCGCTGCACGAGTTCGGGTTCCAGCTGCTGCTGGCTGCGCCCGAGAACGTGATCGACCTGTCCCGGCACCTGGGCTCCGTCACCGAAATCCTCCGTGACAAACGCACCAACCGCTCCGGAGTGCTGACCGCACCCGTCATCCGTCCCCGCCCGGGGGAAGAAGGCGCCTGGCGGTCCGAGGCGAACCCGGTGGACATCGTCCTGCGGTAACCGGTCCTACCTGGGCTGCGCCGCTATTTCGCCTGCACCCGGGCCAGGAACTGCGCGGTGCGCTCCTGCAGCCCCTGGATCTGGCGCTGTACGACGACGGCGGGGTCCGGGTTGATTTCATTGACCGGCGGCTCCCTGCGGACGTTGCCGCAGCATACGAAGTCGGCACAGATCAATGTTCCGACGGTGTTGCCGTTGCGCCCGGATTGGCCGGACCGCCTGGCGACCCAGAGGAGGACGTCCTCCTTGGAGAACACATCGCGGCAGAGTTCGCACAGTACCGAGCGCTTCTTGCGGGCGCCCCCTTCGGGCGCCCTGAGCATGATGCCCGTGAGGCCCTTGGGGCCGGGAACCACCAGGTAACCGCGCAGCGGCATCTTCTCATCGCGCCACCCGAGGAACTCCAAACTGTTCCAGTCCAGGGAGTCGAAGTTTTTGGGCAGCGTGAGTTTCGCGGCTTCTGAGCGGCTGGCGTTGACGAAGGACGAACGGATTTGCTGAGGCGTGACTGATTGCATGGCTGAACTTTCGAGAAGGTGGGCGGCCCGGGGCAGGGCCAGGGGTAACGGGGAGTCAGTCAGTCTCCGCGGAGCAGGCCAAAGCGGCCACCCCGCTCTCCATGGCAGCGGCGGCCCGGAAGGCCTTCTGCATGCGCATCGTTTCCGTGTCCTGTTCCTTGTTCAGCATTCCGGGCTGGCTGAGGACGGCCCGGCAAGGCCATCCTGCCAAATTGAGAGTCAACTGTCCAAGGAATGCCGGGTGCATGTGTCGTTGGTCACGCATTTGGATTAGGTGACAAAAATGTTGCGTAATGGTGATTTACATAGGTTAGCCTTACTTAAGTTTTCATCCGCCCCCTGAAGGAGCCCCGTGACGTCCTCCCTTTTCCCCGGTCCCCTCCCCACCCGCCGGACCCTGTTCTCCTCCGCCGGCAAAGCGGGAGCCATCCTGGCAGCAGCCGCGCTCACGCTCTCTGCCTGCTCCACCGGCCCCGCCTCCTCCACAGCCGACGCCACCAGCTCCAGCAGCAGCGCGGAGTTCCCCGTGACCATCGGGCACGTGTTCGGCACCACCACCATTGAGAAGCAGCCCACCCGGGTCGCCACCGTTTCCTGGGTGAATGACGACGTCGCCATCGCCCTGGGCGTGGTGCCCGTGGGCGTCCCCAAGAATGAATGGGGCGGCAACAGCAAAGGTTCCACCCCGTGGAAAGATGCCGCCCTGGAACAGCTGGGCGCCGGATTCGGATCGGCCAAGGCGCCGGTCCAGTACTCCGAGGCGGACGGCATCAACTTCACCGAGATCGCCAAGCTCAACCCCGACGTCATCCTCGCCGCCTACTCGGGCCTCACCGAGGAGGACTACAAGAAGCTCAGCCAGATCGCCCCCGTGGTGGCCCAGCCCGAGGTTGCCTACGGAACCTCCTGGCAGGACTCAACCACCATCATCGGCAAGGCCCTGGGCAAGGACGCCGAGGCGGCCAAGCTGGTGGCGGACACCGAGGCCACCGTCAAGGACAAGGTGGCCAGCTACCCGCAGATCGCCGGCAAGAGCTTTATCTATGGCAACCTCGAGCCCGCCAAGGGAGACGGTGTGAACGTCTACACCGCCAACGACAACCGGCCCCGCTTCCTCACCGAAATCGGCATGACGCTGGCCCCGGTGGTGACGGAGAACTCCAAGGGCTCCAAGGAGTTCTACATCCCGTGGTCCGCGGAAAAGGCGAACGAGCTGGCCTCGGACATCTTCGTCACCTGGGTCCCCGATGCCTCTACCACCGACGCCATTAAGGCCGATCCGCTGCTCGGCCAGATCCCCGCCATCAAGAACGGCGCCCTGGTGGCCGATTCAGACAACACCCTGACCCTTTCCATCTCGGCATCCTCGCCGCTGAGCCTGCCGTGGTCCCTGGACACCTTCCTGCCACAGCTCGCCGCCGCAGCGGATGCCGTGAAGTAGGTCCAACGCCATGAGTACGACGACGGCACGTCCCGCGGCGGATCCCGGCACCCGGGCGCCGGCCCGGGCGGCGGCTGCTCCCCTCCGCGGTAACCCCCGGGGAAGGAAGCGTGCCGCCCTGCTTGGCGCCGCCGTCGTCGTGCTGGTGCTCATGGCCGGGGCGTCGCTGGCGGTGGGTGCCCGGGATGTTCCCCTCGGCACTGTGTGGCAGGCGCTGGCCGCCTTCGACCCCTCGAACGGGGACCATGCCGTGGTCCGGGCGCGGATTCCACGGACTGTCCTTGGCCTGCTGGCCGGCGGGGCCCTGGGCCTGGCCGGCGCCGCCATGCAGGGTGTTGCCCGCAATCCGCTGGCGGATCCCGGCATCATCGGGGTCAACGCCGGTGCAGCCTTGGCCGTGGTGACCGGCATCTACGTCTTCGGCGTCACCGGCTTCTCCGGATACATCTGGTTCGCGTTCCTGGGCGCCGCAACCGCCGCCGTGGTGGTGTACCTCATCGCCTCGCTGGGCCGGGACGGCGCCACACCGGTCAAACTGGCGCTCGCGGGGGCTGCCCTGAGTGCCGGGCTTTCCTCGCTCATGAACGTCATCCTGGTCTCCAGCCAGGACACCCTGGACAGGTTCCGTTTCTGGCAGGTCGGCGGCATCGCCGGCAGGGACTGGTCCGTGCTGCTGCCCGGCCTGCCCTTCCTGGCCGCGGGCGCCCTCATCGTGCTGCTGGGAGGCAGGATCCTCAACAGCCTGGCCCTGGGCGACGATACCGCCCGCGGACTTGGGCAGCGGGTGGGCCCCGCCCGTGCCGTAACCGCGCTGGGAATCGTGCTGCTGTGCGGCACCGCCACCGCCCTGGCTGGCCCCATCGGCTTCGTTGGCCTCGTGGTGCCCCACGCCGTCCGTTTCCTCACCGGCCCGGACTACCGCTGGATCCTCCCCTTTTCCCTGCTGGCCGCTCCGGCGCTGCTGCTCGGGGCAGACATCATCGGGCGCGTGGTGCTGCTCCCCGGCGAGGTCCCGGCCGGCATCATGACCGCCTTGATCGGCGCCCCGGTGTTCGTCTGGCTCATCCGCCGCGGAAAGGGGGCAGGCCTGTGACCGGCGTTCCGCTATCAGGTATGGCTGCTAAAACCCGTCCGAAGGGACCAAAAGCGATGGAGCAACGGGGGCCACTGAACCGGACCGCCGTGCTGGCCGCGGCCGTTGTGGTGATGTTCTTCGTATCCGTCCTGCTGGGCAGCTACACGGTCACCGTCCCGGATTTCTTCACCATCGTCACCAACCATCTCACCGGCGGGCCGAAGATTCCGGGCGCCAGCTTCATCGTGATGGAGAACAAGCTTCCGCAGGCCGTCATCGGAACCATGATCGGCGTTGCGTTCGGTCTGGCCGGCGCCCTGTTCCAAACGATGCTCCGCAACCCGTTGGCCAGCCCCGATGTCATTGGCATCAGCTCGGGGGCCAGTGCCGCAGCCGTGGTAGCCATCGTCGTTTTCGGCGCCTCCGGTGCCGCGGTGTCCGGGGCGGCGCTTGCCGGTGCGCTCGCCGTCGCCGTGCTCATCTACGCGATCTCCAGCGGCAGGAACCGCGGGCCGGGCCGCGGGAACGCCGCCGGGAACCGCCTTGTCCTGGCCGGGGTGGGCATTGCCGCCGCCCTGCAGGCAGTGGTGGGTTTCCTGATGACCCGCGCCGATATCCGGACCGCCGCGGACGCCCTGGTCTGGCTCAACGGCTCGCTGAACTCCGCCACCTGGGAGCGGGCCGGTGTCCTGTTCCTGGCCCTCGCTGTCCTGGTCCCCGCCGTCGTGTTCATCGCCGGGCCGTTGCGCATCCTGGAACTGGGCGACGACGCCGCCGCCGGACTGGGGCTCCGCGTCGCCGGCACCCGCCTGGCACTGGTGGTCATCGCGGTATCGCTGGCGGCGGTGGCGACGGCGGCTGCCGGGCCGGTTGCCTTCGTCGCCTTCCTGGCCGGACCCATCGCCCGCCGCTTCACCGGCCGGCCCGGCCTGCCGGCGTCGGCCCTGGTGGGTGCCCTGATTGTCCTGGCGGCGGACTACTTCGCCGCCAACCTCGCCCCGCTGCTGCTGGGCGGCACCGTCCTGCCGGTGGGTGTGGTCACCGGCGCGCTCGGCGCCCCGTTCCTGCTGTGGCTCCTGGTCACAACCAACCGAAAGGACGCCTGACGTGCCCGTTCTGGAAGCACAAGGCCTGACGCTGAAATACGACCAACGCTGCGTGGTGGACCGGCTAAGCATCCGGATACCCGAAGGCAGGGTCACCATGATCGTCGGTGCCAATGCCTGCGGAAAATCAACCCTGCTGCGCGGCCTGTCCCGGCTCCTCAAGCCGGCGTCCGGCGCCGTGACCCTCGACGGCAAGGACATCCACGTCCGCCCGGCCCGTGAACTGGCCCGCACCCTTGGGCTGCTTCCCCAGCATCCCGCCGCCCCGGATGGAATCACCGTGCGGGACCTGGTGGGCCGTGGCCGCTACCCGCACCAGGGTCTGTTCCGTGGCTGGAGTGACAACGATGAGGCTGCGGTTCAGCGGGCGCTGGAAGCCACCGGGACGCTGGACCTCGCCGGGCGCGAGGTGGATGAACTCTCCGGCGGCCAGCGGCAGCGCGCCTGGATTGCCATGGCGCTGGCGCAGGAGACGGACGTGCTGCTCCTGGACGAGCCCACCACTTACCTCGACCTGGCGCACCAGGTGGAAGTCCTGGACCTGGTGACGGACCTTAACCGCACGCGCGGCACCACAGTGGCCATCGTCCTGCATGACCTCAACCTCGCGGCACGCTACGCGGATCACGTCATCGCCATGAAGGCCGGCGCAGTGACGGCTGCCGGCACCCCCGGCGAGGTAGTGACCGAAGGCCTGGTCAGCGACGTCTTCGGCCTGCAAAGCCGCGTGATCCCGGACCCCGTCTCCGGTACCCCGCTCATCATCCCCATCGGCCGCCGCCACGCCACAGCCAACCAACTGGAGGCCGCCTCATGAAGACCCGTGAAACCGCAGCCACGCAGCCGATGAGCGTGGCCTTCGAGGTCAGGGTGACCTCGGTCGGCGACCTCAGCCCCAACTTCCGCAGGATCACCTTTGGCGGGTACTCGCTGCGCGGTTTCGGCGTCCACGGCGACACCCTTGACCTCCGGATCAAACTCCTGATTCCCTCACGCGCCGCCGACGGTACCGAACTGCCGCTGCCGGCGTTCAACACCAGCCAGGCCGGTTGGTACCGGGACTGGCTGGCCATGGACCCGGACGTCCGCGGGGCCATGCGAACTTACACGGTCCGGGAGGCCCGGCTGGACGCGGTCTACCCGGAGATCGATGTCGACTTCGCCCTGCACGGCGGTGACCGCGGGCTGTCCCGGGAAACGTCAGGGCCGGCCGCGAATTGGGCCGTGAACGCGAAACCGGGCGATGCCCTGACCATCATCGGCCCCAACAACCGCGCCGCGCACTGCATTACCGCGGAGACCTACTCCGGCATCGAATGGCGGCCCGGGCTGGCCCAGCGCATCCTGCTCGCCGGCGACGAGACCGCCGTCCCCGCCATCTCGGCGATCCTGGAAGCCCTGCCGCCCTACATGAGCGGTCACGCCTTCCTTGAGGTCCAGCAGGCGGCCGACTTCCTGGAGCTCAGCTCGCCGGCGGACATCGAAATCACGTGGCTGGCCCGCGGTGCCGCGATCGGCAGGTCCAGGCCCCACGGCCAGTTGCTGCAGGACGCCGTGCGAAGGGCCGTCCCGGTGCCGGGTTGGGTGGGGATCTCAGCGGACGGCGGCGCCGGGCCGGAACCGGAGGACGTCAACGTTGACGTGGACATCCTGTGGGAAACGCCCGCCCGGATGGAAGCCGCCGCCATCACCGCCGCCAGGAATCCGCAGCTGCCCGCCGGCGCCATGCCCTTCTACGCCTGGATTGCCGGTGAGGCGGCCGCCATCCGCGACCTGCGCCGGTACCTTGTCCGCGACGTGGGCATCGACCGGAAGCAGGTGGCCTTCATGGGGTACTGGAGGCAGGGCAAAGCCGAAGGCTAGGCCTTTTGGGTTGCTGGCTACGCCGCAACCGCCGGCTTGCCGTCGCTTAGACACCTCCTTCCGCTCAATTACGGCCGCGGGCGGCCTTCACTTCGCTCCAGTCGGCGATGCGCTCCTACGCAAGCCGCCGGCTCCGGCTTGCTGCGTACGTCACCTTGGCTTCACCTTTGGTTTCCCTGCGCTCTTTTTCTTCGTTCTATGTTGGGTTGGTGCCCTCTGTTCCCTTGCTTCCCGACTCCGGGCGGCGGGTGTTTGTTGCCCTCGGCGATTCCTTTACCGAAGGCGTGGGGGACCGGGACGAGCGGTTTCCCAACGGGGTGCGGGGCTGGGCCGACCGGGTGGCCGAAAAACTTGCCAAGGCGCAGCCCGGCTGGAAGTACGCCAACCTGGCCATCAGGAGCAAACGCCTGCGGCACATCATCGACGAACAGCTGGAACCCGCCCTGCGGATGCGGCCCACGCTGATCACGCTCTATGCCGGCGGCAACGACATCCTGGACCTGAAAACGGACATGGCGGCGCTGATGGCGGACTACGAGCAATTCGTCGCCAAACTCGCGGGCACCGGGGCCACCGTGGTCCTCTTCACCGGGTTCGACGTCAAGGTTTCGGCGCTGCTGGAGCCGCTGAAGAAACGCAACACCTACTACAACCAGCGGGTACGGGACATCGCCGCGAAGCACGGGGCCCTGCTGGTGGACTACTGGTGCCTGGACGCCTTCCATGACCGCCGGATGTGGGACTCGGACCGGCTGCACATGTCCAAGGCCGGGCACAAGTACCTTGCCGGGCAGGTGCTGGACCAGTTGGGCGTTCCGCACAAGATCAAGCGCAAGGACTGGCAACCGCCCGCACGGCTCAGCCTCCGCGAATGGGAGCAGCGGCAGCGGCGCTGGGTCCACGATTGGGTCCTGCCGCTGTTCGGACGCAAGCTCCGCGGCATCACGCTGGGGGACACGCTCACCCCGCGCTGGCCGGAGCCGGTGAAAGTCCCGCGCAAGGGGCTGAAGAAGCTGGCGGCGGAAACGCCCGACGACGGCGCCGCGCCTTAGCTGGTCGGTGCGGGCGGGCTGTCCAGCAGGTTTTCATACCCCGGCGCCACCCGGCCCGCATGGAACTCCAGCACCTCGAACTCTGCAACCCCATTGGAGTAGAACGGGTCCTGCGCCAGGCTGGCGTCGAGGGTGGCGCGGTCCGCCTGCGACAGCAACAACCCTCCGGTTCGTGGAATCTTGCGGCCCGCGGCGATGAAAACGCCGTCGTCGAAGGCCTTTTGCAGCCAGGCGATATGGGCGTCGTTGTGGAAGTCGACGATCTCCTGGGGCACGCGGTAGGTGAGGGAGACAACATACATGGGCCAAGCCTACCGGCGCCGCAACAAGCTACTTGAAAGATCAATCGTAGAATGGGGTCATGACCGAACCCCGATGGCTCAACGCAGACGAACGCCGTGCCTGGTTGGCGCTGGTGAGCATCAACACGCTGCTGCCTGCGGCACTCGACACCAGGCTGCACAGCGCGGGGAAGTTGTCCCTCTTCGATTACACCGTCCTGGCGATGCTCTCCGAAGCCGAGGACCGGTTCCTGCCCATGAGCGAGCTTGCCGCCCGCAGCAGCGCCTCCCTGTCCCGCCTCTCCCACGTGGTGACGAAGCTGCAAAAGCGGGGCTGGGTGGAGCGCCGTCCGCACCCCCACGATGCGCGGGTGACCACGGCTCACCTCACCGAGGAGGGGATGGCGACCATTGTGGGGCTGGCGCCCCGCCATGTCGAAGACGTCCGTGACCTGTTCCTCGATGCCTTGACCGAACAGGACGTCCTGGACCTGGCGCGGATCGGCGAAAAGGTCGTAGGGCGCCTGGACACTGACCACTGGATCCTGCGCGAAACCAAGGGCTGAACCGCCGATTGGTTGCTTCCGGCAACGGGTGGCAAACTTACCGCATGGATTTCACTTCCCGGTTCGTGGCCTTGGGCGATTCGTTTACCGAAGGCGTTGGCGACGACGACTCCGCCCGCCCCAACGGTGTCCGCGGCTGGGCCGACCGCCTGGCTGAACAGCTCTGCGCCGCCGATCCCGGCTTCGGCTACGCCAACCTCGCCATCCGCGGCAGGAAGCTCCGGCAGATCCTCGCCGAGCAGGTGGACGCCGCCGTCGAACTCAATCCCACACTGGTGAGCATCTACGCGGGCGCCAATGACATCCTCCGCCCGCGCGTGGACATCGACGAGCTGCTGGTGGAGTACAACGACGCCGTCGGCAGGCTGGCCGCCACCGGCGCCACCGTGGTGATGTTCACGGGTTTCGATGCCCGGGGTTCAAAGGTTTTCGGCACCATGCGCGGCCGGACCGCAATCTACAACGAACTGGTCCGCGGCATCGCGGGGGACCACGGAGCGCTGCTGGTGGATTACTGGCGGTTCAGCGAGTACTACGACTGGGGCATGTGGGCCCACGACCGGATGCACATGTCCGCTGCGGGCCACGCCAACATGGCCAAGCGCGTGCTCGAGGTCCTCAAATACGACCACTCCATCGACATCCCGCCCATGACCCCGGTCCCGGAACTCAGCGGCAGGGATGCGCTCCGCGCCAATGCCCAGTGGTTCAGGGAATATGCGGCCCCCTGGGTGGTGCGCCGGGTCACCGGAAAGTCGTCCGGGGACAACCTTCAGCCAAAGTACCCGCAACTGACGCGGCTCTGACCCGGCAGTATCAGGCCGCCGGGCTCAGGTGTACCGGAACGCCGGAGTGGACAGCATCGAGCCGTCGGCGCGGATCGCCAGCACTGCAACATCCCAGTTGTCGGTGGCCAGGTTCAGCATCGGCGTTCCGCCGGAAACGATAGCGGTGGCCAGTACGTCAGCGGTGACGATATCCGGTGCCGCCACGGTGACGTGGACGAATTCGGAGCCGCTTCCCAGCCGCCAGATGTGCTCGCCGCGTTCGGCCGAGCCCGAGGTTGCAAGGCCTGTGTGCTGTCCGCCCGCACCGAGCGCATACCCGGTGATCAGGGTGCGTCGGTCCGACGGATCCACGATCCCGGCTTTCCACGCCTCGGTGCTGCCCGGCCGGGGCGAGCCGCTGACCAGGACGTCCCCGCCGGCGTTCAGGCACCAGTCGCGTCGGCCCAGCGCAAGGAGTGAGGTGCCGGCCTCGCGAATCGCGTGGCCCTTGATGATGCCGGACAGGTCCAGGACGCCGTCCGGCCTCTCCGGGGTAAAGGCGCCCTCCGTCCGCAGCCGCCACTCATGCGCCTCGGCGTACCGTTCCCGCATCCGGGCCGATGCGGTCCGCAGCGTCAGTTCGCCGCGGGCCAGCCGGCTGGCTTCGGAGTCCGGGCGGTAGAGGCTGAAGGTTTCGTCGAGCTCCCGGAAGAGGCTTTTGACGACGGCGGTGGCGGCAGCGAGCTCATCAAGGCGTGGCTGCCCTTCCGCGGCCACGCCGACGGGCATGGTCAGGCTGATGACCGTACCCATGCACTCGAACGTGCGGGCTTGCAGGGCCGGAGCGCCTGTTTGCGGTGACACGGGGCTAGAGGTGCGCTGCATCGATGGCTGCCTGGAGCGAGGTCAGGTAGGCGTCACTGGTGACCGTGGCGCCGCTGACGGTTTGCACGTTTGCCGACTGCGCTGCCAGGACCTTGCTGCGAAGCAGGGGCGCGGCGCGGTTGCTGATCTGGACAGACTTGCCGTCCGCGTTGGTCAGCTGAAGGGCCGTGACGTCCGTGATCTTGCCGTTGGCCACCGTGATCTGGACCTGGACAGGGCCGAACCTGGTTTGGACGGCGGTCCCTTTGTAGGTGCCGGAGCCGGTTGAACCCGACGACCCGGACGAACTTGAGGAGCCGGACGTACCCGAGGTGCTGGACGAGCCGGTTGTGCCGGAGGAGCCCGAAGCTGTGGAGGAACCCGTCCCCGCTGTTCCGGTGCCGGTGGCACCCGTGGTGCCTGCCGCCGTCGTGCCCGTTGCAACGGTGCTGATGCCTGATACCTGCGTGCCGGCCTGCCAGCCCGCCAGGAGAATCCCCGCGGAGGCAAAGGCGGCAGCGGCTATTCCGCGTATTTTCACCAGTCAAACCTTTCGTGATGGATTTGGTCCTCGCTGACGCCGGCCTTCGCGGCGGCCGCTATGACGTTGGACGCCCAGGTAGCCGGGCCGCAGACGTAAACGTCGGCGTCCTTGATGTCCGGGACGTAGGAGGTGAGGCTGTAGCCGTTGCGCACGGCGTCCTCGGGAAGCCAGGTGGAGTGGCCATGGGACCGGGGCCCGGTGAGGTGGAAGAGCCTGACCCCGCGCTCCTGGCAGATATCCAGGATTTCGCTGCTGAGGTAGAGCTCCTGCTCCGTGTGGCCGCGGAGCAGGACGCTGGCCTCCCCGGGTCCGAACGGTGTGGTTTCCAGCAGCGCCCGCAGCGGAGTTATGCCGATACCGGCCCCGATCATGACCACCTTGTTCTTGGTGCGAACCGCGGTGCTGAGCAGGCCGTAGGGTCCTTCAAGCGCCACTTTGGTTCCTTTCCGCAGCCGCAGGAGCCCTGCCGATCCGTCGCCCAGGTTGCGGACCGTGATCCGCATGGTTCCTTGGCCGTCAGGGCCGTTGAAGACCGGCTCGGCGGACAGGCTGAACGGGTGCGGGTGCCACCACATTCCCGGTGCGAGGAACCGCCAGATGAAGAACCGGCCTCCCGTCCCTGCCAGCTGGTCCAGTTGCCGGCCCCGCATGACGATGTTGACGACGCCGGGCGCCACGGCCTCCACCCGGGCAACAGTGAGCTGGTGCCTGAGGGTTGCCAGCACGGGTTCCAGGACGCGGAAGTACACCAGGGCTGTGCCGGTGGAGATGCAGATGGCCAACCAGTACCAGCGCTGCCAGGTACCCGCGGCGAACAATCCGCCGACGCTGAACTGGTGCGGGATCGAGGTGGCTACGGCCGCATATGTCAGGAGGTGGACCACGTACCAGAACTCGTAAGGGAAGCGGCGCCGCACGGCTACCAGCGACGTCACCACAACGGCGATAAACAGCGCCATGGAGACGAAGGCCAGCCACATATCAGGGACCTGAAGCCAAAGATTGATGGATTCGCTGACCAGGTCCAGGCCCTCCGCCATGCCATAACCGATGGCGATCAGGAGGCCGTGGGCCAGGAGCAGGTACAGGGAAGGCTTGCCCAGCTTCCCATGAAACTCCAGGGCCCGGTCATGGCCGATGGTCCGGTCAATGAACGGGATCCTTGCGGCCAGGAGCAGCATGAGCAGGACCAGGTCCATGCCCGCCAACCCGGCCACGATCCCGCCTGCCGTGAAGAGGCCGGCCGGAGACGTGATGTTTGTGGCCCCGCAGTCCGCCAGCCACAGGGCAATTGCCGCGGCAACCGATGCCCAGGCAATGACGGTCAGGAAGTCTGTTCGCAGCATGCGCTGCCTGTGCTGCCGGGCGAACCAGCCACGGACGGGCCGTTTAGTGGACAGGGAAGGACGCCCCGTACGGCCGGAGCTGCTTGCGGCCGGTGTTGTCGGCAGGAGCTGCGTGTTCATGTATCCAACATTGCGGTGGGAAGCTATGTCCCTGCTGTGAAAAAGGGCAACAGGCTGCTGTGACCTTCCACTCGCGCGGATGCCCTTATACACCCGATTGGTCTTTAATTGCGTCAACTCGTAGACTTGGTAGGCGCTAAGTGCGCGGAGCGTGCGCAATTGCTCCGGTTGCCCGGTAATTTTCTCCAGGGTGGCCGGTAGTTAGGGGCTCAAGTTGCGTGACTAACCGTTGCCCTCTGTTATTTAGGGTCGCACTTGGCAGCATGGTCCAGCAGCAGATATGCGGATCATTACTTTCAATTCTTGAGGAGAAGTCATGGCAGCACACTGCCAAGTGACCGGAGCCGAGCCGGGCTTTGGGCACAGCATTTCGCACTCGCACCGCCGCAACAAGCGCCGGTTCGATCCGAACATTCAGAAGAAGCGCTACTGGGTTCCGTCCCTGCGCCGTAACGTCACGCTGCAGGTCTCTGCACGTGGCATCAAGACCATCGACGTGCGCGGCATCGACGCAGTCGTCGCCGACATTCTGGCTCGTGGGGTGAAGCTCTAGTGGCTAAGGACAAGGACGTACGTCCGATCATCAAGCTCAAGTCGACCGCGGGCACGGGTTACACCTACGTAACCCGCAAGAACCGTCGTAACGATCCTGACCGCATGGTCCTGAAGAAGTACGACCCCAAGATCCGCCAGCACGTCGAATTCCGAGAGGAGCGCTAAACATGGCTAAGAAGTCCAAGATTGCTCGCAACGAGCAGCGCAAGGTCATCGTTGAGCGTTACGCTGCAAAGCGCCTCGAGCTGAAGAAGACCCTGGTTGACGAGAACGCAACCGACGAAGCACGCGAAGCAGCCCGCCTGGGCCTGCAGAAGCTGCCGCGCAACGCGTCCCCGATCCGTCTGCGCAACCGCGACATCATCGACGGCCGCCCCCGTGGCACCTTCCAGAAGTTCGGCATCTCCCGTGTCCGTTTCCGCGACATGGCACACCGAGGCGAACTCCCGGGCATCACCAAGTCTTCCTGGTAATTCAGCACCGCTGATTCCAGCTGCTTGAGAAGGGCCGGCAACCTTAGGGTTGTCGGCCCTTCTGCGTTTAACCCATTGGTCGTTCAGTGGTTGGGCATGCAAGGAAACACCTGTGCGGCAGCACACACCTGCATAATGACGACGTCGGCTGGTTGCGCAGGCGCTCCACCCCGGGTTTCGCCGCGGAATCCCGGGGATCTCCCGCCCTGGGAGGGTCAGTTTGCGGTGGGGGTGGTGGGCGTGTATTGTTTTCTAAGTCGCCGCGGGGGACAGCGTTGAGCTGGTAGCCGCGGGTGGCCAAAAACCCCCACTTCAAAGCCAGGATCTGGTTGCTCTTTAGGGCGCTGGAAATCGGTATGGGGCGGTCTTCAACATGATGTGAGTCCTGGAAGATGGATTTGACTCGGGTTGTGGGATCGGGTAAGTTTGGAAAGTTGCTCCGGAGCGATCCTGAACGGAATTGTTTGGG
>NZ_JARVSF010000032.1 GCF_030209355.1 Pseudarthrobacter sp. fls2-241-R2A-127
AGCTCGCTGGGCTCATAACCCAGAGGTCACAGGTTCAAATCCTGTCCCCGCAACTTATGAAGGCCCCAACCGGCAGTTACGCCGGTTGGGGCCTTTCTTTTCCTTGGTTGCGCCCGGTTCCTAGTATTCTCTTTCGAAGGGTCCCACGATCTGTGGGCAGCCCCCCGTCATTCCTGAGAGGTATGTTGTTCGATGGCCACACCCACGAAGAAGCCCGGCTCCGCGACGGGGAAGCGGTCCCGGCTCTACTGGGCAGTTCCGGCCGTCCTCGTGGCACTGGTTGTGGTGGTCCTGATCGCCAAACTGCTCATGGGTCTTCCAGCAGTCGCGTCGTTCGTTGCCGAGTTCCCCGGCCGGTCGGAACTGCCCGGGAACGCCCCCGTAGGGTTCCCGGCCTGGCTGGCATGGCAGCACTTCTTGAACGCGTTCTTCCTGCTGCTGATCATCCGCACCGGATGGCAGGTGCGCACTACCACGCGCCCCAGCGGCCACTGGACCAGGAACAACAAGGGCCTCATCCGCACCAAAAACGCGCCCACTAAGATCAGCCTCGAGCTCTGGTTCCACCTGACGCTCGACGCCCTCTGGATCCTGAACGGCGTCGTCTTCGCCGTCCTGCTGTTCGCTACCGGGCAATGGATGCGCATTGTGCCCACCAGCTGGGATGTCTTCCCGAATGCCCTCTCGGCCGCCCTGCAATACGCGTCGCTGAACTGGCCCACTGAGGACGGCTGGGTCAACTACAACGCCCTGCAGCTCCTGGCGTACTTCGTGACTGTCTTCGTCGCCGCGCCGCTGGCGTTCATCACCGGCCTGCGGATGTCCTCGGCCTGGCCCAAGAAGGCTGCCGGCCTCAACAAGGCGTACCCCATCGAATGGGCCCGCGCCGTCCACTTCCCGGTGATGATCTACTTCGTGGCATTCATCGTGGTCCACGTATTCCTGGTGCTCACCACCGGCGCCCTGCGGAACCTGAACCACATGTACGGTGTCCGCGACGATGACGGCTGGTTCGGTTTCTGGGTCTTCCTGGCGTCCGTGGCGGTCATGGTGGCCGCCTGGTTCCTGGCCCGCCCGATCTTCCTGCGGCCCATTGCGTCACTGATGGGCAAGGTCAGCCGCTAGGCTCTGAGTCCTTGAGCTGCTGGTAGGTGTTCAGCGCCCGTTCCCGCGATTCCGGCAGGTCCACGAGTGGTTCCGGGTAGCCTTGGACGCCTGACTTCCAAGGCTCATGGATGGCCTTGCCATCCAGCTGCGCAAGTTCCGGTATGAACTCGCGCAGGTACCTGCCGGCGGCGTCGAACTTCTTGCTCTGCGTTACGGGATTGAAGATCCGGTAGTACGGTGAGGCGTCGGCGCCGGAACCAGCCACCCACTGCCAGTTGGCCGGGTTGTTGGCCGCGTCCGCGTCCACGAGCGTGTCCCAGAACCATTCCTCCCCGATCCGCCAGTCGGTCAGGAGGTTCTTGACCAGGAACGATGCGGCCGCCATCCGGACCCTGTTGTGCATCCAGCCTGTCTGCCACAGTTGCCGCATCCCTGCATCCACCAGGGGATAGCCGGTGTTTCCGTGCCGCCATGCCGCAAGTTCCTGTTTACCCGGAGAGCCCCACTGGAACCTGTCGAACGCCGGCCTGAAGTTTTGGGTTGCCAGGTCCGGATTGTGGTACAGCAGATGCCAGTTGAACTCGCGCCAGCCCAGTTCCGAACGGAAGATCCCGACGTCGGCAGGAACTTGGCGGGGGTGGCGGCGGCGGATCTCGCGCCACACGCGGAACGGGCTGACCTCACCGAAACGCAGGTAAGGGGACAGCCTGCTGGTGCCGTCGGTGCCAGGGAGGTTCCTGCCGGTGCCGTAGTCCTCGATGGGGCCGTCCAGAAAGTCCTCCAAGCGGTGTGCGGCACCTTTTTCGCCGGGCTCCCAGGCCTCGGCCAGGCCGCCGCTCCAGTCAGGGGAGGTGGGCAGGAGCTCCCAGCTGCCAAGCGTGTCGCTGGCGGGCAGTCCGCGGCCGGACGGAGCGGGCCCGGGCAGCGTCTCCGGCGCCTCGAAGGGGTCGCGGATGTCCGCCGCCGCGAGGCAGGCCCGCCAGAAGGGCGAATAGACCTTGTACGGGCCACCTGTGCCCGTTTGGATGGTCCAGGGCTCGAAGAGGAGGTTTGCCTGGAAGCTGGCGGCTTCGATCCCGTTACTGCCGGCCCAGTCCTTGAGCCCGGCATCAATCGTCCGCTCCGGCAGCCCGTACCGCCGGTTCCAAAAGATGTGGGACGCTTTGGTCCGGGTGGCCTGTTCCTGGATGATTCCTGCCGCGGGACCGCGGCGCAGGACCAGCCTGGAACCTTTGCTTTCCAAGTCGGCGGCCAGCGCCGCCAGGGAATGGTGCAACCACCAGCGGGTCGCGCCACCAAGCGGGCGTACCCCCTCGGACTCCTCGTCGAGGATATAGACCACCGTCATGGGACCGCCCAGCCGCGCCGCCGCGTCCAGGGCCGGGTTGTCGTCCAGGCGGAGGTCGTCGCGCAGCCATACCAGGGACGTTTCTTCAGTGGATGCCATACGACCACGCTACACACTGGAGGCACGGCAATGGCCGGGACACCGGTCCCGGCCATTGCCTTGTTTCCAAACGGCGGAGATGCCGCGGGTCAGAGCTTGTCGAAGTCGGCTTCGTCCACAATGGATTCGGTCGTTGCCTGGCTCCCGGCTCCAAGGGCGGGCTTGCCGCCGGCCTTCAGGGCCGCCAGCCTGGCTTCGATTTCCGTCTGCTCTCCCAGGTCTTCGAGCTGGTTGAACTGGGCGTCGAGGCTGGACGCCGCGAGTTCCTCCTGCCCGCGGACCTTGGCTTCTTCACGGCGGATCTTTTCTTCGAAGCGGCCCACCTCGCTGGTGGGGTCCATGATGTCGATGCTCTTGATGGCGTCGTGCACCTGCGACTGCGCGGCGGCGGTCTTGGACCTGGCAACAAGTTCGTTGCGCTTGCTGGTCAGCTGGTTGAGCTTGTTCTTCATCTGGTCCAGGCCCACTTTGAGCTTGTCCACCACTTCGCGCTGGGAGGCGATGCTTGGCTCAGCGCCCTTGGCTTCGCTCTCCGCCGCCATCTGGCGCTGCAGGGCCACCTTGGCCAGGTTGTCGAACTTCTCGGCGTCGGCGACATCGCCGGCGGCACGGAATTCGTCAGCCTTGCGGGAGGCGGCAAGGGCCTTGTTGCCCCAGTCCTGTGCGTTCTTGATGTCCTCGTTGTAGTCGTCCTCGAGCATCCGGAGGTTGCCGATGGTCTGGGCCACGGCGGATTCGGCCTCTGCGATGTTGTTGGTGTAGTCGCGAACCATCTGGTCCAGCATCTTCTGCGGATCTTCGGCGTTATCGAGCAAAGAGTTGATATTCGCCTTCGCCAGCTGCGCGATCCGGCCGAAAATGGACTGCTTAACCATGGTGTTTGCCTTTCGTCCTGCTCTGTGTTGACCCACTGGAACCGGTGCACAGTGGTTTACTGCTGCTGTCCGCCGGCCGGATTCCTCCGGGAGCGCGGCGGAAGGCCTAGAAACTGCCGGAGTCGCCGCCGCCGAAATCGCCGCCGCCAAAGTCTCCGCCGCCGAAGCCGCCGGAGTCGCCGCCCCAGCCGCCACCGCCGCCGTTGTCGCCACCCCAAGAGCCACCGCCGCCCCAGCCGCCGTGGCCGCCGTTCAGGATGGAGTTGATCAGGATGCCGCCGAGGATGGCACCGCCCAGGCCACCGCCGCCTCCTCCGCCGCCAAACATGCCGCCGCGCCCGAAGCCCTGGTTGGCGTAGCCGTCGAAGTGGTCGACGTCGGCCTGGGCCAGTTGTGCGGCCTGCGCCGCCAGGGCGTGGGCCTGCTGTGCGTAGGTCAGTGCCGTGACGGGATCGGTGCGGGCGATGGAGAGGGCGTAGTCGAGGTTCCGCTGGGACTCGGCCAGGCGGGTCCGGGCCTCCGTGCCGACACCGCCGCGCCGTGCGGTGATGTAGTCGGAGGTCGCGCTGATCTGCGCCTGCGCGGACATGATGGTCTGCTGCAGGGAGGCCTGGGCGCGCCGGGCCTGCTCCTGCTGGTCCCGTATCCCGGTCAGGGCCTGGTCCAGGGTCTGGTGCGCGCTTTCGACGCGTTGCAAGGTGGCGACGGGGTCGATCTTTCCGCCCTGGATTTCGGTTTTGACCTGGGCAAGTGCTGCTTCCACAGCGGCCACGGGCCCCGCCAGTTCGGCGTGGGTTCCGGACTGGATCATGGCTTTGGCCTGGGCCAGGTCCTGGGCGGTGTCCACCACGGCTGTCTCTACGCTGTTGCTTGCGTTGTCCAGGTTGGCGGACAGTTTGGAAATGGCATCCAGGAGGACGTTGGTCTGGTGCAGGCTCTCTTCGGCCGCGCGAACAGCCACGGCAGCCAGGCTTTGTTCGCCGCCGACGAGCTTCTGCTGTGCCGTCCCGGAAGCGTTCTGCACGAAGGCCAGCCGTTCCTTGGCCTGGACGATGTTGTCCGACACCTGGGCCAGCGCGCTGTCCGCATACTTGGACCGCATGGTGGCCAGGGACTGCTCGGCACTGGCAATCTTCGCATCCGCTTCCCTGGCTCCGGCGTTGACAGCCGCCAGAGCCTGGGGAGCGTTCTTTTCCAGCTCACGCAGCGAGTCGAAGTCCGCCTTCTGTTCCTGCAGGGAGGCGAGGGCGGCCTCTGACCGGCGGATGATCTCACCCAGCCAGGTCCGCTGCTGTTCTTCGGTGTCCGGGATGTGGTCATCGAGCTGCTGCTGCAGTTTGAAGGATTCGCCCATGTGGGCTTTGGCTTCCTCGAGCGCCTTGGTGAAGTTTCCCACCGCGGAGTCGCCGTACTGCGCCTGGGCGAAGCCAAGTTCCTGTTCGCTGGACTTGATGGCGTCATCGGCCTCAATCAGCAGGGAACCGCTCTTGCGGCGCAGTTCCTCGACGCTGAGCGATGCCAGTGGGTCCAGTTCGGCACCCTGCGGGCCGTAACTTCCGCTCGAGGCACCCTGGGTTGCGGCCTTCTTGCGCCGGTTGCGGTAGTACAGGTACGCGCCGCCGCCGGCCACCACGACGCCGGCACCCACCAGGACTGCGGCACCCGCGCCGTTGCCCGAGGAGACGTCGCCGTTGCCGCCATTGGCTGCGTCACCGATCGCTGATGCGGTGTCGATGGCTGCCTGTGCGAAGTCACGCTTGCCGGCACCGAGGTTGGCGGCAACAGCGTTTTGCGTGATATTGGTGCGTTTTGAATAGATTGGGCTCTTGGAGTTGGGGGAGAAGTAGTACTTTCCTTGATCGGTTGCAATGGCCAGGATCGCATCAGCTGGTCCCATGCCCTTCGCCTGCGCCACGGCATTACTCCAGGCTGCCGGATCCGTGGGGTTCTCGAAGGTCTTCACCGTGACCACGTAGAGGTTGTACTTGTGGTCCTTCAGCAACTTCTGGATGGAATCCTGGACTTCACCCTTCCGGCTGCCCAGGACGTTGGCATTGTCAACGATGTTGGTCCCGGAGGGAATGGCTACCGGGTCGTCGGCCCAGGCCGCGCCGGCGGGAACCGCGAGCAGCCCGGCAAGGCCGATCACGGCGAGGAAATGTTTGAACTTTGACCGCATGGCAACCCTTCAGCACGCCTGACACCGACTCGGGACGAATCAGTCGTCGAATCCAGCAGCGCCCCCACGCTTGGTGTGAAGCCGCAGGTCGCTGTGGCAATTCATCTTGATTCTATGGTGCACCCCACAGCCAGTCCATGCGGGCGAATATGCCGCCAGCGAAACGCAGGGTGCAGGTTCGCAGCCAATCCGCAAGCGTTCAGGAAGCTTTCAGCAAACATCCGAGTTTGTTCCAGCGGGACGGGTCATAGTTAATGGCAGACAAGGATGAAAGGAAGTCCCATGACTGAGAATCAAACGCCAGGACCGGTCCCGGAGGACAACGCGGGCAGCCGGAATCCCTGGCAGCAGCAGGACCCGCAGCAGCCCGGAGACCGGCCGGCCACTCAGTCCGGGGATGGAGCGGATGCGCGCGGCGAGCAGGGCCTCTACGGCGCTGCGGACCGGCACAACCCCACGGAACGGCTGGACCAGCCGCAGACCCACCAGGACCACACCCAGGAACTTCCCGGCGCGCCGAGGCCTGTGTATCCGCAGCGCCAGCCTTTCTACGGCCAGTCCGGGCCGTACGGCCAACAGCAGAACGGGCAGCCCATGCAGGGCAACGCACAGCCCGGTTACGGAACCGGCCCCGGAATGCAGCACGGGAGCGTCGGCCTGGCGCCCAATCCGAAGGACGCCCCGCGGCGCAAGGCGACCTTCGGCATCGGCACCCTCATTGCCAGCATCCTCGCAGCCGGCCTGGTGGGCGGCGGCGTGGCAACAGTGGGCGCCGGTGAACTCTTCGGAAACACCGGCTCCAGCGCGTCGTCGGCGGGTGGCGGCAACCAGCCGGGAACGGTCATCGTGAACAACAAGGACGACGTCAACGCCATCACGGCCGCAGCGGTGAAGGCTTCTCCCAGCGTCGTGACCATCAGCGCCACCAGCGGCAGCTCCGGCGGCACCGGTTCGGGCATCGTCCTTGACGACCAGGGACACATCCTGACCAACACCCACGTGGTCACGCTGGACGGCCAGACCGCCAACGCCACCCTGGAAATCCGCACCAGCGACGGCAAGGTCCTGCCGGCGAAGCTGGTGGGCACCGACCCCCTGTCCGACCTCGCGGTCATCAAGGTGGACGACACCTCGAGCCTCACGCCCGCCACCCTGGGGGATTCCTCCAAGCTCAACGTGGGTGACACCGCGATCGCCATTGGTTCACCGCTTGGCCTCACAGGGACGGTAACGGACGGCATTGTTTCCACGCTGAACCGGACCATCAGCGTGGCATCGTCGGCAGCCCCGCAAGGCGGTGACAACAGTCAGGGCGGCGGTGACCAGGGATTCCAGTTCGCCCCTCCGGGCGGCGGACAAAGCCAGCAAAGCTCGGGCCAGGGATCCATCGCCATCAACGTCATCCAGACCGATGCCGCGATCAACCCCGGCAACTCCGGCGGTGCGCTGGTCAACAGCAAGGGTGAGATCATCGGCGTCAACGTGGCTATCGCGTCCGCCGGTTCAGGGTCCGGCGCCTCGACGTCCCAGAGCGGGAACATCGGTGTCGGGTTCAGCATCCCGATCAACAACGCCAAGCGCGTGGCCCAGGAGATCATCGACAACGGCAAGGCCTCCCATGGCCAGCTCGGTGTCAGCGTCAAGGCCAAGACCACGTCCGGTGCATCTTCCGAATTCTCGGTAGGCGCCGATGTGGCCACGGTAGACGCCAGTTCGGCGGCAGGTAAGGCGGGAATCAAGGTTGGCGACGTCATCACCAAGTTCAACGACCTCAGCATCGGTGAACCGAACCAGCTGACCGCGGCCGTCCGGGAGCAGCCCGCGGGTTCCACGGTCAAGATCACGGTCCAGCGCGGCGGCAAGGAACAGACGTTCGACGTCACGCTCGGCGCGGCAGCCAACTGACACGCCCACGGCATTACGACGGCGGCGTCCCCACCCCGGGGGCGCCGCCGTCGGCATGTCCTGCGCAACGTAAAACCTGACACAGGCGTTAACGGAAGAGGGCGCCCGGACGCGCCGATATGGTTAGCTAGGAGCTACCCGCGTGCCGGGCATTCTGCGGCCATGACCCACCCGGCTGGCTGTCCACAAGCATGGAAGGCTGCTGTAATCACAGTGGAAGAGACATTGAAGATCGTAGTCCTGGTCAAACATGTACCGGACGCCCAGTTCGACCGCCACCTGGGCGGCGAGGGCAACACTGCGGACCGCGACGAAAGCATCTTGTCCGAGCTCGACGAATACGCCCTGGAAGCTGCCCTGCAGCTTGCCGAGGCGAGAGGCGGAAGCAAGGCGGGCAACCAGGTCATTGCCCTGAGCATGGGCCCGGCCGGAGCCGTCAACGCCGTGAAGAAGTCGCTGCAGATGGGCGCCACCGAAGGCGTCCACCTCACAGACGACGCACTTGCAGGCTCAGACGCTGCTGCTACGTCGCTGGCACTCGCCGCTGCCGTCCGGCACCTGGGCGGTGTGGACCTGGTCCTGACCGGCATGGCCTCCACCGACGGCGAGACCTCGCTGGTGCCGGCCCAGCTGGCAGAGCGGCTCGGGTTGCCGCAGGTGACCTTCGCTTCCTCGCTGGAGGTCGACGGCGGCCGGCTCACCGCCCGCCGCGACGCTGATACGTCATCGGAAACCGTGGAGGCACCGCTGCCCGCGGTTGTGTCCGTCACGGACCAGATCAACGAGCCGCGGTACCCCAACTTCAAGGGCATCATCGCTGCCAAGCGCAAGAGCATCACCACGCTCTCCTTGGCGGAGATCGGCGTGGACCCTGCCCAGGTCGGCTTTGCGGGATCCTGGACCACCGTCACCAGCGCCGAAGAGCGGCCGCCGAGGACCGCCGGCACCATCATCACCGACGAGGGCGACGCCGGCATCAAGCTGGTTGACTTCCTGGCCGCCCAGAAGCTGCTCTAAGAGGGACAACGACATGGCAAAAGTACTCGTATTCATCGACAACCCCGGAGCTTCGCTGAAGAAGAGCAGCCTGGAGCTGCTGACGCTGGCACGTTCACTGGGGGAGAGCGCCGTTGCGGTCAACGGAGACCTTTCCGACGACGTCGCAGCAACCTTCGCCGAATACGGTGTGGGCACCGTCCTGCATCCGTCGGTCCAGGACCTGGGCGACTTCCTGGTAGCTCCCAAGGCTGCTTACCTGGCGGCAGCGGCAGAGGCCGCCGGTGCAGGGATCGTCCTCCTGGACAACTCGCCGGAAGGCAAGGAGATCGCGGCGCGGCTGGGTATCAGGCTCAACGCCGGCGTGATCACAGACGTCGTCGCCGTGGACCCGGACGGCACCGCGCACAAGTCCGTCCTGGCCGGTTCCTACAACACGTCCTGCAAAGCCACCACGGCGGTGTCCGTGCTCACGCTCAAGGCAAACAACGTGGTACCGGGACCCGCCCCCGCACCCACCACGCCTGAATCGGCAACCGTCGAGGTGCCCGCCGTCGCAAACGCCGCCCGTATCACTGCCCGCGAGCAGAAGGTGGCCAGCGGCCGCCCGGACCTCACGGACGCACGGATCGTTGTGGCCGGCGGCCGCGGCATGGACGGCGACTTCGGTCCCGTCGAGGAACTGGCCGATGCCCTCGGTGCGGCCGTGGGTGCCTCCCGCGCCGCCACGGACGCAGGCTGGATCAGCCACGACGCGCAGGTGGGCCAGACCGGCAAGACGGTTTCCCCGCAGCTGTACATTTCTGCCGGTATTTCCGGTGCCATTCAGCAGAAGGCCGGCATGCAGACCTCCAAGGTGATCGTCGCCGTGAACAAGGATGCCGAGTCCCCGGTCTTCGAGATTGCGGACTTCGGCATCATCGGGGACGTGTTCGATGTTCTGCCGCAGGCCGCGGCCGAGATCAAGAAGCGAAAGGGCTGATTCGTTGACTGCTTCCAGCGAGCAGGCAGGGAGCCCGTTCAACCCGGATATCCACCGGGTTGGGCGGGTGCTCTGTTTTGCGGCCCATCCTGACGACATCGATTTCGGCGCGGCGGGTACGGTCGCCGCGTGGACGGCGGCCGGCGTGCAGGTGAGCTACTGCATCATGACCGACGGCGATGCCGGCGGTTTCGACCCTGCCCACCGGTCGGACATCATCGCCATGCGCGACTCCGAGCAGCGCCGGGCGGCGGACCTGGTGGGCGTCACCGACATCCATTACCTCCACCAGCGGGACGGGTACCTTGAACCGTCCCACGAGGTGATGAAGGACGTGGTGCGCCTGATCCGGCAGTTGCGCCCCGACGTCGTCCTCGCCATGCATCCTGAACGGAACTGGCAGCGGATCCAGAAGAGCCACCCTGACCATCTGGCCGTTGGGGAGGCGGTGACCCGGGCCGTTTACCCGGCACTGGAGAACCCGTTCGCCTACCCCGACCTGGCGGAAGCGGGCCTGGAAGCCTACAAACTCCCTTGGCTCTGGCTTTACGCGGGACCGGAGGAACGGGAAAACCACTTCGTCGATGTCACCGACCAGGTGGATGCGAAGCTCGCCGCCATCCACGTCCACGTCAGCCAGCATCCTGACGTGGAAGCCATGGAGGCCACCGTGCGCCAGGGGATGCGCACCAACGCCGAACGGGCAGGGATGCCGCACGGGCGCAGCGCCGAAGCCTTCCACGTGGTGGCGGTCAACGGGCCGGGCACCATCGCAGGCTTCTAGGACGGACAAAGCGCCCCGCTCCCATCGTGGGAACGGGGCGCTTTCGCGTTGCTTGCCGCAGCCTGACCGGAAGTCCGGGTCAGGCACCCAGCGGGGCCGCAGCAACCGTCGGCAGGGTTGGTGCCTTCGAGCCGCCGGCCGGTTCAACGGTGATGCCCAGTGATGCTGCCGAGTGGATGCCCTGGACCACGGCAGGCTTCGAGAGCGCCTGTTCGTCCATCAGGCCCTGGGACACAGGGGCGGAGCCATCCTTGGGAATAAGCCACATCTGGTAGACCTTGCCGGCCGGGGGAGCGGGCACGCCGCTCATTTTCACGACGGCGGCATCCTCCGACGCTGAGATCAGCACCGTCGCCTTGCCGCCGCCCTGAACGTTGACGGATGCCTCGCGCAGGTCCCCGGCACGCACCACCTGGTTGACGGGATCGTTCTGGTCAGCCAGGTAGGCGCCCACTCCTACGCCGCCAAGCGCGATGGCCGCTGCGGCTGCCACGCCCACCAGCCAGCGCCTCGTGCCGGACGGGCGGCGCTCTGCCCGGCGTTTGCGGGCCTGGGCCAGCTCGTCTGTCGGCTCTGCCGGTACTACCGCGCCTGCGCCCGGGGGCGCGGCCTCGGTGCCCGTGCGTCCGGTGCCCGCAGGCAGCTGGGCCACAATCCGATCGAACAGGTCCGACGGCGGCTCCTCCTCTACGCGGAAGGTACGCGCCAGCGTCTCCCGCGACTGGCGGACTCGCTCCATGAAGACCAGGCGCTCCGTCTCCGGCGCGGTGGCAATGTACTGGTCGATGGCGTCGCGTTCCTGCTCCGTGACCGCGTCAAGGGCATAGAGTTCGGCGAGGTCGACTGCCCGTCCTGCGGCAAGGTCCATGGCTACGGTATCGCCGAAGGCACGCGAACGGTCGTTACGGCTGTTGTCCATGTCGCTCATCTCAACTCACCCCCAGACAGGTCTTCAATCGGATCAGTCCATCGCGGATGCGGGACTTGATGGTGGGAACCGCGGCATTGAGCCGTTCTGCTACTTCCCGGTAGGTCAGGCCGCCGTAGTAGGCGAGGCGCACGGATTCCTGTTGTGTTTCGGTCAGCGTTTCAAGGCAGCGGACCACAGCCTCGGCCTCGAGCCTGCTTCCGACTTCGTCAGAGACGCTGTCGTGGTCGATGTCCTGCGTACTGGCCCCATACTTTGCCTCCCTGTCCGTGGAGGATTGCGAGGAACGGACCTTGTCCACCGCGCGACGGTGCGAGATGGTCATGAGCCAGGACAAGGGGCTGCCGGCCTGTGGATCGAACTTGGCTGCGTTTTGCCACACCTGCAAAAAAACTTCCTGGGTGGTGTCTTCGCTGAGTTCGGGATCGATCAGGACCCTGCGTGCCATGCCGAAAACCCGCCGGGACGTGAGCTGGTAGAACTCGGCAAACGCGGCCTGATCCCCGCGTGCAACAGCGGCCAACAGGGTTGACAGTCGCTGGCTGATGTCGGCTGGGGGATCAGTCACCGCGGCGGAGCCCTCGGGATTCGGCGCGTTGGGAGTTTCCATCACGTCCAAGCATAAGTCTCCGGCGGGAGGTTTCCGGGCAGTGCCGCTTATCTGGCGGTGTTCGCGCCTGGAATGCGCCTCGAGTAATGTCACCTGCCGCTCCTTGCTCCGCTCGAATGGGTTCACAAGGAATTCGGAGCCGTGCGGCAACCGGATGGGGCTGCCACAAAAAACATTGCTGCCCCGGGCGGCCCCGGTGGGCGGGACCTAGAGCTTGGCGCCGGCGAACCCCTGCTGCCGCCAGGCTTCGTAGACGGCAATGGACGCGGCGTTGGCGAGGTTGAGGGAGCGCAGCGCCGGAAGCATGGGAAGCCGGACTGTGGCGCTCACGTGCGGGTCGGTTTTCAGCTCTTCCGGCAGGCCCACAGATTCGCGGCCGAACATGAGGACGTCGCCTGGCTGGTAAGGGATGTCGGTGTAGCTGGTTGTACCGTCCGAGGTGAAGGCGTAGACCCGCTCCGGCTTGAGGTGTTCCCAGGCGTCTTCGATGCTCCGGTGGACTGTCACGACGGCGAGGTCATGGTAGTCCAGGCCCGCGCGGCGCAGCTTGGCGTCGGAGAAGTCGAACCCCAGGGGTTCCACGAGGTGCAGTTCAGCTCCCGTGATGGCGGCAAGCCGGATGGCGTTGCCGGTATTGCCGGGAATTTCAGGGGCATGGAAGAGGATGCGGAACACCACCCCATCCTAGCCAACCGCTGTCAGTGCATGCCGCGCAGCAGCCTGGCCAGGACAGGCACGTTCACGGTGTTGGGGGCCGGACCGGCGGCCAGGAACTCCTTGAGCCCGCGGACCAGGCCGGCCGCGTTGACGATCTGGACCGTTTCCAGGTCCCCCGCGGGGCGGCGGTGGTGGTCGATGACGGGCTCATGGAGGTTGCCGTCCGGGCTGAATACCACGGTCCACCCGGTGACGTTCAGTTCCGGGAAGATGTCCTGCATGGCCCACACCACCTGGGCAAGCTGGGGTGGCGCCACGGCGCGGCCCCCGTGGTTGAGGGTGCGGCCGTCCCAGGCGTAGGCGCCCTTGGGCAGCAGCATCGAGTTGACCAGGGCGAGGCGGTAGCCGGACAGTACGGCGTGGTCTATGTGGCTGTTGTCGGCCGGTGATTGCAGGCCGTTGATGAGCCGGGCCGCGGGGATGGCCGGCAGCACCTGGCGTGAGAGGAGCTGCACGGTGCGCAGTTCACGCTGGATGCGTGCCTCCGCCCCGAAGATTCCCCTCTTCCGGGGCATTCCATGCACCTGCTGGCGCGCCCGCTCGAACGGAACCAGCGGAACGCCGCCGCTTCCTTCATAGGGGGGAACGTAAACGGGAGGGTCCCCGGCGGTGTTCCGGCCGCCGCCTGGCCTGTGGACTGTGGCGGAGGCCCGGCTCCCTGCCGCCGGTGCATCAAAGTGGGCGCCGGCGTCGGATGGAACCTCACCGCCGGTACCCGCCGCGTAGGACCGGTCGTAGGCCTTGCGGCGCTGGGGATCGATCAGTGTCTCGTAGGCAGCGGTGACGCGGCGAAACGTTGCGGCGTCACCCCCGTGGTCCGGGTGTGCGGTCCTGGCAGCACGCCGGTACGCCACCTTGATCTCTTTCTCAGTGGCGGTGACGGCCACCCGGAGGACCTGGTAGTGGGAGCTGCTGCTCTCGGTCAAGCAATCGTCCTCTTCTTGTAGCGCCACGGGAAAGCGAAGTGCCCGCCCAGTCTAGCCAGCGCGGATGGCTGACCTGCACTGACAACGAGCGTCCGGGGTGCGCGGGTTCCCCGCGGCCGGAGCTTAGACTCGTGGATGCACAGCCGAACACCGGCTGGAGGGGATGCGACGGGGTGGAAATGGATTTGCCGACGACGGCCCGGCCGGCCGGCCGGGCATGGCACCTGGGGGTGCCGCTCGCCATGGCCGGGCTGGCGGCCGTTCTGCTGGCCGGCTGCAGCGTGGATGTCCGTGACCCTGCGGTCCCGGACGCGCCGCCAAGCACGCCCGCCCTGTCCACCCCGACCATCACCCCTGGCCACGATGCCGCGGCGGTGGCAGCCCGGGACCTGCCGTTTGCGGCCGGGACTACCTTGGCCCCGGGTGTCCCGGTAGGGATCTCCGATGAGCTCAAGCGCGCGCCGGGGTGGAAGCCGGTAACGGAGGATGTGTCCGGTGCGAGCCAATACGCCAAGGCTGACGGCTGCGTCGTCGTGGCCCGGGTCAGTACCGGACAGGGCCCGCTGGTCCGCGGGGACGACCGCGAATCCACCGTTGCCCTGTTCCAGTACTTGGACGCCACCATCCAGCCTTCGTATTTGATGACGGAGACCTTGCAGTGGGGCGGCAGCGTCGAAGAGCCCGGCAAGAGTGTCGAAGTCCTCGCGCTGGAACCGGCCGCACACGGCGGAAAATCGACTGTGGTTCTTGCCCGGGTCTTCGGCGCCGCGGGGTCGTCGGCCTATGTCTCGGTGTCCTGCCCGGATCCGGGCACGCTGGCCGCCGCCCGAAAAGACGTGGCGCGCTACTTGCCTTTGGTGCCGCCGTCGGCCTGAGCCCCGTGGTTGGCTGCCGAGAGCCGGTTGAGGGCCAGTGCGCCCACCAGGAGGCCGAAGTCACGCAGGGCTACGTCGAAGAAGCTTCCGAGGAGCAGCAGGTTGATGATGATCCCGGCAAGCCAGGCCGCTACCAGGAGTGAGCCGAAGCGTGGACGGACCGCGACGGCGATCCCCGCGATGATCTCCACGACGCCCACCACGCCCATGAAGGTTCGTGGGGCCAGGGGCACCAGGGCCGTGGCTTGGGGTGCCAGGTAGACGGTCCAGTCGGTGAGGATGTTGGTGAACTTGTCCAGGCCGAACAGGATCGGGGCGACCGTAAAGACAGTGCACAGCAGCAGGAAGGCCTGCCGTGTGGCCGACGCCGTGGCCGGTGCATGGTGTGTGCGCAATGCCGATGCTGATTTCATGATGTACTCTTTCTAAAAGTAGGTATGCCAATTTTAGAAACTTTGTGTTCTATAATCAATAGATCTTGACTATGGATTGGTGGGCCATGTATCGACCTCCCTGGGCGGAACGGATTGCCGCCGTAGCCTCCTTGGCCGATGCCAAACGGCTGCAGCTTTTCGAACTCGTCGCGGCCTCGCCGCGGCCGGTAGGCCGGGATGAGGTGGCCGAATCCGTTGGCATGGCACGGAGCACGGTTTCGTTCCATTTGGACAGGCTGGTCCAAGACGGGCTGCTGGCCGTGGAGTTCCACAAGGCCCCCGGAAAGGCCGGCCCCGGGTCCGGCCGGCCGGCCAAAATGTACCGGCGGGCGGCAGGAGAAGTTGGAGCGACGGTGCCGGACCGCAACTACGACCTGGCCGGCGAACTGATGGCGGCCGCCATCGAGGCGACCCAGGCCGGGAGTGGTCCCGTGGATGAGGCGCTGCGCTCAGCCGCCTTCCGGAAGGGCCGCGAACTGGCGGAAGCGGCCGGAAGCCTGGGCGATTTCCTGGCCCAGGCCGGCTACCGGCCCCAGGACGACGGCGGTGGCGGTTACCTGCTGCCCAACTGCCCCTTCCATCGGCTTTCCACCCAGCACGCATCCGTAGTGTGCGACATGAACGGCGCATTCCTGCGCGGGGCGGCGGCCGGGTGCGGCGAGCCCGCGGACCGGGTAGCTTCGGTCGACCTTCCCGGTCACTGCTGCGCGAGGATCACCGGCGCTTCATGAGAGGTGGCCGGTCAACGCTTCCCTGCGCCGGGGCTGCCGCGGCAGTCGGCGCTAGAATTGGACGGTGCCCGCCTACCTCGACCACGCCGCCACCACGCCGCTGACCGGTGCGGCCCTCACCGCCATGACGCGCGAACTGGCCCGGACCGGAAACCCTTCGTCGCTGCACGGTTCCGGCCGCCGGGCCCGCCGTTCCGTGGAAGACGCACGGGAGACCATCGCCGCGTCCTTCGGTGCGCACCCGTCGGAAGTGATCTTTACCTCCGGCGGCACCGAATCGGACAACCTCGCGGTGAAGGGCCTTTACTGGTCCCGGGTGGCAGAGGAGCCCAGCCGGCGCCGCATCCTCTGCTCCGCCGTCGAGCACCACGCGGTGCTGGACACCGTCGAGTGGCTCGAGCGGCACGAGGGCGCGGCAGTTACGTGGCTGCCGGTGGACTCCGAGGGCGTGGTGGACCTTGCCGTCCTGGAAGCTGAACTCTCCCGTGACCCTGGCAGCGTGGCCCTGGTGACCGTGATGTGGGCCAACAATGAAGTGGGAACCATCCAGCCGGTCCGCCGGATCGTTGACCTGGCCCACAAGGCCGGCGTGCCGGTGCACTCCGACGCCGTCCAGGCATTCGGGTCCCTGCCCGTGGACTTCAAGGAGTCCGGCCTCGACGCAATGTCCATTTCCGGCCATAAGATCGGCGGCCCGGTCGGTGTGGGCGCGCTCCTGTTGGGCCGCTCGGTCAAACTGACGCCCGTGCAGCACGGTGGCGGCCAGGAACGCGACGTCCGCTCCGGGACGCTGGACACGGCATCCATCGCCGCCTTCGCCGCAGCCGCGGAAGCCGTTGCAAAAGCGCGGGCCGGGGAAGCGGAGCGGATTGCTTCCTTGCGCGACCGCCTGGTGGACGGCGTCCGCGAACGGGTTCCCGAAGCCATACTCCGTGGTGCGCCGGGTGAGGCCCGGCTGCCCGGCAACGCCCATTTCACCTTTCCCGGATGCGAAGGGGATTCGCTGCTGTTCCTCCTGGACCTGGCCGGCATCGAATCGTCCACCGGCTCGGCCTGCACCGCCGGGGTACCGCGGCCCTCCCACGTGCTGCTGGCCATGGGCCTGGACGAGGAAACCGCGCGGGGTGCGCAGCGGTTCAGCCTGGGACACACCTCCACCGAGGCCGACGTCGATGCATTGCTTGCGGCACTGCCCGAGGCCTATGCGCGTGCACGCCAAGCCGGCATGGCCGGGCATGAGTCCAGCATCCAAACCGCAGGAACCGTGGCACGGCAGGCGCTGCACGGTAACTGACCCGGCCAGGCCCGGAAATCCGGGACGGCCTTGGCGGGGAAGATCCCGGCGCCGAGACCCGATTTGCGCGGGTCCGTAGAATGGATAGGCGAAGATCGTTTCCGCCGCCCGGCCTTGCCGTACGGGCCCCGGTAAGCCAGCACCCCCAACAGAAAGCCACCATGCGAGTACTAGCAGCCATGAGCGGCGGAGTTGATTCCGCCGTTGCCGCCGCCCGCGCGGTCGAGGCGGGGCACGACGTCGTCGGCGTCCACCTTGCCCTGTCCCGCATGCCGGGAACCTTGCGCACCGGCAGCCGGGGCTGTTGCACCATCGAAGACTCCAGGGACGCATGGCGGGCCTGCGACGTCCTCGGCATTCCCTACTACGTTTGGGATTTCTCCGAGCGCTTCAAGGAAGACGTCGTCCAGGACTTCATCGATGAATACGCCGCCGGCCGCACTCCCAATCCCTGCATGCGCTGTAACGAACGGATTAAGTTCGCCGCCCTGCTCGAGAAAGCCATTGCCCTGGGCTTCGACGCCGTGTGCACCGGCCACTACGCCAAGGTGATCGAGGACGCCGACGGCAACCGGGAACTCCACCGGGCAGCCGACTGGGCGAAGGACCAGAGCTACGTCCTGGGCGTCCTGACGCACGAACAACTCAAGCATTCCATGTTCCCCCTTGCCGACACCCCGTCCAAGGCCGAGGTCCGTGCCGAAGCGGAGCGTCGGGGCCTCTCTGTGGCCAACAAGCCGGACAGCCACGACATCTGCTTCATTCCCGATGGAGACACCGCCGGCTGGCTCGCCGAGAAAATCGAGATGACCACCGGAGACATCGTGGACGAGTCCGGTGCCAAGGTGGGGGAGCACCCGGGGGCCAACGCCTTCACGGTGGGCCAGCGGCGTGGGCTCAAGCTGGGCACCCCCGCGGCTGACGGCAAGCCCCGCTTCGTCCTGGAAATCCGGCCCAAGGAAAACAAAGTGGTGGTGGGGCCCGAGGCCCTGCTCGCCATCGATGAGATCCGCGGGATCAAGGTGTCCTGGGCAGGCCTTCCCATTTCCGAGGTGGAAACGGGGGCAGAGTTCAACTGCCACGCCCAAGTCCGCGCGCACGGGGATCCCGTACCGGCCCGGGCGTGGATGGAGTCGGCCCCGGACGGCGCTGCCGGCAGCCACCTGGTGGTCCGCCTTGAGGCTCCGCTGCGCGGCGTGGCCCCCGGCCAGACTGTGGTGCTGTACCAGGGCAGCCGCGTCCTGGGCCAGGCAACCATCGACGCCGCACGGTCCCTGCAGCGGGCCGCACTGTAACCGTGCCACTACCTGCACCGCCACGATTTCGCCGTGGCGGTGCTTTGCCGTACCCGGGTGCCTGCCGAAGGCTGTTCGCCGAACACCGTTCGGGTAACTATTGAGAAAATATTGTGTTTCAACTCACAGAAATGGCGGTCTTGAGGGCTGACTCTCTGATTGAATCTAGGAATCAGCACTGCACGCTGGCGTCCGGGGCTATCAACCTGCGACCGCGGGCGTGCGCGTACTCATCGGAAAGAAGTTCACAGATGATCAAGAGCACAACGGCCCTGCACCGCGCCATCGCGCTGGCAGGCATCTCCGCCCTGGCCCTGACAGCCTGCACAGGGCCTTCCGGCGGCGGGGGGACCTCCACCGGCAGTGCCGGCGGCGGTGCCATTACTTTCGGCACCACGGACAAGGTCGTCACCCTCGATCCCGCCGGTTCCTACGACGCAGGCTCCTTCCTGGTCATGAACCAGGTGTATCCCTTCCTGATGAACTCCAAGCCCGGCTCGGCCGAGGTCAGCCCGGACATCGCTGAGTCCGCGTCTTTCACGTCGCCGACCGAGTTCACCGTGAAGCTCAAGCCCAACCTGAAGTTCGCCAACGGCCACGCGCTGACTGCCTCGGACGTTAAGTTCTCCTACGACCGCATCGTCAAGATCGACGACCCCAACGGTCCCGCGTCCCTGCTCTCGAACCTCAAGTCCGTTGACGTCAAGGACGACACCACGGTGGTCTTCAACCTCAAGGCAGGTAACGACCAGGTCTTCCCCAGCGTCCTTGGCACCAACACCGGCCCGATCGTGGATGAGGAAGTCTTCCCCGCGGACAAGGTGATGAGCGACGAAGACATCGTTGCCGCAAAGCCGTTCGCCGGCCAGTACACCATCGACTCCTACAAGAAGAACGAACTCATCAGCCTCAAGAGCAACCCGGACTACAACGGGCTCCTGGGCAAGCCGGCCAACGACAGCGCCGTGATCAAGTACTACGCCGACTCCAACAACCTGAAGCTTGACGTCCAGGGCGGCAACATCGACGTTGCCGGCCGCAGCCTCACGGCCACGGACGCCGCCGATCTCGGCAAGGACTCCAAGGTCAAGGTCTACAAGGGCCCGGGTGGCGAGCTGCGCTACATCGTCTTCAACTTCGACACCATGCCGTTCGGCGCCAAGACGCCCGAAGCCAACCCCGCCAAGGCCCTGGCCGTTCGCCAGGCCATGGCGGACGTCGTCGACCGGCAGGCCATCTCGGACCAGGTGTACAAGGGAACCTACGTACCCGCCTACTCCGTGGTGGCGGATGGCTTGCCGGGTGCAATCCAGCCCATGAAGGACCTTTACGGTGACGGCAGCGGCAAGCCGAGCCTGGACAAAGCCAAGAAGGTCCTCAGCGACGCCGGGGTCACCGGTCCGGTCACCGTGAAGCTGCAGTACAACCCGGACCACTACGGCAAGTCGTCAGGCGACGAGTACGCCATGGTCAAGGAACAACTGGAGAAGTCCGGACTGTTCACCGTGGACCTGCAATCCACCGAATGGGTGACGTATTCCAAGGCACGCACCGCTGACGCGTACCCCGTTTACCAGCTCGGCTGGTTCCCGGACTACTCGGATGCGGACAACTACCTCACGCCCTTCTTCATTCCGGGCAACTTCCTCAAGAACCACTACGAGAACCCGACTGTCACGGACCTGATCCAGAAGCAGCTGACCACTCCGGACAAGACCGAACGCCAGAAACTGATCGGCGACGCCCAGACGGCAGTGGCGAAGGACCTCTCCACCCTGCCGTTGCTGCAGGGCTCGCAGCTCCTGGTGGCAGGGGCTGACGTCAAGGGTGTCGAAAAGACCCTTGACCCCTCCTTCAAGACACGCCTTGGCGTGCTGTCCAAGTAAGCAGTCAACCCCCATCGGGCTCTGACGGGCCGGAGGCGGGACGCCGAAATGGTGTCCCGCCTTTTGCCGGTCATCAGTCAGCAACGAGGGGAATGCTGGCTCCCGGTCACCACGAATCCAGGTACCGATGACAACTTTGATTGACGCGCCGCCCAGTGATGCGGACGCGATCCTGCCGTCCAAGAAAAAAGCCGCAGGAGGAGGACTGGGCCAGTACATCCTGGTCCGCTTCCTGCTGATCTTCCCTACCATCCTTATCCTCGTCACCTTGGTGTTCTTCCTTATGCGGATCACCGGCGACCCCATCACCGCCGCCATGGGCGGCCGCCTGCCCCCTGAACAGCTGCAGGAACGCATCCACGCAGCCGGCTACGACCGGCCGATCTTCGTGCAGTACTTCGAGTACCTGGGCCAGCTGATCACCGGGAACTTCGGCACCACGCTCTCGGACAACCGCCAGGTCTCCGAGATGCTCACCACCTACGGAGCCGCCACCCTCGAGCTGTCCATCAACGCCCTCATCGTTGCGCTGCTCGTGGGTATCCCGCTGGGCATGGTCGCGGCGCACCGGCGCGACCACCTGCCGGACGCCGTGCTGCGGATCCTGGCCATCCTCTTCTACGCCACCCCCGTATTCTTCGCCGGCATGCTGCTCAAACTGGTGTTCTCGGTATGGCTGGGCTGGCTCCCGGTCGCCGGCCGCGCCGGCACGCGGACGGAACTGTCGCTCACTGCCCTGCAAGCGCCCACCGGCATCTACTGGCTCGACGCGCTGCGCAGCGGAAACATGTCCGCCTTCAGCGACGTGATGTCCCATGCGGTCCTGCCGGCACTGGCGCTCGGCCTCCTGACGGCAGGAATCTTCCTGCGGCTGGTCCGGACCAACGTTATTGGCACACTCGGGAAGGACTACGTCGAGGCCGGCCGTTCGCGCGGCGTCAGCGAGTTCCGCCTGGTCACCAAGCACGCGTACAAGCCGGCCTTGATCCCGATCATCACGGTGATGGGCCTGCAGATCGCAGTGATGCTTGGCGGCGCCGTGCTCACCGAAACAACCTTTGAGTGGAAAGGCCTCGGCTTCCAGCTGGCCAACTACCTCACGGCGCGCGACTTCGTCGCCGTCCAGGGCATCGTGGTGCTCCTGGCCGTCATCGTCGCCGTCACCAACTTCATCGTGGACATCGTCGCCGCGCTGATCGACCCCCGCGTGAGGTACTGACATGACTGCCGAGACCACCCTGGAACCCGTGGCCAACCCGCGGGCATCCTTCCTCCGCCGGCTGCCGGTTGTTTCCCACTTCAACAAGAGTGTCGGCCTGCAGCGGTTCATGCTCGTTGTAGGCCTGGTCCTCACCGGAGTCTTCCTGCTGACCGCGCTGACCGCTCCGCTGCTCGCCCCCTACGGTTTTGCCCAACTCTCGGACGCCGACGGCAGCTTCCCCACCCAGCAGGCCCCCGGCGGCAAGCACCTCCTGGGCACCACAGTCGGCGGTTATGACGTGCTCTCCCGGGTTATCTGGGGCACCCAGACCGCCCTGCTGGTCATCATCGTCGCCGTGATCCTGTCGATCTTCGCCGGCGTCATCCTCGGTCTGGTGAGCGGCTACATCGGTGGCTGGCTGGACCGCATCCTGGTGGTGGTCGCCGATGCGATCTACGCCTTCCCGTCCCTGCTGGTCGCGATCGTCATGGCGATTGTCATCAGCGGCGGCCAGTCCAGCCTGCTGGGTGGAATCCTTGCTGCTGCCATCTCCATCACCGTCGTATTCATCCCGCAATACTTCAGGGTGATCCGGGCCGAAACCATCAGGTTGAAGGCCGAGCCCTTCGTCGAATCGGCCAAGGTGGTGGGCGCCTCGAACATCAGGATCATGACCCGGCACATCTACCGGAACGCCACCCGCACCCTGCCGCTGATCTTCACCCTCAACGCCTCCGAATCCATCCTGACCCTCGCCGGGCTGGGCTTCCTCGGATTCGGCATCGAGCCGAGCTCAGCCGCGGAATGGGGCTTTGACCTGAACAAGGCCCTTGCCGACACCACGTCCGGCATCTGGTGGACGGGCCTGTTCCCCGGCCTGGCCATCGTCTGGACCGTGCTGGGGCTGACGCTCGTGGGCGAAAGCATCAACGACCTCAACGATCCGCGCCTGCGCGGGCGGAAGCGGATCAACCGCAAAGCAGCTGCCGTCGCGGTACCCGCCGCGTCAGCTGGATCCGGTACCGAAACAGAATTGAGCAACCCGTGACCGAAAACTTAGGGTCCGTTTCGGACCACAAGGAACAAGACCCCAAGACGGTGCTGGAGATCGACCACCTGCAGGTCACCTTCGCCACCGACGGCGGGGACGTCCATGCCGTCAAGGATGTGAACCTTGACGTCAGGGCCGGAGAAGTGCTGGCCATCGTGGGCGAATCCGGCTCCGGCAAGACTGTCACCGCCAAAACCATCCTGGGCCTGCTGCCCGAAACAGCGATGAGCTCCGGCGCGGTGATGATCAACGGCACCAACGTCATCAGCCTCAGCCCCGGGCGGCTCCGCCAGATCCGCGGACGCGATGTGGCCATGGTTTTCCAGGAACCGTCCACCGCCCTCAACCCCGTCTTCACGGTGGGATGGCAGATCGCCGAAGGCATCCGGGCCCACGCCGGAACAGACGGCAGCGGGCGCGTATCAAAAAAAGAAGCCAAGGAACGGGCCATCGAAGCCCTGCGCAAGGTGGGGATCCCGGACCCCGAACATCGTGTCAACTACTACCCGCACCAATTTTCCGGCGGACAAAAACAGCGTGTAGTGATCGCGGCCGCCCTGGCGCTGAACCCCGGCCTCATCGTCGCTGACGAACCCACCACGGCACTGGATGTCACGGTCCAGGCGGAAATCCTCGAACTCCTCCGGGACCTGCGGGACAAATACGGCACCTCGATCGTCCTGATCACCCACAACATGGGCGTCGTGGCCGACCTCGCCGACCGGGTGGTGGTGATGTACCGGGGCGACATCGTCGAAGAGGCCACGGCGAAGACGCTGTTCGCTGAACCCCGCCAGGACTACACCCGGAACCTCCTCGCTGCCGTGCCGCACCTGGGCCGCAACTCGGCGTCGGCGGGCCTGGCCGAACGTCCGCACCAGGACGGGGAAGTGCTGGTGTCCGCCGACAACCTGGTGATCGAATACCCGGGACGGCTGGGTACCCCCGCATTCAAGGCAGTGGACGGCGTCAGCTTCACCTTGTCCAGGGGCGAGGTGTTCGGCCTGGTAGGGGAGTCGGGGTCCGGCAAGACCACCATCGGGCGGGCCATCGCCGGGCTGAACCGAACCACCGGAGGCAGCCTGAAGGTGTTGGGATACGAAATGCTGAACCTGCGTGAACGCACGTTCAAACCGCTCCGCAAGGACATCGGGTTCGTCTTCCAGGACCCGGCCGCCTCCTTCAACCCGCAACTGACAATCGGTGAATGCATCGCGGAGCCTATGCTGATCCACACCCGGCCCAGCGAAGCGCAGGCGCGCAAGCGCGTCGGCGAGCTGCTGGAATCGGTGCAGCTGCCGGCGTCGTACGCGGGCCGCTACCCGCACGAACTCTCCGGCGGGCAGCGGCAGCGGGCATCACTGGCCCGGGCACTGAGCCTGAATCCGCGGCTGCTGATTGCGGATGAGCCGACGTCGGCCCTGGACGTTTCGGTGCAGGCGAAGGTCCTGGAACTGTTCAAGGACATTCAGGAGGAGTTCGGCTTCGGCTGCCTCTTCATCAGCCACGACCTTGCCGTGGTGGACATCCTGTCCTCCTGGGTGGGCGTGCTGTACAAGGGCAAACTGGTGGAACAGGGAATCGGCAGCCAGGTCATGGGCAACCCCCGCCATGACTACACACGCCGCCTGATCGCCTCGCTGCCGGTGCCGGACCCGGACGAACAGGCCAAGCGCCGCGAGGAACACCGGGCACTGCTGGGCATCTGAGTCTGCCCTCGCGGCTCCTGCATGCAGGAGTTGAGGGCGCCGGTGCCGGCAGTCAGCCGGCACCGGCGCTTCACACCCGCGTTGATTCCATCGGCTCCCATAGACTGGAACCATGACGCAGCACAACCCCGGCTCAGACGATTTCGATCCATCCGCCAGTTCACTGGCAGGGCACGTGGATAATTCGGTGATGGCTGAACTGCTGTCCATCCGTTCCAGCATTGACAACATCGATGCCACCCTGGTGTACCTGTTGGCCGAACGGTTCAAGGCCACGCAAAAGGTGGGCTTCCTGAAGGCCGCGTACCGGTTGCCCGCCGGCGACCCCGGACGCGAGGCCGCCCAGATCGCACGGCTGCGGCGCCTCGCCGAGGACGCCCACCTCGACCCCGCCTTCGCGGAAAAGTTCCTCAACTTCATCATCGGCGAGGTGATCCGCCACCACGAGGCCATTGCCGAGGACCACCAGGCTTCGGCGGGAGCCAACCCCCGCAGCTCAGCACTGGCGTGAGCCGGGAGCAGCACCAACCCGCACCAGGCGGGCAGCCGGCCGTCGTTTCGCCGCAGGAAGTCACGGCCACCGGCCTGGGACCGTGGCCCGGCGATGATCCGCTCGAAGCCGCCCGGATCATTCGCGGCGAGCTTGGCAGCCCGCACCTGCCCTTCCTGGCCGAACTGCCGGACCGCGGCGTTGGTTCTGACGCCCTGGGCCGCACCGCATCCTTCCTCGAAGAACTGGCGGTGGACGTCCAGCCGCACGGATGGCGGCTCGTTGACCGTCCAGGCAAGGACATGCGGCGTGCCGCGTCGGCACTCTCCACCGACCTGAACGTCCTGGCCGACGTCGCCGGCGCGGAAGACGTATCGGCCCGGGACCTGAAGATCCAGCTTGTAGGGCCGCTAACCCTTGCCGCCGGGCTTTACCTGCACAACGGCGAACGGGCCCTGCTGGACCACGGCGCCCGCCGGGACCTCGCCGCCTCCCTGGCCGCCGGGGTGGGCGGTTACCTTGGCAGGGCCGCCGCAGCGGTACCCGGCGCCCGGCTGGTGGTCCAAATGGACGAACCGGCGATTTCGTCGGTGCTGGCCGGGACCATTCCCACGGCCAGCGGATACCGGACCCTCCGGGCCGTTGCGGCCGCCGAAGCACGGGAGGCCTGGCGCCTGGTCCTGGACGCCCTCCGGGCAGCGGGAGCCGCCGACGTCATCGTGTTCCTGCCGGGCATCGAAGCGCCGATCGAGCTGGCCCTCTCCGCGGGGGCTGACGGCATAGCGTTGCCGTTGAAGGCCCTGACCAACAGGCAATGGGAACAGCTCGCCGGTGCCGTCGAGGCCGGGAAGCATTTCTGGGCCGGTGCGCTGGAGGCTTCCGGTGGCACGCTCCCGCGGGTGGCCGACTGCGTGGAATCGCTTTGGCGTCCCTGGCGCCAGCTGGGCCTTCCGGCCCAGCTGCTCAGCGCGGTGCGGGTGACGCCCTCCGCAGGGCTGGCAGGACTCACCCCGGCACAGGCAACAGAGGTCCTGGGCAGGCTTACCCAGGTGGCGGACGGGCTCAACCAGCGGGTGCTGGGATAGGCTCAGACCCGGTTCTCCCAGCGGTCCGGCTGGGCGTACCGGGGGAGGTAGCTCTGGGCGGAGCTGCCACCGGAGTAGGGTCGCAGCCTGTAGTCGAAAGCGCCCGCGTACACCAGGACCAAGCCGATCTGCGGCTGGATCACCTTCACCTGGATACGGTGCCGCCCATGGGGGCCTTCGGCCGGGTCCCACCACTGCTCCGCGTAGGCTTTTGCGTCCAGCGCCCGGGGGAGGGGCACCCGGAGCGGCCCGAGGAAGAGCCGCGAAGCCTCGGACACGCCACGCAGCCTTCCTTCCGGGGTCACTTCGAGGTTCAGGTCCGTCACGAGGCGCCGGTACCGGCCGACGTAATCCACCAGCTGGGTTGCGCCGCCGCGCATGGTGGCGCTGGTGGTGTCCTGGAAGAGCCGGGTGCGCCCGGGGAAGCGGATTTCCCGGCGTGCGGTCAGGCTGGAACGGCCAAAGGGATCCTGGTGCGCATGGTTTTCGATCCGGAACGGGACCTTTTCACCGTACTCGGGGAAAAAGGCTTCTTCGCCGCTAGTGAGCCGCAGCAGAGGGCGCAGCCACCGCTGGCGGCAGCCCACGACGTCGAAGGTTCCTTCGCCCACGCCGTATTGCCCTGATCCCGGGGCCAGGGAGAAGTACTCCTGCAATTCGGGCTGCAGGCGGGAAAACCCGGCACCCAGGGCCTGCTGGTAGATCGGGACGCTCATGGTGACCTCCTGTTGCTGTGGCGGACGGCTGCCGCCGGTTTCACAATCTACCGGCAGCCTTGAGCCGGATATACATGTCCGCGAGCCGGGGCGGCAACTCATGGGGTTCGGCGTCCACCACTTCCACGCCGTAACGCCGCAACTCGGCGGTCAGGGCTGCTCGCTGCAGGAGGGCGCGCTCCGCTGCGGCTGCCCGGAACACGCCGGTGGCATCGCTGCGTACGCGGAGCATGGCGCCGAGTTGGGGGTCGCGGACGGCGGCCACCACCACGACGTGCTGGCTGGCCAGCCGTTCGGCGGCCGGGAGCAGGCCTTCCTCTGGTGCACCGCCGTCCAGCGACGTCAGCAGGACCACCAGGGATCGATGCGCAGAGAGCGCCCTGACCTGCGCGGGGACCGCCGGCCAGTCCATCTCGATCAGCTCGGCTTCCAGCGGGGCCATGGCCTGGACCAGCCTCCCCAGGATGTTCCCCTGCCCGGCGGAAGCGGCACGTGCCCTGGTCCGCCGGTCAAACGCGACGAAGTCGACCCGGTCCCCGCCCCGTTCGGCCAGGACACCCAAGAGGAGCGCGGCCTCCATTCCAGTGTCCAGGCGTGTTTCGTCGCCGATCCTTGCGGCGGACGTCCGGGAGGTATCAAGGACCATCACCACCCGCCGGTCCCGCTCGGGGCGCCAGGTGCGGACCACCACCGCTGAGCGACGGGCGGTGGCGCGCCAGTCGATCGAGCGGACGTCGTCACCCCGGACATAATCGCGCAGGGAGTCGAACTCCGTTCCGGCACCGCGGATCTGGACGGCGGCCCTGCCGTCGAGTTCGCGCAGCTTCCTCAACTTTGAGGGCAGGTGCCGCCGGGAATGGAAGGGCGGCAGGACCCGCAGCGAGCCGGGACACCCGATGGTCCGCTGGCGGGCAGCAAGGCGAAGCGGGCCATAGGAACGGATGGTCACGTGCGGCGTTGTGAGGTCCCCCCGCCGGACCGGTTGAAGCCGCACCGTATACCGGCGGCTTTCGCCTGCCGGCACGTTGATGTCCTGCACGGCGTTCCGGGCGCCGGCCGAAGGCTGCCAACCGTCCCTGGCAGAGCCGCGCACCGCCCGGCTGCCGTCGTTGCGGATCGTGAACACCGCATCCGCCGGGTTATTCAGTGTCACATTCCCGGGCGCCGGGCGCGCCAGGCTGATCCGTCGCACCGACCCGGCAAACACCACGTCCGTAAACGCCAGCGCCGCCAGCACGGCCACGGTGGCAAGGACGGTCAGCCAGCCGGGGAAGAGCAGCACCGGGGCAAGGCCAAGTAGTACCAGTGAGACGAAACGGCCCGAGATGGCCATCAGCGGGGAACGGGAACGGACGCCAGGATGCTGCCAAGGACATCGTCCACCCGGACCCCGTCCATCTGTGCCTCGGGCTGCAGCGCCACGCGGTGGCGCAGGCAGGCCAGTGCCAGCGCCTTGACGTCATCAGGGGTGACGAAGGAGCGCCCGGAAAGCCATGCCCAGGACCGTGAGGCGTTGAGCAGGGCGGTGGCACCGCGCGGGGAGACGCCGAGCTGGAAGGATGGGGCACTCCGCGTAGCCCGAACCAGGTCCACGATGTAGCCGATGATTTCCGGTTCGAATGCCACCCGGGCCACTGCCTCGCGGGCCCGCTCCAGGTCCTGGGCACCAGCCACCGCCTGCACACCGGCGGCAGCCAGGTCCCGGGGATCGAACCCGGCGGCGTGGCGCCTGATGACCTCGATTTCATCCTGGCGCTGCGGCAGCGGCATGCTCAGCTTGAGCAGGAACCGGTCCAGCTGCGCCTCGGGCAGCGGATAGGTCCCCTCGTACTCCACCGGGTTCTGGGTGGCAGCCACCAGGAACGGTGCCGGCAGCAGCCGGGCCCGGCCGTCCACGGATACCTGCCGTTCCTCCATCGCTTCAAGGAGCGATGCCTGGGTCTTGGGGGGCGTCCGGTTGATCTCGTCCGCGAGGAGGAGGTTGGTGAACACCGGCCCCTCGCGGAAGCTGAACTCGGAGGTATGGGCGTCATAGACCAGCGAGCCTGTGACGTCGCCGGGCATCAGGTCCGGGGTGAACTGCACCCGCTTGGTGTCCAGGCTCAAGGCCGAGGACAACGCCCGGACCAACAGGGTCTTGGCCACGCCCGGGACGCCTTCCAGCAGCACGTGCCCCTGCGCAAGCAGGGCGATCAGGAAGCCCGTGACAGTTGCGTCCTGGCCCACCACCGCTTTTGCCACCTCGTGGCGGACAGCAAGGAGCGCCTGCCTGGCAGCGTTGTCGTCCACTGAATTGCCGCCCCCCACCGAATTTAGGACCTGCGGGCCACTGCTGTGTTCGCTCATTGGGTCATGACCTCTTTCTCGAGTTTGTCCATGGCCTGTGACCAGGCCACCAGGCGGGCTTCGGTTGCCGGGCGTTCGTTCACCAGCACGCGCACGACGGCGGGGTCCCGGCCCAGGAGCCGGGCCGCGGCGGCAATGACGTCCTCGGCTCCGGCGCCCGGTCCCAGTCGGAGCTTTCCGGAGAGCCGCGCCAGCATGCCGGCCCGCAGGTTGTCCCGGGCCTGGTCCAGGGCACGCGAGTCCTGGTAGAGCCTGGCGCGTCCTTCCGCGGTCTCAACCGCCTTGACCACCACCGGGAGGGGCTCGAATACCAACGGCCCGTGCCTGCGGCCACGCCAGAGGATTGCCGTTACTGCCACGAGGAGCAGCCAAGGCCCCAGGAACCGCGCCCAACCCGGTGCCAGGTCATCGAGGGTCTTCCCGTGGCCGGTCACCGTAACGTCCTCCAGCGAGGGCAGGTACCAGACGAGGTCCGGCGAGGCGCCGAGCAGCCTGACCGCCAGGGCGGCGTTTCCCAGGTCGTCGAGCTTGTCGTTCCCCAGGATGGCAGTGCTTCCCAGCACTGCCGTGCGCCGGTCGCTGCTGACGGCGAGCATCCCGGCGGTTCCCGCTGCCCGGTAACAGGTGCTGCCGCCGTCGTACACGAAACCACCTTGGCCGGTGACCTGGCCCGCGGCATTGGCGTCGGTCTGGGTGCACCTTGGGTCCAGGACCGGGAAGACGTCAGGCACGACTCCGGCCTGGTGGATGCCGACATCCAAGGCGGCGAGGGTGTCCAGCCTGGGTGAGATGACCACCACACGGTCCGACGCGGCCAGCAAGGCGGCAAGCTGGGGCTTTCCAAGGATGCCGTTCCGGTCGTAAACCAGCAGCGTGGGGGAGGAGCCTGACTGGAGGTCGGCCAGCGCTGCATCGAAGCGGTCCGGGGTGTGGACGTTCACGCCATGGTGGCCGAGAATCTGCGCGAGCGCCTTGGCGCCGTTGGGTCCGGCATTGTGGACGGACAACGGTACCGTGTCGCCCTTAGGCGCCAGTTGGGTCCCGATGACCAATGCCAGCGCCATGATGGCCACCACGGCGGAACCCGCCAGGCCGCGGTGGCTCCCGATCCATGCGAAGGGCCCGCGGCCCCGCCGGGCTTGCGCGGAGGCGTTCCCGGAGCCTGGCGTGTTCCAGCGCCCCGTGCCCACGGTTGGCTGCCCGGTCATGGCGCAGGCACCGTGCCGGCGGAACCGGCGCTTGCGGGCTTCATGGCCTCCAGCCTGGTATCGAGTCCCACCATGTCCCGGTACTGTCCGCTGTCCGCCGGCCTGTTACCGTAGCGGATCCCGTCAAAGGTGGCCGCTGCCCATTGCAGGGATCCGGCTTCGGCGGCGAACTGGACGGACAGCGCCCGTGCCACTTCGTCCGCAGTCCTTCCCGGCTGAGGGTCCAGAACGGTGCGGAGTTCGGCGTTGCGCACCAGGGCCCGGAAACGGTCGACGACGGCGTCCCCCCAGTTTCCCGCCGCGGCAGCAGCGTCCGCGCGGGCACGGAAGTCCCCGGCCGCCAGTGAGTCTTCCACCTCGAAGACGTCCCTGGCCTGCCGGGTGCGGGCGTTCAGACGGGGGCGCGCGAGGATGATCGCGGCCGCGATGATCGCGGCAATGACAATGGCGATGGCAACGCCGGGGATGGACGGCGCATCCCCCCGCGAGCCGTCCAGGGATTGCAGCCAGTCAAGGAAGTTCCGCCACAGGGTGTCAAGAAAGGAGGGTGCGGCCTCCCGGTATTCAGGTTTGGACAGTTCCTCGGCAGCCCAGCGCCGTGCCTCGTCGGTGCCTGGAAGTACCGGAGGCTCAGCGGCCATAGGGCCAGGCTCCCGGCGCCGCTCCCCGCCCGGGGTAGGGAGTGGCGGTCCCGGGCCCGGGCTCCCGGCCCGGGATGCCGTCAGGATCCGCTCCGGTCTCCGCCTGGCGCAGCAAAGTGATATCAAGGCCGTCCTTGCGCATCCGCAGATCCATGTAAAGCAACGCCATCACGGCCGTCTGGAACGCGAAGCCCACACCGCCCACCAAGGCGCCGACAAGGGCGGTGACGACGCCCAGGACCACGGCCAGTGTGGCGTCTTGTCCGCTGCCGCCGTGTGGCGAGACGACCCCGGCCAGGACCGCGGGCAGGAAGCTCACCGGGATCAGGACAACCTGGCTGATGACCCCGACCAGGATGGACACCACCAGGGTGACGCCCAGGATCCGCCACCAGTTGGCCCGGGTCAGCGCCCACGACCGCCGAAGTCCGGCGAAAGCGCCAAGTTCTTCGATGACCACGGCGGCCGGCGCCACCATGAGCTTGATGCCCACCCAGGCGAAGACGGCGACGAAGCCCAGGAGCACGGGGAACGCAAAGAGGGACGCGGCACCACGAACGTTGGTGAAGAAGAGAGTAAGGAAGGCAGCCAGCAGCACCATGGCCGCAATTCCCGCGGCGACCAGCAGCGCAGCCAACCCGCACAGCGCTCCGATCCGGGGCCGGGCCAGCGACAACATCCGGCGGAAACCGGTGGGGCGGTTAAGGACCGACCGGGCCACGGGCACCACCATGGCCCCCTGGAGGACGGCGGAGAGAAACACGGACAGGATGGTCACCACAGCGGCGCCGGACATGAGCCCGATGGCCATGGACGCCATATCGCCGCGGGTGGCAGTACGCGCCCACCCGCCAAGGGATACGGCAGAGGAGGCGCTCACTGCCGTGACCACTGCGGTGATAACTGCTGCCAGGGCTTGGGTCAGGAGACCGGCGCCCACCATCGCCTTGGCATTGCGGCGCATCGCCTGGAAAGCACCGTCCAGGATTTCCCCGAACATCAGGGGCCGCAAGGGAATAATCCCGGGTTTGGGGGGTGCGACGTAGCGCGGCTGGCCGCAGGGAGGGCCGCCATAGGGTGCGCCCGGGTAGGGGACCCCGTTGTACGGCTGGCCGCCAAATCCGGGCGCCCCGTAAGGTTGGCCGGCGTAAGGGGGTTGGCCGTTGTACGGGCTGCCGGGGTGCGGGACACCCGGCTGCTGCCCGTCGTGCTGCTGCCACGGGGGCGGCGGCGGCGGTTGTTGCCACGACGGCCGGCCCTGCCAGGCGGGCGGTTGCTGGCCTGCTGGCTGCTGTTGCCCTGCAGGCGGTTCCCATGGCTGCTGCCAACCCGGCGGCACGGGACCGGGGCCGCTTCCGGCGCCCGATCCGGCGTCGTCGGCTCCATCGTCCGGCTGCCCCTGCCGTGGCCCGCCGGGTTCCGACTCCTGTGGTGACACTGATTTCCTCCCCCAATACCAGTACGCCTGATGCCCGCGCGCTGCCCCGTGGAAAGGTGCCCGCCGGCAGCGCAGGGCATGACCCCAAGACTATAGTTCCGGCGTCGGACCGCCTAGATGATTAAGTCCTATTGGATTTAGTGGTCGTAGGCGATTAGGGAGCGTTTGCGGGGCGCGCCGGTGTGCCAGTTGTGCCAGATGCCGGCTGCGAGGGCCAGGAGCCGGGCTGCGACGCGTGCTTTGACGCCTTCGAGGGTGCGG
>NZ_JARVSF010000054.1 GCF_030209355.1 Pseudarthrobacter sp. fls2-241-R2A-127
CGCTCCCTAATCGCCTACGACCACTAAATCCAATAGGACTTAATCATCTAGGGAGCATCCTCATGGCAGGCTTGGACCGTCGTCGTTTTCTTCAACTCTCGGCCGCCGGCGCGGCTGGAACCGCCTTGTCCCAGATGATGGGGCAGAGCATCGCCCGGGCGGCGGAGATCCCCGCCAACAGGGCCACCGGCTCCATCAAGGACGTGGAGCACGTGGTGATCTTCATGCAGGAGAACCGGGCGTTCGACCACTACTTCGGCACCCTGAAGGGCGTGCGCGGCTTCGCGGACCCGCACCCGGCGCTGATGCCGTCAGGCAAGGACACGTTCCACCAGGCGAACGCCACCCGCGAGGTCACCCCGTTCCACCCTGACGCGCCCAACCTTGGCATGCAGTTCATGGAGGACCTGGACCACTCGTGGAAACTCACGCATGAGGCCTTCAACAACGGCAAGTACGACAAGTGGCTGCCCCAGAAGACGGACGCCACCATGGCGTTCTACGGCCGCCAGGACATCCCGTTCCACTTCTCGCTCGCGGACGCGTTCACGGTCTGCGACCAGTACCACTGCTCGGTCCTTGGCCCCACCGACCCGAACCGCTATTACATGTTCGCCGGCGGCGACGACCCCGACCGGAAGGGCGGCGGCCCGGACCTCTGGAATAGCGAGAAGGGCTACTGGTGGAGCACCTATCCGGAAGAGCTGGAGAAGGCCGGGGTGAGCTGGAAGGTCTACCAGGACATCGGCGAGGGGCTGGACCCGGCGCACTATGAAGGCTGGACCCAGGACGCCTACATCGGCAACTACGGCGACAACTCACTCCTGTATTTCAAGCAGTACCAGGACGCCAAGCCCGGAAGCCCGCTGTACGACAAGGCCAGGACCGGGACCAACGCCAAGGCCGGCGACGACCTGTTCAGCATCCTCCGCAAGGACGTAGCGCAGGGAACCCTGCCGCAGGTCTCCTACATCGTGGCGCCCGAAGCGTACTCCGAGCACTCGAACTGGCCGCCGAACTTCGGCGCCTGGTACGCCGCCAACATCCTGGACATCCTCACCTCCAGCCCCGAGGTGTGGAGCAAAACGGCTGTGCTGTTCATGTACGATGAGAACGACGGCTTCTTCGACCACATCGTCCCGCCGCACCCGAACACCCCGCAGATTCCCGGCGCCTCCACGGTTTCCACGGCCGGCGAATGGTACGACGGCGCCCCGACGTACTACGGCGACAAGGACGTTCCCGGCCACTTCGGCCTGGGGGTGCGGGTGCCCATGATCGTGGCGTCCCCGTGGAGCATGGGCGGATGGGCCTGCTCGGAGACGTTCGACCACACCTCGATCATCCGTTTCCTCGAGGCCCGTTTCGGTGTGGCTTCACCGAACATCACGCCGTGGCGCCGGGCCGTCAGCGGCGACCTGACCAGCGCGTTCGACTTCTCCCGTGCCGGGGGAGCCGCGCCGGTCCTCGCGGACGCCTCCGCCTATAAGCCGGCCGACCACAGCCGGCACCCGAGCTACGTGCCGGTGCCCCCGGCGTCGAACTCGATGCCCGGCCAGGAAAAGGGCACCCGCCCATCCCGGCCCCTCGGCTACGCCCTGGACGTCCAAACGACCATCGACGCCGGAAAACTCACCGCCCGCTGGGCCAACCGTGGAACCCTGGGCTCCCACGTCCAGGTCCGCTCCAACCTGCTCCCGGCCGGCCCGTACTCCTACACCATCGGGGCAGGGGCGTCACTGGATGCCTCGTGGGCCCTTGGAACCGAGTACGACGTGCAGATGCACGGCCCGGCAGGCTGGTACCGGCGCGTTGCGGGTACGACGACGGCCGCGGACATCCGCGTGGGCGTCACCGCGGACGGCAAGGCCCCGCATGCGCATTTCCGGATCGACAACCCGGGCGCCGCGGCCGTCACTTTGACCCTCAAAGACGCCTACGGCGCCGGTTCCCAGACCCTTGCGCTCAACCCGGGACAGGGCAAAACCGTCGTCATCCCCACCCAGGGCGGCTGGTATGACCTCACCGTCACCTCGGCCGGCGACCTTAAGCTGGTCCGCGTCCTGGCCGGCCGCTTCGAAAACGGCGGCCCGCTCACCAGCGATCCCCAGCTGGGCCGCTGACCCACACCCCCGGTGGCCGGGGTGCCGGGGCTGTGGCACCCCGGGCCGCCGGGTCTCTTCTTCATTCCCCCCATCATCACGCGCCCTATTGCGGGCGTCATCGAAAGGATTGACCAATGCTCAATGTGCTGAAGAACCGCAAAACTGGCGCGGCGGCGCTTGCTGCCGCCGTCGCGTTCACCGGCCTCGCCGCCGCCGGTGCGGCAGTCCCCGCAGCCGCGCAACCGTCGTCGGACGCTGCCGCGCAAGCCGGTGGACAGGGCCAGAACGGACCTGACCACGTCTTCGTCATCATGATGGAGAACCACGGGTACGACCAGGTGATCGGCAACACCGCCGACGCGCCGTACATCAACAGCCTGGCCCAGCGCTACAACACCGCCACGAACTACCACGGCGTGACCCACCCCAGCATGCCCAACTACCTGGCCGCCATTTCCGGAAGCACGCAGGGCGTCTGGGACGACTGCAAGGCCGGCGCAGACGTGACCTGCGCTCCCGAGGAGTTCGTCCCCGGTACCAGCGATCCCGGCGCCGCCGGACTGCTCACCCCGGCGCAGGTGTCCAGCGCGTCAGCCACCCCGCACATGTTTTCCGGCAAGAACATCGTTGACCAGCTCGAGGGCAAGGGCCTGAGCTGGAAGGCCTACATGGAGAGCCTGCCCAGCACCGGTTCCCAGGTGGAGTACGCGCCCACCATCGGTTCCTCCACGGTCAAGCTGTACGCCCAGAAGCACAACCCGTTCATGTACTTCTCGGACATCAACTACCCGGGCAGCCCGCGCCTGCAGAACATCGTGCCCCAGGAAAACAACCTGAAGGCAGACCTGGCCAGCGGCAACGTGCCAAACTTCACGTGGATCAGCCCCAACCAGTGCCACGACATGCACGGGGTCTCCCCGTCCGGCGCGGCGCTGGTGGGGATTCCCCAGTGCGGTTACCCGGACTCCGGCCTTGACCACGGCGCCATCCAGCTCGGCGACAACTACGTCAAGGAAACGGTCCAGCAGATCATGGACTCCGCGACGTGGAAGACCACCAAGTCCAGCATTGTCCTGGCCTGGGACGAGAACGACTACTCCGGATCCGACGGCGGCCCGGGCAGCCCGGTGGGCCAGAACGGCGCTGTCCTCGGCGGCGGCCACGCCCCCGCCATCGTGATCAACTCAGCGGGCGGTCCGCACAAGACCACCAACCAGCTCTCGGACCACTACACCCTGCTCTCCACCATCGAGCACATGTGGCACCTGGGCTGCCTGGAGAACACCTGCTCACCGACCACGTCCGGCACGTTCGAGGAGCTTTTCCGCCCGTAACTGCCACGCCGCCTAAGCTGTGGTCATGGAAACAACACCCGCAGGTTCCGCGACACCGATGAAGTCCCTGCTCTACTGGCGCAAGAGCATGATCAACGGAGCCAAGACGGTGCCTGTCATCGTGGCCATGGACGGTGCGTGTATGTTCAGCATGCGTGACGCCGCCGGGGTGCCGGTATTTTCCGTGCCGGCACCCCAGGCAGCAGTCCGGTTCACCAGCATGGGCACCATGGTGGTCACGGCGGACGGCCGGAAGTACGACGTCCTTGGCGTTGGCGCATCCTTGTCGCCCAGCCCGTCCCCGTGGCAACTGGCGGACATGGCTGCCGGCGGGGGTGGCGGCACGGACCCTACCGGCCTGGGCCGCGCCGGTTCCGCCGGAGCGGCCATGAGCGGTGCCGGCGGCCTGGGTGCGGTGGCGGGCGCGGCCGGCGGCGCCGCCATGATGTTCGCCTACTACCAGGGCCTGGACGCCATCAAAGCATGGCAGGAGGCACTCCCCAAGGCCGGCGCCACCGTGCAGAAGAGTTCCATGAAGGCCGGGCTCTACGTCTCTCTGGGTGTCGTAGCCGCCGTCGTCATTGGCCTGGTGGTGGCGCTAAGCCTCAAGTAGCCGCACCCTTTCGGGGAAGCAGGGCCGGCTGGGTCATCAGCTGCGCCCCGCACGGCGTTTTCCGGACACCCTCATGATGAACCCGATGAGCGTTACCAAGGCGGCCACGAGGGTGAGGATGGTTCCAACTCCGCGGATGGACACACCGCCGCTCTCGAAACCCAGGACCACGGCGCGGGATGGCTGCTGGCCGTCATAGACAACCGTTACGGGGGTGCCGACTTCGGGGTGCTGGTCGTGGTCAACGCTTGCCGAGACTACATGCTCGGCCCCGTCTGTGGAGGTGTACTGGACTTTGATGTCCCGGCTGGAGGCGCGCTGTGTGTCGTTGAAGTCCGTGATGGTGCCTGTGCTCTGCACCCCTGTCCGGGACAGCTCGGCATCGGCATCGATCATGACAGTCCCCAGTACCATCAGGCCGGGGCCCGCGAGCAGCACGAGCAGGATAAAGGCCCAGGCGCCAAGGCGCCTTCGGTGGCTTTTCATGGGTCGCTTCCTCGGGGGCTCGGGTGTGCTCACATCGGCCATTCTGCCCCATCGCCGGCCCACGACCGGAGCCGGGCCCTACTGACCGGCCTCGGCGTCAGGGTTCACGACGGCGGCATCCGGGGCGGGTGCCGCCGTCGCCTTTTCCACGCCATGCCCGCGCAGCTGCCGGTTTGTGGCGCTCCGGCCCAGCAGGGCGACCCCAAGGGTGAGCAGCGCGGTCAGCAGTACCCCGAGGCCGAGGTGCAGGTGCACGGAACCTGCGCCGACTGCCGCGCCGGCCATGATGAGTCCTACGGCGGCCAGACGCCGGCCCCAAACCGGGTGGGTGTTGGCGCCAAAGCGTGAATCGGCTGCCAGGCCGGTGATGGTGGAGGTGACCACCACGGTGGGGACGTCCTTGACGTTGAGGTGCCGGGCGGTGGCGGCCTGCGTGCCCATGGCGACGGCCAGCGTGGCAGTGATGGCAATGGTCAGGGGCTCGCTGTCCCGCGGGTTCAGGCCGCCCAGGAGCAGTGATGCAACGACGGCCATGACGGCGCTGACGCCGATCAGCAGCACGGTGGTGCGCCTGTTCCAGCCGGCGGGGGTGAGCCGCAGTGCCCGCCCGGAGATCATGGCGCCGGTCATGAACCCGGCCAAGGCGGCGATGGGGCCCAGAATGGGCAGGTTCCCGCCGCCCAGGAGTGCCATGCCCAGGATGACCACGTTGCCGGTCATGTTCGCCGCGAACACCCGGTCCAGGCCCAGGTAGCCGACGGCGTCGAGCACGCCCGTGGAGAAGGTCAGCGCCAGCATGAGCACCAGGTGCAGCTTGGGCGGATGGGCGGGGAGGAAACGGGCAGGCATGGGTACCTTTCGGGGGTCAGGGACCGTGACGGGATGATTCCAGTATGAGCGGTGCAGGTGGCCGCCCGCGCGCTTCGCGGATGCTGGTGCTGCATCAACGTGCGGCAGACTTGAGTCTGCTCCCACGAACGAAAGCAGGACCCAGTGATCACTCTCCAGCAGGACGCCGACGGTTTCATCCGCATGACACGGCATTACCCGGCCAGCGTCCGCATCCGGATCGCCTTCAATGACGGCAGCACCGGCGAATTCTCCGGCCGGGTCCTCAACAACGCCTACGACGCCGCGCTCGCCGAGTTCCGCGCGAAAAACGGGCTCGATGCCCGCGGATTCAACCGGGCCCCGGCAGGCCGGACCAACCCGGGCAACACAGTGGACTTCGTTCCCGTGCACCCGGGCATGGGGGAGTAGCTCAGAGCAGCTGCAGCCGGTCCGCCACCACGGTCCCGCGGTGGATCACGGTGCGGCCGGGGAGCTTGTCCATCACGGCCGCGCTCACGGTATCGCCTTCCACGAGGACCAGTTCCGCCGGGTCTCCCACCGAAAGCCCCGGCCGGTCCGCCACGGAGGCGAGCCTGCGGGCCGCGGGGTCGATGACGCTGGCGCCGCCGATGCCGGCCACGGCCGCGCAGTGCTCGATCAGCTGGTCCGCCCGGAACTTGTTGGTGAAGGCCAGCTGCCAGGTCCGGTCCAGCATGTCCGCGTTGCCGTACGGGGACCAGTAGTCGCGCTGGCCGTCCTCGCCCAGGCCGACGCGGACCCCGGCGGCGGTCAACTGCTCCAACGGCAGCACCCACCCGGCCGGGGCAACCGTGGCCACGGAAACGTCCAGGGCGGCCATCTGGCCGATGAGCTCGTCGAGTTCCACGGCCGGGAGCTCGGCCAGGCAGAAGGCGTGCGAGATGGTCACCAGCCCCTGCATGCCCAAGGCTTTAGTGCGTTCCAGGATCAGCTGGGTGCTGAACAGTCCCAGTTGGCCGGGTTCGTGCAGGTGGATGTCCACCGGCAGGCCGTATTTCTCGGCCAGGCCAAAGACGATATCCAAGTGCCGGACGGGGTCGCGGTCCAGGGCGCAGGGGTCGATCCCGCCCACCACATCGGCACCGAGCTTCAGCGCCTCCTCCAGTACCTCGGCGCTGCCAGGCTCCCGCAGCAGCCCGGCCTGCGGAAACGCGATCACCGCAACGTCCGCCCGGCTCCGGCGCGTCTCCCGGGCGGCGAGGACGGCCTCGAAACGCTCCAGCCCGGCGTCGGCATCCACCTGGGCGTAGCTGCGCACCCGCGTGGTGCCGCGGGAGATCATCGCGCCCAGGGTGTGCGTGGCCCGCTCGGTGATGGACGCTTCGGCGTCGCGCCAGTTGTTCCTGTCATTGAGCATCATGTTCCACACCCCGGGAGTTCCGGTGTGCGGACGGAACGGCAGGCCCAGCCGGGTGGAGTCGAGGTGGACGTGGACGTCGGAGAAGGACGGCAGCAGGATCCGGCCGCGGCCATCCACCGTGGCGGCCGGCCCGGTGCCGCCGTCCCCGGGAGCAGCCCCGTCCGTGGCAACGGGCCCGACGGCGGTGATCACCCCGGCGTCGAGCGTCACGTCAGCGGGGTCCCCGCCCCAGGGGCGGACGTTGCGGAGAACCATGGTCACGGGGCGGTCCTGTCGATGGGCGGGGACCGGCCGCGCTCGCGGCAGGCCGCCGTCCCGGTGCTCCAGGACGGCGCTCTTCAGTGTATTAGCGCGGCTGCTCCAGCGAGATGGTCTCCATGTGCTCGGGCACCCGGACCTTCCAGCCCAGTTCGCGCTTGATCCGGGCGCGGAGGGCATCGGACGCGTCCGCTTCTCCATGCGTCACGTAGGTCATGGCCGGGGCCGTTGGGGCCGCTTTCATCCACTGGATCAGTTCGTTCGAATCGGCGTGCGCGGACAATCCTTCCACCTGGATGACTTCCGCCTCGATCCGCACGTCCCGGCCGTAGATCCGCAGGTGCGTGTCCCCGGCGGCCAGGGATGCTCCCCTGGTTCCGCCTGCCTGGTAGCCGCTGAGGACGATGGCGTTGCGCCGGTCCTCCCCGTAGGACTCGAGGTGGTGCAGGATCCGGCCGCCGGTGAGCATGCCGCTGGCGGAGATGATGATCATGGGGCCGCCGCGGAGGTTCAGGAGTTTGGAGTCGTCAGGGCTGCGGACGGGGGTGGCTACCTTGTACATCGCCTCGAACTCGGCCTGGGTGAGCCGGTGCTCTTTGCGGTGGCGCTGGTACATGTCCGAGGCGTCGATGGCCATGGGGCTGTTCAGGTAGATGGGGATGGGCGGGATGGCGTGCTTGGCAAGGAGGCGCGAGAGGTGGATCAGGATGGTTTCGGCCCGGCCCACCGCGAACGCGGCGATCATCACCACGCCCTGCCGCTTGGCCACCCGGTTGATGATCGCGCCCAGCTCGGCTTCGGGATCGCCCTGCGGGTGCTCCCGGTTGCCGTAGGTGGATTCGGTGACCAGTATGTTGACCGGTTCCAGGCCGCGGGGCGGGTACATGACGGGATCGTGCGCGCGGCCCAGGTCGCCGGTGAAGTGGATGGGGTGCCCGGCCACGTTGAGGTGGGCCTGGGCGGCGCCGAGGATGTGGCCTGCGGGAAGGAAGGTGGCCTCGATGCCGCCGGGCAGGCTGAACGGCGAATCGAAGTCCTGGGCCCTGAAGCTGTTCAGGGACCGCACCGCGTCTTCTGCCGTGTACAGGGGTTCGGCCGGATGGTGGGTGGAGGACGCCCGCCGGTCCGCGAACCGGGCTTCTTCCTCCTGGAGGTAGCCGATGTCCGGGAGCAGGAGCTTGCACAGGTCCGTGGTGCCGGGGGTGGCGTAGACCGGCCCGCGGAAGCCGTCGCGGACCAGGGCGGGGATGTACCCGCTGTGGTCCAGGTGGGCGTGGGTGAGGATTACGGCGTCGATGCTGGCCGGGCTGGCCTGGAACGGGATGCGGTTACGGTCGCGGAGGCGTTTGTAGCCCTGGAAGAGCCCGCACTCCACCAGGATCCTGTGGCCCTGGGAACGGATCAGGTAGCGCGAACCGGTCACGGTATCGGTGGCGCCAAGGAACTGCAGCGTGGGTGGGTGTGCCATGTCAGCCACCCGAGGGGGATGGTTCTGTGGGCAGGTCAGGCATGGTTGTTCTCCACCTTCCACCGGGGCAAGTCCCGTACGGGCCAGCTTCAGGTCCAGTACATACCTGCCGCTGGGCAGGCAACAGTGGCCAAAGGCCCGTGCGATGCTGCCGGCGTCGCCCACGGAGGAGTCCATCGCGGCAGCCGGTAGGATCGGAGGACTGCCGCGGGGGTCGGCGGGACTTTGGGGGGAACACCGTGATTCACCAGCCGCTTCGCCGTGCCGCAGGCGCTGCCTTTTCTGCCGGGACGGCACTCCTGGCCGGGGCCGCGCTGGTCCTGGCCTCCGCCGTCGGGGCCGCTCCTGCGTCCGCCGCCGACGCGAAGGCGATCACCGCCGTCGGCCAGCCGCTGGGCATTGCCACCGGGCCGGACGGCACCTTGTATGTCAGCGACGACGGCTATCCCGGAGTGGTCAACGCCTACGCGCCGGGGGAGTCCGCGCCGTCCCGCACCATCAAGACCGGATCGGGACCCACCTCGCTCGCCGTGACCCCGGACGGGACGCTGTACGTGGCGCAGAGCGAGGGTGCGCAGTCGGAGATCGGTATGGTGGGCCCGGGCGCGGACCAGGTGTCCCTGGTGATGAAGGTGTCCTCCGACACGCACTGGCTGGCCGCGGGGCCGGAGGGATCCCTCTATGTGGTGAATCCGAACGAGAACTCGGTGTCCGTGGTGAAGCAGGGCGACGCGTGGGTGCAGCGGACTGTCCAGGCCGGCCCGTATCCGGTGCGGCTGGCCGTGGGCAAGGACGGGACGGCGTATGCCACCAACGAGCTTGCCGGCACCGTGAGCGTGATTCCTGCCGGGGCGGCGTGGCCCTCGTACAGCGTAGACGTGGGCGGAAGGGGCCACCCGCACGGGATTGCCGTTGCCCCGGACGGGACCGTGTACGTGGCCAACATCAGGACCGACGACGTCGCGGTGATCGAGCCGGGCGGCACCACGGTGGCGCGGCGGATTCCCGTGGGGCAGGCGCCGCAGGAGGTGCTGGCCGCTGCGGACGGCACGGTGTACGTGACCAACAGCGTGGACGACAACGTCTCCGTCATCGCACCCGGGGCCACGACTGCGCGCGCGGTTGCGGCCGGCGATGATCCCGGCCGCATGGCCGAGCGCAGGGACGGGTCCGTGGTGGTGGTCAACAGGCGGGGCAGGTCCCTGACAGTGCTCGACGCCGGACCGGCCGGCGCGGTTGCGCCGCCGGCCACGGGTGGGGGTACGGCAGCAGCGGCTGGTGACGGTGCGGCTGGCGGCGGCGGTGCCGCTGGTGGTGCGTCCGACGGCGGCCCTTCAGAGGGTGCCCCCGCTGCCCAGGGGTCGTTCGACGTGCCGGTGACGGCGGTGGCTGCCTTCGCCGGGCTGGGGCTGTTGGCCAGTGCCGGGTTCCTGGTGGTGGTGCTGCGGCGCCGCAGGAAGGCCCGCGGGGCCGGTGCTGCTGAGGCGTGGGCGCTGGACTGAGTGCCGCTGCACCTGCCGGCAGTTACCGCTGGTACTGCCGTTCGGCAAGCAGGGCAAGATCGTGGATGAGCCGCCTGACCTCATGCTCGCGGTTCCTGGCCCTGGACGGCTGGCCTTGAATGGCCCTGAGCCTGGTGCTGGGCGGAGCCGGAACAGGCCGCGGGTGCGCTGCCGGCACCGTGGGCAGCTGTTCGTCTGCGGTGCGCGGACTGCCTGGGTTTGCGCGTGTCGCAGCACTGGACTCGTGGCAGCCGGTGCCTGTCGATTCATCCGTGAGTTTCAAGAGGGACCCCCCTGGGCGAGCTTGTGTGAACACCATAGGGACCCGCCATGCCGCGGGGAAGAGCGTTTATCCACCCTCGGGATAAATTGCGTGAATCTTGAGAGTCATGCGGGGCGGGCTTCCACGCTGCTGAAGGCCCGCCCCCGCTGACTCGGCGGGCTAAGACCGGCTACAGGGCCGTCTCGGTTGCCCGGTTGCGGTCCCCGTAATAGGAACGCAGGCCATGCTTCACGCCCAGCCGGATGATCCAGTACAGCAGCACGGCTCCAAGAGCCGCCGGCACAACAATGAGTGCGGCGTTCAACAGCATCCAAGCAACGTTCACAGTTTCCCCCAATGTGAGTTTTCCTCCAGCCTCTCATGAGCCCGGGGTGAGGTGGTTTACGGCTGGGCGCTGCGTCCTTCGTCGGGTGTCTTCGGTGCAGACTCCGGCCGGGCCAGGCGGCGGAGCATGCTCACGGCGTCCTCCACCGGCACGCCCTGGAAGAACCGGGCGTCAGCGGCTTCGACGGCGGCGATGGCGCGCGGAGCTAGGTCGGCTCCGGCGTCGGTGACGCGGAGCCGCTTGGCGCGGGTGTCCGCCGGATCCACCTCGCGGGTGATGAGCCCTTTGGCTTCGAGGGTGCGCAGGACCTGGGAGGCCATCTTGACGTCGGTGCCGGCTTGCCGGGCCACAGCGAGTTGGTTGGGGTGCTCACCTTCGGCATTGAGCCACCACGCGCACGCCAGCAGCACGAACTGGACGTGGGTAAGGTCCAGCGGTGCCAGGGCAACGGCGATGTCCCGCTGCCAGCGGAGCGTGGTGTGCCAGAGCAGGAAGCCGGGGCTTTCGCCGGGGGCGAGGGGCATCAGGCGGCCGCCAGAGTGACCAGGGCGGCCATGGTATCGGGCCAGTCGGCGGTGATGCCGGGCCCCATCTGCGGGCCAGCTTCCCCGGAGCCGGGGCCGGTGATCTCCATCCGGTACACCACCCGGATCCTGCCAGAGTCAACGGGTTCGACGCGGTGGGTGGTGCGCAGGAGCAGGTCCCCGAACCGTGCCTCGTCCACGAACCGTTCGTTCTCAACGGACTCGGCAATGACCAGCGGGACCGGCTCTTCGCCTGGCGGCGTCATCACGATGCGGGTGCCTGCCGCGAACGGGCCGTCGATCTCGATCCTCTCGATTCCGGGGTTCCAGGTACCCCAGTTCTCAACGTCGGACCAGAGGCGCCAGACGGCCTCGGGTGCGGCCGCGGCTTCGACTGAGTGTTCGTACTCCCACATGAATGCCTCCCTTAGGTTTAATCTGTCCTTAGATTATCTGCGCACAGACTATCTCCTGTAAAGAGGCAATCGGGCAGAAGTTCAAGGGCGTCCGACGGCGGTGCGCCGGCAGAGCCCGTCTGTTGCCCCGGGTGCGGAGGCGGGGAGCGAGTGGCGGCGCCATGGAGGCGGCAGACCGCCGTCGTCCGGCAAGTGGGAAACGCTACTGCTCGATCAGGCCGTTCCGCACCGCAAACAAGGTGGCACCCACCCGGTTGGTCGCGCCGATTTTGGTGTAGATGTGCTCTACGTAGTTGCGGACGGTCTTGCGTGAGAGGACCAGGCCCGCGGCGATCTGGGCGGGCGACATCCCGCGGCACAGCATCCGGAGGATCTCCAGTTCCCTGGGGGTAAGACCGGCCGGCGGGGCGGGCCGGCGGTGGGGTTGCTGGCCGGCGGCGGCCAGGACGGCGTCCGCTGCTTCGGGGCCGATCCGCCCTGCTGAGGCTTCCCGCCGGAGCCTGGCCGCCGCCTCGGCCGGGGCGAGTCCGGGCCGGTGCGGGCGCGGTTCCAGGGACGCGTGGTAGGAGTCCGCGGCCGCCAGGATCCGCTGCTTGATCCCCAGATCCGTGCCACCGATTCCGCGCGGATAGCCGGAGCCGTCCACCCGCTCATGGTGCAGGCCGGTCAGGGCAGCCTCGCCCTTGAGCCCCGGCACCCGGCTGAGGATCCGTTCCCCCAGATAGGGGTGCAGGTGGATCCGTTCCAGCTCCGCCTGCGTGAGCGGCTCCTTCTTGTCCCACACCTGGTTGGAGACGCCCAGCCGGCCCAGGTCGTGAACCCAGCCCGCCCGGCGAAGCTCGGTCACGTCGTCGGCCGGCAGCCCGTGCTCCTCACCCGCAGCCGCAGCCAGAGCTGCCACTGCGCGGGAGTGCCCGGCGGTGTAGGGGGACTTGAGGTCCGCGAAATCTCCTACTGCGCGCAGCACCGCGTCCAGCTGAGGCCCGGAGAGAGGCGCGTCGGTGGGGGCCAGTTCCAGGGCGGCCTGCCAGCAGTCGACGTCGAGGAGCCCGTCGGTGAGTGCCTGGGCGTGGTCGATGAACAGTTCGGCCAAGGCGGGGTCGAACTGGGTGCCGCGGCGGGCCCGCACCATGGCCACCGCGCCGGCCACGCCCTCCTGGCGGAGGAACACTTCGGCGGTATCCGCCAGGTGCATGATCCGCATTTCCAGCGGGATATCGGGCCCCGCCACTCCCTCCCGGCAGGCCCTTGCCGTCCCAGCGCTCGAAGGTGTGGGCCAGCAGTCCTGCCACGCCGCCGTCGAGCCCTACATTGCTGGCCAGCGCACCGGCGGAGATGCAGTGCGAGGCGATCATGGTCCGCACCGCGGTGCTGCCGGTCGCCGCGAACCGGGTCCAGTTGGCCGCGCGGGCCAGCAGCGGCAGGCCCGCGCCGGCGTGGCTGAACATGCCGGCGTACATGGACAGGCCCCGCTGGTCGCGGTTGTAGTAGTCGGCACGGAACGCGATGTCGTCCGTGAACAGCGCCGCCAGTTCGAAGGAGTCCGCGTGGCAGCCGATCCAGGCCACCTGGTTGGCATAGTAGAGCCTGCCCTGGCCGGCGGCGTCGACGCCCGCGGCACCGGCGATCCGCAGCGCCAGCAGGCAGGACCGCAGCATGTGCTCCATGGGCTGGCCCAGGCCCAGATCGATGGCGAGGGAGAGCGCGGCCAGCACTTCACTGCGGCGGGGTCCAGCCGGCGGCTGCTTCACAGTTGCCATTCTAGGTAGCCGGAGCCGCGGGCAGTAGGGGACTGCCCTCGGAGGTCAGGCCGCCTGGTTCTTCCGGGCCGGTGCGACGGCATTGTCTGCCGCGCTGGCGTGGGCGGTCGAGGGGAACCGGACGCCCAGCCGGGCGCCGAACAGTCCGCGCTGCGGGAGCCAGAAGTCCGCCAGGTGGTCCTGCACTGCGAGCGGGCCGGGCCGGCCGGCGCCCTCGCCCAGGATGGTGGCCCGGGAATCGGTGACCAGCCACAACTGCCGGGGCTGGGCCTGGAACGTCTGGCCGTTGGGCACCGTGCCGGAAACTTTCATCCGGCCGGCACCGAGCAGCGGCCCGGCGAACGCCCCCATGGCCCGGAGTACGGGCTCGCTGCGCCACAGGGTTTCCGGCATCCGCATGGCCATGGCGGTCAGCAGGGTGGTGGCGGGGGAGGTGCCCAGCTGCAGGTCCCAGTCGAGGACGCCCGGGACTGTGATCACGGCGCTGGACGGGCCGCTCCACTGGATGTCGACGTCGGCTTCCACCAGGCGGTGGAAGGCCAGACCGAAGTAGCGGGCGCAGCTGTACTGCGGCGCCACGTTGGCGTAGAGGGTCCACTCGCCGCCGGGCGCGCGGTGCCAGACGGAGCGGTAGCCGGGGCCTACGGAGCTCACCGGGAAGTCCCGGAAGGCGAGATAGTGGCCGCTGGTGAAGGGCTGCCCGAAGACAGCCAACCCTGCGAAATGCTCGGCGGTGTCGTCCGGAAGTTCCTCAAGTGTGGGTGTTGCCTGGGCTGATGACTGCGGCTGGTAGGTGTTCATGGCCGCCTCCTTTTCTCCATGCCTTGAGACTAGGAGCGGGCCGCGGCGGGGGCATGGGGCAAGTGCCCCATTTCGCCGCGGTTTTACGCGGCGGTTGGGCGTCGCAGGGAGATTACGACGGCGGCTGGCTGGCTTTGCTCCGTGTGTCCCCACCGATGCTGGCCGGCCTGGTGCGGTGGGCCCGGGCGCGACGTACAGTGATGACACCATCCGGCAACCGCACCCGGCAGCGCCGGACCGTCCAAAGGGGCAGCCATGGCTCACGCCGAAAACGAGATCACCATCAGCCGTTCGCCGGAGGATGTGTACGCATTCCTGGCCGACGGGTTGAACAACCCGAAGTGGCGCACCGGAGTGCAGTCCATCTCGCTGAAGAGCGGCACTGCCGGCGCCGTGGGTTCCGTTTACCGGCAGACGCTTTCGGGCCCGGGCGGCCGCGCCATCGACGGCGACTATGAGATCACCACCGCCGAACCCGGCCGGCTCCTCGCCTTCCAGGTGGTGGCCGGTCCTGCCCGGCCCAGCGGGGAATACCGCTTCAGCCAGTCACCGGAGGGCACTCTGGTGCGGTTCACCCTCGACCTGCAGCCCAAGGGACTCATGAAGCTCATGGGGCCGATGGTTCAGCGCACCATGGACGCGGAGGTGGCGCAGTTGTCCCGGTTGAAGGCTGTACTCGAGGGCTGATGTTCCGGGGTGCGGCTGCTTGTTTCCGTGCTGCCTAAGCCGCGCCGCCCGCGTCTAGCCACTCCAGGAACGTCTGGCGTCCGACGGCGGACCCCGGCACCGGGATCAGCGCACCGTTGCGCATGGCCTTGCCCATGGGGCCGGGCAGGCGCAGCGGAATGATCAGCTTCTTCTGCCGCGTCTTCGCCAGGTAGGCGGAGACCAGTGCTTTGAGCTGTTCGGGCCGGGGGCCGCCGAGGTCTGGTGCGCGTCCTTTCGGTCCGGCTTCGGCCGCGTCCACCAGGGCAGTGGCCACCTCTTGTGCCGCCACGGGCTGGGTCCGCATCTCAGGCACGAAGACGAGTGGTCCCACCGAGGCGGCCTTTAGAGACATCGGAACAAATTCGTGGAACTGGGTGGACCGGAGGATGGTCCAGGGAACGCCGCCGTGCCGGACTTCGTCCTCCTGTGCCAGCTTGCCGGCGTAGAGCCCGGAATTGGCGTTGTCGATGCCGGCAATGGACAACGCAATATGGTGTTTGACCCCGTTTTGATTCTCCGCCACCAGCAGGTTCTGGGTGGCATTGGTGAAGAAGTCCACGGCCTTCTTAGTGGAGAGGGTCGGGATGCCGGAGACGTCAATGACAGTTTCGACACCCTGCAGGGTCTGGTCCAGGCCGCTTCCGCTGACCAGGTCCACCCCTTCGGCGCGACTGAGACTGACAACCTGGTGCCCGCGCTCCCTGGCGATGGCAACGACATGGCGGCCCACGGTTCCGGTTCCCCCTGCAACGGCAATCCTCATGGAAAGAAGCCTAAGCCTGAACTACCCCATAGAGTCAGGCACTTTGGCACGCGGAGCCGCCGTGTAATTTACGACGGCGGCCGGCAGGCGTGCGGACTAAGTGTTCAATGCGCCGATGGCTCTGGAAGCAGCCTGGATACTTTCCCAGCCGCGGCGAGCAGCCGCTGCAGTGACGGAATCCGGCGGCGCGCCCTTGTTTTCGAGAAGGGCCACGATGGTTGCGTTGACCACGTCCTCCCGTAGCTCAGCGAGCCACGGGCCCCGAATGTTCGGCATGGCCGGCACGCGGGCCCGGCACGTCAGGAAGTGTCCGGCGACAACGGCGAAGGCAAAGCAGGCGATGCCGGCAAGCAGGAGCTTCAGGATGTCGTCCGGTCTGGTTGCCACGATGTATGCAGGAGGCGCGATCAATGCGGCCATCAGCCCCAACCGCAGTGCCAGGACTTCCCGGCTGCGGCCGGCCGCCCTTCGCCGCGCCCAGACAGCGGCCAGCTGCTTATCCCGGACAGCCTGGGCTTTGATACGCCATTGCCGCTGGGAACCGAGGTGAAGCCGCACGAGGGCGCGGGCGGCAGCGAGCTCTTCAGGGTTCTCGCGTCGAAGCGCTTCCACAGCCGGGTCTGGTTCATCCGCCCAGGCGCTCCTCAGCCGGCGGTCAATGGCTGCTGCCATCACGTCCAGGCTAAGTTCCGCGGCGCCCTCTGCCACCTCGGCCGGAGCAGAGCCCGGCGGCGCCGCCTGCACTGCGCTCGCTGAAGCTGTGCGGTGCCCATAGCGTGGCGAGCCGTCGGCGAGTTGGTATTCATTGCTCATGTTTCCCCCAAGAGGGCCCCGCCGAGGCAGTAGCCCTAAGATCTGTTCCAGTCCCTCGAAGAAAGTCTTCGCCGCATGGACTGCTGAAAATATTGTCTGGGAGGCGGCGGGCGTAAAGCGCAATTCTTGGCAAAACCTTCGACGCTTTTAAGCCGACGTTGAGGAATCCAAGGAAGTCTTGAGGTCGCTCTGCTCGAATCAGCCGGACATGTTGTCCGGATCCCGAGGGAACCCTGGGGTAGTTCTTAAACTTGCAAAAGAACGTCGAGGTAGTTTCCTACCCCGACGTTCTTTTCATGAATTCGATATGCTACTTGGTGCTGGAATTTCCGGAGCAAGAAGCCATCGCACCCGTGCCGGAGCCGCTGTTCTTGGAGACGCTCGCGCCGTCTACCAGGATTTCGCAGGTAACAGAAGTGGTAGCGCTGAAGTCGCCTGTGACGCTGAGGGTGCTGAAGCTGATCCCCTTCGCGGTCAGGTCTTTCTTCCAGTTGGCGGCAATGTCCTCGTTTGAGGAACCATTACCGTTCCAGTAGGTGACCTTCGCAGGACCTGTGGTGGTCACGACGTACTCAACCTTGTGTTCTTTGTTCAGCGCATCGTTGACCCCGTTCGCAGCTGCAGCGACCAGCGACGTCACGATGATGGCAACTATGATGGCGACCGCGCCCAAGATAAGTCCGGCTATCGAAGTGCCCTTTTTAGTGAATTTCCGGGTCAGGCCAATAGCCCCGAAGATTATGGCCAGCGGGCCAAGAATGAATGCAACAGTTCCCAGAATCGGAATGATTGCGAAGACGATGCCGACAATGCCGAGGACCAGGGCCGTGGTCCCGAATCCGTTACCTTTCAGCGGCTGGTTGGTGCTCGGCGCGGAAGAACCTTGGGCAAGGGGAGGGGAATAGGGTTCACTCATGACTGTCCTTTGTGTGATGCGGTCTAGATAATGCCGCTGTCAACCAATTCAGGTGGAGTGACAAGTTAGGCTCGTTCCCCCCAGCAACGGCGATCTCAGTGTATGCAACTTTCGGACGGATGGCGTGCTCTTTCCCTACCTAACTGAATTATTTCGATTCGGACATTTGAAGTTGCAGGCTGGAGCAGATGAATTTGATTCGATCCTGCGGAAAACCTGCGCCAAAACTTTAGTTAGGACAGCCCCGATGGGGCTATGATCTGCGAACGGGTTGAGATGGAGCTCATTCCGTTTTTCAGGGGGAAATTTGAAAGTCTATAACTCGCCGGACAACTGGCCTCGACCGCCACTAGGCTGGCAGCCACACGAGGGCTGGCACCCGGATCCTGCGTGGGGACCTGCTCCTCCGGGACATAATTTCTGGATTGAAGTTCCTGAGACGGCTTTTGCTCCGGAGCCGCAGGGTAAGACGCTTACGACCACAGCATTCGTGCTGGCGGCTGTGGCAATCGTCTTGTGTTGGATTCCGATTCTTAACATCCTGGGATTCCTCTTGGGACTCAGTGCAGTGGTTATGGCCATCATTGCTTTGACTACCACGCGACGTACTGGGTTCCCGGTGCGGGGTATGACTATAGCCGCCCTGGCTATCGGAGGAGTCTCGCTAATCGGCGTTATTACATTTCAGATGGCTTACTCCTCATCTTCGAACGAACGACACAACGCAAGCGCTTCATCAGCGGTTACGCAGTCGGCCGTGCCGTCGGCTACTTCGGCGCAGCCGCCAACGAGCAGCCCGGAAGCAGTCGTGGCTGTGGAGGGGTCTGCTGAAAAGCCTCACTCCCTTGGTACGGCTGCCATTGTGGGAAGCGATTATCAAGTTCAAGTTCTTAGCGTCAAGCTCAACGCGACTGACGAGGTAGTCGCCAATAACATGTTTAACAAGTCTCCAAAGGGAAGGTACGTCCTCGTCGATCTTGCCGTGACCTACGCAGGGGCTAAAGAGGGGAATCCCTGGATTGACTTGTCACCGACGTTTGTAGGCACAGATGCCAGACAATACGACGCCAGTTCGTGCGGGGCTTCTCTGGACAATGGAGCCATGCAGGTCCCGACCCTTGAAAAGGGTGGTCGGGCAGAATATCAGGTCTGTATGGACGTGCCCACCGGGGCGATTGAGGGTGGCAAAATCTTCATCCAAAAGAGCTTTTCCACGAATAGCAAATCCAGGATTTACTGGGGACTGAGTTAGTGCTGAAATGGGGGACCAATGACCGATAGCATCCCGTCAATACCTCCTGCGCCGAGGTCTGGGCCGAATTACCCGTCGCACCCGCCTTCTGGATCCGCCCCGGGCCATGAAGCGGGCTATGGAACGTCGCAGCACTACGACCTGTCGCCGCCCACCTTTGGCCAGCAACCCCAATTTCAGCATCCTCACCACGGCCAAGCGCCTCCGCAATTTGTGCCGCAGTGGTACCCGCCAGCGCCAGAACCCAAATCTTCGGGCTTACGGGTTGCAGCGGGCATTGTCGGCATCGTGTTGGGTGCCGTCATGCTGTTCCCTGCCTTGGCGGGATTCACCCACAACGTGATCGCTGGCTTCCTCTTGCTGGTGGCCGCGCTGGGGAACGTCACCACCGGAATTGTGCTGTTAGCCAGTCAGCGCAGCCGCAATCGCGGTGCCCCAATCACCTCCCTAAGCTTCGCTGGAGTCGCCCTCTTGACGGCCCTTCTGGCGGTCCCGTTTCTCGGCGGGGCTGTGCTCGTCTTCGCGGTTCTTCTGGCGACCCCGGTCGTAATCCTCCTGGGCCTTGGGCTCGCACGGGAGAAGAGTGCCGCTTAGTCCGTCTTGGTACCTGAGCCAAGCAGTCTTGACTTTTTGTCGTCGCGGCAACGCTGCTCGCATTGCTATCCCACCACCGCTGCCTTCGCAGCCCGGGTCGCGTTCATCCACTCCGTTAGCCACGGTGCCCGGACGGAAGACGTGATCCGGCAGTCGGCCACGAACGTCCCGTGAGCTCCGGCGTCGATCCAGTCCTGAAGCGCGGACAAGTCAGACAAGGAACGGATCACAGCCGACTTCGCGCCTAAGGCCAGCGCAACCCCGCTGAAGTCCACCTCGGGAATCAGCATCGGCTTCTCGGTCAGGCCCTGGGAGCCGTACTGGTGGATCTCGGCACCGTACGCGGCGTCGTTGTAGATCACCACGATCGCGCTGCGCGCGGCCCCGATCAGCGATTCAAGGTCGGACAGGCCCATCAGGAAACCACCGTCGCCGGCGGCAAGCACCAGAGTGCGGCCGTCCTCCACCGCGCGAGCTGCCCCTACGGCACTCGCCAGGCCTAGCCCGATCGACTGGAACGCGGTCCCCACCATCACCAGGTCCTGAGGCCGCGGAATGTTCCAGTACATGGGCGCCCATCCAATGAAGTGCCCGCCGTCCTGCACCACCGTGCGGCGCTCCGGCAGCACACCATCCAGCGCGGCCGCCAAAGCACGCGGATCCAGCCGCCCGTCCTCAGTGGAAACGGAACCTGCGGCATGGCCCGGACCGGAAGCCAACCGCCGGACCGCTTCCGCCCGCCACGCGCCGGCAGCGGCCGCACCATCAACCAAAGCCAAGAGCCGCGCAGAAGCATCCTTCGCATCTGCTTGAACGAACAGGTCCACCCGCGGGTTGGTCAGCTGCAGGGCGGTGTCGATCTGAATGACGGTGCTGTCCGGGCCCAGTAGGTGCCCGAACCGCATGGTGAAGGGGCTCAGGCTGGCCCCGGCCACCAGGACCACGTCGGCCTCGCCCATGAGTCCGGCAGCGGTGTCGGTGCCGAAACCGCCGGCCACGCCCAGGTACCCCTCGCCATTGAGGAGGTTGAGCGCCAGGGCGGTTCCGGCGGTCAGTGCGCCGAGCCGGTCGGCGAGTTCGCGGAGTTCCGGCCCGGCTCCGGCGAGGTGCGCACCGCGGCCGGCCAGGATCAGCGGACGCCTTGCCCCGGCGAGCAGGCGGGCCACCTGCCCAAGGTCCGTGCCGCCGTCGTCCGTCACCTGAGTTGCCGCCGGTTCCGGAAGTTCCTCGTCCCCGGCCTCGAGTGCAGCGAGATCGTAGGGGATGGCAAGCACGACGGCGGTGCGCCGGGTGAGTGCGTACTCCACCGCCTGCCTGGTGATGGCGCCCGCGGCGTCGCGGGTGACGGTGAAGGTGGCCGCGCCCAGGCCGGCGGCGATGGCTGCCTGGTCCACGTCCCAGGGCCGGGCGCCGCTGGTGGGGGCGTCGCCGGTGACCAGCACCACGGGGATCTGCGCCTGGACGGCCTCGGCCAGGGCGGTGAGCGCGTTGGTGTAGCCGGGGCCGTAGGTGGTGGTGCCCACGGCGAGCCGTCCCGAGGTCCGGTAGTAGGCATCGGCGGCGGCGATGGCGGCGCCCTCATGCCGGACGGGGGAGAAGCGGAGGCCCTGCTTCTCGGCGGCGTCCAGGAAGTAGACGTTGCCGTTGCCCATGACGCCGAAGACGTCGCTGACATAGCTGCTGAGAACCTGCGCCACGCGGCCGGAGACGGTGAGAGTAGTCATGCAGGCATCGTGTGGCCTGCATCTCACGTTTGCAATACCGCAGGATTCGGCTGGGATTTTTGGCAGCAGGAAGAGCTGGAGGTGACAATATGCCCATCTGTGGCGCCGGTCACCGCGATTATTCGAGCGGGCGGGATTCCTGCTCCGACAGCCGGCTGATGAGGCCGTCGTAGCGGGGCGGCATGAGTTCCAGGATGGAGATGGCCGTGCTGGTCCGCTCGATCCCGTCGATCTCCAGGATCTCGTTGGTGATGCGGTAGAGGTCGGCCGTGCCGCGGGCCACCACCTTCGCCATGAGGTCCGCGTCCCCGGTGGTGGCGTGCACCTCGATGACCTCCGGGATCGCGGCGAGCCCGTTCTCCACCGAGCCTGTCCGGGTCTGGCTGATCGAGAGCGAAAGGAAGGCCATCAGTTCGTAGCCTAGGGCGGCGGGGTCCAGCCTGCGGCTGAAGGAGCGGAGGGCGCCGCTGCGCTCCAGCCGTGCCAGCCGGGCGTGGACGGTGTTGCGTGCGACGCCGAGTGTCCGGGAGAGTGCCAGGGCGCTGGCCTCGGGGTCCTTGTCCAGGGCAAGGATGATCCGGCCGTCGAGGGAATCGAGGGTGCGAGAGTTTGTGATGGTCATATTTTCACCAGAGGTACTAGAAGTTGAGCAGAAGTCCCAAGCACCGGAGCCTACCTTGCATTGTGGTCCGGGTCACTTCCATGATCAGACCTCATGACCAGTGATCAGCTTGTGGCCGTTCCCCAAACTGCGGTGCCCACCCTTCGCGGCGCGGTGGCAGGCCTTCCGTCCTACGTCCCGGGCCGGCGCAGCAGCGGCACGGACATCGTCGCCCTCGCCAGCAACGAAAGCCACTACGAGCCCCTGCCCGCAGCCATCACTGCGGTGGCCGAGGCGGCCGGCAGGATGAACCGCTACCCGGACATGGCCGCCGTCGAACTCCGCGAACGGCTGGCCCTGCACCTGGGCGTCACCGCCGATGAAGTGGCAGTGGGGCCCGGCAGCGTGGGCGTCCTGCAGCAGATCATCACCGGACTGTGCGACGCCGGGGATGAAGTAGTGTTCGCGTGGCGCTCCTTCGAGGCGTACCCCATCTTGGTGGAGCTGGCAGGCGCCCGGCCGGTCCGGGTCCCGCTCGACGACGCCGAGGGCCACGACCTCGGGGCCATGGCCGCCGCCGTCACCGACCGCACCAAGGCGATCCTGCTGTGCACCCCCAACAATCCAACCGGGGTACCGATCAGCCACGAGTGCCTCGAGGCCTTCCTGCAGGCTGTGCCGTCCAGCGTCCTGGTGGTGATCGACGAGGCCTACGTGGAATACGCCGACGCCGGCAGCGGCCCCGACTCCCTGGCGCTCTACCGCCGGTACCCCAACGTCTGCATCCTGCGCACCTTCTCCAAGGCCTACGGCCTCGCTGGCCTCCGCGTGGGATATGCAGTTGCGACGCCGGGAATCGCCGAAGGACTGCGCCGCACCGCCCTGCCCTTCGCCGTGAGCGCGCTGGCCCAGAAGGCGGCGATTGCGTCGCTGGACGCGGGGGAGGAGATGGAAGCGCGGGTTTCCTTGGTGAAGCAGGAGCGTGTGCGGATGGCAGCTGCGCTGGCGGCTCAGGGCTGGAGGCTGCAGCCGAGCCAGGGCAACTTCCTGTGGATCCGTGCCGATGCCCAGCTCCTGGCCAGCCTGGTGGATGCGTTCGACCGCGCGGGCATCCTGGTCCGGGCCTACCAGGGCGACGGCGTGCGGATCACCGTTGCCGATCCCGCCTCCAACAACCGCGTGCTCCGGCTTCTCGAAGCCCACGCGGCCTGAAGTTTTATCCCCAACAGTTCCCAACAACTAAGAGGAATCCCCATGGAACAACAGACAAAGACGTCTGCCCGCCCACTCGGCGCAGCCCTCAAACCCCGGCAGCTCACCATGATGGGCCTGGGCAGCGCCATCGGCGCAGGCCTGTTCATCGGCTCCGGCGCAGGCATCCAGGCCGCCGGTCCGGCGGTGCTGATCTCCTACCTCGTGGCCGGCACGCTCATCATCCTGGTGATGTGGGCGCTCGGCGAGATGGCCGCCGCCAACCCGGACAGCGGTGCCTTCTCCGTCTACACCGCCAAAGCCTACGGTCCGGTGGCCGGTGCCACGGTCGGCTGGCTCTGGTGGCTGCAGCTGGTGGTGGTCATCGCGGCCGAAGCGCTCGGCGCGGCGGGCCTGCTGGCCACGATCTTCCCGGCGCTGCCGGTGTGGCTGATGGCCTTCGTGTTCATCGTGGTGCTTACCGCCGTGAACCTGACCAGCGTGAAGAACTTCGGTGAGTTCGAGTTCTGGTTCGCCCTGCTCAAGGTGGCGGCAATTGTCGGGTTCCTCCTGGTGGGTGCCGCGCTGCTGTTCGGCTGGCTGCCGGGCGTCCAGTCGCCCGGCCTGACCAACTTCACCGGTGCCGGCTTCGCTCCCAGCGGTTTCGCCGGGATTGCGACGGCCTTGTTCGTGGTGGCGTTCGCGTTCGGCGGCACCGAGATCGTGTCCGTGGCGGCAGCCGAGACCGCCGACCCGGCTCGCAGCGTGAAGAAAGCCGTCCGCACGGTGCTGTGGCGCATCCTGGTGTTCTACATCGGCGCCATCTTCGTGATCGCAGCGGTGGTTCCTGTCGGTTCGGCAGGACTCAAGAGCCCGTTCGCCGCGGTGCTGGACGCCGCCGGCATGCCGGGCGCCGCCACCGCCATCACCCTGGTGGCCGTGGCTGCGCTGCTGTCAGCCTTGAACGCCAACCTCTACGGTGCCTCCCGGATGGCTTACTCGCTTGCCGAACGCGGTGAAGCGCCGCGGCTGCTCGCTTCCGTGTCCAAGGCCCGGGTTCCGGTAGTCGCGGTCCTGGCGAGTGTTGCCTTCGGTGTTGTCACCGTGGTGCTGGAGCTCGCCTTCCCCGAGAAGGTCCTTCCGGTCCTGCTCAACATCGTGGGTTCTACCTGCCTGCTGGTCTGGACGTCCGCGCTCCTGGCCCAGCTCGCGCTGCGCCTCCGGGCAGACCGCGCGGGAACGCCGCTTCCACTTCGGATGCCCGGCTTCCCGTGGCTGACTTCCCTTGGCCTGCTGATCCTCGCGGCGATCTTCACGGTGGGTTTCATCGGCGAGGATTCAAGGCCGCAGTTGCTGAGCACTTTCGGGCTTGTGGCGCTGCTGGCGGTGGGGTGCTGGATGAATCACCGGGACGGCAAGGTTGCTGGTCCGGTCGAAGCTTCGGATGGTGGCAAGCAGCGGGTGCTCGTCGATTGATTTAGGGCTGCAAGCTACTTGACGTGTGGGCGCCGCTGGTGCGCGGGGCAGCGGGGAAAGTGCCCACCTGGTCTCTGGTCAGGGCAGGTGGGCCGGGCGGATCATGATGTTGTCCGTCTCGGTGAACGTCGACCCAACTTCGTGCCTTGAATCCGTTACTTAGCGTGGTGTGGAGGACTCCCACGGGAACCGTGGATTGTTGCTCTGAAGCACGGGCACTATATTCCTGAATAATACCTGTCCTAGCCGAGACAGACACTGGCATAACCGTCAGCAGTGTTGGAGGAAGCTGGCCTGCGTCCGGATACCTCTCCGTCAAATAGCCGGACGCGGGAGTTCCTTGGATTGTGTCCATGCCTGCGGCCTACCGTTGAAGACGAAGCGGCAAGAGCGTTAGACGCCGTGAATGACTCGGCCGGAACCGCGGGCCACGTGAACTCGAAGCGCCGACAAGGTCTCATAGAAATCGACGCTGCTCCTGTGGCGTCTATGGCCCCGGCTCTTTTCTGGTGGTGTGGAGTCAGTTTCGGTTGAGTTTCTGCGAGGGTACTTGTTTCTGAGGTCCGGTTTAGACTTCGATGGTGAAAATGTGGTGGTGGTTTCCTTTTGTCTGGGCGCACATAGTTGCCCCACAAAGCGGTTTTTTTGGAATGGACGGAGCCACGTGGGCACAACTATGGAGTGGCATTGTTGGCGCGGTCTTGGGGTCGGCGGCTGCGGCGGTTGTAGCCGGGTATGTTCTGAAGGCGACCTTGGCGGAGCAGAGGCGACTTGCGGGTGATGCACAAGTCAGCCAGTCCAAGTTAGCTCATCGACAACTCGAGGAACAGCAGAAGGCACTCAATCTGCAATTAGGCGAACAGAGGACCGCTCTCAATCTCCAGCTACGCGAGCAGCGTGGGGAAGCATCAAAGGCCCGAGGGATTGAAGCGGTAGCAGCGCTAGTCGCAGAAATCGACCAAGTCGTGTGGGATGCTCAAAAAAGCAGGGTCCACACTTTTGATGAGTTGACAGACCTGCGTTTGAGGCTGACCGCAATTTGTTCCCGCTGGTCACTGGATATTGAGAACGAAGACATGCGTAAAGAATTAGTGCTCTGGCCGTCTCTTATCTTCACCTTGGCGCGATCTGTTTCCGACGGAACGGGAAATAGCCGAGCGAATTGGATGACACTTTTAGTTGCCTCTACGGCACTTCGAACGGTTTCCATGGCTTGGTACCGGAATGATTCCTCAGCGCAACAAGAACTGGCCGACAAACTCCGGAAAGACCGGATCAAGTACGACCCTTTACATGGCGGTGGTTCCGAGCAATACGACCGGACCGTCGCCGCTATGCGCGCAGAAGCCGGAGGAGGAGAGGTGTCATTGACCGAGTGAGGGTCGGAGATGGCGGAGGAACCATGAACATTGACGGAGTTACGCCGATTGGATGGAGCGAAGCCGAGAGCAGATCAAAGACCTCCCAGGGGCGGGTCGGCAGAGCAGGGCATGGAGACGCCGGCGGCTCACAGCAAACATCCTGCACTTCCGAGATGGTTGGAGCCATCGACATGATGTGCACCCTGTTGCCTGATGCCAAGAGGCTAGGCCTTCAGAGTAACCAGTCGCTCCCCAGCGCTGGTTACTCTTCGGCCTCTTCATCGAAGCCACTGCCTGTCACGGCTTTCCGGCTCTGCTGCCCATCACTCGAGTACGCTACCCACGATCCGTTTGGCCGCATCAACGTAATCTTTACACCGTGGTCTACGGCCAAGTCACGAATCATACGGAGCAACGTTAGCCCTACCTTTGGTGCACCTTCGGGGAGGTGAACCGTAATCTCATCTTCGCTTTCGGTCCAACTCATGGTGCTGAGCTTGAGGCGGCTTCGAATTAGATCGCCAACGCGTTCGCCGACACTTAGGTCATCCGCACGTATTGACGCTTTCAGTATGTTCTGGATCCTGGCCATATCGCGCTGGAGGGATCGGACGGTGGTCAGTACTTCGTCGAGGAGGTCCGCTTCCTTGCGGGGCTGCTTTGGCGGCAGTTCGCCGTCAGTGGGGGCGGTCCTAATCGCCTCCTCCATTTCTGCCCAGTGGGCGGAGAACAATACCTCCAGTGTTCCATCCCCCAGAGGGTCCGGAAGCGCCTTGTTTAGGGAGCGGACAAGACTGAATACAGCCGACTTGTCAGATGCGGCTGAATTCTGAAATTGCTTCAGTGGACCTTTTACATCTGTATCGGAAAGGCCTACGAGAAGCGGGGCAACCCTGGAATCGCTCACTGATTTTCCAAGCGCTCCAGCCTCGAAGTTGATCCACGGCGAATCTTGGTTAGCGCGGGTGACAACAACGATGCCGTAGCTGGAACCTTCCAGTTCTTCCGCGATTTTATTCAGGCCACGATCCCCTTTATCGATGTCCTTCGACGACACGAACGGCTTGATCCTATTGTCAAGTACCTTAGGGAGCCACGATCTCAAGGCAGCGGCGACATGCTGCGATTGCTGGCCGGACCAACTGATAAATACCTGCATAAGCCAACCTTCCTGCCGGGCGCATTCCTAACTCTGCCCATGCTAGCCCGGAGGGCCGACGAGAAAGTGTAGGACAGGGGCTGCGCATGGACGCGCCGAGTGAAAATGTGCTTTCAACGATGTCTGGGCCGCCTGGGATGTGCGCTGTGCACGCCGAACAAGGTGCTTATCAGTTTCATCGACCGAACTATCGCACCGTAAGTACGGCAACGACACCCCAGAGCCCGGTTGGCTTCGGGCTCAGCAGCACGCGAGCCCGCCGGGGTTGCACATATCCAATCAGTCATTGCGGCTAAGACTCCGCCCTGCACTAATCCCATAGACGTCGTCCTCTGCAGAATGTCCATGCCCTTCCGGCGAGACCTCTGCCCTCGCTGGTCCTGTTCGGGCTGGCATACCTGACCCCGATCATCGTCCTGGGGATCTTCGGCATCATCGCCGAAACCACCGGCGGCGCCGCGCCCGCCGCGTACCTCGTGGCGCTCGTGGCCATGCTGTTCACCGCGCACAGCTACGGCCGGATGGCCGTGGCCCACCCCGTGGCCGGCTCCGCCTACACCTACGTCCGCCGCTCCATCGATCCCCGCGTCGGGTTCCTGGTGGGCTGGGCTGTGCTGCTGGACTACCTCTTCCTGCCCATGGTCATCTGGCTCATCGGCGGCTCCTACCTGACCGCGCAGTTCCCCGGCATCCCCATCGGCGTCTGGGTGGTGGGCTTCATCGTCATCACCACGCTGCTGAACATCCTGGGCATCAAGGTGGCGGACAAGGCCAACTACGTGCTGATGGCGTTCCAGCTGCTGGTCCTCGTGTTCTTCGTGGCGCTGGCCATCGGCAACGTGGTGTCCGCCAACGGCGCCGGGGGACTGGTCAGCGGGCAGCCGTTCTTCAACAGCACCGCCAGCTTCACCACCATCTCCGCCGGCGCCGCCATCGCCGCCTACTCGTTCCTGGGGTTCGACGCCGTCACCACCCTCACCGAGGAAACCATCAACCCGCGCCGCACCGTGCCGCGCGCCATCATGCTGGTTGCCCTGATCGGCGGCGGCATCTTCGTGGCGGTGTCCTACGTGACCCAGCTGGTCCACCCCGGCGGCGTATTCGAGGACTCGGCGTCCGCGGCCAGCTCCATCGCCCTGCAGATCGGCGGGCAGCTGTTCGGCGCCGTGTTCCTGGCCGGCCTGGTGGTAGCGCAGTTCGCCTCCGGCCTCGCCGCGCAGGCCAGCGCCTCACGCCTGCTCTACGCGATGGGCCGCGACTCCGTCCTGCCCAAGGCCGTCTTCGGCAAGCTCAGCGAGAAGTTCCACACCCCCGTGGCGAACCTGGTGATCACCGGCATCGTGGGCCTGATCGCGATCTTCCTGGACGTGGCCACGTCGACGTCGTTCATCAACTTTGGTGCCTTCACCGCCTTCACGCTGGTGAACGCCTCGGTGGTGTTCTACTACGTGCGCCAGCGCCGGGCCGGGCAGCAGCTGAACCCCGTGTCCTACGTGGTGGTCCCGGTGATCGGCGCCATCATCTGCGCCTACCTGCTCTCCCAGCTGGACAGCAACGCCATTACGCTGGGGGTGTCCTGGCTGGTGCTGGGCGTGCTGGTCCTGGCCCTGATCACCCGCGGCTTCAAGGCCTCGCCGCCGGAAATGACGGCCACGGAGAAGGCAACGGTCGAGGCGGCCGCCTGAGCCTGTCAGTTTGTAGTGTGGCCGCTGTTTTGAGGGAGGGAATGCTTGTGAGGATTGCGCTGGGGCAGTTGGAGTCGGGCGCCGACATTCAGGTGAACCTCGCCGTGATCGACCGGTGCGCCGCCGAGGCAGCGCGCGACGGCGCCGTTCTGGTCGCCTTCCCGGAGTACGCCACCTACGAGAAAAAGAAGGTGGACGCGACGTTTCCCGCGGTGGCCGAGCCGCTGGACGGCCCTGTCTGCCAGGAGCTCGCCGCTTTTGCCCGCGGCCACCGCATCGCGCTGGTGGCGGGCGTGGTGGAGACCTCGGAGGAACCGGGCAGGGCACACAACACGCTGGTGGTATTTGGGCCCGACGGCGGCCGGTTGGCGTTCTACCGGAAGATCCACCTTTTCGATGCGCAGGGTTTCGGGGAGTCGACGTTCATCAAGCCGGGCCCGTCCACCGAGCCGGTGGTGTTTGAGTGCGGGGGAGTGCGGTTCGGGCTGATGACTTGCTACGACCTGCGGTTCCCGGAGCTGGCCAGGTCATTGGCCGACGCCGGCGCGCAGGTTTTGCTGGTCTGCTCGTCCTGGGTGCCGGGGGAGCACAAGACGGAGCAGTGGCTGGCACTGAATGCGGCGCGGGCCATCGAGAACAGCGTGTACGTGGCGGGGGTGTGCCAGGCGCCCCCAGTGTCGGTGGGGCGGAGCGTGCTGGTGGACCCGATGGGTGTTGCTGAAGCGGATCTAGGGCTGGAGTCTGGGGTGCGGACGGTCGAGATCTCGCTGGAGACCGTGGACCGGGTGCGGGAGGCGTTCCCGATGTTCCGGCAAAGAAGGCTGCAGGACTAATGGCTGGCCGTCAAAGCCGCAGGGCATAAGGCGGCAGTATCTTGACCTGCGCGTCCATCGTCTCGGGCCCGTCGGCGGTGGTGCCGGGCCCATTCGCTGGCCGGCTTCGTCGGCGCCGCTGCCGGTGATCTCCATCCGGTAGACCACCTTGATCCGGTCCTGGTCGATCTGCTCGATGCGGTGCATGGTTCGAAGCAGCAGATCGCCGAACCGGGCCTCATCAACGAAGCGTTCGTTTTTGACTGCCTCGGCGATGATGAGGGGATCGGATCGTCGCCAGAAGGGGTCATCAGGATCTGCATATCGGCCGCGAACAGGCCGTTAATTTGGATCCTGTAGATCACCGCGTTCTAAGCGCCCCAGTTCTCGACGCCGGACCAGAGCCGCCAGATTGCCTCCCGGGCCGAAGTGGCCTCGATGCTCTTGTCGTACGGCGGCAGAGCTTCAACGCAGCGAAGGCTCCGTCCTTATGAACGGAGCCTCCCTCAATCAGCTGGAACCACGACTCATGGGTTTCATCGCTAGGAAGCGGGTTCGATTAGACGCTTCTTGAACTGAATAACCTGGTTATCGAGGTAAGTCTGACCTGTAGGCGTCAGTCCGTCGCCCGGGGGCAGTGTTATATCGAAGCCATTCCTAAAACTAAGCACCGCACTTGTGGCAACGTCGTCGGCCCAGTCGCTCGTTAACCGTTTAGCGGTCAGAATTTCTAGTCCCTCGAAGTGACTTTTCGGTATGACTTTGAAACTCATGGTCTCCATCGCACCCTCACCGTAGATCAGGTAGTTTTCAGCGATAACGACAATCTTTCCTGTCCCATGCCCGTCGCCTTCCTCATAGGACGCAAAAACGGCGCCTGGTTCATCGTCACCTAGGGTAAACAGGATCTTGTTGAGAATGGTCCATTTGGAGCCATATCCATTGTTCTTGTAGGTTCGCCACCCGGTCGAGACCTCTTTAAGGGCCTCATCTAGGTTCCTCGCTTTTTGGTCGTGCTCTTCAGCGGTGATCATTTATCCCCCATTTTTGGATTGTTGGCAAAATCCGATTCTAGCTTATTACGGGGGTTCACTCCCCGTCTATTGCCCTCAGAGCAGCCTGCTTTTCCTCAATGAACTTGAGCCTGGCCAGGTGCTCATCCGGGGTGCCGATCATCATCTTTCCGATAGCGGCCACGTCTTCCTCGGTGAAGCTCACTTCTAGCCGTCGCGCTGGTGCCGCCATGAATGTAGTTCGCGGAATGCGTCACTGGGGCCTCATGCCTAGGTGTTCTTCCCACGGAGATTGTGAGCGTGGCCTGAAGTAAAAAGGCG
>NZ_JARVSF010000036.1 GCF_030209355.1 Pseudarthrobacter sp. fls2-241-R2A-127
AGGTCCTGCCCGACGAAAAAGGCCCGACCTGCGCCGGGTTCCTCACCCGGGCCGCTGCCGCCATGGCAGCCAACGGAGCACCCGTAAAGCGGGTCATGACAGACAACGCCTTCGCCTACCGGCTCTCCCGCGATTTCCAGGACGCACTCGCAGCCCTGGGCGCCAAACACATCCTGATCAAACCCCGCCACCCCTGGCAGAACGGCAAAGCAGAACGCTTCAACCGCACCCTCCAGGAAGGCTGGGCCTACCGGCAGCCATTCACATCCAACCAAGCCCGCACCAACGCACTCCAGCCATGGCCAAACTTCTACAACAACCACCGCCCCCACGGCAGCCTCGGAGGCAAACCACCCATCAGCAGGTGCAACCAACCTACTGACTGAGTACACCTAGGGGCGGATCGGCCCAAGCTCACAGCCAGTCATCGCGGCGCAGTAGCGGCTCGGCCCCGCCCGGCCGGCGGACAAGGACCTGGTTGACTCCGGTGAGCCCGTCTTCGAAGCCCAGGGCGCTGGCGGCCATGTACAGCCGCCACACCCTGGCGCGCCCCGCCCCGGCGAGGGCCACCGCTTCGTCCCAGTTCTCTTCCAGCCGCCGGACCCAGGCCCGGAGGGTCGGGGCATAGTGGCGGCGGAGGGCCTGGACGTCGAGGATTTCGAAACGGGCAGTTTCCAGGGCGGCCACCATCTCGCCCAGGCTGATCATTTCCCCGTCAGGGAACACGTACCGGGGAATGAACGAGTCGGGGTCGGGGCTCGTGGGCCCGGCGTTCCAGGAGATGGCGTGGTTCAGCAGCCGTCCGCCGGGCCTGAGGAGCCCAAAGAGTGCTGCGGCATAGGCGGGGGTCTGGGCCCGGCCCACGTGCTCGGACATGCCGATGGAACTGATGGCATCAAACGGCCCGTCGTGCACGTCCCGGTAGTCCTGCACCCGAATCTCCACGCTGCCGGTGAGACCGGCGTCCGCAGCCCGTTTGCGGGCCAGGGCGGCCTGTTCGGTTGAAAGGGTCACCCCGACCACGCTGACCCCATACCTGGCGGCCGCGTGAAGAGCGAAGCTGCCCCACCCGCACCCCACGTCCAGGACGCGCATCCCGGGTTGGAGGCCCAGTTTGCGGCAGACGAGGCCCAGTTTGGCCTCCTGCGCGGCGTCCAGTCCTGCGTCCGGTGTTTCCGGATCCGGTGCGCCGCCGGCCGGCCATACGGCGCAGGAGTACACCATGGAGGGTCCCAGCACGAGGGCATAGAAATCGTTGCCGACGTCGTAATGATGGGAGATGGCGGCAGAGTCCCGGCCGCGTGAATGCATCCTCCCCTTCTTGGCGATGCGGGCTTCCTCCGGCGGCGGAACCGGGTTGGGACCGACGGCACCCAGCCTGATTGCCGTCCGTGCCAGCAGCCACAATTCGCGGGCAGTGGGCGGCCGGAACGGACCCGGCTCCGAGAACTTCCCGGCCGAGCTCAGTGCCCCGAAGGCAGCGAAGACGTCTCCCGGGGCGTCGATTTCACCTGCCACATAAGCCCGGCTCAGCCCCAGCTGCCCCGGTGACCAGAGCATGCGCCGCAGGGCCCGCCGTGACCTGAACTCCAGGATGGGCGCATCTGCGGGCCCGGCTTCCGAGCCATCCCAGGCCCTCAGGCGCAACGGGATCCGGTCCGTGCCGAGCACCACCCCCAGCGCTTTTGCCAGCCGGTCAGCATGTCCAGTGGTCCTTGCGGCTCCTGCAGTGTCCATGGGCCTACCCTAAGGCTGCGCTGCCCTCCGCGACTATCATGGGGGAGTGATTCCTGACCCAACCGATGTGGTGGTCATCGGGGCGGGCCAGGCCGGCCTGTCGGCCGCCTACCACCTGCAGCGCCGGGGATTCGACTTTGCGGTGCTCGACGCCGAAGAGGGTCCGGGCGGTGCCTGGCGGCACCGGTGGAAGAGCCTGCGCATGGCAACGGTCAACGGAATCAGCGACCTGCCGGGAATCCCCAAACCGGACGTCGATCCCGCAGAGCCCAGCTCCGAATTCCTGACCCGCTACTTTGGCGGCTATGAGGCGGCGCTGGGCCTTGCAGTACACCGGCCCGTCAAGGTTCGCGCGGTCAGGCGGGAAGACGAGGACCCTGCCGGCCGGCTGCGGGTGGAGACGTCCGACGGCGGCTGGAGCGCCAGGGCGGTCATCAACGCCACCGGTACCTGGACGCGCCCGTTCTGGCCGATCTACCCGGGCCGGTCCTCATTCCTCGGCCGGCAGCTGCACGTCGCCGATTACGTCTCCGCCGATGAATTCACGGGCCGGCACGTGATCGTGGTGGGCGGTGGCATCTCCGCAGTGGGCCTGCTGGACGAGATTTCCCGTGTCACGTCCACCAGCTGGTTCACCCGCCGGGAACCTGTCTGGCGGGATGCCCCTTTCGACACCCGGGCGGGGCACGACGCCGTGGCGCTGGTCGAAGACCGGGTCCGCCGGGGCCTTCCACCGCAAAGCGTCGTATCCGCGACGGGACTGATCTGGACTCCGGCGCTCCGGGCCGCCCGGGACCGTGGCGTCCTTGACCGGCAGCCCATGTTCGCGTCCATCGAACCGGAGGGAGTCCGCCGCGCCGACGGCAGCTTCCTGAAGGCGGACGTCATCCTTTGGGCCACCGGCTTCAGGGCTGAACTGGAACACCTCGCCCCGCTCCACCTCCGCGGGCCGGGCGGCGGAATCGCGATGGAAGGTACCCAGGTGGCAGCCGAGCCGCGCGTCCACCTGGTGGGCTACGGGCCGTCGTCGTCCACCATCGGCGCCAACCGTGCCGGCCGGGCGGCAGTGGCCGCCATCGCCGCGCTGCCCGGAATGGCACCGGCGGCAGGGACGGTAACGTGGGGGTGACTCCGGGGAACCCGGGGCCGGGACGATCAACAGAAGGCGGCAGGACACCGGTGGCAGCAGATACCCTGGCGGACATATTCGATGTCCTGCGCCGTCGGCCCGATGTTGAAGCGCCCAACCTGCAAGCCTGGGACGCCACGGACCGGCTGCTCCTGGAGACCGCTGTCCAGCTCGGCCGGTCCGGCAGCACCGTTGCCGTGATCGGCGACCGATACGGCGCCCTGACCCTGGGTGCATCCGCCGTCCTCGCCCCTGCCTCCCTGCGCGTGCACCAGGACCTGGTGACAGGGGAGCGGGCGCTGAGGTTGAACGCCGATGAATGCCACGCACGGCTGCCAGGCATCGGCGGTGATGGTGCGGGATTCGTCCAGCTGCCCCTCGGGCCTGAACTTCTGGCAGGCGCGGACACGGTCCTGCTGCAACTGCCCAAGACCCTGGCGGAGCTGGAGGAGATTGCGGGCGCCGTCGCACGGCATGCGGCCCCAGGGGTGCTGTTGCTGGCCGGAGGCCGGGTGAAACACATGTCCCTGGGCATGAACACAGTCCTGGATCGCTTCTTCACGTCCGTCCAGCCGCAGCTCGCCCGGCAAAAGTCGAGGCTGGTCCTGGCCGCCGGACCGAAGCCGCCGGCACCGCCACGCTTTCCGGCAGTGGAGCACCTCGACGAGCTGGACCTGGACGTGGCCGCCCATGGGGCCGTCTTCGCCGGTGCCAAACTGGACATCGGCACCCGATTCCTGCTCACGTTCCTGCCCGCCATGAAACCGGCGCGGCACGCCGTAGACCTTGGCTGCGGCACCGGAATCCTCGCTGCCATGTACGCCCGCCGATTCCCCGGTGCTGCCGTGACGGCCACTGACCAGTCCGCGGCCGCCGTGCAGTCGGCACTGGCCACCGCACGGGCGAATGGCCTGGCGGAACGGATCACCGTCCTGCAGGACGATGCGCTCAGCACCTTCCCCGATGGCGCTGCCGATGCGGTCCTGCTGAACCCGCCCTTCCACGTGGGCGCCGGCGTCCACGAGGGCGCCGGGCTGAAGATGATCGAGGCGGCGGGGCGCGTCCTGGCCCCCGGTGGGGAGTTGTGGACGGTCTTCAACCGGCACCTTGCCTACCTGCCGGCGCTGGAAAGGCACGTGGGGCCCACCGTCGTGGAGGGCATGAACCCCAAGTTCACCATCACGCGAAGCGTCCGCCGCTCCGGTTGAGCCGGCTGCGGGGTTGTCACCGGCGGCCCGGCACCAACCGCCAACCCGCCGCTGACGTGGATCGTCTTCCGCGCCGCGCCGCCAACCGGCCATGTGGGCGCGCGCCCGCCCTTGACGTACGATTCAAAGCATCACCGTATGCAGGTAGCCGAAGACGTTTAGGGGACACCGTGTCTGAGATCCGCCAATCTTCTCCGAGGCGCGGAACCAACTTGCCCAGGATGGGGGATTTCAACCTCACCGTCATCCTGGATGCGATCCGCAGAACCACCGGCGGTTTGAGCCGCGTGGAACTCGCGCAGATCGTGGGCCTGTCACCGCAGACGATCTCCAATATTTCCCGCCGGCTCCTGGACCAGAGCCTGATCGTGGAGGCCGGCAAGGAGGGCAGCGGACCGGGCAAGCCGCGCACCATCCTGCGCCTGAACCCGGCCGGCATGTACGCCCTGGGAGTCCACCTGGACCCGGCCGTGACCACCTTCGTGGTGCTGGACCTCGTGGGCGCGGTGGTCCGGCATTCACGCATCAAGACCCCCGGCGGGAACGATCCCTCCGCCGTCATCACCACCATTGCCGCGGAACTGGCGCAGCTCGTGACCGACTCCGGTGTGGACCGCAGCCGTATCGCAGGCCTGGGCGTGGCCGCTCCGGGCCCCATCGACCTCGACAACGGCACCGTCGTGGACCCGCCGCTGCTGCCGGGCTGGGACCGGGTGGAACTGCGTGACGCGCTGGCCAGGGCAACCGGCTACTCGGTGCTGGTGGACAAGGATGTCACCAGCGCGGCCGTGGCGGAAACCTGGGCGGGCGGCCCCAGCGGCGCCGGGAGCTTCGTCTTCATGTACATGGGAACCGGCATCGGCTGCGGCATCGTCCTCAACGACGAGGTGGTCCGGGGCACGTCCGGCAACGCCGGCGAGATCGGCCACATCGTGGTGGATCCGGACGGACCCCTCTGCGACTGCGGCCAGCGCGGCTGCGTCAAGTCCTCCTGCATTCCCCAGGTGCTGGTGGCGGAGGCGGAAGCGGCAGGCATCCTGGCGGGCTCCCCGGCCAACAGTGCCGCCGAAATCAAGCAGAGTTTCGCCGACTTGTGCGCCCGGGCCTACGGCGGTGACGAACGGGCCGCCGCCATCCTGGACAAGTCCGCCGTCCTGGTGGCACGGGCAGTTTCAGTGGTCACCAACACCCTGGATGTTGAACGGGTTGTCTTCGGTGGCCCCTTCTGGACCTGCCTGTCGCAACGCTACCTGGAACTGATCCCGTCCCTCCTGGACACCAACAGCGCCGCCCGCCTGATCCATCCCATCGAGGTTGTGGGCACCGGCGTCGGGGAAGACGTGGGAGCGATCGGCGCGGCATCGCTGGTCCTGGAACATACGCTCGCGCCCCGCGCCCAGCGGTTGCTGCTGGAAAGCTGACCGGACCATGAGTCGCCGGGTATCCCTAACGGTGTCCCTGCTGGCCGCGGCGGTACTGGCCCTCTCAGGCTGTACTCCCGCCGACCCCGCAGGCAGCAAGACCATCAAGGTGGCCTACCACAAGACAGATTCCTTCACCGCACTGGACACGATGTTCCAGGACGCCAAAAAGGAGTTCGAAGCCGCCAACCAGGGTGTCACGATCGACCTCCAGCCCATCCAGGCCAACGACGACGACTACGGCACCAAACTGGCCCTCGCCCTCAGGTCGCCCTCCACCGCCCCCGATGTGTTCTACGAGGACACGTTCAAGGTCCGCTCGGACGTGGACGCCGGGTACCTCCTGAACCTGGACAGCCGGCTCAAGTCATGGGAGGACTGGGACAAGTTCGACGCCGGCGCCAAGGAAGCCGGGAAAGCGGACGACGGCGGCACCTACGCGGTGCCGCTGGGCACCGACACACGGGCCATCTGGTACAACAAGAAGGTCTTCGAGGCAGCGGGCATCGCACTGCCCTGGCGCCCTGCGACCTGGCAGGACATCCTGGACACCGCCAGGAAGATCAAGTCTTCCAACCCCGACGTGATTCCTTTCAACATGTACGCGGGCAAGGGCACGGGCGAGGGAACGGTGATGCAGGGGTTCTATGAACTGCTCTACGGCGCCGGTGCGGGCCTTTATGACCAGGACGCAAAAAAGTGGGTCGTCGGGTCCGCAGGCTTCAAGGATTCGCTGACCTTCCTCCAAACGCTCTACGGGGAGAACCTTGCGGTGACCCCCGCCGATGCGCTGGACCCGAACGTCTGGAAGAAGGTGTTCGGGGACTGGTTCCCGAAGGGAAAGCTGGGCGCTACCGTGGAAGGCTCCTACACGCCGTCGTTCTGGCAAAAAGGTGGAAGCTACGAATGGCCGGCGTACGCGCAGGACATGGGCGTGGCGCCCTTCCCCACGGAGAACGGCGGGGCGCCGGGTGCCGTGAGCATGTCCGGCGGCTGGACCCTGGCCGTGGGCGCGGACACCAAGCAGCCGGATCTCGCCTTCAAGTTCCTGACCACGGCGCTGAACGAGAAGAACTCCCTGTCCTTTACCGTCGCGAGTTCACAGATCGCTGTCCGCACCGACGTCGCAGCTGACCCCGGCTACCAGTCCGCCAACCCCTTCGTCAAAGACGTATCCAGCCTGGTGGCTGTGACCCGGTACCGCCCCGCTACCTCGGATTACCCGCGGATCTCCGCCGCCGTGCAGGAGGCCACCGAAGCCGTCATCACCGGCAAGAGGACCCCGGAGCAGGCTGCCGCGGACTACGACGCTGCCGTGACCGGCATCGTGGGCGGCGACAAGACCCTCCGGAAGTAGCGGTGCCGGCCCCCCACCACAGGCGGCAATTCGCCCGCTACCTGCCCGTCCTGCCCGCCGTCGTGCTCCTTGCTGTCTTCCTTGCCGGCCCGGTGCTGTGGGCCTTCCAGGCCTCGCTGACCAATGCCGGACTCACCGGCAGGCACGCCAGGAACCCGGAATGGGTGGGCCTGGAGAACTACCAGCGGCTGCTGCAGGACCCGGTGTTCCCGCTCTCACTGGCCCTGACGGTGCTGTTCGTGGGCGGATCCGCCATTCTTGGCCAAAACATCCTGGGCCTGGCCCTGGCGGTCCTCATGCGCCGGGCGCGTCCGGCCGTTTCCGCGGCGGTGGGGACCGCCGTGGTGGCGGCCTGGGTCCTGCCGGAAATTGTGGCCGCCTTCGCCGCCTACGCATTCTTCAGCAACGACGGAACCATCAACCAGTTGCTGGGCGGCCTGGGCCTGGCGGAGGTCGACTGGCTCTACGCCATGCCCATGGTGGCCCTGATCCTGGCGAATGTGTGGCGGGGGACCGCCTTTTCCATGCTGGTGTACCGCGCGGCGCTGGGCGGCGTACCGGCAGAGCTCACCGAGGCTGCGCACATGGACGGCGCCGGCGCCTGGCAGCGGCTGGTGTTCATCACCCTGCCGGTGATCCGGGGAACCATCGCCACCAACCTGATGCTGATCACGCTGCAGACCCTGGCCGTCTTCACCCTGATCTGGGTCATGACCGCAGGCGGGCCCGCCAACGGCAGCTCCACGTTGCCGGTCATGGCCTACCAGGAAGCGTTCAAATTCGGCGACATTGGCTACGGCACCGCCGTCGCTTCGGTGCTGATCCTGATTGGGGCAGTGTTCGGGGCCGCCTACCTGCGCCTGTTGCGGGAGCAGAAGCCGTGACTCCCTCGCCGGCCGCCCTCCGCCCACGCCAAAGTCGCCGGCCACAGGGGAGCGCCGTGGCGGATGCCGTCCTGCTGCTGATCGGCGCCTGTTTCGTGCTGCCGCTGCTGTGGCTGGTCCTTGGTTCCCTGGACCCGGCCGCCGGGCACGGCACCAAACTTCCGCAGCAGCCTGCCTTGGACAATTTCGCGGCCGTCCTTACGCCGGAGTTGCTGTTCCGTCCGCTCGTGAACAGCGTGTTGCTGTCCGTCGGGACCGGTGCCGTGACGCTGGCCGCGGCCGTGTTGGCTGCCTATCCGCTCTCCCGTTACCGCTCGCGCTTCAACACCCCGTTCCTTTACGGCATCCTGTTCGGTACCTGCCTGCCGGTCACGGCCATCATGGTTCCGGTGTACGGATTGTTCGTGCAGCTTCAGCTGTTGGATTCCTTGCCCGCTACGGTGCTTTTCCTGTCCGCCACCAGCCTGCCTATGGCCATCTGGATGACCAGGAACTTCATGGATGCGGTGCCGCTGGCGGTGGAGGAGGCCGCCTGGGTGGACGGGGCGTCCCGGCTGGCTGCCCTGCGTTCCATTGTGCTGCCGCTGATGGGCCCGGGCCTGGGCGTGGTGTTTATCTTCGTGTTCATCCAGGCATGGGGGAACTTCTTCGTTCCCTTCGTCCTCCTGCTCTCGGAAGCCAACCAGCCCGCGGCGGTGTCCATTTTCAGCTTCTTCGGCCAGAACGGCGCCGTGGCATACGGCCAGTTGGCCGCGTTTTCCATCCTCTATTCACTTCCGGTGCTGGCCCTCTACGTCATCGTGGCGCGCGGTTCCGGCAACTCGCTGGCCCTGTCCGGAGCTGTCAGGGGCTAGTCGATATCCTCCAGCACCACACCGAAGGGGAGAGTGTCGTCGAGGTGGGCCTGGTGGCCGTGGTGGGTGTCCACCACACGGACGCCGTGCAGCTTATCCGCCGCGGACTGCATCAGGACGGGCCTGACCGTATCGACGAACAACTGGTTCTTGCCGGCGAGGTACTCCTTGTAACTGTCTGGAAGCTCGATCATGGCAAAAGGATAGACCTGCCGGGCCCACATGGGGAGGGGTGCCCATTGCCGTCCCGGGGCCCGGGGTCTTGGATAAGATGGCGGGCGGGACACGGCCGGCCCGGCCCGCGAGTCCATCACCGTTATCAGGGGGAATACCAGTGCTTTCGACCAGCGTGCCCGCAAGAATCCAACCGGCGGAGCTGGCCAGGGCGCAGCAGGTGGTGGCGAACATTTCCCGCAGTTTCGACGCCAAGGTAGTGGGGCAGTCCCGGCTGCGTGAATCGCTGCTGGTGGGCCTGCTGACCGGCGGCCATATCCTGCTGGAAAGCGTCCCGGGACTGGCGAAGACCACCGCGGCCCAAACGGTGGCGGAGGCCGTCAGCGCGGAATTCCGCCGGATCCAGTGCACCCCTGACCTGTTGCCCAGCGACATTGTGGGAACCCAGATCTACGACGCCGCCAAGGGAACTTTCGTCACGCAACTGGGGCCGGTGCACGCCAACATCGTGCTGCTGGATGAAATCAACCGTTCCAGCGCCAAGACCCAGAGCGCCATGCTGGAGGCCATGCAGGAACGCCAGACGTCCATCGGCGGCCAGGACTACCGCCTGCCCTCACCCTTCCTGGTCCTGGCCACCCAGAACCCGATTGAGCAGGAGGGGACCTACCAGCTCCCCGAAGCCCAGATGGACCGCTTCATGCTCAAGGATGTGCTGGACTATCCCTCACCGGCGGAGGAAGCGGAAATTATCCGCAGGATCGACGCCGGCATCTTCACCCCGGAGCAGAAGCCGGCAGCCGCCGCCTCCCTGGACGCCATCACCGAAATCCAGGCCCTCGCCAGGCGCATCTACATTGATCCCGCCGTGATCAACTACATCGTGGGGCTGGTGTACGTGACCCGGAACGCCTCGCAATACATCGATGCCCGGCTTGCCGGATTCATTGAATTCGGTGCCAGCCCCCGCGCCAGCATCGCCTTCAGCCAGGCGTCCCGCGCCGTGGCGCTGCTGAACGGCCGCGACCACGTTATCCCCGAGGACGTCAGGTCCCTGGCCCACCGGGTGCTGCGGCACCGGCTGATCCTTAACTTCGACGCCGTGGCCGAGCAAGTGCCGGTGGAATCGGTGATCGACGCCGTCGTCGCAGCGGTCCAAACCCCCTGACCCATGGCAAGCCTCCTCCAGCGCGTGAAGTCGAAGATGGCCATCTTCGCGCACCGCAAAGCCCGTGGAATGCTCGACGGCGAATACGGTTCGGTCTTTCGAGGCCGCAGCCTCGACTTCGATGACCTGCGTGCCTACGTTCCCGGTGACGAGGTCCGCGACATCGACTGGAAGGCGTCGGCGCGCCATGGCTCGCCGTTGATCCGGCGCTACGTGGCGGTCCGCAGGCAGACAGTCCTCCTGGTGACCGATACCGGGCGCAACATGGCCGCTGAGGCCAGGTCCGGGGAAGCAAAGAAGGACATTGCCATCCTCGCGCTGGGAGTCCTTGGGTACTTGGCCCACCGGCACGGGGATGTGGTGGGACTGGTCTGCGGCGATTCCGCCACCACCCGGTCGCTGCCTGCAAAAAGAGGTGAGGAGCACCTGGAGCGGCTGCTGAGGCATGTTGACGCCCATACCAGGCTGGACGGGCCACCCAGCAGGCTCCAGGACCAACTTCAGCACGTGGCCCGCAACGTCAAGGGGCGCCACCTGCTGTTCGTCGTCGCGGATGAACTGCCCGCGGATGCCGCCACGGGCCAACTGCTCCGCCGGCTCCGCGCGCAGCACGAAATACTCTGGCTGACGGTCCGGGACGCGGACCTGGCACCGTCCAACCCGGAAGCAGCGGAATCTTCCACCGCGGATTCCTACAGCGTGGCCGATGCCGCGCTCCTGGCCTGGCAGCCGGCGGCGTCGGCAGCGGTGGCAGCCGCCTACGCCACGGCCGTTGCCCAACGCGACACGGACCGCAAGGCCATGTTGCGTGCCGCCGGGATCACGGAGGGGGACGTGGCGGCCAGCGACGACGTCATCACCGGCTTGTTTGCCCTGCTGGAAAGGCACCGGCGTGCAGGCTGACCCCGGCTTCTACGGACCGCTGCCCTACAACCCCGCATGGGTATGGTGCGGAGCGGCCATCCTGGCACTGGTGGCCGGCTGGTACGCCTATCTGTGGTGGAGCACCCGTGCTGCTCCCACGTCCCTTGCCGCGCCGACGCGCCCAGCCCTGACCGACCTCCCGGCCCTCAAGGCCGCCTACCTGCAGCGCATCCAGGACGTGGACCGTGATGCCGCGGCCGGCACCCTCGAGGCACGGGCCGCGCACCAGCAGATCAGTCTGCTCCTGCGCGGGTTTGTCCGGGACGCCACCGGGGTGGATGCCACCCGGATGACGCAGCAGGACCTGGCGCAGCATCCGCTGCCCGCGGCCGCAGATGCCGTCGAGGCGTTGTACCCGGCTGAATTCGGGCCCGGTCCGCTGGCCTCCGTGGGCGCGTCCGCGGCACGGGCGGCGGCGGCGGTGCGCACATGGAACTGATGTTGTGGTGGGTGCTCCTGCCAGCGGCCGCTGCCGTGGCGTGGGCCGTATGGGCCGGGCTGCGGCAAACCGGTAAGCCAGGCGCACGACGCCGGCCGGTTGCCCACGCAGACCGGCTCACCGCGCTGCCGGAATACCAGGCAGCCCTTCGGCGGCACCGGAGATGGCTGCTCCTGGCTGGAGCCGCGTGCGCCCTGCTCCTGGCCTCGACAGCGGTGGCCGCGGCCCGCCCCGTGGATGTGGCAACCACCAGGGCGGAGCAGCATAACCGGGACATCATGCTGTGCCTGGACGCATCCGGCTCCATGAGCAGCGCCGACGCCGCCGTGGTGGATGTCTTCTCCGGCCTGGCCAGGCAATTCAACGGCGAGCGGATCGGCCTGACCATTTTCGACAGCAGCGCCATCCAGGTGTTCCCGCTGACGGACGACTACGCCTACGCCCAGGAGCAGCTCCAGCTCGCAAGGGACGCTTTCGACGGCAAGCCCGGCAGCTCCGGGTTCCTTGACGGAACCTGGAGCGGCCGTGGTTCCTCGTTGATTGGTGACGGCCTGGCGTCCTGCCTGAACAGCTTCCAAGGCTCCGCCGGGGCGGGCGGCACCGCGCCGCAGCGCTCGCGGTCGGTGGTACTGGCCACGGACAACTTCCTCTCCGGCACTCCGATCATGACTTTGGATCAGGCGGCGCAACTGGCCAAGGACCGGTCGGTGCGCGTCTACGCACTGAACCCCGGCGACGTGGACTACGGCACCGCTGCGGACCAGCCGGGAGCCCGGCTGCGGGCCGCGGCGGAGTCCACGGGCGGTTCCTACTACGCCCTGGACAACCCTGAGGCGATAGCGGGCATCGTGGCGGGCGTCGAAAAGACCGAGACCGCTGCAATCCAGGGCGCGCCGCGGGCGGTGGTGACGGAGGTCCCGGGAGTGCCACTGGCTGCTGCGGTGCTGTCCGCACTGGTGCTCTGCGCAGCGTTGTGGCAGGTGCAGCCACCACCCGGGCGCGGACGGCAAGGTACGCCACCCCGGCGGCCACAGCCGGGCCGCCGTGCGTGGCTCAGGCGGACCGCCGTCGTCGTGCTCCTGGGGGCAGCCGCCCTTCGCCCCGGCCTGCCCGGGGGAACAGTGCAGGCCGCCTCGACGGACCTCAATGTGTTCTTCGTGGTGGACACCACCACCAGCATGGTGGCCGAGGACTACGCCGGAGCCACCCCGCGGCTTGAGGGCGTACGCAAGGACATCAAGGCCATTGCGGAAAAGCTGCCGGGCGCCCGCTTTTCAGTGATCACGTTCGACACCACCGCCCACGTCCGGATGCCGTTGAGCACCGATACCTTGGCCCTGGAGACCATCACCGATGTCCTGGAACCCCAGGTCACCGCCTACGCCAAGGGCAGCAGCATCACTGCTGCCCGGCAGGTCCTCGCTGAGCGGCTGGCGGCCGCCCGGGACAGCCACCCGGGCCGCCCGCGGCTGGTGTTCTACCTGGGAGACGGCGAACAAACCAGCGGCAAGGAACCCGAAGCAATGGCGTTCGACGCCGGCCTGGTGGCTGGGGGAGCGGTTCTCGGCTATGGCACGGCGGAAGGGGGCCGGATGAAGGAAAACACCGGCCTGGACCCCAACGACGGCACCGGCGGCGGTACCGGGGCCGGCACGCACAGCGGCTATGTTCAGGACAACCGCGCAGGGGACGCGCGCTCCGTCATCGACGAGGGGCGGCTGCGCACCATCGCGTCGCAGCTGGGCGTACCGTACGTGCACCGCGACGCGGGCGCCTCCCCGGCGGACATGATGCAGCAGGCCCACCCGGGAAAGACGGAACACTCGGACGGAGCCGGTTCTGTCGCGGCCCGGACCGAGCTCTACTGGATTTTCGCCGCCGGTGCGTTCCTGCTGGTCGTGCCGGAAGCGGTGGCGGTCCTGCGCCGGCTCCGTGGACTGCCGCGGCCGGTACGGCCGGAGGCAACCCGGTGACGCCCGCAGTCCGCCGCCGGCGCCTGCTGCTTTGGACGCTGCTGCCCGTGCTCCTGGCCCTGTGCGTCGCCGGAAAGCTCCTTAGCCTCGGTGTCCTCGCCGACACCGCTGCCGCCCGGTACGCGGCCGGGGACTCGGCCGGCGTTGACGCCGCTGCTGGCGGCCTTGGCCTGGCCAACGTGGTGGAACCGCACAAGGCGCCGTTCGCCGCGGGCGGTGCCGCGGTGCTTCGCGGAGATTACGGCGCCGCGCGGACCGCATTCGAAACGGCGCTCAGCTCTGTTCCGGCGGGCTCGGGGGACGAATGTTTGATCCGGGTCAATCTGGCCCTGGCGATTGAACGCCTTGGTGACGCACGGGTGCAGGCCGGTGACCCGGCGTCGGCCGCTGTGCTTTACCAAGACGCGCTGGCCGCGGCGCGGCAGGCACCACAACAGTGCTTGTCTCCGGACGCCGAGGCCGGGGCCGGCAGCCGGTTGGCGGAAGCCGCCGAACGGCTGGAAGGGAAACTCAACTCGGCCGCGCAGGCGCCCGGAGCAACACCGGCACCATCGACGAAGCCCGCTCCTGACCCGTCGGCAGAGGCCCGGCAGAGCCAGCTGGACCAACTCCAGGACAGTGCGCGGCAGGCGGAGCGGGAGCGGAACAGCGGCCGCGAGCGGGAGCAGTACCTGGACGATGCCGGCGGAACGGCACCGGAACGGCCTTGGTAGGGGCCGTTCCGCGGGCGAAGGTAATTCTGCAGCGGCGCTGAGAGGCGCCGTAAAGCTGTGTCTTATTCGATTGCCGACTTGATTGCACCACCGGCCCCTCGTAGAGTCGTACCCAAGTTACCGAGGTAACGTGTCAGCGATCCTCCGCTCCGGAGGGTGTGGGTGCCCCCATGTGGGCCTGACATTTGCTCACGGACTGCTTCATCCCAGGCGTAACAGTCGCTCCTGCGCCCTTGCTGGAGTCCCTCCGTGTTCCCCAAACTCGATTCATTGGCGGTTTCCTGCACATTCACTGGCAGGCGACCCCGATGGCCCAAAGCCAAGGACGCAAATGTCACCACCGAGCCCCATTGAAGCACATCCAAACCTCTCCGATAGCGCACCGGTAGCACTCTCCTATGAGCTGTTCCCGCCGCGTTCACCGGCTGCTGCCGAGACGCTGTGGACCACCATCCGTGAGCTCGAGACCACAGCGCCGGACTACGTCTCCGTGACGTACGGAGCCAGCGGATCCAACCGGAACACCGCCGTCGAACTCATCAACCGACTCCTGCTCGAGACCACCCTCCGGCCGCTGGCACACCTGACGTGTGTTGGAAATACGCCGCAGGAACTGGCCGGGATCATCGCCGAACTGCTGGACATCGGGGTGCGGGGCATCCTCGCGCTGCGCGGTGACCTGCCCAAAGATGGGGGCCGGCATTCAGACGGTGCACTGCGGTACGCCCAGGACCTGATTGAACTGATCAGGCGGGTGGAGCAGCGCCGTTCAGCCCTGCTCTGCGCCGGAAAAATCGCAGTCGGCGTGGCGGCATACCCCTCCCGGCACCCGGAGTCGCCCAGCGAGGAGCACGACGTCGAGGTGTTGCTCGCCAAGCAGCGTTCCGGTGCCGACTTCGCCATCACCCAGGTATTCTTCGAAACCGAGCAGTATGCGAGCCTCCTCACCAGGGCACGCCGCGCCGGAGTCACCATTCCGATCATCCCCGGCGTCATGCCGCTCACCAGCCTCCGCCGCGTTACCCGGCTCGGCGAACTGGCCGGCGTTGAACCGGCCCCCGCGCTGGTGGAACGCCTGGCAGCGGCCGACAGCGACCTCGAACGCCTCCATATCGGCGTCGACGCCACGGTGGACCTGGCAAACGCCGCCCTGGATGCCGGCGCCCCCGGTATCCACCTCTACACCTTCAACGAGCACCAAAGCGCGTTGGAAGTGCTGGACAAGCTGGCCCTGCCCCGCCATAACCGCCCGGTCACCCGCCGGGACACTGCCGCCCGGCCCCAGCTCGCAAGCTAGCGCACATTCCCTGGCCACCGCCGGCGCAGCGGACGCCACCCGGATCCGGCGAAGCAGGCACACCGCTCAACAGCACGGCGGCCGGTCACCTCAGGTGACCGGCCGCCGTCGTTATTTAACCTCAGGACTCCCAGACGATCTCGTCGTCGACCACGCCGTCCTGGTCCGCGGAGGCCACCAGCACCTCGTCGGTGAAATGCTCGCCGAGGGTGAAGTCCAGGACAAAGTAGCGTTCCGGCTGGCCGGGGTAGATGCCCACGTGGCCAAGTTTCAAGGCCTTGAGGAAAACCTCGTTGGTGAGCTGGCTGCGGTCCTCCACCCCGAAGACCTTGTGCAGGTGTTCGTCCTTGAGCGCGTTGCAGTGGAAGTGCAGGTACTCCTGGGGGCTGGTGCCCTCCTGCTCAAGTTCCTCCGCAATCATTTCGCGGACCTCGTCCACGAGCTCGGGGAGGAAGCGCAACCGGTACTCCACCTTGCGCAGTGCGGCTTCATCGAAGTGGTCGTGGGCGTTGATGTTCAGGTCGAGTTCCAGCGGGTGGCCGCGCAGTTCATGCCTGGCGGCGAAGAGATGATCTTTGCCGTGGTTCAGATCGATTTCTCCAAAGTGCTGGCTCGCTACCTTGTTCATAATCTCAACATAGACCCGAAGGCCAGCCCATTCCAGCGTTCGGGCTAATTCACTGCGGTGCGCATCCCGGCGAGAGTTTCCGCCAGCAGGTCAACGAACAACTGCACCCGCGCCGTCTTCCGTTCATTGATCAGCAGCGCGAACACGTTCCGTGCCAGCCGGATCTCGGGGACGTCCAGCACCACCACCCCCGCCGGTTTGTTCCGGAGCGCCAGTTCCGGGACCAGGGCGGCACCCAGGCCGGCGGCGGCCATTTCCAGGCTCGCGTGGAAGTCGTCGCTGTGCGCCACCACGCGCGGGTGCAGGTTGCACCCGGCAAACAGCCGCTCGATCACCATGGCATCACTGGTGCCGGGGTGGTGCATGATCCACGGCATCTCCGAGAGATGGTCCGCGGCCACCTTCGCGTCGGCCCGGAATCCCCAGCCGGCAGGGAGCACCACCCGGAAGTCGTCGTCGCCGATCCATTGCCGGTTGATGGTGTTGGGCCAGGCGAAGCCGGTCTGGCCCACCTGGAACACCACCGCCAGGTCAACGTCACCGCCGGCACGCAGCCCCTGGATGGTTTGGCCCGGTTCCGCCACGGACACCCGCAGGTCGATGCCGAGGTTCTTCCACGCCGGGTTCTTCAGGATCCGCGGCAGGACATAGGTGGCAAGGCTGGGGAAGATCCCCAGCCTCAGCTCCTGGCTTCCGGTGTCCTGGACCCTGGACGCGGCGGCCATCAGCGCTTCGATGTCCGTCAGCACCTTCGCGGCGTGCCGGGTCATGACGACGGCGGCTTCCGTCGGGACCACGGCGCGCGCCGAACGCTGGAAGAGGGTTACGCCCGTGTCCCGTTCCAGCGCGGACATTTGCTGCGAAACGGCAGAGGCTGTGTAACCAAGTGTTGTTGCGGCCGCGGCGAATGAGCCCAGCCGCGTGACCTCCAATAAGGTCTTCAAGTGCACGGGGTTTACCACCAGCCCACAGTACTGCACCCATCCACCGCCGCCGCGGTACCGAATTGCCCTCTGTACACCCGGTCCAGCGGCAGATGTCCAACAGAGGAGCACGAATTGTCACCAAATCCAGCAGTAGATGCAGGCGGCCGGCGGCGCGTCGCCGTCATCGGCAGCGGCGTGGCCGGACTGACGGCCGCCTACGTGCTGAACCGGCAGGACAACGTCACCTTGTTCGAGGCAGACTCACGGCTTGGCGGCCACGCCCACACCCACGACATGCCGCAGCCGGACGGCAGCGTCATCGGCGTCGATACTGGTTTTATTGTTCACAATGAACGGACCTATCCCACGCTGCTCCGCCTGTTCGCCGAACTCGGCGTGGAAACCCAGGACTCAGAGATGAGCATGTCCATCCGCTGCGACGGCTGCGGACTCGAATACGCCGGTGCCCGCGACGGTGCCCGCGGCATCATCGCCAAACCATCCAGCCTGCTGCGCGGCCGGTACCTGCTGATGCTCCTGGAGGTCACCCGCTTCTACCGGAAGGCGCGCGACCTGCTCAGGACCGCGCCTCCGTCTGCCGTCAGCAGCGAGGTTGACGTTCCCGAACTGACGCTCGGCGATTTCCTGGAGCGCGAAAAGTTCAGCCCCTACTTCATCTCGCACTTCATGACCCCGGTGGTCAGCGCCGTCTGGTCCTGCGACCCCACCACCGCCCTGTCCTACCCGGCGCGGTACCTCTTCACGTTCCTGGGCCACCACGGGTTGCTGGGCATTAAGGGCTCACCCCAGTGGCGCACCGTCACCGGCGGTTCGGCCCGGTACGTCGAAAAGCTCGCCGCGACCCTCCCCGACGTCAGGATGGAAACCCCGGTCACCGCCATCCGGCGAACGGCGGATGGCGTGGAGATCGCAACTGGCGCCGGGCTGGAAGCCTTCGACGCCGTCGTCATCGCCACCCACCCGGCGCAGGCGCTGGGGTTCCTGGCCGACGCGACGCCTGAGGAAAAGGAAGCGCTGGGCGGCATGCCCTACTCGGTCAACCACACGGTCTTCCACCGCGACCCCGCGGTCCTGCCGGCGGCGGAGAACGCCAGGGCTTCATGGAACTACCGGCTTCCCGGCTGCGACGCACGCCCCGACAAAGTCCTGGTCAGCTACGATCTGACCCGGCTGCAGCGGCTCGAACCGGCCGACGGCCGGCCGTACCTGGTCAGCCTCGGCGAGTCCGAGCTTATTGCCGACGTCGCCGTCCTGGACAGGATGGTTTATGAGCACCCGCAATACACGCCCGAGTCGCTGCAGGCCCAGCAGGCCATCAAGGCGCTCAGCGATGACCGGATCGCCTATGCCGGCGCCTACCTTGGCTGGGGCTTCCACGAGGACGGCGCCCTCTCCGGGGTCCGCGCCGCGGAGAAGCTCGGCCGCACGTGGCCGGTGGCCCGGGCCGCTGAGACCGGAGACTCCTCCGGTGAGGGGGAGCGGGAACTGATGGCCGCGGAACCGGCGTGACCATGGACGCCGCCATCTACCGCACCGCCATCTCCCATGTGCGGCAGACCCCGCTGAAGAATGCCTTCACCTACCGCAGTTACAGCTGGTTCGTGGACGTTGACGACCTTCCCCGGCTGCCGCGCCTGCTCCGGCCACTGGCCGAGTTCCGCGCGGGAGACCACCTGGGCGATCCCGACGCCGGTATCAGGGCCAACGTGGAGCACTACCTGCGGACGCAGGGGATAGAGCCCGACGGCGGTCCCATCCACATGCTCACCAGTGCCAGGGTCTTTGGTTACGTCTTCAGCCCGCTGACGCTTTTCTGGTGCTACGGCACCAACGGAGAGCTCAGGTGCGTGGTGGCCGAGGTCCACAATACCTACGGCGAACGGCACTGCTACCTGCTCAGGACGGATCCCTCCGGACGCGGTTCAGTGCCGAAGTCCTTCTACGTTTCACCCTTCAACGACGTCGACGGCGAATACCGGATGAAGCTTCCCGCCCCCGGGGAGCGGCTTGCGGTCTCAATCGTCCTGGAACGCGAAGGGCACCGGCCCTTCGTGGCCACCATGGACGGCAGGCGGAAACCGGCTACCATCCGGAACATCCTGGCGGCGGCCGTCACCGTGCCGGCCGCGCCACTACTGGTATCCGCACTTATCCGGCTTCAGGGCGTTAAGCTCTGGGCAAGACGCCTGCCCGTCGTCGCCAGACCACATCACCCCCCACAGGAGGCAGTTCAATGACAATGACGGACGACCACGGCACCGCCTCGGCTGAACGCCCGGCGAACCGGTCCGGTTCAGCCGCGCCGTACACCGTGCCGCGGCCACCCGCGTCCATCGATGCGGGCATCTGGCCGGGAATTGCCGCCATACCTTCCGGTTTCAAGGCGAACGGTGCAGCGCGGATTGCGGACGGGATTTTCAAAGCTGCGGTACGGCGCCTTCCCCTCGAAGTGCGCTACCCCGACGGGCAGGTGCTGGGCACGGCCCCGGCCGGCTCCGGTGCTCCGGTGATGACCATCCACCGGCCTGAGCATTTTGCCCTGCGGCTGGGCGACGGGGGCCTGATCGGCCTGGGCGAGTCTTACATGGCGGGCGATTGGGATGCAGACAACCTGACAGCAGTGCTGGAGGTCTTCGCGGCGCGGGCGGGCACCCTGATTCCCGTTCCGCTGCAGAAGCTGCGCTCCATCTTCCTGCCGCGACAGCCGCGGACGGAGCGCAATTCCCTGAAGAACACGCGCTCCAATATCTCCCGTCACTACGACCTCTCCAACGAGCTGTTCGCCACGTTCCTTGACGACACCATGTCCTACTCCAGCGCACTCTTCCCTGCGTCCGGAAGTGCCGTGAAGGACATGCCGTGGGAGGGCTTCGCCGCCGCCCAGCAGGCGAAGATCGACCGGCTGCTGGACAAGGCCGACGTCGGACCCGGAACCCGGGTGCTGGAGATCGGCACCGGCTGGGGCGAACTGGCGCTGCGTGCGGCCGCCCGCGGCGCCACGGTCTACTCGGTCACGTTGTCCAGCGAGCAGCAGGCGCTGGCCCGGGAACGGGTGGCGGAGGCAGGCTACGCGGATCAGGTGACCATTGAGCTCAAGGATTACCGCGCCGTGGAAGGCGAGTACGACGCCGTAGTGTCGGTCGAGATGATCGAGGCCGTGGGTTACGAATACTGGGCCACGTACTTCCAGACGATCGAGCGCGTCCTGGCTCCGGGCGGCAAGGTGGCCATCCAGGCCATCACCATCGCGCATGACCGGCTCCTGGCCACCCGTACCGGGTACACCTGGGTGCACAAATACATCTTCCCGGGTGGCGTGATCCCGTCGGTGCGCGCCATCGAGGAAGTGACGGAAAAGCAGACCGGCCTGCAGGTCCGGGAACGCCTGGCCTTCGGCGAGCACTACGCCGAGACGCTGCGGCTTTGGGAGGAGCGCTTCATGGCGCGCAAGGACGAAGTGGCCGAACTTGGCTTTGACGCCGTCTTCCAGCGGATGTGGCTCTTCTACCTTTGCTACTCAAGGGCCGGCTTTGCCTCGGGCTACCTCAACGTCCAGCAGATTGTGCTGGACCAGAGGAAGAACGCCGGCGTGAACGGAGGCCGCTGATGACAGCTGTACTTGCCGAAACGATCGCGGAGGTCCTGCGGCCCGTCGTAGGCGGGGAACTCCCCGTCCGCCTGAAGGCCTGGGACGGCTCCGAGGCGGGCCCGGAGGACGCGCCCGTGGTCCGGCTCAACAGCCCCGACGCCATCCGGCGGCTGCTGTGGAACCCCGGTGAACTGGGCGCCGCGCAGGCCTATGTCACTGGTGAACTGGATATTGACGGGGACCTCAATTCGGCGCTGCAGCAGTTGTGGGAAGTTGTCAGACAGCGCCGGTTGTCCGGTATCCGCCTTACGCCCGGAGTCATCGCCGGGATCGGCAGGATTGCCCGCTCGGCCGGGGCCCTGGGGACACCTCCTGCTCCACCGGCAACGCAGGCCAAGGTCAAGGGACGGCTGCACAGCCTGATTCGTGACCGTGCGGCCATCAGCCACCACTACGATCTCAGCAACGATTTCTACGGCCTGATCCTGGATCCGCAGATGGCCTATTCCAGCGGGTACTGGACCCAGGAGCCCGGCCCCGGCTACGGCGTCGAGGACGCCCAGCGCGACAAGCTGGACCTGGTGTGCCGCAAGATCGGGCTGCAGCCGGGCATGCGCCTGCTCGATGTTGGCTGCGGCTGGGGTTCCCTCAGCCTGCATGCCGCGCGGCATTACGGAGCCACGGTGGTGGGTGTCACCCTCTCAGTGGAACAGAAAGCATTTATCGACGCGCGGATCAAGGAGTACGGCCTGGAAGACCAGGTGGAGATCCGGGTCCAGGATTACCGCGAGATCCCGGACGGACCGTTCGACGCGGTCGCCTCCCTGGAGATGGGCGAACATGTGGGTCAGAAGAACTATCCCGTGTATGCCCGGGCGCTGTTCGAGAACCTGGCACCGGGCGGTAAGGTCCTGGTCCAGCAGATGTCCCGTCGCGGCCGACACCCCGGCGGCGGCCCGTTCATCGAGTCCTTCATTGCCCCGGACATGCATATGCGCCCGGTGGGGGAGACGTTGAACTTCCTCGAGGGCGCTGGGCTCGAGGTGGAGGGGGTCGAGGGCATGCGCCGGCACTACGTCCGTACCCTCGAAGCCTGGTACGCGACCTTCGAGCAGAACCTGGACCGGGCTGAGGACATGATGGGCCAGGAAGTGGTCCGTGTCTGGCGGCTGTACCTGGTGGGGGCGCTCCGCAGCTTCGCCGAAGGGCGGATGGGCGTGGAGCAGATCCTCTGCAGCAGGCCCGCTCCGCTGTAGCGGTTCATGCCGTGCCGCCGGCGCCAGGCGGCGGGTGCGATTGATCACCCCAAGGGGTCCCGAAGGTCACTTCGGGACCCCTTTTGCGTGCCCGGAAGCCCTGTGGACAACGCTGCGACACGCCGTCGTTTTCACGACACGCTGGCCGTTAATTGTGGCTAAGTAGTCCACAGGGTGTGGACCGGGCGGACAAAAATCCCGGGATCCCGGCCATTTGACGGCCCCTGCCTGTGGATTAACGGTGCATTAAATGACATACTTGTAATACATCATCTTGGGGTCCAAAAGAGGCGCCTGCACTACATGTAGTATCTACATACGGCTTGGACGGGGACACCGCACCAGCGATAGATTTCAACTAAGGGGACAGCGACAATGACCGTAACGGTTTACACGAAGCCTGCTTGTGTTCAGTGCAACGCCACCTACCGTGCGCTCGACAAAAAGGGCATCACCTACCAGAGCGTCGACATCTCCCAGGATGCCGAGGCGCTGGAGCGCCTGAAGGCACTGGGCTACATGCAGGCTCCCGTTGTGGTCACCGACCAGGACCACTGGTCAGGCTTCCGCCCGGACAAGATCGAGGAACTGGCACTGTCTGCCGTTTCCTCCGTAGCCTAAGGTTCCAGCTTTTCCCAACAGCAACAAAGCTGAGGTGACGTCCATGGTGGCACCCACAGCACAGCGTGACCACGCGGCTCAGCGCGTGGAAGTGTCCGCGCCGGCCAGTGCACAGGCTGATGCGGAGCCGGTCAGTACCGGCAGCCAACTCATCTACTTTTCCTCTGCATCCGAGAACACCAGCCGCTTCGTCAGGAAGCTAGGCCGTGAGGTGGCCCGGATCCCGCTCTACGCGAAGGACGCACCCCTTCTCGCCACCCGGCCGTTCGTGCTGGTGGTGCCTACTTACGGTGGCACCGGGGGAGAGGGGTCCGTTCCCAAGCAGGTCATCCGGTTCCTCAACAACCTGCAGAACAGGCAACTGCTCCGCGGCGTGATTGGTGCCGGCAACACGAACTTCGGGGATAACTACTGCATGGCCGGCGACATCATCGCCGCCAAATGCAAGGTACCCCACCTCTACAAATTCGAACTTATGGGAACGCCGGAAGACGTCACCCGGGTCAACCAAGGATTGGACACGTTTTGGACACGACTGTCGCCGACACAGAAGTAACCAGGGCCGGGAAGCCTGAGATGCCCGCTGCTTACAAGGGGCTGGGCTACCACGAGCTGAATGCCATGCTGAACCTCTACGGTCCCAGCGGTGAAATCCAGTTTGAGGCGGACCGCGAGGCTGCACACCAGTACTTCCTGCAGCACGTGAACAACAACACCGTGTTCTTCCATGACCTGGAGGAGAAGCTCGACTACCTGGTGAAGAACCAGTACTACGAGCGCGAGACGCTGGACCAGTACACGATGAACTTCATCCGTGAACTGTTCAACCGCGCCTACAAGAAGAAGTTCCGCTTCGAAACCTTCCTGGGCGCCTTCAAGTTCTACACCTCCTACACGTTGAAGACGTTCGACGGCAAGCGTTTCCTGGAGCGCTACGAGGACCGCGTGTGCATGGTTGCCCTGCACCTGGCCCGCGGCAACGAGCAGCTCGCCCTGCAGATGGTGGACGAGATCATCGAAGGCCGCTTCCAGCCGGCCACCCCCACGTTCCTGAACGCGGGCAAGAAGCAGCGCGGCGAACTGGTCTCCTGCTTCCTGCTCCGCATCGAAGACAACATGGAGTCGATCGGGCGCAGCATCAACTCCGCGCTTCAGCTGTCCAAGCGCGGCGGCGGCGTGGCCTTCGCGCTGACCAACATCCGCGAAGTGGGCGCGCCCATCAAGCAGATCGAGAACCAGTCCTCCGGCGTCATCCCCGTGATGAAGCTCCTCGAGGACAGCTTCTCCTACGCCAACCAGCTCGGTGCCCGCCAGGGTGCCGGTGCGGTGTACCTGCACGCCCACCACCCGGACATCTACCGGTTCCTGGACACCAAGCGCGAGAACGCGGACGAAAAGATCCGCATCAAGACCCTCTCGCTGGGCGTCGTCATCCCGGACATCACGTTCGAGTTGGCCAAGAAGGACGAGGACATGTACCTGTTCTCGCCGTACGACGTCGAACGCGTCTACGGCATGCCGTTCTCCGACGTCTCGGTCACCGAGAAGTACTACGAGATGGTGGACGATTCCCGGATCAAGAAGACCAAGATCAAGGCGCGCGAGTTCTTCCAGACCCTCGCCGAGATCCAGTTCGAATCCGGCTACCCGTACATCATGTTCGAGGACACCGTGAACCGGGCCAACCCGATCGACGGCAAGATCATCATGTCCAACCTGTGCTCCGAGATCCTCCAGGTCTCCCAGCCCACCACGTACAATGATGACCTGTCCTACGCGGACACCGGCAAGGACATCTCCTGCAACCTGGGCTCGCTGAACATCGCCAAGACCATGGACTCGCCGGACTTTGGCCTGACCATCGAGACGGCCATCCGCTCCCTGTCCGCAGTGTCCGACATGTCCAACATCACCTCGGTGCCGTCCATCGCCAAGGGCAACGACCAGAGCCACGCCATTGGCCTGGGCCAGATGAACCTGCACGGCTACCTGGCGCGGGAGCGGGTCCACTACGGTTCCGAAGAGGGCCTGGACTTCACCAACATCTACTTCTACTCGGTGGTCTACCACGCCGTCCGTGCCTCGAACCTGCTGGCCATGGAAACGGGCCAGACCTTCGGTGGCTTCGAGAAGTCCAAGTACGCCTCGGGTGAGTTCTTCGACAAGTACACGGAGCAGGAGTGGGTGCCGCAGACCGAGAAGGTCCGCGACCTGTTCAAGAACGTGCACATCCCCACGCAGGCTGACTGGCAGGCGCTGAAGGCTTCGGTCATGGAGCACGGCATCTACAACCAGAACCTGCAGGCTGTTCCGCCGACGGGTTCGATCTCCTACATCAACAACTCCACCTCCTCGATTCACCCGGTGGCGTCCAAGATTGAGATCCGCAAGGAAGGCAAGCTGGGCCGCGTGTACTACCCGGCGCCGTACCTGACCAACGACAACCTGGAGTACTACCAGGACGCGTACGAGATCGGCTACGAGAAGGTCATCGACACCTACGCCGCCGCGACGCAGCACGTGGACCAGGGCCTGTCCCTGACGCTGTTCTTCAAGGACACCGCCACTACCCGCGACATCAACAAGGCCCAGATCTACGCCTGGAAGAAGGGCATTAAGACCATCTACTACATCCGTCTCCGCCAGCTCGCGCTGGAAGGGACCGAGGTAGAGGGCTGCGTCTCCTGCATGCTTTAATATTCAACTAAATCGTGCCAGTACGACGGCGGGTGCCCGCCCGCCGTCGTACGCTTTAACTTAGAGAAAACCCACCCAACGCATAGGGGATGACATGACCGAGAAGGTCAAGCTGCTGAGCCACGTCGAGGCCATCAACTGGAACCGCATCCAGGACGACAAGGACGTGGACGTCTGGAACCGCCTGGTGAACAACTTCTGGCTGCCGGAGAAGGTGCCGCTGTCCAACGACGTCCAGTCATGGAACACACTGACGCCGGCTGAGCAGCAGCTGACCATGCGCGTGTTTACCGGCCTGACCCTGCTGGACACCATCCAGGGCACCGTCGGCGCCGTCTCGCTGATCCCGGACGCAATCACCCCGCACGAGGAAGCCGTCTACACGAACATCGCGTTCATGGAGTCCGTGCACGCCAAGAGCTATTCCTCGATCTTCTCCACGCTGGCCTCCACCAAGGAGATCGACGAGGCGTTCCGCTGGTCCACCGAGAACGAGAACCTTCAGAAGAAGGCCCAGATCGTCATGGACTACTACCAGGGCGACGACCCCCTGAAGCGCAAGGTGGCCTCCACCCTGCTGGAGAGCTTCCTGTTCTACTCCGGCTTCTACCTGCCGATGTACTGGTCCTCGCGGGCCAAGCTGACGAACACCGCCGACCTGATCCGCCTGATCATCCGCGACGAGGCCGTGCACGGCTACTACATCGGCTACAAGTTCCAGAAGGGCCTGGAGAAGGTTTCCGAGGAGAAGCGCCAGGAAATCAAGGACTACACCTTCGAGCTGCTGTTCGAGCTGTACGAGAATGAGGTCCAGTACACCCACGACCTCTACGACGGCGTGGGCCTGGCAGAGGACGTCAAGAAGTTCCTGCACTACAACGCCAACAAGGCCCTGATGAACCTGGGCTACGAAGCGATGTTCCCGGCATCCGTCACGGACGTGAACCCGGCCATCCTCTCGGCACTGTCCCCGAACGCGGACGAGAACCACGACTTCTTCTCCGGGTCCGGTTCCTCTTACGTGATCGGCAAGGCTGTTAATACTGAGGATGAGGACTGGGACTTCTAGTTTCTTGTGAGACCACGACCTAACTGAGCAATTTCTCGGTTTCTGAGCAAAAGCGGCTTCATATGTGAGCATTGCTCAGTCGTGCTTGAGCGTGAGGTTCCACGGAACCTGGCCGTTTCTCGAGATAGGTGTTCACAATTCACGGTACTTGGCCAGCTGTTTATGCAGCTGGCCAAGTAGGTGATCAGCAGTTGTTGGCCGCCGTCCGTGAGGTACCTCGGCGGACTGGATGTCTAAGTTTGCCGCTGACTGCTGGGGCGGCTACGGCCACGGGCTCACCGGGGCCATGGTGCCCCTTGAAACTATCGCATCAACCCACGCCCATTAGCGCATGATAGCGCGAATGTGCTTCTCAATTGTGCGCTTATCGCCTATGGACGGTAAGCGCATGTGCTGAATTTTGTTACGAATAGGAAGAACTTCGAGCTTCGCGAGGGTCCATTGCTTGGAAGTTAGACCTCCCACCCTGGAAGTCTTAGAAACCTGTATAAGTAGATCGAGCAAATCGGACAGATCGATCCACCTCACCGGATTTGGTAGTGAGCTTAGGTCCGGGCTGGGCGCACCATGCTCGGCAGTGAAATTCCGACGAATCTTCTCACTGTGCGCTTCAAGTAGCTCAACAAGTGCCTCGGCTGAGGGCGTCGATTCCACTAAAAGCGCTCGGGCTGTCCTCTCGAACTTGAATAGTGACCCAGCGATAGTGACCCATTGTGGGGGAGCGTCGAGGAAGCTTCGCTCTGCAAGTTCGATGCAATCTTTGACGGTTGTATCAGAAACACCGGGAAGCAATTGGAAACAATCACTCTGGAAATCAACGTTGCCCAGTCCCGCAGCATAAAGCGTAGTGGCAACATTTGCCGGAATTTCTTCGTAAGGCGTCGTTCGAACTCCTCTGAGAAGAACGGCAGTCTCAAGCCAAGAAATGCAATCCGAACCGCACTGAATCATTGTGTCTGTGATTCGTTTCCTGAGGCGACGAAGTGCGTCCTTGGTATTGGCTTTGGCTATGTCGGGGTACTGATTCAAGATTTCTGATGCGGGTCCGGGCATACCCGCCGACAGTGACATGAGTTTCTTCATGTCTTGATCAGAACCGTGGTGCCGGAGTTGATCCGCCCTCCAGCGGTCTCCTATGTGCTGCACGCAGTCCGTGGCAAGGCTGGAACCGTCAATGGCAGGATAATGACTTTGTGGGGAATTGCTTGCGACGACCAATCGTGAACCTCGTCGAAGATGGTCAACCATAACTGGCTCTTCACGGTTTGTGGGGAAATGGATCTCGGGGATGAGCGTCATGCCGCCGT
>NZ_JARVSF010000035.1 GCF_030209355.1 Pseudarthrobacter sp. fls2-241-R2A-127
AACCCTTCGATTAACAGTCGAATGCTCTGCCAATTGAGCTAAGGAGGAATGAAGCGGGTATTAGCCTAGCAAACACTTGCCGCTGGAACGAAATCGTGCGGCCGTGAGCTGGCCCACCCCGACGCGGCGGACTTGGCCCCCTACGACTCTGCCCGCAGCGCCCGGCGTTCCATTTCCAGCATCATCAGTTCACGGTTGAGCCGCTGGTAGGTTTCCGGGTCCGCGGCCGGATCGAGCCGCTGCAGCTGCCCCATCTTGTCCGCCTTGACCCGGGTGATTTGCAGCTCGAACAGGCGGGACAGGATGTCGCGGCAATACTTGAGGACGGCTTCCTCCGTGTGGGCGGGCAGCGGTACCACTGCCAGCTCCGAGACCAGCGGCCGGAGGGGTTCGGGAACTTCGTGCATCACCTGTTCGACCCAGCGCACCGGGTCGCCGGCCGCCAGCCCCGGGCCCGTGGCGCGCATGGCGTCGTGCACGGCCTGGAAGGCGGGCGTGGCGAACCGGGCGGCAGCGAAGCGGTCCCAGACGGCACCTGCCAGCAAGGATGGCTGCTGGAGCGCCACCTCCAGCGCCTGGCGTTCCATCGACGCTACGGGGTCCCGCGGATCCGGCCGGTGGAAGGAAGGGACGGCGCCCGACGACGGTCCGGCAGCAACGCCGGGGCCGCCGGGCTGGGCGGCGCCCGGCTGGGCCGGGTTGCCGGCCTGCGGTTGGCCGGAGGCGCCCGGACGTCCCGTGTCCCCACGCTTCACGGCAGCGGTGACCAGGCGGAGGACTTCGTTGGGGTCCGGCATGCCCAGCCAGCCGGTCAGCGCCTGGCAGTAGCCCGTCCGGGTGGAAGCGTCACGGATGGCGGCAACCACGGGCACGGAGGCTTTCAGGCCCTGGACGCGGCCCTCCACGGTGTCCAGGTTGAACTGCTTCAAGGTGGTGCGGATGGCGAATTCGAACAGCGGCCGGCGTGACTGGATGAGGGCGTGCACGGCTTCGTCGCCGCGGCTCAGGCGCAGGTCGCAGGGATCGGCCCCCGTGGGTTCCACGGCAACGTAGGTCTGGGCCGTGAAGCGCTGGTCTTCCTCGAAGGCCCGCAAAGCCGCCTTCTGCCCCGCGGCGTCCCCGTCGAAGGTGAACACCACCTCTCCCCCGGTGCCGTCGTCGGACAACAGCCGGCGGGCGATCTTGATGTGTTCGGTGCCGAACGCCGTTCCACAGGTGGCCACCGCCGTCGTAATTCCTGCAAGGTGGCAGGCCATCACGTCTGTGTAGCCCTCCACCACCACAAGTTGGCGGTCCTTGGCGATGCTCTTCTTGGCCAGGTCGATTCCGTACAGGACCTGCGACTTCTTGTAGAGCGTGGTTTCGGGGGTGTTGAGGTATTTGGGGCCTTGGTCGTCCTCGTAGAGCTTCCGGGCTCCGAAGCCGATGGTGTCACCGGCGATGTCCTTGATGGGCCAGATGAGGCGGCCCCGGAAGCGGTCGTAGATGCCGCGGTTGCCCTCCGAGAACATGCCGGTGAGCTTCAGCTCGGCGTCGGTGAAGCCGCGGCCCCGGAGGTGCTTCAGGAGTGCGTCCCAGCCCTGGGGGGCGTAACCGCAGCCGAAGTGCTCGGCTGCGGACCGGTCGAAGCCGCGTCCGTGCAGGAAGTTCCGGGCCTCGGCGGCACCGGGCGTGAGCAATTGGGCGCGGAAGAACTCGTCGGCGATCTTGTGGGCGTCCAGCAGCCGCTGGCGCCGCCCCACTTCCTCCCGGTTGGGCCCGGTTCCGCCATCCTCGTAGCGCAGCTCGTAGCCGATCCGGGCCGCGAGTTTTTCCACCGCCTCGTGGAAGGAGCTGTGGTCCTGCTTTTGGACGAAGGCGATCACGTCGCCGTCCTCGCCGCAGCCGAAGCAGTGGTAGCGGCCTACCTGGGGGCGGACGGTAAAGGACGGCGAGCGCTCATCGTGGAAGGGGCACAGGCCCTTCCAGGTTCCCAGCCCGGCGCCTTTGAGGGTGACGTAGCCGTCAACCACTTCCTTGATGTCGGTGCGCTGGCGTACTTCGTCGATATCTTCACGTTTAATCAGCCCAGCCACACAGCAATCTTAGTGTCACCGGCCCGGCCTTAACGGCCAGGCTTCCGGCCTTCGCGTGCTGGCGCGACGCGTTCCTGGAGGCTCAGGGCCAGCTTGGGGCAGAGGAACACCGCCTCCTGCGCGGCTTCCCGGTCCGCGTCCCGCAGCGGAACGTCCGTCCGTTCGCGGCCGGACTTCCCGCGTGCCACGGGGTATCCCCAATCATCCCGGTCCAGGACGCCGGGAAGCAGTTCGGTGCACAGGCCGCGGCCGTCGCAGCTGGTCCAGTCGATGTGCAGGATGGCCGTCATGCCGCCGCACCCCCCGGGGCAGCGCAGTAGCCGGCGAGGTGCGCGAGGAAGTCCGCGGCGAACACCTCAAGGGCGCTGCTGACCAGTCCGGTGGTCCCCTCCGGATGCCGGCAGGCGCCGCGTCCGGAGACCAGCCGTCCCAGGCGTTCCAGTTCGGAGGCGAGGCGCGGATTGCGTTCCCCGCCCGCGATCCGGTTGAGGACGGACGCCATGGCCGGCAGGCCGAACATGCAGGGACCGCACTGCCTGGCCGATTCGTTGGCGAGGTAGGTGAGGATCCGGGCGGTCGCCTGGATACCGCAGGCCTGCGGATCAAGCGCATGGATCACGCCCGCCCCGGGCCGCGCCGTCCCGGCTACCGGCCCAACCGGCGAGAGCACATGGGCAGCGGGCCGTACCCAGCGCCCGTGGTAGCCGCCCACCAGGACGGCGGAGACGGGGGCCGGGTCCATGCCCGCTTCCTTGAGCACGGCCGACAGTTCCACGCCGCCCGGCACCTCCAGCACCACATCCCTGACGGGGGCGGGCCCGGAGACAGACACCAGCCGGGTCCCCGGATCCGTCGCCGTCCCCGCTTCGCGGAACCACTGCGCCCCATAGCGGGCGATCAGGGCAACCTGCGCCAGGGTTTCGACATTGACCACCAGCGTGGGCCGGCCGTTCAGGCCCGATTCGCTCAGGCGGCGGCGCTGGTCAAGGGGCACCGCAGTTCCGCTGGCAATCATGTTGACGACGGCGCTCGACTCGCCTGAGATGAACGTTTCCGGTGCCTCCACGACCCGGACCCGCTTGGTGCCGGGACGCCCCGCGAGGGCCTGCCGGACAGGGGGAAGGCTGGCTGCCGGCGCGTAGACATACGTGCTTGCGCCGCCGAGGGCTGAGGCCAGCGTGAGCAGCCCGTCGATGACCAGGTGCGGTGCATGGGTGAGGAGGGTCCGGTCTTTGAAGCTCAGGGGTTCGCCCTCGGCGCCGTTGGCAATCACCACCGGGCGGGACGCAAACAGCCCCCTCCGGCCGGACTCCGCCGTCGCGGTCACCTTGCGCCAGGTTTCGAACGCTGCCCCGCCCCGGCCGGTGAGTCCGGACGCCGCAAGGGCGTCAAGCAGTCCCGGGGCGGCGGCCGCGGCGTCGAGGGACCCGAAGGTGTCCAGGTGCTGGTCCCAGCCGGCATCCGGGCCTGCCGCGAGGAGGCGCGGTTCCTGCCGCGCCGCGTCCGGTGGAGCCGGCTGGTAGGTGTCTCGGGCGTGGCTCACGGGAGGTTTCCTTGCCTGGCAGTGGAGGTTTCGAGAAATGTCGGGGACAGCCGCCACAGCAGCGCTGCGGCCACGGCAACGGCGGACGCCGCGGCCAGCAGCAGGAACCAGCCACTGGAGGCATCGGTGCCGTTTCCGAGGGCGTGCGCCATTGCCACCGGCCAGATGCCGTAGGTCAGCCAGTGGACCGCTTTGAAGGTCCGCTGCCCGATCCGGTGGCGCAGCAACCCGGTGACCACCACGGCCAGGACCAGGTCAAGGGCCACCGTTCCCAAGCCCTGCCAAAACGGCTGGAAGGAGCCCAGGAAGGGCACCACGATGTCCACCGGGTTCAGCTTGGCAAAAGAGTCCAGCAGCAGCGAGCCCACGTGGAGCCCCAGGAAGACGGTGGCAACCAGGGCGATATTCCGGTGCAGGAGGCTGATGGAGAACCGCGGCAGCACCAGCAAGGGACGGCCGGACCTGTTAAGGATTCCCAGGAGCACGGAGGCGGTGAACAGGGCCAGGGAGATGAAGCCGCTGACCCGGCCGAAAGCCCACATTGCCTCATCCACGGCGGCCACCCCCCGCCGCACCGATGCCGGCCGGCTGCCGGTGTGGTTCCGCAGGGCTGTAACCACTGCCACGGGGCCCCGGGCTTTCGGCCGGCCACCCGCCGGTGCTGACAATCCGGCCACGGCCGTCCACGAGCCGGGCCACGATACCCTCGGCGCGGAACCAGTCCACGGCTGCGTGGCCGCGGACAATGCCGGCCGTACTGTAGGCGTTGGCCTCCAGGCACGTGGGCGCGGCCACCGTCACCGAACGCCAGATGGGCTCGGCCGGGAGCCCGAAGCGAGGATCAAGGACGTGGTGGACGTCCGTTCCCTGGTGCTTCCAGCGGCGCTTTTGCGTGCTGGACGTGGCCAGGGCAAATCCGGACGCGAGGGAAATTTGCTGCGCGGGATCGGCGGGCAGGTCCTGCACCAGGACCTGCCACTGGCCGTGTCCACCGCCCACGGAGGGCGCCTCCCCTGCGCTGGCCAGGTCTCCCCCCAGTCCTACGAGGACCCCGCAGCCGAGCCGCTGGTGCACTTCGGCGGCGGCAAGGTCCGCCGCGACCGCTTTGGCTGTGGCGCCCAGGTCCAGCCGGAGTTCGGCGGGCAGGGTCAGCGTGGCGGACTCAAGGCCCAGCCTGGTCCATCCGGGTGCCCGTGGCCTCGGTGCTTCCGGGGATGCTTCCGGGAGTGCGGACGACGACGGTGCGGGAGTTCGCGCCGCCACGTCCGCGAGTGACTGCACAGGTACCGGGACTGTGAGAAGCCCCGGCGTACCCTGCTGGTCCGGGCCGTGGCCCAGGGCGGCCAAGTCCGCCCCGAGGGTGGGGTCCACATCGCCGCCGGTCATCGCCGCCGCGTCCAGCGCCCGCTGGAGGAGCAGCCGGAACATTGGGCTGACGGTAACGCCCTGCGCCATGAAGGGTTGGAGGCTCATCAGTTCCGAGTCCGCGCGGAACCGGCTGCAGGCGGCGTCAACTGCGGCCACCACGTCGCGGACGATCCTTTCCGCGTCAGCCAGGAAGCCGGCGTCGGTAACGGTGACTGACGCCTCAAGCTCCCAGACCGTCCAGGTTGATTGCGCCGCAGTGGGGCGATCCGACGTCGCGCCGGCACCGGGTGCGTCAGGACCGTTCATCTCAGGATCCCGAGGACCTGCCGTGGACCGTGCCGCCGTTGCCGGGTTGGACCGGCGTGGTGCTGCCGTAGCTCTTGGAGCGGCGCGTGCCGTCCTGCCGGCTTCCGTAGCTGTTGTTGCCGTAGGTGGTGGACCCGCCCGATTTCGGTGTGGTGCCCTGGGTGGCGTCGTCCGATGCGGGAGTGGTCCGGGCGATCACCGAAGGTGTAGCGGCGTACACGGCGGCCGCGCTGACGCCGGCAACTGCGACGCTGCCCACGCCCACCGCCACGGTAATCCCGGTGGCGAGGCGCTTTCCCCTGCTGCGAGTACTCATGACCTGCTCCGGTGCTGTTAACGGCCTGCCTTTTCCCCTATCTTGCTCCTCATTCCTGTGGAAACTCTTAGAGCAAGCTGTTGATCGGGCAGGTGTTCCCGGGGTCCGCGCCGTCCCGGGGTCAGCCAGGGCCGTCGCGGGCTACCAAAGCGAAGGCAGGCTCCCCACCAGGCGCTCGTACATGGCCAGCGCGGAGCCGTCCGTCAGGGACGCCACCTGGTCGATGACCACCCTGAGCCGTGCCCCGTCGTCGGCCGCGTCCCGCCAATCGGCGGCAAACATGGGTTCCAGGTGCCTGTCCCCGGTGGCGCTCAGGGCGGTGACCAGGGCGTGGAGCACTTCGCGCTGGCGCTCGTAGATGGGCTGCCGGTGTTCGGTGGTCATGACGAATGTGGTGGCAAGGCCCTTCATGACCGCAATCTCCATGACGGTCTCGTCGGGAACCATCAATTCGGCGTTGTACCGGGTCAGGTTCTCCGGCCCGTAAACGGCTCGGGTGGTTTCCAACGCGCTCTGGCAGAACCGGCCGATCAGCTGGCTGGTCATGTTCTTCAGCGCCGCCATGGATTTGCGGCTGCCATCGGCCTCGCGAACCCACACGTCCGTGGCCTCGAGCCGGGCCAGGGCGGCGTCAATGGCGGCGGGATCGTTGTGCGGCAGGTACCACTGCTTTGCGTATCCCACCACGCGGGCACGGTGGTCCGGGTTGTCCAGCCAGCGCAGCTGGAAATGGCCCGCAACGATCGCGTCCTCCACGTCGTGCACGGAGTAGGAGATGTCGTCCGCGAGGTCCATCACCTGGGCTTCAAGGCAGGACCGGCGTTCCGGGGCGCCTTCGCGGAGCCAGTTGAAGATGGGGAGATCGTCCTCGTAGGCACCGAATTTGCTGGTGCGCCGGCCGTGGATCACCGGGGCTTCCAGGGCAGACCACGGGTATTTCGACGCCGCGTCGAGGCTTGCGCGGGTGAGGTTCAGCCCGGCTGGATGGCCGTCTGCGGTGAGCACCTTGGGTTCGAGCCGGGTGAGCAGGCGAAGGGTCTGGGCGTTGCCCTCGAAGCCGCCGATCGCGTGCGCCACCTCGTTCAGCGCCGATTCGCCGTTGTGGCCGAACGGCGGGTGGCCCAGGTCGTGGCTCAGGCAGGCCGTGTCCACCACATCAGGGTCGCAGCCCAGGGCCCGGCCCAGTTCGCGGCCCACCTGTGCTACTTCCAGGCTGTGGGTGAGCCGGGTGCGGACGAAGTCGTCCGTGTCCGGGGCCACCACCTGAGTTTTGGCGCCCAGACGGCGCAGCGCGGAGGAGTGCAGCACCCGGGCGCGGTCCCGCTCGAAGTCCGAGCGGTACGTGTTCTTGGGCGGCTCCTCCACCCAGCGGGCGGAATCGTGGAGGTCATAGCCGGGCAGCGCGAGGGCCGCGGTGGGGGTGCCGGGCGCCGGGGTGCCTGCGACCGGGGTGCTCAGGGGCGCCTCAGCCACCGGAAACATCCAGTTCGGCAGCGGCGATGTCGCGGGACTGGTCGTCGTTCAAGGCGCGGGAATCCAGCCAGTCCTTGGGCAGGGCGGGCCGTTTCGGGGAGCCTGCACGTCCGCGCGGGCCTTCTGCATCCACCCCGGGGTACGGCGAGTCCAGGTCAAGCTCCGCGAGGGTGTCCCGCAGCACCTCCAGGCTGGTCACCAGGGCCAGCCGGGTGCGCAGTTCGCCGCCCACCACGTAGCCCTTGAAGTACCAGGCGATGTGCTTGCGGATTTCACGCAGCGCCTTGCCCTCGTCACCGAAGGTCTCCACCATCAGTTCAGCATGGCGGTACACGCCCTCGGCCACCTGGCGCAGGTTGGGCCGGTGGCGGACGTCGCTGCCCTCGAAGGCGGCCTGCAGGTCGCCGAACAGCCAGGGCCGGCCCTGGCAGCCGCGGCCCACCACCACGCCGTCCACGCCGGTTTCGCGGACCATCCGGACGGCATCCTCGGCTGACCAGATGTCGCCGTTGCCCAGCACCGGAATGTCCGGCAGGGCTTCGCGGAGCCGTGCGATGGCGGACCAGTCCGCCTTGCCGGAATAGAACTGGGCGGCCGTGCGGCCGTGCAGGGCGACGGCGGCAACACCGGCATCGCGGGCGATGCGGCCTGCGTCGAGGTACGTCAGGTGGTCATCGTCGATGCCCTTGCGCATCTTAATGGTCAGCGGAATGTTGCCCTTGGAGGCTTCCTTGACGGCCGTCTGCACGATCGCGGTGAACAGGTCGATCTTCCAGGGCAAGGCCGAACCGCCGCCGCGCCGCGTCACCTTGGGGACCGGGCAGCCGAAGTTGAGGTCGATGTGGTCGGCCCGGTCTTCCTCCACGAGCATCCGTACCGCGGCGCCGACGGTGCCAGGGTCCACGCCGTACAGCTGGACGGAACGGACTTTCTCGTCGTCGTCGTGCGAAATGATGCGGAGGGATTCGGGAGTCCGCTCCACCAGTGCGCGGGACGTGACCATCTCCGCCACGTACATGCCGCCGCCGTATTCACGGCAGAGCCTGCGGAAGGCGGAGTTGGTGATGCCGGCCATGGGAGCCAGGATCACGGGGGTGTCAACGGTGATGGGTCCCAGCTTCAGGGGCGGGAGTTCCAGCTTGGGGGCGGGAGGGGTTGCTGCAACAGTCACCTGTCCATTGTTGCAAAGCCGGGCAAATCGGGGATTTCCGAACGCGCCGGAAGGTGGTGTGAAGGATTTCCGCGCGCCACGGGGCGGTTGCCGGCTGGCCGGTGTCCGGTCAGCCGCGGTCTGCCCGACGGCCGCGGCGGGTGGCGGGTCCACCAGCGGATTCGACGGCGGGTTCGGCGGCGGGTTCGACGCCGGTTCGCCGGTTGCGCTCCCCCAGCGCGGCTGCGGCGAGCGCCCCGGTGTCCGGCAGGTCTCCGGCGTGGACGTGGCCGTCGTCGTACGGCGCGCTCCCGGTCTGGCCGTCCGTTGCCTTGATGCCGGTGGCCTTGACCACGAGTACGGCGATCAGGGTGGTGACCGGGATGGCCAGGACCAGCCCGATGGAACCCACCAGGGTGCGGATCACTTCCTCGGACAGTTCAGAACTGGTGAGCGTATCCATCAGGGGCCGGTCATAGAGCATGACGATGATCAGGATGGGCAGCGCGGCCCCGGCGTAGGCGAAGGCGATGGTGTAAACGGTGGACGCGATGTGGTCGCGGCCGATCCGCATGGCGGACGTGAACAGCTGCCGGGCGCTGCTGCCCGGTGCCAGTTCGTAGAGTTCCCACACGGCGGAGGACTGGGTGATGGTGACGTCGTTCAGGACGCCCAGCCCGGAGATGATCAGTCCGCACAGGATCACGCCGGAGATGGAGATATTTGCCGAGGTGTTCACCAGGGTGGCCGCGTCATGACTGCCGACGCCGGCGAGGTTGGCGGCGTCGGTGGCCCAGGCGGCCAACAGCGACGTAATGCCCAGCCCGAAGATGGTGCCCAGCAAGGCCGTGGACGTCCTCGCCGAGAATCCGTGGGCGAAGTAGAGCACCCCGATCATGATCACGGTGGAGCCCACCAAGGTCAGGAGCAGCGGGGGTTTGCCCTCCACCAGGCCCGGGAGCAGGAAGTTTGCCAGGACGAAGTAGGCGCCGACGAGCCCGATCAAGGCACGGAGCCCGCGCCAGCGGGCGACGGCGATGACCACGGCGGCGTACAGCACGGCGAGCAGGACGATCGGCAGGGTGCGGACGAAGTCCACGAAGATGTAAGCCGGCGAACCCTGCGATCCGGTGGCCCCCTGGGCATTCGAGAGGTTCAGGTACCGGATCTGGTCCCCTGGCTTGACCCCGTGCGAAGAGGCCACGTCCGGGTTGATGACCACCTTGACCGGGCTTCCGCCTTTGTCCGGCTCCGTGAAGGCGAAGGTGCAGTCGGAGCCCTGGCGGGGCGCCTGTCCGGCGGAATCCTGGCCGGTTCCCTGCTGCCCGGTTGGCTGGCCGGTTTGCTGGCCGGCGCCCTGTTGGCTGGTCCCCTGTTGGCTGGTCCCCTGCATGCAGTTTTCGGTCACCACGCTTTGGATTGTTCCCGTATCAAACGTCACGCCGGGGGCGGTTGAATACGGGTTGGCCAGCGTGATTCCTTCTTTGCTGCCGGACGGCCACAGTGCGGCCATCCCGGCCAGGGTCAACAGCGCCAGCGGGATGAGGACTGCCGCGAGGATGCGGTTCGCCTTGCTGCGGGCAGCCATCGCTTGGGGTGTCGGCTCCGAATGGCTCTCGGAAGTGTGGGAGTGACCGGCGCCCATCAGCAGTACAACCTCATGGCTTGTACTCTACGTGCGGCGCCATAGGGTTTATAAATGGACCATCGGATGGGGAGGAACCAGACATGGACAGCGGTGGGACACATGGAACCGACACTCGCGGGACGGGGAACGGCGGCGGGGAACACGCCGGGCAGGCTCCGGGGGCTCCCCTGCACAGTCCTGTACTGAGCGTCCTTGAGGCATCCGGCCCCACCCGGGGCGTGGTCCTGGTGCTGCACGGCGGCAGGGCCCACAGCCGGGCACCCGTGGAGGCCCGGCACTTGAGCCCGGCCAGGATGGTCCCGTTCGCCCGGGACCTGCACCGCATGGGCAGGAAGCACGGGCTGGCGGTCTGGTCCCTGCGCAACAGCGTGCGCGGCTGGAACGGCCCGGACATGACACCGCTGCAGGACGCACGGTGGGCGTTGCGGCAAATCGAAGAACTCCACCCGGGCGTGCCGATCTTCCTGTTGGGCCACTCCATGGGCGGTTTGACGGCCGTCTGCGCCGCCGACCACCCCCAGGTGGAGGCGGTGGTGGCCCTGGCGCCTTGGCTGAGTCCGGAAACCCCGTCCGCCCGGGTGGCGGGACGGAAGGTGCTGATCGTGCACGGAACCACGGACCACATGACCAGCCCCAAGCAGTCGCTCGCATTCGCCCGCCGCGCCACCGGGGAAGCGGCAAGCATGCAGTACGTGTCCCTGAAGGGCGTGGGGCACTTCATGCTCCGCAAGATCCGGGTGTGGCAGACGCTGGCCTCCGGGTTCGTCATCAAGTCGTTCGCCGAGAGCACGGGCGCCGCTGTCCGGCCGCCGCGGGCCTTCACGCAGCTGCTGCCGGATTCGTCCGTGCACATTACCCTCTAGGCGCGGTCCCGATGCCTTGGCGTCCCCCGCCGAACGACCGCTTCTATCGGGTCATCGTCCGTACCGGGCAGTTCCTCAGCTGGGCCCTCCGGCTGGACGTCGCGTCGACAGGCCAGGAGCACCTGCCTGCGAAGGAACCGGCCACCGGCCCGTCCCGCCGGGCGGCCCCGGGAAGGGGCGCCGTTTTTGCCATCACCCACTTCGGTTACGTGGACTTTGCGCTGGTCGAGCTGCTCCTGTGGCGGCACACGCGTGCCCAGCTGCGGTTCCTCATCCATCAAGGCGCCGCAGACCACTGGCTGGCCGGCCCCGCCATCAGCGCCAGCGGCCATGTGGTGGTGGGCTATACGGACCGTTCAGACGCTTACGACGCCGCAGTGGCAAAGTTGCGGGCAGGCGAGTATCTCGCTGTTTTCCCGGAGGCAGGGGTGAGCCGCAGCTTTACGGTCCGCGAATGCAGGACCGGTGCTGTCCGGATGGCGGCGGAGGCCGGGGTCCCGGTCATTCCGGTGTCGGTCTGGGGTGCGCACCGGGTGATGACCCGGGGCCACGGATTCTCGCTGCGCCGCAGCTGGCGTGCGCCGGTGCGGCTCGAGGTGGGAGAGCCCATCGTCTACCCGCGTGATGTTGACGTGGAGGGCGCCACGGAGGGACTGCGCCGAACGCTCCAGGCGGGAATCGACCGGTGTATCGCGGGCTTTCCGCTGCTGCCGGCGCCCGGGGCATGGTGGCTGCCGGCGCACTTGGGCGGGGGTGCTCCCTCGGACGCCGAGCGGCAGCATCTGGACGCCGCGGACGCCGCCGCGGGCCGTCGTCGTGCTCCCCGTTCCAAACAGGCGCCCTAAAGCGCCGTGCCACGCACCGTCCGGGACGGTACGTGGCACGGTGCCTGCGGTGCCCTAGTCGGAGACCACCAGGGTTTCCGGTGCGGCCAGGCGTGCCTTGCCGCACTCCAGGAGGGGTTCGACGGCGGCGCGGAGGGCGGTCATGGAGTCGTCCAGCTCCAGCATCACCGGGTGCTGGTACGCGATGAGGGCGAGCATGTCGCGCACGGCCTCGGCGGCGTCCCCGGCGGACAGTGCGGGCTCGTGCCCCACGAAGACGTCCGTCGGCGCATCCGGTCCCGCGGAATCGGTCCCCGGGGCGGCGTCGGGATCGGCCGGGGCCGCGTAGCTGACGGCGAAAGCCCGGATGCGGCCCTTCTTGCTCGGCGCCACTCCTGTTCCAAAGGCCGATTCCGGCTGGGCCCGCAGCACGATGGCGCCGTGGGCGCCGGTGAGCTCGTCCAGGAACAACTTCTGCACCTGGCCCACGGACAGGACGCCCGGTGAGTCCCAGTCATGGATGGCGGCGTAGTACCGCCCCACCACGTCGGTGAGCTCCACCGATCCCGTGGCCAGGTCCATGACGACGTCGGAGCCGGCATCCTCGCCGCCGGCCGCGCCGGCGCCGTCCTTGGCAGGGAACACCGGCAGCCGGAGGGCACCCGGCTCCACGACCACCAGGCGCGAACGCTGGATGGGTTCCAGGCCGAACGCTTCGGCGAAGGCGGCGCCGGCCGTGCCGGGTTCCACCTTGGCGCGCAGCCTGGTGACCCCCGACGGCGCATCCTCGGCCTCGCGGCGCAGCATGGTCAGGAGGCTGGCCCCAATGCCGGCACGGCGGTGGTCGCGGGCCACCTCGATGTAGGTCCAGAGGCGGTCCGGGTGCAGGGACGCCTCGTAGACGACGCCGGCCGCGACCGGGATGGCGACGCCGTCAATGACGTCCTCGGCCACGATGCAGCGGCGCCACGGGGTGCCGTCCCTTCCATTGGAGGACAGTGCCAGGGCACCGCGGAACTGTCCTGCCTCGCCGGTGTCCGGGTCACCCCAGATCTCCAGCAGCGCAAGGTCGTCGCCGTCGCGCCAGGGGCGGTATTCGATGGCCATGCTCAGGCGCCGATCAGCCGTGCGGCCAGGTAACCCTCCACCTTGTCCAGGGAAACGCGTTCCTGGCTCATGGTGTCCCGCTCGCGGATGGTGACGGCCTGGTCCTCAAGGGTGTCGAAGTCCACGGTGATGCAGAACGGGGTGCCGATCTCGTCCTGGCGGCGGTAGCGGCGGCCGATCGCACCGGCGTCATCAAAGTCGATGTTCCAGTTCTTGCGCAGCTGGGCGCCCAGGGCCTTGGCCTTCGGGGACAGGTCCTCGTTGCGGCTCAACGGCAGGACCGCGGCCTTGACCGGGGCCAGGCGCGGGTCAAGCTTCAGCACGGTGCGCACGTCCACGCCGCCCTTGGCGTTGGGGGCCTCATCCTCGGTGAAGGCGTCCACCAGGAACGCCATGAAGGAGCGGGTCAGGCCGGCGGCGGGCTCGATCACGTACGGGGTGTAGCGCTCGTTGGTGGCCTGGTTGAAGTAGCTCAGGTCCGTGCCGGAGGCCTTCGCGTGGGTGGAGAGGTCAAAGTCGGTCCGGTTGGCGATGCCTTCCAGCTCGCCCCACTCGGATCCCTGGAAACCGAAGCGGTACTCGATGTCCGTGGTGCCCTTGGAGTAGTGGCTGAGCTTTTCCTTGGGGTGCTCAAAGAAGCGCAGGTTTTCCTCGCGGATGCCCAAGCCCGTGTACCAGGCCATGCGCTCGTTCATCCAGTACTTGTGCCACTCTTCATCCGTGCCGGGCTCGACGAAGAACTCCATCTCCATCTGCTCGAACTCGCGGGTGCGGAAGATGAAGTTGCCGGGCGTGATCTCGTTGCGGAAGGACTTGCCGATCTGGCCGATGCCGAACGGCGGCTTCTTCCGCGAGGTGGTGAGGACGTTGTTGAAGTTCACGAAGATGCCCTGGGCGGTTTCGGGCCGCAGGTAGTGCAGCCCTTCCTCGCTGGCCACGGGTCCCAGGTAGGTCTTCAGCAGGCCGGAGAACTCCTGCGGCTCGGTCCATTCACCGCGGGTGCCGCAGTTGGCGCAGGCAATGTCCTTCAGGCCGTTTTCCGCCGGGCGGCCCTTCTTTTCCTCGTATTCTTCCTCGAGGTGGTCCGCGCGGTACCGCTTGTGGCAGGAGAGGCACTCCACCAGGGGGTCGGAAAAGACCTCGACGTGCCCGGAGGCTTCCCACACCTGGCGGGGCAGGATCACGGAGGAGTCAAGGCCCACCACGTCCTCGCGGCCGCGGACCATGGACTGCCACCACTGGCGCTTGATGTTTTCCTTCAGCTCCGCACCCAGGGGCCCGTAGTCCCAGGCAGAACGCGAGCCTCCGTAGATCTCACCGGCCTGGAACACGAAGCCCCTCCGCTTGGAGAGGGAAATGACCTGGTCGAGGACGGATTTTGCTGCCATGGGGTAACTCCAATTTCTACAGGGCCGCTGGGTGCGGTCCGCGGTGTGCAATGCCCGGCTGCGGCGTGCGGGGCACGCCGGGCACCGGGTGGGCGGATGGGGAAAGATGCGTCGAAAGCTGCGTGTCCTAGCCTACCGGCCGGCGCCCCCGGAGCGCTCCCCGCGGCCAGGGCAACGTGGCCAGGATGATGGCACCGAGCGTCAGCAGGGTTCCCAGGATGGTGGCAGGGGCGACGACGGTGCCCGGGGCGGGCAGCACCAGGTCCAGTGCCAGGGACCCCAGGAGCTGGCCCGCGATCATGCCAAGCCCGGTGACCAGCACGCCGAGGCTGCGGACCAGCAGGGCGCCCAGGCCGATGAACACGCAGCCCATGGGCCCGCCCAGGTAATACCACCAGTCGGCAGGCAACGGATTGCCCGGCCCGGCCACCGCGAGCTTCACGGCAAACGCCGCCCACAACACCATGGTGCCGGCCACGAAGTTGACCAGCGTCGCGGCGATCGGGGTGCCGTAGTGGACTGTGGCGGTGCCGTTCATGGCCTGCTGGAAGCTCATGAGGAACCCTGCCGCCACCGGCAGCAGCAGCGGAAGCAGCAAAGCGCCCGGGCCGGCGCCGGCCCCGCTGAACCGGGGCGAAACGGCCCAGGCGACGGCGGCGATGGTCAGCACGCAACCGATAATGCGGATTCCCGTGACGGATTTCTTTCCGGCGGGGCCGATCCCCAGCCGGTCCACCAGCAGCCCGCTCACGGTCTGTCCCGTGACGGTGGCGACGGTAAACAGGGCCACCCCGAGGAGGCCCACGGTAAAGGACTGCGCGAAGACGAACAGCGCGCCGATGGCACCGGCAAGCACGTAGATTCGGGGAAAAGCGCGGGTACGGACGGCCGGGAGGATTCTCGCCAGGCCGGCCCGCCCACGCGGCAGGACCAGCGAGATCAGGATCATCACCAGCAGTCCTGTGGTGAAACTCACCACGGCTGCGGCGATTCCGTCGTTGAGGCGGGCGCCAAGCGCCCCGTTGATGCGGCCTTGGACGGGGATGGCCAGGCCGGCACCCACCGCCAGGGGCAGGCCTGCGAGGACGGGCAGGCGTGGAGGGGAGGTCATTGGATCCACCTTAGTTCAGGCATTATTGCTGTATGAGCAACCCCATTGACGACGTTCCCATCCGCGACACCATGATCCGGCTGGGCCAGCTGTTGAAGCTTGCCAACCTCGTGGAGGACGGTGTGGAAGCAACGGAACTCATCAAAAACGGGCTCGTGAAGGTCAACGGCGAAATCGACGACCGCCGCGGACGCCAGCTGCACCACGGCGACACCGTGACCGTCAACGGCCGGACCGTGCGCGTGGTGGCACCCACGGCTGACTAACCGCGCGGCTGCCGCGCCGTCGTCGTCCGTCCTATTTGTTCAGCACCTCATGCGTGAGGAATTCCCCCACGTGCCCTATCTCCTGCTGGTTGATGCCGTGCCACATGCCGGTGTACAGCACCTTGGTGAGCTTGACGTGCTTGCGCACCCAGCCCATGGTGAACTCGATCTTGTCCTGCGGGATCACCGGGTCCTGCTGGTCCCGGCCCCAGAACATAGGGACGGTTCCGTCCAGTTCGGCGTCCTGGAACGTGGGGTCGCCGTCGGCGTCCACCACGAAACCTGAGAGTCCGACGACGGCCGCGAAGTCCGCGGGACGCTGCCGCAGGAGGGTGGTGGCCACGGCCATGCCCATGGAGAAACCCAGCAGCGAGACTGAGGGGTGGCCCTGCTTGATGGTGTCGATCCATTCCAGGACATAGGCCGAAGCAGCCTTGACCCGGTCCAGGGAGTAGTCGATGGACGCCGTAAGCGGGAACCACGTGTAGCCCGGACCCATGGCGATCGGCGCCCGAACGGATGCCACCGCGAAGTCGCCCGGAAGCATCCCGGCCAGGCTGAACAGGTCCTGCTCGTTGGCGCCATAGCCGTGCAGCAGTACCAGCAGCGGCTTGCCGGCACGCTGGTCTTCGGGATGGGACCACAGGACAACGGGAGCGGGAAATACTTCGGCGTCAGTCATGGTTTCCATTCTTACAGTTACCCGAAAGTAACAACCTACGTTGGCGTAGCCAGTGAAGCGGAAGGCAGGATAGGACAGTGACTGACGCAAGTGCCATCCAGACCCCGTCCGTGCTCCCCGGTTCCCACCCCTGGAGCCGGTACGTGGCGATGGGCGATTCCTTTACCGAGGGCATCGGCGACCCTGAGCCCTCAAGCCCCGGCGGCCATCGCGGCTGGGCCGACAGGGTGGCCGAAGAACTCGGCCGTACCAAGCCCGACTTCGCGTACGCCAACCTCGCCGTCCGCGGCCGGCTCCTGCAGCAGATTGTGGACCAGCAGCTGGCTCCGGCCCTGGAACTGAAGCCGGACCTGGTCACCCTGTCCGCTGGCGGCAACGACCTCATCCGCCCTGGCGGCGACCCCGACGTCCTGGCCGAGAAGCTCGATTCCGTGGTCCAGATCCTGACCAGTGGCGGAGCCACCGTGGTCCTCTTCAACGGTCCGGATACCGGGTCCTCGGTCCTGGGCAGGATCCGGAGCAAGGTGGCCATCTACAACGAGAACCTGCGGACTGTCGCGGCCCGGCATGATGCTGTCATCGCCGATATGTGGTCCCTCCGGCAGCTGAGCGATCCGCAGATGTGGGACCAGGACAGGCTGCATTTCTCCCCGTTGGGGCACCACACCATCGCGGCCATGGTGCTGGACTCGCTCAATGTGGAGCACTCCCTGGAACCGCTCCAGCCCAAGGCCCTCCCCCCGCGGACCTGGCGCGAGGCAAGGACCGGGGACCTGGTGTGGGCGCGGGAATACTTCGTGCCCTGGGTGCTGCGCCGGTTGCGGCACCAGTCCTCCGGTGACGGCATCACGGCAAAACGGCCGACGCCGGGCCCCGTCTTCGGCCCGGGTGTTCCCTTGGGATCCGGTGAGGGTCCCCTGGGAACTTCGGAACCCAGCCGCCGGTAGCACCGCCCGGGGTTAGGCTGGAAGGACAACCTTCGAGAGGCGCGGCACCGTGAGCAGCTTGTTTTTGTGGATCATCATCCTGTCCTTCGTTGTGCCCACGGCCATGCGGATGTACCGGCGGTCCATGGCGCGGCGCGACCGGGACCAGGGCTTGCCCGGCCAGTACCCTGGCCAGTACGGGCCGGGCGGATTCCCCGGTTCGGGCCAGTATCCCGGGTCCGCAGGGCCGCAAAGCAACCAGCCCCGCGACGGCTACACCCAGCAGGACTACATGTCCGGCGGCTTTAACCAGTACGGGCCCAGGGGCGGTTCCCAGCCGGGGCCGTACCAGTACGGGCAGCCGCCCATGCCTGACCCCCGGTCCGGCGCTGCCCAGGAACCACCCTTCCAGCAGTTCCCCGGCCAGCAGCAGCCGTACTCCCAGCAATTCCCCGGCCAGCAGCAGGGTCCGGGCAATACGCCGGCCGGCCCGCCGTCTGGCCCGGCCGCTCCCCCACCGGGAGCGCACCAGGGATTCCGTGCCCGGAAGCTCGCAGAACTGGACCAGCAGTACAGCAACGGGGAAATGTCCATGGAGGACTACATGAAGCGCCGCGGCGAGATCATGAACGGCTGAATGCCTGGCACCACCACGCCTAGGCGCGGAACAGCCGCCTTACCACCGGCCCCGACGCCAGCGCATCCAGGCCTTCGTTGATTTCGGCCAGCGGCCGGGTGTCGGTGTGCAGCAGTTCCACCGGGAGCCTGCCTTCCCTCCAGTAGCCAAGATAGGCCGGGATGTCGCGGCCGGGAACCGCATCACCCATGTACGAGCCCAGGAGTCGTTTGCCGGCCCCTGCGAACTGCAGTGCGGGAACTGTTAGTTCGGCGGACGGATGGGGCAGGCCCACCGACACAACCGCACCGCCCCGCGTCACCAGGTCCAGGCAGGTGGCGATCACGCCGGCCGAGCCGACTGCTTCAACGGCAACGTCCACCCGTCACCGGAGGCCTCTCCAATCAGCCGGGCCGCCTCGCCAGGCGTCCCCACCGCCGTAGCACCGGCCGCCATTGCCAGGTGGTGCTTGCCCTGGTTCGGATCGATGGCGACCACGGCGGCGGCCCCGGCGAGGCGGGCCGCCATGACGGCGGACAAGCCTACTGCGCCGAGGCCAAAGACTGCCACGGACTGTCCCGGAGTGACGCCGGCAGTATTGAGCACGGCTCCCATTCCGGTGAGCACGGCGCAACCAAACATCGCCGCCACGGTGTCCGGTACGTCGTCGTCAATCACCACCACCGACTCCCGCGCCACCACGGCGTAATCAGCAAACGCCGAGACGCCCAAATGGTGGTTGATGCGCTCCCCCGCCGGCGTGCGCAGCAAGGCGGGTCCGTGCAGCAGGTCACCGGAGCCGTTGACCTCTGCTGCCTGGTGGCAGAGCGCGGGCTTTCCGGACCTGCAGGCCCGGCAGTGGCCGCAGCTGGGCACAAAGACCAGCACAACGCGGTCTCTTACGGAGACATCCGCCACGCCCTCGCCCACGGATACCACCCGCCCCACGGCCTCGTGGCCCAGGGCCATGGGAAGCGGCCGGAGCCGGGAGCCGTCCACCACCGAGAGGTCAGAATGGCACAGGCTCGAATAGGTGATGGCAACTCCAAGCTCACCGGCACGCGGCCGGGGTTGGTCCAGTTCCTGCACCACCAGTGGGCGCGCGTCGGCGTAGGTCTGCTTTCCCTGGACTTGTCCGACGGCGGGAAAGGTGGAGTACAGGACGGCGGCTTTCATGACACGATCATGCCGTACTTCTTCTCCGCCGCGGCTGCAGCGCCGCACCGGCGGGGCCGCACGGCTGCACCGGCGCCGCTGCACTGCTGCACCGGCGGCTGCCGCGATCCAGCGGGCGCTGCTAGGCCAGGAACGTGGTCCGGAGCTGGTGCCCCAGCTGTCCGATTTCGGTCAGGAAGCCGTCATGGCCTATCGGTGCCTGAATCATGTGCACGTCGACCTCACCAGGCAGGGCCTGGGCCAATTCGCGGGACTGGGACGGGAAGTAGAGCCGGTCGGAATCCACGGCGGCAACGAAGAACCGGGCAGTGGAAGACGCCAGGGTTTCGGCCAAAGGCCCGCGGCCCCGGCAGATATCGTGGCTCATCAGCGCCTCGGTGAGGGCGATGTAACTGTTGGCGTCGAACCGGCGGACAAGCTTCGTGCCCTGATGGTCCAGGTAGCTTTCCACTTGATAGCGTCCACGGCGTGCCAGCAACCCGCCACGCAGGGGCGACTCGGGGGCCTGGGGTTCCCGGCCGAAGCGCCCTTCCAGTTCCGCGGCGGACCGGTACGTGATGTGGGCAATGCGCCGGGCCAGGGCCAGGCCGTCTTCCGGGCACGGGCCGCCGTAGTAGTCCCCGCCGTTGAAGTTCGGATCCTGGCGGATGGCCAGGGTCTGGGCCTGGGCAAAGGCGATCTGTTCGGCCGTGCTGGCAGCGCCGACGGAGATGACGGCGCAGCGTTGCACCCGGTCGGGGTAGGTCACGGCCCACTCCAGGGCGCGGGCACCGCCCATGGAACCGCCAAGGACGGCGTACCAGCTCCCGATGCCCAGCTGGTCCGCCAGCCGGGCCTCCGCAACGGTGCTGTCCCGCAGAGTGACCAGCGGGAACCGGGATCCCCAGGGTGCCCCGTCCGGGGCAGGCGATGACGGTCCCGTGGATCCGTAGCAACCACCCACGATGTTGATGGACACCACGAAGAAACGGTCTGTGTCTACGGGAGCGCCGGGACCTGCCAGCTGTTCCCACCAGCCCTCTTCATCGGTATCGCCCCGGGTCACATGGGTGCTGCCGGTCAGGGCATGCTCGATCAGGATGGCATTGCTGCCGTCCGCATTCAGCGTGCCCCAGGTCTCGTACGCCAGGGTGACATCCGGCAGGTAGCCGCCGCCCTCCAGTTCGAGTCCTCCAATGGAGGCGTAGCGGACAACTCCGTGTTCTGGAATGGTGGTACGGGCGACGGTAACCGTCATGGCAAGACCTCTTCTACGCGCTTGCCTGCCGTCATTTGACCGGCAGGCCAGGTCTTCACCCGGGGCACCCCACCGCGGAAGGAGGGTTGCCGGCCAGCAAGCCGGGGCTGTCACTGGCACTCATGACCTGGTTCGAGTGTACGAAACACCCCCCGGTCCAAGCCAAGAGTGTGACTGGTTGTGACTTCCCGGCGTTGCCGGCCGGCAGTGCCGCCGAGCGCTGGAGATCAGGGGCCAGCGGCGCCCTTGGCCGCGCGGAAACCGGCCTCAAGGTCGGCCAGGATGTCGTCGATGTGCTCCACGCCGACCGACAGCCTAACCAGCCCGGGATTGACCCCGGCCGCCACCTGCTGCTCGGGCGAGAGCTGGCTGTGGGTGGTCGACGCCGGGTGGATGACCAGGGAGCGCACGTCACCGATGTTGGCCACGTGGGAGTGCAGTTCCAGCGCGTCGACGAAACGCTTGCCCGCCTCCGCGCCGCCGGCAAGGTTGAAGGCGACGACGGCGCCGGTCCCCTTGGGGCCGTACTTGCGGCCACGCTCGTACCAGGGGCTGGACGGCAGCCCCGCGTAGGCGACCGATTCGACGTCGTCCCTTGCTTCCAGCCAGCGCGCCACTTCCGTGGCGTTGGAGACGTGCCGTTCCACCCGCAGGCTCAGCGTTTCCAGGCCCTGGGAAATCAGGAAGGCGTTGAACGGCGAGACTGCCGAGCCGAGGTCGCGCAAGAGCTGGACACGGGCTTTGAGAATGTAGGAAAGGTTGGCACCCAGTGCCCCGCCCTCACCCAGGTCCCGCGCGTAGACCAGTCCGTTGTAAGTGGGGTCCGGGGTGTTGAAGCCCGGGAACCGTTCGGGGTCCTTGCCGAAGTCGAACTTGCCGGAATCGACGATCACGCCGGCGATAGCCGAGCCATGTCCACCCAGGTATTTGGTGGCGGAGTGGATCACGATGTCCGCACCCCACTCCAGCGGCCGGATCAGGTAGGGAGTGGACAGCGTGTTGTCCACGATCAGGGGAACGCCGGCGTCGTGGGCCGCCTGCGAAATGCCTTCGATATCCAGGACGTCCTGGCGCGGGTTGGACACCACCTCGCCAAAGAACAGCTTGGTGTTGGGCTGCACCGCTGCGCGCCACTGGTCCAGGTTGTCCGGATCCTCCACGAACGTGACCGAGATGCCGAACTTCTTCAAGGTGTGGGCAAACAGGTTGTAGGTGCCGCCGTACAGGCTGGGGCTGGCCACGATGTGGTCGCCGGCCTCGGCGATGTTGAGCACCGCGAAAGTCTCTGCGGCCTGGCCGGAACTCAGCAGCAGCGCCGCGAGGCCTCCTTCAAGGCTGGCGATCCGCTGCTCCACGGCGTCCTGGGTGGGATTGCCGATCCGGGTGTAAATAGGCGCCAGCTCAGCCAGCGCGAAGCGGTTGGCCGCGCTCTCCGCGCTGGGGAACACGAAAGACGTGGTCTGGTAAATGGGCAGGGCACGGGCTCCCGTGGCGCTGTCCGGTTCCTGGCCGGCGTGGATCTGGCGGGTTTCGAAGGACCATCCGTTGGACATGCGTATCTCCTTTGACATGGGCCCGGCATGCAGGGAGCACCACGGGCCGCGCTTGCTTCCGGCTCTTGCCGGACAGCCTGGTCCTCACCCGGGGCACCCCACCGCGGATGGAGGGTTGCCGGCCAGCGAGCCGGGGCTTGGCGCTGGCACTCATGACCTGCGCCCAGTATAAGAACAACCCTGCGGCCGGGAACAGCATTGTGACGAACATGGTCCTGGCCATGACGTGGGCCCCCGTGCGCGGACCCGGCAGCCATCGATTCATGGGCCGGATCCGCGGCGCAATGGCAGTGCCATGCGGAGGTTTTCCAAGGTTCCACAAATAATGCGCAGGATCGCCCGAGGTTCGGCCGCCCTGCCCTTCCGCTCGGATACCTTGGTACCCGGAAACCCCCCACCGGCCCTGCCCGCGGCCACGCACCAAAGGAACACGACTCCGTTGCCCCAAACTTTGCGCCTGGCCTTCGGCGCCGCACTGCTGTCCGTCGTCGTGCTTTGCTCCAGCGGTGTACCGGTGCAGGCAGCCGCGCCCACCCCGCCCGCGGCCGCTCCCGACAGCACCAGCGGCCGTTACCTGGTCCAGTTCGCGGCGGGAACCGACGTCCCCACGGCGGTGCGCGACCTGCATGCCCAAGGGGTCGCCGTCGGCCGCACGTTCAGCAAGGCCCTGCACGGGGCGGCGATCACAGCCACGTCGGCGCAAGCCACGGCACTGCTGCGGTCCGGCAAGGCAACCGCCGTGGAACCCGATGCTGTATCGACGATCTCCGACACGGAAAAGCCCGCGCCGTGGGGCCTGGACCGGTTGGACCAGCAGACGTTGCCGCTCTCCGGCGGCTACACCTATGACAGCTCCGGCCTCGGTGTCCGCGCCTACGTGGTTGACACCGGAGTCCTCGCCTCGAACGTGGACTTCGGCGGACGTGTTGCAGCGGGCTGGACAGCGCTCTCCGACGGCGGCGGAACAAATGACTGCAACGGACACGGCACCCACGTCTCCGGGATCATCGCCGGAACCGTCTACGGGGTGGCCAAATCTGCCACGATCGTGCCCGTGCGGGCCTTGGCCTGCGACGGGTCCGGTTACTACTCGGACATCATCGCCGGACTCGACTGGATCGCCGGGGACCATGCGGCGGGGACTCCGGCCGTGGTGAACATGAGCCTGGGCGGACCGGCCAGCAGCCTCCTTGACACCGCCGTCCAGAACGTCGTCGACGATGGAATCTCCGTCGTTGTCGCGGCCGGGAATTCGGCCACGGACGCCTGCACGGCCTCGCCCGCCCGCGTCCCGTCGGCCCTGACTGTGGCGGCCAGCGACTCGTCGGACCGGCAGGCGTCGTTCTCCGACTACGGCCAGTGCGTGGACCTTTACGCTCCGGGGGTGGGCATTACCTCCGCCTGGAATACGTCGTCGACGGCCACGGCATCGCTGAGCGGTACCTCCATGGCTTCGCCGCACGTTGCCGGCGCGGCAGCCCGCATCCTCTCCCAGCACCCGCTCTACACTCCTTCGCAGGTGACGGACGCCGTCCTGTCGGCTGCCGTTCAAGGAACGGTTGCCGGTGCCGGCGCCGGCACGCCCAACAAACTGTTGCATGTGGCAGCCAACCCAAGCCTGCCGGGGGCTTTCTCGTCCCAGGCGCCTTTCCGGCAGCTGGACACCCGCTACGGCACCGGCGGCATCAGCGGCCCCGTCGCCCCCGGAGACACCATCCGCGTCTCCGTCACCGGCCGCGGCGGAATCCCCACCACCGGAGTGTCCGCCGTCGCCGTCAACGTCACCGCCACCGCACCCACCAGCTTCGGCAACATCACCGTCCACGCCGGCGGCACCCCCGACCCCGGAACCTCCAACCTCAACTTCACCACCGACCAAACCACCCCCAACCTGGTCATCACCCCCGTCGCCGCCGACGGAACCATCGCCCTGACCAACAACTCCGCCGGCACCGTCCAACTCATCGCCGACACCTTCGGCTACTACATCGCCGGGGCCCCGGTGGACCCGGGCACCTTCTCCTCCCAGGCGCCTTTCCGGCAACTGGACACCAGGTACGGCACCGGCGGCATCAGCGGCCCCGTCGCCCCCGGAGCCACCATCCGCGTCTCCGTCACCGGCCGCGGCGGAATCCCCACCACCGGAGTGTCCGCCGTCGCCGTCAACGTCACCGCCACCGCACCCACCAGCTTCGGCAACATCACCGTCCACGCCGGCGGCACCCCCACCCCCGGAACCTCCAACCTCAACTTCACCACCGACCAAACCACCCCCAACCTGGTCATCACCCCCGTCGCCGCCGACGGAACCATCGCCCTGACCAACAACTCCGCCGGCACCGTCCAACTCATCGCCGACACCTTCGGCTACTACATCGCCGGGGCCCCGGTGGACCCGGGCACCTTCTCCTCCCAAGCGCCTTTCCGGCAACTCGACACCCGCTACGGCACCGGCGGCATCAGCGGCCCCGTCGCCCCCGGAGCCACCATCCGCGTCTCCGTCACCGGCCGCGGCGGAATCCCCACCACCGGAGTGTCCGCCGTCGCCGTCAACGTCACCGCCACCGCACCCACCAGCTTCGGCAACATCACCGTCCACGCCGGCGGCACCCCCGACCCCGGAACCTCCAACCTCAACTTCACCACCGACCAAACCACCCCCAACCTGGTCATCACCCCCGTCGCCGCCGACGGAACCATCGCCCTGACCAACAACTCCGCCGGCACCGTCCAACTCATTGCCGACACCTTCGGCTACTACATCGCCGGTTAGGCCGGGCTGCAGGGGCGGTCTTTCATCATGAGCGGAGCACAAAATCCAAGTAAGGGTACCCTTAGCTGAGAGCCTGATCACAAAGTGCCAAGATGTTGCCATGCGCATGGATCACGTCTCTTACGCCTGTGAACACGATGGCCTCGCGGCCACAACCGAACGTATTTCAACTGCCCTCGGCGTTGAGGCAGTGAAGGGCGGGGTCCATCCCCGGTTCGGCACCCGGAATATGATCATCCCCCTCGCAGGGCACAAATACCTCGAAGTGGTGGAGGTCCTGGACCACCCGGCTTCGGACAAGGCACCGTTCGGACAGGCAGTGCGTGCCCGTTCGGCTGCGGGTGGCGGCTGGATGGGTTGGTGCGTCGAAGTGGACGACCTCGCTCCATTCGAAGAACGCCTTGGCCGCGCCGCCGTGAACGGCAACCGCAAGTTCCCGGACGGCCGCGAGCTTGTGTGGAAGCAGATCGGCATCCTGGGCCTTATCGCAGACCCCCAGGTCCCCTACATGCTCAAATGGGAGGGCGACCCGTCACTGCACCCCTCCAACGCCTACGAGAGCAACCTCAAGATGAGCTGCCTGACCATTGCAGGCTCCGCGTCGCGGGTGACCGAATGGCTCGGCGAGCCGGTGGAAAAACCGCTTGAGGACGTTGCGGTTGAATGGGTGGCCCCGCACGGCACCCCCGGTATTCTGTCCGTCACGTTTGAAACCGCAAACGGGGCCGTCACCATCTGACGCTCCCTCCCCTCTCCCCTGCTTGTCCGGGAGACGGGGGTGCCGGGACGTACCCGGCTCAGCTTCGGCCGCCATGAGGTAGTAACAACGGCGTCACTACCTCATGGCGGCCGAATTTCTTTTAAGCGGCAGCTGTTTGTCCGCACCAGTGAGAGCCGCGCATTCCGCTGCGCCGCACAAGTTCCTTTCGGCGCGGGATATTTGGGGGCGGAAAGGAAAGTCCGCATCGGGGATGTACGACGACGGCGGGCGGCTTTTGCGGTGTGAGACCCTTTGGGCAGCCTTTGGCAGCCGGTGGGCTTAGGCGGACCGGCTTTCCCCGACTTCGCTCGGGGCGGCTGCAGGTCTGAATGATGCTCCTATAGCTGTCAATTGGTGTTGAGCCAGTCTGAGTAGCGTTGGAA
>NZ_JARVSF010000033.1 GCF_030209355.1 Pseudarthrobacter sp. fls2-241-R2A-127
GGCCGACAAAGAACTACTTGAACGCAAAACTGCTCCCCGGAAGTCGAAACTGAATCTGAACTGCTCCCCGAAAGTTGGACTGACAAAATCAGTCCTTACTTTCGGGGAGCAGCTTTATGCAGGACAGTAGTTCGCTATCTGAGGAACAACGCGAGGCCGCGGTAGCCTTGTTCGAAATTGGTTGGGGTCCGAAGTCAGCGGCGACGAGCCTGGGGGTTCGCTCAAAGGCTGTGTACCGCATCTACAACCTTTGGAGAGTTCGCGGAGGTACGGCGCTAGTGACCAAATCCACCAAGCGGAAGTTCACGTTTGAGTTCAAGCTCGCCGCGGTGCGCCGGTTTCAGTCGGGTGAGAGTCAGGTCGCCCTGGCGAAGGAGCTCCAGCTCTCCTCACCCGATCTGATCAAGAAGTGGACACGGACATACCGCAACGAGGGTGAAGACGGGTTGCGCCCGAAATCACCGGGCCGTCCGAAGTCACTTTCCCAGGCGGCGGAGCCGGAGTCGGAGCTGCAACGGTTGCGCCGCGAGAATGAGCGCTTGCGGGCTGAGGTGGCATTCCTGGGAAAAGTAAACGCCTTGAGGGACAAGGTACAGCGTTAAAGGTCCGCGCTGTCATCGCTCTCAAGGCTGAACACCGGTTGGAAGTCCTGTTGGACGTTGCCCGCCTTCCCCGGTCCACGTTCTTTTATCACCAAGCTCGACTCCTGGCCCCTGATCCACAAGCAGACCTCAAGGCCGCCGTCGCGAGCATCTTTCAGAAGAGCTGTTCCCGGTACGGGCACCGCCGTGTCCATGTCGAACTACTCAAGCAAGGCTGGACAGTGGCCAAGAAGACCGTACTGAAGCTGATGCGCTCACTGCAGCTGGCCTGCAAAGTTCGGCGCAGGAAGCGCTACAGCTCCTACCAAGGCGAGCAAGGCGTTGTTGCACCGAACCTGTTGAAACGCCAATTCGAATCGGATGCACCGAATCAAAAATGGGTGACCGATGTAACCGAATTCAGCGTGGGCGACAGCAAACTCTACCTCTCACCGGTTATGGACCTATTCGACAGACAGATCATCTCGTACTCCCTCGGAGCTTCGCCGAATCTGGAGCTGACGAACTCGTCACTGCGCGGCGCATTGGCTATGTTGGGGGATGGGCAGAAGCCACTCGTGCACTCTGACCAGGGATTCCAATACCAGCACACCTCTTGGCGCTTACTCCTGACGAACGCTGGCGCGATCCAATCGATGTCCCGCAAAGCCAACTGCTATGACAATGCGGTCATGGAGAATTTCTTCGGCCATCTTAAGGAAGAGCTCTACCACCGCGTTCGATTCATTAACGCTGCCGCCCTGACTGCAGCTCTGCACCAATACATTCATTGGTACAACCACGAAAGAATCTCCATGCGGCTCAACGGCCTAAGCCCCGTTCAGTACCGTGCAGCGGCCAGCGCTGCGTGAATCTGCCGATAAATTCATCGTCCGGGTCCGGGCACCCGGTTGATCCCGGGGGATTTGAGCCGGTTCCTTGATCAGTCCACGTCCTTAGATCTTTCCTCCCTCAAAGATTTTGAGGCGCCGCGGGGTTCGGTTCTCAGTCCGATATGCATCACAATGATGGGCGCGAGGGCCGAACTAAAACCCACGAGGGCCCCGTTCTGCCCGCCCAAAAGAAACCCCACAAGCGCCCCTGCACAAGGCGCGATTACCGTGACTACCCATATCCATTTGGATCGCCGAGTCAAAACATCCCCCTCACACGCCAACAGCAGTCAGTGCCCTGGTGGTTGTGGCTAGCGGACTGCATGACGGCCGAGCTGCGCTGGTCCAAGGGCTCCATTAGGCAGAGCGTAGTTGACCAAAGCGCCAGTGAGAACACCCAAAAATACGCCACCTGCTCCACGACACATCGCTGAGCGCATACGACTAGGCGGCGACAGTTCCATCGCACTCAGGAAAGAACCGTCGCCGCCTAGTCGATCGCTAGCAGCTAAAGTGATGACATCGTATTTGCGAGTCCAACTTTCGGGGACCAGTTCACAAGGAGCGGCGGGGCTTTCGCGTTGTGACCGGCGGCACAAACCGTGTTGAATCGGGGCATGGCTAACTTGGAACCGGTGATCCCGGATGAGCAACCACCGACCTCCTTCCACGACCTCGACCACTATCTCTCCATCCCACGGGTAAGCGGCCTGGCCTTGAGCCCGGACGGCTCGCGGCTGGTTACCACCGTCAGCACCCTGAACGGCAAGGGCACCGAATTCGCCACGGCGCTGTGGGAGCTGGACCCCGCAGGGCAGAAACACGCCCGTCGCATCACCCGCAGCGCCAAGGGCGAAGCGGGTGCCGCCTTCGCGGCCAACGGTGACGTGTACTTCACCTCCGCACGGCCGGACCCGGACAGCCCGGACGAGGAGCCGGTCAATGCGCTCTGGATGCTTCCGGCCGACGGCGGCGAGGCCCGGGTGGTCCTCAGCCGAGCCGGCGGCATCAGCCGCATCATGACGGCCAGGGACGCCGACGCAGCCTTCGTGACGGCGGAGGTCCTGGCCGGATCCGCCGACGAAGGCGACGACGCCGAGCGGCGCAAGTCCCGGAAGGACAAGAAGGTCTCGGCCATCCTGCACAGCGAATACCCGGTCCGCTACTGGGACGCGGACCTGGGGCCGGCCCAGCCGCGCATCTTTGCGGTGGAGCCGGGGGAGGACCAGGCGCCCGGCAAGCCCGCCACGGTTGACGCCACCGCTCCCTTGGCCCTTCGCAACCTCACTCCAGACGCCGGTCCCCGGCTGCGCGAAGCGGAAACCGTGGCCAGCCCGGACGGGAAGACCATCTACAGCAGTTACACCCGGCCCCTCGCCAGGGCGGACAGCCGGTCCGCCCTGGTGGCTGTCGATGTGGCCTCGGGCGGCCTCAAGGTGCTGCTGGACCACGAGGGCATGAGCTACTTTCCGGGGCCGGTCAGCCCTGACGGCAGGACGCTCGTGGTGGTCAGCGAATCCGACTCGACCCCGCACCGGGCGCCCGAGATCAAACTGCACCTGCTCGACGTGTCCGGTGGGGCCGCCGTCGACAGCGCCGCCGGCTTGCAGCCCCTCGCCCCCGACTGGGACCGCTGGGCCAAGCCCGCGGCCTGGCTTCCAGACGGCTCGGCCATCCTTGTCACGGCTGACGACGACGGCGCCTCGCCCATTTTCCGGATCAGTGTTCCGTCCGCTGCCGCGCAGGTGGGCGTCAGCCGGGTGACGCAGGACGCCGCGGCTTATACCGACGTCGTCATCTCGCCTGAGGGGCGTCACGCCTACGCCCTCCGCAGCTCGTATGCGTTCCCTGCCGAGGCCGTGCGCATTGACCTGGCCACCGGGGAAACCACCCGCCTGCCCGCCCCGGCCGAACGCCCGGCGTACCCCGGGCGGCTCGAGCGCATCGCAGCCACCGCGTCCGACGGTTCACGCGTCCCCGCGTACCTGGCACTGCCCGAGGGTGCCTCTGCCGAGTCCCCGGCGCCGCTTCTGCTTTGGATCCACGGCGGTCCGCTGGGCTCCTGGAACGCCTGGACCTGGCGCTGGAACCCCTGGCTCCTGACGGCCAGGGGCTACGCCGTCCTGCTCCCGGATCCGGCCTTATCCACCGGGTACGGCCAGTCGTATATCCAGCGCGGCTGGGGTTCGTGGGGCAAGGCGCCGTTCACCGACCTCATGGCCGTCACGGACGCCGCCGTGGAACGCCCGGACATCGACCAGACGCGGACCGCTGCGATGGGGGGCTCCTTTGGCGGCTACATGGCCAACTGGGTGGCGGGCAACACGGACCGGTTCAAGGCGGTGGTCACCCACGCCAGCCTGTGGGCCCTGGACCAGTTTGGCCCCACCACGGATGCCTCGCAGTACTGGCTGAAGGAAATGACCGAGGAGATGGCGCGGGAGAACTCCCCGCATCTCCACGTGGAAAACATCAGCACCCCCATGCTGGTGATCCATGGCGACAAGGACTACCGCGTGCCCATCGGCGAGGGCCTGCGCCTCTGGTACGAGTTGCTGTCCAAGTCCAGGCTGGCCGCGGACGACGAGGGGCAGACGCCACACCGGTTCCTGTACTTCCCGGACGAGAACCACTGGATCCTCCAACCCCAGCACGCCAAGGTCTGGTACCAGGTGGTGGAGTGGTTCCTGGCCAGGAACGTCCTGGGCCAGGAGCGGCCCCTGCCGGCAGAACTTGGCCTCTAGTTTTCCGTCAAGAGGCACAAATCATCGCTCGATGGGAAAGACGCCGAGGTGAAGGGGGCTGGGGCATTTACGTAGCGTGCGTCCAAGCGAGGAACGAGCGAGCACGCGGGAAATGCCGCAGTCACCGAGCCGAAAGCCTTCGCCTCGTAGGATGGCTTTGTGACTGACTCCTTCCATATCCGCCCTGCCCGCACCAGCGACGTCCCGGCCATCAAGAAGCTTGTGGCGCCGTTGGCCGAGGAACGCATCCTGATGGCGAAGGAGACCGTGGCTTACTACGAGAGCCTCCAGGAGTTCCGGATCGCCGAGTCCAGCGATGGCGAAATGATCGGCTGCGGGGCGCTCCATGTCATGTGGGAGGACCTTGCCGAAATCCGCACCCTCGCAGCCTCCGGGGAATGGCGGGGCAAAGGCGTGGGGCATGTCCTGGTGGAGGACCTGTTGGAGGAGGCCCGGGCCCTCGGCGTGGCCCGGGTCTTCTGCCTTACGTTCGAGGTGGATTTCTTCAAGCGGCATGGCTTCGAAGTGATGGCCGATCAGTCGGCGGTGGACCCGGAAGTGTACTCGGAGCTCCTGCGCTCCCACGACGAAGGCGTTGCCGAATTCCTTGACCTGGCACGCGTCAAGCCGAACACCTTGGGCAACACCCGGATGATCCGCATTCTCTGAACGGCGTCCCGGCGGGGAGGCGATGACCCGTCTTTGCATTATTCGAATTGATGGATAAACTATCCACGGCCGGATATGGGGGGCCTCAGGAAAGGGACAGTCATTGGGGGCTGTCCCTTTGCTGCGTCCGGGGCCGGTGTCCGGGGAAAACGGAGACGGACGAACCTACCGCCGGCGGCAGCCCCGGTAGTAGGGTCGAAAAACACATCCTCCAGGAGCGCAGCCAGGAGCCCCGCCATGAAGAAACTCATCAACGATCCCAGATCCGTCGTCGAGGAAGCCGTCCAGGGGTTTGGCCTGGCCTACGCCGAACTCGTCACGGTCAGCGAGGACCCCACCTACATCACGCGCAAGGATGCGCCTGTGGCCGGCAAGGTGGGGCTGGTTTCCGGCGGAGGCAGCGGCCACGAGCCACTGCACGCCGGCTATGTGGGGAAAGGGATGCTCGACGCCGCCGTGCCGGGGGCCGTATTCACCTCGCCTACGCCGGACCAGATCCTTCCGGCCACCGAGGCGGTCAACTCAGGTGCCGGCGTGGTGCACATCGTCAAGAACTACACGGGCGACGTCCTGAACTTCGAGACGGCGGCCGAGCTCGCCGAGGCCGAAGGAATCAGCGTCCGCACCGTCCTGGTCAACGACGACGTCGCAGTGGAGGACTCGCTCTACACAGCCGGCAGGCGTGGAGTGGGCGGCACGGTCCTGGTGGAAAAAATCGCCGGAGCCGCAGCGGAACGCGGCGACGACCTCGATGCCGTGGCCGCCGTGGCCGAGAAGGTCAATGCCAACGTCAGGACCATGGGCGTGGCGCTGTCGGCCTGCACCGTTCCCCATGCCGGTACCCCGAGCTTCGACCTTGCCGACGACGAGATCGAAATCGGCATCGGCATCCATGGCGAGCCGGGCCGGCACAAAATCCCCATGGAAAACGCAGACAGCATCACCAACCGCCTGCTCGAACCCGTGCTTGCCGACCTGGGCATCACCGCCGGGGACAAGGTGCTGCTGTTCGTCAACGGCATGGGCGGCACCCCGCTGAGCGAGCTCTACATCGTGTACCGGCGGGCCGTCCAGGTGCTGGCCGAGGCCGGCGCCACGGTGGAGCGTTCACTGGTGGGCAACTACATCACCGCACTGGAGATGCAGGGCTGCTCCATCACGGTGCTCAGGCTCGATGACCAAATGACCGAACTGTGGGACGCTCCGGTCCACACCGCTGCCCTGCGCTGGGGAATGTAAACCATGGTGCTGGATGCGGGCTGGGCCGTGAAATGGCTGACCCTCTGCGCACAGGCCATGGCCGAGCACCGGGTGGAACTGATCGAACTGGACAGGGCCATCGGCGACTCGGACCACGGCGAGAACATGGACCGGGGCTTCCAGGCTGTCCTGGCCAAGCTCGGCGAATCCACGCCGGAGACTCCCGGCGCGGCCCTGAAGATGACGGCAATGACCCTCATGTCCAAGGTTGGCGGTGCTGCCGGCCCCCTCTACGGCACCGCGTTCCTGCGCGCCGCCACTGCTGTGGGTGATGCCGCTGAGATTGAGCCCTCCACCTGGGCCGATGCGCTGGCAGCCGCCCGGGACGGGATCGTGGCGCGCGGGAAGGCGGAGCCCGGGGACAAGACGATGGTGGACGCCTGGACACCTGCGGTTGACGCTGCCCGTGCCGCCGCGGACGGCGGCAGCGCGGACCTCCTTGGCGTCCTCGTGGCGGCGGCGGAAGCTGCCGAGGCCGGTGCCGTTGCCACCGATCCGCTCATTGCCCGCAAGGGCCGCGCCAGTTACCTGGGTGAACGAAGTGCCGGGCACCGGGATCCCGGCGCCGTGTCCAGCGCCCTGATCCTCCGTGCGGCAGTCGGGGCTGCTGCGTGACCGTAAGCATCGTGGTGGTGTCCCACAGCGCAAAGATTGCCGACGGCGCCATAGAACTTGCCGCCCAGATGGCACCTGGCGTGGTGCTTCTCGCTGCCGGGGGCACCGACGACGGCAGGATCGGTACCAGCCTGGACAAAGTCCTCGCCGCCCTGGAGCAGGCCGGCGGGGATGGGGCAGTGGTCCTCACGGACCTGGGATCCGCCGTCATGACCGCCGAATCGGCACTCGAGTTCCTGGGTGATCCCGAAGGCGTCCTGTTGGCGGATGCCCCCCTGGTGGAAGGCTTGGTGGCCGCAGCGGTGGCTGCCCAGGGCGGGGCGGATGTACGGGCAGTCAAGGATGCCGCGGAGGCGGCGTTGGGGCCGGCCCGCCGTCAGGAGCCGGGTTCTGCGGACGCCGCCGGTGACCGGCCGGGCGGGGGCGCGCCGCCGGACTGCACCGGCGACTTCGAACTGGTAAACCTGGCCGGCATGCACGCCCGGCCTGCGGCGAAAATGGCAGGCGGCCTGTCCTCCCTGGACGCTGAAGTGACCATCAACGGGGTGGACGGCGCCTCCATGACAGGCCTGATGACCCTGGGCGCCGGCAAGGGGTCGGTGCTGCACGTTGAAGCCTGGGGCACGGACGCCGAACGGGCCGTGAGTTACGTAAGCGCCTTGGTGCAGTCCGGCTTCGGTGAACCGTGACGCTCCAATCACGTGTTCCGCGGTGTGTTCCGGAGCCCTGCGCCCTTTCCTGGCAATAAGCTCAATGCCATGGAACGGCCGCTTGCAGACAACTCCCCGGATATCGAAGTGCTGGACGGCCAGATCTCCGTGGAGGAGTTGCTCGCGGAACTTGGGTTCGAATGGAGCGCTGAACCGGTGGACAGCGGTGCTTCGCCCGATGCCTCGGCAGGCGAACCCTTCAGCCAGCCGGCACTCTTCTAGCCGTTCTTCCAGTCGCGGGGCTCAGGCCCGCGGATGCAGCCCCGAGCTGTCCAGCGTGACCGATGCCGAAACGAACTTCCCGCATTGCTTCCCGAAGGGATAAGCCGCCTGCGGGTGGAATTCGAGGGTCCGCGCGGGCAATGCGGAGCCGTCGGTGGCGGTGCCGGAGGCCGTGAGGACCATGGGTGATTCCGTCAAGGTATCCAGCATGAGCATCCCCACAGCGGTGCCGTCGGGCGAGGCCGTGGCGGAGCAGGTTTCAGCGGCGCAGCCCTGATCGACCGGGGTGCTGCCGGGACGCAGTTCCAGGTCCCCCTCCTTGCACGAACCGTCCTGGCAGGCGCGAAGATGCAGGCTGCCGACCCGGGGAGCGTAGTCCGGTGTGATGGTGACCGCGACGGCGGTGGCCTGTGCGATTGCCGGGCAGGCGACAGGGGCGGGTTCGCACGCAGGCAGGAACACCGTGGTGGTGATCAAAGCCAAGAGGAGCCCGGGCCTGCCCATGCTTTCAGGCTAAGTCCGCAGGGTGCATCGCAGCGCGGTGCCTGCAGGATTGGCGGCAACATCGTTACGTGCCGCTCCCTCAGCCGAGCGGGAAAATTCCGATGAACCAGAACAGGGCAATGGCAAAGACGGCGAAGAATGCGATCAGGCAGCCCATGACGGTCCGCGGCTCCGTTGACACCTGGAGCGACTCGTTGGGATCCGACGGGTTGTACGCCACCTTCAGGAACGATCCCGGCACCGGCTGCTCGGCCAGGGAGACTTCGGACTTGCCCATGAAGAGGGTGCCCTGCGGGTCCGTGAACTGGTAGGTGGGGAAGTAGCGGAGGTTCCGGTTGGAACCGCCCACGCCGCTGGTCCAGCCGGTGGCGCTCCCGGTCACCGTGGCCTGGGTCTTGGGCCAGGCCGCCATCTGCTGTTGTTGCTGCCTGGTTTTGCGCATGGAGCGCACCAGCGCCACTATGGCCGCGGCTACGAACAGTGCCCACACGATATACAGAATGATCTTCATGGCTTCCCCCGGTTCCGGTCACCAAGAAGTATGCCATCCCCGTCCGGCGTACCGGGTACGTCAGGACGGGAGCCGGTAACCGCCGTCGTGCATCTCTGCCAGTCCGTCCGCGACCAGCCCGGCCAGCGCCCGTTCCAGCTGTTCGGGTGCGGAGTTGAGCCGGTGCAGGGTGGCCAGCGGCACGCCGATGCCTTCCGGGGCAAAACCGAGGTCGGCGGGTTCGCGCTGGAACATCTCCGGTGGCACGGGTGCATCAGCCAGCCGCAGGACGGCCATGACGGCGCCGCGGACCTGCCGGTCGGTACCGTGCCAGGCCTGGCCCTTGGGAACATACGACGGCGGCGGCTCACCCGCCGCGAGCCAAGCGCAGGAGTCTTTCACCGGGCATGCGGCGCACTTGGGTGCCCGGGCCGTGCATACCAGCGCCCCCAACTCCATGACCGCAGCGTTCCAGCGCACTGAGGTCTCGTCGTCGTCCGGTAGTAGTGCCGCCGCCAGGCGCATCTCCGCCGCGGTCAGCGCTGGGGCGGGGAGGGCGGTCCCGGAGACCAGCCGTGCATGCACCCGGCGGATGTTGGTATCCACCACGGTTTCCCGGCGGCCGAACGCGAAGGCGGCAACCGCCGCGGCCGTGTAGCTGCCCACGCCGGGGAGGGCCAACAGGTCTGTGTAGGTGTCCGGGACCTTGCCGCCGTGCTCCTGGACGATTGCCGTGGCCGCGGCGTGAAGCCGCAGCGCCCGCCGGGGGTAGCCCAGCCGGCCCCAGGACCGCACCGCCTCTCCCGCGGGCTCCCCGGCCAGGCCGGCCGGGGTGGGCCAGCGTTTGAGCCACTCGTGCCAGACGGGAAGCACCCGCACCACGGGGGTCTGCTGCAGCATGATCTCGCTGACCAGCACGCCCCAGGGGGAACAGTCGGGCTCGCGCCAGGGAAGGTCGCGGGCGATGCCGGCAAACCAGCCGTTGATCCGGTGATGGAGCTGCCGCAGATCATCCGGGCCGGGCATGGCCGGGGTGGTGGAGGTGGTTTGAGTGTCGATGCCAACACTGTAGTTGATGGCTTCCGGGACGCTGAAAACCGGTTGTGACCAGAGCGATGGCGGCCCGGCGGCGTGGTGGCGGTGCAGAACCTGGGGCGTTCCCTAGCCTAGGAGGATGGGCAGGCAAGGCAATTCATCAGCACGCGGCACGGCATCCGGTTCCAGCAGCGCCCGGAAACCGAGCCCCGCCGTGTACAAGCGCCGCCGGCTGGTGGCCGGCGGGGCCCTGCTCCTGGTGATCGCCCTGGTGGTGGGCGGCTTCGCCCTGGCCGCTGCTTTCAAGGGCCGCTCCCAGCAGGCTTCCTCCACCCAACCTTCCGCCGCTGACCCGGTGGCCTCCCCGACGCCGTCCGCCGCCCCGTCCGAGACGCCCTCCGCCACTCCCTCAGCCACTCCGACGCCCACTGCCGCCGCCACACCCACGTGCGACCAGAACCTGGTGACGGTGACGGCATCAACGGACAAGGCCGCCTACGGTCCGGGGGAGAACCCGATGCTCACGCTGAAGGTCACCAACGGTGGAACCGTGCCCTGCGAAGTGAACATCGGAACCTCGCAAATGGAGTTCCTGGTCACCAGCGGCTCGGACCGGATCTTCTCCTCCAAGGACTGCCAGGCGTCAAGCGAGGACCTGGAGAAGGTCATTGCCCCGGGCGCCAGCGAAACTGCCAATTTCCCATGGGGCCGGAACCGCAGCGCCGATGGCTGCAAGGCCGTCTCGGCGGCACCGGGCGGTGGCGGGGCGTACTACGTCTTCACCGCGAAACTGGGCTCGCGCGCCAGTCCGAAAGCCGTCTTCCAGCTGAACTGACCCCACCGTCCATCGATTGCTCCGTACTTGTCGTTTTGGGGGCTGAAAACGACAAGTGCTCAGCAGTCGATGGGTTTAGTAGTGGGGTTTGCGGTGCGCGGGAGCCGGTGGGGAGTGCCTAGAGGAAGCGGTCCAGGAGGCTCGCTTCGGCCATCCGGCTCAGGCCTTCGCGGACGGTGCGGGCACGCTGGTCACCGATGCCGTCAACAGTCATGAGGTCATCAATGGTGGCGGCCATCAGGAACTGCAGGCCACCGAAATGGTCCACCAGGCGGTCGGCCACGGCTTTGGGAACAGCCTTCAGGCCGGACAGCAGCCGGTAGCCGCGCGGCTGCACGACGGCATCGAGATTGGCCTCGCCGCCGGCGAATCCCACGATCGCCGAAATTTTGCCCAGGTCGATCAATTCGGTTGGCCCCAGGTTCACCAGTTCGCTGACGGCCTTCTCGATGTCCTCCGCGGAGGCATTGGGGCTGGCGTAGTCGCGGATGATCACGTCGCTGCCGGGGCCCCGGCCCACGGTGAGCTCGTCGAGCTGGAGGGAAAGCAGCCGGCCGTCCTCACCGAGTTCCAGGACGTACTGGGAGATTTCCTCCGAGATGCGGCGGACCATTTCCTGCCGCTGCAAGGTCACGGCCACGTCCCGGACCGTCACCATCGCCTCGATTTCCAGGGCCGAGAGCGAGCTGGTGACCTGGTCCAGCCGGGCGCGGTAGCGCTCAAGGGTGGCAAGGGCCTGGTTGGCGCGGGCCAGGACGTTTTCGGACCCCTCCAGGACGTGCCGCAGGCCGTTGACGTAGAGGGCGATGATCTGCATGGACTGGCTCACTGAGATCACGGGGACGCCGGTCTGCTTGGCCACCCGTTCCGCCGTGCGGTGGCGGGTTCCGGATTCCTGCGTTTCGATGCTTGAGTCCGGGACCAGCTGGACGGCTGCCCGCAGGATGTTGCCGGCGTCCTTGTCGCAGATGATGGCGCCGTCCATCTTGGCAAGCTCGCGCAGCCGGGTGGGCGAGAACTCGATCCCGATATCGAAGCCGCCGGAGCAAATGGAGTCGATGGTCCGGTCAGAGCCCAGGACGATCAGCGCACCGGTACGCCCGCGGAGGATGCGTTCGAGGCCGTCGCGGAGGGGCGTTCCGGGGGCCACCCTGCCCAGAGTGGCCCGCAGGGATTCTTCGGGGCTCCGCGCCATAGGTAGTTCCCTTCAAAGGTGCGGACTGCCGACAGCGGGAATGCCGGCATCCGCAGTTGGCCGGCAGGATCAAAAAGTGCGCTGATTCCCGCAAGCTCAATGATAGGGGTAAGAAACGCTACTTCCGCACGGACAAGCCCCAAAGTACCCCATTAGGGGGTGCCCGGAACAGCCGGGAAAGTGGCCGCCGGGGAAGCGCCGGGGAGGGCATTTTCCCGCCCGCCGACCTGGGCGCCGGGCCCTGCTCAGGATGATCCGCTGCCCAGGGGCGTCACGGTCCTGGTGCTCCCGTCCCAGAGCCTGGCGCCCGTGCACCGGCCCTCGACACGCAAGTCCAGCAGGTCCATCGCTGTTCCGAGCTGGGGCCCGCCGATGCGGCGGGCAATGGTGACGTGCGGCGTCCAGGCCCCGGGACGCGTCAGCGGAAGCGCTCCGGACACATCACGGTGCAACGCGCGGTGCAGGTCCAGGAGGGCCGGATCCAGCAGGACCGACCGGGCAAGGACGTACTTCCCCGTCCCCGCTGGGAAAACGATAGCGCCCGAAAACGTCACGTCCAGGGGCAACTGCTCCCAGGGGCCATCCGGCCCGGCCTCCAGCCCAGCGCCTGCAGCCAGCGTGATATGCGGGCTGTTGCTGGGGGAGGAGTGCGCCGCCAGGCTCGGGAGGCCGGCGGCCGCAAGCCGTGCCCAGTCGGCCCTGACCAGGGAATCGGTGGGGCCATCGAAGACCAACTCGATGCTGCGCATGAACACATCATGCCGTTCCCGCGGCACGATGGTGGAAACTTCAGCGTTTACGCTCCCTGAGCATCCGCTCCAGGTCACTGCTGACTTTGGAGAGGGAAGCTGCCCGAAGCGCCCTGTGTTCGTCCGCCGACTGGACCCCGCGTTTCCGCGGCGCCCCGGGGTGCCGGGCCGGATCGGGCCCGGCAGTCCCGGCGGTTGCCAGGCCTGCCATGGGGTTGCTGCCGAGGCTGGTGGCCAGCGGATCGAAGAAGAGGTTGCCGGAGAAGGTGGGACCGTGCATCATCCGGCCAAGCTAGCCGGTGCGCATTTCGTGGCCTTGAACGTCCGGTTTCGCGCTCGTTAAGCGGGACGGGTCGCGTTTGCGGCCCTGCGATAAACTTGTACTTTGGCCGCTTGCCAATGACATTCCCCGCCCTTGAGTCGCAGCGCACTACCCGACAGGCCCCTGGGCAGCCATAACCGCAGCGAAAGTAGCACCGTGTCCCAAGATGTCCTGACCCCCGCCCGGATCTCCGAGATTCATAAGGAAGCGGGCCGCCGCAGGACCTTCGCTGTCATTTCGCACCCGGACGCTGGCAAGTCCACGCTCACCGAAGCGCTGGCGCTGCACGCGAAGGTCATTGGCACGGCCGGCGCCTCCAGCGGCAAGGCCAACCGCAGGGAAACGGTCTCGGACTGGATGCAGATGGAAAAGGACCGCGGCATCTCCATCAGCTCGGCGGCGTTGCAGTTCTCCTACCGCGATACCGTCATCAACCTGCTGGACACCCCCGGCCACGCCGACTTCTCCGAGGACACCTACCGCGTCCTGGCCGCCGTCGACTGTGCCGTGATGCTGGTGGACGCCGCCAAGGGCCTGGAAACCCAGACCATGAAGCTCTTCGAGGTCTGCAAGCAGCGCAACCTGCCCATCATCACCGTCATCAACAAGTGGGACCGCCCGGGCCTGGACGCCCTGGCGCTGATGGATGAAATTACCGAACGCACCGGCCTGCAGCCAATGCCGCTGACCTGGGCCGTGGGCATCTCGGGCGATTTCCGCGGCGTCTGGGACCTCCGCAACGACCGCTTCGCCCGGTTCCAGCGCAACAACGCCGGCGCCCAGATCGCCATCACGGAGTACTTCACGCCAGAGGAGGCAGCCGAAAACCAGGGCAGCAACTGGTCCGACGCCCTGGATGAAGCCGGGCTGGTCATCGAATCCAACCTTGAGTTCGACGTTGACGCCTTCCATGCGGGCAAGGCCACCCCCATCCTGTTCAGCTCTGCAGCACTCAACTTCGGCGTCAAGGAACTGCTGGACGCCCTGGTGGACTTCGCCCCGCCCGCCGCGCCCCGGCCTGACATCGACGGCACCCCCCGCGCGGTGGAAGCACCGTTCTCCGGCTTCGTGTTCAAGGTCCAGGCCGGCATGAACAAGGCACACCGCGACCATGTGGCCTTCATCCGCGTCTGCTCAGGCGTCTTCGAGCGGGGAATGGTGGTCACCCAGACCCGCACCGGCAAATCCTTCGCCACCAAGTACGCGCAGCAGGTCTTCGGCCGCGAACGCGAAGTTATCGACGAGGCCTACCCCGGGGATGTGGTTGGCCTGGTCAACGCCTCCTCCCTGCGGGTGGGCGACAGCCTGTTCCTTGAGGAACCGGTGGAATACCCGGCCATCCCGCTCTTCGCTCCGGAACACTTCCAGGTGGCGCGGTCCAAGGACCCCAGCAAGTTCAAGCAGTTCCGCCGCGGCATCGAACAGCTTGAGCATGAGGGGGTCATCCAGCTGCTCCGCTCCGACCTCCGCGGGGACCAGGCGCCGGTGCTTGCCGCCGTCGGGCCCATGCAGTTCGAGGTGGTGGAGGACCGCATGGCGCACGACTTCAGCGCCCCCATGCGCCTGGAACGCCTGCCGTACTCCCTGGCCCGGATCTCGACGGCGGATGCCATGCCCGCCCTTGCCAACGTCCCCGGCGCGGAGGTGCTCCTGCGGTCCGACGGCGAATACCTCGCCTTGTTCAACGACGTCTGGGCGCTGCGCCGGATCGAGAAGAACCACCCGGACCTGACGTTGCTGCCTATCGGCACGCACAACCCGGCGAAGTAAGGGCACCCGTGAACACTCCTGCCCTCCGCGCCGTGGTGACCGGCGCCGGCACCATCAATCCGCTCGGTTCCACCGTCAAGGACACCTGGGAGGCCTTGCTGGACGGGCGCTCCGGGATTGCGGCGCTGACGCAGGACTGGGCGGACCAGTTGCCGGTGAAGATCGCCGGGCAGGTCACCGCCGATCTTTCGGAGCACCTCAGCACCCGCGAAATGAAGCGGATGGACCGCTGCGGCCAGCTGGCACTGGTGGCGGCACGGGAGGCGTGGGCGCAGGCCGGCGCCCCGGACGTGGATCCCGAGCGCTTCGCCGTGGTGATCGGTTCCGCCTACGGTGGCCTTGGCTCCACCATCGAGCAGGACCGCACGCTGAACGAGTCCGGGCCGCGCAAGGTTTCCCCGCACACCCTCACCAGGCTCATGGTCAACGGTCCGGCCGCCTGGGTGTCCATCGACCTCGGCGCCCGCGGGGGCGCCCGGACGCCCGTCAGCGCCTGCGCGTCCGGGGCTGAGGCGATTGTCCAGGCAGCCGAGCTGATCCGCTCCGGCGCGGCCGACGTCGTGATTGCCGGCGGCGTGGACGCCTCGGTGAACGACCTCGTGATCAGCGGTTTTTCGCAGATCCGCGCCCTGTCCACGCGGGCCGGCGATCCGCAGCGCGCCTCCCGCCCGTTCGACGGCGGCCGGGACGGGTTTGTGCTCGCGGAGGGCGCCGCCGTGGTGGTGCTGGAGAGCGAGGCACACGCACGTGCCCGGGGCGCCGCACTCCTTGGTGCCGTTGCCGGGGGAGCGGTGACGTCTGACGCCAACGACATTGTGGCCGCGGATCCGGCCATGCAGCGCCGGGTCATGCAGAAGGCACTGGACTCGGCCCGGATGCAGCCGCAGGACATCGGGTTCGTCCACGCGCATGCCACCTCCACGCCCGTCGGCGACCGGCTGGAAGGCCAGGCCATCAACGCCGTCTTCGGCGCCGACGTGCCCGTCACGTCCACGAAGGGTCACACCGGCCACCTGTTGGGCGGCGCCGGTGCGCTGGCCGCCGTCGTTGTCCTCGAAGCCCTCCGGACGGGACAGCTGCCCGGGACGCTGAACGTTGAAGAGCAGGACCCCGACGTGGACCTCAACGTCGTCACCGAGAGCAGCCACCAGCTTCCGTCCGGGTATGCCCCGGCAGGACTGGTGAATGCCTTCGGCTTCGGCGGCCACAGCGTGGCCCTGGTAATAACGGGCGCGTAGGGTTACGCGCCCGCCACGGCCGACTTTTCTGCGGGGGCAACCTCGCCGTCGATGCGGCGGTTGAGGTGCCAGGGGTTGGTGTCCTGTAGGGCTTCGGGGAGCAGTTCCTGGGGCAGGTTCTGGTAGGCCACCGGGCGCAGGAAGCGGTTGATGGCCAGGGTTCCCACGGAGGTGGTGCGGGCGTCGGAAGTGGCGGGGAAGGGGCCGCCATGGACCATGGCGTGGCCTACTTCCACACCGGTCGGCCAGCTGTTGACCAGGATGCGTCCCACCTTCTGTTCGAGGACAGGCAGCAGCCGTGCGGCTTCCGGATAGTCACTTTCCGTCAGCTGCAGCGTGGCGGTGAGCTGGCCCTCGATCCGGGAAGCCGCCTGCAGCAGGTCCTCGATACCGGCGTAGCGGATCACCAGGGACGCGGCGCCGAAGATCTCCTGGTGCAGGACGTCGTTGGTGGCGAATTGCTCCACGCCAGTGCCGAAGATGGCCGGGGCGGGGGCGTTTTCGGTGGGGCCCGGGGTGCCCTGGCCGATCAGTTCGACGCCGGCCGCCGAACCGAGTGCTTCCGTTCCGGTATTCCAGGATGCGGCGATTCCCTCCGTGAGCATGGTCTGCCCGGCGCTGGCGGCGACAGCGCGTCCGATGGCGGCAGCGAGTTTGTCCCCGGCCTCGCCTGCGGGGGCGAACAGCATGCCCGGGGAGGTGCAGAGCTGGCCCGAGCTGCCAGTAACCGCGGCGACGTACTGCTGGGCGAGGGCGTCGACGTCACCTGTGAGGGCGCCTTCGAAGACGAAAACAGGGTTGACCGAGGACATTTCAGCGTAGACCGGGATGGGTTCCGGACGGCCGGCCGCCGTGCGCATCAGGGCGGTGCCGCCGGTCCGGGAACCGGTGAAACCGACGGCCTTGATGGCGGGGTCGGCAACCAGCGCCTGGCCAATGTCGGCGCCCGGACCGTAAACCAGCGAGAAGACCCCGGGGTGCAGGCCCGCGTCCTTGACGGCCTTGGCGAGGGCCTGGCCGACGAGTTCGCTGGTGCCGGGGTGGGCGTTGTGGGCTTTGAAGACCACCGGGCAGCCCGCGGCGAGGGCCGAGGCCGTGTCTCCGCCCGCCGTCGAAAAGGCCAGCGGGAAGTTGCTGGCGCCAAACACTGCCACGGGGCCCAGCGGGATCTGGCGCTGGCGGATGTCGGCCCGGGGAAGCGGCGTGCGGCCGGGGAGGGCGGGGTCGATCCGGACGCCGCGGAAATCGCCCTTGCGGACCACGCCGGCGAACAGCCGCAACTGGCCGGTGGTGCGGGCGCGCTCGCCCTGCAACCTTGCGGCCGGAAGACCCGTTTCCTGCACGGCACGGGTGATGAGTTCATCCCCGATGGCCTCGATGTTGTCCGCGATGGCTTCCAGGAATGCGGCGTGGGGTTCCGGGTCCAGGGCGCTGAAGGACGGGAACGCCGCTTTGGCTGCGGACGTGGCGGCCGTGAGCTGGTCCGCGGTGAGCAGGGAATAGGTCGGTTCCAGCGCCTGGTTGGTGGCGGGGTTGAAGCCTGTGGTGGTCTTGCCTTCGCCGGCAACCGTCCGGCCGGCGATGAGTGAATGTCCGGTGAGGGTCATGGGTTTCTCCTGTGCTGGGAGTGGTGTTCTTGAGGGTCAGGAAAGGGCGGCTATCAGGGCCTTGAGGTCCGCGAGGTCCTGCGGGGCAAGGTTCTGCAGCGGGGTGCGCACCGGCCCCGCTGAACGGCCGATTGCGTCCAGGCCGCCCTTGACGATGGACACCGAGTAGCCTTTCACGCGGTCCCGGATGTCCAGGTAGGGGATCACGAACTCGTTGAGCTTCTTGTTGACGGCGGCGCGGTCGTTGTTGCGGACGTCCTGGTAGAAGTCCAGCGCAAACTGGGGGACGAAGTTGTACATCGCGCTGGAGTAGGTGCTCATGCCGAGCTGCAGCAGCGGCAAGGCGAACGTTTCGGCGGTGGGCAGGCCGCCCAGGTAGAAGAGCCGGTCGCCGAGCTTGGCGTAGACCCGTGCGTCGTGTTCCAGGTCTCCCACGCCGTCCTTGAATCCGATCAGGTTCCGGTGCCGTTCGGCCAGCGCTGCCACGGTGGTGTCCTTGTAGATGGCGTTGGCGCGGTTGTAGATGATGACGCCCAGCGACGTTGCCCGGCATACGGCGCTGACGTGCTCCGCCAGGCCGGCCTGGTCTGCTTCGGTCAGGTACGGGGGCAGGAGCAGGATGCCTTCGGCGCCGGCGGCTTCGGCCGCCTTGGCGTTTTCGATGGCCTGGGCGGTGGACCCGCCGGCCGATGCCAGCACGGTGACCCGGGCTCCCACTTCGTCGACGGCGGTGCGCACCACCCGTTCCGATTCTGCGGGAGTGAGGGAGAAGCCTTCGCCGGTGCCACCCGCAGCGAAGAGGCCGGCCACAGGGAAGCTTGCCTGCCACGCGAGGTGCTTGCGGTAGTTCTCTTCGTCGAACTGCAGGGTCGCGTCGAAGGAGGTCACGGGAAACGAGAGCAGGCCTTCTTTGAGCTTGTCCGCCAGTTCCTGGGGTGTGTATTTTGCCACGGGGTCCTCCGGTGTGTGTGCCGCGGGCGGCAGGCTGGATGGTTCGTTCCAGCGTAGGGACCCTTTCCGATGCCTGTCCAAGTGCATTTTCGGATGCTATGATACCTTTGCGGCATGATGGACGGCCGTCCTTCCCCATGGCCGGCCCGAACGACCGGCGGGGAGGGAAGGTTACTCCATGGCGAATCCCAGGTCCCGCAGCAGCCGGGAGAGTGCCGGGTTGGTGATCCGCCGGTTCCACAAGGCATGCAGTTCCACCTGCCCTCGGTTCCCGCCCTCCAGCGGAAGGAACCCGACGCCGTGGATGCCCAGTGTGGTGGCCGAGTGCGGAACAAATGCCAGGCCGCGCTTCGCGGCCACCAGGGACACCATGGTGAGGATCTGGCTGACCGTGTGCACCACGTTGGCGTGCCGGACGGGGAACATGCGCACGACGAGGTCGTAGAAGTACCGGGCCTGGGTGGGCGAGTGCATGATCAGCGGCTCGTCGTTGAGATCGTCGGCGGTGACGGGCCGGTCCAGCAGGAAGAGCGGGTGCCCTTCGGGTACTGCCAGCACCATTGACTCCCGGTAAAGCAGGCGCGAGTCAAAGGTGGCCTGGTCGAAGGGCGGGCGGGCGAGGCCCAGGTCCAGTTCGCCGGTCAGCAGCCCCGTCAACTGCTCGCCGGTGACCAGTTCGTGCAGTTCGATGTCGACGTCCGGGATGATGCGCGACAGTTCGTCCAGTACCGGGCCCAGAATGCTGAAGCCGCTGGCTGCCGTGAAGCCGATCCGGAGGACCCCCGAACGTCCGGACGCGATCCGGCGGGCTGTTGCCGGTGCGCGCTCGGCCAGCGCCATGAGCCGGCGGGCCTCGTCCAGGAACGTCCGTCCGGCGGAGGTGAGCTCCACTTTCCGGTTGTCCCGCTCCAGGAGCTCGGCCCCGACGATCTTTTCGAGCTTTTGGATCTGCCGGCTCAGGGGAGGCTGCGTCATGTTCAGGCGTTCGGCTGCCCGGCCGAAGTGCAGTTCCTCTGCTACGGCGATGAAACCGGCCAACTGGTCGAACGTGAACATGATGCCTTCCGGGTATCAAGTGCTGAGTGACTTAGCTTAGCCGGGCATCATGGCCGCCTGGGTCGCCGCGAACCGGGGGACTGGCCCGGGACGGTTGGCGCACTCCCCGAAACGGCCCCTAGGTGTACTCAGTCAGTAGGTTGGTTGCACCTGCTGATGGGTGGTTTGC
>NZ_JARVSF010000051.1 GCF_030209355.1 Pseudarthrobacter sp. fls2-241-R2A-127
GCTTTACTTTAAAAGGCTTCTCACCCGTCCTACGCAATAGGACTTACTCATCTAGGTGTCCGATGAGTTTGGCTCATGACGATTGTCGAGCACTCTCCTGGAATCTTGTCTACACCCTGCTTGAGGATCGGGGCCTGGTTGGTGACGGGTTCTTCGTCGAGGAGTTCACCGGGATCCACTCCTGGGTGGACGGCCCCAACCGGCACACTATCGTCCACTCCCGGCAGGTGGCCGTACTGTTCGTGGATACGCGGCCCGTGGATGCCATCGCGTTTCATCACGAGTTGCTGGGCGCCGATGACCCGAAAAGCTGCTTCACGCTGTCCTCCTGAATTGACGTTGTAGCCTCGCCGGAGCAGGAGGGGGACCGCAGCTGGCCAATGCAGAGTCCAGGCAGTGCCTTATCGGCTTGCTGTGTCCTCCACGAACGAGACCAGCCCTGTGTATTGCTGGTAGAGCTTCACCGCATCGTCGATGTCGACGCGGCCGATGTCCAATGAGACAGAGAGGCCCGCGAGCTGGACGGCGCAGGTTTCCGCGGCGCTGACTTTGTCTGCGACCGCGCGGGATGTGGCGAAAGTGGTGGCAAGGGCCGCGGCGACGGAGAAAATCATTGCGAGCAGGCACAGCACCCGCCACACGACTGAGTCGTCGCCGAGCGAGAAGATGTCCGCCACGGCGTTACTGAATCCACTACCGCCAGCTGCAGGACCGGCAGTTAGCAGGGCAGCGACGGCGCTGCCGATGATGCTGATTGTAGAGAGCCTGTTCCGTCGGGGTCGTTCCTTGGCCAGGTATGCACGGAGGGCCTGCTGCTTTTCATCGATCCGGGTGGACAGTCGCTGCCGGACGTCCGGTGTTTCACTCATGATCTGCGCCAGCTTTCTCGCCGATACTAGGGTCCTGCGGCCGTGACCACTGCGGACAGCAATAGCATGCGCTTGGAGGGATGCCGTGTCCAGAGGTTGGTCGGGGAGGAGCTCGCTGGAATACTGGATGGGCGGGTCGACCCGCTGATGTCGTGGCCACTCCAGCTCCGGCCCGCCCTGGCCGACCCCGTCCAACTAATTCGTCGTGGCTCGTTCAACATCAAGCACAGCGGTTGCACAGCTTCCTCTCATCCAACAGTCAACTCATGTGCGGAGAATGGGTGTAACAACGAGCTAGGGGCTTCTGATGATCGACCATGACCGTGACACGCCAGGACGCTGGGGTGTGGCCAAGGGCAGCCGAGGGGGAGCGGCTTCTCCTTATGGGCGGGGCGCGTGGGTTGGGCCGGGGGCGAAGAGGTTCGGTGTTCCGGTCCTGATCGGTTCCGTGGTTGCTGCCGGGCTGCTTGGTGGTGCCGCAGGGGTCGAGTCCCGTGCCCAACCCGCAGGTGGTGGGGCTGTTGTTGCCTCCGGCCCGGCGGCTCCTACCCAGATCACTGTGAACAGTACGGACGGCCCCGCTTCGATCACTGCTGTGGCGCAGAAGGCGACGCCCGGGGTGGTGACCATTTCTGCCTCCTCAACTGCGGCCGCCGGGACGGGCTCCGGGATTGTCTTGGACAGCCAAGGTCACATCTTGACCAACACACACGTCGTGACACTTGACGGGCAGAGTGCCGCCGCGTCGATTGATGTCCGCACCAGTGACGGCAGTGTTTACCCGGGAACGATCGTGGGAATTGATCCGCTTTCGGATCTGGCCGTGGTGAAGATTGACGCGCCAAATCTGGTCCCGGCTGTCCTGGGGGATTCATCGAAAGTCAATGTCGGTGACACGGCCATTGCGATCGGGGCGCCATTGGGCCTTCAGGACACGGTGACTAACGGGATCATCTCGGCTCTGGGCAGGAGCATCAGTATCGCCTCGTCCGCCCCGCAGGCACCGGGAAGCTCGAATGGAAACAACGGCAGGCGCTACCGGTTCGCTCCGCCCAACGGCGTGGGTGGAAGTTCCCCGGCCGCGCAGGCGGACATCAGTCTTGACGTCCTGCAAACTGACGCAGCTGTGAACCCGGGAAACTCGGGAGGCCCTCTGCTGAACGCGCGGGGCGAAGTCATTGGTGTGAATGTTGCCATCGCCTCTGCCGGTGCCACGACTGCCGGAAGCCAGTCCGGCAGCATCGGTGTCGGGTTCGCGATCGAGATCAACAACGCCAAACGTATCGTTCAAGAGATTATCGCCAACGGATCCGCAACCCACGGCCAGCTGGGGGCGGCCGTGACGTCCCACCCGGCCGAAGCCGGTTCGCAATTCAACGTCGGTGCCGAGGTCACTACGGTCACCAGCGGGTCCGCTGCCGAGGCCGCCGGCATCCAAAAAGGTGACATCATCACCGGCATAAACGGGCGCTCTATCCAGGATGCCGATCAGCTGACCGCCGCGGTCCGGGACCAGCCCGGCGGCGCTTCCGTCAGGATTACCCTGCTCCGCGGCGGCCGGGATCAGCAAATGGATGTGAAGCTCGGAACGGCGCCAAAAACCTGATCACGCAGTAAGGTAACCGTTTATCAGTCGGAAATAGAATCGCTCTTGGTGCGGTGACGGATGCGCGCAGGTCTTCTCCGAGGGGCCATACGTTCGTCCATGGGAACACGTAGCGGTGCGTCCTGCCCTGTGGCTGGTTAGTAGTTTTGAAGGTTTGGCCGCATGCTTCCGGGGTATGTCGTCACTTAGGATTTTGTAGCGTATTCGAGCAGTTGAGTGGGAGTTCTGTGGCAGCCTCGTACAACGACAGGGGAGAAATATTCCCAGCGTTGCGTTCCTGGCGGTGGGCCGCGGCTGGTGCCGTGCTGTTCGTGGCCACGGTGGTGGCAGGAGATTTCATAAAATCGTCGGGGCCATCGGTCCCCGAGCTCGGTATTGACGCCGCCCTGAGCCGGGGCAGGGACACCGTCCTTCTTGCTCTGAGCGAGGCCATCCACTACGGTTTCGGACCTGTTGGGTCAACAACCTTGGTAGTTCTCATCTGCCTCTATCTGGCCTTTTTTAGACGCCGCCCTGTCCAATCGTTGGCCTTCGCCTTGGTCATCATCGGGGGATGGCTGGCGGCGACCTCAGCGAAAGTGCTGGTGGGCAGGCCACGCCCGCCTGCTGATGTCACTGACCCCATGATTATTGAAACGGGCAACAACAGCTTTCCTTCCGGGCATACCGCCTTCGCTGTCTCCTTGGCCCTTGCGGTCATTCTTGTGCTCACCGAGAGCAAGGTCCAACGGGCAATTGCCCTGGCGGGGGGCGCGCTTTTCGTAGCCCTTGTAGGGTTCTCCCGGATGTACCTCGGCGTTCACTACCTCAGCGACGTGATTGGATCGGTCTTCATTACCGCAGCCGGGGTTCTTGTTGTGCTGCCGTTGTGGAACCGCTTGCTGGGGCCGGCACTTCCTGGCACCCGTCCAATACGGGCGCTTCAGATCAGGGGGCGCGGACGAGAGGCGAGGGAACACAACCCGGAGGATTCAGCGACGGTACCTCCGCCGGACTAGGAATTGCCTATTGTCCGGCTTGGTAGACATCGCTGCTGAAGGCGTTTACGCCGGGTTCTGCGGCACCGGCGAGGCGGGGGAGGGAGAAGAAGTCCTCGATGCTGGCTAGCAGGCTGTAGTGGTTGTAGGGGCGGTCTGAGGTGGCGCCGGCAGCAGTGAACGGGGAGAGGACAAGGGCTCCGACTTTCCCTCCGCCTGTTCCTCCTGTCACACCGGTTGAGGGGCCAACGGTGCCGGCGTCGGTTTCGTCGAAGGTGACCACGAGCATCCCGTCCTTTTGGAACGCGGGGGACGCCAGGATCCCCGGGACCTCATTGTGCAGCCACTCATCAGCGGTTCCCAGGCCGCCGGGGGAACCGTCGGCGCAGGGGCTGTCGTGTCCGTCATGGCAGAGGTTCGGTGAGATGTAGGACAGGTTCGGGGTAGTCGCGACAGATTTCAGGTCCTGCTGAAGAGCGGAAAAGTTGACGTCGTTGGCGGCGCATCCGGCAGTGGAGGTGATGGAGCGGAAATAGACGAAAGGGTCATGACGGGTCGCGTACTGGTCGCCGGCGGTGGCCTTCTGGTTTTCGTCAGGGCTCCCAAGGAGCGGGTGCTGGCACGGGGTGGACATGTCTTCCATGTAGCCTTTCCAGGTTTTGCCGGCGTCGGTGAGCTGGCCGGCGACGGTGGGGACGTTGTCCGGGAAAACGCACCCCTCACCCTGCAATCTCCCCTGGGCGTCGGTGCCTGATGGCGTGAACTGGGTGTAGGCCGGGCAGTCCTGATCGGTGCGACTGTTGGGTGGCTGCCCGGAAATCTGAGCCAGATAGTTTGGCAGGGAATTATGGGCGATTCCGTAGTAATCGGTGAGAAGCGTCCCTTGCTGTCGCAGCGTCCTGGACAGGTAGGGTGCCGGGGAGTTCACTCCCCACACTTGGTCGTAGCCCTTGTTTTCAAGGTTGATGACAAAAACGTGCCCCGGCGTCCCTGCCCGCGCGGCTGGGGTCACCACGGTCGACGGTATAGCGACCGCGGATGGGGATGGGGAGGGTGCGCACCCTGCTGCCGCCACCGTCAAAAGGGCCAGCACCAGGAACACTCCCGGCAGATGCCATTGCGGCCGTCTCCTGGACGATCGTGCTGCCCGGGACATCTGGAAGGTCTTCATGGGCGCTCCTGGTGGCTGGGATACAGGGCTTGCCGATCCCGAAACTGTCGCACAGCGACTTAGGCAGCCACCCGGGAATCGTCTGGGAGTTCCCCCTGAAGCGGGGACGAGTGGGGACCGAGAGGCCTCAACGCCCGATGCACCCTCCCTGTGATCTCCTCATCCCTTCCCACCGAAAGGACGACGGACGCCATTCAGGATCTTTGGAGCCGCGCAGGAGATACTCGGTGGGTGGGCTATGAGCGGGGTATGAAGGGCCGGCTGAAGCCTATCGAGGTGGGTAGCGCCGCTGTTCTTGCGTCGGCCGCCGCTTCAGTAGTGGTCGTGGGGTCGCTGCTGCCCAGGGCGGGAATTTTGGAATTGTTGGCAGCCGTTCCGCTTGCCGTGTTGGCTCAGAGGCATCGTGGCAGGTCGATCATTGCTGGCGCAGCGGCTGGGTCCGTGGTGGCTTTTGTGGTCGGTGGGGTGGGCGCGGGAGCAGCGATCATTGCGTGTTCGGTGATGGGCGGGGTCGTGGGGTCCGTGAGTCGGCGCGGTCGGGGCTGGAAGACGGTGTTGGCCTTGGCCTTCGTGATCGGTCCTGCCTGCGGGATGGTGGCCGATTTTGTGCTGTGGGTTCTTGCCCCAGCTAGGGAGCTGGCCTTTGGCTCCCTGCGCAGTGCGGCGGCCGGTGCGGCCTCTGCCGTGGACACGGTTCCCGTGGCCCGGGTTCTGGCAGAGCAGGCGAAATCACTGCTTGATACCGTCCTTGGCTCGTGGCCGTTGTCGGTCGCCATGGGTGTCACCGCGTTCATGCCGGTCGGCATGCTCACGGTGTGGAAACTGCTGACCATGGTCCTGGCACGAGTCGATTGGGTGAGGGTCGAAGACCCGCTGGAAGTACAGGATCAGGACCTTTCCCCGAGCACACCGGGACCGCTCCTTTTGGAACTGTTCGACGTTCGGTACCGGTACCCGGGAGCCGGGACCGATGCGCTGAAGGGAGTCAGCCTGACGGTCGGGGAGCGGGAGTTCATTGTCTTGACCGGGGCCAACGGATCCGGGAAGTCCACGCTCGTCCGGGTTCTGGCCGGAGCAGTCCCGACCGCGGGTTCGGTGATGCGTCCAGGAGCGCCCGGCATCGGCGCCGTCGGCGGCACCGCGCTGATCCTGCAGAGACCGGAGGCCCAGGTGCTGGGGATCAATGTCGCGGAGGACCTGGCATGGGGCCTTCCAGACGGATTCGTCCCGGACACGGCCACGGTGCTGGCCGCCGTCGGTTTGGCCGGGATGGAACAGCGGCCCACCTCAGCCCTGTCCGGGGGGCAATTACAGCGCCTGGCCATAGCCTCGGCCTTGGTCCGCAAGCCTGCGTTGCTGATCTCAGACGAATCCACCGCCATGATCGACGCGGAGGGAAGAGGGAGCCTGCTCGAGCTCCTGGCGCAGCTGCCCCGGAAATTCCCCGTCACGGTATTGCACGTCAGTCATTCCGGTGTCGAGGCGTCCCGGGCGGACCGGGTTATCCACCTGGTGAACGGCAGGATTGCAGCGCCCGGCCCGGATTCTCCAGTCACCCATTCTGAGGCCCACCCAGGTAGCGGCAGCGCGTCCCACGTTGTCGCTCCGGAGGCGACAGGCAGAGCCCCGGTGTTGGAACTACAGGATGTGGGCCACACCTATGCGCCCGGGACCCCCTGGTCGCACGAGGCCCTGCGGCCGCTCAGCTTCGAACTCGGGGAGGGGGAAGGGCTGGCCATCACGGGAGAGAACGGTTCCGGGAAATCGACGTTGGCGTGGATTCTGGCAGGGCTGTTGCGGCCCGAACGCGGTGTTTGTCTCCTGGACGGGCGCCCGGTGGTTCAACAGCAGGGAGCGGTGGCTCTGGCGTTTCAGCATTCGCGGCTGCAGGTCCAACGCCCCACGGTGGGCCTGGACATCCTCGCGGCCGCCGGTCGGCACGTCCACCCCAAGGCAGGGCCCACAACCGACGATCGGGCGTTCGTAGAAGGGGCCCTGCACACGGTCGGATTACCTGCCGGGTTGGCCACGCGCAGTATCGAGGCGTTATCCGGTGGGCAACTCCGCCGCGTTGCCCTGGCAGGGCTGATCGCTGCGAAACCCAGGGTGCTTGTCCTTGACGAGCCACTCGCCGGCCTGGACCTCAGCAGCAGACGCCATCTCGGGCAAACACTGTCCCTGCTGCGCAACCGTGACAGCATGTCGCTGATCGTGATCTCCCATGACCTGGAGGATCTATGGGACGCCTGTCCACGCCGGATCGACCTGGGTGAACGGGTCTCCCAGAGGCAGGCACGGTGAAGGCCGGCGGCGGTCGCGGCCGTCCCCGGGGACCGGCCATCGGAGAGGTCCTGCTTCGACAACTACCAGGCCGGACAACGGTGCATGACTTGGCCGCGGAAACCAAACTGGCCTGCCTGCTGCTGATCACCATCGTCATGCTTGCTTGCCCGGGCTGGACAGCCACGGCTGCAGGGACCGGCCTGGTCCTGGCCGCGTCCCGCGCCGCACGCGTCCCGACTTCCGCGATTCCCCGTCTTCCGGGATGGGCCTGGGTTCTCCTCGCCGTAGGAGCAGCCACGTCATACCTGGGTCACGGCATCAGCCTTTATCTGCAGAGCATGCTCATCACCGGGATCCTGCTCGCCTGTGGGTCCATCGTCGCGTGGACCACCCCCGTAGCCCAGATCGCACCAGCCGTAGCCCGGCTCGCCAGCCCGCTGCGTACGGTCAAGGTCCCCGTAGACGAATGGGCACTCGTTTTAGGACTGTGCCTGCGAAGTTTTCCCTTGCTGCTCGAGGAGTTCCGGATAATGCTGGCCGCCAGACGCCTCCGCCGCACCCCACCGGCCCCGGCGTGGCGGGCCGGCACCGGAGTAATAGTAGATGTGGTCGATCTCCTCACCGTGACGACCGCAGTGTCAATCCGTCGCGCCGCCGAATTAGGCCAAGCCATCACCATCCGCGGCGGACTCCCAACGACCCGGCCCCAGACACTGCCACTAAAGAGAACAGATTGGTGGACTTTGTGTGGTGTCTCAACCCTCTGCATCCTCGTCGTCGTCGCAACGACCGTCGGGCTCAATCCGGCCTGACCTCCGGCCGCCGGATACACGTCAGTGCCAGAGCAGACGGCGATTCGCTCGACGCCATCACCTTCCACCACGACCTGCTGGGCGCCGACGACCCGGCCAGCTTCTTCACGCTGCCCGGTTAGCACAAACGCCGCCCGCGCCGTAGGTCCTTCCTCCGCGGCCGTTAGGAATGTATGCTCCCTCCATGGCAGAGGAGACCCAGTGGCTGGTGCCACCCCCGTCTCTTAGTCTGTCTGGCCGTGAGAAGTTCACCGGGATACCCGATACGACTGTCCAGGACTTCTGGCAGTTCGCCCTCGGCGACCTGCGGATGAACAACGCCCGCGGGTACTTGGCTGAGTTCCTCGTCGGCAAGGCGCTCGGGATCGGAGATCTGAAGCGAATCGAGTGGGACTCCTATGATCTGCTCTTCGGCGACATCACTGTCGAAATCAAATCATCGGCATACCTGCAGTCCTGGGAACAGAAGAAAATCAGTGCCTTGTCGTTTTCAGGGCTGCAGGGGATCCGCTCCCATCCCCGTGCACCGGGGGACGGGATGGACCCGGCGGGACGGCGCTTCAACGCGATGGTCTACGTTTTCTGCGCCCACACGGAGACCGACCACGCCAAGTACGACCAGCTGAACGTCTCCCAGTGGGAATTCCACGTCGTGCCTCGCAGCGTTTTGGCCGCCACCGGCCAGAAGAGCCTGGGCATAGCCAAAGTCCGGCAGCTTTCCGGTGGTCCGACCCCGTGGGCCCACCTGACGGACCGGGTCACGGCAGCCGCCGCGGACCAACGGCGGGACGACGACGCTCTGTGGTGGGAAACATAGGCTCGCGCCCCACGGGAAGTTATCCGCCAAGAGAACGCCAGCTGCTATCTACCGTCCCGCCACGCCTTCGGCCAGCTGGTCGGCCTGCACGGAGCAAAAGACCTGCCGCTGACGTCCCTTTCTGTCGATGACTCTGTGGAGCAGGGCGGCCTGACCGCCCTTTTGCGACAGTTACATTAGCAGTTTGTGAAGCAGCCCCCGGTCGTCAGGGTGTAGATGGGCCAGCAGAAGGCTGAAGTTAGGGACGATTTGTCCGCGTTTGAAGCCGTGGTTCTCGTACAGCCCGTCGGTCCAGGACATTCGGCCGGAGGCAAAGTCCAGCTCGAAGGTGCCGGCGGGGCAGGCGCCGTCGGATACCAAGGGAAACAGGTAGGTATCCAACTCCGGTGCCACAGGGTCCCCCATCCTTTTCAGCTAAATGTCCCGTCAAGTTTTGGCTGGTCAGGCCGGATTTCATTATGTGGGTGCCGACCCCGAGCACCGAAAAGACTGCAGGCGGCCGGCACAGGAAAGCCCCACCGCCGGGAAAATCCGGCGGCGGGGCTCAAGGCATCTGCCTGAATCCTGAGATCAGCGAGCATCAGCCACATCAGATCCAGGGACGTCGCGTTCTGCTACACGACGGCTCCTATCTTCTCCCCTTCAAGTGCCGGTCCCGGCCATTTCCCCTCAAGGAAGCATCAAGGTTGTCGAAGGTTTCACCAAGCCCCGAACCGGATACTGATGCGTCCCGACCGGCGAGGCCAGGTCTCACACCAACGGCAATCTTTAGCGACAATCCCAGCCCGGCTCCGCCTACAGGGCCTCGACCACGTCAAAATCATCCACCGGCCGACCGGTGCATACAGCCGCCGCGGACCGTACCGCCTGGGGGATCTCATCGAAGGCTTTCGCGTAGGCGAGTAGCTCGGGGAGCTCAAGGACCTCCAATTCGAACCATCCATCTCTCGCGGAGAGGATGCGCGTTGTGAGCTGCAACGTTTTCACCCTTTCTCTGAGATTGCTTGGATATGCACACTGCTGCCGGGTAGATCGTCGTACGGGGGAGTGGACGGCATCTCAGTACCGCGGTACCACCCTTCGTGAAGTTCGGTTCACGGCGCCCAAGTGCAACACGTGACGGTGAGCCGCGGCATTACTCCCGATGATTAGACGTCAGCCGATTCCGGCCGCTCCGAGCAACTGGCCTACGACAAATGTGAAGGCAAGGGCTACGGCGCCACCGATCACAACGCGCAGTGCGGCCCTGCCACGTGATGCGCCGCCCAGGTGGGCTCCCACCGCGCCGGTGATCGCCAAGGCCAGGAGCACGGCGAGGAAAGTAACCGGGATCCGCCACGCTTCCGGCGGCAGGAGTATGGCCAGCAAAGGCAGGATCGCGCCGAGGGTGAAGCTCACGGCTGAAGCGAACGCTGCATGCCATGGGTTGACGATTTCATCTTCGTCGGCACGCAGATCAACGGACAGGTGCGCTTGGAGCGCGTTTTGTGCAGTCAGTTCTTCGGCAACCCTGCGTGCGGTCGCCTCAGTGAGTCCCTGGCGACGGTAAGCACTGGCCAGTTCGGCCAGCATGTCCCGGGGCCGCTCGGCGAGGGCCCGGCGTTTGCGCGTGATGACCGCGCGTTGGCTGTCGCTTTGGCTGCTGACCGAGACGTACTCGCCTAAGGCCATCGATACTGCGCCCCCGACGAGCCCGGCCATTCCGGCGGTGAGGATGGGTCCCTGTGCAGTGGTCACGCTGGCGACGCCGACGACAATAGCGGCGACGGAGACGATTCCGTCGTTGGCCCCCAGAACGCCGGCGCGCAGCCAGTTCAGCCGGGAATTGAGGTCGTTGCCCTGCGCCTCGGCCTCAGCATGTACGTCAACAGAAGTTAGGTTTGCCATGACACCAAACAATCATCCAGACGGCCGCACCGCCACGAAGGAAAGCATTGCCTACGGAAGGTAAACCTCAACTAACATCCTCAGATGCGGTCCCGTTGCAGTGGCCGAGCAACGGTCGGACGGCTCCCAGTGTTGTGGAGAGGTAAGACGCACGGAGGTTGTGTCCACGGACCTCGTGGTGGCCCTTGTTCTCCTGCTGCGCGTGTGGAGGTGCGAGGCGTTACTGCTCCGTCATCCAACATGAACATAAGCTTGCTTATTAATCGTGAAAGTCGTTGGAAGGGTGGAAGGTGATGGATGTTTCCCGGCAAGATACGCCAGGCGACGCCTCGGCAGGAGTCAAGGGGGAGCTCACCGATGACCGGTTCGTCGGTGGTACGGATCTAGCCCGCTGGAAGAGCCCGGCGGGGAGGTGGTTGGCTTCGCGCGCCCAGCGTCTGAGCGTCCGTCTTGGCCCGCATGGCGCACTGATCCTGATCCTGGCCGTAGGAATCGGTTTCGCTTCTTTGCTGGCTTTTGCTACGGGGTCGGTGTACGAGGCGGTGACGGACGCCGATGGTGTGGCGGGACTGGACCACCCGGTCCTTGATGCAGCCATAAGCCTACGCAGCCCGGCGGTGGACGCCGCTGTGACGGCGTACACGGATGTGGGCGGGACTATCGGGATGCCCATCCTTGGCCTGATTGCGACCACCTGGTTAGCCGTTCGGCGCCGCTTCTGGACCCCGGTGATTCTCATCGTGACGGCCGCCGCCGGCTCTTTATTTATGACCATTGCCGGAAAGCAGTTGATTGGGCGCGCCCGGCCCCCGCTCAGCGATGCTGTCCCTCCGTATGAGTATTCGCCGTCATTTCCCAGCGGGCATTCGCTGAATTCGTTCGTGATCGCCGGGATCGTCGCCTACGTGATCATCCTTCGTGCCCGTTCGCGCCGGACCCGTGTCGTCACGGTTACGGTCGCAGCCTTGTTCGCCTTGACTATCGGGCTGAGTCGGGTGTTCTTGGGGCATCATTGGCTCTCGGATGTGCTGGCAGCGTGGACGCTCGGCGCCGCGTGGCTGACCTTGGTCATTACCGCCCACCGGCTTTACCTCACCGCCAGAAAGACAGAAGCACGCACGGCGGGTGGCAGCAGATGAGGCAGCGTCGTCGGGGCCGGTCCGTGGCTCCGTGCTGTTGGGCTCTCCGGCTGCCTCCTGTTGAACGCCGGATGCTCCTGATCTTTGAGGACGGGACCCATGGCATCTGATCGGAGGCGGAACACCACCTCTGCTAAAGCGCATTCGACCCCGCCCCCGGACGACGACCGGAAACCCGAGGCTCCGCCCCAGCTCAAAAGGCAATTCTGGAGTTACAGCATCAAACGGGCGATGCGGGAATTCGGCAAAGACCAGTGCCCGGACCTTGCTGCGGCTTTGACCTACCACTCGGTGCTCTCGGTGTTCCCGGCGTTGCTGATCCTGGTCTCGTTACTGGGGCTCATAGGGCAGGGAGAGGAGACAGCTTCGGCCCTGCTGGGAGTTGTTCGGAAGGTCGCGCCCGGCTCCGTGGACATCATCAAGGATCCCATCCAGCAGCTCACCCACGCCCCGTCCGCGGGGTTCGCCCTGATCGCCGGGGTTGTCGTGGCTCTGGTATCCGCCTCCGGCTACGTGGGAGCCTTTGGCAGGGCCATGAACCGGATTTATGAGATCGACGAAGGGCGTCCGGTGTGGAAGCTGCGTCCCACCATGATTGCCGTGACGCTGGTGGCTGTGTTTCTGGTAGCTGTCGTGGCACTCATGCTGGTGGTCTCCGGCCCGATAGCCGAGGCCGCCGGCAAGGCAATCGGCATAGGAGATGCCGGACTGGTGGTCTGGAACATCGCTAAATGGCCTGTGATTGTCGGGCTGCTCATCGTCGTGATAGCGATCCTGTACTACGTCACACCCAACGTCAAACAACCAAAATTCCGCTGGATCAGCGTGGGCTCACTGGTCAGCCTGGTCGTCTTTGCCCTGATTTCGCTCGTCTTCGCCCTTTACGTGGCCAACTTCAGCAACTACGACAAAACATACGGCACCATCGGCGGAGGAATAGTGCTCCTGCTGTGGGCCTGGATCTTGAACATGTCGTTGCTGTTCGGCGCCGAGTTGGATTCGGAGCTTGAACGCGCGCGCGAACTTCAGGGCGGCATCAAAGCCGAGGAGTGGATCCAACTGCCCCCACGCGATACGAAGCGAAGCGACAAGCTTCACGAAAAGGAGCAGGACGAGGTCGCCAAAGGCTGTTCCCTCCGCGAAGAATACGGTGAGCAGGACCCCGACGGAACCCCGCGGTCTCACTAACAAACCCTCGCTGGCACGGGCATTGCCTCTGGCGACACGTGCCCAGACTAGTGGATGAGACCGGATACGAGGTTGATGGTTGTTGCCAGCACGATGGCACCCAGGAGGTAGGACAGCAGGGCCTGGCGGAGGACGGTGCCGCGGATCGCGTGGGTTTTCAGGTCGGTGTCCGAAACCTGGAAGGTCATGCCGACGGTAAAGGACAGGTAAGCGAAGTCCAGGTATCGGGGAGGTGTGGATTCGTTGAAGTCCACACCGGCCTGGTCCCTGTAGTAGATGGACGCGTAGCGCAGGGCGAAGAGGGTGTGCACGAGGAACCAGGACAGGGCGACGCTGCCCAGGGCCATCGCCACGATGGCTGCCTTCGTCCCGCCCTGGGCGTTGGACGCGTCAATCAGGATTAAGCCCACGCCGGCGAAGCTTGCAATGGTTGCCGCCAGCACGAGCACATCAGAATATCCGCGGCCGGGGTCCTCCCTGCGGGCGTGCGCTGCCGTGTCGGCGGAGTCGAGATGCCCAATCACAACCCATACCCAGATCAGGTAGGTCACTGACGCGGCGGCCCACCCGATCGCGGGTGCGTAGGCCCAGCTCTTCAGCGTTCCGATCAGCACGGCGGTAACCAACCCGACGACGAGCATCACAACCAGTCTCAGGCGGGAATGATGCGACGTTGAGTCGAAGTCGTGTCGGTTGTCCCGGGAAGTGGCGACTGTTTTCATGACACCCATGATGACAGGTCGTCATTTCTACGCGGGCAACCCCGGGAAACTTTGAGGGGTGCATTGGCGCCGGAACCTATCCGGGCGACCTTCGCCTATGTCGCTTCAGAATCAAAGGGGGCTTGTTGGCCAGCGTCCAAGCGCCCGGCCGCGGCGGTCCGTGAAGCGGCAGCGGGAGCGGAACTCCTCCCGAGGCTACTGGGCTCGGAGCCTGGTTCGTCAGTGAGTGCGTCGCGGATGATTCTGCGTGGGTCGTACTGCCGCGGATCGAATCTATTCCAGTCCACGTCCTCGAAGCCCGGGCCCAGTTCCTCGCGCAACTGTTCCTGGGCCCCGGCAGCCATCCGCCGAACTTCCCGAATCAGAGTTGCGAGCTTGGCCGCGTACTCCGGCAGTTTATCGGGGCCCAGCACAAGGACACCGATTATGAGAAGGACAAAGAGTTTTTCCGCGTCGATACCGAACACATCATCATCGTACGGCCGCCGGAGATGCCGTACTCGCCGTAGCGGGCCGGTAGACAGCATGGGCCATAGGGCCACGCCAAAGGGCGACCGGGGGAACCCGGAGAACTGGTCAGGGTCGGACCGGAACAAGCCGTAAAGTGTGAGTGGTGACGAATCGACTGAAGCAGTGAGCGCAGAACAGGTCCTGGACGAGGCGAGCGACCCATCCCATGAACTTGCCGGGGCCGTGGTGCAGCGGGTGTTCTATACCGTTGATGCCGGTCCGTACGGGTCCTCGCCGGAGTTCAGTACCCGCGAGCAGGTCGTGACTTACGCCACGGAACGCAGTCGGGCCGGGGACTTCGGATCGATTCTGCCTGAAGGTGTGAGGGTCTACGTCTGCGTCGAATTCAGGCTCGCCTCGGGCCGTATTACGCACAGAACCGTGGAATCGTTCACCGTGACGGCTTGACTCATTTCAACACCCCTGCGGCGATTGCGGGCCCCGGATCGCAGATTCAAAGCCTGGATTGGGCCCCAGGCGGCGACTCCGCGTAACTGCCATGGACTCCGGTCTCGGCTGATTCGACAGCCGGGCCGGTTCGGGGCCTAGGAAACGGCGTACAACGCGACAGCTAGACCAGCCGCCATCAGTGCTTCACGGATACCTGTTAGCCGCGGCAACGCGTTTTGGCTGTTGCGTGGCGGGTGTGCGAATGTAGCCAGCAGCCAGCCGGTCGCGGCGAAGACCATAACCAAGCACCCGATCGCGTAACCCAGGACGGCGGCCAGCTGATGCACGGGATGATCTGTTGCCGATCCACCGCCGCGGGCGGCCGAAAACAGCACACAGACAGCCAATAAAGTCACCACGGCGCCGTAAAGGGCACGCAGCCGACCCCTGCCCGCCTGGGCGCGGGCGCGGAACCCTATGCTTGCCACGAACCACGCCAGTACAAGTGCGAGCGTCATTTCAAGCTGTCCCGCCGCTATCGGGGCCCAGCCCAGCCCTACCGCAGTCATGGCCAAAGCCAAAGCAACCGCCGCAACTGAATCCATCCGCGCGTAGACGCCCTTGGCCCGGAAGCCGGAACCAGCTGCCGACACGGCAGCAGCTCCAAAAAACACGAGCAGTACGGCCACGATCAGCCAGCTCCGAAACATACCAATCCTCTTTCCTGCCGCTTTCCGCTGAACCCCACCGGCAGTCATACCACTCCGACACGGGAAATTCCTGACCCGGCCGCGGGTGAACGGTTCACATGCTTCCCCGTTTTGCAGTCCGAGGGCCGCTGTTTTGAATGGATTCCGTCTATTCTGGACGGCATGTCACAGCGATGCGGTCAGGGCCCAGTTCGGGAACGGCGATGACCTCCGGGTTCAGCAGACGCTGCATCTCGGCGGTTGTGCTTGGTGCATCGACTCTCGCCGTAGCCCTTACTGGCTGCGTCGGCACCGGCGGCCACGCTGCGGCTCCTGCGCGTCAGCAGCAGAATCTGCCGTTACCGACGATGTCGCAGGTCCCCGGGCAGCTGGCGCCCGAACGCATCGTGATCATCGGTGATTCTCTCAGCACGGGGTACGGGACCGCACCGGAGGAAGCATGGCCCCGGCTGTTGGAGCAGGACTTGCGTTCACAGCGGCAGCGGCACCCCGTGGAGGTCATCAACGCTGCACAGGACGGGGCTGGCTATATTGCCGTCGGTGATGATGGAGGGGCCTTCGGTTCACAGATAAATGCCACGATTGACGCCTCGACGGACATCGTCGTCTTCTTCGGCTCGGACAACGATGCAGGCCAGGACCCCGGGGAGCTGAAATCGGCGATCACGGACGCACTTCAGGCAAGCAATAAATTGGCCCCTCATGCAACCCGCATCATGATCGGCCCGCTCACTGCTTTCGATTCCGTTCAATCGGATATTAAGATGATCCGTGATCAGGAGCGGGTAGCTGCCCACGAGGCAGGCATAGACTTTGTTGACCCTGTTGCGGAGCGATGGATACCCCACCCGGACTCTCCGCTTTTGGGTCCTGACAACGAACACCCGAGCAGCCAGGGACAGGAATTCCTGGAACAAAAAATAAAGGGGCTAGTGACAACGTTGAAAGGGCGCACCACGCCATCGCTTCCGAAGTCGCAACCAACCTCGTCACACCCTGTGTCCCCCGTCGCCGAGGCCACGAAGCGATCGTAGGCATATACCGGTGCTTCTTGGGAACCGAGAGCGGCACGCCGAAAAAATCCTCTCCGGCGCGCTAACCTGAAGCGGGAGCGGACTCAGCCGGCGCCAATTTCCGGGCACGAAAAAGTCGCGCCCCGTTCGCTGAGCGCGCCCTTCCCGTGATACCGGTCAGCCCTTGAAGGCGTCCTTGACCTTTTCGCCAGCCTGCTTGATGTCGCCCTTGGCCTGGTCAGCGTGGCCTTCGGTCCGCAGGCTCTCATCGCCCGTTGCCGCGCCGGCCGTCTCCTCGGCCTTTCCGCCTGCCTTCTCGGCAGCGTTTTCAATCTCGTCGCCCAATCCCATGGTGTTTCCTCCTCGGGTTCTGCAGCCGTTCGCATTCGGCTGCACCCATACTAAGCATGCTTAGGATCGGGATTGCAAGCCCGGGTCTCTACCTGGCGGCAGGGGTGCCGCTGTCAGGCCCCTGTCGGCCTGGCCAGCTTGGCGAGGCGCTCCCCAATCCTGCTGCCGACGCGGAGGGAGGCGGGACATGCCTCCCGCCAACGTTTCAGCACGGCGATCTCTTCGGCCTTCTGGCCCAGTTTCCGGTGGATGATGGCGGCCTGTTCGGTGTACCACGGTGCCGGCACCCCGCCGCGAGATGCCCCTTCGGCGGCCTCGATGGCGTTGTAGCAAAGGACCAGAGCTTCTGCGAGCCGGCCGTCACGTTTGAGCTGCTTGATGGGCTCCACGAGCTCCAGGTAATGGACACCGTCGACCATTCCGCTTCGGAACCGGGCAGCCCGGGTGCCACCCTCCTGCAAAGCCTCATGCAACATGGCAGTCTTCTGGGCATGTGAGTCGTTGATGCGTTCCCGGGAGGTCAGGGCCGGCGGGGCATCCGCGGTGTGTTCCCACACCGGCGCGCCGTCACCAAGCCAGACGTACGCCTTGGCCAGCAGCCGCTGCTCACGCAGGATGTGCAGCTGATAGGGGACCGGATGACTTACTCCAACCGGGAGGTGCACGTCCTGAAGGGCGTATGAGGGCAGGCACCCTACCTGCTCACCATCAACAAGGACGGCCACTGCCTGCTGATTGACCGGATTCGTCGGGTCGCGCTGCAGTTGTGCCTGGCCCTCGAGGTATCCCCGCGCCCCCAAGCCCTGGCGGTCGGCCAGGGCGGCAACGGCGTCCGCGGCGAACGTGGTCGTGCCTGCAACCTCAACACACGGGCTGTAGCCGATCGAGAGGGTCAGGGACCTGGGTGGCCGGGGCGTCGACGGGTCTTGAGCCGCCGGTGGTGCAGTGCTCTTTCCCCCGATGGCTCCACGAAGCCAAGAACCTACCCCCACCGAATTCCCCCGTCCTGATCTGCGGTTACGCCGCGCCACGACTCTTTCCCGGTTGCTGCCGTCATCTGCTGCGCTGGTAAGTCAGTCGTCTCCGCAGTTGGGGCAGGCGCCGGTCAAGGGCCTTTCCATGAAACACGACAGGCAGACGTCCCCCCCTCCGGCCACCCCACTCACGGCCCGGGGAGGTTGAGCCAGTCGACATTTCGGAGCATGTCTGGCACGGGGGGAGGGTCCGCATCTGCTCATCCGACGCCCGATACGGTGCCGGGCCGAGAATCGAGCCGTCTCTATCGCGTTCGAAGTGCGAGCAATCCTGATGGTGCCTTCGTCGGGACTGCCCCTGCTTTTGTTGACTCCATGACCTGCCCCAGGGATTAGTTATCCCGTGAAGAATGAGTTTCAGGCTGTTTGGGATGGGTTCTGGCAGTGTAGCTCGTGCTTGATCGTAGTCCGATAGTCGATCCCGGAATGGCGGCGTTGACGGTTGTAAAAGATCTCGATGTAGTCGAAGATCGCGTTGGCCAGATCGGTGCGGGTTTTCCAGCGTTTCCTGTTCAACAGCTCGATCTGCATGCTGGACCAAAAGGATTCCATCATCGCGTTGTCATACCCGTCCCCGATCGTCCCGAACGAAGGCATCAGGCCGGCGGAACGGATCTTGTTGGTAAATGCCCAGGATGTGGACTGGACGCCGTGGTCGGCATGGACGATTCCGCCGGGACCAGGGCGCCGGTTTCTAATGGCCATGTCCAGGGCATTGACGACCAGGGCGGAGTCCTGGCTGCTGTCGATCGACCAACCAACGATCCGGCGACTGAAGGTGTCCATCACGGCGCAGCAATAAACCTTGCCCTCCCTCGTCGGATGCTCGGTGATGTCCGTGACCCAGAGCTCGTTCGGCGACAGGCGGTGGAATTTACGGTGCACCAGGTCATCGCTGGTGGCGATGCCCCGCAGGCGTTTGACCTTCGCCGGCCCGGGAAGGCCGGCAATTCCGGCCACGCTCATCAGCTCCGCGACCAGATGCTCGCTGACGGTGACGTCCATGCCCCGGGTCAGTTCGGCATGGATCCGGCGGGAGCCGTAGGTGCCGCGGCTGGCGGTGTGGACTTCCCGGATGAGCCCGGTCAGCCATTGCCGGCGCATCCGTGTCGGTGACAGCGGCCTCTTCCGGTACTTGTAGTAGCCGGGACTGCTCACGCCAAGAAGCCGGCAGCAGACCTTCGCGGGGAACCCGGCACCGGTAAGTTCTCCGATCACCGGGTGGATTCTTTTGGGTCGGGCCGGCCCTCACCGAGCAGCTTTGCTGCACGCTTGAGGATCTCGACTTCCGTTTCCAGCTGACGGATCAGCTTCCTGGCTTTGGACAGCTCGGTGCTCTCCGGCGTCGTCAGTCCTGGCCGTTCGCCGCGGTCAATCTGGTCCTGACGGACCCAGTTGTGCAGGCCGCACTCGCTGATGCCCAGCTCGGTGGCCACTCGGCTGATGGGTTTGCCGGCCCGGACCAGGGCGACAGCCCGTGCGCGGAATTCCGGTGGATAGGGTCTTGGCATGTCTGAAAGCCTCTCAGCGAGAGCCAAAAACTCAAACCACTTCGGGTAACCAATCCCTGGGGCAGGTCAAGGAGTCAACAAAACCCGGGGCAGTCCCGGCCGTCTGATTCAGGAAGCGGCCTAGGTGTAATTCCCACTGAGGTTGTGAACGCGGCTGATGGGGGTTGTGCCTCCGATGCC
>NZ_JARVSF010000050.1 GCF_030209355.1 Pseudarthrobacter sp. fls2-241-R2A-127
CCGCACCCTCGAAGGCGTCAAAGCACGCGTCGCAGCCCGGCTCCTGGCCCTCGCATGCCGGCATCTGGCACAACTGGCACACCGGCGCGCCCCGCAAACCCTCCCTAATCGCCTACGACCACTAAATCCAATAGGACTTAATCATCTAGGCCTTCAGCCACTTCCCGCTGATCCACTGCGCCCTCCAACTCCACCACGGGCACTCAAGGCACAGGAACACCCCGCTACCCAGCCCTAAGGACCATGAACCAAGCCTGGGCGAGCCGGACCGCTCTTTGAACGGAAGGGCCACATGAAGCGCAAAGCTATGGGCGCTGCATTTAGCCCCTCCGGCAGGAACACGCCCGGACTGAAGGTACAGATGATAAAGAACTCAAATAAGGGAAGGATCGGAAGCCCACGTTGCCTGCATGGATGCGAGTGGCGCGCGGAAGCGCACGGACTCTCAACCTCGACAGGAGGCGACATCGACAAGACGCAACGGTGGGCCACACCGCAGATTGCGGCTGGCCCATCGTTGCCGGTGAGTCCATGAGGAGTGGCTACCGCTGTCGGGCGGCGACAAGCATCTCGTGGCCGCCCGGTTGGCCTTTGGCGGGATGTCCGCCCGTCAGGATGTCTTCTGCCTGGTTGTTTGCGCCTCTGGCCCTCCGGAACGCGCTCCCTGCGACCGGTTGACTGACAGCGGCCTGTCACCGCTGCGCCGCAGTGTCAGCATCACCAGGCCCGCGGCCAGCAGGCAGCCTGCCAGGAAGATGGACGTGGCCAGGAAACTGCCGTGCGTCGCATCCTGCAGAAAACCACCAACGTACGGTCCCACGAATCCGCCGAGATTTCCGACCGCATTGATCAGCCCCATGGCTGTGCCAGCCACGGCGACCGGCATCGCACGGGACGCTGAAGCCCAGAAGGGGCCGTCATAGGCCAAGGCCCCGGCGACGGCGATGCTAATGAGGGTGATCGCGAGGAATGGCGCATTGTCACCGGTTGCTACCGAGACCACCAACGCAACAGCACCGACCGCCATCGACAGCAGCACGTGGGTGGAGTAACGGCCCGAACGGTCAGCTGCCTTGGCGTTGTACCAGAGACCGACCATCGCCAGAACGTATGGAATTGCGGTGATCAGCCCCACCTCCATGGAGGATCCGGAGGTGATCGTCTTGATCACATGCGGGAGCCAAATGTTGATGCCATAGAAGCCAATCTGGATGAGGAAGTACACCAGCGTCAGCCGCCACACGACCGTGTTGGACATGACATGGCGCAGGCCCAGCTTCTCCTGCTGAGGATGTGCCTTTGCGTCAGCAGCAAGTCCCCTCTCGATGTACTCCCGCTCCTGGACGGAGCACCATGCCGCCTCGCGTGGATGGTCAGCGATCAGGGCCCACCACAGGGGTGCGGCGATAACGAACGGGAAAATGCCCTCAATGATGAACAGCCACCGCCAGTCCGAGAAGGAGAGTATCCATCCGGAAAGGGGCGCCGTAATGATCGAAGCGATGGCAATATTCATCATCCAGAACGCGTAGGCACGCGCCCGCTCCGCAGCGGGGAACCAGTGGCTGATCAGAACAAGGATCGCCGGCCAGATTCCCGCCTCGGCCACGCCCAGGAAAAAGCGCACCACGAGCAGCTGCGTGAAGTCCTGGATGAAGCCGGACAGGACGGCCAGTACGCCCCAGATGAGCACCATGATTCCGACGAACTTCTTCGCACTCCAATGCTCGGCGAGGTAGCCGCCCGGAATTTGCAGGACGAGATAGCCGATGAAGAAGATGCCAGCAGCCAGGCCCTGCTGGGCGGCGTCTATACCCAGGTCCTGATGAAGTCCGTTTAGCGCGAACCCAATATTCGTCCTGTCCATGAACGAGATGATGTAGACAACGATGGCGACGGGAATCAACCGCTTCCACCGTGCATTGCCCACCGCCGTAGTTTTAACGTTCTGTGCCATTGGAAATGCTCCTTCGCGATATGGCAGATCAGACCGCGTCCCCAGTAAAGCGATTGCTCTCCCGCGGACCCATCAGGCCCGCTTTTCCGCCGCCGAGCGGAACGAGCAGGACTTGTTCGGGCAGAGCCAGGCGACGGTGAAAATTTCCGCACCGAGCTGGGCTACTCACCCGAGCTTCATGCCTTTATTTTTACGCAACTGTTGCGCTTGTGCAAGAGGATCGTCTCCGCGTGGCCAGTTACGTCAGTTCTGGAATCCTCGGGCGTATCGCCTCGACGCCCCCGTGTTAAGAGCCCGGAACAAGGATAGTGGCGGCAGCGCAATTAACCTTGCACTGGGATGCCTCGTCTGACACGCGCCGGGTGGACGGAACAGATGTTATCGGCCGTCGAATTTGGCCGTGGGAAAGGTTCGGAGAAGGACCCGCCTGGGCTTTTCTCTTACTTGTCAGCGAGTGTCAGCGATATCGCCCCGCGCAGTGCGACGTTTTACCCTCAGTCGCCGGCGCCTGCCATCACAATTGGCGGAATGGTGCCTCAGGGGTAGCCCACGCCGGCCATCCGGAGCCATGATGGCACCATGACGGATCCCCCAACGGAAGCTGTCAACCGCGGAGCTCGCCGAGGCCGGGCTTACCGGCTGGCGCGTGACCGGCGAGGCCCTCACTGTTACCTTCCGGACCCGGAAGTTCTCTGCCGGCCTGGAGCTCGTGAACCGCATCGGCGCCTCCGCCGAGGAGGCCAACCACCACCCCGACCTCACGCTCACGTACCCCGAGGTAGGTGTGACGCTCTCGAGCCACGACGTCGGCGGGATCACCAGCCGCGACATCGACCTGGCCCGCACCATCGGCGGCCACGCCGCGGACCTCGGGGCCGCCGCTGAGTGAATCCGGGCCGCGGGCACGGGGCGAACGGATCGTCGAAGCGCTAAGCGGATAGGCCAAGAGTCGCCGTCGGTGCCGACATCATCCTGGACGCCGACACGCCAACGCCGCGGGACAGCGGGTGCCAAATTCCTGGCAGTCCCGGAGTCAGCCCCGCCCTGCTCGCCCATATGCAGTCACTGGACGTTCCGGCACTTCCCGGCGTGTATTCTTCGACCTGCTGTAGCCGGAAAGATGGCCCACTTTGGCCTCAGCACGAAGGCACCCACGAATGATAAAGAATGTGATTCCTGCGCTGGGCAGCCTTATGACAGCGCCAAGACTGCCAGTCCGCGCCTCGACAGGCTGACAGAATCATAATTATCGGCTTTTAAAGTACGCGAGTAGGAGTAGCTGCGAGAACTTCCGTTCCCGGGGGCATGAGCGCCTTTCCGCATACGTTTTGAGGGCTCTGAGGTCTAGCAGTATTAACGGCGGACGCCGCGAAGGACTGCGGCCGCCGGACGGTCAGGTCTTAGCTGCCGAGGTTCCGGTACTTGCGGGCCCGGGCAGCCACAAGTTCGGGTACCGGGAGACCGGCCACCGATGCCAGTTCATATTCAATGGCCCCCGCCATTCGCTTACAGAACTCGCGCGGCTCCAGCGACGCGTCTTCGCGCTCATCCACGATGTGGTCCACCAGGCCGTTCGCGTACAGCGCGGCGACATTCACTCCCTGCGCCTGCGCCATGGCCGGGGCGAATTCACTAGTCCTGTGCACAATGGCGCTGGCACCCTCCGGTGGCAGCGGTGAGAGCCAGCTGTGCTGGGCGGCGATGGTCCTGTCGGCGGGCAGCAGCGCCAGGGCGCCTCCGCCGGCGCCCTGGCCAAGCAGCACGGAGACCGACGGCGATTCCAGGCCGATCAGTTCGTGCAGTGAGCGCGCAATTTCCCCGGCAAGCCCGCCCTCCTCTGCCTCCTGCGACAGCGCGGCGCCGGCGCTGCGTTGAGTAACACTGTCCGGCTATTCCCCTTGGACCTTCCAGCCTGCAGCCGGGGTGTAGGTAGCGATGATTGGGCCTTGCCCGAAGATGGGCTGCGGGTCAAAGTTTTGCCGTAGGGTTGCGCTGGTGCAATCCATGCCGCACAGAGCCTCGATTGCCCTTGTCATGGCGTCGCTGGAGTAGGGGCCTTCAACCGTGAAACAACCGCCACCCTTGTCGGTTGAGTATTCAAGGAAGAACGGCATGAATGAGTCTTTCCGAGGAAAGCCAAGCTGATACAGGGCCGATAGTCCTGTTTCCGGGAAGTCCGGGAAGTCCGGGAAGTCCGGGAAGTCCGGGCAGACCCCAGCCGACGCCCCTGGGGCGGCCCTCGCTGCGGCGTGATCGACGAGCTCATTGCTACAAGCATCTCGCTCTGCCCCGACGACACCCAGCCCTTAGAGTGTCTCGCTTTTCAGCCATCCCAATGCTTCAGCCCGGGACGTGCAAACCCGTGTAGGGCAGGGGCGGGATGTGGATGCCCAGGAAGAAATTTGCCAAGACACGGTCCACGGGACTGGCACCCAACAGCGCGATCCGGGACGCTGCGCACGGAATCGAGAACACAGCACGCGCTGGCCTGCTCACCGACCGCGTACTGGCCATATCAACCAGCATCGGGTACTCCGCACCCTTGGCAAGCGCGTTAACTGCCGCCATGGCTGCCTTGGCATCCACGTCTTTAATACATCGGGATCCCACACAAGGTGGATCAGAGCAGGGGGCTCCAGCCCCGCAACACCCTTGCCACCTTTGACTCTAAGCGGTTTCATTCATTTGCTCCCCCAGCTGAGCAGTCTCCAGACCTGGTTCACAGTACAGCCGGGTCCGCGCGGATCCCGCCCCCTGCCCACGGGGCATGCCGTGCCCTGCCGATAATTCACCTGTGTAAAAAATGACCACTCACGATGGTTGGGGCGCCCCGCCGGGAAGGTCACGGCACGGCATCCCAGCAGAGCGCTTCGCAGTTCCCTCGGGATCCGCCCGCTGTTCAGTCGTCGAAGTGCAGGGAGGTGTCCGGGTTTACGCCGAAGTGGGCGATGATGTCAGCGGCCATGTCGTGAAGTTTTTGGTTCCGGTTGTTGGATGCTTTTGCCAGGAGCTCGAAATACGGGGGCGGTGGCCGCGAAAAAGTTCAGAACCGCCTCGGACGGCTCCCCGAATCCATAGGTACACCCAAGGCGCTGCGGCACCCCTCCGCCGCGGTCACGCCCGTGAGTGACGTCTACCCTTTTCTGCCTTCGGTTGCGACGCCTTCGATGAAGTGGCGTTGGCCGAATGCGAAGAGGATGAGCATGGGCAAGGTGATGAGCAGGGTTGCGACCATTACGTACTGGTAGTCGCCCTGGCCGCCGTTGGTGGGGCTGTACTTGGTCATGGCGTAGGCGATTCCCAGTGGGGCTGTAAAGCCCTGAACTGATCCGGCGTTTAGGTAGATGAGCGCGGACTGCAGGTTGTTCCAGCTGGCCTGGAACTCGAATATGAAGATGACCACAAGCGACGGGATAGACAGCGGCAGGGCGATGCGGCGGAACAGGCCGAAGTAGCTGGCCCCGTCGATGCGCGCGGCCTCGAAAAGCTCCCTCGGCAACCCCAGGAAGAACTGGCGCTGCAGGAAAATGTAGAACGCTGAGCCGAAAAGATTCATGCCGAAGAGCGGTATCCACGTTCCCAGGACGCCCAGGTTCTTCCAGATCAGGTACTGCGGCACCATCGTGACAGCACCGGGCAGCATCATCGTGGCCAGCACCAGGCCAAAAAGGAAGCTCCGTCCTGGAAAACGGAAGTAGGCAAACCCGAAGGCCACCATTGAACTGGAGAAGGTCACCAGCGTGGCGGCCAGAACCGCGATCAGGAAGCTGTTGGTCACCCAGTTCACCAGCGGCAGCTGGTCCCACACTTCCACGTAGTTCTGGGGAGAGAAGGTCCTGGGGATCAGGACGTTGTCGAACACTTCCCCGCGGGGTTTGAGGCTGGCTGCGACGAGCCAGGCCAAAGGGTAGAGGAAAGCTGCGCTGATCACGGTGAGGACGACGCCGAGCGCGATTCGGGCCGCCGCGGTCCGGGGCGGCCGGACCCTGCGACGTGGTGCGACCGAGGCCGGTCCTTGTTCGGCAGTGGGTGAGGCGCCGGCCGGGACCGGGCTACCGTCCGTTGCGTGGGTGTCGGCGGTGGCCATCAGCGTTTCTCCCCTTCGTAGTAGACGAACCTGTTTCCGATCCGGACCTGGACCAGGCTGATCAGCAGGATCAGTACGAACAGAACCCAGGCCATGGCGGAGGCGAACCCGAAGTTGAACTCCCGGAACGCTTGCTGGAACAGGTAGATGCCGTAGAACAGTGAGGCCTCGGGGGAAGCGCTGGTCTGGTCCCGCCAGAAGAGGAGATAGGCCTGGTCAAAGACCTGCAGCGCCGCGATGGTCAGGACGATCACGTTGAAGAAGATGGCCCCCGAAATCATCGGCACCGTGATGGAGAAAAACTTCCGGACCGGACCCGCGCCATCCAGCGAGGCTACCTCGTAGAGCTCCCGCGGCACGCTCTTGAGGGCGGCGAGGAAAATGACCATGGTGCCGCTCACCCCCCAGAGGGTCATCAGGACAATCGAGGGTTTGACCCAGGCCGGATCGATCAACCACTGTGGCCCGGAAATGCCAAAGAAAGCCAGCGCCTGATTGATGGCGCCGGTATTACCGTTGAGCAGCAGCAGGAAGACCGCTGCGGTCGCGACCGACGGCGTCATCTTCGGCAGGTAGTAGACGGTCCGGAAGAATCCTGCGCCGCGGCCCACCCTGTTCAGCAGCAGAGCCAAGCCCAGCGCCACGCAGACCTCCAGCGGTACGGCCATAACGGCGTAGAACAGGGTGTTGGCCAGCGAGGCGGCGACCTTGGGATCCTGGAAGAGGAGCTGATAGTTTGCCGTGCCGGCCGGCTTGACAACATTCGTCGCCAGACTATACCGACTGAACGAGATCACCAGGCTGTAGGCCATGGCCCCCAGCATGAAGACTAAGAAACCGACGATCCACGGCGAAATGAACAAGTACCCGGCCAGCGCCTCACGGCGGTTGTACCTGCGCCGCTCTCGTGGGCGCCGCACCTCCTTGGAGGACGTGACTTTCACCGATGCTTTCTCTTCCATCAATGACACTCCGTTCCCGATCAACGACAAAGCAAAGCAGTCCTCAGGCAGCATTCACGTGCCCCCGGGATCCCTCTTGCGTCCCCTTGCTGCTTCGGCTAACTTTCGATTTAGCAAGCTTACTTACAATCTGCCAGTTAATGGCTTCTCCCTCCAGAGGTCTTGGTACGGAAGAGGCGGGGAGCCGCGGCATTCGTCGTGGAAGAAGGAGGATCGGGATGCGTCTTCGGGAAAAGAGCGTGGCGGTTCTGGCAATAGCGGTGCTGGGGCTGACGGGGTGCGGCGGAGGCAATCCGGCCCCAGCCCAGACCGCTGATTTCAAGAAAGAGGCGTCCGGGGCGCTCTCGGCCTGGGCGTTTGATAACGCTGATGATGTCGGCAACGCCCGGATGAAGTATGCGGCAGACCAGCTCCCCGACGTCAAAATCACGATGGACCAAACGCCGTTCGACGCGCAAAAATTCACCACCCGCGCTGCCAGCGGCGACCTACCCGACGTCGTCCAGATGGACCGTGCCTTCGTCGCGACCTATGCCGCCCAAGGGTTGATCAAACCACTTGACGGGTGTTTCAAAGCCCATGGGATGGACCCGGGCAAACAGTTCTACCCGGCCGTCACCCAGCAAGTCACTTACCAGGACAAGGTGTGGGCCGTGCCGCAGTTCTACCAGCCGGCGGCGATCATCCTGAACCAAAAAGTTCTTGAAAGCGCGGGGGTAACCGCGACGGACATCGATACCTCGGATAAGACCAAGCTTCTGGACGCCGTAGTCAAAGCGTCGAAAACCGACGGCGGGAACCCCTCAACGCTCGGCTTCGACCCGGTCGCGGCCGGACAGCCCGAACTATGGATTCTAGGCCAGGGCGGCCGACTTATGGACGACAAGGGTGCGCCGGCCTTGGACGATGCCGCCAACACCGCGGCATTAACCTTCCTCAAGCAGATTTACGATGCTCAGGGCGGCTATGCCAAGGCCAAGAGCTTCTCGGATTCCTTCGACACCTTCGGCAAGCAGAACCAATTCGTCAAGAACCAGGTGGGCGCGCAAGTCGACGCCCAGTGGTACGTCAACGTCCTGGCCCCTTACTCGCAATCGCTGAGCCTGTCCGCAGTCCCCTTCAAGGGCAAGGACGGGAAACCCTTCACTGTGGCGGGAGGAACTTCGTTCGTGATTCCGGCCAATGCCAAGAACCCCGACGCCGCCTGCGCCTGGATGACAGCCCTGGTCACCGACGACGCCTGGCAGGCCGCCGGCGAGGCCCGGGCACAGAAGATCGCGTCCACTCCGGGCGGCATCAACACCGGCCTCTTCACCGGCTCGCCCTCGGCGGATCAGCTGATCAGGGACAAGTTCGTCAAGCCCAGCGGTAACGCGGGATTCGATGAGACCATCAAGACCTACTACGACGTCCTTCCCGCCGGGAAGTCGCTTGGCGCCTCCCCGGCGGGACAAACCATCAAGACGGAATTAAACAACGCCGTCGCCTCCGCACTGCTGGGTACCAAGACGCCGAACCAAGCCCTCTCTGACGCCCAGGCCGCCGCGAAGCGGGCCTTCGACCAGGCAGGTTCATGAAAGGCCTGAGCGTAAGAACCGCCTGTCGGTGCCATCCTGGATGGATCATGGTCGGTGCGACCCCGGCCCGTCCTGACTGCGGGAACGGCCAAATCAAGGAAAGGTGAACCGACGATGGTGGAAAACAAGAGAAATAACCGCCCCGACATTTTTACCCGGTTCACCACGAAGACCTCGAAAGTCCTTGGTCATGCCTGGGTGTTTTCCGCCGCCGTAGCAGTGCTGTTGGTGTGGGCGCTCACGGGACCCTTGCTGAGTTTTTCGGATACGTGGCAATTGGTCATAAACACAGGCACCACCATCGTCACGTTTTTGATGGTCTTTATCATCCAAAACACGCAAAACCGGGATACTGCCGCTTTGCAGCTGAAGCTGGACGCGATCATGCTGGAACTACAGGTCAGCAACGCGAAACTCTACGACGCCGAGAACGAGGGAGAGAAGGAAATCGAACGGCAACGCCGGCGGATAGAGCAGGCGGCCGAAAACGGGGAGCGGAACGAGCCTTAGCCCCACCCCCGCCTTGAATGGCCATGCAGTCGCGCTTATTTCATGAAGCTAACGAAGGCCCGGGGCCAAGCAGCACGAAGAAGAAGGTGCTGACCTACAGGGTTGCTGATCTTCCAGGGTCCCTGATACTGGACGAGATGTGTAGAGGTGACCAGATGGCACCGCGATCATGCGCCGGACGCTTTGGTCCTGAAGACCGTCAAGCCCCGCCTTTCAGCTGGCGGGGTAAGTACACCTCAACCTGACGTCAGGGCGTCTGACAAGCGCAAATGGCACGTACACGTCCACCTCCGGCATGTTCTCAGGAACCCGCGAGTCACAGCACGTGACATCGTCACCCGGGTGCCGCACGCGAACTTGAGCAAGTCCCGATTCCTTGGATTGTTTCGATGAATCTCGGGACATCTCCCCTTGGGTTCCTTCCCCTTCGCTTGTCAGAGTGGGATTTGAGAACGTCATGAGCGGGTGTCAATAATGCGGAAACTGACGTCATTCTGACACCTGTCTCCGAAGTAGAAACTCGAATGCTAGGCATGCTTTGGCGTGTCAATCGGACGCGAGAGGCCCCTAAGCTGGGGAGGAAACACCGCGGTATTGCGAAAACCGGCCGTTCATTCTCAGCGCGGCTGAAGGCTGACCGGCATTCGCTCCCTCCCAGTTAAGGGTCAGCCATGACCTGTTACCGCGACCTCGGTGCAACAGATGGTTCCACGCTTCGAAAGGTATTCTCCTGTTCCTGGCTGGTCCCGTTCGTCAGGCGTCCGCGAGGCGCACCAGAAGTTCAGCGTCGTGGCGCAGGACGTATTTGAGGCCCTCGTCGATAGTTTGACGCCGCGATACTTTCTGAGTTTCGTGGCAAAGATTGTTGTCCATGCGGTGCGCATTGCAGGGGTGTTGCCGTGAGTGGTCCGGGCTCTCGGGTGCAGGATCGGGACTCTTCGTGGCCATACCCTATGGTAGGTCAGCGTCCTTACTGACTGCGTGTCCGCTTGGGCGTAGCCTGTCCTCGTGGCCAGCATCATTACCCGTGCCCGTTGGGATGGGACTACCGCTGTCTCGGTGCGGTGGCGGGACTACAGGTCCGGTCATCAACGCCGTCTGACCGTGAGGTCAGACCAGGAAGCCCTCGACCTTGTGCGATACCTGAATGACAACGGGCAGATGCCGAAGTCAAATGAGCCTGCCGGCCCGCTGAGGAAACGGGGCGTCCCGACCGTGGCGGAAGTTGTCCAGGAACATATCGACTTGCTGGTGCGGCCCTCCCCCGGGAGTATCTGCACGTATCAGCGGATTTTCGACCTGCGAATTCGAAACACGATAGGTCACATACCAGTTGACGAGTTCGGGTACCGGGACGTCATGCGCTGGGTCAAAGGCCTTTCCCTCGACGGTGTCGCACCGAAAAGCATCAAGAACATGCACGGGCTGCTCTCGGCTGCAATGAAGACCGCCGAGTTGCTCGGCTACGTTTCCCGTAATCCCTGCCACGGCATCCCCCTCCCCACGGCTGAAAGGGCAGAAGACGATGCCCTGTTCCTCACCCATGCCGAGTTCAGCTTGCTCACTGGAGGAATGCACGCGCCCTACAAGACTCTGGTGCAATTCCTGGTCATGACGGGAGCCAGGTTCGGGGAGGCAACCGCACTCAAGGTCTCCGATATCGATCTGCTCTCCAAACCGCCTACCGCACGAATCAACAAAGCGTGGAAACGCGACAGGCAATCCCGCTACTACCTGGGCCCAACCAAAACCAGGGCAGGAAAGCGCAGCATCGGGCTCAATCCCGCCCTGGTAGACCTGCTCATCCCTTTAGTGGCAGACCGGCCCGGCAGCGAGCTGCTGTTCACGACGCCCGACGGCCAGCGAATCGCTCACAAACCGTTCTGGCAACACCACTGGGTGCCAGCTGTCGACGCCGCAAAAGGGCAGGGCCTGACGAAGTCCCCGCGAATCCACGACTTGCGGCACACCCATGCCTCTTGGCTCATCCAAGACGGTGGTATTTCCCTTTTCGCGTTATCGAGACGTTTAGGCCACGCATCCGTTCGGACTACCGAACAAGTCTACGGACACCTCATGCCCCAAGCGCTGCAGGATGGCGCCGACGCGACCGAACGCTCCATCAGAGGCCTCAGGCTCTAACTCTGGGCAGTCCGTTTTTGGTCTTCTCTACCGAGCCCGGCGCTATTCCCTGCCTAAGGCGACTCCGCGTCAATCTTTTTGGAACAATCAAGATGAGGCGCTACTTCGTCTCGTTGGGATGGCTGGTGTGGACTTGCTCCAGATAGACCACCTTGCCCTCAACGTAGAACCAAAGACGGGCGTCGCCCATGAGCGTCGGCTTGTGCTGCCACCGGTCATGCGTGGCCCCGTTTCGGGTCACCAGAGCCAGCTCGCCCTTCAATCGGTAGTTGGTGGGTGTTACAAGCTCAGGTGTCCGGGTCAGGAAGTCCCACGCATCAGCCAGCGGGTTCCTGATCGTGGCCGCCAGGTCTATCCAGCCCTTGCGGGCCTGGACCGATGCAAACTGGATCTCGTATTCGCTCTTCTTCGTCGGCCGCTCAACCTTTGACCCCTTCGCCATGCGCTAAGGGCGCTCGACAGCTTCGGCTTCGTCGAGCCACTCAATCGACTCCTTGCCGAGGCCGGCGGCAATGGCTGTAGCCGTTTCACGCCAAGATGTGAGTTCTGCGACCGCCAAGTGGGGCTGATGGGTGGCAAAAGATGCACGAGCTGCCGCCAAGACAGCATTCGCACAGGCTTCCTGGTCGGCCGGGCTGAGGGCCAGCATCCACGGGAAGCGATCGCTCATGCGACTCGCGAGGGTCCCCTCGGTGCTCGTGGAGACGGCAACCAGTTGTGCCGCAAGCTCCAGCAGCGCATCACGCGCTTTGTCGGCGCTCTCAGACATCAGCACGAGGGATTCGCCGTCGCGGCGGGTGACCTGAACGGGATGGTCAGCCGCAGCGGCGAAGACATCAAGGGGTGCGCGGCTCAGGTCAGAAGACTTGAACGTCGTTTTCGATAAGGTGGCTGCGCTCATACAATTACACTAACTCAGAATGTGTTCAGAAGTCCATAAACTGCAGGACGTAGGGGCCTACACTGGCGCCATGGAGAGCCTGCCGCGTCCGCCCATTCGTGTGGCGATAGCCGTTCCGGCCTGCTGGAAAGACGCCGGGCCCCTGGCTGACCAGCTCCGGCAAGCATTTGTCGTCTACATTGACAAGCATTCGAGCGACGAACGCTTCGTTCACGCACGAGCCGAATCCGACCAAAAGGATTCGAAACGAGCAGACCTCTTTAATCCGGCGACTCAAAGTGAGGTACCAGGAGCAGCCAAGCGGCACCTGACGTACGGCTGCCCACAGCGCCGCGCATGTATCGCCAAACGCGATCGAGGCCCTTGATTATTGATGCTCCTTAGGCGGACCCCACACGAGCAATCGTTCCGTAGTGGGGCTCGTTTGCGGAATCAGTTGAAAAATCAGCCGGGGCCTTGAATTTACTTTCAACAAATCCGCGGAGGGACTTCGTTGGAGGCCCAAGTTCGACTCACATGCCCACACACATTGAAGCCTCCCATTGCGGACTTAGACACCTTACAGAATCTTTATTATCGGCTCTTCAGCGCGAGCGGGGGAGGAGTCCCAAAAGGGGGTTTCCGTCCCACTCGTCGTCGTTGGCCGGTCCCGCCCAAATCGCACCGGCCCGCCAGGCAGCAGCACCACGTTCCTCGCCGCCCAAATTATCGAGTATCCATAATCCGTGTGAAAGACTGGGGATTATGGCGGGGTCAGCAGCGTTTGAGAACGAGAGCCTTTCGGAAAAGGTCAAGCGTACGATTGTGGACCGCGTCGTTGATGGTACCTACCCTCCCGGTATGCGTCTAGTGGAGCTCCAGCTCGCAAAAGAATTCGGTGTGAGCCAGGCGCCGGTCCGTGAAGCCCTGCGGGAACTGTCCTCCACGCGGCTGGTCGAAAACATACCCCGCCGCGGCACGTTCGTCCGGTCCGCTTCTCAGGATGACCTCGCGGAGGTCTACTTTGTGCGTCTCGCCTTGGAAGGAACTGCCGCCGCCGCCGCGTATCCGGCGCTGCATGCCGACCCCTCGCCATTGCGCGATGCGTTGGCGGGTATGCGTGAGGCCGCGGCCAGGGGCGATGCCCATGGCATCGCCAAGTACAGCACCGATTTTCACCGGGCTGTTGTGGTTGCGACCGGGAACCGGCTGATGCTGGAGATCTGGGATTCCCTCTATGTCGAGGCTCGGACCATGGCCACCGTCGTGCGCGGCCACGTCGACCTGCACGCGGCGGCCGAAGCGCACGTCCCGATCCTGGATGCTTTCGAGAGCGGCACACCGGACCTCTGCACCAAGCTCGTCATCGAACACCAGCACGAGTACTCCGTCCTCCCCCAGGAATAGGCCCCTTCCTTCTCCATGGGAAGGGCACGCGCCACTTCCAAAAGAGATTATCGATAATCGCTTGTGATATCAGTCACGGTCGCGTAGAGTCCTTCTCATCCATTATCGATAATCGATTCAAAGGGGAATCACTTTGAAACTCGTAAGCTTCCGCCACAACGACACCCAGCAGACCGGCGTCCTCAACGAGGACGCCACAACGGTGACTGCCGTGCCGGGCGGGCAGGACCTGCTCTCACTCATCGACAACTGGGACGGCGCCGCTGCCGAGCTCACCGCCTTGACCGGAGAAGCAATCCCCGTGGCCGACATTGAGTTGCTGGCCCCCATTCCGCTCCCCCGCCGGAACATCTTCTGCGTGGGCCGCAACTACGTCGAACACGCCAAGGAATTCGCCAACTCCGGCTACGACGCCACTGCAAGCGCCACCCCGCAGCCGGAATACCCGGTGGTGTTCACCAAGGCCCCCTCCACGGTCATCGGCACCGGCGCGGACGTCGACCCGCACACCGGCGTCACCTCCGAACTGGACTACGAAGCCGAACTCGGCGTCATCATCGGCACGGGCGGCCGGGGCATCAGCAAGGCCGAGGCGCTGGACCACGTCTGGGGCTACACGATCATCAACGACGTCACCGCCCGCGACCTGCAGAAAGACCACAAGCAGTGGTTCCTGGGCAAGAGCCTGGACACCCACTGCCCGATGGGCCCGTGGGCCGTCACCCGCGACGAGGTCGGCGACGGGCCCCTGGATCTGCACTGCACCGTCAACGGCGAAACCCGGCAGAAGGCGACCACAGCCGACCTGATCTTCGACATCCCCACGATCATCGAAACGATCAGCGCCGGCATCACCCTCCAGCCCGGCGACATCATCGCGACCGGCACCCCGGTCGGTGTCGGCATCGGCTTCACCCCGCCGCGGTTCCTGACCAGCGGAGACGTCGTCGAGATCAGCATCAGCAAGCTCGGCACCCTGCGGAACCGGATCGGAGAAGGACGATGAGCACCGCGACCATCCCCGCAGGACTGACAGCGGTCGGAACGAAACATCTCTTCGTCGAAACCACAGGCACCGGCGATGACGTTGTCCTGGTCCATGGACTGGGCGGCACCACCAGCTTCTACGAACCCCTCGTCGCCTCACTGGCCGAACGGTTCCGCGTCACCCGCTACGACTTCACCGGACACGGCCGCTCGCCCCGGGAAGCTGAACTCAGCCTGGAATCCCTGACCGCTGAACTGGCCCTGGTCATCGAATCCCAGACCACCTCAGGCCGCGCCCACCTCGTCGCCCACTCCATGGGAACCCTCATCGCCCAGCAGCTGGCGTCGACCCGCCCTGACCTGGTCCGCGAAGTCGTCCTGCTCGGCCCGGTCCGCGAACAGGCCCAGGCGGCCAAGGACGCCACCCGGGCCCGCGCAGCCCTCGTCCGCGGGAAGGGCATGGCCGCGGTCGCTGACACGGTCGCCAACGCCGCCACCGCAGACCACGCAGCACTAGCGAACCCGCTGGTGCGCCCCTTCGTCCGCGAACTGCTCCTGGGCCAGGACCCGGAAGCCTACGCGCAGGCCTGCGAAGCCCTCGCGGCCGCCACCAACCCGGACCTGTCCAGGGTCCGGTCCAAAGTCCTGCTGCTCACCGGCAGCGAAGACAAAGTCAGCACCCCGGCCGCCAACGAGGCCATCGCCGAGGAGCTTGGCCAGGCTGAACTCCTGGTCGCCCCGGGCACCGGCCACTGGACTGTTCCGGAGGCGCCGGATTTCGTCACCGCCGCCGTCCTGGACTTCCTCACGGGCTCCACGCTCAAGCCGGACACGAAGAAGACGTGCGCGTGCAGCAGCTCCAGCCCGGGCTGCCAGTCGCGCCGCCAGCAGACCATCATCATGCAGATCCGCAAAGCCCCCTAACAACCCGCACCACCGTCTCCATCTCAAGATAAGGACAACGAAGTCATGTCGAAAACCCTCTTCACCAACGTCAACATCCTCGACAGCACCGGCGCCCAGCCCTTCCTCGGCGAAGTGCTCGTCGTCGATGAGCGCATCACCGACGTCCGTCCCGGCACGGGCAACCTGCCCCGCGAGGGCGCCCGGGTCATCGACGGCCGCGGCCAGACCCTGATGTCGGGCCTGTGCGATGCACACACCCACTTCACCTGGAACGACGGGGACCTCAACAGCCTGGAAACCATGAACGTTGAGGAACACCTGCTGCACACCGTCGAATCGGCCAAGTACTACATCGACTACGGCTACACCATGTGCTTCGGCGCGGCCAGCGCCAAAAAGCGCCTCGACGTCGTCGTCCGCGACGCCATCAACGCGGGCCGGATCCCCGGCCCCCGCTACCTGGCCAACGGCCAGGAAATCGCCACCACCGCCGGGGACCTCGTACCCGGCATCACCCAGATCGCCGACGGCGTCGAGGAAATGCGCAAAGTGGTCCGTGAAACCATCGGGCTGGGCGTGGACCAGATCAAACTCAGCATCTCCGGCGAGGAAATCACCGGCTCCAAGGCAGCCACCGACACTTACATCACCGAAGAAGAACTCCAGGTCGCCGTCGACGAGGCACACCGCCGGCACGTACGCGTCTGCACCCACGCCCGCAGCCGCGACTCCGTCCTGATCTCCCTGAAAACCGGCGTCGACATGATCTACCACGCCTCCTACATCGATGACGAAGGCATGGACCTCCTCGAGGCCGCCAAGGACCGCGTCTTCGTCGCCCCGGCCATCAACTGGCTGGTCGCAACCCTCCAGGACGCCGAAGCCTTCGGCTACTCCCACGAGGCCGCCGAACAGGCCGGCTACGCCCGCGAACTCGACATCGCCGTCAAGGCAATGCAGGAGATGCGCCGCCGCGGCATCCGCGTGCTGCCCGGCGGAGACTACGGCTTCGCCTGGACCCCCCGCGGCACCTACGCCCGGGACCTGGACCACTTCGTGAAGCTCTTCGGCTACACCGAAATGGAAGCCATCATCGCCGCCACCGCCCTCGGCGGGGAACTGTTCCAAAAGCCCAACGAACTCGGCAAGGTCCTGCCCGGCTTCTACGCCGACATGATCCTCGTCGACGGCAACCCCCTCGAAGACATCACCATCCTGCAGGACCTGAACAAGATCACCGCAGTGATGAAAAACGGCGAATTCCACCGCGAACCGGCCGAAGACACCCCGGCCACCCCCGAAACCGCCGATCCTGCCGACCTCGCCCTGACCCACCTCTAACAAGCACCCACGCTGTGTGGCCCCCGGCTTTCCGCCGGGGCCACACAACAAAATTCATCCCGTCCGTGTAGGGCGAACATCCCGCATTCTATGCACGCAGAGAAGCGTGCACCTTCCCTTAGCTTTCCTTTTCAAAAAGACAATGACGCCATTTTGACCCTAAGGAACCACCCATGAAGCCCCTCGTCATCATCGGAATCACCGCCGGAATCCTTGCCGGCCTCTGGACCCAATTCAGCACACCCCTGGGCCTGATCACCTGGGTCGGATTCCTCTCCTGGGCATGCTTCTTCGCCGCCGGCGGAAAACGCGCCGGACTCCTCAAAACCATCCCCGCCAACCTCTCCGGCGTCCTATGGGGCGCCGTCATCCTCTGGGCATCGGCGAACCTCCCCATCCCCGGCGCGCTCGGGATCTCGGTCGCCATCGCAGCGTTCGCCATGTGCGTCCAGGCACGCTGGAGCGTCCTGGGTTTCATCCCGGGAGCGTTTGCCGGATGCGCCGCCTACTTCGGCACCACGTTCGACGCCGCCGGTACCTGCCTGGCCCTGATCGCCGGCGCCTGCCTCGGCTGGCTCTCGGAATACACCGCAGGGCTCCTCACCACCCCCAGTAAGAAGAACCAGACGCCCGCACCTGTCGCGGAAACCCAACCCGTCGGCTAAAACAACAGCAAAGGGCCGCCCCACCGGCCAACCCCTCCCCGGGTGCCACCGGCCCGCTCCCCGGCTGTCGGTGGCACCTGAGCCCGCCACCACCTCAAGGAACCGTGATGAACGCAGTAACAGCCCATGCAGTCGCCGGGTCCTTCCCGATCGGACACAGAACCTTCACCCCCCAGCCAACACAGGCCTTCCGGGTCGATGACTGGTTCCGCCTCCCCACAGCAACCGTGGAAATCCGCCGAAACGGCACATACGTCAGAACCGGACGCGTCGAAGAAGCCACCCCGGACTCCCGGATGCTGTGGCTCTCACCCGAAGGCGTCGACTCACGCATCCTCATCGACAAACTCGACGGATACGAAGTGTGGATCGACCCCGAACAGCACTACTACTACATCCAGCAACACCGGTAACGGAAGGAGGCAGCCATGACCATCGTTACCGAACGGCCCGGCACCATCGACCCCGCCCACGTCCGGGACGTCATGTCCATGGTGCCCACCAGCGTCACCGTCGTCGCCGGCCAGCCTGAACTCACCGGGGAACGCGCCGCCATGATCGTCGGATCATTCGTCTTCATCTCCCTCGACCCGTGCCTGGTCGGCTTCTTCGTCAGCCACGAGTCCTCCATCTGGCCACAGCTCAATAAAGCCACCGTGCTCGGCATCAGCACACTGGGCTCCGGACAGGCCGCCTTTTGCCGCAAGCTGGGAAAAAAGGAAGCAGACCGCTTCGACGAACGCTACTGGAGCCAGGGCACCTACGGTGCCCCACTGGTCACAGGGGCCGTCGCCGCCATGGAATGCCAAATCGAGAACGTTACCCCCGTCGGGGACCACGCCTTCGTCCTCGCCCGAGTCCTGGGCCTCAGCATCGGCAGCCTTACAGACCCCCTCGTCTTCCAGAACCACGGATTCTCCGGCCTCCTCCCCCACTGACACCACCTCGTGCGCCTACTAAGAAGCGGCAAGGAGCGAATATCAGGTTGGAGTGACACCCAACCTGGCATAGAACGGCTTGGCTTGGTGCCCAGAAAATAAGGGACTTAGATCTGGGTCCACTTAGAACTCGGTCGCGCCGCCGCCCACACCCGGGGACAATCCCTACGGGATATCCACCGCTACTGCTGCAATGGGAGCTAGCGCAATGGCTCCCGACTTCCAGCCGTGGATAACCGATTTGACCCCAATTGTGGACGGAACAGAGTCACCCCGGCGAAGTTTGTCCGAACCTCGTCAGGTTGACGGAATCGCTGTTATCGGCCCTTTGGCTTTGCCTGCTGGAAGGGGGGCCGGCGTCCCTTGTTTAGATGGCCTGCTTCAG
>NZ_JARVSF010000020.1 GCF_030209355.1 Pseudarthrobacter sp. fls2-241-R2A-127
GCACTCAAAGGCGCCTCACCCGCCAGCCGTGTCACCAACCAACCGGGTTAGTACAGCTAGGCCGCTGCGTTGATGTCGTTGATTTCGTTGATCGTGAGGTTGCCGAACGTGGCCGTTCCTTCGTTGGCGTAGAGGCGGATGCTGTTGTCTCCTTCCAGGGGGAATACACGCTGTGAGTGCACCACCCGTCCATCGCCCACGAACATTTCGACGCTGGTCCGGTCCACCAAGAGGCGGAGTGTGAGGCGCCCTGCCGAAGGGTCGATGGGCGTCTGGCTTTCCCCGCCCGTCGGGTTGATGGTGGGTCTCCGGTTGACATAGGCGAAGGGCCCGCGGAGGAATGCACCGGCCGCGACGTGACGGCCTCCGCCGGCTGCCCGGCAGATTTCAAAGCCGATGTTGGCCGGAGGGGAAGCCGGGTCCCAGACCAGTTCGCAGCTCAGGTCATAGGCCAGTGCATTGAAATCGAGGTCGTGGGTTCCCGTGACCGTGACGTCACCAAGCTGGTGGCTTTGCTTGACGTGGTTGGCCAGGCCGGCGGTGGGGGTTGAGACGAGGTGGTAGCCCCCGCTTCCCTTCTTGAGCCGGAGGTCGCGCACGATCATGTCATCGCCGTTGTACTTGTCGGTCGCCAGGGTCGGCGTGTTGTGGGGGTAATCCCAGAAGTTTCCCCATCCGAGCGCCCTGCGCAGGGTGGCATCCTCAGCCCCGGATGAATCGTGATGGGGGTAGGTGACGGCTCCATAGAAGTCATAGCCGTAGTCCAGCCAGTCCGGTTCGGCATGGTCGGGGACAAAGGTGGTGCCGTTGAAGGCTCCTGTCCAGTAGGCGTAGGTTGCCGGCAGGCCACGGCCTTTGCCGTTGGCGCTTGTGCCCAGGATCCAGTGCGAAGTACCGTCGTCGGCGGTTATGCGGAACAGGTCCGGGCACTCGAGCACTCCCAGGTCCGTGCGGACGAATTCGCCGACCCGCTGCCAGGAACGGAGGTTGGGGGAAGTGTAGAAGCCGAGCTTCTGCCCTTCGGCGTTGACCATGAACCACTGGCTCCGATCAGCATCCCAGATGACTTTCGGGTCGCGGAAGTCTTGCACGCCCGGGTTCGGCAGTACGGGGGAAGTCCCGCCTGGTTCGAACGAGCGCCCACGGTCTGTTGAGTACCAAAGGTATTGGGCCTGGCGGCCCTGGGGCGCCTGCGTCACGAGGGCTATGACGGCGTTTTCACCGTAGCCGGCGGTATTTCGTTCATCAATGACAAGGCACCCTGACCAGCAGTCCCCATTGTCGTTGCTGAAATTGGGAATAGCCACGCCGGCGTCGCGGAAAGATACGTGGTCCGTGGTGGTGGCACGGCGCCACGACGTCCCCCCGCCGCCTTGCAGGTAATCGGCGTTATAGAGGTAGTAGTAGTGGTATTCGCCGTCGAGGAAGATGGGCCGCTGGGGGTCGTTCTTCCAGTTGTCGGGGACGCTGAAGTGATAGGTCGGGCGCATGCGGGTTGGTCCTTTGAAGGGTGGCTTGGCCGGGGCGGTGTTGGGAGCGTTGGGAGGTGCCGCTGTCGCTGACTGGGCGAATGACGTTGAGAGTGCGAGGGACCCGGTGAGGGCGACGGCTCCGCTCCCGGTCAGGAGGGCGCGCCGGGAGACGGCGGGTGAATGTTCCATCAGTGACCTTTCGGTGGGCAGCTTCGGTGCTGCCAGTGCGTGAATATTCATGTTTTTTGGGCAGCGCAAAATGAGCGCGGTTTCGGACTGAATCTATTGGGCTTCCTGCTAAGGGGACAGGAAGCCCAAGGTCTGGAAGCAGGAACGTCAGGCTGCAGGCTGTGGTTCCGGCAGCGGTTCTGTCGCCAGCGCGTGGCCGCCGGCCCCGGCTCCCGGCCGGTAGAGGTGGCAGCGGACCCAGTGCCCGTTCCGGGGATCGCCCACCTGGTGCCGGACGGGTTCCTCGGACGAGCAGCGTTGATGGGGATCGTCTTCGAAGGCGCAGGCAGTGGAAGCCATGACGGCCTGCCGGAGCCTTGCCCGGTGAACAGGGTCGTATGACCCGGCACGTGCAGGATCCGGAACGGCTGAGACCAATAACTGCGTGTAGGGGTGGGCCGGGTTTGCTAACAGGTCCAGTGATTCGCCCTCTTCCACGATTTCGCCGGCGAACATCACGGCCGTCCGGTCCGCCAGATACCGGGCGGAGGCGAGGTCGTGGGTGATGTAGAGCATGGAAATGCCCTGCTCATCGCGCAGTTTCCGCATCAGGTTCAGCACGCCGATGCGGACCGAGACGTCCAGCATTGACGTCGGTTCGTCGGCAAGGATGACTTGTGGTTCGACGGCCAAGGCGCGTGCGATCGCCACCCGTTGGCGCTGGCCGCCGGAGAGCTCGTGGGGGTAGGAGTCGAGCATGTCGGCCTGGAGCCCAACCGTGGTCATGAGTTCTTCGAGGCGGCGCCTGGTCTGCGCTTCGGAACCTTGTCCGGTGCCGCCCTTGCCGTGGATGGTGAGGGACCGCCGGAGGAAGTGCTCGATCCGGTGGGCGGCGTTAAGGGAGCCAAACGGGTCCTGGAAGACCATTTGCAGCTGGGAGCGGAATGTCCTTGAGGCCTGGAAACGGTCGCGTTTGAGGACATCGATGCCGTCGAGCAGGATGGCGCCTTCGCTTGGTTTCTCGAGCCGGGCGACACAGCGGGCCAGGGTGCTCTTGCCTGACCCGGATTCCCCGACGAGTGCGACGATTTCTCCGCGGCCGATGGTCAGGTCGACGCGGTGCAGGGCACGGACTGCCTGGCTGGAGAACAGGCCGCCGATGTGGAATGTCTTGCCCAGTCCGTGCACCTCAAGGGCAGGGGTCTGGGTGGAAACACTTGGGCGTGCGGGGGAGTGGACGGCGTGGCTCATTGTGCTGCTCCTTCAAGAACGCCGGCTTCGGCGTCGGCATCAAAGGGTGCCACGAAGTGGCCAGGCGCCACCTCGGCAAGGTCGGGGATGTTGTGGAACTTCACACCTTCGGGCAGGCCTGTCAGCGGAACACGCGGGCCTGTAAGCGGCGGGAACGCGCCCATGAGGGCTTGGGTGTAGGGGTGCCTTGGCGTGGTGTAGATGTCGTGGGCTTTGGCGGTTTCCACAATCCGGCCCCCGTACATGACAGCCATGCGGTGGGAGAGTTCCACCATCAGGGACATGTCGTGGGTGATGAACAGGACGGAGAAGCCCAGTTCGCGCTGGAGGTCTTTGATCTGGGCCATGATCTCCTGCTGCACCACCACGTCCAGCGCGGTGGTGGGCTCGTCCAGGATCAGCAGCGACGGCTTCAGTGCCACGGCCATGGCGATGACGGCACGTTGCCGCATCCCGCCGGACAGTTGATGCGGGTACGACTTGAGGCGGGCGGGATCGATTCTGACCAGTTCCAGCAGCTGTGCTGCGCGTCGAAGGGATTCTTTGCGTGAGTAGCCGGCATGCGTGGTGAAGATGTCCGCCACCTGTTCTCCGATGGTGAGCACCGGGTTCAGCGAGTTCATGGCGGACTGGAACACCATGGCAACGTCCTGCCAGCGGAAACGGCGCAGCTCGTCCTGGCTCATGGCCAGCACGTCCTTGCCGCCGAAGGAGATGCTGCCGGCGGCGACGTTTGCCGGGTCCTTGAGCAGCCGCATGATCGAGTTGGCGATGGTTGATTTTCCGCAACCCGATTCGCCGGCCAGCCCGAACACTTCGCCGGCACCGATGCTGAAGGAAACGTTATCCACGGCCGTGGTTGAACGGGTGTCGCCGATGTACTTGACGGTGAGGTTCTTGACGTCCAAGACCGGTTCGTGGGAGCCGAAGGAGGTTTGGGAGACGGTCACTTTGCGTTGCTCCTTTCGGTGGTGGCCGGTTTGCGGATCTTCCGCAGCCGCGGGTTGGTTACTTCGTCGACCGCATAGTTGATGAGGGCCAGGGCGAAAGCCACCAGGGCGATGCAAAGGCCGGAGGGGACAAATACCCACCAGCTTCCGGTGAGCAGCGCACCTTCGTTTCCGGCCCAGAAGAGGTTGTTGCCCCAGGAAACGGTGCTGACGTCGCCCAGTCCAAGGAATTCGAGGCCTGCCTGGGCCCCGATGCCATAAATAACGCAGGCAAGCAGGGTGCCCATGACGATCGATGCCATGTTCGGCAGGATTTCGCGGAACATGATCCTTCCGGCGCGCTCACCGGACACGACGGCGGCAGCCACAAAGTCCTTGGATCGGATGGACAGGGCCTGTGAGCGGAGAACGCGCGCAGATCCCGCCCACCCCGTCACCGTGAGTACCAGGATCACGGTGCCCAGTCCCGGTGGCAGGAAGGCGGCCAGGATGACGAGCAGCGGCAGGCCGGGAAGTAGCAGGAAGACATTGGTCAGCAGCGACAGTGCCTCATCGATGAACTTGCCAAAATAGGCCGAGGCCAGCCCGACGAGGATCCCTATGAAGGTGGATGCGACCCCGACCGTCAAGCCCACGAAGAGGGAACTTCGGGCGCCGTGGATGGTCAGGGCAAGCACATCCTGGCCCTTGGCGGTGGTTCCGAGCCAGTGCTCGCTGTCCGGTTCCAGTGAGGCCATCCCGGTGATCCGGGATGGGTCGGCCGGGAACAGTGCGGGCGCGGCCAGCGCCAAGACGATGAAGGTGAGCATGATGGCCATACCTGTCATGGCCTTCTTGTTAGTGAGAAGTCCGTGGATGAAGCCGCGGTTGGTTTTGCGGGCAGCTTTTTCTTCGGTTGGCTGCTGGAGGATAACGCTGGTCATGGTCGGTCCCTTGGTTACTGGGTGCTCAGTTGCTGCGCACGCGGGGGTCGAGGCGGACGTAGAGGATGTCCACCAGGAAGTTCGCCAGCAGCACGGCGGCGGTGATGGTCAGGAACAGACCCTGCATGAGCGGGTAGTCGAGGCCTTGGACGGCGTTGAGGAGTTGGTATCCCACTCCGGGGTAGGCGAAGACGACCTCGGTGAGCAGGGCGCCGCCCACCACGAAGCCCAGGCCCATGCCGAAGCTGGTGACCGAGGGAAGCATCGCGTTCCGGGCGGCGTAGCGGAGCATGATTCGTCCGGGACGGAGGCCTTTGGCTTCGGCCATAGTGATGTAGTCCTCGGAGTTGGTGGCGATCATGGTGTTCCTCATGCCCAGCATCCAGCCGCCGATGGAGACCAGGACGATGGTCAGGGCAGGGAGTACGAGGTGGGCGGCGACGTCGCCGATGAATTCGCTGGTGAACGCCGGCTCCAGTCCGTCGGTGAACGCATGGCGGATTGGGAACCAGCCCAGCACCACGCCGAACAGGTACAGGGCGCCCATGGCGAGCCAGAAGTAGGGGAAGGATCCGATGAAGACCAGCAGGGGAGGCAGGGCCGAGTCGATCGCGCCTCCGCGGCGCCATGCTGCGAGGATGCCCAGCAGGTTGCCGACGACGGCGGCAATCACCAATGCGGTCCCGCCGAGCAGCAGCGTCCAGCCGATCTGGGACGAGATGACCTCGGTGACGGGAGTGGGGAAGCGTGTAATGGATACGCCCATCTGTCCGGTGAGGACGTCCTGGAGGTAGCCGGCGTACTGCTCCCAGATGGGCCGGTTGTCCACGCCGAGCAGCTTGCGCAAGGCATCGAGCTGTTCGGGCTGCATTCTGTCCTGGGACCGGGCGAACATGCGTGATACGGGGTCCCCCGGCATGAAACGCGGGAGCAGGAAATTCAAGGTGATGGATGCCCAAAAGGCGATCAGGTAGAAACCCAGTCGGCGCAGGATGAAGCGCACGGTTTCCCTCCAATTCGGGAGTGGTAAAGAGTGTGGGGTACGCCCGACGGCCGGCTGATGGCACTGGCCAGGCCGACGGGCGTCAGGTGGCGTGAGGCCCGGTGGACCTCACATCCGGTGGGAAGCTACTTCCGCGGTTCCAGGCTGGTGAGCACGAGAACCGTACTGGGTGCGCGGACCGAGAGGGTGGCGTAGGGGTTGTCCTGGGTGGGCCAGCCGGTGAAGCGGGTGTCGTTGTACGCTCCCCATTCCGGGCCGGAGAAGAGCGGCACCAGCGGGGCGACGTCGTTGTATTCTTCCTGCAGCTTGTTGGCAATGTCCTTTTGCTTGGACTGGTCCGTGGTTGCAGCGAACTGTGCCAGCAGGGCATCGGCTTTGGGGTCGCCGAAACGGTGGTAGTTGTCGGACGCCTTGGTGCCCACCGGCTTCACCGATGAGGAGCCCATGGAGGTGTTGAAATACTTATACGGGCTCGGATCGTTGGCGCTCCACACGATGCCGGAGTCGAAGTCACCCGTTTCGTACCCTGCCACCACAGCTGCCCAGTCCGGGGAGTCCACCTTTGCTGTCACGCCAACCTCTGCCAGGTTCTGGGAGATGACGTTGGCCACGGAGAGCCAGTCTGACGATGTGGCACCGACCGAGATCTTGAACTCGAACGGCTTGCCGTCCTTGAGCGTGCGTTTTCCGTCGGCACCCTTGGGGTAGCCGGCCTTGTCCAGCAGGTCGTTGGCTTTCTGGACGTCGTGGTTGGTCCAGGTGCAGTTGTCCTTGACCTGGCTGTTCTTCCACGTCTCGTAGTTGCCGGACAGGCCGGTGCAGTCGGCCGGCTGGGCGTAGCCGCTCATGCCGATCTTTGTGACCTGGTCCCGGTCGACAGCCATGCTCAGTGCCTTCCGGACGTCCACATCGTTGAACGGTGCCTTGGTGGTGTTGAGCTGCCAGTTGATCATGGCGCCCGTGGGCGGGAACCAGTAATGCCGGTGATCCTTGTCCTTGGAGACGAAGGTCTTTTCGATGTTCGGGATGTACTGGGGCGCCCAGTCAACGTCACCGTTGGCGGCGGCGAGGTTGGCTCCATCGTTTCCGGCGAAGGCGAGCATCTTGATGCCGGCGATCTTCTGCTTATCCGGCTGCCAGTAGTTGGGGTTCTTCTTGAGCACGAAGGACTGGGCCTGGAAGTTGTCCACTTCGGTGTACGGTCCGGTGCCTACAGGCTTGGCGTTGGCATCCTTCTCCGGGTCGGCCAATGCGGACCAGATGTGCTTGGGCAGGATGCTGAGCTGGCCGACGTCGTACAGGGCTGGGGACCACGGCTTGTTGAAGTTGAACGTGACCTTGTTGCCTTGTGCCGTGACGCCGTCGAGGTATTCGTAGCCACCCTTCAGCTTCTTCTGAAGCTCGAACGTATAGGCGACGTCGTCGGCAACAAGCGGCTGGCCGTCGGACCACTTGACACCATCACGCAAGGTGAAAGTGATGGACTTGCCGTCGTCCGCGGCCTTCCAATCGGTGGCGAGCCACGGCACGGTGTTCCCCTGGGCCGGGTTGAAGACCAGGAGGGACTCGTAAATGGACTGTTGGACCATGGGGTTGACGGTCGGTGCGAACGGGTTGAAGTTCTGCACGAACGTGCCCATGTCTTCACGGGGAATCGTGAGGTATGCACTGGCGTTTGCTGCGGCGTCGGTGCCGCCGGACTTGTTGCCGGTGGCGGCGCAGCCGGTGAGCAGCATCGCGCCTACCGCTAGTCCGGCCGCGGCAATGCGGGCGGACTTGAGAAACCTGGGTTGTGTCATGATGGGGTTATCTCTTCCTGTCTTCATCAGCAAGGTGAAGGGTGGGTGGGGGATTTGCTCTTCGACGTTGATTTCGCGGTCAGACCGAAGAGCGTTCTAACAGCGGACAGTCGACCAACTGCTGGTTGGCAGTGATCGGCTGTCCGGCTGTAAGGGCGGCGAGCGTCTGGACTCCCAGAGCGCCCATCTTTTCGAACGGCAGTGCAACAGTAGTCAGCTTGGGCCTGAGGTAGGCCGCGATGAGTTCCTGGTTGTCGAAGCCGATCACGGCGATGTCGCCGGGGATGGTAAGGCCACGTTCCTTGATGGCGTCGTAGGCGCCCATGGCCATGCGGTCATTGAGGCAGAAAAGGGCGGTTGGTCTGTCCTTGACCGTGTACCGGTCCAGGATTTGGCACGCAGCGTCGTAGCCGCCGTCCGCTGTCGCATACCCGGCCACGACAAGCGCCGGATCAAGCTCCAGGCCGGCGGCGGCCAGAGCATCCCGGACCCCCTGCAGACGCCCGACAGCTGCCGGGATGCGCGGGTCCAGGTTGATCACACCGATTTTGGTATGGCCGGCGCGGAGGAGGCGTTCGACGGCGACTCGTCCGCCCGTGCGTTCGTCAGGGACGATTGAGGGCAGCTTCCCGTCCAGGTCGAAACAGTTCACGAGAACCGTGGGTACTTCGTGAGCGCTTCGGGGCACGTGGACGCCGCGGTGGTGTGTTGCGGCGTACAGCAGGCCTTCCACACGCTGCTCAAGAAGCTTCTCAACGGCAGCATCCTCCATTCCCTGGTTGGTGCCGGCCGTATCACCCTGGTCTGACGGGGCGATAAGGAGGAATCGACGGTCTATCCAGGCCTGGTCCTGGGCGCCTTTGATGATGTCCACGGCGAAGGGTGCGGTGACGATCTCCGTGACGATGCCGTACCAATCGCTGCGCTGGGATGCCAGCGCCCTGGCTCCGGCATTTGGACGGTAACCCAATGCCTGAACCGCGTCAGCGATGCGGGTCCGGGTCTCCTCCGAGATGCTGGCGTCTTCGCGGTTGTTCAGCACGAATGAAACAGCTGTCCGGGATACTCCGGCATGCTTGGCTACGTCATTCATGGTGACGCCACGCTGCCGCGTGGTGCCGGCTTTGTCGGGGGAGGTGGTCTTCGCCATTGAATGCTCCAGAGGTCTTCATTGAGCTGGGGTTGCCCGAACTGATGCGGATGTATCGTGGTGCTTCTGCGCCTTGGTAACTCGCGTTACTCCGGGGCTGTGATCTAAGTTACCCGCGTTACTAAGGGGTGTCAACACATTTCTTCAGTGGCAGGTTGGGCTTGAGGCTTTTGGTCCGGGGCGCGCTGCGGCAGCACCCAGGACGAAAAGCCGCTGGAGGGGCGCGGACAGCCCCGCCGTCTTCCGGCCAGACGTTCGGCGGTTAGGGCCGGTTCTTGAAGGACTCGACCTTTCCCGGATCTTTCTCGATGACGGGGCCGAGGATGTCATCGATTTTCAAGAGTAGCTCCGGGTCGAGTCTGACTCCTGCGGCCTGGACGTTGTCGACGAGCTGCTCGGGTCGGGATGCTCCCACGATGGCTGCCGATACGTTGGGGTTTTGCAGTACCCATGCCACCGCAAAGGCTGCCATTGACAGTCCGGTCTCGTCGGCCAGGGGCTTCAGTTTCTGGACGCGGATGAGGATGTCCTCGTGGAGAAACCGGTGGTCATTTTTCAGCTCGCCGTTGTCGCCTCGGAAGCGGGAGCCTTGTGGGGCTGCCGCGCCTGGGCTGTACTTGCCAGTGAGCACTCCCTGGGCGAGCGGCGACCAGCAGATCTGGCCAATGCCCAGTTCTTCGCTCAGGGGAACGATCTCCTGTTCAATGACGCGCCACAGCATGGAATACTGCGGCTGGTTGGAGATGAGCTGGACCCCAAGGTCCTTGGCAAGGGCAACGCCGGAACGTATCTCGTCCGTCGTCCACTCTGACACCCCGATATAGTGTGCTTTCCCCGCCCGGACAATATCGGCAAAGGCCTGCATGGTCTCTTCCAGCGGGGTCTCGTAGTCGTACCTGTGCGCCTGGTAGAGGTCGACGTAGTCAGTCTGGAGCCGGCGCAGCGATGCGTTGATGGACTCCATGACGTGTTTGCGGGACAGGCCACGGTCGTTCCGGCCCTCCCCGGTAGGGAAATAGGCCTTGGTAAAGATCTCCACGCTTTCACGGCGCGTTCCTTTGAGTGCCTCACCCAAGGCTTCCTCGGCCCGGGTTCCGGCATAGGCGTCGGCAGTGTCGAAGGTGGTGATGCCCAACTCCAATGCCTGCTGGACGCATCGCGTCGCAGCGGCCTGGTCGATCTGCTCGCCGTGGGTGACCCAGTTTCCGTAGGCGATTTCGCTGATGTACATGCCTGAGGATCCGAGTTTGCGGTGTTCCATTAGGCATCGTCCTTTCCGAAATTGGTGAGTTGGAGTACGGCATTGGCTGTACCGCCGATGGAATAGAGGGCAAGGGATGTTTGGCCGGTGTCGGGGAAGATCAGTTCGGTTACGGAGACAAGCCCATCGTTGGCGAACACTTCCACCGAGCAGTGGTCGATAAAGATCTGCAGGGAGTAGGTGCCGTCCTGTCCGGCAGCAATAGGGGCGCGGCTTGTGGAGGGAAAAGCTTCATGGAAGCTGGTGTCGCCCGAGCGGGTGCGGTCTACGATGAGTTCTCCGCTGCCGGGCCGGATCCCGATCCGTGTCCCGGCTGTGCCATCGGCTGACCCTCTGGCTACAAGGCCAAATTCCTCGCCGTCAGCAGGGGAAAAGGTGATGTCAATAAGCTGAACTGCCGCGCCGCCCTCAACAGGAGTGGGCCCCTTTACGGTGACTCGTTGCACGGGGCCGGGTTTCGACGTTGCCCTTACTTCCGGCGCAGGGTGCTGTAGGAGCCGCGGTTGCCCGTTCACGGTAACAAGGGATACGTCCCGGACCAAGCTCATGGGGCTGCGCCAGGGCGACGTGGGGATGTGGTTGGCGTACTGCCAGTTGTTCATCCAGCCGATCATTAGCCGCCGTCCGTCCGGAACGTTGCTGAACGAGACGGCGGCGTAGTAGTCCCTGCCCCAGTCCAGCCACTGGTAGTCGGGCACGCGCTCGGGATCCTGCATCCCCTCGGTGAGGGTTGTTTCGGAACTGAACGTGACGCCGTCGAACTCTCCCACGAAGTACTGCCCGGCGGACCCGCCGTTGGGGCCGCCGGGGTTCATGTTGACCGTCAGCACCCACTTCATTGCTGCCGCGTCTTTGTCCAGGGGCAGCTCAAAGAGGTCCGGGCATTCCCAGATCCCGCCGGTGGCGTTTGCTGGGCCGAAGGTGCTGAGGTACTCCCAGCTCTTGAGGTCATTGGAGCGGTACAGCAGGACGGTGAAGTCGTGTGCTTCCACGGCCACCATGACCCAGTAACTGCCCGCCGAGCCGTTGTAGCGGAAAACTTTGGGGTCCCGGAATTCCGGTGAGTTCCGGGTGAGGACCGGATTGCCTGCGTATTTGGTCCAGGTATAGCCATTGTCAGTGCTCCACGCTATGGACTGGGCCTGCGTGCCCTGGTGGGTTGACCCCGGTTTGTAGGCGCTCGTGTAAATGGCCACCAAAGGGTCCCGTCCGTCCGCGCCGAACCCGCTGGTGTTGCCGGTGTCCACCACAATGCTGCCGGAGTAGATTTCCTCGGTCTCATCGCAGGGAATCGCTACCGGGTGTTCCGTCCAACTGACCAGGTCCGTTGACGTTGCATGGCCCCAGGACATGTTGCTGTGGACGTTTCCGAAGGGGTTGTTCTGGTAGTACAGATGGTAGGTGCCCTCGTGAAAGACAAGCCCGTTGGGATCGTTGAGCCACGTGTCTTTGGCGGCGAAGTGCATGGCCGGCCTGTAGCTCTCGAGGGTGGAGGTGACGCTGTTCATTGCTCTCTTTTCATGACCGTGCGTGAGGTCCGCAGACCTGGGGAGGGGCGGGCTGGCGTAAGCGGATTACCGCGAATCAAACAAGCTGCGATATCGGGAGGCGGGGTGCTCTCGGGTTCATCGCGTTGGGCGAACCCCTTGCTCGACCTGAAGAAAGAAACTGGTTTGTGTCATGATGAGTTATCTCTTCCTGTCTTCATCAGCAAGGTGAAGGGTGGGTTGGGTCTTGCTCTTCGACGTTGATTTCGCGGTCAGACCGAAGAGCGTTTAGTAGCGGACAGTCGATCAGGTGCCAGTGGCAGTGGTCGGCTGTCCTGCTGTATGGGCGGGGGACTCCCGGGCGCTTCTTTTTCGGGACCCACGTTACGAGGGGTTCCGGCGCTCGCACTTGTGGGAGCAGCTTCCTGGCGATGTAAGGCCTGAAGGATTCGGGGCCCGGCTTAGGGAGGCGTTGTCCGCGATTGAATGCTCCTGAACTCTTCGTTGAATTGGATGATTGACAGTGGTGGCGGCTCAAGCTCGATAAAGGGGGTAACCCGCGTTACCCTCGATCGCGTGATCTAAGTTACACGCGTTACTTGGTCGGTGTCAACGTGTGCCCCGGGTTCCAGCTCAAGGACGGGCTCTTCGATGAACCGGTGCTGAACCTCTTTGAGCGCGCCCTGGCGCTGAAGATTCCACACAACGTGTTCGCCGCCTGGATGGTGGCACCCTTGCCAGGGGCGGCCTGCGCTGGCACCGGGCCGGTGGACCAGCTGTTGCAGACAGCGCAGCTCCGGGATGCCCTGGCTGCGTTCGCTGACAGGTATCGGCCGGTCGAGAAGGGCCGCTGATCCGGCAGGACGGATCTTCGCAACGCGTTCGAACGCCCACGCTATCGTGGGAAATTCACGACGCTACTGGGGGTAAGAGTTGATGGATGAGAATGCCAGGTCAGCACTGGCGGCAGTGGTCTCCGCCGGGAGACCTGGAGCCGCACGACTCTCCAGTTCGACCGGCCACGCTACTGCAACCGACGCCTCGTACCGGAACCGGCTGAGCGCCGGACAGGCTGAGCTCGTGGAAACCTGGCTCCCGGGCCTTCGTCTGGTGAATGATCTTTCCTGGAACCTCATTGATACCGCCGTTCTCGAAGTGGAACACGGACAGCGCAGATATGTCATCAAAGCAGGTGGGCCTTCCAACCACCACATACGGCGTGAGCTGGAAGCCCACCGCCGCTCGACCGGCCTCCTCGCCGCGGGGAACCGTGCGCCGAAGCTCATCCACGCAGACCGGTCCCTGAATATCCTGATCACGGAGTACCTTGAAGGCTCCTTGGTAGAAGGCACGGACGCCGAGTATGCTGCCGAAACCTACATCCAGGCGGGGTATCTTCTTCGTGCCTTTCACGATCAGGACGGGCACATTGATCCGGACTACGAGTCGGCAGCCACGGCTAAAGCCATGGCGTGGCTGGACTCACCCCACCGCATCGAAGACTCCCTCGCAGAGAAAGCCAAGGCCATTCTCGGAACATATAGGCCGGAACCGGTTGCAGTTGTCCCGACCCACGGTGACTGGCAACCACGCAACTGGCTCATCAATGGGACCGAGGTCAGGATCATCGACTTTGGCAGGTACGGGTTGCGGCCGGCTGCCAGCGACTTCTGCCGTCTCGCCGTACAGCAATGGCGAACGGCTCCCCATCTGGAGTCCGCCTTTATTGAGGGTTACGGTTCTGATCCCAGGACCGACCAACTTTGGAACGCAATGCTGCTCCGCGAAGCGCTTTCCACTGCCGCTTGGGCATACCAGGTTGGCGACTATGAGTTTGAAGATCAGGGCCACCGGATGCTCCGCGACGCATTAGCCCGCTACTAAAGGCCCGCCGTTTCCAGAGCCGAGCGCAGTTTATGCCAGGCAAAGGCTCGCTGGGCTGCCCTCACACGAAGGAGAACGGGCCCATACGATGCGGTCGGAACTCAAGCCGGCTACAGCCAGTCAAACCCCTGCTCTTTTACGGGCCGGTCTATAGGACCGGTGGCAGGGCCCGCGGTCAGCAGGCTAAGTTCCAGGATGTCCTCGATAAAACTGGCCGCCGGTCCTGCGGTGTCCTCGTCGGTCATGCGGAATTTGTCTGCCATGCTCGGGACTCCTAGGTTGTGCGGGACGGTGGCGTCTTTTCACGGTACAGGCAGCCGCCGGGCATCGGCTGCAGGAACCCGGCTGTACAAAGAAGCCGTCTTCAAGACGGCGGGGCTCCTTTGTTGGCGTGCGGCAGGTCGTTAGCCGGTGGGCTGGTCGTACTGCTGGCCGGCAGGGTCAGGCGGCAGCAGGACAAAGATCAGCAGGACGATCCCGCCCACAAACGGGACCGCGCTGATGAAGTACCACCAGCCGCTCTTGTTGCTGTCATGCAGGCGGCGCACGGTCAGGGCAATGGAGGGTACGAGAATCCCCAGGAGCCACAGGCCCAACAGGATGAGTGCAAGTACCCCTCCCGCCTCCAGCCCGATGGGCTGGCCATCGGAGCCGGACGCGGGTATCAACGACAGGAGGAAGCCCAGGACGACGCTGACGCCAGCAGCAACAAGGTTCCACCACCAGTACTCGCTGCGGCTGGCACGCCCTGAGAACGTCGCGTACTTCTTGAAGAAGCGCTTGACTGCTGAACCGATGGGCGCGTCGTAGTACGGAGCCCACAGCGGCGGTTCGCCGCCTGCGGTGGCTGCATGAGGCTGCTGCTGCTGTTGCTGCGGGTATTGCGGATAGCTCAAAGTTCCCCCAAAGACCAGAGTGGATATGACGGTGCTTACCGTACGGGAGACACGGCGTCAGGCAGCCGGGGCCGGCATGTTGTTCACGCACAGTTGAACGGCAATACATATGCAGTAGTCCAGGAGTTGCCGAAGCAGGACATTTCATGGGAAGTCCGTGCTGCGCAGCACCCTGCATGAGATGTCCCGGGCGACTGACCAACCGAACCAGACCCACTGCCTGACCGTGGCGCAAGTTGCTGAAGAACTGAATGTGAAGCAAAGCCTCTTGCAGGGCCCCATCAGGACCGGTGAGCTGCGCGGTTTTCAGTTCGGTGGGAGGGGCCTGTGGCGCATTGGCCGCCAGGACGTCGAGGACTACCTCGCCGAGGCGTACAGCCGCACAGCAGAAGGCATTGCCGCCGGCGAGATCACTGACGACGGTGACGCGGACACAGCAGGCGCTGACGCGGCGGAGTAGCGCACTGAGCGTTGAGGCAGCTCTGGTCTTCAGTCATGGGGATCGCTGAACGGGCACTTTATGCCCAGTTTGGGCCCGTGTCTGTGCTCCCGGCCCAGGTAGCCAGGACACAGCATTCCAGAGTTCCTGCCGAGTTTTCAGTCTCTTGCGCGGGCGTTCTTTGGCGGCTGGATTTAGGCCAGCCGCCAGAGCATCTGTGCGTGTGAGCGGTTCAGCTTTGCACGGCCAGGTAATAGGTAACGTTGATGGTTTGCGATGACAGTGTGCCGGTGAATTGCAGGGTATGGGTGCCGGGCGAGAGGTTGTTCAGGAGCGCGTAGTATCCGGAGTCGGCGCAGGGGTAGTAGTAGCCGGCTGCATCGGGGCCGAAGATACTGTCTGTTCCCAGGGCCAGGTTGAACAGGTCGGAGTGTTCGAACTCTATGGCGCTCGCCATGGAGATCCCGTCCAGAGTAACGGACAGGTTGCTTGCCCCGTTTTGCACGTAATCCGTGGCGGTGCGGACGGTTTTCGCCGGGACGTTGTCAGTGGCGAGCTCGCAATCGAACGCGTTAGCCAGCGGGAAGAACACAGCGGTGTGGGTGGGAATGGTGCAGTTGCGGGTAACCGTGCCGCCGGTATTGAACAGTCCGACCAGGAACCAGGTGTTTCCGCTTTGCTGATTCGCGCAGTGCGCGCCGGTGGTGTCCAGGAGCGGGCTTGTGGAGGCGGGTTGAGTCAACGCCCAAGTCCACCACCGGGCTGCCAACGTGCTGTAATCCCTGGAGTTTGAGGTGGCTGCGTTGGCAGCCAGAGGAGTCCCGAACATCAGGATCAAGGCTGCGAAAAGCGCCGTGAGAATTCTCTTCATGGTCTCTTCCGATCTGTGGCCGACGCCGGGCCAGCGCCGGTTGTTGCGGTAGTGGCGGCGGTGAGACCAGACCGCGCGCGGGTCCGGATTCTTCCGGATGAAACAGCGTGCCAATGGCTGACGCGGGGCTATTGTTCGGCTCTCCCGCGAGAGCTATTCTGTGGTGGATCCCCACAGCTAGATTGTCCGCATGGAGGGATGGCAGCGCAATACGCTCTTTTGCGTACATGAATGCCCTCGGTCCAGGCGGTTGCGGGAGCAAGACATCCTCAGAGAGTCCGGAGGGCCTGTCATGGAGCCGCAGGTGAAACTCGCGGCAGAGCTGATGCACCTGCCCGGGCAAGAGGAGTATCTCTTGGCAGCCAGCGATGTCCTGCTGAAGCTCGTCCCTTCAGACCACGTCGCGTGGAATGAAGTTAATCCTTCAGCCGGGTATGCAGAGGTTCGCGCCTACCCGGACCACTCCGGCATCGACATCCCCAAGATGCTGCTCGAGTTGGTTGGGGAACACCCCGTAGTGGCCAGCTTCAAGCGGCATCCGCACGACAGCCTCCGGCGTCTTAGTGATGTGGTCTCCGACCGGGACCTTTATCGGAGCCGCGCTTTCCGGGAGGGCTTGTCGCTCCTAAACGTAAACCGGCAACTTGTTGCATTAACATCCGATGTCGGCAGCAGTGTGTTCCGCTGCTGGTCGATGAACCGTTGGGGCCACGACTTCAGCGACAACGAGGTGGACCTGACCGCCCGGCTGCAACCCATGCTCCGCCTTTTGGAGCGGACGTACGCCGGCGATGACGCTTCTTGGGGCCAGTTCCAGGCTCAGCGTTATTCACTAACAGCCCGCGAGCTGGAAGTGCTGCAGCTACTCGACAAGGGAATCACCATCGTCGCGATCGGTCATCTCCTGGGGATCAGCCCCAGAACTGTTGCCAAGCACCTGGAGCACTCGTATGCCAAGCTGGGGTGCACTAACAGGATTGAGGCCCTCAGGAGGATGCGGGGTGACCGGTGAGGGAAGCTCTCCTGTTGTCTGGCGGGTGCTCTCTCCAGCAGCAGCCACTTCGTGGCCTGGTCAGCGGAGTTGAAGAACTGCTTCGGGCACGATTGCTTTTGTGTGAGTATTTGAAGCTTTGAGCGCCACCTGTTCGTGCGGTTCAGCGCCGGGGTTC
>NZ_JARVSF010000009.1 GCF_030209355.1 Pseudarthrobacter sp. fls2-241-R2A-127
CAACAGCGAAATAGATGAGGACAAAAGCGGGCGCAAGTTGCCATCCCATAGTCAACCCGGCTACCACGCCGACAAGGATGCCGCTTGCGATCCACAGCACGAGCCTGAGTTTGCTTCGAGGTTGATAGCCGCCATCCATGGCTCAGGCTAACCCTGATTGCGCTTAAGTGACAGGCGTACGTCTCACTGAAAAACCTGATTCACGACGTTCCATCGGATGCCGATGGGGGCCGTTGGTCCACTTCCACGCAAAGAAGGCTCCGCCCTTAGTAGGACGGAGCCTTCTTCAAAAAGCCAAGCCGATCGCTGGCCGCTAAAGTGAAACGTCAAGCATTTAAAAGTCCAACTTTGGGGGACCAGTTCATTGTGGAGTGGCGGGGCTTTCGGGTGTGGCGCTTAGACGCTCGGGGCGATTTCCGGGATGCGGGGCTTGGCGTTGCCGGCGAAGGTGAACTTCGCGTCGTCGCCTTCGCCCTCGACATCCACCACGACGATGTCGCCGGGGTGGATCTCGCCGAAGAGGATCTTCTCGGAGAGCTGGTCCTCGATCTCGCGCTGGATGGTGCGGCGCAGCGGCCGGGCACCCATGGCGGGATCGTAGCCGCGGGTTGCCAGGAGCACCTTGGCGGCCGTGGTGAGCTCGATGCCCATGTCCTTGTCCTTGAGGCGCTTCTCCAGGCGGGTGACGAACAGGTCCACGATCTCGATGATCTCGTCCTGGGTCAACTGCGGGAACACCACGACGTCGTCAACACGGTTCAGGAACTCGGGGCGGAAGTGCTGCTTGAGCTCTTCCGTGACCCGGGCACGCATCCGGTTGTAGCCGGTCTGCGTGTCGGTTCCCGACTGGAAGCCGGTGGCAACGCTCTTGGAGATGTCCCGGGTACCCAGGTTGGTGGTCATGATGATCACGGTGTTCTTGAAGTCCACCACGCGGCCCTGGGAGTCGGTCAGGCGGCCGTCTTCCAGGATCTGCAGCAGCGAGTTGAAGAGGTCCGCGTGGGCCTTTTCCACTTCGTCGAACAGCACCACGGAGAACGGACGGCGGCGGACCTTCTCGGTCAGCTGGCCACCCTCTTCGTAGCCGACGTAGCCCGGAGGGGCACCGAAGAGCCGCGAAACGGTGTGCTTCTCGGAGTATTCGGACATGTCCAGCGTGATGAGGGCGTCCTCTTCACCGAACAGGAATTCCGCGAGTGCCTTGGCGAGCTCGGTCTTGCCGACGCCGGTGGGGCCGGCGAAGATGAACGAGCCACCGGGACGCTTGGGGTCCTTGAGGCCTGCACGGGTGCGGCGGATAGCCTGGGAGAGCGCCTTGATGGCTTCGTCCTGGCCGACGACCCGCTTGTGCAGTTCCTCTTCCATCTTGAGCAGCCGCGAGGACTCTTCCTCGGTCAGCTTGAAGACGGGGATGCCCGTGGAGTTGGCCAGCACTTCGGCGATGAGGTCCTCATCCACCTCGGAGATGTCGTCCATGCCGCCGGACTTCCAGTGCCGCTCCTTCTCCGAACGCTCGGAGATCATCTTCTGCTCCTTGTCGCGGAGCGCGGCAGCACCTTCGAAGTCCTGGGCGTCGATGGCGGATTCCTTTTCCATCTTCAGCTTGGCGATGCGCTCGTCCATTGCCTTGAGCTCCGGCGGAGCGGTCATGCGGCGGATGCGGAGCCGGGCGCCGGCCTCGTCGATCAGGTCGATTGCCTTGTCCGGGAGGAAGCGGTCCGAGATGTAGCGTTCGGCGAGGCTTGCCGCCGAGGCCAGGGCGCCGTCGGTGATGGTGACGCGGTGGTGTGCCTCGTACCGGTCGCGCAGGCCCTTGAGGATCTCGATGGCGTGCGCCACGGAGGGTTCCTTGACCTGGATCGGCTGGAAGCGGCGTTCCAGCGCGGCGTCCTTCTCGATGTGCTTGCGGTACTCGTCCAGCGTGGTGGCACCGATGGTCTGCAGCTCGCCGCGGGCCAGCATGGGCTTCAGGATCGAGGCTGCGTCGATGGCGCCTTCGGCTGCGCCGGCACCAACCAGGGTGTGGATCTCATCGATGAACAGGATGATGTCCCCGCGGGTGCGGATCTCCTTGAGGACCTTCTTCAGGCGCTCTTCGAAGTCACCGCGGTAGCGGGAGCCTGCCACCAGGGAGCCGAGGTCCAGGGTGTAGAGCTGCTTGTCGCGGATGGTCTCCGGGACATCGCCGCGAACGATCGCCTGGGCCAGGCCTTCGACGACGGCGGTCTTGCCGACGCCGGGCTCGCCGATGAGGACCGGGTTGTTCTTGGTGCGGCGGGAAAGGACCTGCATGACGCGTTCCATTTCCTGCTCGCGGCCGATCACCGGGTCCAGCTTGTTCTCGCGCGCAGCCTGGGTCAGGTTGCGGCCGAACTGGTCCAGGACCACGGAACCGGCGGGTGCGCCCTCGGGCTGGCCGCCGCCGACGCCTGCACCGGTGGTTTCCTTGCCCTGGTAGCCGGAGAGGAGCTGGATGACCTGCTGGCGGACCCGGTTAAGGTCTGCGCCGAGCTTGACCAGCACCTGTGCGGCGACGCCCTCACCCTCGCGGATGAGGCCGAGGAGGATGTGCTCCGTGCCGATGTAGTTATGGCCCAGCTGGAGGGCTTCGCGCAGCGAGAGCTCCAGTACCTTCTTGGCACGGGGGGTGAAGGGGATGTGGCCGGAGGGAGCCTGCTGGCCCTGTCCGATGATCTCCTGCACCTGCTCGCGAACGCCGTCGAGCGAAATGCTCAAGGACTCAAGAGCTTTGGCGGCAACGCCCTCACCCTCATGGATCAAACCCAAGAGGATGTGTTCGGTACCGATGTAATTGTGGTTCAGCATGCGTGCCTCTTCTTGGGCAAGCACAACTACGCGACGGGCACGGTCCGTAAATCGCTCAAACATTTCGCCACACTCCTAGCTACGACGTACTTTGATGCTACGTGCCCGGTCCGGAGTTGTGGAGCGTGTTCGCCACAGGGGAAACCGGGCCGCTTGCGGGAATAACCGCGGCGGCGCCACGGGCCGCCCGGCACCCGGCGATACCGGGGGCAGGAATCCCGGGCAGGCCGGGTGTTCCAATGCCGGGAACGGCCCAAATGTTCCCGGCCGGCGGGCGCGGCCGCATGATCCGAATTGCCAATTGGCCAAAGCACCGCACGGGCAGTCCGGCCGGCTTATTTGACAATGGAAAAACCCCGCCCCGCCTGGCGGCGGTAAGCGGGGTTTCTGCGGAGCTAAAGCCCGGGCTAGGAATTTGCCTTTTGGTAGGCTTCCTGGATTTCGGCTTGAATTCGGCCGCGGCTGTTAACCGTGTAGCCGTTGTCCCGTGCCCATTGCCGGATTTGCGCCGAATCGTGGCCCCGGCCGCCGGCGGGTGCCTTGGCCCGCTGGGCCCTGGCCGCTCCGGAAGCCTTGCGTGCGACGCCAATGAAGCGCTCCAGCGAAGACCGGAGTTCAGCGGCATTGGCTGCCGACAGGTCAATCTCGTAGTTGACCCCATCGAGGCCAAACTTAACATTCTCGTCTGCGGATCCCCCATCCAGATCATCAACGAGGATGATGTTTACTTTCTGTGCCATTAAAAGTCTTCCTCTTGCTGGAAAGTTCGGTTTTCAGAAAAGCAGGATGTTTCCTAAAAAGTATGACTCTTGTGTTGGCAACGCGTCAAAGCGCCTTTTGGTTCCCGGTGGATAAAGGCGGAAAGTCGGCGGGGATTTAATCTATTGTGAATCCGGCCGCGGGCGTTCTGCGGGCTGTGCCGGGAGGGAATCTGCCTCGGCCTGTGCACGGGCTTCGGCCTGGCGCTCAGCCTTATCCGCGTTGAAGATCGCCTTCATGGCAAACCAGAAAATCAGGCCCACCACCAGGGAGGGAAGAATAACTGCTACGTATTCCATGGTCAGTGCCCTTCGGGCTTCAGCAGGGGGAACAGGATGGTTTCGCGGATACCGGCCCCGGTGAACAGCATCACCAACCGGTCGATGCCCAGGCCGATGCCGCCCATGGGCGGGGCACCGTACTCAAGGGCGCGCAGGAAGTCCTCGTCCAGCTGCATGGCTTCGACGTCGCCGGCGGCTGCGTGGAGGGACTGCTCGGTGAGGCGTTCGCGCTGGATGACGGGGTCGATCAGCTCGGAGAAGGCGGTGCCGCGCTCCATACCGCCGATGATCAGGTCCCAGGCCTCGATCAGCCGGCCGTCCTCCCGGTGCGGGCGGGCCAGCGGCTGGGCCGAGGGCGGGTAGTCGTACACGAAGGTGGGGTTGAGCAGGGTGGGCTCCACGATCTCGCCGAACAGCTCGACCGCCAGCTTCTCGGCGTCCCAGTTGGGATCCACCTTGACGTCGTGCTTAGCTGCGATCTCCCGAAGCACCTCAGCGGAGGTGTCCGGCGTGATCTCCTGCCCAACGGCGTCGGACAGTCCGGGGTAGACGGCCAGCCAGGTCCACTCGCCGTCGAGGTTGATCTCCCCCGCCTCGGTCTGCAGGACGCGTCCTGCGCCCACGGCGTCAGCGGCGTCCAGGATGATCTCCTTGATCCGCTCCGCCATGACGAACTGGTCTGCCCAGGCCTCGTAGCACTCAAGGGTGGTGAATTCGGGGCTGTGGGTGGAGTCCACGCCCTCGTTGCGGAACACGCGGCCCATGTCGTAGACGCGGTCGATGCCGCCCACCACGGCGCGCTTGAGGTACAGCTCGGTGGCGATGCGCAGGGTCATCTTCTGGTCGAACGCGTTCATGTGGGTCTCGAACGGACGCGCCAGTGCGCCGCCGTGGACCAGGTTCAGGATGGGCGTTTCCACCTCCACGTAGCGGTGGCGGAACAGCGTTTCGCGGATGGACCGCGTGATCGACGCGCGGGTATAGACCATCTCGCGGGCCTCGTCACGAACCATCAGGTCCACGTAGCGCTGGCGGACGCGGGTTTCCTCGTTCAGGTCCGCGTGCAGGACCGGCAGCGGGCGGAGGGCCTTGGATGCCATGGACCAGGATTCGGCCATGACGGACAGCTCGCCGCGGCGGGAGGAAATGACCTCACCCTTGATGAACACGTGGTCGCCAAGGTCCACCAGGGCCTTCCATTCGGCGAGCGCTTCCTCGCCCACGTTGGCCAGGCTCAGCATGGCCTGCAGGCGCGTGCCTTTGCCGTCCGTCCCGCCCTCCTGCAGCGTGGCGAAGCAGAGCTTGCCGGTGTTCCGGACGAAGACCACCCGGCCGGTGACGCCCACAACGTCGCCGGTGGTGTCGTCTGCCTCGAGGTGGGCGTACTTTTCCCGGATCTCGGCGAGGGAATGCGTGCGTTCCACTCCCACGGGGTACGCCTCCGCGCCGCGCTCAAGAAGTTTGGCGCGCTTTTCCATGCGGATCCGCATCTGCTCGCTGGCGTCGAGGGGCTCCGGGGCGTTCTTGGGCGCGGGGGTGTTTTGGGAAGTCACAATCATCAAGTTTACCGGGACTTGGCCACCCGGACTTTCAGCTGGCCCGCAGGCTTGCCTCCTAGGATGGGCGGGTGAAAGAACGGGTACTTCCAACGCACGACGGCGGCAGGCTGGCTGTGTACAGCTACGGCACCGAGGATGCGCCGGGAGAGCGGCGCGTCGTGCTGATCGGGGGAGCGTTCCTCACCGCCTCGATCTACCGCCCCTTCTCGGTTGAACTGGCGAAAGGCCTGGGCGACGGCTGGGCGGTGGACGTCTATGACCGGCGCGGCCGGGGCAACTCCTCCGAGCAGCCGCCTGATTACTCCATGGCCACCGAGATCGCCGATGTCCGGACCGTGATGGATGCAACGGGGGCGCGGAACATCCTGGGCCACAGCCTGGGCGGCGCAGTGGCGCTCAATGCCGTGCAGGAGTTCTCCGGCATCGGCTACGTGCCGGACAAGCTCGCGGTGTACGACGCCGCGGTGAACATTGACGACAGCATCGACACCGGCTGGCTGGGTGGGTTCGAGGACGCCGTCAACAACGGCGAGGTGGGCCGCGCCTTGGCGTACATGACGAAGGCCACCAGCCCCGGCTCCGTCATGGCACGGATCCCGGACCCGGTGCTGGCGGGCCTGATGGCGGTTCTGTCCCGCACCAAAATCAACAGGATGTTCCGCGAGGTAATGCCCAGCGGCGTGGGCGAGCTGAAGGCCGCGTACGACGAGAAGGACCATGCCCGGGACTTCAGCGTGCTGCCTCCCGGCACCCACTTCATGGCCGGCGGGAAGAGCCCAAGCTACTACAAAGTGACGGCGGAACGGCTCCACGCAGCAGTCCCGGGGAGCACCTACCAGTTATCCCCCAAATGCGTCCACGGTTCCATCCCGGCGGCGGTCAAGGAGCTTGTGGCCGATATCTCCGCCTACTTCACGGGAGGGAATCCGGACGGGCCGCCCCGCCCGGATTCTCCTGGAGCTATCCCCGTTCCCCGCGGCTGAAGCCTGCGAGGGCGGCAACTCCCAGGTCCCGCCACAGGGTCTGCGGCCGGGGTTCCGTGCTCCGGTCAGCCAGCCAGTCGCCCCAGGCGGTGATGTCCTCCCCGCCCGCGGCGGCCACGGCGTCACAGGCGAACCCCACGGCGGCCGTCCCGTCGCGGAGCTGGACCGATCCGAGCAGCATGGGCTCGGGGAGGGAAGCCAGGAACGTCCCCAAGGCTGCGGGCGGCAGCAGCCACCGCTCCCCCACCAGCTCGGCGCCGTCGTCGGACCGGTAGACGCCCGGCTTCGGCGGCATGGTGTCCAGCGCAACCATCCGGTAGCGCGCAGCGGTCCGGACGTGGCCGTCCCAGAAGGCGCCGAGTTCCTCCAGTTCGTGGGCCAGCGGCTGGCCCTTGCGGTGCGCGCCCACCACCACCAGCGGTACGGCAGCAGCCCCCGCGGCCACGGGCCAGGGAACGGGCGACGACGGCCGGGCGGCTCCTGCGGTTGCATCCAGTGCCGGGGCGCCTGGCGCTGCCCCGGCTGCGAAGAGCCCAGACGGCGCGGGAGTGGTTTCCACCCGGCGGGCGATGTCCGCCGCCACGGCGTCATCGAACGCCCGGCCCACCACGGTGACACCGAACTGGGCGCCGTCCACCTCGCCGGCCGGGACAGCCACGGCGCAAAGATCAAACAGGTTGCAGAAGTTCGTGTAGGTGCCCAGCAACGAGTTCACCCGGACCGGATCCGCAGCCACCTCGGCCAGGGTGGGATGGAACGGTGCCGTGGGGACCAGGAGGGCATCGAAGCCCTCGAGTTGGGCCATGGCAGTGGATTTCAGCTCCAACAGCCTGGCGGTGTCTGCGACGTACCGGTGCGCCGGCACTGTCCCGGCCGCCCGGATAATGCCTTCCACCGTGGGATCGATTCCCGCCTTGCTGTCCCGGCCGCCGTCGTACTGTTCAAGGAAGCTGCCGACGGCGGCGAAGCGCTCTGCCACGAGCGCGCCGTCATAGAGGAGGCGCGCAGCCTGGAGGAACGCGCCGAATTCGATGGGTTCCGCGTCCACCCCCGATTCACGCAGGCGGTCCACTTGGCGGCCGAACTCGGCGGCCCATGCCGGCGGAAGGGCCGGCAGGGAGGCGGGATACGCCACGCGCGGCCGGGCCGGTGCGGCGAGCTTTGTGTCCGTGGGCCACGGCCGGGCGTTGCCTGCCATGGCGCCCATGGCGAGTTCGGCGGTGGCAAGGTGCCGGGCGAAGATGGTGACGGCGTCCCAGGAGCGGCACGCCGGCACCACCCCCGCCGTGGAGACCACGCCCAGGGTTGCCTTGATTCCAACGATGCCCTGCAGGCCTGCCGGTACCCGGCCCGAGCCGGCAGTGTCGGTGCCGATGGCGATGTCCACCAGGCCCAGCGCCACGGCCACGGCGGAACCGGAGCTGGACCCGCCGGAAATCCGGTCCGGCCGGCGGGAATCGCGGACGGCGCCGTAGGGGCTGCGGGTCCCCACCAGGCCGGTGGCGAACTGGTCAAGGTTGGTGGCCCCCAGTACCAGGGCACCGGCGGCGCGGAGGCGCGCCACGGCTTCGGCATCCTGCTCCGGCACGTATGCGAAACCCGGGCAGGCCGCCGTGGTGGGGATCCCGGCCACGTCAACGTTGTTCTTGACGGCCAGCAACAGCCCGGCCAGCGGCAGGTCCGCACCCCTGGCCACGGCGGCGTCGATGGATGCCGCTTCTGCCAGGACGTCCCCGCGGCTGCGGAGCGTTATCCAGATTTCGGGCCGGTCCACGGCTTCAATCGCGGCGAATGCTGCTTCGGCGCGCCGCGTGGCGGCGCCTGTGGGTGCCGGGCTCATACCGTCGCCCCTTCCAGTTCCAGGTCCTCAACCTCGATCAGCGGCAGGTCGGTGCCGCCAAGGACAACCACTGCCTCGCCGGCAACCACCTGGGAGCCGGCCACCGGCAGGACCCGGAGCACCACGCCGTCGCATGGTGCCTCCAGGACTGTTTCCATCTTCATGGCCTCCAGGGACACCAGGGGCTGCCCCCTGACCACGCGGTCGCCTTCGGCTACGTCCACCTTCCAGACGCTGGCGGCGAACGGGGCGGAGACAAGGGACCCGCCGTCCGGAACCACCACGTCATCCGCTGCGGGGGCGGCGACGGCGGCCAGCGCCTCGGCACGGTCGAACTCGCCGGCGTCGGCCCAGGCCTGCCGTTCCACCGCGAACGCCGCACCCTGCTTTTCCCGGAACGCATCGATGGACGCGCGGTTTTCGGCCAGGAACGCCTCGTGTTCAGCGAGCGAGAACGTGCCGTCCCCGATCTCCACGCCCCGGCCGCGTCCGGCGGCCATGTCGGCGCGCAGGTCCAGGAGTTCCTCGGGGCTGACGGGGTACCAGGAGATCCGGTCGAAGAAGCGGAGCAGCCATGGCGATCCGGGTTCGAACGGAGCGGAATCGGCGTACCGGGACCACACCTGGGTGGTGCGGCCCACGAACTGGTAGCCGCCGGGACCTTCCATGCCGTAGATGCACATATACGCCCCGCCGATGCCCACCGCGTTCTCCGGGGTCCAGGTCCGCGCCGGGTTGTACTTGGTGGTGACCAGGCGGTGCCGCGGGTCCAGCGGCGTGGCTACGGGCGCGCCCAGGTACACGTCGCCCAGGCCCAGGACCAGGTACTCGGCGTTGAAGACGGTGTCGAAGACGTCGTTGACGGAGTCCAGGCCGTTGATCCGGCGGATGAACTCGATGTTCCAGGGGCACCAAGGGGCATCATCCCGGACGCCGGCCATGTAGCGTTCGATCGCTTCGCGGGTGGCGGGATCGTCCCAGGAGAGCGGCAGCCGGACGGTGCGGCTGGGAACCACCAGCTCGGAGCTGGCAGGCAGCGCCGCCTCAACCTCCTGGACCAGGTCCAGGAGCCGGGTGGTGGACAGGACGGAGGGATCCACCTTGATCTGCAGCGACCGGATTCCCGGCGTGAGGTCCACGATGCCGGGCACCCGGAGCCCCTCGATCTGCTGGTGCAGGGCATGAACCCGGGCGCGCAGGCCAAGGTCCAGCACCATGTCGCCGTATTCGACCAGGAGGTTGTCATCGCCGGAGCGGCGGTAGGTGACGGCGGGCCGGCCGGTTTCTTCCGGCACCCGGCCCAGCACGCCGTCGTCGCCATCTCCGCGGACCAGCCGCTGCTCTGCCGAAGAGCCCGTCGGCAGGGCATTGCCCGGCCACCCGGCGTCGGCCGGGAGGACCAGCTGGCGGCCGGGTCCCAGGTCCGTGGCCGACGGCGCCTGGCTGGCTTTAATGGGCACGAACCGGACCTTGTCCCCCGGGCGGAGTTGGCCCAGTTTCCAGCGCTCGGCGGTAACCACAGTGACCGGGCAGACGAATCCGCCGAGGCTGGGTCCGTCCGGGCCAAGCAGGATGGGGGTGTCGCCGGTGAAGTCCAAGGCTCCCACGGAGTAGGCGGTGTCGTGGATGTTGGACGGGTGCAGGCCCGCCTCGCCACCGTCGGTCCGTGCCCAGCGGGGTTTGGGGCCAATGAGGCGGACGCCGGTGCGGGCTGAGTTGAAGTGCACCTCGTACTCCGCGGCGTACAGTTCCTCGATGTCTTCGCGCTGGAAGAACTCGGGGGCACCGTGCGGCCCCTCGGCCACGGCCAGTTCCCAGGTGGATACCAGGGCGGGGCGGTTGTCGGCGGGCACCGGCGCGGCCGGGACGCCTGCCGGTGCGCCCGTAGCGGGTTTGACCGCGCGGAGCACGTCCCCGGCGCGCAGCACCCGTCCGGCGTGGCCGCCGAACTGCCCCAGGGTAAAGGTGGAGGCGCTGCCCAGGTAGGCGGGGATGTCCAGGCCGCCCTGGAACAGGATGTAGCCGCGCAGGCCCTTGCCGGTGGCGGTGCCGGCGTCGAGCGTTCCGCCGGCCGGCACGGTCACGGGCGTCCAGGCGGGCACCTCCACGCCGTCGACCGTTATGGTGACCTCTGCGCCGGTAACGCAGACGGTGGTGGCATGCGTGAACACCAGGCTGGGGCCGGTCATGGTGAACTCCAGGCCCGGGGCTCCTTCGGGGTTGCCCAGCGCCTTGTTGCCCAGGCGGAAGGAAAGGTCATCCATGGGGCCGCTCGGCGGAACGCCGATCTGCCAGAGCCCGGTGCGGCCCGGCCAGTCCTGCACGCTGGTCTGCAGCCCGGGGCGTTCCACGGTGATCCGCGGTTCGGGATCCCCCACTGAGTCCAGGGTGCTGGTGGAGTGGCCCACCGTGCGGACCACGTCCATTCCGGTGACGGCGCGGAGCATGCCGAGGTTGGTCTCAATGCCGTCGATCCGGGTGCTTTCCAGTGCTGCGGCGAGCCGGTCGAAGGCCTCGGCGCGGCTTGCGCCGGAGGTGATGATCTTGCCCAGGAGGGGGTCGTAGTTGGTGGAAACTTCCGTGCCGGTTTCCACCCACGCATCCACCCGCGCTCCTGCCGGGCCGGGGTAGGCGGCGTTGGTGACAGTTCCGGCGCTCGGCTGGAAACCGCGGGCCGGGTCCTCCGCGTAGACGCGCGCTTCCACGGCGTGGCCTGACACCGGCAACGCATCCGGGACCTGGGCCAACACCGTGCGCGCTTCGGCGCCGCCCTGGGCCAGGCGGAGCATCCAGTCCACCAGGTCCACTCCGGTTACGGCCTCGGTGACGGGGTGTTCCACCTGGAGCCGGGCATTGACTTCCAGGAAGGAGGCTTCCTTGCGGGCGGAGTCGTAGACGAACTCGACCGTGCCGGCGGAGCGGTAGTTAACGGAAGCGCAGAGGGCACGGGAACTGCGGTGAAGTTCCTCGCGGAGATCCGCGGGGAGGTCCGGGGCGGGGGCCTCCTCGAGGACTTTCTGGTGGCGGCGCTGCAGTGAACAATCGCGGTCGCCCAGGCTGACCACCCGACCCTCGCCGTCGCCAAAGACCTGGACCTCGACGTGCCGGGCGTTCTCCACGTAGCGCTCGGCGAAGACTCCGGCGGTGCCGAAGCTGGCGCTTGCCAGGCGGGCCACGCGGGGGAAGCTTTCTGCGAGTTCCTCCTCGGAGCGGCACACTGTCATGCCGATGCCGCCGCCACCGCCGGTGGCCTTGAGCATGAGCGGGAACCCGATCGTCCTGCCGGCTTCGACGGCAGCGTCCACGTCCTCAAGCAGCCCGGAACCGGCGATCATGGGCACCCCGGCCGCCCGTGCGGCGTCGCGCGCTGTGTGTTTGGTGCCGAAGATGCGCAGCTGCTCAGGAGTGGGGCCAACAAACACCAGCCCGGTGGCTTCCACTGCTTCGGCGAAGGCGGCGTCCTCGGAGAGGAACCCGTAACCGGGGTGGATGGCACCGGCGCCGGTGGCTTTGGCCGCGGCCAGGATCGCCTCGATGCGGAGGTAGGACTCCTTGGCCGGGGCGGGGCCCAGGAGCACCGCCTCGTCGGCGAGCCGGACGTGCTTGGCGCCGCGGTCCGCTTCGGAGAAGACGGCCACGGTGCGCAGCCCCAGCTTTTTGGCGGATTCGATGATGCGGCAGGCAATCTCGCCGCGGTTGGCGATCAGGAGGGTGTCAAAGGTGTTCACGGTCTTGCTGGTCACAGTGCAGCCTCCGGCCGGGTGATGATCATGCGGACGGGGGTTGGGTTGAAACCGTTGCAGGGGTTGTTGACCTGCGGGCAGTTGGAAACGAGCACCAGGGTGTCCACCTGGGCCTGCAGGGCCACCCGTTTGCCGGGAGCGGACAACCCGTCAACGATGCCCAGGGCGCCGTCCGGATCCACCGGGACGTTCATGAACCAGTTGATGTTGGACACCAGGTCCCGCTTGCCAAGGCCCCAGCGCGAACCCTCGATCAGGAAGTTCTCCACGCAGGCGTGCTGTTCGCGGGTGTGCTGGCCGTACCGGAGGGTGTTGGATTCCTGCGAGCAGGCACCGCCGATGGTGTCGTGCACGCCCACCTCATCTGCGACGACAGTCATGAGCGGCGTGCCGGTGTCTGCCCTGAGGACGGATCCGGTGGTCAGGACGATCGACCGCTGCGCCGCGATGGTGGCGGCGGCTGAGTAGCGAACGGTGGTGTCCCCCGCGGCGTAGAGCAGGCAGTCCACGGCCTGGTTTCCGTCGAGGTCAACGATGGTCAGGACGTCACCGGCGGCCACGACGGCGGACCAGGGGCCGCGGGCTTCAACGAGTTCATCGAGGACTAATTCGCCGGCGACCAGCGCTGTTGCCCCCGCGTCCGGGAGGGTCTTGGTGTCAAGGGCAGTGTTCATCGGGCGTTCCTTGCGGCGAGGTCGTGGTCGGTGTTGCGGAGGGCCTGGAGGTGCTCGGGGGCCAGCGGGCCGGTCAGGTTGCCGGCCTCCAGGGCGGCGAGGTCCTGCGGAGCGTGCCAGGCGACGATGTCGACGGCGGTTCCGGCGAAGTCCGTGCGCGGGTCCAGCGGATGGGCGGTATTGGCCAGGACCAGCACGGCGTCCATGTGGAGGAGGAGTTCGACGACGGCGCCGGGCCCGGCGCTGCCGGAAAAGGCGATGCTGCCGGCCGGGTCAACGGTGATGCCCTTGAAGAAGGACAGTGACGGAGCGACGTCCCGCGGGCCCAGGCCGTTCTTCAGGGCGCCCAGCGTCAGCAGTTCGCGGGCGGCGGGTGAGGCGCTGTGGACGGTCCCGGCTCCGTATTTTGCGGTGTTTCCGGCGAGGGTGGTGGCCCCCGTGAGGGCGTCGTGGCGTGCGGAGGTGTCTGCCACGATCGTGGCCATCAGCCGGCCTGCGTCGGAGAGCAACGGGTGGCCTGCAGCGGGGTAGGCCTGCCACGGGACCTTGACGGTGTCTGCGACGTTCAGGCGTTCCTGCGTGGCGCCCGAACGGTACATCAGGGTATGCACGCAGGCGTCGCCGGCGGTGTCCGTGAGCCTGAGGCGGGTGCCGCGGCCCAGTGCCATGGCGGTGTAGCGGCCGAAGGCGAGCGACTCCGCCCAGGTGGGTGAGGCGGCGTCGGGCAGTCCTGCCAGGAGGCGGGCCGGCGCTGAGGTTGCGGGGACGAAACGCATGGTTTCGGCGGTCTTGCCGTGCTGTTCCCTGGCGTGGGCGCGGGCGCCGGCGGTGGTGGCGGTGCCGGTGGCGGCCGTTTCGATGGTCTGTGTCATGGTCAGTCCTGGTGTCTGTCGGGATCGATGAAGTACGTGGCTATCAGGCTTTGGCGGCGGCCAGGTTCCTGTTCCGGACCCAAAGGCCCAGGAGCAGGACGGCGGCGACCATCAGCGGTGCGGACCACAGGAGGAGTCCGTTGTCGCCGGAGGGGTCGTACACCTCGGGCCGGGGCCAGGCGAGGTTGACCACCATGACGCCCCCGTAGAGGACGGCGAGGATGTTGACCGGAAGTCCCCAGCGGCCCAGTGAAAAGAGGCCGGCGGGCATGGTTTGCCCCACCCGGTCCCAATCCCCGCGGAGCCGGTTGGCCAGCTGCGGGACCGTGACCAGGAGGTAGGCGATGTAGACCATCACGATGCAGACGCTGCAGAGGGTGGTGAACAGCGCGGCGTTGCCCACGTTGATGGCCAGCACGGCTACAGCCAGCGCGCCGATCACGATGGAGGGCCACATGGGCGTGCCCCGGGTGGGGTGGACGGAGGAGAGCAGTGCCGACGCCGGGAGCTTGCCGTCGCGGGCCATCGAGAATACGAGCCGGGAACCGGCGGTCTGGATCGCCAGGGTGCAGACGAAGATGGCGATGGCGACATCAACCAGCAGGACCTTGCCCCAGAAGGTGCCCAGGACGGCGGTGAGGACGTAGGGCAGTCCCTCGGTGGCGAGGCGGCCGTCGTCGAGGCTGGGGGCGGCCATCAGGGCGGTGATGATCATCAGGGCGCCCCCGATGCCGGAGATGAGCAGGGCGGAGAGGATGGTCCGTGGGGCGGTGCGGCGCGGGTCCTTGGTTTCCTCGGACAGCTCGCCGGCGGAGTTGAAGCCCACCATGACGTACGCGGCCATGAGTCCCGAGACCAGGAAGGCTCCTACGGCGCCGAGGTCTGAGCCTTGGAGGACGGTGGTGTCTGCCACCACGTCCGGACCGCGCTGGGCGGCGCTGATGAGGGCAAGGATCACGGCCGCGACGCCGACGATTTCGCAGGTGACACCGACGGAGTTCACGTGTGCCATGAGCTTGACGCCCAGGGAGTTGATGATGGTGGTGGCCACCAGCAGGACGGCGCCCAGGATTACGGCGTTCGAAGCCCCGGTGACCGTGTTGAGGGCGGGGTCGCCTCCCACCACCTGGAAACCGTCCCACAGCTGGGGCAGGACCACCTGCAGGGCAATGGCTGCTGCGGCGGCGGTGACCACCTGCGCGATGGCCATGAACCAGCCGGCAAACCAGCCAACCGCTTCCCCGCCGACGCGCCGCGCCCACTGGTAGACAGCTCCGGAGAGCGGATAGCGGGCGGCGAGTTCGGCAAAGTTGAGGGCCACGAGGAGCTGGCCCACCAGCACTACCGGCCAGGTCCAGAAGAACGCGGGACCTGCGAAGGAGTAGCCGAAGGCGAAGAGCTGGAAGATGGTTGTGAGGATGGAGACGAATGAGAAACCGGCGGCAAAGGAAGCGTAGCGGCCGAGCTTTCGGTGCAGGGTGGGCTGGTAGCCAAGGGACGTCAGGTCGGCATCGTCCTGGTGGACGGTGGGGAGAACGGTTGATGTCATGGGAATCTCCGGGGCTGGAAAGGGATCTTGGGTGCGAAGCCTTCCGGCAGTGCAGCGCTCGGCCGAAGGCTGCGGATTACCGGTCACTTGATAGTTTTCCAGCGCGATGTCCCCAAACAGTTTCACCTCTGTAAAAGGCGGATAGACATCTTGTTTCGGGGACATTTCCGTCCCCTCACCGCCGCCGCAGGGCACCTTCGAGCCCGCCTGGCGGTGCAAGAATGAGTCGGTGACTTACGCCGGACCGGGACGCCCCCGCCACCAACAGCCCTCACGGCCAGGCGCCACCGCCCGCGACGAAATCCTCGACGCCGCGGCGGAACTGTTCACCACCCAGGGTTTCGCCAGCACCTCCACCCGGTCCATCGCGGACGCCGTCGGGATCCGGCAGTCATCGCTCTACCACCACTTCAAGACCAAGGACGACATCCTGGAGGACCTGCTCGAGGGAACGGTGTCCGGCGGCCTGGAGTTTGCCCGGGCCGTGGCCGCACTGCCCGCCGGCAGCGCAGGAACCGAAAGCCCGGCCGGAAGCCGGCTGCACGCCGTCGCGCTTTATGACGGCACGCAGCTGTGCAGCGCACGCTGGAACGTCGGCGTCCTGTACCACCTGCCCGAGGTCCGGAGCACGCGCTTTGCCCGGTTCCTGGCCCACCGGCGCGAACTGCGGCGGCTCTACGGAGAACTTGGCAGCGGCCTGCCTGCCGCCGCCCCGGGTCCGGACGGCGGCGACTTCACGTTCCGCCTGGTCGAATCGCTGATCTACCTTCGCGCCGATGGAGCCGCCAACGCAGAATCGGCACTGCAGGCGGCGGACGCCGGGCTCATCCTCTGCGGCCTCGGCCCGGAACTGCCGGCCATCCGCGCGGCCAGCCGGGAGCTGATCGAGCGGCTCGCCTGAGGCCGGCCGTGCCGTCCGTGATGCCCGCACCCGGCTTGCTCGGCTAGGCTCGGAACATGACGCGAGAGAACATCAGGACCCCCGACGGCGGCACTGTGGAGCTCTTCTCCACCGGCGCGGAACTGGCTTCGGCAGGTTCGGGCGTGGTGGTGGTGCCGCCTTCCATGGTGACGGCTGCGGATTACACCAAGTTTGCCCAGAAACTGAGCGCCGCCCTGGGCCGCCCGGTGCATACCTTCAACCGTCGCGGCCGCGGCACATCGTCCCCGCAGCCCGAGGATTACACGCTCGACGTGGACATCCGGGACCTGGACACGGTCATGAAGCACACCGCCAGCACGGACGTCTTCGGCCACAGTTTCGGCGGCGCAGTGGCCCTGCACGCGGCCCGGACCCTGCCGGTGGAGCGGCTGGCGGTCTACGACCCCGCCGTCTCCGTGAACGGCAGCGTCACTGCCGACTGGATCGTGGAATATGAGCGTGCCATCGCCGCCAAGGACGACGACCGTGCCCTCGCCGTGATCCAGCGCGGCCTGGAAGCCGGCGGTGCATTTTCTTCGCGCATGCCGCTGTCCATGCTGACCCTGGCCAACAAGCTGACCGCGGGCACCACCGAAGGCAAGCAGCAACGCGAACTGATGCGCACAGGCGTCCGGGAAATCAAAGCCATCATTGCCGCCGACATGCCGGCCGAACCGTTCCAGGCACTCCCGCTGGAGACGCTGATTGTGGTCGGCGAGAAGAGCCCTGCGTACTTCGGCATCGCCTGCGGCCAGATCCACGACGTCCTCTCCGGCTCCAGCTACACCATCCTGCCCGGCTTCGGGCACGACGGCGCCATCAAGTCCCCGGACAAGCTGATCAAGGAACTGAGCGAGTTCTTCGCCGGCTGACCCATGTAACTCGCAGTAGTTGTCGTTTTGACCGCTCAAAACGACAACTACTGCGAGCCAGTTGGGCTAGTGCGCGCCGTGTCCCGGTCCGGCGCCTTCGGTCCTGCGCATCATTGCGGACAGCACGACGGCGGCCAGGGCTATGACCGTTGCCGTCAGGAAAGCGGCGCTCATCCCGGCGACGAGTCCCGACGCCGCACTCACCACCGCGAAGATGGACACGAGCAGCGCCGTGCCGGCAGCGCCGGCCACCTGCTGGGTGGTGCTCATGATCGCGGAGCCGTGCGAGTAGAGGTGCGGCGGCAGCGGGTTCAGCCCGGTGGTGAAGGCCGGGGTGAACAGCAGGGCCAAGCCGAAACTCAGCCCGACGTGCAACGTGATGATCCACCACACCGCCGTGCCGGCGTCGAGCATTGAAAACTGCCAGAGCGTCACCACCATCAGGATGGACCCGGTCACGGTGAGCGGGAACGGGCCCACTTTGTCGAACGCGCGGCCAATCACCGGTCCGAGCAGGCCCATGGCCAGGCCGCCGGGGAGCAGCGCGAGTCCGGTTTCCAACGAGCCGAGGCCCCGGACTTCCTGAAGATAGAGCGGCAGGAGGATGACCCCGCCGAACAGTGCCATCATGGCCACCACCATCAACAGGACCGAGACGGTGAACATCCGGAAGTTGAAGGCGCGCAGGTCCAGCAGCGGGGCAGCGGACTTCTGCAGGCGGACCTGGCGGAGGACGAAAACCGCCAGGGCAGCCACGCCGATCACCAGGGCTGCGATGGCTGCGGCGCCAGGCCCGGCCTGGCCGCCGCCGCCGATCTGGCTGAGCCCGTAGACCAGGCCGCCGAAGGCCGGGACAGTGAGGAGCACGGAGAGGAAGTCCAGCTTGGTCTTCTCCGCCTCGCCCACGTTGGTGAGGAACTTCGCGCCGATAGCCAGGGCCGCGAGGGCTACCGGCAGCACGAACACGAACATGAAGCGCCAGGTGAAGTGCTCAAGGATCAGCCCTGAAACAGTTGGGCCCATGGCGGGGGCGACCGAGATGGCGATACTGACGTTGCCCATGACGGCACCGCGCTTGGCGAGCGGAACCAAGGTGAGGATGGTGGTCATCAGCAGCGGGAGCATGATGGCCGTGCCGCCTGCCTGGACGATGCGCGCGAGCAGCAGGACTTCGAACCCGGGGGCCACGGCCGCCAGTGCGGTACCGCCGGCAAACAGGCCCATGGCCAGCATGAACACGGCCCGGGTGGACAGGCTTTGCAGGATGAAGCCGGTGGTGGGGATGACCACGGCCATGGTGAGCATGAACCCGGTGGACAGCCACTGGACCGTGGGCGCGTCCACGCGCAGGTCCACCATGAGCCGCTGCAGGGCGACGTTCATGATGGTCTCATTGAGGATCACTACGAACGTCGCCACCAGCAGCGTGCTGATGATGGTCACCGATTCCCGGGACATCTTCTCCGGCACAGCGGTGCGGGTGCCTGCATTGGGAGAGACTTCGGTAGACATGGGTATTCCCTCAGGGGTTTTGAAAGTGATGCGCGGGCCGGCGCCGCTGCAGATGCCAACACTCTACCCGTTGGAGTAATTCCCCGGCACGGGGATGTCTCCTAAACCCTGAGGGAACAGTAGGGGTTTAGGCCGTCTGGCCCGCGTGCCGGCCTTCCGAGATCTCCTCCACCAACTTGCTGTTGAATGCCGGGAGGTCATCCGGGTTGCGGCTGGTCACCAGGCCCTGGTCCACCACCACTTCCTGGTCGGTCCAGTTGGCGCCTGCGTTCTTCAGGTCGGTTTCCAGGGTGAAGTAGGACGTCACGTTGCGGCCCTTGATCACGCCGGCCTCGATCAGCAGCCACGGACCGTGGCAGATCGATGCCACCGGCTTGTGCTGTTCAAAGAAGCTGCGGGTGAAGTTCTGGGCGTCCTTGTCGACGCGCAGGTGGTCGGCGTTGACGACGCCGCCGGGAAGGACCAGTGCGTCGTAGTCGGAGGCATCTGCTTCCGCCACCGTGAGGTCGACGTCGAAGGTGTCGCCCTTGTCCGTGCCGTTGTAGCCCTGCAGCTTGCCGCTCTTGGGTGCCAGCAGGGTGGGCTCGCCGCCGGCGTCCTTCACGGCCTGCCAAGGACTGGTGAGCTCCACCTGCTCCACGCCGTCAGTGAGAAGGAATGCGACCTTCTTGCCTGCGATGCTGTGCTCTGACATTGCTCCTCCTTGCCTGGGGCGGACCACGCGCCGGTACGGCGTACGGAGATCCGCTTCCAGAGTTGAATTCCTGACAATTTCCACCCTAGGAAAGGTGAAAGTAATAAGCAAGCTGACTATATTGGGTTATGCAAGCAAATCGCTTCACCGGATGCTCGGGACCTTCGACTCTGGTGCTGCGGGTTTATGCGGGATTGGGGTACAGACAGAACCCGGTTTCCGGCAGTAAGGTTTCACCTACGCGCAGTGCTCTCGACGCCGCAGCGGCCACCCACGGGCCACTTCGGATTGGTGCAAGGAGGCCCCGATGACAGTAGAGCGGATGTTCCAGGGCGTTCCCTCGGACCCGGACCCCTGGATGTCCGGCGACACCCCCGAGGAAGTCCGGCAGTTCGCCATCGAATCGCTCCGATGGCAGGCCCAGGAGATCATCGACGAGGTGCTCTGCAGCAAGGATCCCCGGGAAGAGTGGGTCCGGGACCGGCTTCGCGGGTGCGTGGCCAGGAATCCCGGGCGTCCGGAGCGCGCGCTGCTGGAGCAACTCATGAGCAGCCCGGACAGGTCAGGCTTGTAGTCCGGGCACGTCCGCCGGCGCCAAGCCACAGCGCCCGGGAAGGCGCTCAGGAACTCAGCGGCATGTTGTCAATCAGGCGGACCGGCCCCACCTTTGCGGCGATGAGGGCCAGGGCGTCGCCGCGGAACGGGGTCTCCCTGCAGTTCTCGGCCAACGGCTCGAGCGTGCCGGGGTCCACCACATCGAAGTAGTCCAGTTCCACCAGCGGCTGGGACTCCACCAAGGCCAGTGCCGATTCAAGGTCCAGCGGCTCGTGGGCGTTCGCGCGCTCCTCGAGCAACCGCAGCGCCCGGGACAAGACCAGCGCGGCCTCCCGCTCGTCCGGGGACAGGAAACGGTTGCGGCTGGACAAGGCCAGCCCGTCCGCCGACCTCACCGTGGGCACGCCGACGATCTCCACCGGGAAGTTCAGGTCCGCCGCCATCCGCCGCACCAGGGCCAGCTGCTGGGCGTCCTTCTGCCCAAAGTAGGCCCGGTACGCCGGCAGTCCGCCGGGCGAAGCTGCGTCCGCGGACCCGGCCGGAAGACCCGCCGCGGGCATGCCGTAATGCAGCAGTTTCGCCACCACGGTCAGCGCGCCGTCGAAATGGCCGGGACGCGATGCGCCCTCCCACTTCTCGCCGAGGCGGCCGGACGTGATCCGCACCAGGGGTTCCCCGCCGGGATACACCTCTTCCACGGAGGGCGCGAAGGCCAGGTCCACGCCCTGTTCCTCCAGCAAGGCAAGGTCCGCCTCAAGCGTCCGTGGGTAGCGGTCCAGGTCCACGGCGTCGCCGAACTGCAGCGGGTTGACGAAGATGCTCGCCACCACGAGGTCGTTGTGCTCGACGGCGGTACGCGCCAGCTCTGCATGGCCTTCGTGGAGTGCGCCCATGGTGGGCACCAGTCCCTGTGAGGCGCCACGCCTGGCGCTGAGGAGCCGGGCGCTCTCGGCGTGCAGCCCGGCGACGGTGGTGACAAGTTGAATGGACATTCAGTCCTCCTTCGGATCGAGGGCCTCGCGCAGCCCCTTCAGCTGGTCGGGTTTAAGCAGTCCACGGCCCTGTGCCCGCAGGGCCGTGGCCCGGGCCATCGCAAGGTAGGCCTCCAGCACGTCACCGTGCCCGCCGCCGTCGAACTCCCGCAACGCTTGGGCGTGCGCACGGACCGTCCCCACGTCGCCGCGCGCCACCGGGCCGGTAAGCGCGGATTCGCCGGAGGCCAGCGCGTTCTCCAGCGTTGCCCGCAGGAGCGGGCCCAGCATGCGCTCCGGCAGCTCCACCCCTACCTCGCGCAACAGCTGGGACGCCTGCGCCACCAGGGTGACCAGGTGGTTGGAACCATGGGCCAGGGCAGCATGGTAGAGGGTCCTGTCCGCTTCGGCGATGGCCACCGGCTCAGCGCCCATCTCCACCACCAGCGCCTGGGCGATGGGCAGCATGGCGGCATCGGCCGTCACGCCAAAGGTGCAGTCCAGCAACCGGGTGAGGTCCAGGCTCATGCCGGTGAATGTCATGGCCGGATGCAGGGCCAGGGGCACGGCACCGGCGGCACGCACCGGGTGCAGCACGCCCACGCCGAACCGGCCCGAGGTGTGGGCCACCAGCTGGCCGGGCTGCCAGGCGCCGAGCTTCGCCAGTCCCTCCACAAGGCCCGGCAGGGCGTCGTCGGGCACAGCCAGCAGCACCAGCTCGGCACGCTCCACGATGTCCTGCACCTCAAGGATGGGGACGCCCGGCAGCAGGGACTCAGCCCGTTCGCGGCTTGCGTCCGAGACCGCCGAGACCCCGACGACGGCGTGCTCGGCAGCGCGCAGGGCTGCACCAAGCACGGCGCCCACCTTGCCGGCGCCGATGATTCCGACGCCGAGGCGTCCGGGTTTAGCCATGCTGCTGGCCTTCCTGTTGAGGTGGAGTGCCGGCGTTCGCCGGTTCAATGGCCGGAGCAACCTGGCTGAGCCATTGCTCGGTGGTTTGCCGTTTCCGGGCCAGCCGTGCACGTGCGGACTGATCGTTGAATAGTTGCCGGACCTCATCCAGCCCGGCCTGGGTCAGCCGCGGGGCGACGGGCCCGGCGGTGGTGTGCAGCACCAGGTCTGCCACCCGGAACAGACGCGCCACGGGGCCCTGCTGCAGGGCCAGTGACTGCGTCCGTTGGTGGGGAACCACCACAAGCTCCCGCCACCAGCGCCCGGAGCGGAGCAACAGGGCGGTTTCCGTGGCGGCAAAGCCGTTGCGGCGCCACGCAAAGGGGGCAAGCAGCCATGCCCGCTGCGGCGTGGTGACGAACCCGGCGCCGGAATCCCTCCCGTTCAACCCGGCGGCAAAGACGGCTGCGGGCTGGTCCGTCCCGGGGTCCGGCAGCACCAGGGAGAGCATGGCCAGGACGTCGGGAAGCCTGCCCACCGGCAGGAGGATGGTCCGGGTATTGCCCTCGACGGCGTTTCCCGAGTGCCCGTAACCGGCCACATTCACCTGCATCCGGTACCAGCCGAACGGGCGCCACAGCGGCGACTGGGCAACCTTCACCGCCTGGATCCGGCCGGGCGGCAGGGTCTGCGCCTGGGTGTCCAGCAGTCCGTACCTCAGCCGGATGCCGTCCGGCGAGACGGCAGCCGTGAAGTTGTAGCCCCGGTTGAAGTAATTCCAGTAGCCCGCCGCCAGGCCCAGCACCGCCGGCACCAGGTAAAAGTAGAAGGCTCGGTTGTCCGTCACCGCGGACAACACCACGGAGGCGGCGCCGCCCGCCACCACAAAGAAGCTCTGCTCACTCAGCAGCAACGACCCCAAAAGGCGCGACGGCGGGACGGAAAGTACCGCGAATTCCGGCGCCTCGGTGGCGGGCCGGGCCGGCTGTCCGCCCTGGGAGGCGGCGCCGGCTTCCGGCGCGGCGACTGCGGCGGCACCCGACGCGCGGGCCAGGATGGTGGCGCGCAGTTGGCGGGCATCGCCGATCTTGAGATAGGCAAGCCGCATCGCCGACTCGCCGGCATCGGCCACCTCGAACTTGAGCTCGGCCAGGCCGAAGATGCGGGCCAGGAGCGGCTGCACGATGTCAATGGCCTGCACCCGGTCCAGCCGCGCCTGCCGGTGCTGGCGGAACAGCAGGCCGCTGGTGACCCGGACGTAGCCGCCGGACACCTGGTACTTGGTGAAATACCAGGTCAGCACGAATCCCAGCACCGCCACCGCCAGCACGGCCGCGCCGCCACCCAGGAGCCACGGGGCCCGCCGCGCCAGGCCTTCCTCGAAAACGGGCTGGCCCTGCAGGGCCCGTTCAAAGATGTCCCGGCCAAAGAAGAACGCAATGGCGGCCAGGGCAAACCAGCCCCGGACGAACGGCGAGGCGGGGTGCACCCGCAGCCATCCGTCGTCGGACGCTGAAGTGGCGTCCCGGCGGGCCGCTGCAGGCGGCATCGCAGGCGGCCGGCCGTCAGCGGTCACAGCCCGGCCAGCCTGGCTTCGCCGCGTGCCGTCAGCTCTTCCCTGAGCCGGGCGCCCTCGGTCGCTGGAAGTCCTGGAACGCGGGCGTTGGTCCCGGGCGAGGCGGTGTGGAGTTTCAGTGTGCACAGGCCCAAAGCGCGCTCCACGGGCCCCACGGCGATGTCCACGTACTGCATGCGGCCATACGGCACGGCCATGGTGCGCTGGAAGAAGATGCCGCCCCTGACCAGCAGGTCCTCATCCCGTTCGGCGTAGCCGATAGCCCGGACCTGGCGGGGAATGAGCACCAGCCGCCACAGGGCCACGGCCAGCATCGCCGCAGGGACGGTCACGGCAAGCCACAGCGGCGGCCATGACCACCAGCCAAGGAGGACAAACACCAGCGGGGCGGACAGGACCAGCACCGCAACCAGGTTGCCAAGGGCCCACTCCGCGAGCCGGACCGTGACGTACCGTGGTGACACCCGCTGCCAGTTGATACCGGGCGGGTCAATCGCCTCGGTATGCATATTCGCCTTCTCCGGCGGCCTCACCGCGGGCAGGGCGGCCCTTGCCGTCGGTACTGGTGGTGTCGCCGTCCTCCGGGGGAATGCGGCAGAACCGCTCCACCACGAGTCCCACCACAATCATCACCAGGCCGCCGCCGGCCATGGCCAAGGCAAGCCAGGTGATGCCCTGGTCGCTCCGCAGGCTCCAGATCCTCAACTGGTCCAGGAAGATTCCGGCATGCCAGCCGAGCAGCACTGTTCCGGCATAGGCGCACGCCTGGGCAAGGATCAGCGTCCTCGCGGCCAGCAGCGGATCCAGCTGGGTCTTCTTTGCCTTGCTGCCCGGCTTGAGGCTGTTGCGCCAGCGCAAGACCCGGATGCCCAGGATCAGCGTGATGATGACGATGACGCCCATGGTGGCCAGCGCGGTGGCGGGCAGGACAGGCGTGGCAATGCTGTAGCGGCTGGTGACCACGGTCGCCGACCAGCCCGCGACGGCAAGTATGACGCCGATCAGCATCAGGCGCAGCGGGTTGATGGGTTTCATCGCGGCTCCACCGCTCCCGCCGTCGGCATCCCGTCGAAGTCCCCGAAACCGTCGAACGGGGCAAGGTCGCCAAAGTCCGGGGCCCGGACCGCCAGCGCACTGATCCGCTCGCCGTTCAGGGTGGCGGCGGGTTCGATCAGCGACCACGGATACAGGACGAAGGCGCGGGTGGCGGCCCGGGGATGCGGGAGGGTCAGCGCGGGATCGTCGCTGTGCAGGTCGCCGTAGGTGATGATGTCGACGTCGAGCGTCCGGGGCCCCCAGCGGACCTCTCGGACGCGGAAGTGCTTGTTCTCCACCGCCTGGCAGTGCTCCAGCAGTTCCTGCGGATCCAGGCTGGTCTCCACGGTGATCACCATGTTCAGGAAGTCCGGCTGGCCGGCCGGCCCGCCCACGGCCTTGGTCTGGACGATCGGGGACACTGCCAGGAGCCGAACTTCGGGCGGGTCCACGAGGTCGGCCACAGCTTCGGTGAGGGTCTCGTTCCGTTCGCCAAGGTTGCTGCCCAGGGCCAGCACAGCCTTGGTGTACAGGCCGTTCATGCCTGCTCCCCGGACAGGCTGCCGACGGCGGGAACACGGCTCCGGTGGACAGTGACGGCGACGTCGCCGAAGGGCACTTCGATGGGAGCCTGGGGTTTGTGCACAGTGATGTCCACCGCCTGGAGCGGAAATTCGGTGAGCAGGCCCTCGGCGATCCGCACGGCCAGGGCTTCGATGAGGTTCAGCGGTTCCCCGGAGATCCATTCGGTAATACGCTGGGCCACTTCGCCGTAGTGCGCGGTGTCCTTGACGTCGTCGGACTGCGCCGCTGCGGCGAAGTCAAGGTACAGCACGGCGTCCACCACGAAAGGCTGGCCCTCGCGGCGCTCAAAATCAAACACGCCGTGATGGCCGACGGCTGTCACTCCCGTCAGCGTAATCCTGTCCATGGGGTCCCCCGGCCCTAGTGCGTCTTGGGTACGGCCTGCGGCGTTGGCACCGCGGCCATGCGGGAGGCCACCTTGACGGCGTCAAGGCTTGGCCCGACGTCGTGCACGCGGACTGCCCAGGCGCCGCGGGCGGCGCTGATGGCGGTGATTGCCGCCGTGGCCCCGTCCCGTTCCTCCGGGGCGGCGGACTTGCCGGCCACGGTTAGCAGCGTGCCCAGGAACCTCTTGCGCGACGCCGCCACGAGGACCCGGTGCCCCAGGCTGTCCAGCTGGTCGAGGTTCTGCAGCAGCTCCCAGTTGTGGGAATCGTTTTTGGCGAACCCAAGGCCCGGGTCCACGATGATCTGTTCAGGGCTGACACCGGCGGCGTAGAGCTTGTCCCGCACCCCTGCCAGTTCCGCCACGACCTCGCCGGCCACGTCCGTGTATTCGGCGAGCGAATTCATGGTCCGGGCGTCCCCGCGGCGGTGCGTGAGGACGTACGGAACCTTGGATGCTGCCACAAGTTCTGCCATCTCCGGTTCGATGGTCAGCCCGGAGACGTCATTGATGATGGCGGCACCGGCCTTAAGCGCGGCGGCCGCGGTGGAGGCGTGGGTGGTGTCGATGCTGACCAGCGCGCCGGCCTTCACGAGTGCTTGGATGACCGGCAGGACCCGCCGCTGCTCTTCCTCCGGCGTGACGTCCTCGGCGCCCGGCCGGGTGGACTCGCCCCCGACGTCGATGATGTCCGCACCCGCGTACAGCATCCGCAGGCCGGCCGCGACTGCGGTGTCCGCGGTGGGGTGCTTTCCGCCGTCGCTGAAGGAATCCGGGGTGACGTTCAGGATCCCCATGACCAGCGTGCGGCCGGTGGGGAGGTCCTCGAAGCGCGCAGCCGGGCGGGGCTTGCGCAGGATGGGCAGCGGGGAGGTTGCGGGCCCCGTTCCGGGGGCTGCAGCGAGTGAATCCATGGTTTGTTACCTTCCGAGGATGAGGCTCATGGCCTCGGCACGGGTGGCCGGGTCATGCAGCTGCCCGCGGACCGCACTGGTGACGGTCTTCGCTCCGGGCTTGCGGATGCCGCGCATCGACATGCACATGTGTTCGCATTCGACGACGACGATCGCCCCGCGGGGCTTGAGGTAGCGGACCATCGCTTCGACGATCTCCGTGGTCAGCCGCTCCTGGACCTGCGGGCGGCGGGCGTAGATGTCCACCAGCCGGGCCAGTTTGCTCAACCCGGTGACCTTTCCGTCATGCGACGGGATGTAGCCAACGTGCGCCACCCCGTGGAACGGCACCAGGTGGTGTTCGCACGTGGAGTAGAACGGAATGTCCTTGACCAGGACCAGTTCCTCGTGGTCCAGGTCAAAGGTGGTGGACAGGACCTCAGCGGGGTCGTGGTGCAGCCCTGCGAACACCTCGGCGTACGCCTTCGCAACCCTTTTGGGGGTATCCACGAGGCCGCCGCGGTCCGGGTCCTCGCCGATGGCGAGGAGGATCTCGCGGACGGCCGCCTCGATCCGGGGCCGATCCACTTTTTCATGTTTTGGGGACCGGTGACCGTCCTCCGCCGAGTGATCGGCGGAGGCGGAAACGTCGTCGTCGTCGAAGAAAGTCACAGGGAAAGCTTAGCCGTGAAGGGTCCCTGGCCCCGATTCGGGGGTGCCTCCGTGAAACGGCGCATCCTCCGCGACACCTTGGGAATGAGGCGGCTGGGCGTCCAGCGGCTCCTCCATCCGGGCCTTCTTCGCTTCTTCCTGCGCCTCGCGTTCGGCACGCTCCATGCGGCTCTCCACCGGCCCGGCCAGCTGCACGGGGCGGGTCTCCTTGGACAGCCACACCTCCCGGAAGTCACGCTTGCGGACGTCACGGAAAATGTCGGCGATCTCGGCCTGGTTCAGGGTTTCCCGCTCCAGCAGTTCGAGGGCCAGGATGTCCAGGATGTCGCGGTTTTCGGTGAGGATTTCGTACGCCTCGTCGTGGGCCTGCTCGATCAGGCGGCGCACTTCCTCGTCCACCACGTAGGCGATCTGGTCCGAGTAGTTGCGCTCGTGCCCGGCGTCGCGGCCCAGGAACGGCTCGCCGCCGCCCTGGCCCAGCCGGACAGCGCCGACGCGTTCGCTCATGCCGTATTCGGTGACCATCTTGCGGGCGGTTCCGGTGGCCTTTTCGATGTCGTTGGACGCACCGGTGGAGGGGTCGTGGAACACGATCTCTTCGGCGACGCGGCCGCCCATGGCGTACGCCATCTGGTCCAAGAGCTCGTTGCGGGTCACGGAGTACTTGTCGTTATCCGGCACCACCATGGTGTAGCCGAGGGCGCGGCCGCGCGGGAGGATGGTGATCTTGGTGACCGGTGCCGAGTTCCGCAGGGCGGCGGCAACCAGCGCGTGTCCGCCTTCGTGGTACGCGGTGATCTTGCGTTCGTGTTCCTTCATGACGCGGCTGCGCTTCTGCGGGCCGGCCATGACACGGTCGATGGCCTCATCCAGGGCGCGGTCATCGATCAGGTTCGCGTTGGACCGCGCGGTGAGCAGGGCGGCCTCGTTGAGGACGTTCGCCAGGTCTGCACCGGTGTAGCCCGGCGTCTTCTTGGCGACGGCCTTGAGGTCGACGCCCGGAGCCATCGGCTTGCCCTTGGCATGGACCTTGAGGATCTGGTCGCGGCCGATCAGGTCGGGGGCCTCCACGCCGATTTGGCGGTCGAAGCGGCCCGGACGCAGCAGGGCCGGGTCCAGGACGTCAGGCCGGTTGGTGGCTGCGATCAGGATGACGTTGGTCTTGACGTCGAAGCCGTCCATCTCCACCAGCAACTGGTTGAGGGTCTGCTCGCGTTCGTCGTTGCCGCCGCCGATCCCGGCGCCGCGGTGCCGGCCAACGGCGTCGATCTCGTCCACGAAGATGATGGCCGGCGAGTTGGCCTTGGCCTGTTCGAAGAGGTCGCGCACGCGGGAGGCGCCGACGCCGACGAACATCTCCACGAAGTCGGAGCCTGAGATGGAGAAGAAGGGAACGCCGGCCTCACCGGCAACCGCGCGGGCCAGCAGCGTCTTACCGGTACCTGGAGGGCCGTAGAGCAGCACGCCCTTGGGGATCTTGGCGCCGACGGCCTGGAACTTGGCGGGCTCCTGCAGGAATTCCTTGATTTCCTGCAGTTCCTCCACGGCCTCATCGGAACCTGCCACGTCAGCGAAGGTGACTTGCGGCATGTCCTTGCTGACCATCTTGGCCTTGGACTTGCCGAACTGCATGATCTTGGAGCCGCCGCCCTGCATTCGGGTCATCAGGAACCAGAAGAGGGCGCCCAGCAGGATCACGGGGATCAGGAGCGAGAGCAGGCCGGAGAACCAGTTGCTTTCGATCGGCTGGTCGGTGAAGCCCTGGGCGGGCTTGGCGTCGGTGACTGCCTTCACCACATCCTGCGCACGGGCATCCACGAAGAAGAACTGCACGCTCTTGCCTTTGTCCTGCCCGTTCACCTGCAGGTTGTCCTTCAGCGTGAGGTCAACGCGGTTCTCGCCGTCGAAGATCTTGGCCTGCTCCACCTTGTTGCTGGAGAGCAGTTCCAGGCCTTTGTCCGTGTCGATCCGGGCCGCACCGCCGGGGGCGAGCGTTGCAAAAGCCACGAGGAGCAGACCGACCACAACGACGATCCAGATGCCCGGGCCTTTGAAGAAGTTCTTAGCTTTCATCTGTTCGGGGGCTCGCCCCGTCCCTTCCGGTAGTGCTTCACGGCGAGTAGTCTGCGCGCGTGATGGTGCTGCGTCAGCTTCTAGCTATACACCGTCCGGAGTACATCACGCATAGCGAAAAGCAAAAGTTCCCTGTGGGCGTAGCGGGCCCGGAAGTCCGGGAATGCCCCGGTCAGGGCTGTTCCCGCGGTGCTGCGACGGACCCGCGGGTGACCAGCGGGCAGCCGAGGAGCACCGTGCCGGCTGTCCCGCCATCGGTGCCGGCGCCGGTCCTGGGGGCTTCGCCGGAACCGGCTTCGATGGCGTCGATCAGCCGGCCTGCCGCCCACGCACCCATTTCGTAGTGCGGCAGGGCCACGGTGGTCAGGCCGGGGTGAAGGCTGGCGGCAATCAGTTCCTGGTCATCGAAGCCGACGACGGACAGGTCGCCCGGGATGGAGAGGCCCAGTTCCGCCGCGGCGCGGTAGGCGCCCATGGCCATGCGGTCGTTGTAGCAGAAGAGGCCCGACGGCGGGTGGCCGCTTTCCAGCATCCTGCGGGCGGCAGCGTATCCGCCGGCAGCATCGGACGACGCCGGTTCGACGGGGGCGGAGGCGCCGTCCAGGCCCGCGCGGGTCAGCGTGTCCCGGAAACCCTGGAGCCGCCGGACGGTGGAGGGAACGTCCTCGGTGTTGTTGATGAACCCGATCCGGGTGTGGCCCGCAGCAAGGAGGGCTTCCACCGCGGCGGCCGCGCCGCCGTACTCGTCCGGGACTACTGCCGGAAAGCTGTCATCCGCTGTGACGGCATCCACCAGAACTGAAGGGACCTTGCCAAGGTTGGCGGGCGCCTCCAGGTACCGGTGGTACATGGTGGCGTAAAGGATGCCGTCCACCTGCCGCTCCAGCAGGGACTCCACGTCGGCTTCGCGGGAGCCGTGGTCCGCCCAGCCCGCCGTATTGATGATCATCAGGGTGTAGCCGCGGGCGCGGGCCGCTTCGTCGGCGCCAAGGATGATGCGGCCGGCATGCGGCGTGGTGGCCACATCCTCGCTGACCAGGCCCAGCACACCTGACTTGCGGCTGCGGAGGGCCCGGGCCAGCCGGTTGGGCCCGTACCCCAGCCGGACCGCCGTCGCCTTCACTTTTTCTCGGGTTTCGGGGCTGACGCGGGCGTACGGCGCGTCATTGAGGACATGGGAGACGGTGGTGGCGGACACCCCTGCCGCCCGGGCCACGTCCCTGATGCCAACGTTCCTGCTACCCACGGTGGTTGCCCCGGGCAGCAGGGGCTGGGCCCGCGGGCAGCTTATTCGTAGACGTGCGGGGCGAGGGTGCCCACGAAGTCCAGGTTGCGGTACTTTTCGGCGTAGTCCAGGCCGTAGCCCACCACGAATTCGTTGGGGATGTCGTAGCCAACGTACTTGACGTCGATCTCCACCTTGGCGGCGGTGGGCTTGCGGAAGGCGGTGCAGATCTCCACCGAGGCAGTGCCGCGGGATTCCAGGTTGGTCTTCAGCCAGGACAGCGTGAGGCCGGAATCGATGATGTCCTCGACGATCAGGACGTCCTTGCCCATCAGGTCGGTGTCCAGGTCCTTCAGGATCCGCACCACACCGGAGGACTGGGTGCCCGAGCCGTAGGAGGACACCGCCATCCAGTCCATGGAGACGTGGCTGTGCAGGGCCCTGGCCAGGTCTGCCATGACCATCACGGCGCCCTTGAGGACACCGACAATGAGGATCTCGCGCCCTTCGTAGTCCTTGTCGATCTGTGCAGCGAGTTCGGTGATCCGCTGCTGGATCTGTTCCTTGGTGTAGAGAACGTGCTTGAGGTCTGCCTGGACGTCGTTTGAATCCACCAATGGCTCCTGTTTAGATGCGGGGTGCGACTATTCTTGGGGCGGTTTTTGAGGCCGGAATACTAGCTTCCCACAGCGCGCCCGTTCACGGGGAACGGAACCGGCGCCTCCCGGACCGCCGGGACCGGCAGGCCGTTCCCGTTGCGCCAACGACAACCGGTACACGCTCACGCCGCCGGGAAGCTCCACCGGACCGGCCGAACCCTGCCGCCGGAGCAGCGCTTCGGCCGCCAAAAGGCGCTGGTAGCCGGGCTGCTGGCCGCCGGTGGCGGCCGCCGCCTTGGCGATCACGCGGAACCTGATGGCAGGGGCCAGGGCCCGCAGCGGCTCCTCGGGCAGGCTGAGGTCCGCGCCGTCCCGCTCCACGAGGGAGGCGTAAGTGCTTTCTGCCACATCCTCCAGGTAGTCGGCGTCCAGCTGGAGGATCGAGGCGGTCCGGGCCAGGGATTCGGCCACGCCGGGACCCAGCTTTTGCTCAAGGTGCGGGAGGACTTCCACCCGGGTACGCGAGCGCGCGAACGCGGGGTCGGTGTTGGTGGGATCGTGCCAGGGCTCCAGTTCCTCCACCTCGCAGATCTCCTCCGTGCCGGCCCGCCGGAGTCCGAGGAACGGGCGCAACAGCACCTGGTTGCCGGTACCTGCGCGGGCGGGCCGCATGCCGGCGAGGGACCGGGTTCCGGAGCCGCGGGCCAGGCCCAGCAGGACCTGTTCGGCCTGGTCGTCGAGGGTGTGGCCCAGGAGGATGGCGCCGGCGCCCTGCTCCGCGGCCGCCGCCTCAAGTGCGGCGTGCCGGGCCTCGCGGGCTGCCGCTTCCGGGCCCATGCCTGACGCCGAGACCGTGACGGTGCGGATCTCCACGGGGTGGAGACCGAGTTCCCGCAGTGCGTCGGCGGTGCGGGCGGCCACCTGGGCGGAGCCGGCCTGCAGCTGATGGTCCACCACGACGGCGCCCACGGCCAGCGGGTGGCCGTCCACGTGGCCGCGCCGGGCGAAGTAGGCGGCCACGGCGGCGAGCGCCAGGGAGTCGGGCCCGCCGCTGCATGCAACCGTAACGCGGCCGGGATATCCGGCGTCGGCGAGGGCGTTCTGCAGCATTTTGCGGGCGGTGCCGACGACCGGGGCGAGCCTGCCGGGACGGCGCCGTCCGCTGCGGCGCGGGGTTGGGCCGCTGGAAGGATTGTCAGGCATAGGCGGCTGCTGCGGCTGGGCGTCCGGCAATCAGAGACCCATCCGGTCGATCCAAAGCTTGGCGTCGTGGATCTCCGGTTCCGTGGGCAGGTGGTCAACCGACTCCCAGACCCTGTTGAAGCCCTCCATGCCGGCCACGTCCACCACGGCGCGGACAAAGCGTGCGCCGTCGGAGTACTGCCGCATTTTCGCGTCCAGGCCCAGGAGGCTGCGGATGAACTTCTCGATCACGCCGCGGTCCTTGCCGCGGTCGTTGAACCGCTGCCGGATGGTCTTCACGGAGGGGACGATGCTGGCATCAACGGCGTCCATCACTACGTTGGCATGTCCTTCGAGGAGGCTCATCACTGCAGTGAGGTGCGAGATGGCGGCCTTCTCCTCGGGGTCCTGCAGGAGGTCCAGGATGGCGCCCCGGCCTGGCGTGTTTCCGGTGGCCGAGCGGTCCTTCAGCGAACGGGCAGCAGCGGAGGCGCGCTCCATCAGCGAGTCGACGTTGCCCAGCAGGTGGCCGCTGAGTTCGTCGATCTGTTCCAGCATGTGGTGGCGCAGCCAGGGCGCCGCGGCGAACTGGACCCGGTGGGTCTGCTCGTGCAGGCACACCCAGAGCCGGAAGTCCTCCGGCGCGACGTTGAGCTCCCGCTCCACCGTGACAATATTTGGTGCCACGAGCAGGAGCCGGCCGGCTGCGGGCGCGGTGGAGTTCTCGGCCAATGCCGCGAAAGGATCGTACTGGCCCAGCACCTTGCTGGAGAGGAAGGCGAGGACCGCGCCGAGCTGGCCGCCGGTGATGGCGCCGCTGACGCTGGCAGCGGAGGGGCTCAGGTTGCCGCGGCGGCTGTCCAGCATCTTCTGCATGGCCGGCTTGAGCATCACCGCGAAGCTCTGCGTGTTGGCCTTGGCCCAGGAAGCCCGGTCCACCACCAGCACTGAGGAATCCCGGAGGTCCCGGGCGGCTTCCAGGCCGGTGATTTCGTGGACGTGCGGGACGGACGCGTCAGCGAGCCGTCGAAGGCTCTCCACCGCCTCGCCGATGGCCTTTTCATCCAGCACCGGGCCGGCCGGCGCCAGCCGCGCCGCGGCGGAAGCAGCGAGGTCCCAGTTGATCAGGGACTGGGCCGTTGGGGACAACGTCGGTGCGGACTCGCGCGCGGTGGACTCCATGGTTCCCATCAGAACACAGCAGGCCGGGGAACGTCCTTAAAGTTCGCTGACCGGCGAACTTCCACAGCCACAGCACAGGGTGCCGAAAGCACCGGCCCAGTCCGCCCGGCCATGGTGGAGGTACAGGCCAAGACCCCGTATGAAGGAGGCCCCCCCGTGATCCCCTACCGCCCCATCCCTCCCCTGACCACAAGCCCGGGCAAGGGCTGGGCGTCGGTGCTTGCCGCCGTCGTCATGGCCGCGTTGCTGGGCGTGCAGCCGCAGTAAGTCAGCGGCAGCCGCATCCGGCCAGCGCCGTGGCCGCCCGGTCCAGCGCCTGCTTGTTTCCTGCCGCCCCCGGCGTGAGCCCGTTGCCGATGAAAGAGAACACCAGGAGCCGGCCGTCGGCGTCCACCACATAGCCGCTCAGCGCCAGGACGGTGTTCAAGGTCCCGGTCTTGGCGCGCACCAGCCCTGCGCCGCCCGCAGTGGTGGCATCCCCGTACCGGGCGTCCAGGGTGCCGGAAAGTCCGCCCACCGGAAACCCGTCCAGGGCACCGCGAAGCCTGGAATCGGGGCCGGTGGTCATGGCCCTGACCGTGTCCGTGAACTGGCGGGCGGACACCTGGTTGCCCAGGGCCAGCCCGCATACGTCCACCAGTTTGATGGTGTCCGGGGTGACGCCGGCGGCCCCTGCCTCGGCGGTGACCACGGCCGTGGCGCCGTCATTGCTGCCGGGCCGGCCGGTGGCCAGCGCCGCCATCCGGCCCATGGTTTCGGCCAGGTAGTTGTCCGATACCTGCAGCATCAGGTCCACCTGCTCGGCCACGGTGGCCGATTCAACCTCTGCCAGCACCGCCGGCTGTGCCTGGGCAGGGGCGCCTGCCGCCGTGGCCGCCACGGGTGCGCGTTCGACGCCGGCCGCAACGGTCAGGCCCGCTCCGGCACCTGCAGCCCGGAGCCGTGCCGCGAATTCCCCGGCCGCAGCCATGGCAGCGTCCTGGGGCCGCGGACCCGTGGTGGCCGCGGGATCAAAACGCGCGGAGTTGAGGGCGAGCGGGTAAAGCGGGGCGATTTCGCCTGCTTCAACGTCTCCCGCCAGCCAGGCCGGGTTCAGTGCGGGGCCCGTGAAGAGCGAATCGTCCAGCAGGACGGTGATTTCCCCGGTGGTGCCGGCAGCCCGCAGGGCATCCACGGCCAGCGCGGCAAGGGTAGCCATCCCGGCGTGGCCCAGTGTCTGTTCCGGCTGCGATTCCCCCGCCCCCAGCAGGACGTCACCGCCACCCAGCAGCACTACCTGCCCCGGAGCGGGACCGCGCAGCACCTTGGTGGCGAACCGATGGTCCGGTCCCAGGGTCCGCAGCGCGGCGACGGACGTCAGAAGCTTGAGGTTGGACGCCGGCACCCGGCCTTCGGAGCCGCCCCGGTCAAAAAGGACCTGGCCGGTGGACGCGTCCTGCACGATGCCCGTGAACGTACCGCCGCCGTCGGTCGTCAACAGCGGATCCACCTGGGCCGCCACCACCGAGGGCGCGGGCACCGGTGCGGACTGCTGGAGCGGGGCAAGGGCCTGCGGGGCCGGCACGGTGGCGGGGAGCTGCTGCCAGGGCGGCACCGGCGCTGCCGGGGCGGGAGCCCCGGGGCTGACGAAGCCCTGGGCCACCAGCAGAGCACCCGGAACCGCCAAGGCCGCCAGCAGCAATATCGCCAGCACCGGCAGGACGGCCGGCCTCAAGGCCCGGACCAGGCCTGCCGAGCCCCGGGATCGCCGGCCACGCCGCGATTCCGTGCCGGTTGTGTTGCTCATGCTGGTGCTGGTCCTCAAGTCCTGAAATTTCCCCACAAGTTCCTGATTCCAGGGCCTCTCGCTATATCCTCAATAATAGTCGGCGGCACCGACACTCTTTTTTGTGGGCCGTCAAGTGTGCCGCGCACCCCCTGTAATTGCCGAGGAGCATTCCATGAAGCACGACGTGACCATCGAGATCCCCAAGGGATCACGCGTCAAGTACGAAGTTGACCACGAGACCGGCCGCGTCCGCCTGGACCGCGTCCTCTTCACCTCCATGCAGTACCCCACCCACTACGGGTACTTCGAAAACACCCTCGGCGAGGACGGTGACCCGCTGGACGCCCTGGTCCTGCTGCAGGACTTCGACCTGCACCCGGGCGTCATCGTCGAATCCCGCCCCATCGGCGTCTTCAACATGACCGACGACGGTGGCGGAGACGCCAAGGTGCTGTGCGTCCCCGTGGATGCCCGCTTTGACCACATCCAGGAAGTCAGCGATGTCAACGAATTCCTGATCAAGGAAATTGAGCACTTCTTCACCCGCTACAAGGACCTGGAGCCCGGCAAGTGGGTCAAGGCCGAGGGCTGGGGCGACCGCGCCGCCGCCGAAGCCGAACTCGAAGCCTCCATCAAGCGTTACGTGCCCACCGGCCACTAATCCCCACCGTCCCCCTAACCTCGCTTCGCTCGGTCAGGGAACCCCTGACGGCGTGGGCCCTGTCTTAACGCCGACGGCGGGTGGCCGGCTTTTCGAAGCCGGCCACCCGCCGTCGTTGTTCCAGGAACTTATGGCATCGTGGGGCTGTGAGTTCCGAGCCAGCGTTGACATCCCAGCTTCTGTTCCACCCACCCTGCGGCCCCGTGGGCGGCTGGCGCGACGGCGACGTCCTCCGGGCCACCGGCATCCCGTATGCAAGGGCCGGGCGGTTCCAGCCGCCGGCACCGGTCCCGGACTGGATCACTGAGCTTGCCGCCACCTCGCTCTCCCCCGCTTGCCCCCAAGCACCTGTACCGTTCCTCGACGACGTCCTGGGCACCAAGTACGGGGAACTTCCGGGCAGCGAGGACTGCCAGAACCTCTCCATCACCATGCCCGGCGACCTCCAGCCGGAGGAAAAGCTGCCCGTGATGGTATGGATCCACGGAGGGTCATACACCACCGGGTCCGGAGACCTGGCCATCTTCGATCCGGCCCGGTTGGTGGCCGAAAACCGGGTGGTGGTCGTGTCCGTGACCTACCGCCTGGGCCTGTTCGGGTTCCTCGCCACGCCGGCCGGCCGGCCCGGCAACCTGGGGCTCCTGGACCAACTGGAGGCGTTCCGCTGGGTGCAACGGAACATTGCGGCCTTCGGCGGCAACCCGCGGCAGGTCACGGCCTTCGGCCAGTCCGCCGGCGGCGACGCGATCGCCCACCTGATGGCCACCCCTGAGGCGCCCGCGCTCTTCCAGCGTGCCATCATCCAAAGCGCACCGCTGGGCATCACCCGGGGCCGGGCGAAGATGAACCACGCCATGGGCATCGCCGCGGACGGCGTCACGGAGGAGACTCCGGCCATGGACGTGGTGGCGCTTGAGGCACAGGTTACCCAGGTGGCCAAGAAGTTCGGGATGCTCGCGGCCATGCCGTTTGGAACCCAGTACGGCCACGATCCGCTCCCCGATGAGGATGCCGTCGAGGCGGCCTGGGACCGGTCCGCGCCGGAGATCGACGTGCTGATCGGGCACACCTCAGAGGAGGCCAGGCTGTTCCTCCCCCGCAGCCCGCGGCTCATGCGGGTGGCCGCCGTTCCGCTGGTGGGCGCCGCCGCCGTCCGCGCCATCGACTGGGTGGTCACCGAAACCGTGTACGGCCGGGCCACCCGCCGCTTTGCCCGCCGGCACGTGAAGGCGGGCGGCCGGGCCCACCGGTACGTCCTGGACTGGCACGCCCCCGGCAACATCTTCGGCGCCGCCCACACCATCGACCTGCCCCTGCTGCTTGGCACCCGGAAGACCTGGGACGGCGTGGGCCTGATCGAGGGCGCCCGCTGGGAGGACGTGGACCTGACCGGCCGCTCAGTACGGGCCCTGTGGGCTGCCTTTGCGCGGGGCGATGACCTGGGCGAAGCCGGATCCGTGGACGGGGCCCTGCACTACCGGCGCGTCTGAGCCCGGCATGAAGACCCTTGGCGTAGACCTCGCGGCGGCCACCAAGAAAACTGCCGTGGCGGCCATCGAGTGGAGTGACCACCAGGCCCGGCTCACCCACCTGGCCCTGGACGTGGACGACCAACACATCGTGGAGCTGTTCGGCAGCAGCGACATGACCGGCGTCGACTGCCCCGTAGGCTGGCCCGATGCCCTGATCCCGTTCCTCACCGGCCATCTGGACAACATCGCGGCCCCCGTCCTTGAACACGACGGAATCGCCGGCCGCCGGCTGCTCGCGTACCGGGACACGGACCGTTTCTGCACGGCACGGACTGGCCTGATCCCGCTCAGCGTCTCCGCGGACCGGCTGGCCCACCCTGCCATGCGCTGCGCGGTCATCCAGGCAAAGATCGCCCAACTCCATGGCCCGCAACCGAGGGACGGTTCCGGCCGCCTGGCCGAGGTGTATCCGGCGGCGTCCCTGAAGATCTGGGGCCTGAACGGCCGCGGCTACAAAGGCCGGGGCGCCCCGGAATCCGAACGCCTTGGCTTGCTGCTTGCGGCCCTCGAGGAGCGGGCACCATGGCTGGACCTGGGCGGTGACCGGGACAGGCTAACCAGTTCGGACGACCTTTTCGACGCCGTCATCGCGTCACTGACCGCCCGTGCCGTGGCCCGGCGTCGTACGCTCCTGCCGGACATCGCCCACGCTGCGGCCGCGCGCAGCGAAGGCTGGATCCACCTGCCCGGCTGCACGCTGGATGAACTCCCGCTTCAGTAAGTCAGCCGCCGAGCCTCCAGTTCCGGATCTCCTCCGGGTCCTCACCGTGCGTGCGGGTGTGCTCACGCGCCCGGTTGCGCCGGTCCTGCAGGTCCTGGCGCAACAGCGCGTGCTTCCCCGCCAGGCCGGGGACGCGGTCGATCGCGTCGATGGCCAGGGTGAAGCGGTCAATTCCGTTGAGCATGGACATGTCGAACGGCGTGGTGGTGGTGCCCTCTTCCTTGTACCCGTGCACGTGCAGGCCCTGCTGGTTGGTCCGGCGGTACGCAAGCCGGTGGATCAGCGCAGGATAGCCGTGGTAGGCGAAAATGACCGGCTTGTCCGAGGTGAAGATGCCGTCAAAGTCGTGTGCGGCGAGGCCATGCGGATGCTCGCTGTCATCCTGCAGCCGCATGAGGTCCACCACGTTCACCACCCGTACTTTGAGCCCGGGAGCGCCGTCCCGGAGCAGTTCGGCGGCGGCGACGGTCTCCACGGTGGGGACGTCGCCGGCGCAGGCCAGGACGACGTCGGGCTCCTCGCCGGGCACCTCGGACCCCGCGAACGTCCAGATGCCCAGGCCGCGCCGGCAGTGGTTGGCGGCGTCTGCAGGGCCAAGCCACGTGGGCGAGGGCTGCTTGCCGCTGACCACGATGTTCACGTAGTCCGTAGAGGCCAGGCAGTGCTCCATGACGGACAGCAGGGTGTTGACGTCCGGCGGCAGGTACACCCGGATGACCTCGGCCTTCTTGTTCACCGCGTGGTCGATGAAGCCCGGATCCTGGTGCGAGAAACCATTGTGGTCCTGCTGCCAGACGTGCGAGGACAGCACATAGTTCAGGGAAGCCACCGGCCGGCGCCACGGCAGTGCCCGCGAGACTTTAAGCCATTTGGCGTGCTGGTTGAACATGGAATCGACAATGTGGACGAAGGCCTCGTAGCAGTTGAACACCCCGTGCCGGCCGGTGAGGAGGTATCCTTCCAGCCAGCCCTGGCACAGGTGCTCGCTCAGCACCTCCAGGACGCGGCCGGAGCGCGCAAGGTGCTCGTCGACGTCGTCAACCCGGTACTGCCACACCTTGTCGGTGGCCTCGTAGACGTTCTGCAGCCGGTTGGAGGCTGTCTCGTCCGGCCCGAAAAGCCGGAAGTTCTCCATGTTCTGCGCAATCACGTCCCGCATCCAGGAGCCCAGCGTGACCATCGGGCTCACCCGTTCAGTGCCCGGGCGGGGCACCTCCACGGCGTGGTCCCGGTAGGCGGGCAGCTTCAGGGCGCGCCTGAGCAGTCCGCCGTTGGCGTGCGGCGTTGCACTCATCCGGAAGTCGCCGGTGGGGGCGCCCTCGGCGACATCGGCGCGGAGCCTGCCGCCGCCGTCGAACAGTTCCCGGGGCCGGTAGGACTGCATCCATTCCTCCAGCTGCTTCAGGTGGTCACCATTGGTGCGGACTTCGGACAGCGGCACCTGGTGCGCACGCCACGTCCCTTCCACCTGCAGCCCATCCACGGTCCGCGGCCCGGTCCAGCCCTTCGGCGAGCGCAGCACGATCATCGGCCAGCGGTGGCCACCCTCCCCTGTTTCCGCGCCGGCGGGGACTTGCCGGTGGGCGTCCTGGATGGCTTTGATGTCCGCCAGGCACCGGTCCAGGACCGCGGCGAAATCCCGGTGTGCCTGTTCCGTGTTGTCCGGGTCCGCCACGGTGACGAAATATGGCTCGTGCCCATAGCCGCGCAGCAGCTGCTCCAACTGCTGCTCAGGCATCCGGGCCAGGATGGTGGGGTTGGCGATCTTGTAGCCGTTCAGGTGCAGGATGGGCAGCACCGCGCCGTCCGCCGCGGGATCCAGGAAGTTGTGGGAGTGCCAGCTGGCAGCCAGTGGCCCGGTTTCCGCCTCGCCGTCGCCAATCACAACGGCGGTCACCAGCCGGGGGTTGTCGAACACCGACCCGTAAGCGTGCGCCAGGGAGTACCCGAGTTCCCCGCCTTCGCTGATGGAACCGGGAGTTTCCGGGGCCGCGTGGCTGGGGATTCCCCCGGGGTACGAGAACTGCCGGAACAGTTCAGCCATGCCGGCCTCATCGTTGCCCACGTGGGCAAAGATTTCGGAATACGTTCCCTCCAGCCAGGCATTGGCGACGACGGCGGGGCCCCCATGGCCGGGACCGGCCACAAAGAGCATCTCCAGGGAGTTGCGGCGGATCACGCGGTTCAGGTGGGCGTAAACAAAGTTGAGTCCGGGTGTGGTGCCCCAGTGGCCCAACAGGCGGGACTTGGTGTCCTCCGCCTGCAGCGGTTCCCGCAGGAGCGGGTTGGACCGCAGGTAGATCTGCCCCACCGAGAGGTAGTTTGCGGCCCGCCACCAGCGGTCCACCAGGGCCAGTTCGTCCGCCGACGCCGGTGCCTGCCCCTGCCCGTCGTGCCGCATGTCGTCGTGCCCTGTATTCCCGGCCATAGCCATCCTCACATCGGGTGTGCCGCTGGGCGGCCGTTCCCCCATGGCAACAGATGAAGGGGCACGCGGGCAAGACCCGGCGTCGTGCCCGCGGGCCCCTTACAGGACTTTCATGCCCCCGGACCCGGCCGTTTCGTCATTTCTACTTCCGGGTAGTGTGTACCCAGAATGTTCACGCTGACCATCAACCAGACTGACAGCCGGCGCGACGGCGACCAGGTGCCGCAGCTGCTTAAAGCGCTGCGACATATCCCTGCGCGCCTGGATTTTGACCGGTCCGTCGAGGATGAGGTGCAGGGTGTTGTGGACTGCCCGCACCAGGCCGTGGAAGCGGCGCTGATCGCTTTGCGCGGCGGAGCCTGGTACGTGGGGATCGGCGCCGGGCCGGTGGACGAGCCGCTGCCCAACCAAATCAAGGACGCCACCGGCCACGGCCTGGTCTACGCGCGGCGGGCCGTGGACCGGCTCCGCAACGGCAAGGAACGGATTCCGGTGGCAGTGGAGGGGCCCCTGGCCGATGTGGCCCATGACGCGGAGGCCGTACTGCGGCTGCTCGGACACATTGTCCGGGACCGCTCCGGCGCCGAATGGCGGGTGCTTGACCTGCTGACGCCCGGTGTCCGCGGCCAGCAAAAAGCGGTGGCGCAGGAACTGGGAATCACCACCCAGGCAGTGAGCAAGGCAGTGTCCCGGGCGCAGTGGAACGAGGAACATTCCGCCCGGCCCGCCGCGGCACGGCTGCTCGCCTTGATCCTCGAAGCGAGGTAGCCGGGAACCCGCTGCGCTGGGTCAGACCTGCTTAGCTGCCGGTCAGGAGGCGGCTGGTTGGACTGCGGCCAGGCGCCCGCGGCGGGTCAAGCCGCTGGTCAGGCGCCCGCGGCTGCCATCATCGGTTCGCCGTTGAAATACTCCAGCTTCCACCCGTCCACAGCGTGGTGGTGTGCCAGGTTCAAGGCGGCGTTGTCAACGCTGGCAAGGGTTTGGCCGATGGCGCGGCTGAGGCTGACCCGGAGCAGGGTGCCGTGCGCCACCACCAGGACGCGTTGGCCGCGGAACTCTTCCGCCAGCGCCTCAAGCGCGGCAAGGCCACGGTCCGCCGCCTCGGCTTCGCTCTCCGCACCCTCGAACCCGCCGGGGACCCGCAGCGCCTCCAGTTCGGGGCCGGCCTGCAGTCCTTCAGCCGGCCCGAAGCTACGCTCGGTCAGTTCGGGGATGCGCCTGGACACAGCGAGCCCCAGCCCCTCGGCGATCAGGTCCGCGGTTTCGGCGGCCCGGCTCAGCGGCGAAGAGACGATGGCATCCCATTCGTAGGGGGCCAGGACGGTGACGGCGTCCCGTGCCTGGCCGCGTCCGACGTCGTTCAGGGGGATATCGGTGGCACCCTGCAGCCGGCGCTCGGCGTTCCAGTCGGTCTGGCCATGGCGGACGAGGGCGAACGTCGTAAGGGTCATGCTCCTATTTTGCCTTGGTGCCGGGTGCCGGTCGGAATCCGGGCCTTCGGTGTGGACTCCTAGAGGAGGCTGCGCAGCACGTGGGCCGCGCCGTCGTCGAACACCGAATGGGTGACCTCATCCGCCGCCGCAATCACTTCCTGCGGAGCTTGCCCCATGGCCACGCCGCGGCCGGCCCAGGTAAGCATTTCAATATCGTTGCGGCCATCGCCAACGGCGACGGTGCGGTGCTGCTCGATGCCGAGCCGGAGGCGGAGGCTCTCCAGGGCGCTGGCCTTGGTCACCCCTGCTGCTGCGATATCCAGCCATGCGGTCCAGCCCACCGAGTACGTCACCCCGGCCAGTCCCACGTGCTTGATGGCCTCATTGAATTCCTCGGGCGTGTTTTCAGTGCTGAACACCACCACGCGCACCGCGGTGGCCTCCAGCATGGTGTGGAAGTCGACGCCTACGGCCTCGACGCCGAAACTGGCGTCCTGGAACCGTTCCGTGGAGAGGAAGTTTCCGTCCGCGTCCTCCAGGGCGTACTTGGCAGAGGGGAGCCGATCCCGGAGGGCCCTCAGGGCCGGACCGGGGTCGAAGGTGGCCTTGTGGATGATCTCGTAGCCGTTGGCCAGTTCGGGGTGGAGCCGGAGGGTCACGCCGCCGTTGCAGCAGACTGCGTAGCCGCGCTCTATACCGATTTTTTCGATGACGGGAAGGGTGGCGTTCAAGGAGCGGCCGGTGGCGATCATTACCTCGTGCCCGGCTGCCACCACCGCCTGCGCCGCGTCCCGGACGCCCGGCGTCATGTGGCCGTCGTGGTCCACCAGGGTGCCGTCCACGTCCAGTGCGACCATCAGCTTCTGGCCGATTTCCGAAAAGCGGTAGGTGTTGGTGTTGTCTTGGTTGTTCTCTCGCCGGTCATCGTTGCCGGCGACTGAGGTTTCAGTCAGCGTTGTCATTGAAACAGTGAAGCAGACGTCACTGACAGGCGCTAGGACGCAGGACACAGCTTTACTGAACTGTTGATTAACTGCGGGTTTCCGGCGCCGCCGCCACCGCGGCACCCCCTTACGGACGGTGCACCCCCGGACGCGCTGGTGCATCGTCCACTCGGGGGTGCAGGCGCGGGTTCCGGTTGTCCACATGCCCACGCCGGGTCCTTCAGCACCGCTGACGCTCCGGCCACCATGAATGGCATGCAGCTGATTTCCGCACTGGACCTCCGCCACAGCACCGGGGATATCCGATCACTCAGCAGGCGCTACGCGCAGGGTGAACTCGTCCGCGTTCGCAGGGGCGTATACGCCGTCAGGGATGAGTGGGTATCGCTGGCCCCTTGGCAGCGATACCGCCATACGGTGCTTGCCGTGGACCTGGAACTGCCGCAATCCACGTTCTGCCTGAACACTGCTGCCGTCCTGTGGGACCTGGACCTGCTTGCTGTGCCCGGATATGTCCACTTGTCGGGAGCGTCCAGGGGCCACACCGGCCGCAGGAAGCCAACCACCTCTGCCGCTCCTGACAAATCCGGGCGGACCGGGATCACCCATCTCACCGCATACGGCGTCCACAGGCATGGCGGGGATGCAGCGTCGGTCCGGCGCGGAGGCCTGCTGGTCACTACGCTGCCCGATACCGTCATAAACGTCATCGCGAGGGAAAGCTTCGCGGCAGGGGTCGTGCTGGCGGACCACGCAATCAGCCCCCGCCGCGCCTCCGGGCCTCCGGTCGGCAAGGACGAGCTGGTCCTGGCGGCTTCCCTGCTCCCGTCGGCAGCCCGCCGAAACTGGGTTGCCCGGGTGATTGACTTCGCCTCGCCCCATTCGGAGTCAGCCGGAGAATCCCTCAGCCGCGCACAGATGCATCTTCTCGGCGTCCCGGCTCCCATGCTCCAGGCGAAGTTCCTGCAGGCGGGTACGTTGCTGGCCCGGACTGATTTCTTCTGGCCGAAATACCGGCTGATCGGCGAGTTCGACGGCGACGCCAAGTACCTCAATGACGAATACTTGGGCGCACGGACGGCACGGCAAACAGTGCTCGCAGAGAAGAAGCGCGAGGACAAACTCCGGGCGGCGGGTTTCCGGGTGGTCCGGTGGGACTGGGCAACAGCATCCGACCCCGCCCGCTTTGCGGCATGCCTTCGGCAGGCAGGCCTGCCCGTCAAGCGGAACAGAGTATCCAGCACCCCGTAACGGACAGTGCACCCCCGTGTTCGGGGGTGCACTGTCCGTTGGCGGGTGCAATGCCCGGGACCCGGTGCACCGGCGGGGAAGGACCCTAGAGGACCGGGAGCACCTCGAGGCCGCCCAGGTACTTCTGCAGCGCCTTGGGGACGTTGACCGAGCCGTCAGCGTTCTGGTGGTGCTCCAGCAGCGCCACGATCCAGCGGGTGGTGGCCAGCGTGCCGTTCAGGGTGGCCACGGCCCGGGTTCCCTTGGCCACGCCGTCAGCGTTGACCGCGCGCTCACGGATATTGAGGCGGCGCGCCTGGAACGTGGTGCAGTTTGAGGTGGAGGTCAGCTCGCGGTAGGCGCCCTGGGTGGGAACCCATGCTTCGCAGTCGTACTTGCGGGCGGCGGACATTCCCAGGTCACCGGCTGCGGTGTCGATGACGCGGTACGGCAGCTCGCACTTGGCCAGCATCTCTTCTTCCCAGGCAAGCAGGCGCTGGTGCTCGGCGGCGGCCTCTTCCACGGTGGTGTAGATGAACATCTCCACCTTGTTGAACTGGTGCACGCGGATGATGCCGCGGGTGTCCTTGCCGTGGGAGCCGGCTTCGCGCCGGTAGCAGGAGCTCTGGCCGGCGTAGCGGATGGGCCCGGCTGAGAAGTCGAGGATTTCGTCCGCGTGGTAGCCGGCCAGGGCCACCTCTGAGGTGCCCACGAGGTAAAGGTCGTCCTCGGCCAGGCGGTAGATCTCGGCGTCGTGCTTCACATCGAAGCCGGTGCCCTGCATGGTTTCGGGGCGCACCAGCGTGGGGGTGATCATCGGGACGAAGCCTGCTTCGATGGCCTGCTCCATGGCCATCTGCAGCAGTGCCATTTCCAGCCGGGCACCCACGCCGCGGAGGAAGTAGAAACGGGCGCCGGAGACCTTGGCACCGCGCTCCATGTCGATCGCGCCGATCAGCTCGCCGATCTCCAAGTGGTCCTTGGGCTCAAAGTCGGGGAACTCACGCGGGGTTCCGACGGTCTTGACCACCACGTAGTCGTCCTCGCCGCCCTCCGGAACGCCATTCTCCACCAGGTTGGGGACGGTGCGCAGCAGCTCTTCCTGCTTGGTTTGGGCGGCGTCGGCCTCGGCGGAGGCTGCCTTGACGGAGTTGGCCAGTTCCTTGACCTCTGCCAGCAGCGCCTGCTTTTCCTCGCCCTTGGCCTGCGCCACCTTCTTGCCGAAGGCGTTCTGCTCGGCGCGGAGGTTTTCGAAGCGGATCAGGGCTGCGCGGCGGGCGGCATCCGCGGAGATGATCGCGTCCACCACTGATTCGTCCGCGCCGCGGGCGCGCTGGCTGGCACGGAACTTGTCCGGGTTTTCGCTGAGGTCTTTTACGTCGATCACCAGACAAGGGTATCCAATACAGCGCACGACGGCGGGCGGCAGGCCCGTGCGCCAGGCCGCCGCGCGCCGGGCTACTGTTGAACCACCATGAGCGACTGGATTCTCTACCTGCTGATTGCGGTGGCGCTTGCCTTCGCCACCTCCAGCTGGTGGGGGGTCCGGCGCCTCCAGGCCCTGCACGTGCGCAGCACAGTGGCCGGCGAAGCTTACGATCCAGGCCTGGCGCAGCAGCGGGTGGCCGTTGTCCTGAATCCCATCAAGGCGCGGGCGGAGGAAGCAAAGGCAACAATCCAGCGCGCCTGCCTGGCGGCAGGGTGGGAGGAACCGGCCTTTTTCGAGACAACCGCGGACGACCCCGGCTTTTCCCAGATGCAGGCGGCCCTGGCCGGCAAGCCCGACGTCGTCCTGGTGGGCGGCGGGGACGGCACGGTCCGCGTGGTGGCCGAGGCCCTGGCGCACACCGATGTTGCCATGGGCCTGATCCCGCTGGGAACCGGTAACCTGCTGGCCCGGAACGTCGACCTTGACGTGAGCGACCTCCACGGGAACGTCCAGACGGCGCTGTTCGGCCGGCAGCGCTACATTGACACCGCCCGGATGGCCATTGAAAACTCCCGCACCGGTCACTACTCCGAGCACCTCTTCCTGGTCATTGCCGGGATTGGCATGGACGCGGAAGTCCTGGCGGACACCAACGACGGGCTGAAGAAGGCGGTGGGCTGGCTCGCCTACACCGAGGCGGGCGTCCGCCACCTCCCCGGCCGGCGGAAAAAGGTGTCCATCTCGCTGGACGGCAACCCGGAGCAGGTCCGGAACATCCGCAGCGTACTTTTTGCCAACTGCGGGCTGGTACCTGGCGGCATCGACTTCATTCCGCAGGCAATGATTGACGACGGAATGCTGGACGTGGTGGTCATGAGTCCCCGCAGCGCCCTGGGCTGGCTGCTGATGTACATGAAGATCATGTTCAAGCACAGCGGAAAGCTGCCGATCATGACTGTCTACAGGTCGGTCAAGGTGGTCATCAAATGCCCCGAGCCGATGCCCACCCAACTCGATGGCGACACGTCCGGGGACGCCACACAACTCACCGTCCAGGTTGAACCCAAGTCACTGCTGGTCAGGGTCAGGGCGCACGAACCGGGCGGCGCCGGGCCGGCGAAACCCCGGCTCTAGGCGTGGGCGGCCCATCAGCGTCTGAGGGAATGCCGGGCCAGGCCTGACCGGCAGGTTCACGCGGGTCAGGCGCCGGCGTCCTTCTTCTCTGCCTCAGCGGCTGCTTTCGCAGCGGCATGGGCCTCGGACTGTTCACGGATCATTGCCTGTTCCTCTTCGAAACGCAGGCGGTCCGCGCGGTCAGCGTCGTCGCCGTCCCAGTCCTGGTTGTCTGCGGCAGGCTTGGGGTTGACGATCATCCCCTGGCCGTCGTTGTCAGTGGTGCTGGTCATGACCCGCTCCCTTCGTCAGAGGCCATACCCCGTGTGGATCAAGCAAGCATACGCATTGTCCACACCCCGCGGAAGTACTCCGGAAGGCATTTGCCTACGCTGTGGGCGAAGACCCGGAACCGCTTTCACCTGCGGTGGATGCCGCATCAAGTATGGATCCCACCCACTCCCGGGCCGCTGAGAAGGCAGCATCAGAGGTATGCGCCGCCACCGGGGTGGACTGCCTGTCCGCCCGGGCATACGAGCCCAGGAACCGGGTCCCGGGGCTGATGCGGTGCAGCCCCGCCAGGGCATCGGCAACGCGCGCCTCACCGGCGTGGCCATCAGCGTCGATGCTGAAGAAGTAATGTCCCAGGTACTGCCCGGTGGGTCGCGATTCGATCCGGCTGAGGTTGACGCCGCGGCTGGCGAACTGGTCAAGGATCTCCATCAGCGCACCCGGGCGGTCCTCCGGAAGAGGGACGACGAGCGTGGTCTTGTCAGCGCCGGTGCGTTGCGGCAGGACACCCGGGCGGGCGACCAGGATGAAGCGCGTCACGGCACCCGGGTTGTCACCGATGTTCTCCGCCATCACCGACAGGCCCGGATGCACGCTCGCTACCAGCGGCGCGCAGATGGCGGCGTCGTAATGGCAGTCCTTCTCCAGCAGCCCCATGGCCGCGGCCGCAGTTGATGAACCCGGAACATATTCCGCGGCCGGCATATTGTTCTCCATCCACATCCGGCACTGCGCCCAGGCGTGGCCGTGGGTGGATACCCGCCGCACGTCCTCCCGGCCTACGCCTGGCCGCGCCACCAGGACAAAAGTGATGGGGACCAGGACCTCGCGGATGATGCGCAGTTCCTGGCCGGTGGCAATCGCGTCGAGGGTGGCGGTGACGCCGCCTTCCACCGAGTTTTCAATCGGCACCATGGCAGCGTCGGCAGATCCGGCGCGCACTTGGTCCAGGGCAGCATTGACGTTGGACGCCGGCACCCGGACTGCCTGTTGCGCGCCGGGGACCTGGAGGAGGGCAGCCTCGGTGAACGTGCCCTCGGGTCCGAGGAACGCGTAGGTGGGGGAACCGCCGGGCACTAGAGGACCAGCGGCTTGAGTCCGTTGTCCGAGACCAGGGGCTTGCCCGATTCCAGCCACTGGTCCATCCCGCCGGAGACGTTGATGGCGGTGTACCCCTGGCCCGTGAGCCATTGGGCAACACGGAAGGACCGGCCGCCGGTCCGGCAAATCACGTAAACGTCTTCGTCCGGATCGAGTTCGTCCAGCCGGGCCGGGATCTGGTCCATGGGAATGTGGAGTGCGCCGTCGGCATGCCCGGCCACCCACTCGTAGTCCTCCCGGACATCCAGGATTACGGCGTCAGCAGGGATGTCGTGGACGGGCACGGTATCGAAATCGCTCATGGGAGTCCTGTCGTGGCGGATCAGAGTCACGTTTAAGCCTAGTCCTTCCGCCACAAATGGGACGGGAAACCGGCAAGTTAGGCTGGTTTCCCAAGGAGGTTTCCATGACCCGTCAGCAGTCTGCCCGTCCGGCGCGGCCACAGGCGTGCCCTGGCCGGAACCCCGGCGAAGATGCCGGCGGGGACACCGGCCCATCTCCGCTCCACGAGCCGGAAGTCCGGGTCCGTGGCTGAACTCCACGAGCTGACGGCACTGGACCTGCGGAACCTCCTGCGCGGCGGGACCGTGTCCGCCGCTGAGGCCACAGCACATTTCCTGGCACGCATCGGCCGGCACAACCCGTTGCTGGGAGCCTTCATCACCGTCACCGCGGGCCAGGCCATGGACCGGGCAAGCGCGGCTGATGACCTGCGCTCCCACGCCCGCATCGAAGACCTGCCGCTGCTGCACGGCATGCCGCTGGGCTTCAAGGACCTGACCGATGTTGCCGGCGTGGTGACCACCCACGGAAGCGCCGCCGTCGAGCATAAACCCGCCCCCGCGGACGCTCCCCTGGTGGCGCTCCTCAAGGAGGCGGGCGTGGTGTCCCTGGGCAAGACCCAAGTGCCAGAGTTCGGGCTGACGGCCTACAGCGAAAACCGCATCGCGCCGCCGTCGCGCAATCCGCACGCTCCCGGCAGGAGCTCGGGCGGTTCTTCCGGCGGCAGCGCTGCCGCCGTCGCCGCGGGCCTCCTGCCCTTCGCCCCAGGGACCGACGGCGGCGGTTCAGTCCGGATTCCGGCCGCCGCCTGCGGCCTGGTGGGCCTTAAACCGGGCCGCGGTCTAGTGGCTGCCGGGGAAAGCAGCGGCGATCCGGCCCGGCTGGTGGTCCCTGGCCCCCTTGCCCGGAACGCCAGGGACGCCGCCCTGATGATGGACGCCCTGGCACCGGGGCACGGATACCTTGCAGGCATCGGCCAGGAGCCGCAGCGGCTGAGGATCGGCGTCACGCTGGAGAGCCCGTGGTCGGGCACCTTCCCCTTCAGCATCGAACCAGAGGCACTCGAAGCCCTCCGCACCGGCGAACGGCTACTGGAACACGCCGGCCACACCTTGGCCGAAGCGGCCGTACGGTACGACAACCGCTACCCCGATGCCTTCACCACCGCCTGGACGGCAGGCGTCGGCGCGGCACGGATCAGCCCCTCGCGTGAGGCGCTGCTGGCTCCGTTGACCCGAACCTTCCGGCGGCGGGCGCAGCAACGCAGCCCTGCGAAGCTGGCCGAAGCCCTGGCGTTCCTGCGGCAGTTCCAGCACGACACACTTGTGCAATACGGCCAGTGGGATCTGATGCTGATGCCCGCGCTGGCGCAGACACCCCGGCCGGTGGGCTGGTTCACCGGGACCGGCCACGGCGGCGAGCGCTGGCCGGCCGCGCAGTGGCCGGGAGATGCCGACGGCGACTACCGGAAGCAGTGTGAGTTTGCGCCATGGTCGTCGATGGTGAACGTCTGCGGGTTGCCGGCCATCACGGTTCCCGTCCACTGGACCGGGGGATCCGCCGGCAACGGACTTCCCATGGGAATACAGCTCGTGGGTCCCATGGGCTCGGAGGCCCTCTTGCTGCAGGTGGCACATCAACTGGGCTTCTAGGCAAGGGGCGGTGTGCTGTTGTTGACCTGAACCTAACGCCCCCTTAACCCGGCGGTAACCCCTGCGGCGCAGACTGGAAAAACCACCTTTTCGCACCCTCCATACGCCTTTCCGCCCGATGAGGAGTTGCATCACCATGAATGCTGAACAGCGCGCCACCGGCGCCGGCCCCGCCGAAACCGCAGACGACGGGCGGCCGGACCTGAGCAACTCCAACGTCCGGGAGGATCTGGCCATGGCCGGCCGCTGCGCTCTGGTGCACCTGCCCACCGGCAGGACCTGCTTGCTTCCGCTGCGTCACCGCGGCCCTTGCGAGTTCCACCGCCCGCAGGAAGCGCAGGATGTGGTGGCCGGCGGACGCTGACAGGCGCGGGCCGGCGCCGATGCCGATGCCGGACTATCGACTCCACCGCCGATGTGGAGGACGATTAAAGGGCAGTCACCATGAGGAGGTCTGTGATGTGCTATTCATCAAGCAAGGACTTCGGGTGGGGCGCCAGGAAAGAAACCAGGCGCCAGCCTGAAGAGCGGCCTGAGACCCACGAAACTCCGAAGCCGGCCAAGGCACCGGAATTCACCCTCTGGGCCTTCCCGAACTGGCACAGGGCGCCTGCGCCAGGAACGCCCACCGGCGAACGGAACAAAGAACGGGTCTGATGTCCGGCCTGCACGGCCCGGCCAGCGATCCAAGGAGGGGTTCCCTTCGGGGCCCCTCCTACCGCGAGGGCTCACCGTCCAGCCCTGCCCTTTCGTGCTGCCGTAGACGCGGGCGGCGCGCTCGTTGTACTGCGGTAACGCCGGCGTCTATGGTTGTGCCATAAGCATGCTTAGCATTCTGCGAAAGGAACGGGCGTGAGCGAGGGACAGTACACGCCAGGACCGAACAGCCAGCCGGACCCGGACATGGCCGCCACGGCGTCGAACGCGGACGGGCCGGCAGGCGGCCGGGAAGCAACTTACGGCGGCGCGCCGTCCTACGCCCCGGATGCCCCGGATACACCCGCAGTCCCAGCACCACCAGCAAGCACCGAAAAGGCCGCAGCGGGTGGCCGCGCACCCGAAAGCAAAGTTACCCGCGCCGGCGTCATCTGGGCCGGCGTCGTCGCCGCGCTGATCCTGTTGATCCTGCTGATCATCTTCATCCTGCAGAACCAGGAACAGGCCATGGTGAAGTTCCTGGGCTTTGAGGGTTCCGTCCCGCTGGGCATGGCACTCTTCATTGCCGCCGTCACCGGCGGGGTGCTGGTCGCCGTGGCAGGCGGGGCGCGCATCCTGCAACTGCGCGCCACCGCCCACCGGGCCAAGATCCGTCAACGGCGCTAGGCAAACGGCGGCCGGAGCCGCCGGAGCGAATACGCCGGCGGTTCCCGGCCGTGCGGTGCGTCAGTTGCCGCCCAGGTTCCGGTACTTCCGGAACCGCGCCCCCACCAGCCCCGCCACGGGGACGTCCGCCACGGACGCGAGTTCGTATTCAATGGCACGTGCCATCCGGGCACAGAATTCGCGCGGCTCCAGCGAAGCGTCGTCGCGCTCGTCAACGATGTGGTCCACCAGTCCGTTCGCATACAGCGCCGCCACATTGACCCCCTGCGCCTGCGCCATCCCGGGCGCGAAGGCCGTGGTGCGGTGCACGATGGCACTGGCGCCCTCGGGCGGCAACGGCGACAGCCAGCTGTGCTGAGCGGCGATGGTCCGGTCCGCGGGCAGCAGGGCGAGCGCCCCTCCCCCGGCACCCTGGCCAAGCAAAACGGAGACCGACGGCGATTCCAGGCCGATCAGTTCGTACAAGGAGCGGGCGATCTCTCCGGCGAGCCCGCCCTCCTCGGCTTCCTGCGAGAGCGCGGCGCCTGCGGTGTCGATGACCGTGAGCAGGGGGAGCCGCAGTTCTTCGGCCAGCTTCATGCCGCGGCGTGCTTCCCGCAGTGACCCGGGCCCCATTCCTGCGGCGTCCTTGCGCAGCGGGCGGGCGTGCCCCAGCACAATGCAGGACCGGCTGCCGAACCTCGCGAGCGCCAACAGCAGCCCGGGGTCCTTTTCCCCCTGTCCCGTCCCGTTCAGCGGCAGGGCGTCGCTGGCCCCGAATTTGAGGAGCTGGCGCAGGTCCGGCCGCCGCGGCCTGCGTGAAATCCCGATCGATGTCCAGGCATCAACAGCTGCCGGCCGCACGGCAAGGGTGGCCGGTGCAGCGGGCCGGATGACCGTCCCGGACGCTGCCTCCCGGCGCGGCGCCAGGATATCCAGCGCCCTGGCAACCAGTTCTGCGAGGTCCTCGGGCTTTACGACGCCGTCGATCAGACCTTTGTTGAAGAGGTTTTCCGCGACCTGCACGTTGTCCGGGAAGGACTCCCCGTACAGCGCCTCGAAGACCCTGGGGCCCAGGAATCCCAGCAGGGCGCCCGGTTCGGCCACATTGATGTGGCCCAGGGAGCCCCAGGATGCCATGACGCCGCCGGTGGTGGGATGCCGCAGGTAGACCAGGTAGGGCAGGCCCGCCTGGCGGTGCGCCCTGACCGCTCCGGTAATTTTCACCATGGACAGGAACGCCGGCGTCCCCTCCTGCATCCGGGTTCCTCCGGAGGCGGGGCCCGCCAGCAGCGGCAGGCCCTCCGCGGTGGCCCGTTCGACGGCGGCAACGATCCGCTGCGCCGCAGCGTGGCCAATGGAGCCGGCCAGGAAGGAAAACTCGCTGACGATCAGCGCCACGCGGCGGCCGCGGATCAGCCCGGTGCCGGTGAGCACCGATTCGTCGGCGCCGCTGCGTTCGCGGGCTTTGGCCAAGTCACGGGCGTATTCTTCGGACAGGGCCGGCTGGTGCGGCGGGGTATCCCAGGAGACAAACGAGTCCTGGTCCACCACGGCGTCGATGAGTTCGGCGGCGCGCAGGTGCCGCACTTTCTCGGTGGTTGGCACGTTAGTTCACCCCGGCCGCCACCGGAGCGGGCAAACCGAGCCACTCCCGGATTGCGGGCCCGTCGGCGTCCAGCAGGGGCGGCGCGGCATGATCCGTCAGGGTGGTCTCGCCGGAATCCCCTTGTTCGAAGAACCGCAGCGGCGGTCCGGGGAGGCTGACCGTTCCGAGCAGCGGATGCTCCACTTCCACCACGAGCCCCTGGGATGCCACCTGCTCCCAGGCGTACACCTCGTCCAGCGAGCGGACCTTCCCTGCCGGGATCCCGGCGTCGTTCAGTTTCTCCAGCAGTTCCGCCGCGCCATAGCCGGCAAAAGCGCGCTCGACGGCGGCAATCACCGCGCCGCGGTTCCGCACCCTTTCGGCGTTGCTGGCGAACCCGGGCGCCCCCGGGTCCAGGCCGAACGCGGCGGCGAAGGAAGCCCAGAGCTTTTCGCTGCCGACGCTGATCTGCACGCTCCCGTCCTTGCAGGTAAACAGCCCATAGGGGGCGATGGAGGGATGGTGGTTGCCCTGCGCCTGCGGAACCTCGCCGGCCACGGTGGCCCGGGTGCCCTGGAAGGCGTGGACCCCGATGAGGGAGGCAAGCAGGGAGGTCCGGACCACCTTGCCCTGGCCGGTGCGTTCACGCTCAACCAGTGCCGCCAGTACGCCGGTGGCGCCGTTCATGCCGGCCAGCAGGTCAGCAATCGGAACACCGACGCGCTGCGGATCGTCCGGGCCCGACCCCGTGAGCGACATGAGCCCGGCCTCGCCCTGCAGGATCTGGTCGTAGCCGCTGCGCCGCGATTCGGGCCCGTCATGGCCGAAGCCGGTTATGGAAAGGATCACCAGGCGGGGGTTGAGCTCATGGATGGCGGCTGTGGAGAAGCCCAGCCGGTCCATGACGCCGGGACGGAAGTTCTCGATCACCACGTCCGCGTGCGCCAGCAGCCCGCGGAGTACGGCCCGCCCGTCCTGGCTCTTCAGGTCCAGGCTGATGGATTCCTTGTTGCGGTTGCAGGACATGAAGTAGGTGGACTGCAGGTCCTCTTCCGGGCCTACGAAGGGCGGTCCCCAGCCGCGGGTGTCATCCCCGGTGCCGGGGTTCTCCACCTTGATGACGCGGGCGCCAAGGTCCGCCAGCATCATGCCGGCGTGGGGGCCTGCCAGTGCGCGGCTCAGGTCGACGACGGTGTGCCCGGCCAGGGGGCCTCGGGAATTTTCGGCTGTGCTCATGTGCTGGGTTTCCTCTCTGAAGTGGGGGGCGGCGTGCGGTGCCGGGCGGCTGCGCCGGCTAGAGCCAGCCGGGGACCACCAGTGCCAGCCAGGCCAGGATGGGTCCGGCCACGATCACGATGCCGCTGTAGCCGAGGATCTTCTTGTAGAACCGGTCCTTGTCCACGCCTTCCGGAGCATTGGCCAGGACCAGTGCCCCGTTGGTGGAGAACGGGGAGACGTCCACGATCGTGGCGGAGACGGCGAGGGCGCAGATGACGCCGACGGCGCCGATCTCGCCGGTGGAGAGGAACGGCACGGCCAGCGGGATAAGGGCGGCCAGGATGGCGGTGGAAGAGGCGAAGGCGGACACGATGGCGCCGATGAAGCAGATGATGAGGGCTGCCAGCAGCGGCATTCCCATGCCGGCCACGCCGCTGGAGACGAACTCGATGGTCCCGGCTTCCTCCAGCACGCCGACGAACGTCAACATGCCGCAGATCAGCAGCACGGTGGACCAGCTGATCTTGTTGATGGCGCCTTTCTGGGCCGCGGGTGAAACCAGGGCAAGGACGATCGCGATGGTGATGGACACGAAGCCGACGTCCATCTTGAAGCCCAGGGCCACGACGGCCAGCACGATCAGGCCCGCAATGGTGACCAGTTGCGGAATCCGGTCCTTGCGTTCCTTGGTGGCGGCAACGCCGTCGCCTGCGGGGTCGCGGGGGCCGTACATGCCGGAGCCGAAGCCCTTGAACGGCACATCGGTGCCGGCTTTGGCGCCTACGCTGACCGCCATCCGGGCCTCGGCGGCCTGCTCCACGAATTGACCCACCTTGGAGGACATGAGGTTCCTGCCGCCCAGGATCACAAAGAGGACCAAGGAGATGACCAGGTTGAAGATGAAGCTTGAGAGGAAGAGTGCGGCCGGGCTGAAGGCGAGATCGGTCTTGGCGATGATGCCGTTGACCGTGACGCCATAGACGGCGATGGGCGAGAAGCCGCCGGCCTGCGCGCCGTGGATCACCATCATGCCCATCAGCAGCGGGCTGATCTTGTACTTCCCGGCGAAGCTGAGGGCGATCGGGGCAATGATGGCGACGGCGGCGGGAGACAGTGCGCCCACGGCCGTGATGACGGCGGTGATGGCGAACATAACCCAGGGGATCAGGGCGACGCGGCTGCCCACCAGTTTGACGGCGCCCCGGACCAGGAGGTCGATGGTGCCGTTGTTTTGCGCGATGGCGAACAGGTAGGTGACGCCGACGATTGTCAGGAAGAGGCCACCGGGGAAGTTGGCAAGGATGTCATTGGTGGACATGCCCAGCACGAGGGAGCCAAGCAGGAAGGCGCCGACGAAGGCGAGGGCGCCCATGTTGAGGGGCAGGACGGTGGCGAGCAGGAACATCGCCGCCAGGATGATGATCGATAAGACAGGAGCGGACATCGTTGGTCCTCCATTGGTACGAAAGAATGTGACGTGAGTTACTGGCTCACTGGACTAGCCTCTTAGACAGTGAGTCTATCTGTCAATAGATGAAGGGGGTATTCTGGTCCCAGAACCTCGGGAGGAACTGTGGAAAAAACGGCACGGGCAGGCCTGGAACGGGTCTCGCGGCCCCGGCTCTACGAGCAGCTGGTGGAGCAGATCCTCGCCTACATCGAGTCGGCCCGGCTCCGCCCCGGGGACCTGCTGCCGGCCGAACGCGACCTTGCCGAGCGGCTGGGCGTTTCCCGCGCCACCCTGGCCCAGGCCCTGGTAGCCCTCGAAGTGCTGGGCGTGATCGACGTGCAGCACGGCACCGGCGCAGTCCTGGCACGGCGCCCCAGCGTGGCATCCGTTATCAAGGGCCTGCGCGAGCACCAGAGCCGGCTGCCGGAAATCGTCGAAGCCCGCAGCACGCTGGAAGGCAAGCTCGCCGCACTGGCCGCCGAACGCCGGACCGCGGACGACCTCGCCGCCATCAACGACGCCCTGGACGTCATGGCCCGGGAAATCAACGACGGCGACCGCGGCACCCATGGCGATGAACTCTTCCACCAGGCCATTACCGCGGCGGCCCACTCCTCCGTGCTGGCGCAGCTGATGGCCTTCATCGCCGAGATGATCCTGGAAACCCGGATGGAATCGCTGGGCCAGCCCGGGCGTCCGGAACAGTCACTGGCGTCGCACCGGAAAATCGCCGACGCCATCCGCGCGCAGGATCCGGCCGCAGCGACGGAGGCCATGCTGGCGCATATCGACCTCGTCTCGGATGTGGAACTGCTCCGCTAGCGGCAGCCGGCCGGGTTCTCGGCGGTAATTCCCCGCGCCGCAGGGACAGTTTCCCGCTTATGCGCAGGGGAACTGCCCGTCCGGAGGGGACGTCAACAGGGACGCGCCTAGAAAGTCCCCGAATTCGATCCGGTGGTGCTGGCGACGGTGAGGCCGATGATGAGCAGCAACCAGATGGCACCGTATCCCAGCAGGCACAGGTAGCCCAGCACCAGGCCGGAAATGGACATCCCCTTCCCGGACGGCTCGCGCCTGAGGGCAAGGTGGCCGGTAATGATGGCGGCGAGTTGGGGAAGGATCAGCCAGCCCATGATGACCGAGGCGATGCCGCAGACCATGCTGGCGATGCTCAGGGTCTTCGGCTCTGCCGGGCTGCCGTAGTAGGCCGGCTGGCCAAAGTATTGCCCTTGGTTGTCCTGGGGCTGTGTGTACGGGGATTGGTTGTACTGGCCCTGGTTGTAGGTTGGGCCGTAGGGCGACTGGCCATATTGGCCTTGTCCGTACTGCGTCTGGCCGTACTGCGCCGGCGGCTGGTAGCTGGGCCACGGCGCATCGTTGGCCTGGTGGTCGGGACGCCGGTAGTCGGGCCCCTGGGACGGCTGGTCAGTCATGGTTTCTCCCCTGTGGATCTGGCTCCAGCCTACTTCAGTGCAGGACCAGGCCGACGGCCAGCACCACCATCAAAACACCGATGCCGGCATCAATCCAACGCCAGCTGCGCGGATTGCCCAGGACGCCCGCCAGGGCCCGCGCCCCGTACCCCAGCACCGAGAACCACAGCACGCTTCCGGTCACGGCACCGGCGGCAAAAATCCAGCGCAAGTCCGGTCCCTGCTGGTTGGCCAGGCTGCCGAGCAGCACCACGGTGTCCAGGTAAACGTGGGGATTCAGGAACGTGAGGGCGGCCGTGGTGGCGAGCACAGAATGCCTGGAGCGGGGCGCCTGCTCCGCCAGCGCTGACGGCTTCGCCGCCGCCATGAAGGACCGCGCCGCGAACCACAGCAGGTAGGCGGCTCCGGCCCACCTCAGGACTTCGAGAGCTTCGGGGAAACGGGTCACCACTGCTCCGATGCCGACGGTACCGCCAACTATCAGCAACGCGTCCCCCGCCATGCATACCGCCACCACCACGCCGACGTGCTCGCGGCGGATACCTTGCCGCAGCACGAAGGCGTTCTGGGCGCCGATCGCCACGATGAGCGCCAGCCCGGTCAGCATTCCGGTAGTCCACGAGGTCCACATGGTTTAGACGGTAGGTTTCGGCGCTATCTGTAGGCAAATGAATGATTCTAGGGACACATTAGAATTGCTTCATGAATTTGGAGCATCTCAAGGCCCTGATCGCGGTCATTGATGAGGGAACGTTTGAGGCGGCGGCCGACCTCCTGCGGATCACGCCGTCGGCCGTCAGCCAACGGATCAAGGCACTCGAGGGATCCGTGGGCCAGGTCTTGGTGCGCCGCCGGCTCCCCTGCACCACCACGGACGCCGGCGCCCTGCTGCTGCGCATGGCACGGCAGGTGCAGGTGCTCGAGGCGGAGACGGCGGCGGCACTCGGTGCAGGGTCGCCCGCCCGCGCCCACCTTCCGGTGGCCATCAACGCGGATTCCCTGGCCACCTGGTTTGTCCCCGTCCTCCACCAGGCCGCCGGCTGGGAGGACGCCGTCCTGGACCTGCGCGTCGAAGACCAGGGCTACAGCAGCCAGCTGCTCCGCGAAGGCGAGGTGATGGGCGCCGTGACCTCTGATCCTGTGCCCGTCAGCGGGTGCCGGGCGGAAATGCTGGGTTCCATGAGGTACATCCCGGTGGCAAGCGCCGGACTGCGGCGCCGGTTTGCAGCCTCCGGCGGTGTTGACTGGGCAGCCATGCCCGTCCTGAAGTTCAACGCCAAGGACAACCTCCAGCAGCAACTGCTGGCGGCCAGGGGCATCGGGCAACCTCCCCCCACACACACCGTGCCGTCGTCGGAGGGTTTCTTCGCGGCGGTAAAGGCGGGCCTGGGCTGGGGCATGATCCCAGAGCTCCAACTCATGGAGGGATTTTCGGACGGCGCATTGGTCCGGCTGGCCGACGACTACCAGGATGTGGCCCTCTACTGGCAGGCCTGGACCCTCGATTCGGACGGGCTCAACCGGATCACGCATGCGGTCCGGACCGCCGCCGAGGACAGGCTGCGCCCGGGCAGCGCGCCGGGTCTCAGCGGGCCAAGTAGGGCAGGATATAAACGGCAAAAATGACGAAGGCCGCCAGGAGTGCCAGCTTCCCCCCGCTGGTGCCGCTCTGGTGCGCTTTGGCTTTCCCGCCCCGCCGGACCGCCGCTGCCGGGACGCCTGCCGCCGCTCCTGCCCGGGATCCGCCGGCAGGCAGGTTGCGGCCGGCCGGATGCCGGGACATGCTCCCGCTGTGGCCATTGCCATCACCGGGACGCCGCCCTTCCACCGCACCCGCCGCAGCGGGACCGGTAGGGGGCAGTGCCCCCGCCGGGCGCACCACGGTGCCGGGGCGGACGTTACGCAATGCGGTGATGCCAGGCTCCTGTTCATGGGTGAGCTGCTGGCCCAGTTGTTCGTACAACCCCACCACCGCCTGCGGGTCCAGCACCGGCGGAAGTGCCTCAATGGTCCGCACCACCCGCTGGGAACCGGCAACGGCAACATCCGACGCGGTCACCCCGAAGAGGTCCGGCTGCGCCGACATGCAGATGAGCGGACGCACCAGGCGCCGGTGCTGGGGGGCCAGCACCGAGGCGACGGCGGCGCACTGGGCCAGCGCCCCTTCCACAGCCTGGGTCCGCGCGTAGCGGCCCTGCCAGAGCACACCGGACACCACCCGCACTTCGCCGGTCCAGTTCTTCGAATCAACCACCACTACCCCGCCGGGGCCCACCAGGACATGGTCAAGGTTGGCCTTGGGCCGGCCCGGCCAGTGGACATCATGCAGAACGTACCAGCCACGCGGGACCAGTTCGCTGAGTTTGTCCGCCACCACCCGTTCGCCCAGGGCTCCAGCATCCCAGGCCTTGGTGGATCGTTCGGCCTCATCCAGCTGGCGCTTCAGCCTGGCAACACGCTCGGCAGCGAGCCTGGACTGTTCGGCTGCCCCGTCTCCTGCCCCCATTGGACGTCCCCGCTTCCTTGCCGGACGGGCCGATCGGCGGGTGCCGCCGTCGTCCGTTGCTTGCGCTTGTGTGCCTGGAATTTTCTTGAAAATAGCAGGGCGCTGAAGGGCCGGTATATAGGTACTTTCGCGGCCCTGTACTCAGGTTGACTACTTGGTTGATGACGTTATTGCGTGTCACACCGTCCGGATCATGGGCAATTCGTTTTGACTCCCGCCAGGTTCTGGCATGCTGGTCCCATGGCTAGCCGCGCGGGTACAGTTGCCCAACCCCAGGACCTTGTTGACATCACTGCGCTCCTTGACGCGTATTACGACATCGCGCCGGACCTGGGTGATCCCGGCCAGCGCGTGGTGTTCGGCACCTCCGGGCACCGGGGCTCCAGCCTCAAGGCGTCCTTCAACGAGCCGCACATCGTGGCCATTACCCAGGCGATCGTGGAATACCGGGCGGCGCAGGGCGTCACCGGCCCGCTGTTCCTGGCCAAGGACACCCACGCCTTGAGCGAACCGGCGCAGAACTCCGCCCTGGAGGTGCTCGCCGCCAACGGCGTCCACGTCCTGGTGGACGCCCGCCACGGTTACACCCCCACCCCGGCACTGAGCCACGCCATCCTCACGTACAACAGGAAGGCCGCGCCGGGAGCGCCGCAGGCTGACGGGATCGTGGTGACCCCCAGCCACAACCCGCCCGCTGATGGCGGCTTCAAGTACAACCCCCCGCACGGCGGGCCCGCGGACTCGGACGCCACCGGCTGGATCGCCAACCGCGCCAACGAACTGCTGGAGAACGGGCTGCGCGGCGTCAAGCGGATCCCGCTGGCGGACGCGCAGGCCGCGGACACCACGGGCAAGTTCGATTTCCTGAGCAGCTATGTGGATGACCTTCCGTCCGTCCTGAACCTTGACGCCATCCGCGAGGCCGGGGTCCGCATCGGCGCCGATCCGATGGGCGGCGCGTCGGTGGACTACTGGGGCGAGATCGCCGAACGGCACCACCTGAACCTCACCGTGGTGAACCCCACCGTGGACCCGCAGTGGGCATTCATGACCCTGGACTGGGACGAGAAGATCCGGATGGACTGCTCGTCCCCGTCCGCCATGGCGTCCCTGATCAGCCGGATGTCAGTGGGGGCGGACGGTTCCGTGCCCTTCGACATTGCCACCGGCAACGACGCCGACGCCGACCGCCACGGGATCGTCACGCCTGTTGTTGATGGGGTGGGCGGGCTGATGAACCCGAACCACTACCTGGCCGTCGCCATCGATTACCTCTACCGCAACCGCAGCGGCTGGAACCCCGAATCCGTGGTGGGCAAAACCCTGGTGTCCTCCTCGATCATCGACCGGGTGGCGCAGAGCCTGGGCCGCAAGCTGGTGGAGGTTCCCGTAGGGTTCAAGTGGTTCGTCCCGGGCCTGCTCTCCGGTGAGGGTGCATTCGGTGGCGAGGAATCCGCCGGCGCGTCCTTCAACAAGCTGGACGGCAGCGTGTGGACCACGGACAAGGACGGCATCCTGCTGGCACTGCTGGCCTCCGAGATCACGGCCGTGACCGGCAAGTCGCCGTCGCAGCTGTACAAGGGGCTGACGGACCAGTTCGGCGCCCCCGTCTACGCACGCATTGACGCTGCCGCCACGCGCGAGCAGAAGTCCAAGCTGGGCAAGCTCTCCGCCGCGGACGTCACGGCCACGGAACTGGCCGGCGAGGCGATCACTGCCAAACTCACCGAGGCTCCCGGCAACGGCGCTGCCATCGGCGGCCTGAAAGTCGTCACCGAGAACGCCTGGTTCGCCGCCCGCCCGTCCGGTACCGAGGATGTCTACAAGATCTACGCCGAGTCCTTCAAGGGCGAGGACCACCTCAAGCAGGTCCAGGCCGAGGCCAAGGCGCTGGTGGACAGCGTCATCGCCTGACCCGACGCCCCATCACATCCTGCCGGTAAAAACCGAACGCCCCATCACGAAAGTGATGGGGCGTTCGGTTTAAGGACGCAGAAAGTGATGGGGCGTTCGGTTTAGGGACGCAGGAGGTGGTGGAGCGTCAGACGGTGCGGACGGCGTCGTCGTAGGCGTACTTGGGCTTCGCCTCGCCCCAGGCTTCCTCACCGGGCTGGCCGACGTTGACCACCAGGAAGCTCTTCTGGTCGCCTGCCGGGAAGAAGGCGGCGTCAATGGCCTTGAAGTCGGCGCCGGTCATCGGGCCGGCGGCGAAACCGAGCGAGCGGACGGCCAGGATGAAGTAGCCGGCCTGCAGGTGGGCGTTGTTGTTGCCCGTCGCGGCGGCGAGCTCGGGATCGGCGTCGTACATGGCCTTGGGGGCGTTGTAGCCGGGCAGGAAGCTGTCCCACTTGCCCGCCCAGTCGGTGTCATAGCTGAGGATGGCCACCAGCGGAGCCGACGCAGTCTTGGCCTGGTTGCCGCGGGACAGCGCATCCACCAGGGTGGCGCGGGCTTCGGGCGAGCGGACATAGGTGACGCGCAGCGGCTGGGAGTTGAAGGCGGTGGGCCCGAACTTGGTCAGTTCGTAGATGGCCTGCGCCTGCTCCTCGGTCACCTCGCCGGTGAACGTGTTGGCGGTGCGGGCCTGGGCGAAGATCGCGTCCACGGCTGCCGAATCGATAACCGCTTCTTCGTGGGCAATGGTCATTGGCTTACCTTTCGCTGTGCCGCCCGCTTCCCGGGGTGGCCTCTGTGCTTTCCATAGTTGCAACTTCAAGTGCTTGGTTCCTCTTCCCATGACGGCACGTGACGTTGGCCACAACGGACGGCAGCGAAATACTTGGCGGTATTCTGGACCGAGTTATCCTTCGCCCCCTCGCGGCACCCCCTGAAAGGCATTCCTTCCCATGAGCATGCTCGGAATCAAATGGAAGCTGCACGGCACCGGCAAGACCATCAAGCCCGGCCAGGTGGTGGCCCCGGATGAGCGGCTGGCCTGGCCCCTGACCATCGGCGTGGGCATGCAGCACGTGGTGGCAATGTTCGGCGCCACCTTCCTGGTGCCCATCATCACCGGGATGCCGCCGGCCACCACGCTGTTCTTCTCCGGCATCGGAACACTGCTCTTCCTGGTGGTCACCAAGGGCCGGGTGCCCAGCTACCTCGGCTCCAGCTTTGCGTTCATCGCGCCCATCACTGCCTCACAGGCACAGTTCGGCATCCCCGGCGCGCTGGGCGGCGTAGTGCTCGCCGGCGCCACGCTCGCCCTGGTGGGTGCCGTGGTGCAGAAGTTCGGCGCCGGGTGGATCAACCGGCTGATGCCGCCCATCGTCACCGGCGCCATCGTGGCGCTGATCGGCCTGAACCTTGCCCCCGCGGCCAAACAGAACTTCGACGCCGCGCCCATCACCGCCGTCGTCACACTGGCCACGATCATCCTGGTCAGCGTCCTGTTCCGCGGAATCCTCGGCCGGCTCAGCATCCTGGTGGGCGTCGTGGTGGGTTACCTGGTGGCCATGGTCCGGGGCGAGGTGGCCTACGACAAGATGGACGCCGCAGCCTGGGTTGGCCTGCCGCATTTCCAGACCCCCGAGTTCCACATCGGCGTGCTGGGGCTGTTCGTCCCCGTCGTCCTGGTGCTGGTGGCAGAGAACATCGGCCATGTGAAGTCGGTTGCCGCCATGACGGGGCAGAACCTCGACGACGTCTCCGGCCGGGCGCTGATGGCTGACGGCGCGGCGACGGTCCTCGCCGGCCTTGGTGGAGGCTCGGGCACCACCACCTACGCGGAGAACATCGGCGTCATGGCAGCCACCAAGGTGTATTCGACGGCGGCCTACTGGGTGGCCGGCATGTTCGCCATCCTGCTGAGTTTCTCACCCAAGTTCGGCGAACTGATTGCCACCGTCCCGGCCGGCGTCCTGGGCGGCGCGGCCACCATGCTGTACGGCATGATCGGCGTCCTGGGCGTGAAGATCTGGGTGCAGAACAAGGTGAACTTCGCCAATCCGGTAAACCTGACCACCGCGGCCGTGGCCCTGATCATCGGCATCGCCGACTACACGTGGACCATCGGCGACCTCAAGTTCACCGGTATCGCGCTGGGTTCGGCAGCGGCACTGGTGATCTACCACGGCATGCGGGCCATCGCGAAGGCGCGGGGAACGGCGGCCGAGCCCGAAACCGAGCAGACAGGACTGCCGCCGGCCGTCAAGGCTGCCATGAATGCAGCCTCGAAGCGGTCGCCCAGGAAGCGCTGACCCGTTCCGGCGTCAGGCCACCCGGTCCGCCCTCCCGTCCGGGCCGCCGGCTGCCGTGCCGGGGCCCATCACCGACCCCTTGGCCGGGTGTCCCGGCGGGAAGGGACCGGGAAGGCCTTGGCCGAAGACCGGGCCGGCCTGCGGCCGCTTGGCCGCCAGCGCGTCGGCCTGGTGCGGCCGCAACTGCTTGAGCACCCACGGCATGAAATACTGCCGCGCCCACACCAGGTCCTCCGCCCGGGCCTGCGTCCACCCGTGGGCCGGAAGCGGCCTTGGCTGCAACGGCTTGAGCGCATGCTCCACGCCCAGCGCGTCCAGGGTAGCCGCGGCCACGGCATGGTGGCCCAGTGGCGACAGATGCAGCCGGTCCGGGTCCCACATGGACGCGTGCTGAAGTTCCGGCAGGCACCACAGGTCAACCATGATGGCGTGATGCCGGGCCCCAATGGTGTGCAGATGCTCGTTGTAGATGGCCACGCGGCCGCGGATCTTGCCGAAGACCGGCGTGTTGCCCCAGTCCGGGCCCGCAAACAGGAGCACGGTGGCACCGGTGGCCGCGAGCGTACCGATGGCCTGGTCCAGCTTCCCTGCCAGCTTGTCCGGGTCGCCGTGCCGGAAGATGATGTCGTTGCCACCGGCGGCAATGGCTACGAGGTCCGGCTTGAGGGACAGTGCCGCAGAAAGTTGCCCGTCGAGGATTTGCCGCAGCAGCATTCCACGGATGGCCAGGTTGGCGTACGCGAAGTCGGGCCGGCCTGACGCCAGCTCCTCGGCCACACGGTCCGCCCAGCCGCGGAGGCCGCCCAGGCTAAGCGGTTCCGGGTCGCCGATTCCTTCGGTGTAGGAGTCTCCCAGGGCAACGAACCGGTGCCAGGGGTGGCTGTCCGGCCCGTACGCAATGAATCGCGGCTCCTGCTTTTGGATGGTCATGCTGTCCTCCCCTCTGCGGGAGGCGGGGTTTCCGTCTTCACCGCAGCGTTCCTCCGGGGTTGCTTTCCGGTTGGAAAGCCCCGCCCCGCCGCCGACGGACGCGGAAGCTCCGCGACGCCGTCGTACGCTTCCTGCCGCAACCCGGACGGCGGTGGGCCGCTCCGGTCCCGGCCGACCCCGGGGGCCACGACGTTCAGGGCCGCGTCCCGGAGGTCAAGCTCATGTTGGAGTGCCTGCGTCTGCAGGAAGAGCAGCGCGGCCTCCCTGCTGAGGCCGTATTCGCTGGTGAGGCTGCGCACGGCCAGGTCCACCAGGACCAGGGAACTTTGGACGACGGCGAAGCCCGCCGTCGCTTCGGCCCTTTCGGCCATGAGGAACACCAGTCGCAGGGCCCGGGCCAGCTGGCGCGCATAGCCCTGGATCCTGACAAGGTCGTCGCTGGTGAACGCGTGCGGCACGCCCGCGTAGAAGGTGATGGCGGCGCTTGTCCCGCCTTCGGACATGATGGGCACGGAAAGCATTGACTGCACCCCGTGGCCCGACGCAGCACTCGCATAACCAGGCCACCGCCGGTCACGGCTGAGATCGGATACCAGCACGAATGCCTCGGTGCGCATGGCCTCCAGGAGGGGCCCGTCGGCGAACGAGCACTGTTCCCGGTCTGCCTCCCGCGCCTGCTCGGTGCTGGCCGCGAGGGTGCGTGCCTGACCCAGCCGGAAGAGCGTGGCGGCCCAGCCAATGCCGCGGTGTTCGCCCTTGATATCGCTCATGAAGTCATGGGTGAATTCCCGGAGGAAGGCTTCGACATCCTTGTTGTCGAAAACCGGTTCCGGGGTAACTGGAAGCAGCCCCCAGCCAACCTGCCCCGAAGGTTCAGCCGCCATGTTCCAGCCCTGTTCGAAGCGCTTCGGCTTACTACAAAACCTGGTTCCAAGAATACGTCCGAACCGGGCCCTGGCGGGAGTGGCAGCAGAAATCAGCCAAAAGAAGGGGAAATGGTTCGCTGATAGGGTCCCCCTGTACGGCAACAGCTGCACCGCAGCATAGGCCCGGCCGGAGAGGAGCCCCGTTTGGACACCCGGAAGCTGAAGTATTTCCTGGCGGTGGTGGATCACGGCGGGTTCAACCGCGCGGCCGAACACCTGTTGATCGCCCAGCCCTCGCTGTCGCAGACCATCGCGGGCCTGGAAAAGGAGCTGGGCGTTCCGTTGTTCCACCGGATTGGCCGCCGCGCCGTCCTCAGCGACGCAGGCAAGGAGCTGGTGGGGCCGGCCCGGCTGGTGATGAGGGACCTGGACGCCGCGCAATCCGCGGTTCAGGCATTGCGCGGCGTCCGCAGCGGGCAGCTGGACATCGTCACCATGCCCTCGCCCGGAATCGAACCCCTGACCTCGATGATCGCCGCGTTCACCCGGTCATATCCGTCGGTCAGGCTGAACGTGGAGGCGGCATTCACGCCGGAGGAGGTCATCGAGTCGGTGCGCAACGGCAGCACCGAGATCGGGCTGGCCGGTTCTGCCACCGCCATCCGCGTGCCCGGGGTGGAAGTGCTTGAGCTGGAGCGCCAGCCGCTGATCCTGATCGTTAATCCGCAGGCAGACACTTTCGGCCCGGGAAAGGTTATCGCCCGGGAGGACTTGAACGGGCACCGGCTCATCGCCAGCCAGCGGGGTTCCTTGATGCGCTGGCTGGTGGATGATGCCCTGGCCCGCGGAGTCAATGCCGAGATCGTCGTGGAAGTGGCCCACCGCACCTCGGTCCTGCCGCTCGTGCTTGCAGGGGTGGGGCACGCGGTGATGCCTTCCTCGTGGGCCCCTACCGCCGGGAAGGCCGGCCTGCGCACGCTCTTGATCGAGCCGGTTTCCCACCTGGAGGTGGCCATCCTGAGCCGCAAGGACGACCTCACTCCCGCGGCGCGCGCCTTCTTGCAGGTGGCCAGGGACCACGCGGAATAGCCGCCCATCGATTGCTCCGTTAATGCCTTTTTGAGCCCCCAAAACGGCATTAACGGAGCAATGGATGGAGAAGTTGATAGGCCCTTCCTATCAGCAGGATCGAATCTTGGTCTTGGACGCCCCACCTGCCGCGCCCGTCTACTTGAAGAGGAAGAAAACAGTGTGACCGGGGCGACACCCGCACACTGCCCATACTCAACGAGGAGGTAGGCAAATGAGCGCCAACCAGACATTCAGCATCGCTTCAATCCCGGCCGACGGCGTTGGCAAGGAAGTGGTATCCGCCGGCCGCCGCGTCCTGGACGCCCTGGCCGGCAACTCCAACGGTAAGTTCGCGTTCGACTGGACCGAGTTCCCCTGGGGCTCGGAGTACTACGCCCGGACCGGCCAGATGATGGACCCCAAGGGCCTGGAGGCCTTGAAGGACTTCGACGCCATCTACTTCGGCGCCGTCGGCTGGGAAAACGTCCCCGACCACATCAGCCTCTGGGGCCTGCGCCTGAACATCACCCAGAACTTCGACCAGTGGGCCAACATCCGCCCCGTGAAGTTCCTCCCCGGCGTGCAGTCCCCGCTGCGCAAGGCCGATGACACCGAACTCGACTGGGTCGTGGTCCGCGAAAACAGCGAAGGCGAATACGCCGGCCTCGGCGGGCGCAACCTCAGCGGCCGCGGCCCCGGCAACGAGGTGGCCCTGCAGACCGCACTGTTCACCGAGAAGGGCTGCGAACGCATCATGCGGTTCGCGTTCGACCTGGCCCGGACCCGCACCGTGAAGAAGGTTTCCTCGGTGACCAAGTCCAACGCCCAGCAGTACGGCATGGTCCTCTGGGACGAAGTCTTCAACCGAGTGGCCCTGGACTACCCGGACGTGCAGACCGAAAGCGTCCTGGTCGACGCCATGAGCGCCAAGTTCATCCTCAAGCCCGAAGAGCTCTCCGTGGTGGTGGCCTCCAACCTGAACGCCGACATCCTCTCCGACCTCGGCTCCGCCCTGGCCGGCAGCCTGGGCCTGGCCGCCAGCGCCAACCTGAACCCGGAGCGCCGCTTCCCGTCCATGTTCGAACCCGTCCACGGCTCCGCCCCGGACATCGCCGGCCAAGGCATCAGCAACCCGATCGGCGCGATCGCCAGCGCAGCCCTGATGCTGGACCACTTCGGCCTGCACGAGGAAGCCCGCCGGGTCGAAGCCGCCATCGAAGCGGCCACCGGCGCCGGCCACCTGACCCGCGACGTCGGAGGCGACGCCACCACCGAGGACGTCACCGAAGCCATCATCAAGGCCCTGACCCTCGCCCCCGCAGCGGTCTAAACACTCTTTTCAGCGGAGGTCCCACGCCAAGGCGTCCCGAGGGCCCCAACCCGAGCTTGCGAGCGTAGGGAAGGGACCTCCGCGGACGGCGGCCAGCCGGCCGCCGTCGTGTATCACCTGTGCAGCAATCCCCAAAAGCCCCACTCCAGCGATATTCCACAATGAGGTAGGAATCATGGCCCACAACAGCACCGCCGCAGCTGCAACCGCGGCCCCGAAAACCAGATGGTACCGCCAGCTCTACTTCTGGGTACTGACAGCGATCCTCATCGGCATCCTGGTCGGTTGGCTCGCCCCGGCAACCGGTATTGCCATGGAGCCCATCGGCACCACGTTCGTGAACGCAATGAAGATGCTCATCGGCCCCATCGTGTTCCTCACGATCGTCGGCGGCATCGCCAGCGTGGCGGACCTGAAAAAGGTGGGCATGACCGGGCTGAAGGCGCTGACCTACTTCCAGGTCGGCACCATCTGCGCCCTGGCATTCGGCCTGGTGGCCATCAACGTCTTCCGGCTTGGCGAAGGCGTGAACGCCGATCCCGGCGCCATCAAGACCTCGGACTCGGCCGCCAAGCTGATCGACGCAGGCCAGCACCAGGAATGGTGGCAGTTCATCACCAACATCATCCCCACCAGCGTGGTCCAGCCCTTCGTGGTTGGCGACATCCTGCAGATCATCTTCATTGCGGTGGTCTTCGGGATCGCCCTGAACGCCATGGGCAAGGTGGGTGCCCCGGTCCTTGACGGGGTGCAGCGACTTACCGGAGTCATGTTCAAGATCCTCGGCTTCATCATGAAGGCCGCGCCCCTGGGAGCCTTCGGCGCCATGGCCTTTGCCGTGGGCAAGTACGGCGTCTCCTCGCTCACCAGCATGGGCGGCCTGATCGCCCTGTTCTATGCCACCTCCATCCTGTTCGTCGTGGTGGTCCTCGGCTCGGTCATGGCGTTCCTGAAGCTGAACATCTTCAGCATGATCCGGCACCTCAAGGAGGAATACATGCTCATCCTGGGCACCTCCACCGCCGAGCCCGCCCTTCCGGGCCTGATGCGCAAGCTTGAGGATGCCGGTGTCAAGAAGGAAACGGTCGGCCTGGTGGTCCCCACCGGCTACAGCTTCAACCTGGACGGCGCCGCCATTTACCTGTCCCTGGCCGCCCTCTACATTGCCCAGGCCACCAACACCCACCTGAGCATTGGCCAGCAACTGGGCCTGCTCGCGGTCATGCTGCTCACCTCCAAGGGCGCGGCAGGAGTCGCCGGCGGCGGCTTCATCGCACTCACCGCCACCCTGGCCACAATCGGGACCATCCCCGCCGCCGGAATCATGCTGATCTTCGGCATCGACAAGTTCATGTCCGAATGCCGGGCCCTGGTCAACTTCACAGGCAACGCCGTGGCCACCCTGTTTATCGCCTGGTGGGACCGCACCCTCGACGCCGACCGTGTGCGCCGCGTCTTCGCCGGCCAAGCCGTGGACCCGCTTCCCGTCCTGGAGCCGGGCCTCATCGAGGCCGCCGACGGTTCAGGCGCCCGCCCCCACAAGGAGCCTGCCCTCCAGGAAGGCACCGCCGGCGTCGAGCCTTCCCTGCCTGCCCGCCGCCCCGCCTACTCCGAAACCGCCTGACATGCCCATCAACAGCACCACGGTCCGTGCCCTGATCGCACCCGACAAGTTCAAGGGCAGCCTCACCGCCGGCGAGGTGGCACACGCCCTGGCGGCCGGGCTCCGGTCCACCGCCGGGGCCGCCCGGACCATCGAATGCGAGCTGCTGCCGCTGGCCGACGGCGGGGACGGCAGCGTGGACGCCGCCGTCTCGGCCGGCTTCACCCGGCACACGTGTTCGGTCACGGGCCCCACGGGGCAGCGGGTCCAGTCGTCCATCGCCTTCGACGGCGTCACCGCCGTCGTGGAAGTCGCCAACACCTGCGGGATCGCGCTCCTGGCGGACGGCTCCCTGGATGCCCTCAATGCATCCAGCCGCGGCTTCGGTGAGGCAGTCCGGTTCGCGCTGGGCCTGTCGCCCGCGCGGATCGTCCTGGCCTTGGGCGGCAGCGCCAGCACCGACGGCGGGATGGGAATGCTGTCCGCCCTGGGATACGACTTCCTCGCGGCCGACGGCACGAAGCTGCCGGGGACCGGCCATGCACTCGGCCGGATCCACGCCGTCCGCGGTTCCCTCCTGCCTGGCCTGGCTGGGACGGAACTGGTGGTCGCCAGCGACGTCTCCAATCCCCTCACCGGACCAACGGGGGCGGCGGCCGTCTTCGGGCCGCAAAAAGGCGCCGGCCCGGCGGACGTCGCCGCCCTCGAGGCCGGGCTGGAACACTTCGTTGGCAGGATGGCGGACGCGGGGTTCGGCGCCGCGGCCGGACTGGCACGGCATGACGGAGCCGGCAGCGCCGGGGGAATCGGGTTCGCCTGCCTGCTCCTGGGTGCGCGCCAGGTCTCCGGAGCGGACTTCTTCCTGGACCTGCTGGACTTCGATGCCCGCAAGGACGGCTGCGACGTCGTCATCACGGGCGAAGGCAGCATCGATGCGCAGACCCTCGCCGGCAAGCTGCCCGCCGCAGTGGCCCGGCGCTCCGGCACCCGCACCCTCATCGCCGTGGCCGGCCGCTCCCTGCTCCCCCGGGAACGCTGGGCGGACCTGTCCCTGGCGCAGGTCTATGCCCTGGCCGACTACACCAGCCGGGATTCCGCCAAGGACCCCGTGCTGTCCGCCGCCCTGCTTACCCGGATCGGCCGCGACATCGGCCGGCAGATCGGGCAAGGCATCCGCCAGCACGGCACGTTTGTCCCGTCCACCGGTTGCACCGCCCAGTAGCATCGGGAGAGGGAACACCGAATACTCCCTGTCCGGCTGGGTACCTTTCCACGGGCAAGGGGCTACGGAGCATCCATGCCAGCACGGAGACGAGCAGTGGAAAGAGGAGCTTATGCGGGAGCCGGGGACCAGCGAGCGCGTTTCGGATGCGGATAACACCGCCGGAGTCGGGGAAGGGGAGGCAGCCGCCACGGAGCCGGCAGCGGACCTGGAAGTCACTTTCGACGAACAGTTCTTCGCCGCCCGGCCAAAAGCGCTGCGGCCCGTCGCGCGGCGGCGCCAATTCGTGGGCAACAGGCCCTCCTTCGAATTCGACGGCCGGAACGCCGCGTACGTGGATTGGCTGCGCAACCAGGCCATGCTCGGTGACGCCAACGTCCTGGCCCGGCAATTGTCCGGCCAGGCCAGCATGTGGCAGAACTCGTACGCGCATCCGAACCCCCGGGCCGCCGTCGAACGCGCCCCTGTCTGGTTCACCGCCTACCCGCTGTCCTTCATCACCGAGACGGGCCGATCGTTCCTGTCCGCCCTTGGAGACAAGGCCATGTGGGAAGCCTTCCGCGAAATCGGCATCCGCGGCATCCACACCGGGCCGGTGAAACTGGCCGGCGGCATCAGCGGCTGGTCGCACACGCCCAGTGTGGACGGGCACTTCGACCGGATCAGCATGGCGATCGATCCGGTCTTCGGCACCGAAGAAGAGTTCCGCAGCATGTGCGAGGTCGCTGCGGAGCACGGCGGCACGGTCATTGACGACATCGTCCCGGGCCACACCGGCAAAGGCGCCGACTTCCGGCTGGCCGAAATGAACTTCCGCGACTACCCCGGGATCTACCACATGGTGGACATTCCGGAGGAGGACTGGAACCTCCTGCCCGATGTCCCGGAGGGGGCGGATTCGGTCAACCTCAGCCCTGAGTCTGAACAGTCGCTGCAGAAAGCCGGGTACATCATCGGCAGGCTCCAGCGCGTCATCTTCTACGAACCCGGGGTCAAGGAAACCAACTGGAGCGCCACCCGGCCCATCGTGGACACCACCGGCAAGACCCGCCGCTGGGTCTACCTGCACTACTTCAAGGCCGGGCAGCCCTCCATCAACTGGCTGGACCCCACCTTCGCCGGGATGCGACTGGTGGTGGGCGACGCCCTGCACTCCTTGGTGGACCTGGGCACCGGGGCGCTCCGCCTTGACGCCAACGGGTTCCTGGGCGTCGAAAAGAGCGCCGAAGAACAGCCTGGCTGGTCCGAGGGCCACCCGCTGTCCGAGGCCGCCAACCAGCTGATCGGATCCATGATCCGCAAGGTGGGCGGGTTCTCCTTCCAGGAACTGAACCTCACCATCGACGACATCAAGGCAACCTCCGAATCGGGTCCCGACCTGTCGTACGACTTCATCACCCGGCCCGCGTACCACTACGCCCTTGTCACGGCGGACACCGAATTCCTGCGGCTGACGCTGCGCCTGTCCATGGAGATCGGGGTGGACCAGGCCTCCCTGGTCCATGCCCTGCAGAACCATGACGAACTGACCTACGAGCTGCTGCACTTCGCCGCCGGGCACCGGGAGGAAATGTTCGAACTAAACGGTGAGGAACTCACCGGTGCGCAGCTTGCCGAGCAGGTCCAGCAGACCCTGCGGGACCGGCTGACCGGCGAGAACGGACCGTACAACGCCGTCTTCACCACCAACGGCATCGCCTGCACCACCGTCAGTTTCATCATGGCGGCCCTGGGCATCCAGGACCCGGCCGCCGTGACCCCGGAGCAGGAGGCCCAGATCCGGGACGTCCACATCCTCCTGGCCATGTACAACGCGCTGCAGCCGGGAGTCTTTGCGCTCTCCGGCTGGGACCTCACGGGCATCCTGGCCCTGGACCGGAGCAGCGTCCGGGAACTCACCTCCCAGGGCGACACCCGCTGGATCAACCGCGGCGCGCACGACCTCATGGGGACCAGCCCGGACGCCACCACGTCCTCGGCGGGTATGCCGCGGGCCCGCAGCCTGTACGGCACGCTGCCGGAGCAGCTGCAGGACTCGAACTCGTTCGCGCGCAGGCTGCAGCGGATCCTTGCCGTCCGCGAGGACAACGGGATTGCGACGGGCACGTTGCTCGATGTCCCCGAGGTTTCAAACCGCGGGGCACTGGTGCTGGTCAACCGGCTCCAGGACGGCGCCTTGCAGGTCACGGCGCTCAACTTCTCCGGGCAGGACATCGCCGGCAGCATCCAGTCCAACGAGCTGCCCTCCGGGGCCAACGTCAAGGACCTCTTCAGCGGCGAGACGGTGGGGCAGGTGGATGACCTGCACAGCTTCTTCCTCGAACTGCCGGCCTATCAGGGGACGGCACTGCTCCTCACCGAGGCACCGGAGCCGGACGCGGAGGCTTAGCGGAGGACGCCGGGCGGCGCCGGAGGATTCGTTCCCGGCGCCGCCCGGCGCTGCTCTTTGTTACCCCGCGATGGCACCCGACAGCGTGGCTTCGATGATGGCCGGCGAGAGGACGTACTGGGTGACCAGCTGGCTCGCGCCGAGGACGGCCGCCTGGTCGCCCGCCCGGGAGATGTTGATGCGCAGGTGCGAGGTGGCCAGCGGCGGGGAGCGCCGGTACACCACTTCACGGATGCCTGCCACGAGGTGCTCGCCCGTTTCGCCGAAGCTGCCGCCGACCACAATGACGGACGGATTCAGCAGGTTCACCGCGGTGGCCAGTACCTCGCCGATGTCCCGGCCGGCCTGCCGCAGGGCCTGGATGGCCTGCAGGTTGCCGTCCGCGGCGAGCCGGATCACGTCCGCGCCCCGGGCCACGTCCACGCCCTGGTCCCGGAGGGAGCGTGCGACGGCTGGACCGGACGCGAGCGCCTCGAGGCACCCATAGTTTCCACAGGCGCAGAGAACCTCCGCACCGCGTGCCACCTGGACGTGCCCCAGGTCGCCGGCCGTACCGTTGGCCCCGCGCTGCAACTGCCCGTTGCTGATGATGCCGGAGCCAATGCCGGTGGCCACCTTCACGAAGAAGAAATTGTTGTGTTCTGCCCAGTGGGCGGACTGCTCCCCCAACGCCATGATGTTCACGTCGTTGTCGACGAGCACATGGACGGGCAGGGACCGCTGGACGTAGCTGACCACGTCGAACCCGTCCCAGCCCGGCATGATGGGCGGCTTGACCGGTTTTCCGGTGTCGTGTTCCACCGGGCCCGGGAGTCCGATGCCGATTCCCGCGAGTTCACTGACGCTGCGTCCCGCTGACGCCAGCAGTTCCTTGCCGTGCGCAACCACCTGGTCCAGCACGGCTTCCGGCCCATCGGCTACCTGCTGGGCCAGCCGGTGCTCGGCGAGGATTGTCCCGCCAAGGTCGGTGACCGCGACCATCACGTGCGTGGCTCCGACGTCGACCGCCAGCACCAGGCGGGCGGAGGGGTTGAAGGCAAAGCGCGACGGCGGCCTTCCGCCGCTGGAGAGCGCCTCGCCGGCGGGTCCCACCAGGCCGGAGAGCATGAGCGCGTCAATCCGGGAGGCCACCGTGGAGCGGGCGAGCCCCGTGCTCAGGGCCAGCTCGGCACGGGTGCGGGCCCTGCCGTCGCGCAGCAACTGGAAGAGGTCCCCGGCGCGCGACAGGCTGCCGGCGTCGGATTCTCTTCCGAGCTGCCTCCCAGCGGGTGAAGATGTCATGCCCTAAGTCATAACACTCTTACTTAGCACTGTCACCCGTCAGAAGAGTATCGAGAAACAAACAACTTTTGCTTGACGTTCGTCAAAAGTAGTCCTACGTTGTGATGCAGGGCACATCAGTGAATCAGATGGCTGGTATCCACCACGGTGATCCCCGAACGCCAGAGTCCGCTTACGAAGAGGTAATTGAACTTGTCCCATCACGCAGCTGCGGCAGGCCGGCCCTTGGGGGTAGGAATCCTGGGTGCAGGACCGGTCACCCAGGCCATCCACCTTCCCGCCCTGGCCCGGCTTGGCGACGTCCTCGAGGTCCGGCACATCATGGATGTCGACGCCGCGGTTGCGTCTTCCGTGGCGGCGCGCGTCGGAGCAAAGTCCAGCACCAGCATGGACGAGCTGCTGGGCGATCCCGACGTGGACATCGTCGCTATCTGCAGCCCGCACCACTTCCACGCAGACCAGGTCATCGCCGCATGCAGGGCGGGCAAGAAAGCTGTCCTCTGCGAAAAGCCGTTCGCAATGAACGGCGGGGAAGCCGCCCGCATCTCGGCGGTCAGCGCCGAAACCGGGGTCCCGATCGTCGTCGGCGCCATGCACACCTTTGATCCCGGCTGGCTGGCCGCGGAACAGAACTGGGGCAACCTCCCCGACACGGCCCACACCATCCGCTCCTCCATCGTCCTGCCGCCCAACGCCCGCTTCGAAGACTTCGCCACGGAAATCGTCACCCGCCCTGCCGCCGGCCGGCCGGACTTCTCGGACATCGAGGTCATCAAAGCCGCCCTCCAGGGCGGGATCATGGGCCTGGCCATCCACGACCTTCCGCTGGTGCGACGGTTCACGCCCGATTTCGAGCAGGTAGAGGTCCTGCAGGCACGGCACGTCCGCCCGTTCGGCTACACCGTCTCGCTCCGGACCCCGTCCCGCGTCATAGAACTGCGGGCCGTCATGAACGGCACCTGGAAGCCCGAGTGGACATTCGAGGCCATCGCCGACGATTCGGCGCTCCGCATCGACTTCACGCCCTCCTACGTCCAGGCCGGCTCCGCAGTGGCCACCTTCACCCGCAGCGATGGCAGCGAAACCACCAGCTTCGGCCCCTACGGCCACAACGGATACGAGGGCGAGTGGCGCGAACTCGCCGGGCTCGCCAACGGAACCCTGCAGGCCCAGTCCGCCCAAACCCTGATCGACGACCTCACGTTCGCCCTGTCCATCGCAGAAGCCACCGTGGCAACCGGCGCCGCGGACCATGCAAACGCAACCCGCACGGCGGGAGTTTCCGCATGAGCGCCCAATTCACGGTGCAGGCAACGCCGGCCGCCCGGGAGGCCGGCGCGGTCACGCAGACCGTGGCATCACTGCCTGAAACGTTCGGGCCCGTCCCGGCCGGCCACACCGGCCCGGCCGACGTCCTGGTGGTCGCCGGCAGCGGCGGCTGGACCGCTGAAGCCGCCGGCGCCGTGCAGTCAGGGGCGCGCGGCATTATGGTCGCCAACCCCGTTCCCGAGGACACCTCGGAGCTGGCGGCTGTGGCAGACGCCGCGGGGGCCGTCGTCGTCCTTGACCTCCGCTGGGCCGCGAACCCGGCCCTGGTTGCCGAGGGTTCCGGCCCGGATGCCCGCGCCGCGGTACGCAGCGGACTGGGAACCGCCTCGCTGCTGGACAGCGTGGCGACGGCGCCGCCCGGCACCGATCCACGGCAACTCCTCAGCGACCACCTCGCCGCGCTGCTGGCCGTCACCGGCCAACTTGACGGCGTGGCGGTCCTGCGTCGGGACGCCTCCGGTTACACGGTCAGCGGCAGGCTCGCCAACGGTGCGCCGTTCACCGCCCAGGGCGTGCTCACCGCCGCCCGGCCCGCCGGCGTCGACATCCGCCTCTACACCGCCGACGGCGGGGTGGCCGTCCAGGTCCCCGACCCGGACGCCGCTTGGCCGGCCGAGGTCCGGGTCACCGGGCCGCACGGCAACCTCCTGCTTCCCACCCTGTACGAATCCGCCCACCGGTTTGCGTGGCGGCGCCTGAAGGAGCACCTCAGCGCCGGCACCAGGCCGGACGATCTGGCCGGCTTTGCCCGGCTGACCGACCTCTACGCAACCCTGACCGCCACATAACCAGCCGCCGCATACGCAACTGATACCGCAGTCCAGTCCCACCTCCACTCTCAACGATGAGCAGGACCGTACCAACGGCACACTGCGCCCGACGGTCCCGAAAGGACACACCATGAATGCATCTTCCGAACCACGCCGCTCCTTCTCCCGCCGCGGCTTCCTGGGCCTGACAGCTGCCGCTGCCTCCGTACCGCTGCTGGCAGCCTGTGGTGGCGGCTCGGCGTCGCAGGGCGGCGGAGGCGGGGCCGCCGGAACCGTCAAGTTCTGGGACATGCCCTGGGCAACGCCGGCCTACAACGATGCTGCCAAGAGCATCGCAGAGGGCTTCTCCGGTGCCAGCGGCAGCAAGGCCAGCTACCAGATCATCCAGTGGAACAACTTCTACCAGACCTTCTCCTCCGCGATTGCTTCCAAGACCGGCCCCGCGGTTTCCACCGGCGGCGGCTTCCAGGCGTTCCAGTTCGAGCAGCAGGGCCAGATAGCCTACGCGGACAAGGTGATCGACAAGCTCAAGGCGAACGGCCAGTTCGACGACTTCCTGCCCGGCGTACTGGACCCGTTCAAGTCGGACAAGGGCTACGTTGCCGTTCCGTGGCAGCTGGACATGCGCGTCTTCTGGTACCGCAAGTCCCTCTTCGAGAAAGCCAACGTTGCCCTGCCCACGGACTGGCCGTCCCTCCTTGAAGCCGGCAAGGCCCTGAAGAAGGTCGGCGCCTTCGGCTTCACCACCGGCGCAGGTGCCGGCAACAACTACGCCAACCACTCCATGATCATGATGATGGTCAACAACGGCGGAGGCGTGTTCAACAAGGACGGCGAGCTGGACCTGTTGAACGACCGCAACGTAGAGGCCATGGAGTTCGTCCTGGAGCTCGTGTCCAACGGCATCGTGGACCCCGCCGCGGTCAGCTACACCACCGACAACATGTCAGCCCAGTGGAAGGACGGCAAGGCAGGCTACGGCCTCTTCCAGGTGAACGTTCCGCAGCGCGTGGGCGACACCTCAGGCGACCTCCTGGTGGCTGACCCGATCAAGGGCCCGCACGGGGACAAAGCCACCATTGTGTTCCCGAACAACATCATGATGTACACCAACACCCCGTCCCAGGACGCCTCCGAGGAGTTCCTGGTGTACTACCTTGGCCAGCTCAAGCAGCTGTGGCAGAAGAAGCTCATGTCCGCACTGCCGGTCTTCAAGTCCATCACGGAGATGCCCGAATTCGCGGACGATCCCAACAACGTCAAGATCGTCAAGGACTGGCAGCCGATCGCCAAGACCTTCGCCTCCCAGGGCAGCAAGCTGAACGCCAACCTTGCCGCGCTCGACGGCGGCCAGGCCCTGAACCAGTTCAGCCAGACCATCATCACCGGAAAGGCCGACGCCAAGACCGCCCTGCAGACCTTCCAGTCCGGCCTCGAGTCCGTCCTGAAGAAGTAAGCGTCCGCCATGTCCTCCACCACTGCACAGTCCGGCCTGGCCCGGGCCCGCCGCGGGGTTGCCCCCGGCGGGTCCGGGACCGCCCCCGGCAAACGCAAGAGCAAGCTCTCGGCCCAGGCCACCAGGACCTTCTTCTGGCTCCTGCTCCCCTCTATGGTCCTCCTGGTCCTGATCCACGGCTACCCGCTGATCTACGCCGCGGTCCAGGCCACGCACGACGGTGACCTGCTCCAGACCGGCAACTTCGTCGGCGTCCAGAACTTCTCCACCGTCCTGACCTCGCCGGCGTTCTGGAAAGCCGCCCAGTTCACCCTTTGGTTCACCATCGTCGGTGTGTTCGGATCCTGGCTCGTGGGCCTGGGCCTCGCCCTGCTCCTGCGTACCAAAATCCCCGCCGGCAACACGTTCAAGGTCCTGCTGCTCCTGCCTTGGGTGGTGCCGATCGTGGTGTCCTCCACCGCCTGGAACTGGCTGGTGGCCACCCCTGACAGCCTGATTCCCGCGCTGTTCCGGAACCTTGGCCTGGGTACCCCGCTGTTCCTGGCAGACCCCACCTTGGCCTCCATCACCGTGATGGCCTTCAAAGTCTGGGTCAGCTTCCCGTTCATGATGATGATGATCTCGGCCGCCCTGGCCTCGGTGGACACCACCGTGTATGAGGCCGCCAGCATGGACGGCGCCAGCCGCTGGCAGCAGTTCACCCAGATCACCCTGCCGCTGATCGCCCGCTCCACCTACATCAGCTGGATCCTGATGACCATCTTCTGCGTGAACGACTTCCCCACCATCTACCTGCTCACCGGCGGCGGCCCGGTCAACGCCACCACCTCCCTGGTGGTCCTGGCCTACCGGACGGTGTTCCAGGACTTCGCCACCGGCCCCGGCGTGGCCATCGCCTTCCTCATGACCATGACCCTGGTGGTCATCTCGGTCATCCTGTACCGCCAGATCCGAAAGTCGAGTGTCGAATAATGAGCGCAGCAGTCCACGCCCATCCGCAATCCGGCCCGGCCCTGGGAGTCGGCCAGGCAGGCAACGCCCGCCGGGTACTCTCCGAGGCGGGCCAGCGCGGCCGCTGGTGGCGGTTCATCGCCATCCTCATCATCACCGCGGTCGTGCTGGTGCCCATCATGGTCACCGTTGTGCTCGCCTTCACCCCCGGCCCCAACAGCACCGCCACCGGCCTGACCTTCGAGAACCTCAACAACGTCTTCTCCAAGACCCTCGCCGCCACCTGGCTGAAGAACAGCCTGGTCACCACCCTGTCCACAGTGGTGGTATCGGTGGCCGTGGCCGCACCCGCCGGCTACGTCCTCTCGCGCGGCCGGTCCAAAGCCGTCTCCGGCTACTCCCTGCTCCTATTCGTCATGCAGTCGCTGCCCATCATCACCTCCGTGGTGCCGCTGTTCATCCTGTTCGCCGGGATGGGCCTGGTGGACAACCTCCTGGGCCTGACCATCATCTACGTCGGCTCCACCATGACGGTGGCCACCTGGATGATGGCCGCGTACTTCGACTCCATCCCCATCAGCCTCGAGGAAGCATCCTGGATCGACGGCTGCTCCGTCTTCGGATCCTTCACCAAAGTGGTCCTGCGGAATTCCCTGCCCGGCGTCCTCTCCACCGCGATCTTCGCCTTCCTCCTGGCCTGGAACGACTACCTCGTCGCCATCGTCTTCCTCCGCTCGAACGAAATCTTCACCCTTCCCATGGGCGTGCAGTCCTTCTTCCAGCAAAACGCGACAGACTGGACCTCAGTCATGGCTTTGGCCGTGGTCATGATGCTCCCGCCCGTCATCGTGTTCGCCGCCCTGAACAAATACTTCAGCGTCGGTGGCATCGGCGGCTCCCTGGCCGGCCGCTGACCTCCGGCTCTCGTCCAACCGCTCCACAAAACTGCTAAGGAAACACATGTCCTACTCACTTCAGCTCTACACGCTCCGCAACGCCATCTCCGAAGACCTTCCCGGCACCATCAAGAAGGTGGCCGATATTGGTTTCACCCAGGTGGAGCCTTACAACTTCGTGGCCACGGCCAAGGAACTCGGCGCAGCCCTGAAAGAGAACGGCCTCACGGCACCCTCCGGCCACGCCCCGCTGATGAGCCAGGACCAGGACGAGATCTTCACCGCCGCCAAGGAGCTGGGCATCAGCACCGTCATTGACCCGTTCCTGCCGGCCGAGCACTGGCAGACGGCCGAGGACATCCAGGCCACGGCAGCCAAGCTCAACGCGGCCGCAAAGAAGGGCGCGGGATACGGCATCCGGGTGGGCTACCACAACCACGCCTGGGAACTTGAGTCCATCATTGACGGCCGTACTGCGCTGGAATACTTCGAATCCCTGCTGGACCCGGAGCTGGTCCTGGAAGTGGACACGTACTGGGTAGCCGTTGGCGGCCAGGACCCGGTGGACATCCTGGCCAAGCTGGGTGACCGCGTGAAGTTCATCCACATCAAGGACGGCCCCCTCACCACTGACAACAAGGCCCAGCAGCCGGCCGGCCAGGGCAAAGTACCGGTCATGGACGTCATCGCCGCAGCCAAGTCATTGGAAGTGGGCGTCGTGGAGTTCGACGACTACGCGGGTGACATCTTCGAAGGCATCGCCGAGAGCCTCGCTTTCCTCAACAGCAACACCGCAGCCGAGGGGGCACACGCATGAGCACTCCAGCAGCAACGTCTCTCCGCAAGGGCCCGGTGGGCGTCGGTGTCATCGGCGCCGGGGTGATCAGCAAGCAGTACCTGGACAACCTGACCGCTTTTCCGGACCTGAAGGTCCACGTGATCGCGGACCTCTTCGAGGAGGCGGCCGAGGCCCGCGCCAAGGAGTACGGCGTCCCCGAGTGGGGCGGGGTGGAGAAGGCCCTGAACCACCCCGACGTCGAGATCATCGTCAACCTCACCATCCCTGCAGCGCACGTGCAGGTGGCCACCGCCGCCGTCAACGCCGGAAAGCACGTCTGGACCGAGAAGCCGTTCTCCCTTGACCGCGAATCCGGCCTGGGCCTGCTCAAGACCGCGGACACCGCAGGCATCCGCCTCGGTTGCGCCCCGGACACGTTCCTCGGCGCCGGGATCCAGACCGCCCTGCGCCTGATCCAGCGCGGCGACATCGGCACCCCGCTGACGGCAATGACCACGTTCCAGACCCCCGGCCCGGAATCCTGGCACCCCAACCCCGCGTTTCTCTTCCAGCACGGCGCCGGCCCGCTGTTCGACATGGGACCGTACTACCTCACCACCCTGGTCCAGGCCTTTGGTTCCATCCGCAAGGTGGCCGCCGTCGGGTCCAAGGCCAAGGACGTCCGTGTCATCGGTTCCGGCCCCAAGGCCGGCGAGGAGTTCACCGTCGAGGTGCCCACCCACGTCTCGGCCATGGCACAGTTCGAGTCCGGCGCCTCCTCGCACAGCGTCTTCTCCTTCGAGTCGCCACGGACCCGGATGGGTTTCGTGGAGATCACGGGCACCGAAGCAACCCTGTCGCTGCCGGATCCCAACTACTTCACCGGCGACATCAAGCTCTGGCGTGCCGGCGACGAGGACTGGACCACCGTTCCGGCCACCGGGCCCGCCAACGGCCGCGGCATGGGCGTACTGGACATGGCACGGTCCATCCGCGCCGGCGTTCCGCACCGCGCCACCGGCGACCTGGCGTACCACGTGCTGGACACCATGGTTTCCATCAGTGAGTCCATCGACGCCGGCACGTTCATCGACGTCGAAAGCTCAGCCCCCGCATCCTCCGCCATCCCGGAGGACTGGGCCCCGGAAACCGCCACACTCTGACAGGCAAGCAGGAACGCATCATGAGCACACCCGCACACCCCTCCGAATCCGCCGCCTCCCGGCAGGCCCCGCGCCCTGTTTCCCGTCCACTGGGGGTGGCCGCCATCGGCTACGCCTTCATGGGCAAGGCGCACTCCAATGCATGGCGGAACGTGGCCAGCTTCTTCGACGTGCCGGCCTTCGAGCAGAAGGTCCTCGTCGGCCGGGACGCCACCGCCGTGGCGGAGGCGGCAACCAGGTATGGCTGGGCGGAGTCGGCCACGGACTGGCGCGCCGTGATCGCCCGGGATGACATCGACATCGTGGACATCTGCGCACCGGGCTGGATGCATGCCGAGATCGCCATCGCCGCGCTGGAGGCGGGCAAGCACGTGCTGGTGGAAAAGCCCCTGGCCAACACCCTGGCCGAGGCCGAGCTCATGACCGCCGCGGCCGCCAAGGCCAGGGCCCGGGGAGTGCAGTCAATGATCGGGTTCAATTACCGGCGCGTGCCGGCACTGGCCCTGGCCAGGGAACTGATCGCCGAGGGACGCCTGGGCACGGTCCGGCACGTCCGCGCAGCCTACCTGCAGGACTGGCTCGCCGACGCCCAGTCCCCCATGACCTGGCGGCTGCGGAAGGAAACCGCCGGGTCCGGCGCGCTGGGGGACATCGCCAGCCACGCCATCGACCAGGTCCTCTTCCTGCTGGGCGACCAGGTCAGCGAGGTCAGCGGCCGGCTGCACACCTTCGTGGACCGGCGCCCGGGCGCCGGCGGTACCGAGGACGTCACGGTCGACGACGCAGCCTGGGCCACCCTGTCCCTCACCTCCGGGGCAGTCGCTTCAGTGGAGGTGTCCCGGATGGCCACCGGACGGAAGAACTCCTTCCAGATCGAGGTCTACGGCGAGAAGGGCAGCCTCCTGTTCGACCTCGAAAACCTCAACGAACTCGGCTTCCTCGACGCGACCGTCCCGGTCCGGGAGCAGGGCTTCCGCCGGATCCTGGTCAACGAACCCGAGCACCCCTACCTGGAAGCGTGGTGGCCGCAAGGGCACATCATCGGCTGGGAACACAGCTTCACCCACCAAATCCGCGACTTCCTGCTGGCCATCCAGGACGGAACCCAGCCTTCGCCGTCGTTCGAAGAAGGACTGAACGTCCAGTACATCCTGAACGCCGTGGAAGAATCCGCGGCCAACAAAAGCACCCTCACCGTGGTCCGCCACTAACGCGCCCCCAAACCAGCCACCAGTCCCAATCCGAGGAGCCCCCGCATGCCCCGCCCCTTCACCCTGTTTACCGGCCAGTGGGCCGATTTGCCCTTCGAAGAAGTCGCCAAGCTCGCCTCCGGCTGGGGCTACGACGGCCTGGAAATCGCCGTCTCCGGCGACCATCTGGACGCCTGGCGCTGGGACGAACCCGGCTACGTCGACTCCAAACTGGAGATTCTGGACAAGTACAACCTCAAGGTCTGGGCCATCTCCAACCACCTCAAAGGCCAGGCCGTCTGCGATGACCCCATCGACTTCCGCCACCAGGCCATCGTCGGATCCAAGGTCTGGGGCGACGGCGACCCCGAAGGCGTCCGCACCCGCGCCGCCGAGGAAATGAAACACACCGCCCGGCTTGCCAAAGCACTCGGCGTGGACACCGTCGTCGGGTTCACGGGCTCCTCCATCTGGCAATACGTCGCCATGTTCCCACCGGTTCCGGAAAAAGTCATCGACGCCGGCTACCAGGACTTCGCCGACCGCTGGAACCCCATCCTGGATGTCTTCGACGAATGCGGGGTCCGCTTCGCCCACGAGGTCCACCCCTCCGAAATCGCCTACGACTACTGGACCACCGTCCGCACCCTCGAAGCGATCGGCCACCGCGAAGCGTTCGGGCTGAACTGGGACCCCTCGCACATGATGTGGCAGGGCATCGACCCCGTCTCCTTCATCTGGGACTTCAAGGACCGGATCTACCACGTGGACTGCAAGGACACCAAGATCCGCCAGACCGGACGGAACACTGTCATGGGCTCCCACCTGCCCTGGGGCGATCCGCGCCGCGGCTGGGACTTCGTCTCCGCCGGCCGGGGCGACGTCCCCTGGGAAGCCTCATTCCGCGCCCTCACCGCCATCGGCTACAACGGACCCATCAGCGTCGAATGGGAAGACGCGGGAATGGACCGGCTCCACGGCGCCCCCGAAGCACTCGCCGCGCTCAAGAAGTTCGACTTCCCGGCCTCCCAAACCAGCTTCGACGCCGCCTTCAGCAGCAACGACTGAGCGAAGCCACCCGGCATCCGAATTGCCGGAACGCTGCGGGGACGCCGGAAGGTTCCGGCGTCCCCGCAGCTTTCTGGCGATGTCAGTGCTCATCCCAACCCCCGCACGGTTGTGCAAGGCCCGGGTGAGGTGCCTTATCCGGCGTCGAAGCTCTCGTCGTCGTCGTTCGGCGATTCCTCCCGCGGGAGGTCGTTGCCGCTGCCGTCCGGAAGCCCGGTGGCTTCCTGGCCGGATTCCGAGGAAACCGGCGCGGACCCCTGGGAATCGTCATTCGACTCATCGATTTCGGCGGCGCTTGAGGGAAGATCCATATCGTGCGGGACGGGTTCGTTGCCCCCGCCCTGCTGCGGCTGGTTGGTGTCTGCGCCGGCGGACGACGTGCCGCCGGACTCCTGGCCTTGCGTGCCGGCCGCCTCCTGCTCGGCAGTGGGGGTGCCGTAGCCGCCCGGGGCCGACTCGGGTTCAGCCTGCTGGTTTTCCTGCGTCATGCTTCCTCCTGGTGTGCCAACGACGGGTAATAATCAGCAAACTTATCAAATATGGGTGCAAGTGCAACGGGGCAGCCTTGTTTCCGGGTACGTGAGGAGTAGAAAGAAGACCTGGGCCTTGGCCTGCGAGGAAGGAGGACCGGTGTCCAACGTGGAGGATTACACGGGCCGGACGGGACGGAATGAGACCCGCGAGGAGCAGCTGGACCGCAACTGGGCGGAACTCCTGCAGGAGCTTCGAGTACTCCAGACCGGGGTGCAGATCCTGGCCGGCTTCCTGCTGACGCTGCCGTTCCAGCAGCGGTTTCAAACCCTTGACGATGTCGAGGTGAGCCTTTACCTCGCGAACGTGGTGGTGGCCGCCCTCACCACCGCCTTCATCCTGCTCCCGGTCAGCGTGCACCGCAGGCTGTTCAGGAAACGGCTGAAGGAAACACTGGTGTCCAGCGCGGACACCATCACCAAAATCGCCCTTGGCGGCATCGCCCTGCTCAGCGCCGGAACGGCCGCCTTGGTCTTCGACGTCACGGCCGGCCGTTCCGCCGGAGTCACCGCCGGCGGAGCCTTGCTGGGCGTCTTGGTGGTGCTGCTGGTATTCGTTCCGCTCCGGCTCAACAAGCGGGCCTCAGGACAAGCGTTCCCGCCCCCTCCCGGCAACGAGCAGTGATACGCAGGCTGGTTAGGGGCGGCGCGCCCGGCTAGGCACCTTCCAGCACCTGGCTGGTTGCCCAGGCGAGGTACTTGCCCGCGTTGGCGACGGCGTCTTCCGGGCTCGAGGCGACGTCCAGCAGCTGCGCCGCGCCGACCACACCGTGTCCGGCGAGATCCTCAAGGGTCACCAGGATCCGGCCGGCCACCACGATCACTGGAATCCCGCGTTCCCTGGCCGCGTCGGCGAGCGCGATCGGCGCTTTGCCGGTCAGTGACTGCGAGTCCATGGACCCTTCGCCGGTGATCACCAGGTCCGCGCTGTCCAGCTGGCGGGCCAGGCCGGTCAGTCCGGCCACCAGGGCAAAGCCGCCTTCCAGCGTGGCGTTGGTGAAAGCAAGGAACGACGCCGGGAAGCCGCCGGCGGCGCCTGCGCCGGGGACATTCACGTCCCGGCCCGTTACTTCCCGCAGGATGGACGCCCAGTTGCGCAGGCCGGCGTCGAGCAGTTCCGCGGCGTCCTGGTCCGCGCCCTTCTGGGGGCCGAAGACGTGGGCCGCGCCGGAGGGCCCATACAGCGGGTTGCGGACGTCCACGGCGATCCGGAACGTGGTGGCGGCGAGCCTCGGGTCCAGCCCGGACGTGTCCAGGGATACGACGTCGGCCAGTGACCCGCCGCCCAGCGGCACCACATTGCCGGCAGCATCGAGGGGCTTCAATCCGAGGGCGCGCAGGGCACCGCTCCCGCCGTCGGTCATTGCCGAACCGCCCAAGCCAAGTACGATCTCGGTGGCGCCGGCCTCCAGGGCGGCGGCGATGAGCTGGCCGCAACCGTAGCTGTGGGCGCGCAGCGCATTCGCGGGGGTCGGTTCCATGTCAGCCAGTCCGGACGCCTGCGCCGTTTCGATCACTGCCGTGGCCGTGCCGCCGGCCGACTTATGGATGGCCCAGGCAGCGCCGACGGGAGCCAGGATCGGCCCCACCACGGCATTGAGCCGCTCCTCGTACCCGGCCGCGACGGCGGCTTCCAGGGTACCCTCCCCGCCGTCGGCGATGGGGAATTGGGTGGCCACGGCATCCGGGTAGACCCGCAACGCCCCTTCGGCGATGGCTGCGGCCGCTTCCGCCGCCGTGAGGGACCCCTTGAACTTGTCCGGAGCAATAAGAATGCGCATGCGGTCCATCTTGCCAGCTAAGCCAGGGAAAGCGCTTGCCGTGGCGTAATACGGACGCAGTTCAGGCGGGCCGGCGGAGTTCGGGCGCGTAGGGCGCGTCCGTGGCGCCGGAGCGCCCATCCGGTCCGTCCGCAACGCCGGCCCCGGCCTCGGGTACGGCCATCAAGGGCACGGCGAAGGTCACCACTGGCCGGCCGTCGTCGTCCGCGGACCTGACGGTCAGGCTCCTGGTGCCGGGAGGCACCGTGGGGGTAAAGACCTGCAGGTTGCGGGTACCGACCGTGGCCGAATCCTGCAGTGTGTATTTGGTCCCGAAGTGGTCCTGGAGCGTGAGCCGCGGCTCAGGCGCGCCGTCCGATGGCAGGTGGATGTTGACTACCAGCCCTGATGCCCACACCTCCACGGACAAGACGGTGAATTCGGTAACCGGCGTGACATGCCGCCCGTAAGTTGGTGGCAGCAGCAGCCGGCGGAGTACCCCGGACGGAATGAACTTGCGGGCGGTGTTGCCTTGATCCCCTGCCACAGCCGTTTTCCTTTCCTGCGGCCCAACTGATAAGTCTACTTACCATGGAGCCTCCGGATCCGCCCGCTGTCAAGGACCCGCGCAGGTAGGGTGTGGATGGCCTGCGGGGATGCGCACAAGCCTGCGGAAACATGCGGAAAAGCAGGGCCGCGCGCTACCGCCGCGGACGGACCACCGCATAGTAGCCAGGCACCCGGTCCTGTCCGGGGACGCCCGTCACGGGGTTGGTTTCGATGGCAACATGGCCGTCTTCCAGGAGTTCCCACTGCGACGTCGGGAACGCCCGTTCGCGTTCGGCGGGTCCGAAATGCCCGGGCATCGGCAGCCCGCGGATGGCCAGTTCCAGCGGCGCCGGGATGCCGTGCGTGCTGGCACCCAGGTGGGACACGTACTCCACCGGATTCCCGTGGAAATTGGTTTCCGCCATGAAGACCGTGCCGCGGTTTCCTGCAAGTGTCCGCAGGTTCTCCACGAGCGCCTTCTGGTGGGCCGGATCGAGGACGTGCAGGACTCCCCGGATAAAGACATTGGCGCCCTCAACACCGGCATGGATGGACTCCGCCAGGGCAGCGCCGGCGCCCGGTGCCGTCATGTCGCGGGCTTCAAAGGCGGGGTTGGCGCCTCCTGCGGATTGCCGCCGGGCCATCTCCACAGCGTGCGGGGATACATCCACGCCAACCACCCGGGGGAAAACGCCGGCGAGCGCCCAGGTGAAGCTGCCGTGGCCGCAGCCGGTGTCCACCACCGGAAGGGCCGGGTCAAGGTAGCGCAGGAGGTTGTTCTTGTAGCCGAGGAATTCGTGGTCGGTGCCCGAGTCCCACAGGACCTCGCCGCCGGGGCCGGTGGCGGTGATGCGGGCCCAATACTGGTCCCATGCCTTGTGCCGGTCCTTCGGAGCGCTCCGCGACAACCTGACGAGCTTGGGGATCATCAGGTACTTCCGCAAGGCGGACAACGTCGGTCTGGTTCGGGATGGCACGGCTCAAATATATGTTCCCGCCCGCGCGAGGCGGCGCACCTTCCGCCACATTACGGCGCGCCCCGGGCTTTGGCGGCCCGTTGCGGCGCGGGAGGGCTGTGGTGGCCACTGGCGCCCGGCATCCCCCTACAATGTACTCAACTGGGAGGGAAGGGAGCACTGTGACGGCTGTCCCGAGTGACGCGCGCCCGCCCCGCACCGCCATCGTCGCCGATCCCGACGCCGGCCGGCTGGCCCTCAACGCACACGCCCTGCGGGACGCCGGCTACACCGTCCTGGAAGCCGCCGACGCCGATGGGCTCGCCCGGCTGCTGGACGCCGGCGAACCCGCCGTCATCGTCGCGGACGCGCCGCTGTCAGGGGTCAGGACGAACGCCCCGGTCCTGGTGATGGTGGACCTGGACGACCCCGCGGACATTGCGGCAGCGAACCCTTCCGGTGTCCACGACTGCATCACCAAACCGCCCGCACCGCAGGAACTGGTCCACCGCGCGTCGGTCCTTATCGAGCAGGTGTCCCGCCGCCGCGCCTCCCGGCAGGAGGCCGAAGGGCTCCGCGAACAGCTGCGTGAAGTCTCGGCGGCAGTCCGGGCCACCAACGATCCCCAGGAGATTGCCGACCACGTCGTGGCCGGATTCGGCCGGACCTTCAAGGCCGACTACGTTGTCCTTGCCACCTTCGAGGACCACAGGGTCCCGGTCATCACGGCCACCTGGCACCGGCGCGGCCTGGTGGAACTGCACCCCGACGCCCTGCCCGGCGAGGATGACGCCCGGGCCACGGCGGATGCGCTCTGGGCCGGCACGGAAACGCTGGCTGCCGAAGGAAGCGAGGCTGACGCACATGCCCCCGTCAGGGCCGCCCCTGCCGTCGCCGGGGCCGCCTCCACCCTGGCAATTCCCATCGGTGAAGGTAAGTCCTCCCTGGGCATCATCTGGATCGCCATGATGGACCGGCCCCGGACCTGGTCCAGCGCCGAGCTGGGGCTGATCCAGCACGTGGCGGGCAACGCCGCATACGGACTGATCCAAAGCCACCTGATCAACAGCCAGCAGCAGGTGGTCAAGCAGCTGCGCGAACTCGATAAGGCCAAAACGGACTTCCTGGCCACGGTGAACCACGAGCTGAGGACGCCGCTGACCTCGATCATGGCGTACCTGGACATGATCCAAGAAAGCACTGAGCACCCGGTGTCCAAGGAAGTCCACCAGATGCTGGACATCGTGGTCCGCAATACCGAACGGCTGCGGACCCTCATGGAGGATATGCTCAGCGTCTCTCGCGGGGGCCTGGACGACACCATGATGCACCGGGCACCGGTGCGCCTGGGGCAGACCCTCGACCTGGTGGCCGCAGCGCTGCGGCCACTGGCCACCCTGCAGAACGTCACCATCGACGTCGATCCTGTACCGGAGGATCCGGAGATTCTCGCCGACGAGGTGCAGCTGCAGCAGGTCTTCACCAACCTGGTGTCCAATGCCATCAAGTTCACCCCCAGCGGCGGGCGGATCGAGGTGGGCAGCGAATCCCACGCCGGAGCCGACGGATCAAAGTGGGCCACCGTCCGGATCGCCGATACCGGCATCGGCATTTCCAGCGACGAGATCAACCACGTGTTCACCCGCTTCTACCGGGCATCCAACGCCATGAACGGGGCCATCCCGGGGACCGGCCTGGGCCTGGCCATCTCCAAGGACATCGTGGACCGCCACGGCGGCAGAATCGATGTGGCCTCCACCCTGGGCGCCGGGACCACGGTCACTGTCAGCCTTCCCGTTGGCACCGACCACGCCCAGGTCAACTAAGCCGGAAGGAGGACTGGCGATGTTTGCCGACGACGACCCCCGGCTTTCCCAGCTGCTGGAAGGCATTGTCCGGCTTGCCTCCGGCGACCTCACCTCCCGGATTGAGGTCTCCCCCGCCCGGGACGAACTCGATGCCATCATCATGGGCACCAACCTGCTGGCCGAGGACCTGCAGGTCATCTACCAGGAACTTGAGCAGCGGGTCCAGGTCCGGACCCAGCTCCTCCACGAAGCCCATCTGGAAATGCAGAAGATGGCGATGCAAGACCCCCTGACCGGCCTGGCCAACCGTTCTGCCCTCATCGACGCCCTTAGGACCGCGCTGCAGGCCGCCGGCGAAAAGGGCCCGGAACCAGCCGGGGAATGCCCGGCGATCCTGCTGATGGACCTGGACGCCTTCAAGTCCATCAATGACAGCCTTGGGCATACGGCCGGTGACCAGGTGCTGGTGACCGTGGGCGAACGGCTGCGGGGCGCGGTGCGCGGTTCCGACGTCGTTGCCCGCCTGGGCGGCGACGAATTCGCCATCGTCATGCCCTCGGCGTCGCCGGACCAGGCCGCCATCGTGGCGCACCGCATCCTGGCAGCACTCAGTGAACCCATCGAATTACCGGGCCGCAGCGTGCGCTGCGGGGCCAGCATCGGGCTCAGCGTGGGCAGCGAGGGCCAGAGCCCCGAGGACATGCTGATGGAGGCCGACGTCGCCATGTACGCTTCCAAGGCCGAGGGCCAGAACAAGCTGCACCGTTTCGAACCCGCGCTGCTGCTGATGCGGCGGCTGCGCAGCCAACTGGTGGATGACCTTCGCGCGGCCATCAAGGAAGATGGGCTGACCCTCTACTACCAGCCTGTGGTGGAGCTCAGCAGCGGACGGGTCGAGGGCATGGAGGCGCTGGTCCGCTGGAACCATCCCACCCGGGGCTTCATCATGCCGGACGAGTTCATCCCGCTGGCCGAGGAAGCGGGACTGATCTCCGAGCTGGGCCTGTGGGTGCTCCGGACCGCCGTGCGGCAGCTGCGGGAATGGATCGATGCCTCGCTGGTGGACAGCGTCTTTTCCGTGCGGATCAACATCTCCGCCACCGACCTCCAAAGCCTGCAGTTCATCGAGGACGTCCGCAATGTCCTGAAAGAAACCGGCGTCCGGCCTGAACAGGTGGTTCTGGAATTGACGGAAGTGGCCATCGTCAAGGGCAATGAGCTGGACCGGTACTCGCTGGGCGGCCTGCGGGGCCTGGGCGTGGGCATTGAAATTGACGACTTCGGCACCGGCTACTCGTCCATCAGTTACCTCCGCCGGCTGCCGGTGGACCGGGTCAAGGTTGACCGGTCGTTGATCACCGGGCTGGAGAGCGACCCCAGCCAGCCGGCCCTGGTGGCGGCAGTCCTCCAGCTGGTGCGTGCCTGCGGCCTTGAAGCTGTCTGGGAGGGCGTGGAAACGGCGCAGCAGGCGGAAATCCTTCGCGGCCTGGGCTGCCGAAGCGCACAGGGCTACTACTTCGGCAGGCCGGTCCCGCCCGACCAGATCCCTGCGTTATTGAAGGAGCGGGCGGAAAGCGCTAACCAGTAGTGCGCAAACTACTGCGCTTTTGTGTCCGCCGTTATACGATCAGCGTGCGGTGTCCGGTTTTCGTCGCCGCGGAATTTCAGGTCTCACAGCAGCACCGGACTCTAAAAGGCGTTTTTGAAATTGAACATTAATGGGCCAATGGGTCATTACTTCGTCAACTGGGGGCGTAGCTAATGTCGGTTCGTGTACAGGCATGGGGAATTATCGCCGCCGTACTGGCGGATGCGGATCCCGCGGGAGCCGCTGTCCGGCAGCGGCTGAGCCAGAGCCTCGATGAGAATCCCGGCGTGCCCGAGAGGGCCCTGCTGGAATATCTCCTGGAGGCCCGGAGCAGCGACGCCAACACGTCGGAAACCATTGAGTCCCTCCGGCAGATGCGCCTGGCGCCGCCCGCACTTCCGCCCAAGCTGGCCGAGCAGCTGGACGCCATCCGCAGCGCCTCCAGGATCAGTGCCCTGCTGGAAAACCGGATGCTGATGACCGCGTTCCAGCCCATCTACGGGCTGGAAGGAAAGACCGTGGTGGGCGCGGAGGCGCTCTCGCGGTTCGTTAGCGACGACGGCGCCACCGCGGAACTCTGGTTTGCCGAGGCAGAGGCGGTGGGCCTGGGCGCAAACCTTGAGTTCTCTGCCCTTGGCTCGGCCGCAGCGGCCGCCCGTGACCTGCCCGGCTCCCTCTACGTGTCGCTCAACATCTCACCCACGTCCTGCATGGACCCGCGCCTGCCGGAACTGTTCGAGCACATCGAGCTTCCCATCGACCGGGTGGTGCTCGAATTGACTGAAGACATTCCGGAAGAGGAATACCTCCAGTTCATCTCCGCGCTCAATCCGCTGCGGGAGAAGGGCCTCCGGATCGCCGTGGACGACACCCACACCGGAGCCGGCGCACTGAGCAGGATGATCCACCTGAAGCCGGACTTCCTCAAGGTGGGCCGCAACGTGATCGGCGACGTCGACAAGGACGGCGTCCAGCGCGCCCTGGCGGCCTGCCTGGTGGACTTCACGGACCAGCTCGGCATCATCCTGGTGGCCGAGGGCATCGAGACGGTGGGCGAGCTCAAGGTACTGACGGAGCTGGGCATCAGCGCCGGCCAGGGCTACCTGCTGGGACGGCCTTCCGTGCGGCCAGAGGACTGGGCCAGCTGGAACACGCGCCTGGACGTCGACGGCCTGGAGCGCCACCTGGCCAGCCCCGGCGAGTAGTCCCGCAGGGAGCCTAGGCTTCCTGCGCCGGCGGCCACTGGCCGCGTGCAACCAGAACCTCGCGCAGCAGGTCCGCCCGGTCCGTGACAATGCCGTCCACCCCCAACTGGAGGAGGCGGTGCATCTCAGCGGCCTCGTTGATGGTCCAGACATGCACCACCAGGCCAAGGTCGTGGGCACGCCGGATGAAGCCCGCGGTAACCACCGGGACCCGCCCGTAGCGCACGGGAACCTGAAGTGCCTGGACGTCGCGGAGCGTCCGGCGCATGATCCGGCGGAAGACGCGCCGCGGAAGGACGGGTCCCAGGAGGGCGAAGAGGGCGTTGGAGGCGACGCCGGCGGAGGAAGCCACCGGCCGGCTGAGCAGCTTCAGCACCGCCCGTCGCCGCCGGTCCGAGAAACTGGTGACCAGCACCCGGTGGTGCACCTGGTGCCGCTCAATCGCGTCGGCGGTGCTGCGCACCGAATTCCAGTCCTTGACGTCCAGGTTCAGCCTGGCCCCCGGCAGCCCGCTGACCAGTTCGTCGAACGTGGGGATGGGTTCACGGCAGCTGATCCGCGCCTTCGCCACCTCCGCTGCGGCAAGGTCCCCCACCCTGCCCTTGCCGTCCGTCACCCGGTCCAGGGTTTCATCGTGGAACAACAGCAGCACGCCGTCTGCCGTGGTGTGCACGTCCGTTTCGAGGTACCGGAAGCCCAGTTCGACGCCGGCGCGGAACGCGGCCATGGAGTTTTCCAGCCCGTCCACCGAGAAGCCCCGGTGGGCCATGCCGATCGGGAGCTGCCGCCCGGCGTCGTCAGCGTGTTCAAAAAAGGGCAGGGTCACCCTGCGAGCGTACCCGAGGCCCGCACCGTCAGTCCCGGCAGTCGGTCTCGCCGCACGGCAGGATGTCCACGCCGTCGCCGCAGTGCAGCAGGATGCGTCCGCGGCCGCCATCGAGGTGGACCCAGACAGCGGTGTGATCCGCGGTGATGGTGTCCACTGCCCCGCTCGCCTGGAAGCCGGGTGAAAGCAGGACGCGGACCCTGTCGCCCTGGCGCAACTGCTTCCAGTGCGGATCAGGCGTTGCCTTGCGCAGCGGCGTGTCCGCTGCGCGCTGTTTGACGCTTCGTGCCATCGGAACCCCCTGTGAGCCGGCCGGGGAGGGGTGTGCCCTCCTCCGTCGACGCTACAGAGGAAAGGTAAACGCCAGGTGAGCGCCAGCTGGAAGTACGGGGGCGGGAGTCAGGAAAACTGGACGCCCAGCGCAGCGAGCCTGGCCTCCAGGACCTGGGCTACGCCGTCGTCGTCAAAATGCGGGGCCTGCTGGCCAGCTGCCCTGATGGCTTCGGGGTGGCCGCTGGCCATCGCGTAGCCGTTCCCGGCCCAGCGGAGCATTTCAATGTCGTTGGGCATGTCGCCGAAGGCCACCACGTCCGCAGCTTCGATGCCCAGTGCGGCAGCGTACTCGGCCAGGGTGACGGCCTTGTTCACGCCGGGGAGGGACAGTTCCAGCATGGCAACGCCGGGCGAGGAGTGGGTGGCGGCGGCGAGGTGCCCGACGGCGGGCGCCACTTCCGCGAGGAAGTCGTCCGGCGAGCCCTCCCGCACAATGGCGAGGAATTTGACCACGGAGTCGTCCCCGGTGAGTGTTTCACTGAGCGGCGCCGGGGTGAACTCGGCCAGGAGTTCGCTGGATTCGTTTTCGATGAAGCCTGGTTCGAGGTGGAACCCGGTGAGCGTTTCGGCGGCGAACAGTGCGGCGGGCCGGATTTCCTTGATGATGCGGCGGATTTCCAGGACGGCACCGGTGGCCAGGGCGCGGGCGGACACCAGGCGGTCTTCTTCGAGGTCCCAGACGACGGCGCCATTGGAACAGATCACGCGCCCGGTATGGCCCAGCTGATCCTCCAGCGGGTGCAGCCAGCGCGGCGGGCGGCCGGTGACGAAGACCAGTTCGACGCCGGCGTCCCGGCAGGCCTGGAAGGCGCGTATGGTGCGCGGGCTGATTTTTCCGTCGTGCCCAAGGATCGTTCCGTCAATATCGCTTGCAACCAACCGCATCCTGCAAGTCTACGTTGGCCGCGGGGCGCCGTTGTCGGTGTCCGGCGCTACACTGAACTATCGAACATATTTTCGAATAAGGGTGTGTTGTGGGCGTTATTATCGGTCCCCGCGTGATAGATGCGGGTGCCTCGTTGTTCTCGGTGCTGATCTCGCCCGTGGCAGTGGCGGCGGGGTTTCCCTCCCCCGCGCAGGACTACTTCGATGGCCGGATCGACCTGAACGCCCACCTGATCAAGGACATCACAAGCACTTTCGTGGTCCGGGTGACTGGGGACTCCATGGAGGGCGCGGGCATCAGCGACGGCGACGAACTCATTGTGAACCGGGCCCTGGAGCCACGGGACGGGTCTGTGGTGATTGCTGTCCTGGACGGAGAACTAACGGTCAAGCGCCTGCGCATCACCGGCAACGGCGTGGTGCTGCAGGCGGAAAATCCGCGGTATCCGGACATCCGGGTGCTCGCTTTGTCCGAGCTGACCATCTGGGGCGTTGCCACCCGGTGCCTGCACCATGTGTAGGGTGCGTCGTGGCTAGGCCGGCCCCCATGCGGCGGATGCCGCAGATCGCCCATGTGGACGTCAACTGCTTCTACGCGTCGGCAGAGCGCGCCTTCGATCCCTCCCTGGAAGGCCGGCCGCTCGTGGTCCTGTCCAACAATGACGGCTGCGCGGTTACCCGGTCCCCCGAGGCGAAAGCCCTCGGCATCTCCACCGGGGAACCGTGGTTCAAGCTCGCGCCGCGGGCCAAAGAATGGGGCCTGGTGGCCAGGTCCAGCAATTATGAGCTGTATGGGGACATCAGCGCCCGCGTCATGGAGCTCCTCGCCCGCTACTCGGCGTGGCTGGAGGTGTACAGCATTGACGAGGCGTTCCTCGGCGTCAAGGGCGAACCGGACCAGTTGCTGGTCCTTGGCCGCGGGATCAAGGAGGCCGTGCTGCGCCATGTCGGGGTTCCCGTGTGCGTAGGGATAGCTCCCACCAAAACACTGGCCAAGCTGTGCAACAAGTGGGCCAAGAACAATCCCGCGTTTGGCGGGGTGTGCCTCTGGGAGTCAGTGCCGCCACCGGTGCGGGAGGGCCTGATGGGCCGGTTGCCCGTGGACGAGATCTGGGGCGTCGCCGGGCGCCTGGCCAAGCGCCTGAATGCCATGGGAATTCTCACCGTGCTGGACCTGATGCACGCCGATCCGGTGGCGATCAGGGGCAAGTTTTCGGTGGTGCTGATGCGTACGGTCCTCGAACTGCGCGGCACTCCCTGCATTCCCATGGAGGAGGAGCGCGTTGGCCGCGACCAGTTGATCTTTTCCCGCTCGTTCGCCACCCCGGTGACCACGCCTGCCGGCTTACGGGAGGTGCTGGGTATTTACAGCCAGCAGGCGAGCGCGCGGCTGTCCAGGCACGGTCTCCAGGCAAAGGTGCTGACGGCGTTCGCAGCCACCTCGCCGTTCCGGAACCAGGAGCAGGCATACCCTTCGGTGTGCGTCAGGCTTCCCATGCCCACTGCGGATCCGCTCCTGCTCACCAAGGCCGCGCACGCGCTGCTGCCGAAAATCCGGGAAGGGCTCAAGTACGCGAAGGCAGGCCTGATGCTGACCGATCTTCGGCCCACCGGCAACCAGCCGCCGCTGGAGCCTTTCGAGAACCGGCACGAGGAACGCGGCATCGGGCCGCTGCTGGAGGACGTCAGCCGCCGCTTTGGGCGGGGCTCCATCGGATTGGGGTACGCAGGCGTCAAATCCGGCCTTGACTGGACCATGAAACGCAATATGCGTTCACCCCGGTACACAACTCACTGGGACGAACTGCCGCTGGTGAAGGCCGCCTGACCCTCTGGGTCCCCGCCGGCGGCACCAGGGCCGGCGGCGGGGACCCTTGTGCCCATCAGGCGCGGGACCTGCCGCGGACAAAGTGGAAGATCAGGACTACCACGGCAACAACCAAAAGGATGTGGATGAGCCCGCCGCCAATATTGGCGAGCAGTCCGAGGAGCCAGAGAACGGCGATGATAATAGCGATCCAAAGCAACATGAATTTCTCCTGCATTGTTATTCGTTGGAACTGCTGCATGTGCAGTACGGCGCCTTAGCCGGGCCTACTGCAAGGAATACACCTCTACCTCTCCCTCCAGGCCCCCATGCCGCTTCCGTTCATCAGCACGGTCGGTAAAACATCGCAGTGACCTGCCGAATCCCCACACCGAAATTGTGTGGCGATTCCCAGACTATTTCAGGATGCCCCTGCTGAAAATGGCAGCGCATCAAAAAATAAACGTGTCCTTTGTGCGGGATTTCGCGCCGGGGCGCAATGTCCCAGCAGCTCTCCTGGAACGCTCCGGGGCCGGGGCAGGATCAGGTGGTGGTGAACCGGGCAGCTGCCCCGCCGGCGACGGCGCCGTTGGGCAGCCGGCGGTCCATGAGCACCATCAGGAGGTGGTGGGCGGCGCCGCGGAGGGGTTCGCCGGCCCCGAAGGCCCAGTCCAGATCGGTGGCTTCGAGCCGGACGCCGGCCAGGTCAAGCCGGAAATGCTTCCGGCTGAGCGGGCTGGTCGCATGGTCGAGGACCGTGAGGAGGCTTGCGTCGCCGACCGGGTGTTTGAGGCCGAGCGGGATGGTGATGTCCAGGCCATGGACGATGTCGTGGGTAAGGGCTCCCTGGAGTCCACCGCCGGGTGGTTTCCACAGCGTGTCCTCGTTCGCGCGCCAGCGGTGAAGCAAGGTGCTGACCGGTTCTTGGGCGTCGTGGCGGGCGACCCGATCCGCCATGCGGGCGAAGTTGCCGCGGGAGCGCAGCATCTCGCCGATGAACCGCGGGGTGGAGAAGCGCAGGGGCATGGCCATGTGCGCGACGACTTCCCGCACGCGCCAGCCGGTGCAGAGCGAGGGGGTATTCCACGCCTGTTGGGGCAGCGCTTCCAGGATTTTGGTGAAGGCCCGCCGTTCGGCAGCTATGTTCACCATGGTGTGGCTGTCCGCACTCATCGGTGGGCTCCGGCGTGTTGGGCCAGGTAGGTCTCGAAGCGGTCCAGGGAGGTGAGGAATCCGGCCTGGGCGGCGGGGTCCAGCATTGGCGCCGGAACGTTGGTTTGTTCGATGTCGACTTGGGTGCGGCGCGTTCCAAGCTCGGTGAAGGTGATGGTCACGGTCATCCCCGAGTGGTCCTCAATCCACGACAGGCGCTCTGGCGGGTTCACCTCAAGGTACCGTGCGCTGGTCGGGTAGGTGCTGCCGTCGCCGTCGTTGACCATAACGGTGGTGAAGGCACCCCCGGCCCGGGCATCCACGGTGATTGTGTCCAAGGGCGTGGTGACGCCGGTCGGACCCCAGAAGTGGGTCAGATGCTCGGGTTCGACCATGCAACTGAAGACCAGCTGCCGTGGCGCCTCGAAGATGCGGGTGAAGCGGAGGGTGTTCTCATTCATGGCGGTCTCCATTCGGGGGTTCCTGCAGGGTGCGGAGGTGTTGGTCGAGCTTGTCGAAGCGCTCGGACCAAAGGCGCCGGTTCTCTTCGATCCAGCCGGCAGCGGCATCGAGGGCCTGCAACTCCAGGTGGCAGGGGCGGAACTGGGCTTTCCGGCCTCGACTGATCAATCCCGATCTTTCGAGAACCTTCAGGTGCTTGGAGATGCCCGGAAGGCTCAAGTTGAACGGTTCCGCCAGTTCATTGACGGTGGCGTCGCCGGCAGCGAGACGGACCACGATGGCCCGGCGCGTCGGGTCGGAAAGCGCGCTGAACATCGCGTCGAGCCGCTGATCTTCCACCACTGTCATGTGGGCCTCCAGAACTTCTCCATCTTCTTATTTTACTTAGTAGCTAATTAACCGTCAAGCAAAATACAGTCTGGACATCCCCACTGCGGGGCCGGGCGCGGACTCCCGCAAGAAGACGCCTCACGACGTTTCTTGACGCTCTGCGACGCCGCGTTGCGCGTTCGCGTCGCCGGGTGAACCAGTGCGACAGGAACGATTGTGGCCCCGGTGGGCGCTCCGTAACCTCGTCTCAGCATCCGCCGCAGCAAAGGAATCCCCATGACCAACCCGCAGGACAAGGCTCCGAAGAACCCGCAGAACTCCACGCGCATCGTGGCCGGCCAGTCGGCCAAACCCAAGCGCCCCTTGGGCCTGAAAATCGGCATTGCCGCCGCAATCCTGGCCCTGGTTGGCGGTGGCGCCGCCGTCGCCTCCGCCGTCAACAGCGCCCCGGCCGCAACCCAGGAAAGCGCCCCGTCCGGCAACCCGGCAGCCGAGCTGAAGCTGGGCTACTTCGGCAACGTCACGCACGCCCCGGCCCTGGTGGGCGTCAGCAAAGGCTTTATCGCCGACGAACTGGGCAGCACCAAACTCAGCACCCAGGTTTTCAATGCCGGTCCGGCCGCCATCGAAGCCCTGAACGCGGGCGCCATCGATGCCACCTACATCGGCCCCAACCCGGCCATCAACTCGTTCGTCAAGAGCCAGGGCCAATCGGTGAGCATCATCGCCGGAGCTGCCGCCGGCGGGGCGCAGCTTGTGGTCAAGCCGGAAATCAACTCCGCCGCGGACCTCAAGGGCAAGACCCTCGCATCGCCCCAGCTGGGCGGCACCCAGGACGTCGCCCTCCGAGCCTGGCTCTCAGCGCAGGGCTACAAAACGAACGTGGACGGCAGTGGCGACGTCGCCATCAACCCCACGGAGAACGCCCAGACCCTCAAGCTGTTCCAGGACGGAAAGCTCGACGGCGCGTGGCTGCCCGAGCCCTGGGCCTCCCGCCTGGTGCTGAACGCCGGCGCCAAGGTGCTGGTGGATGAAAAAGATCTGTGGGACGGCTCCCTCTCGGGCAAGCCGGGCGAGTTCCCAACCACCATCCTGATCGTCAACCAGAAGTTCGCGGCGGACCACCCGGACACCGTGAAGGCGCTGTTGAAGGGCCACGTGAAGTCGGTTGAGTGGCTGAACAATGCCTCTGCCGCCGACAAGGCCACGGTGATTAATTCCGCCCTGAAGGAAGCCGCCGGCGCGGAGCTGAAGCCGGATGTCATTGACCGGTCCCTGAAGAACATCGTCTTCACCGTGGACCCGCTTGCCGGAACCTACCAGAAGCTCCTGGCCGACGGCGTGACCGCCGGTACCACCAAGCAGGCCGACATCAACGGCATCTTCGACCTGCGGGCGCTTAACAGCGTGTCCGGCGAGAAGACCTCGGCAGCCGGGCTCGGCAAGGAATAGCTCCGCCGCATCGGTTGCTCCGCGGGTGTCGTTTGTGCCCTTACAGAGACACCTGCGGAGCAACCGTTCTAGGCCGGCGGCCTCACCACGTCCGGGACTGCCGCTCCGCCCGGCCGGGTCATTTCCTGCGTTAATCCTGTGGATTTCCAGCGCCGGGGCCGAGCACGCCGCCCCTAAGCTAAAGGAGCTGACCTGCGGCAGGCAGCAGGGACGAGGGGGATGCCGGTGCTTGGTTCCGGGAAAAGCAACGGCTCAGGACAGGACGCGCCCAGAGATTCATTCCCGCCAAGAGTCCGGCGCTCCCCCAGCGGACGCATCCCCCAGTGGGCCATTGATGAGGCTTTTGGCGCCGCGAATCCGCCATCACCCTGGCGCGGCACTGACCCTGACCCCGCTCGACTAAAAAAGCCCCGACGCGGGCCAGGACAGCGACGTCGACCCCAACGGTCGATGCAGTTCAAGACGATGCTGGGGATCGCATTGGTTACCGGTTTGTGGCTCACTCCTGCGGTCTTTGATAGAGCAGTTCTTCCTGCCGTTGCCCCTTATCTGCCCGGGGCAAAGGTGCCTCCCCCCGGGTACGAAGCTGCCCCGTCTCCCCTGGGTACGCCTCCTCCAAGCACTGGGTCAACGGCGTTCGCCTTGCAGGCATCACCCAATGCGGATCAGCGTTTCGTCGCCTACGATCCGTGCCGCCCGGTCCACTTCGTTGTGCGGCCGGACAATGCGATACCCGGTGGCGACACCCTCATTCGGGAAGCCGTGGCAGCAGCTTCCGCGGCCTCCGGCCTGCAATTCGTTGATGACGGAACCACCACCGAGGCCCCGACAGACAACAGGCCGGTTTTCCAGCCCGACCGCTACGGGAAACGGTGGGCGCCACTGTTGATCGCCTGGTCGACTCCAGCGGAAAGTCCCAGGCTTGCCGGAAACGTAGCCGGCGATGGCGGCAGCGGCTATGCACAAGTCACCGGGCAGCCGCTGGTCCTCGTTGCGGGCCAGGTGCGCCTTGACGCGCCCGATCTCGCGGGCATACTGGCCAGCCGCCCCGATGGCGCTGCCCAGGTCCGCGCAGTCATCATGCATGAACTTGGCCATGTGCTGGGCCTGGGCCATGTGAACGATCCAGGCCAACTAATGCACGCGGAAAACATGGGTCTGGTGGATTACGCAGCTGGTGACCGCGCCGGCCTCGCCCTCCTGGGAACGGGTCCGTGCGCCCCGCAGCTGTGAGGACCGGGCGCCCAATATCCGCAGTCCTGGGCCAGGGATGGATTCCTGCCCGTGCTGGCACCCCGTCCGCAACCGGGACGCCGAGCATGAGTGGATGAGGGGCCTGTTCAAGGAGGCCGCCGGCATCGTGGCGGCTGGTTAGCTGCCAGGTCCCAGGTGAATGGTGACAACAGTCCCGGACTCGGGGGCCGGACCGAGGTCAATCCGTCCGCCGGCCGCGGCGGCAATCCGGGCGCAGGTTGCCAGGCCCAGGCCGGATCCGGGCGGGTCCCCCTGGCGGTCAAGGCGAACCAGTGGATCGAGGACGCGTTCGCGGTCGCCCGGGGCGATGCCCTTGCCGTTGTCGATCACGCGCAGGACCGCGCCGTCTTCGCCGCGGTGGCCGCTGATGTGGATGACTGGTGGGACGCCTGGCCGGCGGTAGGCGAGAGCGTTGTGGATGAGGTTCTGCAAGAGCACCCGGGTCTGGACCGGGTCAGCGGTAAATAGCAGCTCCCCCGAGTCCACCGACGCCCCCGACTCCTCCACGGCGGTAGCCAGGTCCGCGACGACATCCCCCACCAGGTCCGCCAGGGAAACCGTGGCGGGCTGCAGGTCTCCGCCGATGGTGGCGAAAGCCAGGACGTCCTCGACCATCGCCAGCATGCGCCGCCCGGTCCGTCCCACAATGCCCAGGTACTCCGGAAGCCGGGCGTCGTCGCCTGCCTCTGCGTCCATTTCGCCCAGTTCCACGAATCCGAGGATCGAGCTCAGCGGGTTGCGGAGGTCGTGGCTGATCCTGCCGGCAAACTCCGCCAGGAGGGTGTTGCTCCGCTCGGCTTCGGCCAGCGCATCAGCCAGCCGGCGTGCGCGGTGTTCGAGCTGCAGGACGTCGACAATTTGGGCGGCGAGGATTTCAAGGCCGCGGAGTTGTTCGCCGCTGAGCCGGCCGGTTTCCCGGGCGCCGGCACACAAGGTGCCCAGGACAAACCCGTCGTCGGTCACCAGCGGAATGGAGGCGTAGAACCTGACACTGCTCCGTCGGCCGTCAACATAGGGATTGTCGCGGTACCGGGGATCCAGGGACGCATCCTCGAGGACGGTGGGTTCACCACTAAGGAACCCCACCGCGCACATCGAGTCTTCCCTGGTGCACAGATACGGCTCCATGCCCGCGGTGGCTGCCTGGTATTGGAGGTCTTCGGTAATGATGTTGATGGCCGTCACGGGCTGGCCACAAACCGTGCGGGCCAGTTCGACAAGATTCTGCAACCGTTCCGACGCAGCCGGGACTTCGACATATCCGTCCGGACCAGGAATTGGCAGTCCCGTTCCGGCAAGGACTGCGTCGCGGACCATCTCGTTCACCGTCATGGCCTGCGCACCTTCTCATCAGGGCACTGGAAGCACCGGCCATCCGCACACGCGGTGGCCAAGCCATTCATGCCGGGATCGTCCACCGGTCCAGCATCGCATACAGGCGCCCCCGCGCGGGGAGAACACAGGAGGGCCTGCTCGAAACCATGAGCCGGCCCTCCTTGCCTCCCCCGGCACGGCGGCGCCAGGGGGTGCCGTACCAATCAGCCCGGGACGTTCCGGGGATCGTTGCCGTAGCTGTACTTCTCCCCGACCTGGCCATCCTGGTTCTTGACGACGTGCTCCACCCTGTCCGCTTTCGCGGCGTCGCGGCCGGCGGCTGCTGCCTCTTCCTTGGTGCTGTAGCCGGCGCCAAAAGCTCGCGCAGCGCCTTCACGCTTGTTCTTCCACTGGCCGTCTTCGTAGTACGTCTCGATGTCACCCTGAGCCATTGCACACTCCCTCTGCCGTTCGGTTCCAAGACACCTGCTGCGCAAGCGCGGATAGCGAAAAGCCCCGCAGCACAAGTTGTAGAGCGGGGCATTCCTGGCAACCACTCCGCCTGTTGGGGGGCCGGCGGAGAAGCTGACACCAACCTAATAGAAAGCATGCTTACGTTTCAAGCCGGCTGGTAATCCAAGTCCTTTGGCTCCGTGGAGAACCGTCTCCGCAACCTCGTCCTACCCCTCCACTGCGTTCAGCTCAGCCCGTGTCGGCGGATTGGCACCAGGGCGCGACACCGTAACGGCCGCCGCACGGGCAGCATGCGCCAGGAGTTCGGCCAGCCCTTCGGCGGGCAGGTTGCGCAGGTCCTCGCGGTTCTGGGCGCCGTCCAGTTCCCGGTCAACCAGGCCGGAGAGGAGCGCGGCCATGAACGAGTCGCCGGCGCCCACGGTGTCCGCCACCTGCACCTTAGGTGCGGGAATTGACGCTTCACCCGCACGGCAGACGCCCCAAGGGCCGTCCGCGCCGCGTGTCACCACCACCAGCGCGGGGCCCTCCTCCCCGCCAAGCGCCAGCCATTTCCGTGCCGAATCCAGCACGTCCTGGCCCGGGTAGAGCCAGGCGAGGTCCTCGTCGGAGGCTTTCACCACGTCCGAGAGTGCCACGAACTTCTCCGCCTGCCGGCGCGCGTAGTCCACATCGGCGATGATGCTGGGGCGGCAGTTCGGATCGAAGCTGATGGTGGCGGACGGGTGGGCATGCTCGACGGCGGCCAGCACCTCGGCGGCGCCCGGCGCCAGCATGGTGGCGATGGAGCCGGTGTGCAGCAGCGTGGTGCCCTGCAGCATGAAGCCGAGCCGGCCTGCGAGGCCGGGCAGCTCCCAGGCGAGGTCGAAGGTGTAGGTGGCGGCGCCGTCGTCGTCAATCAACGCGGTGGCAACGCTGGTAAGCAACTCATCCGGAGGCAGCGGCAGCATCACGGAACTGGCGCGGAGGTGCGCGGCCACAGAGTCGCCGTAGGCGTCCCGGCCATAGCGGCCGATGAACTGCACCGGATGGTCCAGCCGGGCCAGGCCGACCGCGACGTTGAGGGGGCTGCCGCCGACGTGCGCCTCGATTCCCGAGGCACGCTGGACGACGTCGACAAGGCCTTCGCCAATAACTGTGAGCATGGTCATACTCTGCCAGAAAGCGGCGTGGTCAGCAGTTCGTGTCAGCGCAGCAATTGCGCTACCAGTTCGCGGCACGTCGCATACGCCGGGGACACGGGATTGATCAGGTCGAAGTGGTCGCCGGGCACCATGACAAGGCGCGCAGGGACTCCCCCGGCCCCGCTTGCGTCCACGTACAGCGCAGACATGGCCACCGGCACGTCCTCATCCGCCTCCGCATGCACCGCAAAGACCGGAACGTCCAGCGGCAGCGCGGCCATGGGGTCGGCGCTGCGGTGCCGGCCGGGAAATTCCGACGACGGTCCGCCGAGGAGGTTGGCCACCGCACCGTTGCTGAGGTTGAGGCGTTCGGCCTCGGCCAGGTTCAGGACGCCCGATTGGCTGACCACCCCGGCGAGGCGGACACCGCCGGCGTCCGGTCGCTCCGCGTCCGGCCCCACCGCGGCCCGACGCCCCTTCCCCGCAGCCCAGACGGCCAGGTGGCCGCCGGCGGAATGGCCCAAGGCCACCACTTTGCCGAGGTCAAGCGCGTGCGGCTCGACCAATTCGCCGAGCTTGTCGATGCCGGCCAGGACATCCTGGAACGTGCCGGGCCAGCCGCCGCCGTTGCCGGCGCGGCGGTACTCCAGGTTCCAGGCGGCCATCCCATGTTCGGCGAGATCCATGGCAAGGGGCTCCCCGAGCTCCGCCCCATACGTTGAGCGCCAGTAGCCGCCATGGATCACCACCACTACCCCCCGGCGCTGCCCGGCCGCGGGAAGATCTGGCAGGAAAAGCTCGCCCCATTGGCTGGGGTCCGCACCGTAGGAGTACTTCAGCCGCTGCACCATGTGCCAGAGACTACAGTGACTGGGCGTGGGCGGAAGCCGCGCCGGCGATCGGCCCGAACGAACCGGCATAAGCGAAAGTTCCCTCTTGTTTAATTCTTCTATTTGCTGGACTTGGCTTCCGACCTGCGCTTATGCTTGATGTTGCTTGAAAGAGCAATCTCTGGGGGGAGGCGTTCCGAGTGAAGTCACATATTGAGCCTTGGGCTTTCCTCCGCCCCCTCCTGCTTGCCCTCGCCGCTACCGCCGCCTGGGTAGCATTGTCCGCCGGCGGCGCCGCTGCCGATACCGGAGCGGACGACTCGGACTCCCGACATTCCCTGCTCGGATCGGTCGGATCATCCCTTCGCTCGGCCACCACCAACGTCGCACATCAAGCCAAGGGTGCCTTGGAACCGGTGGAAGCCAGCATCAAGGGCGGTCCGGATAATGCGCCTGTCTCGAGCGTTCCGGCACTGATCCCCACGCCATCCCTGGGCCCGGCAGTGAAAGATGTCACCGGCCTTGCTGACCAGGTGGTGCAGGCCGTCCCCGTGGTCAACCGGGTAGTGCCGGCCGGAACGGTGGGCACGGTGGTGGACCCGGTTGTCACCACGGTCGATACCGTGGTGAACCGTACAGTGATAACCGTGGCCCCAGTTGCCGGCGCCGTCCTTGAGCCGTTTGACCCCGTTGTGGAACCGTTCATCGACGCAGTTCCGCTCCCCGGCGTGAACCCGGCCGACTCCGGCCCGGTTCCCCCCGTGGTCACCGACGCCATCGACATTCTTACCCCTGATCCGGCGCCGACCACCGCCCCTTCCGTGACCGGCCTTCCGCAGGCAGGCCAAGAAGCGGATGCGTCTGCGGTTGCAAACGCCGGCGCCGCCTTCACCGCGCCGGGTCGAGCCGCGATAAGTCACAGGGACGCCCTGCCCTTAATCGGCCAGGCCTGTGACACCCGAATGAAGTCAGTGGCAGACACCCCGGCACTTGCCGAAGCCGGCCCGGACCACGCACCAATCCACGAACCTTCGGATGCCCTCCCGGGCATGCCGGGTGCCACCACCGGCGGAAGCAGCTCCTCCGGCTTCAACGGCCCGGCCGTCCCCGCGTGGCTCAACGCCCACCATTTCTACATTCCCGCGGGGGGTACAGCCGCCATCGAAGGCCGCCTGCTTGCGGCCCCCGCACCGGTGCCTTTCGACCCCGGATCTTCTCCTGATTAGTTGAGGCCCCTCCGCGCATTCACATGCGGAATCTGAGCCAATTCCGGGCTAAGCAGTATGCCCACACCAACTTTTCAGGAGAACTCAAAATGATGCATCGCAACATTCGCAGGTGCCTGCTCGGCACCGCATTCGCCGGTGGACTGCTGGCCTTCGGGGGTGTCGCCGCCAACGCAGCAGACACCACGACCTCGGGAAATGACGGGCTTCTTTCAGGGACCCAGGTGATGGCCCCCGTAACGATTCCCATCAACGTTGGAAGCACTTCGTTTGGCCTGCTGGGCGACTCGGCAGCGAGCACACAGAATGCCGGAACACCGGCAGCACCGGCTCCGGCACCGGCCGCATCCACAGGCGGCGGCGACGGCATCGCATCCGGAACCCAAGTGGTGGCGCCCGTAACCGCGCCGATCAACCTCGGGGCAACCTCCGTGGGCCTCGTCGGGGATTCAGCCGCAAGCACGCAAAACACAGCCACTTCGGGCACGGCACCAGCAGCCCCCGCGCCCGCTGCGACCACCACCGGCGCTGACGGCATCGCATCCGGAACCCAGGTGGTCGCCCCGATCAGCGTTCCCATTACCGTGGGGGCAACGTCGGTGGGCGGTGTTGACGACTCGGCAGCGAGCACGCAGAATGCCGGAACACCGGCAGCACCGGCTCCGGCACCGGCCGCATCCACAGGCGGCGGCGACGGCATCGCTTCCGGAACCCAGGTAGTGGCGCCTGTAACTGCGCCGATCAACCTCGGAGCCACGTCTGTGGGTCTCGTCGGGGATTCAGCTGCCGGCGCTGAAGGCGCCGGCACCACGGGCACCACGACGGCACCCGCTGGGTCCATCACCACCGGCGGAACTGACGGGCTCCTCTCCGGAACCCAAGTAGTGGCCCCGATCACCCTTCCGATCTCCCTTGGTGCCACCTCTGTGGGCGTGGTTGGTGATTCGACAGCCACAGTAGTGAACCCTCCGGTTGTCACGCCGCCAGTTGTGACTCCTCCTGTGGTGAACCCCCCGGTAGTTACCCCGCCGATCGTCACCACCCCGACGGTCACCACTCCGTCCACCGAGGCTCCGGCGGACCAGCCGGCGGCCGGCGCCACTGACGTCCGCGCCGCAGCGGCTCCAATGCAGGCCAACTACGCTGCAGCCCCGGCGGCCCTTGCCAACACGGGAGTGAATACCGGCATGTTGCTGGTGGGCCTGCTGTTCCTGGCCTTCGGCGGTCTGCTGACGCTGGTCCTGCGTCGGAAGCAGGGCTGACCCAATCGCGCGTGCGGCGGGCTGCACCAGGCAGCCCGCCGCACTTTCCCGCGCCCACAACCTAGAGCCGCCGAGCAGGCCACAGCGGAACGGCGGCCGCAGGATCGCGCACCAGGTTAGTGCAGAAGGGGTCAGGTATGCGTTGAACGGATGACGTCAGCGACGCTTTCCAAATGCACCCGCATCGCATGGGCGGCGGCATCCGGATTGTGCGCACAGACGGCGTCGATGATGGCGAGGTGCTGCGGCAAAGAAACTGCCGGCCGGCCTGGCTGCCGGGCAAGCCGGAACTGGAAGCGCACGGCCTGGCCGCGGAGCCTGTGGATGGTTGCTGCGGCAGTTTGCTGTGCACTGATGTCGATGACCCTGGCATGCAGGATCTGGTTGCACTCCGAATATGAGTCCCGGTCGCCACGTTCCACAGCGTCCTTCATCCGCCCGGCAAGCTTTTGAAGCTCGGCGGCCTCATCCGCCGTGATCCGCTCGGCGGCCTTCCGCGCGCACAAGGCCTCCAAGGCGGCGCGGACTTCGGTGATCTCAACCGCCTCTTCCACGGAAACAGCGCGTACGCGGGCGCCGCGGTTCTGGACCCGCTCCACCAAGCCTTCGACCGTCAGTTCTGCCAACGCCGCCCGTATGTTTCCCCGGCTGGCCCCATATTCAGCGGCCAGGTCCGCCTCCACCAGGCGCTGGTTTGGCACCAGGTCTCCGCCCACGATGGCGGACCTCAGCACATCCACCAGTTCGGCAACCGTAAGGGACCGGCCCGTGATGCCTCCGAGGGTTTCCATGCCTTGCCACCTCCGCGCTTGTCCAGGGCAATCAATATTGTCAACAACTTTGTACCAGCCTACTTGCCCCTCCAAGGGGAGACATCCACGCCCCAAAGCAGACCGTAAACATAAATGTACAAGAAATTGTTGACAATCTTGAATGTAACTTGGTTCACTTGAGGCGACGGCGTCGTTACCGAGGGCGCCCTCCCACATCACCAAAGGACAAACCATGGATGAGGGCATTCCCCTGGCGGCGGGCGCGGGCCGCGCGGACTCAGTGGCGCCGCACACCACGCCTGCGCACGTCGGACCCTCCGCGGGAGGCCAAACCCCCGTACCGTGCTGGCTCATGCGCGGCGGGACCTCGAAGGGCCCATTCTTCCGTGCCGCCGACCTGCCGGCCGACACAGCCATCCGGGACGCGGTCCTGCTGGCGGCCATGGGCTCCCCGGACCCGCGACAGATCGACGGGCTCGGCGGCGCCCACCCATTAACCAGCAAAGCCGGGATCGTCTCGATCAGTGATCGGGATGGGGTGGACCTTGAGTTCCTGTTCGCCCAGCTCCAGCCGGACAGCGGCCTGGTGGACACCACGCCCAACTGCGGGAACATGCTGGCGGCCGCGCTCCCGTTCGCCATCGAGTCAGGTCTGTTGACGCCCGACGGCGACACCACCACGGCGCGGGTCCTCACCGTGAACACCGGCTTGGTCGCCGAGATCACGGTCCGGACGCCTTTGGGACCGGCAGGACGGTACGTCGAGTACGCCGGGGACGCCCGGATCGACGGTGTTCCGGGCACGGCCGCGCCAGTGGAAATTAACTTCCTGGACACGGCGGGCTCGGTCTGCGACGCACTGCTGCCCACCGGCAACCTCCGCGACACTGTGGAAATCGCCGGGGTGGGGGCGGTGGACGTGACCTGCATCGACAATGGCCAACCGCTGGTGATCATCAACGCCGGCGACCTGGGCCGCACGGGGCGGGAGTCCGCCGTCGACCTTAATAAGGACACAGAACTGAAGGCCCGCCTTGAGGACCTGCGGCTGGCATGCGGAAAACTCATGGGCCTCGGCGACGCGACGGACAAGAACTACCCCAAAATGACCCTGGTCTCGGCGCCGGCCACGGGCGGTGCGGTCAATACCCGCAGCTTCATCCCGCACGTCTGCCATGAATCCATCGGCGTGCTCGCCGCGGTCACCGCAGCCACCGCCGCAATCCTCAAAGGGACCGTGGCGCACGACGTCGCCATCCTGCCAGAAGGGACGGACATGACGGTCGCCGTGGAGCACCCCAGCGGTGAATTCACCGTCCAGCTCGGCCTGGACGCCGAAGACCCCACCAAAGTGGTCAAATCCGCGCTGATCCGCACGGCCCGGCTTCTCATGGCAGGCACCGTCATGGTCCCCGCCCACCTCTCATTCCAGGAGCACACACTGTGATCATCGATATCCACGGCCACTACACCACCGCCCCGGCCGCCCTGGGGCAGTGGCGGGACCGGCAGGTCGCCGCACTGCAAGACCCCGCCTTGGCGCCGTCCCCGGCAGATTTGAACATTTCCGACGACGAACTCCGGGAGAGCATCGAAGCGAACCAGCTGCGGCTCATGGACGAACGCGGAATCGACCTCACCGTCTTCTCGCCCCGGGCTTCCTACATGGCACACCACGTCGGCACCTTCGAGACCTCGGCCGAGTGGGCGGCGATCTGCAACGAGCTCTGCTACCGGGTCAGCCGGCTCTTCCCGGACCGGTTCGTCCCGGCCGCGATGCTTCCCCAGTCACCCGGCGTGGATCCGGCCACATCCATCCCGGAACTCACCCGCTGCGTTGAGGAATACGGAGCGGTGGCCCTGAACCTGAACCCCGACCCTTCCGGCGGGCACTGGACCGCTCCCCCGCTGACAGACCGGTACTGGTACCCGATCTACGAAAAAATGGTCGAGTACGACATCCCCGCCATGGTGCACGTCAGCACCAGCGTCAACCCCGCCTTCCACACCACCGGCGCGCACTACCTCAACGCGGACACCACCGCCGTCATGCAGCTCATCCAAGGCGACCTGTTCGCGGATTTCCCGTCCCTGAAATTTGTCATCCCGCACGGCGGCGGTGCTGTCCCCTACCACTGGGGACGCTTCCGGGGCCTGGCCATGGCACTGGGCAAACCCGCCCTCGAAGAACACCTGCTGCGCAACGTCTTCTTCGACACCTGCGTCTACCACCAGCCAGGCATCGACCTGCTCCTGGACGTCATCCCCACCAGGAATATCCTGTTCGCCTCGGAAATGATCGGCGCCGTCCGCGACATCGACCCCTGCACCGGCCACCACTTCGACGACACCGCCCGCTACATCGACGCCGCCGGGCTGAACGAAGCAGACCTCGCCGCCATCCAGGAACACAACGCCCGCACCGTCTACCCCCGCCTCAACACCCTGCTCAAGCAGCAGGGCCGCTAGCCATCCCAGGAGCCCCAAACATGCAGGAACTCGGCGTGGTCCACACCACCATCACCCGCGCAGCCGAACAGGACGTCAAAGCCCTCTCCGCCTTCGGCGTCAGCACCATCCACGAAGCCATGGGACGGCTGGGCCTCATGCGCCCCTACCTCCGCCCCGTCTACCCCGGCGCCGCCATGTGCGGCACCGCCGTCACCGTGTTGCTCCAGCCAGGAGACAACTGGATGATGCACGTCGCCGCCGAACAGGTCCAGCCCGGGGACGTCGTGGTCGCCGCGTGCACCACCGAAAGCGAAGACGGCTTCTTCGGCGACCTCCTGGCCACCTCCCTCAAAGCCCGCGGCGCCAAAGGCCTCATCATCGACGGCGGCTGCCGCGACGTCGCCACCCTGCAGGAGATGGACTTCCCGGTCTTCAGCCGCGCCATCAACTCCAAAGGCACCCTCAAAGCCACCCTCGGATCCGTCAACATCCCCGTTATCTGCGCCAACGCCCTGGTCAACCCGGGCGACGTAGTGGTCGCGGACGTCGACGGCGTCGTCATCGTCCCGGCCCAACGCGCCGCCGACGTCGCGGAAGCGGCCCGCAAACGCGAAGACAACGAAGAAGCCAAGCGCCAGCGCTTTGCTAACGGAGAACTCGGACTCGACATCTACAACATGCGCGGACCCCTCGAAACCGCAGGCCTGCGCTATGTCCCCTGACGCACGCAGGACTGCCGCCCATTCAACTGCCCGCCAAAGGAACCCCATGGACAGCACCTTCACCAAGTCGCCCGGCTGGCTCGACTGGTACAGCAACCCGTCAACGCCCCGCTTCAAACTTCCCGCAGGAGCAGTGGACTCCCACTGCCACGTCTTCGGCCCGGGGGCGGAATTCCCGTTCGCTCCTGAACGGAAGTACACACCGTGCGACGCCGGCAAGGAGCAGCTTTTCGCCCTCCGCGACCACCTGGGCATCAGCCGCAACGTGATCGTGCAGGCCACCTGCCACGGCGCCGACAACAGCGCCATGGTGGACGCGGTGCAGGCAGCAGGAGGCCGGGCCCGCGGCGTGGCCACCGTCCGTACGGACATCAGTGACGCCGAACTGCAGCGTCTCGATGCGGCCGGCGTGCGGGGCGTGCGATTCAACTTCCTGAAGCGGCTGGTTAACGCCGCACCCCAGGAAGAACTTGCGGAAATCGCCCGCAGGATCGCCACTTTGGGCTGGCACGTCGTCATCTACTTCGAGGGACAGGACCTCGAAGGCCTCGAGGGGTTCTTCGGATCCCTGCCCACTCCGCTGGTGGTGGACCACATGGGCCGGCCGGACGTCGCGAAGCCCGCGACCGGCCCCGAGTTCGGCCGCTTCCTCCGCTTCGTGGAGAACAACGATGTTTGGGTCAAGGTAAGTTGCCCCGAAAGGCTGAGCATTTCCGGTCCGCCTGCACTGGACGGGGAACCGCAGCCATACCGTGACGTGGTGGCATTCGGCCGCACCGTCGTCGAGGAGTTTCCTGACCGGGTTCTGTGGGGAACGGACTGGCCCCACCCGAACCTCACGGACCACATGCCGGACGACGGTCTACTGGTGGACTACATCCCCCGCGTTGCCACCACCGCCGAACTGCAGCACAAGCTGCTGGTCAGCAACCCCATGAACCTTTACTGGCCCGGCGAAAAAGCCTAGCCAGCCGCCCCGAGCTTCCCCGACCTTTGCCCCAAGGATTCCAATGACGCATTCCAACGCCGCCAACCGCCTGGACCGGTTGCCCATCTCCAAGTTCCACAAGATTGCCCTGGTGGCCGTCTCGTTCGCCTACTTCTTCGAGTTCGCGGACATCAACAGCTTCGCCACCACCGTTCCCAAGCTGATCAAGCTGTGGGGCGTCACCGTCAACCAGGTGGCGTACGTGACCTCGGCATCCTTTGTCGGCATGTTCTTCGGCTCCCTCATCGCCAGCTGGATGGCCGACCGCTGGGGACGCAAGAACGCCTTGGTGATCACCACGCTCTGGTACGCGGCGTTCTCCCTCGTCGCGGCCTTCTCCTGGGACATTGTGTCCCTCGGCGTCTTCCGGGTCTTGACGTCGGCCGGGCTCTCCGCCATGACGGTGGTTGCGGTTATCTACGTCAACGAACTCTTCCCTGCGGCGAAGCGCGGCAAGTACCAGGCGTACGCGATCGTCATTGGCATCTGCGGGACGCCGGCCACCAACCTCATTGCAAGCCTGGTAGTTCCCCTGTCTGACTGGAGCTGGCGCCTCGTCTACATCTGGGGTGCGCTGGGGATCCTCTTCATCCTGTTCACCCGGCGCCTCAAGGAATCCCCGCGCTGGTACGAAAACAAGGGCGATTACGCAAAAGCCGATGCCATCCTGAATGAGATCGAAGCAACCGTCAGCGCGGAAAAGGGCGCACTTCCCGAGCCTGCTGCACCTGTGGAGACCCTCAAAGCCACCAAGGCGCCCCTGACGCTCCTGCTGCAAAAGAAGTACCTTGCGCCCACCCTCCTGCTGACCGTCCTTTGGGTCACCCAGACCATCGGCTTCTTCGGCTACTCCAGTTGGGCTCCCACCCTCCTGGCCAAGGAAGGCTTCAGCGTGGAGAACTCCATCTTCTACGTGGCGCTGACAACCGTCGGCGCGCCGCTGGGCTCATACCTCGCCGCCCTGGTCACGGACCGCTTCGAGCGGAAGTGGTGCCTGGTGGTCTTCGGCAGCGTCATCGCCGTGTGCGGACTGCTCTACGGGCTCACCTTCAACCCGGTCCTCATCGTGCTGTTCGGCTTCCTGGTCAACCTGTTCGAACGGGGCTACACGGCACTGGCCTACGCCTACTCCCCCGAACTGTTCGACACCACTGGCCGTTCCATGGGTACCGGCGTCTCCTACGGGCTGGGGCGCCTCTCCAACGCAGCCGGGCCGCTGATCATCGCGGCTCTCTACAACGGCAGCGGCTACCAGAGCGTCTTCTTCTTCATCGCCGGCGCTTGGCTGTTCGGTGCGGTGGCACTGGCCATTTTCGGCCCAGCAACGCAGAAGGCGCGGCTGTTCGCGGCAACGGGGGCAGACCCCGCAGCCGGGCCGGTGGACGGAACCGCCGCGGCCAGGACGCACGACGGCGGCATCCGCCACTAATATGCGCGACTCAGAGCCCGGTGCCGCACGGCGGCACCGGGCTCTTCCGTTAACTCCATGTCCGCATGCTCCCCAAGGAGGGTTGACACTGCGCCACTTATGTCTAATGCTTAAACGAAAGTTTGTGCAGTGGAGCACATCCGATGGGAGCAGTCAATGACCGACACCACATTCCAACCACGGCACAGCGCCGTTTCGCGCAGAAGCCTGCTTTTGGCAGGCCTGGGAACAGCCATGTCGGCACCGTTCCTGGCATCCTGCGCGGGGTTCGACACCAGCGGAGCCGCCGCGGGCCAGGGAACCGTAGGGTTCCTGTCCACCCAGTTCACCCCCGTCGAAGAAAAGCAACGGTACGAAGCGGTCCTCAAGAAGTTCGCCAAGGTGCCCATGGCCTATAACTCCGTGGACCCCGGCGTCTTCTCCTCCACGGTGAGCACGCAGGCGGCCGCCGGGAACGTGAAGACCTCCTTGCTGGGCGGCCTGCACGGTGAGCTGGCCCCTCTCGCCGACTACCTCGAGGATGTCGACGCCCTCCTGCGGGACCTGGCCGGGCGCGGGTTCACCAAGGAAATGCTTGACCTCACCAAAGTGGGCGGCTCCACCTCGCGATATGTCCCGTGGATGCAGGCCACCTACGTGGTGGCCGTAAACAAGAAGGCCTTGGAATGGCTGCCCGCGGGCGTGGACGTCAATGATCTGACCTACGAGGGCTTCCTGGCTTGGGCCAAAGCCGCCAAACAGGGTGCAGGCAGGCCGGTCTTCGGGATGCCCGCCGGACCAAAAGGCCTTCACCACCGCTTCTACCAGGGCTTCCTGCTGCCCAGCTTCACCGGCGGCCAAATCACCACGTTCCGAAATCAGGACGCCATAGCCGCCTGGGACTACATGCAGGAACTGTGGTCCGCGATGGCGCCGGCTTCCACCAACTATGACTACATGCAGGAACCCCTGGCGCGGGGCGAGGTCCTGGTGGCCTGGGACCATGTGGCACGCCTGGTCAATGCACCCGCCGCCAAGCCTGACGACTGGCTCATGGTTCCCGCGCCCCGCGGTCCCAAGGGACGCGGCTACATGCTGATCATTGCCGGGATGGCGCTGCCGAAAAACGGCAAGGACCGTGACTTGGCGGAAAAGGCCATTCGCGCCCTGACCGAGCCGGCGTCCCAGATCGAAACCCTTCGCAGCAACGCTTTCTTCCCGGTAGTCCAAACGGAGCTTCCCTCGGACTTGACCGGCGCCATTGCGCTCGAAGCTGCCGCAGTCCGCCGGCAGCAGCGGTCTGCCGGAGCCCTGCTGGCACTTCCACCGGTAGGGCTGGGCGCCAAGGAAGGGGAAGTCTCGCAGATCTTCAAGAACTGCTTCCAGCAGATCTGCCTCGAAACCAGGCCCATCCAGCAGGTCCTTGATACGCAGGCAACACAGTTGAACACCATCCTGAAGGGCCTGAATGTTCCGTGCTGGGCGCCCGATCCGATTTCGATGAAATGCGAGGTAGCGTAATGGTCGTTGAGGCACCTCCCACCCCCGCCGCAACAGTTGCTCCACCACGGCACCGCAAGATTCCGCCCGCAGTCCTGTTGATTGGCCCGTCCGTCGTCTTCATGGCACTGCTCCTGGGCTGGCCCGTTGTCCAGGGCGTCCTGCAGGCCTTCAAGGACGACCAAGGCTTCACCCTCGAGTTCGTCAACCGCATGGTGCAGGACCCCTACTTCTGGCCGGCAGTCCGCAATACGCTGCTCCTCATTGTCGTGATGATTCCCCTGCAGTTCGCCCTGGCGATCGCCATGGCCCTCATGCTGCGGAGCAATCCGCGGCTGCACAAGGTCCACTTCTTCATCTGGGCCATACCCCTCGCCCTCAGCGACCTGGCGGCCGGCTTGGTCTGGCTCGCGATCTTCAACGATCGCGGGTACCTGAACTCGGCCCTTTCCTGGTTCGGTCTTCAGGGCATCTCCTGGCTCGCCTACGACAACCAGACCAGCATGTTCATCTGCGTGCTCATCGCCGAACTTTGGCGCGCAACCTCCCTGGTGCTGATCATCGTGGTGGCGGGCCTGCAGGGCATCCCCAAGGACTACGACGAGGCCGCCCAGGTCTTCGGCGCCACGTTCTGGCAGCGCCTGCGCCACGTAACCTTGCCGCTGCTGAAGCCTAGCCTCCAGGTTGCACTGATCCTGCGGACCATCCTCGCCTTCCAGACCTTCGCCGTAGCGCAGGCCCTGACGGGCCAGAACTTCCCCTTGGTAGTGGGGGAAACGTACCGCTGGTACACCGGGCTGCAGAACCCCAACGTGGCTGCCGCACTGGCGCTGGTCATCCTCGTTGTCTCGATGGTCACGTCGATCTTCTACCTGCGGGCTCTCCGCGACAAGAACCAGGGAGGGCTCCGATGAGCACCAAAGTGGACACCACACCGATCGCCAGGCAGAAGCGGAACCGGTTCCTGCTGCAGGCAGCATGCATCGCCGTCTCGCTGTTCATGCTGATCCCCATCTACCTGATTTCCCTTGCAGCGCTTTCGTCCAGGGCCTCGCTCAACGAGTTCCCGCTCTCGCTCCTGCCCACCAACCTCTCCGTGGAAACACTCACCGGATTCCTTGGGGCGACCGGCATTTTCGGAGCGCTGGGCAACTCGCTGATCGTTGGGGCCGGGACGCTGATCCTGGCGGCGCTGATCGGCGTGCCCGCGGGGTATGCGCTGGCCCGCTTCAGCTTCCGCGGCAAAGACCCTTACCAACTCTTCCTGCTGTTCACCCGCGCCCTGCCGATCGTGGTGCTGTCCGTCCCCCTGGCCAGGCTTTTCCTCACCGTGGATATCTACGACACGACCTATGCGGTGATCCTCCTGCACACCGCCCTGGCCCTGCCTACCACCATCCTGATCTCGGCCAGCGTCTTTCTCAGCGTCCCCATCGATGTTGAAGAAGCGGCTCGCCTCTTTGGCTGTTCACCGCTCGGAGCATTCGGCAGGGTGGTGCTGCCCATGGCCCTGCCGGGCCTCGCCGCGGCGTCGATCTTTACCTTCGTCATGTCCTGGAACGAAGTGCTGGGCGCCTCCATCCTCACCCTGGACCACCGCACCCTCCCCGCCCAGGTCCTCAGCTCACTGTCCGACTCCCCACTGGCGTACCGGTTTGCGGGCGGTTTTGCCCTGGTCATCCCGTCCATCATCTTCATCGCGCTGATGCGCCGCTACCTCACCAACATGTGGGGCTCCACCATCCGTTAGGCCCGCGCCGGCCGACCACCACTTTCCCCGAAGGAGCCGATTGTGGCTGATATCCAGATTTCCAACCTAGTAAAGACATACCCCGGAGGTTCCGAGCGCGCCACGGACGACGTGTCCCTGTCCATCCGCGACGGCGAGTTCACCGTCTTGCTGGGACCATCCGGCTGCGGGAAGACCACCCTGCTGCGGATGATTGCCGGACTCGAACTTCCGGACTCGGGTTCGATCTCCATTGGCGGCCGCGACGTCACCTACCTGCCGCCGAACAAACGCAACCTCTCGATGGTGTTCCAGTCCTACGCCGTGTTCCCGCACCGAAAGGTCCGTTACAATATCGGCTTCGGCCTGCGGATGGCGAAAGTGCCCGCCGACGAGATCGAACGTAAGGTCCAGTGGGCCGCCGACCTTCTACAACTGGGACCGTACCTGGACCGGCTTCCCGCCAACCTTTCCGGCGGACAACGGCAACGGGTGGCCGTGGCGCGGGCCATCGTCATGGACGCCGACGTGCTGCTGATGGACGAACCGCTGTCAAACCTGGACGCCCTGCTGCGCCTGACCTTCCGGTCCGAGCTCAAGAAGATCGTCCAGGACCTCGGCACCACAACTGTGTACGTCACACACGACCAAAGCGAGGCTTTGTCCCTCGGCGACCAGGTGGCCGTCATGCGCAAGGGCCGCATCGTGCAGCTGGGAGATCCGCTGGACGTTTATGACGCACCTGCGGACCAGTTCGTGGGCGGCTTCATCGGGTCCCCGCCCATGAACTTCCTGGACGCCGCAGTCAGCCACGACGGCGGCACGCTGGTCCTCGGTGAGCAGCAGCTCATGGCCCCGTCCATCCTCCGCTCGTTTGCCGGCAAGGACGTTCTCCTGGGGGTTCGGGCCGAGAACGTGACAGTCAGCAACCAGCGGTCCTCAGGCGACGTGGCGGCCACAGTCCTCGTCGTCGAACCTATGGGATCCACCGTCCTGCTCACGGTCGAGGTGGACGGCCACAACCTAAAGGTCCAGGCCCCTCCCACCTTCAAGACGGCTCCCCGCCACACCGTTTGGCTGGGCTTCGCCCCAAACACCATGCGCGTCTACGACCGCGAAACGTCAATGGCACTGGAGGCCAAATGAACCCGACCCACGCCCTGTCCATGGAAGAACTGCGCTCCGCCGCCATCGACGTGCTGAAGATCAACGATCTGGGCACCATGACCAGCGCCGCCCCCAACCTGTATCCGCATATGTGGAGCTGGGACGCGGCATTCGTGGCCATTGGGCTGGCGCGTACCAACGTCCCCCGCGCCGTCACGGAGCTGCGCAGCCTGCTCAGCGCGCAATGGTCCACGGGAATGATTCCCCACATCGTCTTCAGCGACAACGACACCGGCTACTTTCCGGGCTTCGACCGGTGGGGAACGGCGGCCGCGGCGGCGCTGCCCCCCGGGGTTCGCAGCAGCGGAATCTGCCAACCGCCCGTGCACGCCATCGCCCTGCGCCACATTGTTGACCGTGGGAGGGAAAACGGCGGAGCCGACCAGAAGGCAGCCGAGGAATTCCTGGCCGAGTCTTTTGACGGCTGGCTGGCATGGCACCGTTGGCTGGCCACGGTCCGCGACCCGGACAGCGTTGGACTGATTGAAATCCACCACGGCTGGGAATCGGGCTTCGACAACTCGCCCCGCTGGGACGGCCCCTACTCAAGGATCGTGCCGGGAGCCGTGCCGGCCTTCACGCGCCGGGATGTCCTGCACGTCGCGGACGCCAGTGAACGGCCCGACGACGACGAGTACACCAAGTACCTCTGGCTGGTGCAGCAGATGGCCGAGGTCGGGTTCGATGACGCCGCCGTGCAGGACGTCGTCGATTTCCGCGTCCGCGACGTCTTCTTCTCCGCGATCCTGGCGGCGTCCAGCGACGTCCTTGCAGGTCTTGCCGATGAGCTCGGCCGGGAATCCGAGGCCGGCGAGCTCCGGGACATGGCGGACCGGTTCCGTGCGGGTGTCGCCTCGACAGTGGACCCGGAGACCGGGCTGGCCAGGGACTACGACGTGCTCGCCAAAGAATGGATCGGCACCGAAACCGTTTCCGGCTTCGCCCCCCTCATCGCCGGCGGCGACCCTGCCCTCCTCGCGGCCCAGCGCGAACTCCTGCGCGGACCTCGGTGGATGGGCTTCCCGAAGCTCCGGTTTCCGCTCCCGCCGTCCACCTCGCCGGCCAGCGATGCGTTCCGGCCGCGAACCTACTGGCGCGGACCGGTGTGGCCTTTCCTGAACCTGCTCCTGGGCTGGGCCTGCTCCCGCGACGGCGCCACCGGACTCTTCGAGGATCTTCGGTCCGCATCAATTCAGCAACTGTCCGACCTGCAGTTCGGCGAGTACTACGAGCCCTTCACCGGCGAACCATTGGGAAGCCTCGCGCAGGCCTGGACAGCAGCGGCCGCCCTCGAATGGATGGGAACGGCGCAGGAGGCCGCGTCGGGCAAGTAGGCTTATGGACCGTGAGAGGGGGCCGGCGTGACCGTTGAAAGAGTGCCTGCCAGCTTGGGTGGGGCGACATCGCACGGATACCTGCTGGAGCTGATCCGATCCGCGGACGGATTGTCCCGGCAGCAACTCCTTTCCACTACCGGGATGTCGCGGGCCACACTTTATGAACGCCTGGATACCCTCACCCGCCGGGGCTACATCTACGAAGCAGAACCACTGGATTCCACTGGCGGACGCCCTTCACGGAAGATCCGCTTCGAGGACCGGGGCCGGGTAGTCCTGGCCATCACGCTCGGCCAGACCCACGGCACCGTGAGTATTGCCGACACCACCGGCACGCAACTGCGCTCCGTAACCAGGGACCTGGATATCAGCGATCCCGCCGCGTCCGTCCTGGATCCGTTGATCCAGGACGGACGCGCGCTGCTGGCGCGAGGTGCGGATGAGACGTTGCTTGGCATCGGTGTCAGCCTTCCGGCACCGGTGGAGGCAGTTACCGGATTCGTGAAACACCCAACCACCATCCCAGGGTGGGCCCCGGATTCCGTCGTTGCGGCCGTGAAGGCAGCCTGGGACCTGCCGCTTGTCATCGAAAACGATGCCCGCGCCGCTGCCCTCGGCGAACGGAACAGCGACACCGAAACAGTGGTCTACGTAAAGGTTGGAACGGGCATCGGTTGCGGCATCGTGGTGGAGGGTTCCATCCTCCGGGGTGCCCACGGTTCGGCGGGCGACATCGGCCATATCCGGATGACACCGGACGGGCCGCTGTGCCGGTGCGGACGTCGTGGCTGCCTGGCAGCCTATAGTTCCGGGCGTGCCATCCAGGACCGGCTCGGTCATCTGCACTTTTCGACGGCCGGCGAGGTCGGCGATGCTGCGATGGCTGGAAACCCTGAGGTGCTGAATGCCCTCGACTCGGCTGCCGAAGTCCTGGGGCGGGCGCTTGCGGCGACGGTCACCACGCTGAATCCGGACCGGCTGGTGCTCGGGGGCCGGATAGGTTCACTGGCGATGTTCGTGGACCAAGTGGCACACAGGGTCCTTGCCGACGTCGTTGAACGGATCGCCGAAGGCATGATGGTGGAGGCGGGCCATCCGGAGGATCTGGCAGCGTGCCACGGGCTCACCACGCTGGTGATGCGCGAAATATTTGCCCCCCGCGCCGTTGACCGGATGTTCTCGGATGTGACCGGCCTGGCGTGACGCCTCATCCGGTCCATCACACACCATCGAAGGAAGGCCGACCCGTGGCACGCATTTTCATCACTGGCTCCGCTGACGGGCTGGGCCTTGCGACGGCGGAGACGCTGCTCCGGGACGGCCATGACGTGATTGTGCATGCGCGGTCCTCCCGCCGGCTCTCCGCGGTGCAGCACCTGCTGGACCGCGGGGCGCACAGCCTTATCGGAGACCTGGCTATCCTGGCGGACGTCAGGCAGCTCGCTGCGGACGCCAACGGAATCGGCGGCATTGATGCGGTCATCCACAACGCGGGGGTGCTCAACGGGGCGGCACTGTTGCCCGTGAACGTGGTCGCCCCGTACCTGCTGACGGCCCTCATCCCGGGTCCGCGGCGCCTGGTCTACCTGAGCAGCGGCATGCACCGCGGCGGGGACGCCGGCCTGGAGGGCCTGGACTGGGAAGGGCGGACGACGACGGCCTCCTACTCGACCACCAAGCTCCAGGTCACTGCGCTGTCCTTGGCGCTGGCCCGGCTGGTGCCGAACGTCGCCAGCAACGCCGTGGACCCCGGCTGGGTGCCCACCCGGATGGGTGGGCGTTCCGCGCCGGACAGCCTGGAGCTGGGCCACCGTACCCAGGAATGGCTGGCCACCAGCGACGACCCGGCGGTCCTGGCCGGCGGCGGCTACTGGTACCACCAGCAACGGCAGACACCGCACCCGGCAGCCAACGATCCCCGCTTCCAGGACGCCCTGCTGGCCCTGCTCGCTGAGCACACCGGCGTCACCCTTTATTAGCTGGGCTGACCTCATCGATTGCTCCGTACTTGTCGTTTTGGAGCGCGAAAACGACAAGTACGGAGCAATCGACGAAGGTTTTGTGCCGGCGGGGTGCACCCGAAGGGTCAGGAGGAGCGGAGCCGGCGCTCGACGTCGGCCGTTTCCGGATACGCCGCTTGGGTGCCTTTCCGCGTGGTGGCCAGGGCCGCGGCAACGGAGGCGAACCGGGCGGCGTCGGCGAGCGCATCTCCGGCGGCCAGCCGGACCGCAACCGCCCCGGTGAAGGCATCGCCGGCGCCGGTGGTGTCCACGGCGTCGACCCGGGTGGGCGCCACGAAGGTCACGCTGGAGCCCGGAGCCGCTTCCGAATCCAGCACCACGGATCCGTGCGCGCCGAGGGTCACCAGGACACACCGAATCCCCCGCCCGGCAAACCGTTCCCGGACGGCATCCCATTGCGCTGCGTGGGCGTCCGCACCCGGGACCGAGGCCCCGGGGCCAAGGAACAGCGCTGCCTCGTGGGCGTTCACCAGCAGGACGTCGGTCAGTTCGGCCAGCTCCGCCGGAATGTGCGCGTACGGCGAGAGGTTCAGTAAAACCGTTGCGCCGGCGTCGTGCCCTGCCTGGGCGGCAGCCAGCACGGTGGGCATGGCCACCTCCAGGCAGAGGCTGACGACGGCGGCCCCCTCCAGGACGTCCGCGGCGTCCGCGACGTCAGCCGGGGACAGGGTTCCGTTGGCTCCGGCAGAGATGATGATGTTGTTCTCGCCGTGGGCGTCAACGGCAATCACCGCAACGCCGGTTGGTTCGCTGGAGGTCCGCACGTGCCCCACGTCCACCCCGGCCCCGGCTGCCGAGGCCTGGAGCATGTTCCCATTGGCGTCCTCGCCCACGGCTCCTACCAGGCTGACGTGTCCGCCCAGGCGGCCCGCGGCGACGGCCTGGTTGGCACTCTTGCCGCCCGGGTTCACGGCGAATCCGTTGCCGTGCACGGTCTCGCCGGGCTGCGGCAGGCGTTCGCAATAGATGGTGAGGTCTGCGTTCAGGGAGCCGACGACGACGATCCGGCCGGCGCGTTCGGCTGCGGCGCTCATACGTCCACCTCGGCCTCAACCGGCTTGGGGATCAGCAGCGACGCGGCGAACGCGGCCACGGTGAGGGCCAGCCCCACCAGCACGACGGTCAGGTACGATGCCGCCGCATCGCCCAGTGCAGACGTTGCCACCAGGACGGCAGGCAGGATGAGGAAGCTCAGGCCCGCGCCCAGGTTGAAGGCGCCGGCGTTCATGCCGGGCAGGAAGCCGGGGTTGCCGGCCGGCGAGAGGACAACGCCGAGTCCGTTGAGCATGATGTTGACGGTACCGGCGTACATGATGCCCAGCAAGACCGTGCCGGCGATCATCATCGGCAGGCTGTGCAGCCCCAGGAAGGCGATGACGGCGAGCGCGGCGATGCTGCCCAGGAGCCCGATGCGCAGCACCTTGGTGTAGCCGAGGACCGGTGCCAGCCGGCCACTGACCGGACCCACCAGCCAGCCCAGCAGGGCGTACGGGGTGAGGATGATCAGCGACATCTCGGTGGGGCCAACACCGAACCCGGGTGAGGCGGCCTGGACGTAGGCCGGGACGATCCCGTTGATGACCGCGAAGATGCCGGTCATAGTCAGCGTGGTGGTGAGCAGCGGGGCCCAGGTGGCGCGCTGGCGCAGGTGGACGGTTTCCACCATGGGCTGGGCTGCGCGCTGTTCGGTGCGCCAGAAGGCGAAGAACGCGGCGGCGGAGACGAGGACCAGCGCCAGGCTCAGCATCAGGGTGCCGGAGTTGAAGCCGGCCACGAGCTTGGAGGCTTCGTTGAGCGCGGTCAGCAGGGCTCCCACGGCAACCACAATGAAGAACACACCGCGCCAGTCCATCCGGGTACCGGCGGCGGGCTTGCTCTCCTTGGCCAGGACCATGACGAGGGCGGTGGCGGCGGCAGCAAGGACCACCATCAGCCAGAAGATGCTGCGGAAGCCGAAGTGCTCGGCGAAGTAGCCGCCCACGAAGGAGTCCACGCCGGCCACGCCACCGTTGACGGCGGTGATAAGGCCCATCAGCGTGCCGTACTTGCGGGGGTTGCTGACGGCGGAGCGCAGCATGATCAGGCACAGCGGCACGGTGGGTCCGCTGACGCCCTGGATGATGCGGCCCACGAAGAGCCAGGTGACGTCCGGGGCGAGAGCGGCGATCACGGAGCCCATGGCCATGAGGACCATCATGCCCACCAGGACCTTCTTGCGGCCCACGATGTCGCTCAGCCGCGGCAGGAACAGGGAGAACAGGGCGGCAGCGGTGAAGAACCAGGTTTGGGAGAGGCCAATGACGGCTTGGTCGGTCTTGAGTTCCTCGCCCATGGTCACCAGGGCGGGGCTGAGCATGGAGGCGTTGAGCTGGAACGCCACGCAGGCTGCCAGCAGGGCGGTCATGAGGGCGGCGGTGTTGCCGCGGCCGGTCTTCGTTTCAGTCATGGAGGCAGTCATTTACTTGACCCCTCCAACGGTGAGGTGGGCACTTTCCGGGCGTACGACGTCGGCCGCGCCGCCTGGGGTGCGCTCCGCACCTTCTTTGCTCCCGGCGTCGTCCGCGTTGGTGTTGCTGACCGGCTCGCCGATGCGGACCAGCGCGTCGGTGACGAGGTCCCAGAACCGTGCGTGATCCAGGTCCACTGCCACGCTGGTGTGGCAGTCGGCGGGGGCGGGGGCGCGGAAATCGGCGACCGTCATGCCCAGGGTGAGCGTGCCTGTCAGCTCGATGTTCACCGGCACCTTGCGGGTCGTGACGATGCTGGGGTCGATCACGTACGCGACGGCGCAGGGATCGTGCACGGGCGGGTGGTCAAAGCCCTGGGCGTCCTTGTAGGTGTGGGCGAAGAAGTCCATCAGTTCGGTGACGAACTTGGCGGGGCCGGTGCCGATGGCGGCGATCTTCTCCACGACGTCCGGGGTGGCCAGCGCCTGGTGGGTGAGGTCCAGGCCCACCATCACCACGGGCCACTTTTCGTTGAAGACGATGTGCGCGGCCTCGGGGTCGATGATGATGTTGAACTCGGCCACGGCGCTCCAGTTGCCCACGTGGTAGCCACCGCCCATCAGGACCACTTCCTTGATGCGTTCCACGATGCGCGGTTCCTTGCGGGCGGCCATGGCGATGTTGGTCAGGCCGGCGGTGGGGACCAGGGTGACGGTGCCGGGCTCGTGCGCCATGACGGTGTCGACGATGAGGTCGACGGCGTGGCGGGGGTCCAGTTCGATGGTGGACTCAGGCAGCGCGGGGCCGTCCATGCCGGAATCGCCGTGGATGTCCGGCGCGGTTTCGATGCTGCGGAGCAGCGGGCGGGGGCAGCCGGCGGCGAAGGGGACGCCGGTAATGCCGGCGATGGTGCCCACGGCCAGGGCATTGCGGGTGACTTTTTCGAGGGTCTGGTTGCCCACCACCGTGGTGACGGCCAGCAGTTCGATATTGGGGTTGCCGTGTGCCAGGAGCAGGGCCACGGCGTCATCGTGGCCGGGGTCGCAGTCCAGGATGATCTTCCGGGGCTGGTGCTGACTCTGTTGCGGGTTTGGTTCCACGATGGTTCTCCACGTCATTGGGGCCTGCCGGGGAGGCAGGGTTCAACATTCCGGTGTGATCATGGCACCGTTTCGTCGGTTACGTCAAGCGCTTAACGCGATGCTTGCGTTTGCCCACGTCAAACGCTTGATGCCCTGTCCTGCAGTGGAACGCCGGGCGGCGGCTAGGATCGAGGTATGGATTCCGGGGAACAGGTGCAGCAGCGGGCCCGTCCCCGGCGCGTAACGGCGGCCATGGTCGCCGCCCGGGCCGGAGTTTCGGTGGCCACAGTGTCGCTGGTGGCCAACGGCAAGACCGCCGGCCGCGTCTCCGAGGACAACATTGCCCGGGTGACAGAGGCCATCGCCGAGCTCGGCTATGTGGTGGACGGAATCGGCAGCTCGCTGGCCAAAGGCGTCAGTTCCATCGTGATCCTGGTGGCGCCGGACATCTCCAACCCGTTCTTCGCCAAGGTGATCGGCGGCGTACGGGAATCACTGGGCCCCAACTACCAGCTGCTGCTCTCCGTCACGGACTCGGGCGAGTTTCCCAAGGCCACGGACGTCCGGAAGCTGATGTCACTACGGCCCGCAGGGCTTTTGGTTGACGCCCCGAACGCCGGGTTCCTGGCGGATCTTTCGGTGGCCGGGCCCCTGGTTTTGCTGGACGCGCCGGGCCTGGAATCGTTCGCACCGGCCGTGAACCTTGATGTTGCCCAGGGCGCACGCGAGCTGGCTGCGCACCTGGCCGAGGCCGGCCACCGGCGCGTGGCGTACCTGGACAGCGTCACGGGAACCGAGACCTTCAGGATCCGCCGGGAGGCGTTCCTGGCGGAGGCTGCCGAGCGCGGGATGAGCCTGGATCCGGACCACATGCCCGCCACCACCATCGACGTCGGTGCGGCTGCTGCCGCGTTTGCCGGTGCCTGGCAGGGCTGGCAACGGGCGGGGGTGACCGCCGTCGTCTGCGCCACGGACACCCATGCCTACGGGGTGCTGCAGGAAGCCCGCGTGGCCGGGGTCCGGATTCCGGCGGAACTGGCCGTGGCCGGGTTCGACGACCTGCCCTATTCGGCTACCAGCAGTCCGGGACTGACCAGCGTGCACCTGCCCGCAGCGAACCTGGGCCTGAAGGCCGGTGAACAACTCCGCCGGCTGATGGAAGGCCAGGCCTTGGAGCAGGAGCAGCTCGTCCTGGGAAGTTCGCTGGTGGTGCGCGGTTCCACGTCGGCCGGCGAAACGTAGCTGCACCGGCGGGTTCCTGTCGGACCCCGGCCGTAAGCTGGGATTATGCCGAGTAACTGGGAGAGTCTTGACGCGCCGCAGCGTGAGTCGGTACAGCACAATGTGGAGATCTACGAGCGCGTCCGCCCTGCCCTGAAGCTCATCACCCGGGATGTCCTCCTCACCCTTCGGGACATGCTCAAGGGCACCGAGGTGACGCCGCTGTTCGTCAGCGGCCGCACCAAGACCGTGGAGTCGTTCAGGGAAAAGATCTCGCGGACCGAAGAACCGCTGGAGCCCGGCGGCCCGCGGCTGCTCAAGTTCCCGGACCCGTTCCGCACCCTCAATGACATGGTGGGGATCCGGGTGATCACCAAGCTCCCGGCGGAGAACGCAGTGGTGGCCAACATCATCAAGCGCCAGCGGCAATTGTTCGACTGCCGCGGCGACCGGGAAAAGGACATCGGGTCCATCGAGTCAGGCACGTACGGGTATTCCAGCCGGCACCTGATCCTGCGGACCATCCAGAACGAGGCCGTCAAGGAGTACCAGCAGGTCTTCAACCCGGATGCCGTGCCCAACGGCAGCTACTTCTTCGAGTGCCAGATCCGGACCATCTTCGCCCACGCCTGGAGCGAGATTGAGCATGACATCCGGTTCAAGGCGGAGGATCCGCGCGCGTGGACACCACACTTCGACCGGCAGTTCACCGCCACCGCCGCCATGCTGGAAACCGTGGAAACGGCGTTCGCCGACCTCCACGAACGGTACGAGGAAGTCCGCAGCTTCTGGGACCTGGACGGGGAAGGGGCGGCAGCCCTCACACCGAACCGAATCCGCGACGTCTGGCGGACCCTGCTCCCGCACGTGGACCGGAAAGTGGACGACGACTGGGGCTGGGCCGCGGAACTCCTGGCCGCCCACGGCCTCAACCAGACCGTGCAGCTGGCAGGACTGCTCAGCGCCAACCGCATCACCGAGGTCCGCAAGGCCCTGGACCACCGCTACTCCCCCGGCCCTGACCGGCTCATGGACGACCTCCTGCTCTGGCAGTACGGCACCAAACACATCGACCTCACCGCAGAACCGGCCGACGCCGTCCCGCACCCGCGGCGCGACAGCCTCCTGCGGCGGCTGCGGCAGATCGAGCGGTACAGGATGACGGCGAAGTAAGCCACCACAGTTGCCGCTGCCGGGCGCCGTCACAGCGAATGCATAGGTTGGCCGGGGCTGGGGCATAGGCTCCAGCTGTAGGTTGAACGCGTGGACGTGGAGCAGGATCCGGCACGCGAGACCGGACACGGAGGACTTTTCCATACACCGGCGGAAGGCGGAGCCAAAGGCTTGCCGAACGTGAGCCGGCGCAGGTTCCTCCACGGTGCCGGCCTGGTGGGCACCGGGGCCTTGGTGACCGCGGGAATCTCAAAGGCCGGACTGCTGCCAGCCCTCGCCACCGCTCCACGCAGCGAGCCCGCCCCCAGCGCCCAGCCCACGCCGGCGCCGTCGCCCACTGCAGCGCAAGCCTCCGCCCCGCCGGACAGAACGTTCCTCAGCACCCACCTGACGGCGCCGCACGTGACCAGCTGGGCTACGGCCGCGCCGGCATCCGGGCTTCTGTTTACCGGGCCAATGGGGCACGGCTCCAACGGGCTCATCATGAATGACGCCGGCGAACCGGTGTGGATGGAGCCGACGGGCGCGGGCGTCATGGACCTGCGGGTGCAGACGTTCGAAGGCCGGCCCGTGCTTACTTTTTGGACCGGGACGGGAATCGGCGGCCACGGGCTGGGCAAGGGCGTGGTCATGGACAGCGCCTACCGCACCATCCACGAAGTCCAGGCCGGAAACGGGATCCAGGCAGACCTCCACGAATTCACGCTCACCTCCAACGGGACGGCCCTGTTGACTTCCTACCCAACCATCCAGCAGGACTTGAGCTTGCTGGGCGGCCCCGCCGCCGGCTACATGTACAACTGCCATGTGCAGGAGGTGGACGTTCGCACCGGGGCCGTGCTGTTGGACTGGAATGCCCAGGAGCACATACCGCTGACGGACTCCTACCTGCGCCCGCAGGAGGATCCCAACAGTGACGGATCAACAGCGGCAAAGGCCTTCGATCCCTACCACCTGAATTCCGTGGACGCAGACGGTGGAACACTGCTGATCTCCGCCCGCCATACCCACACCCTGTACTTGGTGGACCGCACCACCGGGGCCGTCCGGTGGCGCATGGGCGGAAAGCAGAGCGACTTCACCCTGGGACCCGACGCCGGGTTCGCGTGGCAGCACGATGCGCGCCGGCAGGCGGACGGCAGCATCAGCATGTTCGATAACCACTACGACGCCGGCACCACGGGAACGTCCCGCGGCCTGGTCCTCAACGTCAACGAGACAGCCAGGACTGCGACGCTCCAGCGGCAGTTCAACCATGCAGGGCACCGGGGCAATGCCATGGGCAGCGTCCAGTTCCTGCCCAACGGCAATGTGCTGGTGGGCTGGGGCACGGACCCCGCGGTCACGGAATTCACGGCGGACGGCACCGCCGTGTACGAGGCCAGCCGGGTGGGCACCGGATCCTACCGGGCTTATCGGAGCCCCTGGACGGCCCAGCCCGAGACGCTGCCGGACCTGACGGCCGTGCCGGGCAACGGGTCCACCATGCAGGTCTACGCGAGCTGGAACGGCGCCACGGAGATCAACAAATGGCGCTTCTTCACCGGCCCCACCGCCGGGGCGCTCAGCGAGGCCGGTACCTTCCCCAAGCACGGGTTTGAGACCTCGATGGCGATCGCCGCGGCCCAGTACGTCGCCGTGCAAGCCCTGGACAAGAACGGCAACCTGCTGGCCACATCCGCCACTATCGCCGTCTGACGGGCGCGCCTCCGCCGGTGACCACACGGCAGCTAGCTGTACTGAGTACAGCTAGCTGCGGCGGCCTTCCCCAACGCCTGCGGTCTGCGGGGCCGTGCCCGCGGTGAGGAGTTTGATGGCCAGCATGCCTGAGAGGGCTGCGAAGGGCAGTTCAACCAGGGCAGCTTCCAGCACTGCAGTAACCAGCGGTGTCCCTTGCGCTGCGGTTGTCACGTCGAACAGGGCATCGATGCACAGGCTCGTGGAAAAGCCCGCGGCCGTGAGCGCCGCATAGCTGCTGCCCTTGAAGAGGAAGATACCGGTCAGCAGTGCTGCGAGGGCTTCGAATCCGTCCAGGGCGAGCCAGGCCGTGGACCAGTTGTAGGCAACGGTGACGGACGGCATGGTGCCACTGAGATAGAAGATCCAGACGGCGTAGAACAGCACTGCCGCGGCAGCGCAGACGATCGCTGTCCGGCGCCATCCCATACCCCTGAGCCGCACCATAATCCGCCTGCGGGCACGCAGGACCAGAAGGATGCCAAGGACGACCAGCCCTATTTTGAACCCGACAAAATGAGGGCCCGCTGACCAGGCAGCGTCCCGGGCACCAGGCACCGCGGCCAGTGCGGCCGCCGAAATATTCACCGTATCCCCGCGTCGCTGTCAGACCGCAAGTTCTTCAGCTGCCTGTTCGGCCGCCTCGGCGGGGGAGGGCGCATGCCCACGGAGCGGGACGTGCCGGATGAACAGGGCCAGGATGAAGCCTGCCGCGGCCACCAGGGCGGCCAAGAAGAAGACCGACTGGATGCCGTTGGTCACGGCGGTCTTGAACAGGTCCTGAACCGCCTGCGGGAGGGACTGGAGGGCCGCCGGGGTGATCTGCCCGCTCTGGTGCAGCCCGCCGGCGCCCATGCTGTCGGCGAGCCTGCCGGCGTAGATTGAGCCGAGGACCGAGATTCCGAGGGAACCGCCCATGTTGCGGGCAAACGTGCTGGTGCCGGTGGCCGCGCCGATGTCCCGGATGTGGACGCTGTTCTGGGCGATGAGGTTGGTGGTTTGCATCATGCAGCCCATGCCGGCACCGAGGATCGCCATGTAGACGCCGGACTGCCAGGCAGGGGTGTCCAGGCCCATCGTGGAGAACAGGAACAGACCCGTAGCCATCAGCGCCGACCCAATGACGGGCAGGGGCTTGTAGTGTCCGGTGCGGCTGACCACCAGTCCGCCGCTGAGCGAGACCGCCATGGCCGCAATCATCATCGGCATTAGGAGCAGGCCGCTGCTGGTGGCCGACTGGCCCTGGACGTACTGCTGGAACTGGGGCAGGAACGTGATCCCGCCAAACATCGCGAAGCCAACGATGAAGCCCAACGCATTGGCGAGCGTGAAGTTCAGGCTGCTAAACAGCCGCAGCGGAATAACGGGTTCCGCGGCGCGCCGCTCGATGAACAGGAAGAGCACCAGGCCCACGGCCGCCACTGCGCCCAGGCCGATGATTTCGGGTGAGTTCCATTCGTACTGGCTTCCACCCCAACTGAGCATCAGAACCAGCGCCGTGATCCACGCCGTCAGGACCGCCGAACCCCACCAGTCAATCCGGACCTTGGCAGTGCGCTCCTGCCGGGGCAGCTTGAGCGTGAACCAGCACACCACGAGGGAAAGGACCCCCAGGGGCAGGTTGACATAGAACGCCCACCGCCAGGAGGCGTTGTCGGTGATGAACCCGCCCAGGAGCGGTCCGCCGATCATCGCCAGTGGCATAACGGCCATCATAACGCCCTGGTATTTGCCGCGCTCCCGCGGCGGGACCATCAACCCGATCGCGGCCATGATGCCGACCATCAACCCGCCCGCGCCCAGGCCCTGGAACGCGCGGAATCCGATCAGCTGCGCCATGTCCTGGCTCATCCCACACAGCGCCGAGCCAGCCAGGAAAACCACGATCGAGGCCATGAATGTGCGGCGGTGCCCGAAGATATCCCCGAGCTTGCCCCAAATGGGCGTGGCCACAGTCGAGGCCAACACGTACCCGGTGGTGACCCACGCGAGGTGCTCCATGCCGCCCAGTTCACCCACGATGGTGGGAAGCGCCGGCGCCACGATCATGTTGTCCAACTGGGCAAGCAGCATGGCAATCACCAGCCCGCTCATGGCGGTCAGGATTTGCCGGGGTGAAAGTCTGGCCTGGCCAGCGTCCTGGGCTGTCATCGGGAATTCGTCCTCGGGGTCTGGGGTTTGTCGGTTCACTTACCGCGCGGTTAGTATAGTACTTACCGGCCGGTTAGTTAGCAAGAGGAACGCTCTTGAAGAAGCGCGGTTGAGAGGGAAGCGATTACATGAGGTCCACGAGCGAGGCCCCTGCGGACGGTGAGGGCGGGACACGCGAGAACATCCAGGCCGTCGCCCTGCGCCTTTTTGCCGAGCAGGGGTACGAGTCGACGTCGATGCGCCAGATCGCCGAGGAACTCGGCTTCACCAAAGCGGCCCTCTACTACCACTTCAGGAGCAAGGAAGACATCGTCCGAGCCCTGATGGAGGCGATGCGCGCCCAAATCACAGACCTCCTGGAGTGGGCCCGCACCCAGGAGCCCGGACCGGAACTGCGTCGAACCGTGATCGCCCGCTGGACCGGGATCGTCCAGGCCCAGGGCTTGCGCATGTTCCGTTTCCTGGGCTCGAATTACCGACTGCTCAGGGACATCAAGTCTGAGCCCGGCCAGCGGCAGGGAATGGCCGCGGCCGTCACCGAGCTGTTCTCGATCATCACCCCGCCCGGGGCCAGTGTAGAGGACCGGCTGCGGGTCCGTTTCGCCCTGCTCACCATCAACATGCTCGGCATCGCCGCCCGTGACCTGGACGCCGACGAGGACGAAATCCTCGAAGCGGCGGCACGGATCTCAGCCGGACTGCTGCCTCCCGGGTTCTAGAACCCCACAACGGCCCTGCCCGTCCTACAACCCCTACCGCTTTCATTCCTGATGGGAAAACCCTTATGCCTGTGCCAATCCTGTCCACCCGCGACCTGACCAAAACCTACGGCCGCGGCCCCGACCGCTTCGACGCCCTCCGCGGCGTCTCCCTGGACATTGACCGCGGCGACTCCGTGGCGATCGTGGGCAAGAGCGGATCCGGAAAATCCACCCTCATGCACCTGCTCGCGCTCCTGGACACCCCCGGCGCAGGATCGGTCCATGTGGATGGAACCGATGCCCGCAGCCTCAGCGGCCGTAAGCTGAACGCACTCCGCAACCAAATGTTTGGGTTCGTGTTCCAGCAGTTCTTCCTCAACCACGCCAGCACCGTGCTGGAGAACGTCGTGCTGCCGCTGAAGATCGCCGGCGTGGGGGCACGGGAACGCCGCGCCCGCGGCATGGCTGTCCTGGAGCAGCTGGAACTGGCCGACAAGGCCCGCAACAAAGCCGGGAACCTCTCGGGCGGACAGAAGCAACGCGTCGTCATCGCCCGGGCGCTTGCCAACAACCCGCGTGTTCTTTTCGCCGACGAACCCACCGGAAACCTGGACTCCGCCACCGGCCGCATCGTCGAAGACATCCTCTTCGACCTCAATCACAATCAGGGGATCACCCTGATCACGGTCACGCACGACCACGACCTGGCCGCCCGCTTCAACCGCCGCGTCTACATCCGGGACGGGCAGCTCATCACCACGGACGAGGAGCACGCGGCATGAATCCGCTGGAAACCCTGAAAACCGCCATCGCCAACAGCTTCCGCAGCAAACTGCGCACCACCCTCACCGTGCTGGCCATCTTCGTTGGAGCCTTCACCCTCACCATCACTAATGGCCTCGGCACGGGGATCTCCAACTACATCGACAGCCAGGTCGCCGCCATCGGCGCCAGCAACGCCTTCACCGTCACCCGGACCGATACCAACGCGGGCCTGGGCTCCGGGCCGCAGAAATACGACCCCAACACCCGCGTCCTCGCCGCCGGCGGCCGCCCCGGCTCCACCCAGGTCGCGCTCACCCAGGCCGACCTGGACAAAATCGGGGCCGTCCCCGGAATCACCGGGGTCTCCCCGGTGACGCGGCTGAATACGGCCTACATCCAGTGGAACAACCAGGAGAAGTACCAGCTGTCCGTGAGTGTGCTCGCAGGCGCCCAGCCGCAGCTGGACGCCGGCCAGAACCTCGACGACGCCTCCACGGTGCCGCAGATTATCCTCCCGTCCAGCTACGTGAGTCCCTTGGGCTTGAGCGACAGCGCCCAGGCAGTAGGCCAGGACGTGACCATCGGCATCCCCGATGCCACCGGCACCATGCGGACCGTGACGGCCACGATCAACGGCATCGAACAAAACGCCCTGCTCAGCTCCGGCGGCGCGTTCATCAACAAAGCGCTCTCAACCGCCCTCGCCCAAGCCCAGGCAACCGGAACAACCACGGCCTCAGCGCCGGTGTACACGACGGCCACAGCGTTGTTCGCGCCCTCAACCGCGGCGCAGATTTCGGACATGAAAAATCGGCTCTCCGCGGCCGGCTACACGGCACAAACACTCGATGACCGGATCGGGACGGTGAAGACCGTCATTAACGGCATCATCGGCGTCCTGGACGCGTTCGCGGTCATTGCCCTCATCGCCGCCGGGTTCGGCATCGTCAACACCCTGCTGATGTCCGTGCAGGAACGCACCCGCGAAATCGGGCTGATGAAGGCCATGGGCATGGGCAGCGGATCGGTCTTCGCCCTCTTCAGCACCGAAGCTGCGTTCATCGGCCTGCTCGGCAGCCTGATCGGCTCCGGCGCCGCAATAGCCCTGGGCACCGTCGTCAGCAATGCTTTGGCCCGCGGCCCCCTCAGCGACCTCGCCGGGCTCCAAATCCTCAGCTTCGCCCCGGGAACGGTCGCGGTGGTCATCCTTCTCGTCATGGCCATAGCTTTCATCGCGGGCACCCTTCCGGCGTGGAGGGCCGCGCGACAAAACCCGATCGACTCACTCCGCTACGAATAGGCGCCCCTCACAGGCTCGCTTCCTAGCGTCCAACCTGACATGCCGAGTCCCCTCCGGACCGTCCGAAACAGAGCCTTCCCCTTGATGTTGGCAACCTGCTCGGACGCCCGTAGCCAGCCCTTAGAAGTCAGAAAACAGGGTGAGCGTCAGCCAGCATGGGGTTGAGGCCGCTATGGTTCGGCATGCGATCGTCAGGTCGCGGGCCGCTGAAATTCCGGCCGAACGGCGGACGCTCCCCCACCGGAGCGCATGCTGCGCTGTGTAGGCTGTGGCCATGACGGCGCCGCAGATCTATGTCCTCTTCCCTGGTACGGCGCGCGAGGCTCTCGGGTTCTATGCGGAAGTTTTCGGCGGAGAGCTTTCCCTGTTTACCTACAGGGATTTCGGCCGGGAGGACGGCCCCGCTGACGCCATAGCCCATGGCGTCCTCTCTGGCGCAGTCGCCGTGGCGGGCGCGGATGCGGCAGCGGGCGAGGCGACGTTCCGGTCGGAGGGTTTGTTGCTCTCCCTGCTGGGAACCGCCGAACCTGCCACCCTGCACCAATGGTTCGACAGACTCGCCGGGAGCGGACGCGTTGTTGATCCGCTTGGCCCGAAGCCATGGGGTGCTTCCGATGGCCAGGTCATCGACCGCCATGGCCTCCACTGGCTCATCGGTTACGAATCGGGGCAGTGACAGCAGTTCCGGTGCCGCGCCCCTCGATGTGAAAACGCATCCAAGGGGCACGGCGCTCCTGGGCACTGCTATGCCGGCAGGGGCTCCAGCCTGCGCGTCGTGGCGGGCTGAGCCAGGCCGAAGTGGTCCCGGAGTGTGCGTCCCTGGTATTCGCGGCGGAAGAGCCCCCGGTCCTGAAGGATGGGGACCACCTGGTCCACGAAGATGTCCAGCCCTGAGGGCAGCACCGGCGGCATGATGTTGAACCCGTCCGCGGCGCCGGCCTCGAACCATTCCTGGATGGCGTCGGCCACCTGGGAGGGGGTGCCGGCGAAGGTCCTGTGCCCCCGGCCGCCGCCCAGGCGGCCGATGAGTTGGCGCACCGTGAGGTTTTCGCGGCGGGAAAGGTTCACGATCAGGGTGTATCTGCTTTTGGCACCCTCGATGGCGTCTTCGGAGGGCAGGTCGTCGGGCAAGGGGGCGTCCAGCTTCAGGGATTCCGCCGGCACCCGGAGGACGCCGGCGAGCTGGTTGCGGGCATGTTCGGGCAGGATGAGGTGATCGAGTTCCTGCTCCAGGCGTTGTGCTTCCTTCAGCGTGGAGGCGATGACGGGAACGATGCCGGGCAGGATTTTGATCGTCTCGGGGTCACGTCCGGCTGCGGCCGTCCGCTGTTTCAGGTCAGTGTAGAAGTGTTGGGCGTCCGCGAGGGTTTGGTGTGCGGTGAAGACTGCTTCGGCGTAGCGGGCGGCGAAGTCTTTGCCGTTCTCTGACGAGCCGGCTTGCACGATCACGGGGTGACCTTGCGGGGACCGCGGGACGTCCAGGGCGCCTTCCACTTGGAAGTGCCGGCCGTGGTGGTTGGCCTGGTGCACCCGGGTGTTGTCGGCCCAGACACCGGCGGCTTTATCGCCCACGATGGCGTCGTCGTCCCAGCTGTCCCAGAGCTTCCTGGTGACGTCGAGGAACTCGGCGGCACGGTCGTATCGTTCGCTGTGGGCGGGCTGGCCGGCGCGGGAGAAGTTCTTCGCTGCCGCGTCACCGGCGGTGGTCACCACATTCCATCCGGCCCTGCCGCCGCTGATCTGGTCTATCGAGGCGAACCGGCGGGCGAGGTTGAACGGTTCGTTGTAGGTCGTGGAGGCGGTCGCGATGAGCCCGATTCGTTCGGTGACAGCTGCTATGGCCACCAGCAGAACGGTGGGTTCCAGGCTCCCGTACGGCCGCTGGGTGACGTCGCCGTGCAACACCGGGGAGTCGGCGAAAAAGATGGAGTCCAATTTCCCGCGTTCGGCGGTCTGCGCCAGCCGTTGGAAGTGCGCCACGTCGGTCCCGGCCCGGCTGTCGCTTTCAGGCAGCCGCCAGGATGCTTCGTGGTGGCCGGTGCTCATCAGGAACGCGTTGAGGTGAAGCTGCCTCTGCCCGCTCATCGCTGCGCCCCTTCGGATACGGGGCCGTTCACGACGACGGTTTCGGAGTAGGTGGATGAGTCACCTTTGAGCGCGGTGCTGCGGCGCCCGTCCACGCCGGCCGGGATGTCACCGGCGATCGTAACGCGGTTCAGGGTGCGCGGCTGGCCGTCGTAGTTGTCCGGGGCGTAGTGCTGGGTGATGCGGTTGTCGAACAGGACGAGCTGGTTCGGTTCCCAATTGACCCGGACCACGTTTTCGGGACGGGTGATGTAGGCCTGCAGCAGCCGCAGGATGTCCTTTGACTCGGTGTTGGACAGGCCCACGATCCGCAGCCGTTGGGCAAACCCGCCGATGAACAGCCCCCGCTCCCCTGTCAGCGGATGGACCCGTACCACCGGGTGGGCCGTTTCGAAGTGGATCCGGGTGAACTCCTTGCGCCGTTCTTCGGCGTTGGCGTGCTCGAGGTTCTTGGGCACGGAGTAGTCGTAGTCGTTGGTGTGGATGGCCCAGAGGGTGTCTGCGAAGTTTCGCAGTTCCTCCGGAAGGTCCCGGTAGGCGCCGGCGGAGGACGCGATGAGGGTTTCGCCCCCATATTCCGGGAGGGTGATGCTGCGCAGGGTGGAGGCCTGGGGCGGGTTGACGACGAAAGTGACGTCGGTGTGCCAGTTGTTGGCGCTGCCATTTTCGCTGTCGACCGGGAGAACGGCCGGTTTTCCGTCCACGGAGGCGACCGTGGGGTGGGCGTTGGTGAGCGGTCCAAAGCGGCTGGCGAAGCGGACCTGCGCGTCGTCGTCGAGGACGTTTGCTTCGCGGAAGACAAGGGCCTTGTGCTCGTTCAGCGCCTCGCGGATCTGGCGGATCGTTGCGTCGCTGAGGTCGGCGTTGAGGTCCAGGCCGCGGATTTCGGCGCCGATGCGCGAGCCGAGTTTGGTGAACGTGAGCTTGGTTTCGGTGATGACGGACATGGTGGTTTCCTTTGCGTTCAGTAGGCGCAGATGCGCTGATGGGTTGGGTGGGCTGTGCGGGGGGGTGCTAGGCGGTGCCGGAGCCGACGCCGGTGCGCCAGCGGGAGAAGCGGCGTTCGACGCCGACCAGCAGGTAGTTCACGGCAAGCCCGAGCAGGGCGACGGTCAGGATGCCGGCGTACATATCGGGGATGAGGAAGCTGCTTTGGGCGTTGACGATCAGGTAGCCCAGGCCGGCCTTCGCACCGACCATTTCGGCGGCAATGAGGACAAGGATGGAGGAGGTGCCGGCCATCCGGATGCCGGTGAAGATGGTGGGGACCGCCGAGGGCAGGATGACCTTTTGGAAGAGCCCGACATTGGACAGTCCCAGGGAGCGGGCGGCACGGATCAGCAGCGGGTCCACTGTCCGTACACCGGCGATGGTGTTCAGGAGGACGGGGAAGAACGCGGCGTAGGCGACGATGCTGATTTTCGAGGTTTCACCGATCCCGAGCAGCAGGGTGAAGACCGGGAGCAGGGCCAGGGCGGCGGTGTTCCGGAAGACTTCGAGGAGCGGGTTCAGGAACCGGTCCAAGGCCCCGTACCAGGCGACGAGCAGGCCCATTATCACGGCTGAAACGACGGCGATGCCGAAGCCGCTGGCTGAGCGGGTGAGGCTGGCCGCGAGGTGGTTCTGCAGCTGGCCTTTGGCGACCAGTGTCCCGAGTGCGGCGAGGACCTCGTGCAGGGGAGGCAGGAACACCCTGGTGGATGCGGGGGCGAGGTAGAGCGGTCCCAGTTCCCACAGGAGCAGGAACAGCACGACGGCGCCTGCTCCCCAGAGTGCCCTGGCGCCGCTTCTGATCCAGCGCAGGACCCGTGGACGGCCGGTGGCCGGGACGGGGATGCTGCCAGGGACGGGGCGGCCGGACGTGGCTGGGCCCTGGGTGGTGAGGGGGGTGTCTGTGGTCAGTGTGGGGGCGCTCATCAGGCTGCCTTTCCGCTGAGGGTTTGCGGTGTCTGATCGGGTGCCGTGCCGTCCGGGAGGATCTTGGCGTGGCCGGCCTGCTGGGCCTTGAGGACTTCGTCGTGCAGGAGCGACCAGACCTTGTGCCGGCGCTCCACGAAGGCCGGGTCGGAGCGGATGTCACGCTCTCCGGTCCGCTCTCCAAGGTCGATCGGGACGATTTCCTTGAGCCGGCCGGGGCGTGAGCTGAGCACGGCGACGCGCTGGCCCAGGTAGACCGCCTCTTCGATGCCGTGGGTGATGAAGATGATGGTTTTCCCGGTGGTCCGCCAGATCCGCAGGAGCTCGTCCTGGAGCTGTTCGCGGGTCTGGGCGTCCAGCGCGGCGAACGGCTCGTCCATGAGCAGGATGTCCGGCTCGTAGGCGAGGCTTCTGGCGATGGCCACGCGTTGCTTCATACCGCCGGAGAGTTCGTGGGGGTAGCGGTCTTCGAAGCCGCCGAGGCCCACAAGGTCAAGGTAGGTGCGGGCTCTTTCTGCGCGTTCCCTGCGGCTGAGTCGTTTTCCGTCCGGCCCTGGGCCTTCGAGTCCGAAGGAGACGTTGGCCGCCGCGGTGCGCCAGGGAAACAGGGCGTATTGCTGGAAGACGACGGCGCGGTCCTTTCCGGGCCCGGTGACCTCTTTGCCGTCCACCAGGACTTTTCCGGTGTCGGGCCGGGTCAGTCCGGCCAGGAGGTCCAGGAGCGTGGTCTTGCCGGATCCGCTGGGTCCCACCAGGGTAAGGAATTCTCCGGCGGCGACGTCGAGGGTGATGCCATCGAGGGCCGTCAGGGTCGACCCGAGCGGCGCGTCCTTGGTGGGCCTGACGGTGAAGGTTTTCCCGATGGTGTGCAGGCTGATTTTGGGGGTGGGGCTTTGCGTCATGATGAGGCCTTCAGCAATCCGTTGTAATCGTTGGTGTAGTACTTCGACGGGGTTACATCTCCGGTGACGATGCCGGTGTCCTTCAGCCAGTCGGACCAGCGGCCGAAGTCCTGGTCGGTGATTTCGCCCTTGGCCGGTACACCGACGCTCTTCCAGTACTTCAGCGTCGCGGTGCTTTCATTGCGCTGGCGCTTTTCGATGATGCTTGTGAAGCGGGCGATGACCTCATCGCGGGGGGTGCTGCGTTCCCATTCGATGGCTTTGGCGACGCTGGTGGTGAAGATTTTGGCCGTCTCCGGATTCTGCTGGATGAAGTCTTTCCGCAGCACGTACTGGCCTCCGGCGAAGGTTCCGAACAGCTCGAAGTCGTTGAACAGGGAACGAAGGCCGCCCTTGGCGACGGCGTTGTCCTGCAGCACTCCGCCGAGGACGCCGACGTCGACCTGGCCGCGGCGGATGGCTTCCTCGGTATCGTTGGGCGGCACCACGACGAGCTGGACCTGTTTGATCTCGTCCTGGCTGAGCCCGTTCTTCTTGAGGTAACTGTTCAGGACGGCATCGGAGTGGGCACCCAGGGTGTTCACGGCGACCTTCTTGCCGATCAGGTCCCGTGGTGACGTGATGGGGCTGTCGTCCTTGACGTAGAAGCCGTTGAAGGTCTTCTCGTCCTCCCCGTAGTAGTTGATGACGGCTGTGACGGGTGCGCCTGCCTCGATGAGTTTGACGACGGCGCCGGAGAACGCGCCACCGAAATCGGTGGCACCGGTGGCGGCCGATTGGATGCTGGCCGGCCCGCTGATGGTGTTGCCAACCCAGTTCAGCTTCACGTTGCCCAAGTAGCCGAGGTCTTCGGCAAGCTCGGGAAGGCTGACGCTGTTGGCGGAGCCTTCATAACGCAGTTCAGTCACCTCGGGGCCGCCGGAGCCGCCTTGGGCGGTGGCCGGTCCCCCACAGCCGGAGGCCAGCAAGGCGGTGGACATGGCCGCTGCCACGCCAAGGACGGAGAAGGTTCGTCGGGACATGTGCGGATTTTTCATGAGGGACTTTCTGAGCTTTCGATGGGGATTCCCGCGGCCGGCGGTCTGTCCGGCCCGGTTGTGTCCACCATGAGAGCAGAGATGAAACCAGCGCAGAAGGGCAGTGTTCATGCTGGGAAACCAGGAGTAATCCACGGCTCATGCCCCGTCGCACAGGGCAAAGAAGACGCACCACGACATGCGGCGAAAAGGTGGCGAAATCCAAGGAAAGGCAAGGCAACGTAGCCACGGGTACGCCGACGCACGGCGTCACCCTTCGTCTCCTGGACCCTTCCCATGACACCGGCACGCGGCGTCACTCGAAACGAAACCCGAAGAATCCGACACCTGGAGACGCCTTCGACGCCGCCGAGGTATCCGCCTGAACCCTTCGAGCGCCCAAAGATTTAGCTAGAAGTCGCCCATTGTGTCGCGCCCTGGTCGGCGTCACCCTTCACGGGAACGCCGCATACGGACCGTCGGCGTCGCGCCTTTGACCTGCGGATGCATCTGCTTTGAAGCCCTGCAGACGGCGCCACCAGAAGAGTACGGGTTTATGGTTTTTGATAGGGGGACTGCCAGGTGGACAGTGCGCGGAAGGGGACCACAATGACTGCAACCGATACTGACCAGCCGGACATCTTCACCCGGTTTACCACCAGGACGGCGAAGGTTCTCGGCCATGCCTGGGTGTTTGTAGTGGCCGTCGCCGTGTTGATCATCTGGGCCCTGACCGGCCCGCTGCTCGGCTTCTCGGACACGTGGCAGCTGGTCATCAACACCAGCACCACTATCGTGACGTTCCTGATGGTTTTCATTATCCAGAACACCCAGAACAGGGATACCGCCGCCCTGCACGTGAAACTTGATGCCTTGATGCTTGAGCTCAAGATCAGCAACGCGAAGTTGTATGAAGCCGAAGAAGAGGGCGAAAAAGAAATCGAACGGCAACGGCGCCGGATCGAGGACGCCGCCGAAAAGGAAGAATAGCCGCACCAATACTTTGGTGAAGCAGTGGGTACGGGGAGAAACAAGAGAACCGGAGGACCACCATGACCATCAAACTCAATCAGGCCGCATTGCGTCACGCCCGGCAACTGATCAAAGACTCCCAAACCGCCAAGGACACCCGCGATGACTGGAGCGAGCATGCTCCGGACGCCGACCAAGAGAACAAGTTCATCGAGAAGAACGGCTATCCGGAATACGGCCGCTGGCACCTTGGCGAAGACCCCGACAAAACGCCGGAGACAAAAGGCAGGTACAGCTTTCCGTTCGGCGACTTCCGTCGGCTGCACAGGTGCGCCATCCTCGCCGTCGAAAACCGCGCTGCCCAGAACAACTACGACGATATTGCCAAGGCAGCCAAAGCCCTCCTTGAGGATCTCGACAAATAGCAGCGGGCAGTGTGCGGCCTCGTCCCGGAACCGGGCGCACCAACGTGGCCAAGTTCGGACGCCGGCTAGATACCGGCCAAAAGGGTGCGGGCGGATTCGAGGTAGGCCGCTTCTACATCCTCTCCCGCAAGGGCGCACTGGACGGCGCAGCCCTGGATCAGCCCCATGACTGCCGGGGCCAGCAGCCGTGCTTTCCCCTGCGCGTCCTCGGCAGGGCGTGAAACGCGCAGCCACGCCTCCAGATAGGTCTCGATATGCCCGCGGATCTGGGCGAGGATGCTCCGCGCCACTTCCCCCATGCGGTCGTTGCGGACGGCCTCACCCCACACCTGCACCGCGACGCCGGGGAAGAAGTCCATCTGCATCAGTCCGGTCATAAGCTCCACAATGGCCTGCTCCGGCGGCAGGACGGCCCCCTCTCCGCCCAGGCCCTCGAGCGCCGCCATCCGCTCGGCGAAAACGCGCTGGCCGGCGTCGACAATCAGTTCCTCTTTACTGCGGTAGTACACATAGACGGCACCGGCCGAGAGCCCGGCCTCGGCGATGATGTCCCCCATTGAGACGTTCGAGAAACCCTTCTCCGCGACGCACGCCAGCGCAGCCTGCTGGATGCGCTCCCGCATGGCGACCCGGTGCTTCTCGCTGACTTTAGGCATGGATCCATGCTATCTCGAAAGAAAACGAATGATCATTCTTGACGGCGTCGGCCGCCGGCCCGAGAATAGAGAACAAACATTCTTTTTCCTCCGGGAGGCAAGCACCATGTCCACCACCGCTGAACGCACGCAGGCTCCGGACCACCGGTCAGAGCCAACTACCGGCACGCACACCCCCTGGCCGCACGCCCTGCGCACCGCACTCCTTGCAGCGGCGGCCGTCTGCACTGTCCTGCTGGCCTTTGCGTGGCCGAGCGTCACCGCCAAAGTCCAAGATCTGCCCATCGCGGCCGTGGGTACCGCAGACCAGATTTCACAGGTCACGTCCAAGGCCCCGGCCGGCGCCTTGGATGTCCGCACCGCTTCAAGCCGCGATGACGCCGTAAACCTCATCAGGCAACGGGATGTCTACGGTGCAATCGTCCTGGGCGCTTCGCCGGAAATCCTGGTAGCCAGCGCCGGCAGTCCGGTCGCATCGCAGGCCGTGACCCAGATGGGCGCCCAGATGCAGTCCCAAATCCAAACCCAGGCCATCGCCAAGCTCCAGGAGGCACTTGCCCAGGCGGCAGCAAAGGCCCAGGCCTCGCAGGGCGGACAAACGGCGCAGGGCCAGTCTGCGGCCATCCCCCAGGTGACCGTGACCGACGTCGTCCCCCTCTCCTCCGATGATGCGCGTGGCACCGGACTCGCCGTTGCCGGCCTGCCTTTGGCGATGGGCGGCATGATCGGCGGCGTCCTTATTTCACTTCTCGTCTCGGGGACGTGGCGCCGGCTGGGGGCGATCCTGGCCTACGGCGTCATCGCAGGACTTGGCCTCGCCGGCATCCTGCAGGGCTGGTTCCACACCCTGCTTGGCAGCTACTGGACGAATGCCGGTGCGATCGGCCTGGGAATCATGGCGACGGCGGCCATCATCGTGGGACTGAACGCGCTCATCGGGCAGCCGGGCATCGCAGTTGGCGCGGTGATCACCCTGTTCATTGGCAACCCGCTGTCTTCGCTCACCCAGCCCAAGGAATTCCTCCCTGCACCGTGGGGTGACGTGGGGCAGTGGCTGGTGCCCGGCGCCTCGGGAACGCTCCTGCGCGATCTCTCGTATTTCCCCGAGGCCGCAACGGCGTTCCCGTGGCTCGTGCTCGCCGGCTGGGCCGTCGCGGGGGCCATCCTCATCGCCGTCGGCCACTTCCGCAACGCGCCCGCCGTCGCCGACGCTTAGCACGCGCCACCGGGCCCTGGGGCGCCGGCGCCTGAAAAGCTAGTTTGAGGCCACCCAGCCGGCGGTCAGGCCGGTGACCCGGCTGCCGTCCAGGTCAGCCAGTTTGGTGGCCACAAAGTCGTGCGCCCAGGCGGAGGTCTGGATGCGGAAGTCGGGATTTTCCTCTTCCATGGCGGCCAGGACCACCGCGGCAACGTCTGCCGGCTGTTGCGCGTTGCTGCTGGCGAACTGCGTGCTGGTCCTCGCCAGGTACGCCGAGATAGCGGGGACGTAGGATCCGGCCGAGGCCAGCAGGGAGTCGACATCGATCCCGGCGTTTTCCACGAAATTGCTCGAGACGGCGCCGGGTTCGATGACGTGCACCCCCACGCCAAGGGTCTTGGCCACGGGCTGCAGGCTTTCCAGGAAGCCTTCAACGGCGAACTTGGCGGCGCAGTACGCCTCGTTGAACGGCTGGCCCACGATCCCTCCGACGGAACTGATGGTGATGACGCGTCCGCCACTCTCGCGCAGGTGCGGCAGCGCGGCACGGGTCAGGGCCACCACGCCAAAGAAGTTAACTTCCATGGCAATGCGGAAGGCCTCCAGTCCCAACATTTCCACCGTCCCCACGGCGGCGCTTCCGGCGTTGTTGACCAGCACGTCGAGCCGGCCGTAGGCATCAATGCAGTAAGCGACTTCCCGGTCGATATCGCCGGCGTTCGTGACGTCGAGGCGGCGGACGTCCAGGACCACTCCGGCGGCATCTGCGGCAGCCCGAAGCGCATCCGCCCGCCCAAGGTCGCGCATGGTGGCAACTGTGGTCCAGCCGGCCCGCGCAGCCTCGATGGCGGTGGCCAGGCCGATCCCGGTGGATGTTCCGGTAATCAGCGCCACGCCCTTGGCCGGCGCCTGCGGCCGGGTCATGCTCTCTTCGCTCACGGGGGCTCCCTCTTACTGCTGGAATCTGCTGCCAATGGTTGCCTTCAGTCTCTCCGGCGGCTCCGGATCCGGCAAGATGCAGGCGGTCCTACCCCTTGCGCTCAGCGCGGTACGCGCTGGGGCTGACCCCGTGCAGCCGGCGGAACTGGCGGGAGAAGTAGAACTGGTCCTGCAGCCCGACGTCGCGGCCCACCTGCGCGATGGTCAGGTCCGTGGTGTCCAACAGATGCCGTGCGCGCGCCATTTTCAGGGCAGTGTGGTGGGCCAGCACGCCCCCGCCGGTCGCCTCCCGGAACAGCTTGCTCAGGTGCGACGACGAAACACCAACCAGCGCGGCAAGGTCAGCCAGCCGGACGGCTCCATCCACCCGGTCCTCCAGGTAGTTCATGGCCTGCTGCAGCGGCGTCCCCTTCTCCGGCACCCGCCGGTCCACGGCCAACGTGGCAAGCAGCTTCCACGCCATCCCCGCCGTGGCCACCAGCCGGGCGGGCGACTGGTCCTTCTCCAGGGCGCTGATGATCTCATCGAGCATCGCCGTCAACCGGTCTGCCGCCACCACCGGAACAATGCACCGTCCCGGCCTGACCCCGGCGCCCTCAACCAACTCCGCCGCATCCGTTCCCCGGACGTGGCACCACCAGATCGTCCATGGGTCATCCGCGGCGGCACCGTACGCATGGGCCTCGCCCGTTCCGCCGGGAAGGACGACGGCGGTACCCTTGCCGACGTCGGTCCGCACACCGGCGGTGTCCACCCACCCCCGTCCGTCCACACACAGGATGACGATGGTTTCCTCCGCGCCTTGCGGCCGGTAGCGGCCATGGTCCTTCGCGGCGGGAAACACGCCTGCGTCGGTGACCACCAGCCTGCGGGTGATGGGACGGTTGAGCGCCTCGAGGACCAGCGGCCGCGGCACCACCACCAGCCGCTGGTTTTGGAACCCATGCGCCCGCTCCACAGCTGCCCCCTCCGTCACGAAACGTCCATCCTATGACGGCAGGGGATGGTCAGCCCAGGTCCTCCCGCCACTCAGACCAGCACACCAGCTGCACCCCGTCCACGGCGAGCAGGTCGCCAACCGCTGCGTCCCGTCGACGCTGGGCGGCGGCGGGCAGCCCCACCTTCGCGCCCTTGGCGAGCGGCAGGACCTGGAGCGAAATGTCCGCGCCGGGACGGATGCCTGCGTCGTCAATGTCGATGACCCACGCAGACCCGTCCCAGAAGCGGTCGGCCACCACCTTGCCGTCCACGAGCAGCCGGGCGACGTCGCCTGCCCAGGTGATCTCCAGCTCGGTGGGTGCACTGCCAACGCCGGGATCCGTCGTCGGAAGTTCCAGCCGGTACACCGCAGAAAGGTCCGCCACGGATTCCCGGCCTGGCGCTGCGGCCCGGCCTGCGAGCGAGCCGAAGGACGCAGGAACCGCGGCGGCAGCGCGGACGGCCTCGACTGCGACATCCCGACGCGGAGGTTCCCGCAGCACTGCAGCAGCAGCCACGTCCTCAAATCGGCCGGATCCGCATGAATACCGTCGGGCAGCCGGCGCGCCCAACGAGCGGCCCGCCAGCCGGCCGCCGGCGTCAACCCACACGGGGTCGGAGGACAGCACCAGCTCCCGGCCACGCGGCGTCTCCAGCACCCACGCCTGGTCAGCCAGCTCGGCAGGCAGCACCAGGATTTTCACCGCACCCCCGGGGCCCGTGGCCGTCACCGGTGCCGGGCAGGAAGGTGAAAGAGCCCAGGCATTCCCGCCCAGCGCAGCGGCCCCACCCGCCAGGACCGTCCCCGCCGACAGGCACAGCCGGGGTTCGATACCGGCTTCCGCGGCGAGGACCAGCGTGGGCGATCCCTCCGGATCGAGCACTGTGAGCGCGGAGGCGGTGGCCCAGCGCAGCCGGATGCCCCCAACGTCCAGGTTCACCGGCCAGGAAGCGATGGTGCCGGCCGGAATATCGACGGGAAAGTCGGGAACCGTCACCGGCCCGTCCGCCAGCCCCAGGCGGAACTGGGCCCCAGTATATGCATTAAGCGGTATATGTGGCTGATGCCAGGTGATGAATATAAAGCCGGACTTCCCGTCGGAACGGAGCGCCCAGCGCAGCGTCTCCGTGTCCTCGATCCCGGACTGCTCCCGGTCCGGCAACGTGGACGGCATCGGCGCCAGTCGCTCCCCGAACGCGGCCAGGAATGCGTGCTGCCGGCGCAGCAGCGCGTAGCTGGGCGCCAGCCTGCCGGACGCACTGATGGGCGCATGGAAGTCGTAGTCGAACTCCGGAAGATCGTTCGGGTACCCCGTGGCCTGGGACTCCTGCAGGCCGGCCGCAGGGTTCGTCCCGCCGGCGAACATGTAGTACCCCTGCCAGCCGGATCCGCTGCCGATCTTGTTGTTGGCAACAGCCGCCACGTCCTTGCCCTGTGGCCAGGGCCGGCGCTGGTAGGCCGTGGCCATGCCCCCGGTCAGTTCGCAGGTGGCCGGCGGATAGAGGCCGGAGGCGGACCGGGGCTGCGACGCATCGTTTCCGGAGAGGTGTTCGCGGAGATCGGCTCCGATGCCTGGATCGTCCCATTGGTGGCTGAAGAAGTAGTGCTGGCGGAATGTCGGGTCCCAGGGCGCCTCGGCGTCCACCCAAAACCCGTCCCCGTAGCCGCCGAAGACCGGCAGCACGTCCGTCTCAGGCAGGTCGGCGCCGCCCCACGCGGTCGCGGTCCAGATCGGGACCGTGAGTCCGGCAGCCTGTGCCAGTTCCTTCAACCGGGAGATGTGGGCCGGCTGGTCGTAGAGCTCGTTTTCAAGCTGGATGCCGATTACGTTGCTGTCCGCCCCGGTCAGGCCGCGGAGCTCCGTCCCCAGCCGGTTGTACCAGCGCTCCACCATGGCCAGGTACGCGGGATCGTTGGTGCGGTGGTGGACGCCGGCCGCCTGGATCCAGTCCGGGAAGCCGCCATTGCGGACCTCCCCGTGCGCCCAGGGCCCGATGCGCAGGACCACGTCCAGGTCCAGCGAGCCGCAAAGCCGGACGAACGCCGCGACATCGAGGTTGCCGTCAAACCGTGCACCGCCCTGCACCGGCTCGTGGTGGATCCAAAAGACGTAGCAGGCCACCACGGTGATTCCGCCGGCCTTCATCAGGCGGAGCCTGTCCTCCCAGCGGTTCCGGGGCAGCCGGCTGAAGTGGATTTCCCCGGAGACCGGGATGGCGGGACGTCCGCCGCACTCCAGGTAGTGGTTGGTGACCCGCCACCTGGCGTGCGGATCATCGGCGTTGCTCATAGGCGGCCGCTGCAGGGCATTGCCGTGCGGCCGGTGGGTGGCGGACAGGAGGTCAAGGGCCGTGTTCGGCGAGGGCATGGCGACGTCTTTCAGTTCACTGGGGAGGTAAGGATCAGGTGGTTCATGCGGCGCTGCCACTCTTCGCTGGCCCACCCAGGGTGGTGCGGCGCAGCGTTGGAGCACAGCACCATGCCCCACACGCCGTGCTCCAGTGCGGTGCGGATGCCGTGTTCGGCGAGGTCCCGGCCCACCGGCCCCTCCTCGAAGGTGCCGTGCAGCGGTGTGTAGCCGATCCAGCCCTCGCCCACCACTGCGGGAAGGTTCTTCCAGCGGGCCCATGCGGCGAGGGCGATCACCCGCGATGCAATTTCGCGCCGCATCACTTCCCGGTAGGGCCCGTACTCGTTGTACAGCCAGGTGTCCCAGGCATTGGGGTCGATCCAGTCGTAGCCGTAGAACATCTGGCCGGTGACCACGGTGGCGCGATACCTCCACTCCGCCAGGCGGCCGTACTCCGCGGGGGACGGCGCGCCAGGTTTCAGCAAATCCCGCAATGCCTGGTTGGGAAATCCGCTGGTCCCCTCGGAACGGATATCGATCTGCTGCTGGAGGGCGTCCAGCACCCCGTAGCTGTAGACGTGGAACTGCGCCGCCCCCAGGCCATCAGGCAGGGTATGCATGGCAAGGTGTGGCGGTTTTCCGTAACTGGCGGTGATCAGAAGGTCCGGATGCAGCGAGCGCAGCCGCTCCACCTCATGCATGCCGTCGGCGAGCGCCGGGAGGATGGAGAAGTCCACCTCGTTGTGCAGCTCCACCAGGGCGATGCGGTCCCGGTGCCCGGCCCCTGAAACCACGCCGATCAGCCGGTCCCAGGCGTCGGCCAGGAGCCGGTACCGGTCATCCAGCGGGACGGCGTCGATGGCGTCGAACCATTCCGGCGATGCCGCGAACGCGGGTGACTGCTGGTATTCCCAGCTGGCCAGGATCACCACCAGCCCGTGCCGTGCGGCGGCGTCGAACAGGTCCAGGAGCCGGGCGCGGAGGTTAAGCCGGTATCCGCCGGGAACGTCGTACCAGCGCGTCCCCCGGCCGTACATTCCGCCGTCGGGCGCTGTTCCGAGCCCCTCGATTTCCAGGTCCTCGGCCAGTGCCTCCAGTCCCAGCCCGCCGCAGAGCAGCAGCGGGGCGGCGCAGATCCGGATGGCGTTGTATCCAAGCCCGGCGGCCTTTGCGCAGGCGGCGTCCAGGTCCGCGTAAGGTCCGCCGGCCTCGGCGCGGGTGTACCAGGAGAAGTCCCAGAGGCTGATGGCCAGGCGGGGCGGCAGGTGCGGCGGCGGTGCTCCCGTCAGGGAGCGCGTGTCCATGGGGACCGTTCCGGAGCCGAGGTAGCGGGGTTCTTCACTCACAGGGCACCGGTTCCTTCCAGCTGCGGGCTGCCGGCCAGCAGGCGGCCCCTCCCGGCCAGGTCCCGGAGGGACGCAGCCGCGGTGCTGCGGGACGCGGCAGTGCCTGTCGCGAACAGCAACAGCTCAGGCAGCGAAGTGGCGAAGTAATCGGGTGCGGCGGGAGCGGCTTCCAGTTCGTCGGCCCGTTCCTCCAGCCGGCGCCACACGCCCTCGGCGTCGTCTATCCTGCCCAGGCGGGCAAAGGCGACGCCCCGCCAGTAGTCGTCAGGCCCGGCGGGACCGGGGTCGACGGCCAGGGGACTTCCCTGCCGGCAGGCACGGCGCCAGGCCTCCACCGCAGCCGCTGTTTCCCCGTCGCGTTCCAGCGCGTCACCGAGGACCACGAAGCGTTCAGCCATGGTGTCCCGGGGGTGCCGGCCTTCGCCCAGGTTGGCGGGCGCTTCGACGCCGGCGCGCAGCAAGGCGATGGCCGCCGTCGGGTCCTGCTCCATCAGGGTCCGTGCGTGCTGGACCGCGGCACGGTCGTAAGCGGCGAGGGCCAGGCCTTCACCGCCCTCGAACGGCTGGAACGTGCGGGAACCCAGGAGCGCCAGGGCTTGCTCCGGGCGTCCGACGCCGGCCAGCAGGTTGGCGCAGAGAATGGCGAGGTCGTCCCGGGCCAGGACAACCGGGCCGTGCCGCTCAATGGCGGCGAGCCGCTCCTCTGCCGGCAGGCCGCGGAGCTCCGACAGGACGGCCCGCTCGAAGACCAGCCGCGCGTCATCCGGGCTGAGTTCCAGGGCCCGGGCAAAGTACGCGTCCGCGGCGGCGTGGTCCCCACCGGTGTTGACCGTGGCCAATGCGGCGTTGCGCCATACAACGGGGTCGGCGGCGCCGTGGATCATCGCCTTTTGGAGGTGGCCCAGCGCATCCGTGGGCCGTTCCGCGTCCAGCAGCCAACAGCCCATTAACCCGTGTGCCACGGGATCGCGCGGGTCGGCCTCGAGGGCCCGGTGCAGCGCATCGTAGTCGTCCAGGCCGTAGGGGAACGCATGGCTGGTGTCCGCACGCCGGGCCTTTCCCCGTTCGGCGGCAGCTTCCTGCGGGTCCAACAGTTCTTCGAGCCAGCCGGCGCGCAAGTAATGGCGGATAGGCGCGGGGTTGCCGAACGCCGCATTGCCCGGCGTCGCAGTGCCGGCGCCGCCGTCCCGGGTCAGGTCCAGGGCGAGCTGCCACTGGCCTGCGCGGGCCAGCCAGCAGGCGACGGCCAAGCCGGTTTTGGGGTCTGCGGCGTCAAGGGTTCCGGCCAGTGCGAGGGCGACGGGGTCGAGCGGGTCCGCGGCAAGGATGTCCTGCAGCAGGCGGGAGCTGTCAGCCGTGCGGCCCAGGTGCTCCAGGGCCAGGTAGCGGAGGTGCCTGGCTTCCGGGCTGCTGGATTCCAGGGCCAGCGCGGCATCGGCATGGCGGAGCGCGTTCCCGGCCTCGCCCTCCCGGAGGGCCAGCCGGGCGCAGGCGAGGAGCGCAGGGTGCGCCCAGGCCCTGTCCCAGGCGGCCTTGCCGAATCGTTCCCGGGCGTCATCAAGCCGGCCTGTCCGCTCCAGGGCCACGCCCAGCCGGTAGCTTGCCTCCCCGCTGGGAGGGTTCAGGTTGCGGCTGGTCAGCCGGGCCAGGGCGGTTTCGAGGAGTTTCCGGGCGCCGGCATAGTCCCCGGTCCGATACTTGGCAGCGGCCAGTGCCGTGGCGGCGCGGGAATCCCGGGGATCCCGGCGGAGTATCTCCTCGAAGTAGGGCAGGGGACCCCTGGTGGGGTGCCGGTTTTGGGCCAGGTGGGTTCCGGTGGCAAAGAGCTCGTCAACGCTGTCAAAGTCCGACGGCGGCCCGGGCTCGGTGGCGGCCCAGGGCTCGGCGGGACGGTCCACCGGTTGCCGCGGGGTCCATGTGATGAGTTGCGTGGTGCCGTCCATGACGCTGAGGGTGAGGTCTGTTTCGGCGGCCGGCACAGGCAGTTCAATGGTGGCGGTGAAGGGCCGGTCCGGGGACAGCGCGGCGCTCCAGGTGTGAAGCGTTTCGCCGTGCAGGGCCAGGACCACGGTGGCGGCGTCCCGGCGGGTGGTGGCGGCAACACCCACCGTGGCAGCATGGCCGGCGTGATCCACGGAAAGCGCGACGGCGGCCTCCAGGTTCGCCTGGTGCGCCGGACCGATGCGCCGGATCGGGTACCAGTACTGGCTGAACGTGCGCGTCTCACCGGGGGCCAGGTAGCTGAAGTCCGGCTGGTTGTCCGTGAAGACGCCCGCCATCAGCTCGACGTACGGGCCGTCGTCGTCCGTTAAATGTTTGTCCCAGGCCTCGCCCACCGGGCCGTTCCCCCACGTCCACTGCTTCTTGCCGGGCGCAATGCTGCGGTCCGCCCAATGGATAAAGCCGGCTTCGGCGTCGTGGTCGTAGCCGCCGAAGAAACTGTCGGCGGTGTCCGTGACCATGTAGGAGGTGGGGACGGGGATGTTGGCGTAGAAATCGAGCCGGCCCGCTTCCGGGGTGCCGGCCTGGCTGGCCAGGGCAGGGTAGTCCACCCCGTAGTAGGGCCGGTCGGCGAGGGGGAACGCCGTGATGGCCCGCCGCGCATGGTCCGCCACATAGGAGACGTCCGTGGGAAAGAAGGACTGGTAGTTCCCGTGCACCCTGGCGGCGGCGTTCGCCCACCACAGGAAAGTCTGTGGCTCGTCGGTGCGGTTGTAGAGCCGGGCCTCCACCTCGATCAGGGAGCTGCCCGGCCGGAGCCGGACGCCATGTGTTCCGCGCATCCGCTGCAGCGGGTCCAGGTCGGTGTGCCAGGCGGTGACGCTGCCGTCGCCGGCCTGCTCGATGCCGGTTTCCACCGGCAGGAACGTGGCGGGCCGGTGATGCTGAGGCCAGTTGAACTCCACCCCGCCGGAGATCCACGGCCCGGCCAGCCCCACCAGGCCCGGCTTGATCACATTATTGCGGTAGAAGAAGTCATAGCCGGCCGTTTTGTCATAGCCCACGTGGATGCGGCCGCCGATTTCCGGCAGCAGCATGAGGCGGACGTACTGGTTTTCCAGGTGTATGGCCTGCCACAGCCGGGGCTTCCTGACCGGCTCGATCCTGTCGATGAACGGCATGGGGTACACCTTGCCGCTGGAACCCTGGTACACCCGCCGGTCCAGGAACGGGGGGTAACGGTCCGGCTCCCCCGGCGCGTAGGTGTCAATGAGCACCGGTTCGCTCCAGCAGGCCACGCCGCCCGCATCAAGGATGTCCTGTTGGTCCTGCGGAGCGTCCGGCAGCACAATCCTGCCCGGCTCGTTACGTTCAATGGTCACCCCTCAAAGCTATGGAGTGGCCCTCAGGGGAGGCCATGGCAAATACGCGCCCTTATATGGACGATCGTGTTCCGGCGCCCGTGGATGCCAGCGACTACCGCGGGGCGGCGTCCGTGGGTCCGCGTGTTTGCCGTAGGCCATTGACCTTGTAGCAAACCCCTCATAAAATCGTTTCAATCACTTGGAAAGCGTTTTCCAGATCCAGTCCGCTCAACGAGGAGCCAAGTATGCAGCTCAACGGAATCCAGCCGCCGGCCAAACGGGGAATCACCCGAAGGAACGCCATCCAAGGGGTGGGCGGGGCAGCGCTGGGTGCGGTCCTTGCCAGCCAGGCCGGGCTCGCTGCCTCGGCGGCACCACCGGCAGCAGCAGGAGAAGGCGTCCGGGTGTTGATCGGTGGCGCTCCGGCCAGCGTGGGAAGTTACGCCTTCCCGGCAGAGGTCCCGGAACTGGTCCTGGACAACGGGCTGGTTCGGGCCACCTTCGGACGCGACGACGCCGGCATTCCCACCGGCTGGTCCGATGTGTCCATTACCGCCACATCGATCGTGGTCGGCGGACAGGAACTGGCGCACAATCTCAATGGCGTCGAGCCGCGGGATCCGGACCGGCAGCACTCTTTCTACGTGGACGCCTCGGGTGGCAAAACGCGGCTCGTGTGTTCGCGGGTTGACGTTGTGCGGGCCGAACCCGGCCTGGTGGAGGTTGTCTTCGTAGACACAACCAGCACCCCGCTGCGCCACGAGCACCACCTCGTGATGCGGTCGGGGCGGCGGGGCATCTACGGCTACAACGTGATGACCGCAGTGACCGACACCGTCATCAACGAGGTGCGGATGAATACCAGATGGGACCGCGGCATCCTTGACCACTCCTACAACTGGGAGCGCGGCGCGGGCCAGCAGCCGACGTACGCCTACCTGGACACCCAGCAGCGCATCCAGGACGAGACCTGGAAGGTGGACGGCATAAACAACGCGAGCCTCCCCAGCCCGGAAAGCAACTCAGGGAATTTGCCGGCGGGCTCGGTCTACAGCAAGTACGACTGGAGCCTCTACCACCATGAGAACCCTATGTTCGGGCATTTCGGCCACGGCTACGGCGCGTGGTTCACTCCGCTGGGCGGCGTTACGGACGGCACCCTGTGCGCGTTCTATGGAGCCGGGCCACAGCACCAGGACCTGGCGATCCACCAGGACGCCCTCATCCTGAACTATTTCTCCCGTAATCACTACGGGGAACCCGCCTATCCGATCCCGGCCGGATACCGAAGGCTGTACGGGCCTTGGCTGACGTTCTTCACGGTCGGGGACGGCGCCGATCCCGATGCAATGATTGCCCAGGCCGCCCGGACCGCAGAGGCCGAAATCAGCGAGCACAGGGCCGGTGCCCCGTGGGTGGCCGATGACCTCTACCCGTCACCGGCCGCCCGCACCACTGTCACCGGCCGGGTCCGGCTGACCGACGGCCGGGCCGCCGCGAACTTCCACGTCGTCCTGTCCACCCAGGACAGCGACGGCCTGTTCCCCATCGCCGAACCCACCTATTTCGTCAAGACCGACGCGGACGGCAACTTCGCCCTTCCCGGCATTCCGCCGGCATGGAAGCCCGGCAGCACGGCCTCTGGGTCCTACGTCCTGTACATCCAGCCGGCGGACGGCTCCGTTACCGACCTCTACCGCCGGACCGGCGTCGTTGTCTCCGGCAGCACCCAGGACCTCGGCGAAATCGTCTGGAGCCCAGGCAGCCGCGGAACATTCCTCTGGCAGCTTGGCCGCTCGGACCGGACCGCCGGGGAGTATGCCCTGGCTGCCGAGTCCCCGGTTAACGCCGGCCCGCGAGGCTATGTAAAGCCGTCCAACATACCGGCCGACCTGACCTTCACCATTGGCGAGAGCTGGGAACCCACTGACTGGTACTACGCCCAGACCAACAGGGGAACCTGGACGGTGCGATTTACCCTTGATCGCGCTTTCCAGGGAACTGCCTACCTCACCGTAGCAACATCAATGCAGCAAAGCGGTGCGCCCACGGTAGCCGTAAACGGCAACACCTCGTCCATAAGTGGTGTCTTTCCCAACAACAACGACTCCACCATTGCCCGTCAGGCAGACAGGAGTGGATATCCACGGACCGCCGTTTTGTCCTTCCCGGCAGCACTGCTGGCAGTCGGAGAAAACCGGATCACTTTCACGCATGGCGCTGCAGCACCGGCCGGCAAGGGACCGGGTTGGGACACGCTCGTCCTCGAAGTCGACGAAGGCACGCCCCAGCCCCCGGCGCAGCTGACCGCCGAGGTACGCAAGGCGTACTCCGGCGGCACCACCACCTGGGCGGTGACTGTCACCAACAGTGGCGCCGGGACCGCGCGGGACCTCCGGATCGGAAGCATCGTGAACCCGTCGGGTCAGCCGGCCAAAATCATCGGCCGTGACCCCGCCAAGTTCGCCGTTCCGCTGGCCGCCGCCCTGGAGGCGGGAGCCAGCATCACAGCGCATATCAGCGTCCTCGGCGGCCAACCGGTGACGGTCGCCGTAACAGCGGACGGCGGACGCACCACCGCCACCGCCTTGGCCAAATAACCGGGCCACAAAACAAGCAGGCAACGAAAGGGATTCATTGTGGGAAGACTGTTCGATGGCCCCTGGCCCATCACCATCATTGTTGTTGTGGCGCTGCTGCTGTTTGCGGCGCCGAAACTCCCGGTCATGGCACGCAGCCTGGGCCAGTCCGTGAGGATCCTGCGCTCCGAGGTCAAGGAGATGAAGGCCGACTGCGGCCAGGCCGACGGCGACCCCCACCGCAGCGATGCCCCGGCGGTCCGCAGCTGAAGGCACTTTGCGCGTACCTCCTGCCCGGGGATGCCTAGACCGCCAGGCGCGGCCCGTCTGCCACGCCGGGAGCGGAAGACACAACCGGCAGGGCCCCGGTGAGGGCTTCCACCACAGCCATCTGGCCGGTGGAATCCGGAACGCCGGGGTACTGGAGGTGGGTGGCCTCGACGGGTTCTGCGTCGGCTTCCTCCGACCGCATGCGGACCAGCGCCACCGCGGAGATGAGGAACCAGGCCACGTTGGTAACCACCGACGGCCAGGCCTGATGCAGCGTGCCGTTGAGAATGAAGGCCACGGAGCCGAACAGGTTTGCCGTCTGGAAGCCCTTGCCGGCCTTCAGTCAGCCCATGGAAACGGCAAGATATGCGCTGAGAATCGCAACAGCGCCTGTCCAGCCGGCAATTTCCCACAGCAGTTCCATGGCGTCCTTTCAAGGGTGCCCGGCGCAGTATGCAGGCAGGGCTCAAGGGGGTGTGTTCGAGGTTTGGTTTCGCCGCGCGCCGTCCTGAAGGAAACGGCGCGTCCAGCTCTGCGTTGCCTCCAGCCCTGGTCGGGCGAGGACCTCATGCTGGCCAGCGGCATAATCCTATCCTGTGCTGGGGTGGCTTTAATGCCGCCTGACAGTGACACTCCCCACGTCTGGACAAGTCCTCCACCGCGTAGCACGATCAAAGCTGTGACCAGCAGTCCAGCCTCCGATCCCTATCTCCGCGAACTCACCCAACTGAGGCGCGTCAAGGACCGGATGGACCGCGAATATGCGCAGCCGCTCGACGTCGAATCGCTCGCCAAAGACGTCCACATGTCCGCAGGCCACTTCAGCCGCCGCTTCAAGCTCGCCTACGGTGAATCGCCCTACAGCTACCTCATGACGCGGCGCATTGAACGGGCCATGGCATTGCTCCGCATCGGGGACCTCAGCGTCACGGACGTGTGCTTCGCCGTGGGCTGTTCCTCGCTGGGAACCTTCAGCACCCGCTTCAGCGAGCTGGTGGGGATGCCGCCCAGCGTCTTTAAGCAGGAGGCGGCGCACTCGACGGCGGGGATCCCCTCATGCGTGGCGAAGCAGGTCACCAGACCGGTCAGGAATCGAGAAGCCTCAACCCCTGAGCCGTTACTAGCATGACTGCCATGGACATCAACATTTCCTCAACCTTCCTTCCCGCCACCGATCCCGACGCCTCACTGGCGTTCTACCGCGACGCCCTGGGCTTCGAAATCCGCAACGACGTTGGCAGGGGCACCATGCGGTGGATCACCGTCGGCCCCGCCGGCCAGAAGGACGTTTCCATCGTCCTGCACCCGCCGGCGGTGGACCCCGGCATCACCGACGATGAGCGCCGCACCATCGCCGAAATGATGGCCAAAGGCACCTACGCCACGATCGTCCTCTCCTCCCCGGACGTGGACGCAGCTTTCGCCAAAGTCGAGGCCACCGGGGCCGACGTCGTCCAGGAACCCATCGACCAGCCCTACGGAATCCGCGACTGCGCCTTCCGTGACCCGGCAGGCAACACCGTGCGCATCAACCAGCAGCCTTAGGTATATAACCAGCAACGTATATAACGGGCGACGCCGCGGGAGGCTGCCAGCGCAGCCTCCCCGCAGTGCCGCCCAGGACAGAGGGGGACACCTTGAGTACCGACACCAGCACCGACGCCGGCCATGCCCGGATGCATCTGGCCGACAGTCATGACCTCATCCGGGTGCAGGGCGCACGGGAAAACAACCTCAAGGACGTCAGCCTCGAGCTGCCCAAGCGGCGGCTCACCGCGTTCACCGGAGTGTCCGGCTCGGGCAAGAGCTCACTGGTGTTCGCCACCATCGCCGCCGAGTCCCAGCGCATGATCAACGAGACCTACAGCGCGTTCGTCCAGGGCTTCATGCCCAGCCTGGCCAGGCCGGACGTGGACCGGCTGGAGGGACTGACCACGGCCATCATCGTGGACCAGGAGCGGATGGGCGCCAACCCGCGGTCCACCGTAGGCACAGCCACGGACGCCAACGCCATGCTGCGGATCCTGTTCAGCCGCCTGGGCCAGCCCTACGTCGGCCCGCCCACCGCCTTCTCCTTCAACGTGCCCACGCGCAAAGCCAGCGGCGTCATGAGCACCGAGAAGGCCGGCAGGGTGGAAAAGAACGTGGTCCGCCAGGTGACCTACCTCGGCGGCATGTGCCCGCGGTGCGAGGGCATGGGCGCCATCAGCGACATCGACCGGACCGCCCTCTATGACGATTCCAAGTCCTTGGCCGACGGCGCCCTCACCGTCCCGGGCTACTCCATGGACGGCTGGTACGGCCGGCTGTTCGAGGGCATGGGCCTGCCCATGGACAAACCGATCGCAGCGTTCACCGCGAAGCAGTTGGACACGATGCTGTACGCCGAACCCACCAAGATCAAGGTGGAGGGCGTCAACCTCACCTTTGAAGGCGTCATCCCCAAGATCCAGAAATCCATGCTGTCCAAGGACGTGGAGGCCATGCAGCCGCATGTGAAGCGGTTCGTGGAGCGGGCGGTCACGTTCGCCACCTGTCCGGACTGCGGCGGCACGCGACTCACGCCGGAGGTTCTCAACTCAAGGATCAACGGCAAGAACATCGCGGACCTGTGCACCATGCAGATCAGCGACCTCGCACAATGGATCCGCGGACTGGACGAGCCCACGGTGCGCCCGCTGCTGGCCGGACTGCGGGACCTGCTCGACGCCTTTGCCGAGATCGGCCTGGGGTACCTGTCGCTGGATCGTCCGGCCGGCACCCTGTCCGGCGGCGAGGCGCAGCGGACCAAGATGATCCGGCACCTGGGCTCGTCCCTGACCGACGTCACCTACGTCTTCGACGAGCCCAGCATCGGCCTGCACCCGCACGACATCGAGCGGATGAACACGCTCCTGCTGCAGCTGCGGGACAAAGGCAACACCGTCCTGGTGGTGGAGCACAAGCCGGAGATGATCGCGATCGCCGACCACGTCGTCGACCTTGGCCCGGGCGCCGGCACCGGCGGCGGCGAGATTGTCTACGAGGGCGACGTCGACGGGTTGCGTTCCAGCGGCACCATCACCGGGCGGCACCTGGGTGACAGGTCCCGGCTGAAAGATTCGGTCCGGGCGGCCCGCGGCGCGCTTGAGGTGCGCGGCGCCGCCACGAACAACCTGCGCGACGTGGACGTCGACGTTCCGCTGGGCGTGCTGTGCGTGGTGACGGGCGTGGCGGGGTCCGGCAAGAGCTCCCTGATCCACGGCTCACTGGCGAAGCGTGACGGAGTGATCGTGATCGACCAGGGTGCCATCAGGGGGTCCCGGCGCAGCAATCCGGCCACCTACACAGGGCTGCTGGAACCAATCCGCAAAGCATTCGCCAAGGCCAACGGCGTCAAGCCCGCCCTGTTCAGCTCCAACTCCGAGGGTGCCTGCCCCACCTGCAACGGCGCCGGCGTGATCTTCACCGAGCTCGGCGTCATGGCCACCGTGGAGTCCACATGCGAGGAATGCGAGGGCCGCCGGTTCCAGGCCGCCGTCCTGGAATACACCCTGGGCGGCAAGAACATCGCCGACGTCCTGGACCTGTCCGTGGACGCGGCACTGGCGTACTTTGCCGAGGGCGAGGCCAAGACGCCAGCGGCGCACAAGGTCCTGGAACGGCTGGCGGACGTCGGGCTGGGCTACATCACGCTGGGCCAACCGCTGACCACGCTGTCCGGCGGCGAGCGCCAGCGCCTTAAGCTGGCCTCGCAGATGGCCGAGGCCGGGGAGATCTACATCCTGGACGAACCCACGGTGGGCCTGCACCTGGCCGACGTCGAACAGCTCCTTGGCCTGCTGGACCGGCTGGTCGACTCGGGGAAGTCCGTCATCGTCATCGAGCACCACCAGGCAGTCATGGCACACGCGGACTGGATCATCGACATCGGCCCGGGGGCCGGGCACGACGGCGGCTCGATCGTTTTCGAGGGTACGCCGGCGGACCTGGTGGCCAGCCGGTCAACGCTCACAGCGCAGCACTTGGCCACCTACATCGGCCGCTAAGCCGTCAAAACCCGTTTGTTGAGCCTGTGGAAACCTAGCTTCGCTGCAGCCGGCCAAGGAAGGACACCGTGGCCGCGGCGATCTGCTGCTGCGCGGCCTGGCGGCTGATGCCGGGTTCGCCGTCGCCGGGCTGTGCGCCGTAGTCGCCGAAGAACGCGTGAACCCCGCCCTGGACGGCCGCGAATTCCGTGTCCGCGGGCAGGAGTTCCCGGGATGCCTGGATCTTGGCAGGGGTGCTGAGTCCGTCCTGGCTGCCGGAAACGGACAGGACGGACAAGCCGGTGCGGCCGCGCAGCGACTCGATCGGGTAGGAGGCATAGAGAACCAGTCCGCTGACATCGGTGTTGGCCAGGGCGAAAGACGACGCGGATACCCCGCCCAGTGAGTGGCCGCCCACCGCCCACGTGCTGATGTCCGGGTTGTCGTCCATGGCGCTCCTGGCCTGGTTTCCGTCCAGCAGGCTCAGCCCCAGCGGTTCCTTCAGGATGACCACCCGGTACCCGGCCCCCACGGCAGGGGCCAGGATGTCCTGGTATGCCTTGGCGTCCACGCGGGCGCCCGGGTAGAAGACCAGCCCTTTGGTGGTGGTCGTGCCCTCCGGCGACATGGTGATGGTGGTGGCTGACTCGGTAATGGCAAGATCCGACGTCGGGCCGGCTTCCGCTGCCTGGCCCGGCTGGTAGGCGAAGGGGCTGAGCCAGGCCAGCCCGGCTGCCAGCGCCAGGACGGCGATCCTGCCCGTCCAGGCACCCACGGCCCGGACCCGGGAGAGGGGCCGCGGAACGGCGCGGCGCAGCCACAGCAGGACGGCCCAGAGGACACCCGCCGCCGCGGCTGCCAGCAGGATGACCGGCAGCAGGGGGTGGCCGCCCAGGACCGCAGGATTGCCGGCCAGCATCCAGGCGGGAACGAGGATCAGGGCGGCAGCGCAGGCCACCGATGCCCAATAGAGAACGGTCCTGTGCCTGGCGGCCAGGGCACAGGCTGCGGTTGGTGTGGCGTCCATGGGTCTGATCCTTCCACTGCGCGGCCGGATTTGGTGAACGGCATAAGCTGGTTGGACCAGGGCGGCGTGGACTGTAAAGGGGAGGGAACGGATGGGGACTTTCCGGTACGACGTCGAGATCCTGCACTTGCTGGTGTCCCCCGCACACGCCTATTTCGGGAGGGCCCGGGACGGTGCCGCGGACGTTCCCACCAGTGATGCGGCCGAGGCTGAAGTGGTGGCCGGGAAGGGCATCGTGGGCGACCGGTTTTTTGGCAAGGCCGCACACATGGACGCCGCGGTGACCTTGTTCGCCGTCGAATCCCTCGAGGCCATCGCCGCCGAGCTGGGTACGCAACCCTTCGATCCGCTGCTCACCCGCCGCAACGTGGTGCTCCGCGGAGCCGAGCTGGCGCCGCTGCTGGGGCAGGATTTCGCGCTGGAGTCGGGCGGGGACCTGGTGGAGTTCCACGGCGGCCGGCACGCGCAGCCCTGCGCGTGGATGAATGAAATGCTCGCCCCCGGTGCACACGCCGCCATGCGCGGCCGCGGCGGCATCCGCTGCCGGGCTGTGTCCGGCGGTTTCCTGCACCGCGGTCCTGCCGTGCTGGTCAGCCCTGTACCGCTGGATCCGGGGAAGGCCCGGGAGGCGAGGCTGCTGCGGCCGTCGCGGCTGCCCTAGCAGCCCAGCGGTGAGACGCACGACGGCGTCACGCACGGCACGCTTTCAACCCATCTGGGGCGGCGGTGCCCCGGAAACCCGGGACACCGCCGTCGTGCTGTGCCTGAAAAGCTGTCCGGCGTGACGCGGGCGCCGAGTCAGCCGGCCTTCTGCCCCTCGAGGTCCTCGAGCGACTTGCCCTTCGTGTCTGAGGACATCAGCGTGGCCACCGCGGACACCAGGCAGATCCCAAGCGTGGTCAGGCCGATGGTGAGCGGCACGTTGGTGGAACCGGGAGGGGCGAGCGCGGTGAAGATGCTCGGGAAGAACGAGGCAATCATGAGCCCGATGTTCTGCGAGACGGCGAAGCCGGTGACCCGGATCCGCATGGGGAACTGCTCCTGGAAGAACGTGGCGAAAGTGGCGTTCCACATCTGGAAGAAGATGCCCTGCACGATCACGACGCACACGAAGACCAGCGGCAGGCTCCCCTGCTGGATCGCCCACAGGTACCCGGTGACCAGCACACCGCCAATGACCCCGCCGGCGGCCATGAGCATCCGCCGGCCGATCTTGTCCGACAACGCCCCGAAAAACGGGATGGTGATGACGGCAGCGATGTTCGCCCCCAGGGTCACCCAGAGGAATTCGCTGCTGGAGAATCCGTTGCCGTAGCCCTTCTGGGTGGCGTAGGAGACGCCGAAGATCAGCGTGGCCATGCCGATCACGTTGGTGAACGTCATCGCGACGCAGCGGACCAGGACGCCGGGGCGGGTGCGGAGGAGTTCGACGAGCGGGAAGCGCTGCTTGGCCGGGGCCGTTCCGGACTGCGCGGCGTAGGCGGGGGGTTCGGTCACGCGGCGGCGGATCAGGTATCCGGCCAGGATGACGACGGCGCTGAGCAGGAACGGGATGCGCCAGCCCCAGGAGCTGAACTGGTCCGCCGGGAGAAGGGCGGCGAGCGGGAGGAGGACGGCGGTGGCCAGGATCGAGCCTACCTGCGTGCCCTGGAGGCTGAAGCTGGCGAAGAAGCCGCGCTGGGCGTCCGGTGAATGTTCCACGATCATGGCGCTGGCACCGCCCAGCTCGCCGGCAACCGCGAAGCCCTGGATGAGCCGGAGGATCACCAGCAGCGCGGGCGCGAGGAGTCCCACCTGCCCGTACGTGGGGAGGAGGCCTACAGCGAACGTCGCGAAGCCCATGAGCAGCATCGCGAACACAAGCACCTTCTTGCGGCCGTGGCGGTCACCGTACGCGCCGAGAACCACGGCGCCGATGGGCCGCGAGACATAGCCGACGGCATACGTGGCCAGGGAGGCGATGATGGCCACGGTCGGGTTCCCGGACGGGAAGAAGATGGCAGGAAAGACCAGGGTTGCCGCCAGTGAATACAGCGCAAAGTCGTAGTACTCCAGGGCGCTCCCGATCCAGCCGCTCATCGCGGCCTTCCTGGGGTCCCGGACGCCGGTTCCAGCACCTTGGCTGGTGAGTGGCTCGCGGGTTGGGGTGGTGCTCATGTGCTTGTCCTTCGTCTTCATTGAAAAGGAACCGGAACCGCTGGTCGTCAGCAGCGTTCAGGGTTTGGTGTGCTGCGCCGCAGAAGCCGGAACGGGGCTGGAGCGGCAGCTCTTGAATCGATTCATCAAATATAGAAGGTGACGCGGATAACGTCAATGGCAAGCGCTATCCCAAAGGGTCCGGGCGTCCGGCCCCGAGTCCGGGCTACCGGCTGGCGTGGTACGCGGCAGCCATATCCTGCTTGGCATGCCCCTGGGCGGCCACCCGGTCAAGCCGGGCGGCAGCGGCCTCGGCTCCATCGAGTTTCAGCCCCTCGGCTGCTGCGGCAGAGACAATGAGGTGCGCGTCCTTGCGGGCAGTGTCCACGGCGAATGAGGCTGGCTCCAGCCCATCGTCCAGGATGAGGCCCATCTTGGTGCGCAGGTAAGGCAGGTCCAGCGGGCCGCCGTCGAGCACGTCAAGGAACTGTTGGGGATCGACGCCCAGCGCCTGGGCAAGCGAAACCACCTCCCCTGCGGCGTTGGAGGCGGCAATGACCCAACTGTTGACCACCAGTTTGAGCCGCGCCGCCGAACCCTTGGCCGGGTCATCGCCCGTCCAGATGGTGCGGGAGCCAACGGCATCCAAAACCGGCGCCACGCGGGGGCGCACGTCCTCGGCGCCGGCGGCCAGGACCAGGAGCGCGCCGGCTTCGGCGGGCGCACGGGTACCGGAGACGGGTGCTTCCACCAGGTCCAGGCCGAGCTCAGCGGCCATGGCGGCGATCGCGGGAACGTCCTGCACCCCCATGGTGGTGGACTGGATCCAGGCCGTGCCCGGGCGGATGCCGGGCGCTGCCTGGCGCATGACCTGCGCCACCGCGGCGGCGTCGTAGAGCATGGTGAGGATAACGTCGGCGGCCTCCACCGCGGCGGCAGGGGTGGGCGCCCGCAAAGCACCTTCGGCGGCGAGCGGCTCAGTCTTGGCAGCGTCCCGGTTCCACACAGACACTTGGTGGCCGGCCCGAAGGAGGTTGCGCGCCATGGCCGCGCCCATGATTCCCGTCCCCAGAACCGCCACGCTCACAGTGGTATCCATGCTGTTGTTCTCCTGACCCGGCTGTTCTCAGTGCAGACGAACGGCAGGTACCCAGGACGGGCGGAGTCCAAACGCCATGGGGCAGGTCAACCGCCGGGTATGGGGAAGGAGGTGCGGCACGGAAGTCAGTTAAGGCGCCGGGCGCCCCGGGAGGCGGCTACCAGGCCTGGTGCTCCCGGGTGAGGCCGAAGGGAACAGTCTCGCTGAGGGCAACGGTGAATTTGTCCACGCCGTGCCGGGTGACGAGGATGCCGTGGCGCTTACCGGTGAGTGCATGGGCCTTGGCGGCGGCGACGGCGGCGTCGAGTTCGCTGTCCATGCTCTGGCGGTCGGACACGGTCAGGGTCAGGGGGAAGTTCATGTGATGGTGCCTTATGTCTTTCGCGGGGTTGGGTGGTCGTACGACGCCTTGCGCTCCCCCTGGCTGCATAGGCGGTGGGCACCTACGTGCCTCGCTTCATGGTGCCTGAGCAATTAAGTGCCAGCAACTTTAGATAAATGCCGCAGGTCAGGCGCGCGGAGCCCCCGGTTTGTCCTGACAATTATTGGCGGAGATGCGCCGTGAATTAGAGTTGAACAGGACTGTAACCCGAAATTCAGGGCCTCCGGTCCCCACGAGACCCGCTTCGGGGCATTGACCCGAGCCATTTTGCGCCGCCGCTGACTGTGCAACGACCTGACAAGGAACCCGCCATTTCCACCGACGCTCTCTTCGGCAACCTCACCCGGATCCGCGACGTCATCCTTCCCGCCAGGGTGCGGGCGGCGCTGAACAGCGGACGCGGACTGCTCGGCGGCTTCATCGTGGTGCACCTGGTCTTCCTCGTGTTTGGCGCATCCTTGTCCCTGCGCGGCGAGGCCTTCAGCGATACCTTCATCTACCGCGAATGGGCCATGGCCGGCTTCAACGACGCCAACCTCTCCGGCGGCCCCAGCCCCTGGGTCTACCCCATCCTGGCCTTGATCCCCATGGCTATCGCGGGCGTGGCAGGGCCGGGTCCCTTCTTCTTCCTCTGGGTCCTCATGACCACGCTCCTTAACGGCTGGGCGCTCCTGAAACTCACTGAGCGGGGGCGCAACACCAACGCCATCCCGGCCGGCTGGTGGTGGCTGGCATTCACCTTCCTGATGGGCTGGCTGGGATTCGCCCGCGTGGACGGCCTCACCGCCCCGCTGGTCCTGGTAGCCCTGGCGTACGGCGTCCAGCGCCCGTTCGTGGCCTCGGTCCTGCTGGCAGTCGGCACCTGGGCGAAAGTATGGCCGGCGGCCATCATGCTTGCCCTCTTCGCCGTCGTAAAGAACCGCCTGCTGGTGGTGCTGGCAGGAATCGCGACGACGGCGGGCGTCGTGGCGCTGGCGGCAGCCCTGGGCAGTGTCCCCAAGCTCCTGAACTTCCTCACGCAGCAGGGCGACCGCGGCATGCAGCTCGAGGCCACCTTCACCACCCCTTGGCTCTGGTTGTCCGTACTGAATGTGGGCGGCTCCCGGATGTACATGAACACGGACATCAACTCCATGCAGGTGGACGGCCCCGGCACCGCGGTCATGTCCGTTTTGATGCAGCCGCTCCTGGTCCTCGCCGCCCTGCTGGTGGCCGGGCTGACGTTCTGGGCCCTGCACAACGGCAAGCAGAACAAGGTGGCCGGCGGCGTTGACCGCACCGAGCTGCTCCTGGCCGGGGCCCTGACGCTGGCCACGGCCTTCGTGGTGTTCAACAAGGTGGGCTCACCCCAGTTCATGGTGTGGCTGGGCCCCGCAGTCGCCGTCGGCCTGGCACACAGCTGGCGCGAATGGCGCGTCCCGGCACTCATGCTGATCGCCATCGCCGTGGCAACCTACTTCATCTACCCCCTTTTCTACGACGCCCTCAGCCACAACAACCCGTGGATGGCGCTGGTGCTGACCATCCGCAACGTGCTGCTGGTGGTTCTGTTCCTGTGGAGCGTCCGGCGCCTCTACTCCCTGGGCATGAAGACCGCAGCACCTGCCCCCGCGCTCAAGGAGACCTGAGATTTCCACGAGGTTCTTTGACCGCCTGGTGACGGTCCGCAGCAAGGTCCTCCCGGCCACGGTGGTGGATTGGTTCGCCCGCCCGTCCAGCGTCTGGTGGGGCTTCGCCGTCGTGCACGTGTATTTCCTGGGCTGGATGGCGTCCTTCTTCCTGAACGGCAACACGTTCAGCGACACCGAGCAGTACCGGCAGTGGGCCACGGACGGCTACAACCCCGTGGACCTGACCGGCAAGATCAGCCCCTGGGTCTACCCGGTGCTGGCGCAGATCCCCATCTTCCTGGCAAACATCGCCGGACCGGGACCCTACCTGCTGGTCTGGTTCCTGATCATCACGGCGCTGAACGCCGTCGGCCTGCTCTACCTCACCCGAGGACCACGGAAGGTTAAGGGCGTCGCTCCGGCCTGGTGGTGGCTGTTCTTCACCGTCTTCATGGGCTACTTGAGCTTCGCCCGGGTGGAGGGCATCACCGCACCGATCGTCCTGATCGCGCTGCTCTACGCGGCCGAACGGCCCGTGGTGGCGGGGGTCCTGCTCAGCATCGCCACCTGGATCAAGGTGTGGCCGGCGGCGGTCCTGGTTCCCATCGTCATCGCCAGCCACAAGCGCCTCCAGGTGGTCCTCGCCGGCGCCGCCGTCACCGCGGCCGTCGGTCTGGGCACCTGGCTGACCGGCGGCCTGCCGCACATCATGGACTTCCTCCTCAACCAGGGCGAACGCGGCATGCAGCTGGAGGCCACGTTCTCCACACCCTGGGTCTGGCTGAGCGTCTTCCACATCGCCGGCTCCAAAATGGCGGACAACACGGCCATCAACTCCACTGAGGTGTACGGCCCGGGCGCCAGTACCGCGGCGTTCCTGATGCAGCCGCTGCTGGTGCTGGCAGCGGTCACGGCCGCCATCCTGCTGGTGCGTGCCATGCGCCGCGGCGCGGAGCGGGAGGAGCTGTTCCTCGAGGGTTCGCTGATGATGGTCACCGCGTTCATCGTGTTCAACAAGGTGGGCTCCCCGCAGTTCATCATTTGGCTGGCGCCGGTGATCATCGCGGGCCTCACCCACGACTGGGAGCGCTGGAAGGTACCGGCAGCGCTGCTGATGGGCATCGCCATGACCACGTTCGTGATCTACCCGCTGTTCTACACGCCGCTGATCCACGCCCACCCGGTCATGGCGGCCATCCTGACCACCCGCAACGTGCTCCTGGTGGTTCTGCTGTGGTGGTCGGTGAAGCGCACCGCAGAACTGGGCCGGAAGACCGCAGCGCAGGTACCGGCAGGAGCCTAGGGGGCTTCGGAGCGGTCGACGGCGGCGTGGGCTTCAGCCCGGCGCGCAGCCCGGCGTTCAACCGCCCACGCCCAAGCACGCCGCGCCACATCGAGCGGCCTGCCTTCGATGAGAAGTTTCCGTGTGTGCACATCAAGGACCAGCAGGTAGAACGTGAACGCCAGGGCCGTGAAGAATGCCAGGGATGAGGCGTCGATGGGCAGTTCCACGAAGGACCAGACCGAGAGCTGGTCCTGGGCGCCGAACACCACGAAGAACGTCACGCCCACATACAGTGAGCGGATCTGCCAGTCGTCCCGGATGCCGGTGACGGCCAGGAACGGCAGGAACCACAGGATGTACCAGGGCTGGATGATGGGCGAAAGCATTACGACGGCGGTGAACGCCAGGGCCATCCGGCGCACCGCCCGCGAGTAGTCGCCGCGGAACATCAGCAGCAGGACCAGCCCGATGGCCGCCCACTTCATGCCGGTCCGCAGGAGGGTGGCCAGGGTCCCGCCGGGCAGGCCCAGCGCGTTGGCCAGCATCTCCACCTGCTGGCCCAGGAACCCGGACGGGGAATAGCCCGTGTAGCCCGGGGTGGGGTCCATGATGGCCCAGGTCCAGCCGACGCCCAGGTTGAACGGGATGCCGCTGAGGGCCAGGACGCCAAAGCTGATGCCCGCCGTCGCAGCCCACATCAGGAACTTGCGCGGCCAGGTGGCGCCCGGGCCGGCCCACATGAGGCCGATGAACGGCAGCAGCAGCACGGTGATGGGCTTGATTCCGATGGAGGCGGTGACCAGGAGGATGCCCAGCAGGTAGCGCCGGGTCGCGGCCAGGTACACGCCGGCGACGGCAAGCCCCACCATGAGGGCGTCATTGTGGGCGCTGGCGATGAAGCTGATGAGGAAGAGCGGGTTGGCCACGGAAACCCAGAGCGCGCGCGCGCCGTTGATGCCGTGCAGCTCGGCGAGCTTGGGCACATAGATCACGCAGAGCAGCACGCCGACGCCGGCCAGCAGCCGGAAGAGCAGGACCGATGCGTCGGGCTGGGCACCGGTCAGCCCCACCACTCCGCGTGCCAGCCACAGGAAGTAGGGGCCGTACGGTGTCCGGTTTTCCGCCCAGGCGGGGTCGGCGCCCAGGGCGAACCAGTTGTTGAGGGTGGAGATGCCAACCTCGTAGGGGTTTTGGCCCTCCATCACCAGCCGGCCTTGGCCGGTGTAGGCGTAGACATCGCGGGAGAAGACCGGGACGCAGAACAGCAGGGGCAAAGACCAGGCCGAAATGGCGATGACCACTGACCGCAGCGACGACTGCCCCCAGTCCCCCAGCCGTTGGCCCAGCCGCAGCCAGGAGCGCATCAGCAGCATGGCCCCGGCCGTCAACAGCACGGTGGAAACCGCCACGCCCCACCCTTCGGTGCGGAGCGCGATCACCACGGGCTGGCGGATCATGGGCGAGCCGTTGGCGATCCAGCCGGTGCCGATGGACCCTACGAACATCATGAGGGCACCGATGAAACCTTCGATGGTTGCCAGGTAGGCGCGGCCCTTGGCAGGCACGGAGGCGCGGGCCGGTTCGCCCGGCCGGCTGTCCGATGTCCTGAGGTGTGACCCGCCTGCCGTCATGATGTGTGTGGTCCCCTACCTTGTTACGGCCATGGCAGCACCAACTCCAAAGCCGTCCTGCGACCCGGCCATTTTATCAGCCATGCTTACGGCTGCCCCGGGGCGCGGTACGGGCCCACGGCACAGTTTGGCAACGGTGCAGGAAACCTAGCGGGCGCGCAGCAGTGCGAGGAATTCGTCAGCCATGCCGAGTTGTTCCTCAAGTTTGGCGCGGCGCCGCGCCGCTTCTTCGATAAAGCCGTTCAGCTCGTCCCGGATGTCCGCAACATCCTGGCCGGGACCGGCCGCCTCCAGCGCATCAATCACACGAAGGAGCCCTGCCATGGCTTCGAGCGAGAACCCGAGCGGTTTCATCCTGCGGATCAGCAGCAGCCGGGTGAAGTCGCGTTCGGTGTAAAGACGGAACCCGCCTTCGGTGCGGCCCGACGGTTTGAGCAGGCCTACCTCGTCGTAATGGCGGATGGTCCGCAGGGAAAGCTGCGAGCGGTCCGCCAATTCGCCGATGTGCATGGTCGCCACCACTTCTTCAGCGGTCATCTCTTTCACCATTACGTCACCAATCCTGCCCAACCCTCACGTTAGGGTAGTGTTGCCTACGCAGCCGAAAGTCACCGGCGCATTCTTCTCCACCCCCATTGTCTTCCATGGCCGGGCTGGACCCGTGCGCACCGTGGCGCGCAGAACGTTGCACACCGCTCTCCCGAAAGAGCCCAAGTCACCCTGGAGCCGCTCCTTGGCCGTCGCCGACCGCACCCGCCCCATCCGGCAACCCGTCAGCGTCCTGACGGCCCTGCGCTCTCCCCGGCAGCTGTCCCGCGAGGTCCTTGCCGGCATGGTCACCACGCTTGCCCTGGTCCCGGAAGTCATCTCGTTTTCGATCGTGGCCGGGGTGGATCCCATGGTGAGCCTTGTCGCCTCCATCGTGCTTGCCTTGGCGATGTCCATCCTGGGCGGACGGCCCGGCGTGGTGACGGCCGCCGCCGGCTCCGTCGCGCTGGTGGTCGCCCCGCTGGTGCACCAGCACGGCGCGGAGTATGTGCTGCCCGCGGTGCTCCTGGCGGGCGTGATCCAGGTGGTCTTCGGGCTGGCGGGGCTGGCCCGGCTGATGCGGTTCATCCCCCGGTCGGTGATGATCGGGTTCGTCAACGCTTTGGGTGTGCTGATCTTCATGGCGCAGGTGCCGCATGTCATCGATGTCCCCTGGCTCGCCTACGTCCTGTTCGCCCTGACCTTCGCGATCATCTTCATCCTTCCCCGGTTCACCAAGGTGGTGCCGTCGCCCCTGGTGGCCATCGTCGTCGTCACGGCGATTGTCATCATCGCCGGCCTCACGGTGCCGAACGTCGCGGATGAGGGCCCGCTCACGGGCAAACTACCCGGCATCACGCCTTTCCTGTTCCCCGTGACGCTGGAGACCTTCCAGCTGGTGCTGCCCACCGCACTCAGCGTGGCGTTCGTCGGCCTGATGGAAACGCTCCTCACCGCGAAACTCGTCGACGACATGACCGACACTCCGTCCCACAAGGGCCGCGAGTCCTGGGCCCTGGGCGTCTCCAACATCCTGGCAGGCCTCTACGGTGGCATCGCCGGCTGCGCCATGATCGGCCAGACCGTCCTCAACGTGAAGACCGGGCAGGCCCGCACCCGGATATCCACGTTCGTGGCCGGGCTGTTCCTGCTGGCCCTGGTCACCGGGCTCAGTTCGATCATGGGGCAGATTCCCATGGTTGCCCTGGCCGCGGTGATGATGGTGGTTGCGGTCACCACGGTCGACTGGCACAGCCTCAAACCGTCCACGCTGAAGCGGATGCCCGTTCCCGAGACCATGGTCATGGGCGTTACGGTGGCGGTCGTGGTCCTCACCGGGAACCTCGCCTACGGCGTGTTGGTGGGTGTCGTCCTGGCAATGGTGCTGTTCGCGCGCCGGGTGGCCCACGTCATCACCGTTGAGCGGCACCTTGCGGAAGATGGCGAACACGTCCGGTATGAGGTGGTGGGGCCGCTGTTCTTCGGCAGCAGCAATGACCTGGTGGAGCAGTTCGCGTACGCAGACGATCCGGCCGCAGTGGCCATCGACCTCAGCCGTGCGCAGATCTGGGATGCATCAACGGTGGCGGCCCTGGACTCGATCGAAACAAAATACGCGGATCACGGTGCAACGGTGGCGATCGAAGGCCTGGACGAGCGCAGCACTGGGTTCCACCGCCGCCTCACGGGGCACTTGGGCGCCTGACCAGCCCGGTCCTGCCTGTGGCATGGCTTTCTGGGTCTACCCTGAGCCATGAGCCTCCAACAGAAGACCTGGCACGAGAAACACAAAGCCTCCCTGAGCAAGGGACAGCGGGCCGCTGACATCATGCGCAACGGGATGGGAAGCTGGCCCTTCGTAGCGAGCTTCATCGGCTTCATGCTCATCTGGGCCGCCATCAATACCGTGGCACTGGCCGCCAACGCCTGGGACCCGTACCCCTACATCCTGCTGAACCTCTTGCTTTCCATGCTCGCCGGACTGCAGGGCGCCATTTTGCTCATCGCCGCCAAGCGGCAGGACGCCATTGCCGCAGCCATGGCCCAACACGACTACGACACCAATGTCGAGGCGAAAAAGGAGATCGAGCTGCTGATCTCCATGAACCGGGTCCAGCTGGAAATCCTGCAGGAACTGAAGAAGGCAGCTGCCCGATAGGCCGGTGCCCTACTGGGCGGCGTCGTATCCTGCCAGCAGGCGCCGGGATGCTGTCTGCATGTGCGAGCGCATGGTGGCGGTCACGGCCACGGCATCCCGGGCAGCCAGCGCCTCATAGATCTTGGCGTGTTCCTTCAGAGCGGCAGCAGCATGCCCTTCGTCGGTCAGGGCACGGTCCACCCAGATCCGCAGCAGAGAGCGGATGCTTTGCAGGAGTTCCTGGAGGACCTGGTTTCCTGACGCCCCGGCGATCTCGCGGTGGAAGGCTGCGTCCGCCTCGACGAAGGCGCCGAGGTCATCCAGGGTGCGGGCCATGGTGTCCAGATTGTCGCGCATCCGTCCCAGCGCCTCATCGGTGATGCGTTCCGCGGCCAGCTGTGCAGCCTGCACTTCCAGCCCGCTGCGCAGTTCCACGAGTTCGCGGGTGCGCGGGGCGCCCAGCATCAAGCCCCAGCTCAGGGTGCGGGGCAGAAGCTCCGAGACGCCGTCGCGAAGGTAGGTTCCGGACCCGGGCCGGACCACCACGATGCCCAGGATTTCCAGTGCAGCGAGGGCCTCCCGCACCGCTGACCGGCCCACGCCAAGGGAGGCGGCCAGCGTGCGCTCTGCAGGGAGCCTGGTGCCCGGCGCGATATCGCCGCTCGTGAAGAAGGCCAGCAGGCGCTCGGCCACTTCCGACACCACTGATCCCTGCCCCAGAGACCCCAGGGCGGCACTGATCTTGGCCGTCGAGGCGGCGGATTCTACGGACACCACCCAAGCGTAACAACTGGTTGACCATGCCCGGCAGCCGACGCCGCCCGCTTCGGCACCGCCTAACGAAGAAATAAATTAGTCAACCGGTTGACCAATTCTAATTTCGATTCTATGGTGGAACTCACAGCTTCACGCTCCGCGGCGCCTCCCAGGCCGCGCGTACATGAGAGAACCCCACGCCTCCAGTGACGGACGCGGCCGGGGCACCAACATCTAGGAGTCAATGTGGACACCACACAATCGGTGGTCGAAAAATCCGCAATCAGGAAGGTGGCGATCCGGCTTGTCCCGTTCGTCGCGCTGATGTTCTTCATCAACTACCTCGACCGCACCGCCATCTCTTTCGCCGGCCCCAACGGCATGAACACGGACCTGGCGCTGAATGCCGCCCAGTTCGGCTTCGCCTCGGGCGTCTTCTTCATCGGCTACATCCTGCTCGAGATCCCCTCCAACCTGGCGCTCCACAAATTCGGCGCCCGCCGCTGGCTGGCCCGCATCATGGTCAGCTGGGGTATCGTCTCGCTGCTGTTCACCTGGGTGGCCAACGTTGAACAGCTCTACATCCTGCGCTTCATCCTCGGCGTTGCCGAGGCAGGCTTCTTCCCCGGCGCCATCCTCTTCCTGAGCCTCTGGGTTCCCGCACGGCACCGCAGCAAGATCCTGGCCCTGTTCTACCTGGCCCAGCCGCTGACCACCGTGATCGGTGCCCCGCTGGCAGGCCTCCTGATCCAGCAGCACGGCCTCTTCGGCCTCGAAGGCTGGCGCGTCATGTTCCTTGGCGTGGCCATTCCCGCCATCCTCATCGGCATCATTTCCTGGTTCTACCTCGCCGATTCCCCCGCCAAAGCCAAGTGGCTCTCCGCCGAGGAAAAGACCTGGCTGACAGGCGCCCTGGAAAAGGAAAAGAACGAAACGGCCGCGGGGAACAAGCACGTCAGCGTCCGCACAGTGTTCGGCAACGGCCGCGTCTGGATGCTCTCCCTGATCTACTTCGGATTCATCTACGGCCTCTACGCCCTCGGCTTCTTCCTGCCGACCATCATCTCCGGCTTCGAAGGCATTTACGGCACCAAGTTTGACGTCCTCCAGAAGGGCCTGATCACCGCCATCCCGTACCTGCCGGCAGCCTTTGCCCTCTACTTCTGGTCAAAAGATGCCACCAAGCGCGGCGTCAAGACCTGGCACATCGCGGTCCCGGCCCTGGTGGGTGGCCTGAGCATCCCACTGGCACTGTTCGCTGGATCGCCGGCAGCCACCATCGCCGTCATCACCATCACGGCCATGGCCATCTTCGCGGCGCTGCCCAACTTCTGGACGGTCCCCACCCAGTTCCTCACCGGCGCGGCGGCCGCAGCAGGCATCGCCCTGATCAACACGGTGGGCAACCTGGCGGGCTTCAGCGCCGGCTACATCACCGGCTGGCTCAAGGACTGGACCGGCGACTACACGGTGCCGATGTTCGTGGTGGGCGGCTTCATGCTCCTCTCCGCCGTCCTGATGCTGGCACTGAGCCGCTCCGGCCGCGTCTCGGAGGGTATCCGGGCCGAGGCATTGGATCCGGCAGCCGCCGGGCAGCACGCCGAACCCTAGGACCGCAAGCAAGCCGAACTGACTCGCAGTTGTTGTCGCTGTGGACGGCCATAGCGACAACAACTGCCAGGCAGTTGCACTGGCACCACCGCACTCACTCAGTCAACCAGCCGCCCTTCCCCAGCTAGGCCCAGGAGCTTTTCCCATGACCCGCCTTTTCAACGAACCTTCGGCCTTCGCTGACGAAATGATCGAAGGTTTCGTCGCCTCCCACGGACGCTGGGTTAAGCGTGTTTCCGGCGGTGTTATCCGCAACACCAAGAGCACCCCGGAGACGGTGGCACTGGTGATCGGCGGGGGCTCCGGACACTATCCCGCGTTCGCGGGACTGGTGGGCCAGGGCCTGGCGCACGGTGCCGCTATGGGCAACCTCTTCGCCTCGCCGTCGGCCCAGCAGGTCTACAACGTGGCCAAGGCCGCCAACAATGGCGCCGGCGTGCTGCTCGGCTACGGCAATTACGCGGGCGACGTCCTGCACTTCACCCAGGCGCAGGAAAAGCTGCGCCGGGAGGGCATCGACTGCCGCAGCATCGCGGTCACGGACGATGTTTCCTCGGCCCCGGTCGAGGAACACACCAAGCGCCGCGGCATAGCCGGAGACCTGACCGTATTCAAAGTGGCGGCGGCCGCCGCCGAGGCCGGCTACTCGATGGACCAGGTGATGGAGATCGCCGAACGCGCCAACCACCGCACCCGCTCGTTCGGCGTGGCCTTCACCGGCTGCACCCTCCCAGGCGCCGAAACCCCGCTGTTCTCCGTTCCCGAGGGGCGGATGGCGGTGGGCATGGGCATCCACGGAGAGCCCGGCATCGGCGAAACGGCGATTCCGACGGCGGATGAGCTCGCCGATATGTTCGTCGCCAAGCTCCTGACCGAGGTGCCGGAGGGCGTGGACCCCAGGGGTGCACGCGTGGTCCCCATCCTCAACGGCCTGGGCAGCGTGAAATACGAGGAGCTCTTCGTGGTGTACCGCCGCGTGGCCCAACTCCTGACCGACGCGGTCCTGGAAGCTGTAGATCCGCAAGTTGGCGAATTGGTCACCAGCTTCGACATGGCCGGCACCTCCCTGACACTCTTCTGGCTCGACGACGAACTCGAGGCCCTCTGGAACGCACCCGCCGACGCCCCGGCCTTCCGACGCGGCGCCGTCGCTGCCGAGGCCCTTGAGGAGACGGCAGGCGAGACGGCCGACGTCGAACTTTCCATCCCTGAGGCCACCGCGCCATCCCGTGCCGGCGCTGTCCGGGTCCTCGCCGCGCTCGGCGCGGCCAAGGACGTGGTGGACGCCAACGCGGCCGAACTGGGCCGCATCGATGCGGTCGCCGGCGACGGCGACCACGGCATAGGCATGGAGCGCGGCGTCCGCGCGGCCGTGCAAGCCGCGGCAGACGCCGTCGGCCGCGGAGCCGGCGCAGCCACCGCCCTCTACTTCGCGGCGGATGCGTGGGCGGACAAGGCCGGCGGTACCTCGGGTGCGCTGTGGGGCATGGCCCTGCGCGCCGTCGGTGACGCGGTGGGTGACACCGAAGCGCCCGACGCCGGTGCTGTCGCCGCCGGGGTGGCCGGCGCCGCCGCCGCGATCATGGACTTCGGCAAGGCCAAGGTGGGCGACAAGACCCTGGTGGACGTCCTGGTCCCCTTCCGCGACTCCCTCGCCGCCGGCGTCGACGTCGGCAAGTCCCTTGCCGACGCGTGGGATGCTGCGGCCACCGCAGCGCAGCGGGCCGCCGAGGACACCGCCAACCTGCTGCCCCTCATGGGCCGGGCCCGGCCGCACGCCGAGAAGAGCCTGGGCACCCCCGACGCCGGCGCCGTGTCCATGGCCCTGATTGTCCGGGCCATCCACAACACCCTCAGCCAGAACACCACCATCAAGGAGAACGCATGAGCACCAAGCTGCGCCTGGTCATCGGGGCCGACGACGCCGGTTTCGACTACAAGGAGGCCCTCAAGGCGGACCTGGAAGCCTCCGAACTGGTCGAATCCGTGACCGACGTCGGCGTGGACGCCGCCAGCCACACCCCCTACCCCTCCGTGGCCATCGCCGCGGCAGAACTGGTCGCGGCCGGAAAGGCCGACCGGGCCTTGCTGGTCTGCGGCACCGGACTCGGCGTCGCCATTGCCGCCAACAAGGTCCCGGGCGTCCGCGCCGTCACCGCGCACGATTCCTTCTCCGTTGAGCGGGCCATCCTGTCCAATAACGCCCAGGTCCTCACCTTCGGCCAGCGCGTCGTCGGCCTGGAGCTCGCCCGCCGCCTCGCGAAGGAATGGCTCACCTACACCTTCGACGAAACCTCCGCCTCGGCGGAGAAGGTCGCCCTGATTAAGGACTACGAGGGTGTCACTTCCTGCTAATCCCGCCGCCCCGAAGGCCACCATCGGCGTCAGCCTGAAGATGTACTTCGGCTACGCCCATTCGGTGGACTACTGCCGTGACGTTGCCGCCATCGCGTTCGCACACCCGGCGGTCCAAAGCGGCGACATCGAACTCTTCGTTCTGCCCGTCCTTCCCGCGCTGCCGGAAGCCTCGCGGATCCTAGGCACGGCCGGCGCAGCCACCGGAGCGCAGGACATCTTCTGGGAGGACGAGGGCGCGTTCACCGGCGAGGTGGGCGCCAGGACCATCGCAGAACTCGGCGGCCGGTACGCCGAAGTGGGCCACGCCGAACGCCGCCGGATCTTCGGGGAGGATGACCGCGTCATCGGGCTGAAGACCGCGGCCGCCTACCGCAACGGACTCACCCCCGTCCTCTGCGTCGGGGAGCTGCAGCAGGGATCCGTGGAGGAAGCCATCGCCCGGTGCACGGCAGAGATCGACGGCGTCCTCAACCGTGCGCAGTCCCTCGGACCCGCCGGCCGGACCATCGTGGCCTACGAACCGCAGTGGGCCATCGGTGCCCCCGAACCGGCCAGCCCCGGGTACATCAGCGCCGTCATCACGGGCCTGGACGCGCACCTGCGCGGTCTGCCCGGCCAGCACAACAGCCGGGTGATCTACGGCGGCAGCGCCGGCCCTGGCCTGATCACCCAGCTTGATCCCGCCGTCGCCGGTTTGTTCCTGGGCCGTTTCGCGCACGACCCGCAGGCGCTGAAGACCATCCTGGACGAGACAGCGGCCCGGCTGACCGCAGTGGGGGTACCGGCATGAGCTCGCGCATTGGAATCAGCAGCTACGCGTTCTTCTGGCAGCTCTCGGACAGGGTCTCCCAGCCCCTGAGCATCCACGACGCCCTGGAACGCACGGCGGAACTGGGCGTGGACCTTTTCCAGGTCTGCGATTACGCACCGCTGGAGGTCATGACGGATTCCGGGCTGGAAGCCGTCCGGGCCACAGCGGACTCCCTGGGCATCGGCCTTGAGCTGGGCACCAAGGGGATCCGCCCGGACCACCTGCGAAGGTTCCTGCACATCGCCGGGATCCTGGGCTCGCCGCTGCTGCGCACCATGTTCAACTCCCCCGGGCACGCACCCGGCACGGAGGAAGCGGTGGCCATCTTCACGGACGTGCTGCCGGAGTTCGAGGCGGCCGGGGTGAAGATCGCGGTGGAAACCTACGAACAGGTCCCCACCGCCCGAGTCCTGGACGTCGTCCGCGGCGTGGCCAGCCCGTATCTGGGGATCTGCAGCGACCCCGCCAACACCGTCGCGGCGCTGGAGATGCCGCGCGAGGTGATTGACGCCGTCGCGCCCCATGTCCTGAACATGCACGTCAAGGACTTTGCCTTCAGCCGCAAGGACGGGTGGGTGGGCTTTACCTACTCCGGCGCACCCCTGGGCGAAGGCCTGCTCGACTACGACTACATGATCGCGAAAATCCAGCCGCACCAACGAAATATCAACCAGATCGTCGAACACTGGCTGCCCTGGCAGGACACCGAGACGGACACCATCCGGCTCGAAAACCAGTGGACCCGGCAAAGCATCGAATTCCTAAGGAGCAAGTGAAATGTCAGCAGAAACTTTGACCGTCGCCGTCATCGGAGCCGGAGGCAAGATGGGGCTGCGTGTTTCCCGCAACCTCCATAAGTCCGGCCACACCGTTTTCTACAGCGAAAACTCGCCCGCCGGCCAGGAACGCGTCCAGGCCGAAGGCCGCGGGATCACCGCCACCGACGACGCCGTCAAGGGCGCCGACGTGGTGATCCTCGCCGTCCCGGACACCGTCCTGGGCATCGTGTCCGAAGGCGTGGTCCCGCAGATGAAGGCCGGATCCATCCTGCTCACCCTGGACCCCGCCGCCGCCTACGCCGGCCTGCTGGCCAAGCGCGACGACGTCGTCCAGGCAGTTGCCCACCCCTGCCACCCGTCCGTGTTCCTGGAACGCACCACCAAGGAAGAATGGGCCGACACCTTCGGCGGCGAAGGCGCCCCGCAGAACGTCGTCGCCGCCATCGACGAGGACGCACCGGCCACTACCCGCGACAACGCCGAAGCCGTCATCCGCACCATCTACGCCCCCGTCATCGACGTCCACTGGGTCACCGTCAAGCAGCTCGCCATCCTCGAGCCGACACTCGTGGAAACCGTCGCCTGCATGATCGGCACCCTGCTCAACGAGGCCCTGCACGAGACCGTCCACACCGCCGGCGTCCCCGAGGAAGCCGCAAAGGCCATGCTGTTCGGCCACGTCCAGATCGCCCTCACCAACGCCCTGCGCGGCTCCAACCCGTTCTCCGAAGCCTGCGAAATCGCCATCCAATACGGCAAGGACACCATTATCAAGGACGACTGGAAGAAGATCTTCGACGACTCCGAACTCGACGGCGTCATCGCCAAGATGCTCAAGCTCGAGGCTGTGAAACGCTAGGAATCGGTCCCACACGGCGGCTGCCACCCCGGCCCTTCCGGCCGGGCGGGTGGCCGCCTGCCGTTTAATCACCGGCGCCGGGCCCGCTGTTCAGCCTGCGGGCGGTGCCGTGGATTCGCGGACGATCACCTGGGTGGCCAACTCCACGCGGTGGGAGTCCAGCACTTCCCCGCGCGCCTGCCGCAGGAGCGACCTCAGGGCAGCCCGACCCATCTCCTCCAGCGGTTGGGCCACGGACGTCAGCGCCGGCACGGACTCCTCGCCCTGGATGGTGCCGTCAAACCCAATGAGGCTGATGTCCCCCGGAACCCGGAGGCCATGGTGTGCAGCTTCCCCGAGAACCCCCAGTGCGATGCTGTCGCTTCCGGCGAAGATGGCTGTGGGGCGGTTCTCGAGGCCAAGAAGTGCCTTTAGCCCCGCGACTCCGCTGTCCCGGCGGAACCTGCCGCCGGAGACGATGTATTGCGGATCCACGGGCACGCCGCGGGCCGTCAAGGCCGCCATGTAGCCGTGCAGCCGGGCCTGGTTGCACTCGGCCCGCTCAATCCCCCCGATGTAGGCAATGCGCCGGTGGCCCAGCTCCAGCAGATGTTCGGTGGCGGCCTTGCCCCCGGCCCAGTTCGTGGCACCGACGCTGACAACATCCGACGAGGGTGGATTGAGTGGATCGATGACGACGACGGGAATCCGGCGACGCTGGAAGGCCTGCAGTTGCGCTTCGCTGAAGGCCGACGTCACCACGATCATCCCCGCCCTGCCCTCGTCCAGCATGCGCTGCGCACGGCGTTCCGGGCTTCGCCGTCCAGGCTCGGGCCGGCCGGTCACGCTGACCATGATGTCAACATCCTCGACGGCGGCAAATTGCAGGATCCCGTTCAGGACCTGGGTGGTGTAGGCAGAGTCGAGGACGTCCATGACTACTTCCACCACGGTCACGCCCTCGGTGGCCGCGCGGCGCTGGAGGGGTGACTGGTAGCCCAGTTGCTCCAGCGCAGCAAGAATCCTGGCCCTGGTTTCGGGAGCCACGTCGTCGCGCCCGTTGACCACCTTCGAGACGGTCGGGGCAGAGACCCCGGCCTGCGTGGCTACTGTCGCGAGCGTCGGTTTGGGCCGGCCCGGCAATGTTGTCCTCATGACGTTCGCAATCTTTCGAAAATGGAGTGCATCTCATCATTGTCCAGAGGGGTGGGCTGGCTGGTCAAGCAATTGCGAGCAGTTCTTAGGAAAGAGAAAAATGTCCGCCCCTATCCCTTGACCGTGCAGCCATTTCGGGATTTAGTTTACACCGTGACTTATATCACTCTTTCGAAATGTTTCGAAGGAGATCGGAGTTGATGCTCCGGACCTCGCCAGTAAATTCACAAATGGAGAAGCAATGAAGCAACCCCAGACCTCCCGGCGCTCTTTCCTCGCCCTCGCCGCCCTGACCCCCTTCGCCGTCGCCGCCACCACTGCCTGCGGCACATCCGGGCCCGGCGCATCCAGCGCCAACGGGGGTGCCAGCATGTGGTTCCTTTCCGGCGAACCGAACCAGACCACCATGCAGAAGGCAGTCGACGCCTTCAACGCGGCAAACTCAAGTGACAAGATCGCCGTCACCTATTTCCAGAACGACGCGTATAAGACCAAGATCAAGACCGCAATTGGTGCCAACCAGGCTCCCACCATCATCTACGGCTGGGGCGGCGGTGGCCTGAAGACCTATGCGGAAGCCAACCAGGTTGAAGACCTGACCAGCTGGTTCGACCAGAACGCCGACCTGAAGAAGAAGTTCTTCCCGGCCTCGTTCGGTGCCGCCACCGTCAACGGCAAGATCTATGCACTTCCCAACCAGGCCGTCGCCCCGATCGTCCTGTTCTACAACAAGGAAATCTTCCAGAAGGCCGGCGTCCAGCCACCCAAGACCTGGGAGGACGTCATGTCGCTGGTGAAGACCTTCAATGGCATGGGCATAGCTCCCTTCTCCCTGGGCGGCCAGTCCCGCTGGACGTCCATGATGTGGCTTGAATACCTGCTGGACCGCATTGGCGGAGCGGACGTGTTCAAGGCGATCTTCGACGGCAAGCCCAATGCCTGGATGGACCCCGCCGTGATCGAGACCGGCACCAAGATCCAGGAACTCGTCTCCGCTGACGGCTTCATCAAGGGTTTCTCCTCCATCACCGCGGACTCCAACGCAGACCAAGCACTTCTGTTCACCGGCAAGGCCGCGATGATGCTTCACGGTTCCTGGACGTACGGCTCCATGAAAAAGGACGGTCAGAACTTCGTCCAGGACGGGAAACTGGGCTTCGTCGCCTTCCCCACGGTTGCCGGTGGCAAGGGGGACCCGAAAAACGGGGTCGGCAACCCCGCCCAGTACATGTCCATCTCGTCCAAGGCCAGCGACAAAGAAAAAGAGTCTGCGAAGAAGTTCTTCAAGGACGGAATCATGACCGACGCTGTCATTGACGCCTACATCAATTCCGGGGCAGTTCCCATCGTGAATGGAATTGAAGACAAGCTGAACACGTCCGGAGACAAGGATTTCCTGAACTTCGTTTACGGGCTGGCCAAGAACGCCCCGAACTTCCAGCAGTCTTGGGACCAGGCACTGAGCCCCACCGCGGCGGAGGCGCTGCTGAACAACATCGACCAACTATTCCTGAAGTCCATCACGCCGCAACAGTTCGCCCAGAATATGAACGGCACGCTCGGGAAATGACCAGCACCCTCTCCACCGCGCCGCGGGCCCAGCTGGGCCGCGCCGATTCCGCTCCTGCCGGGCAACGCAAGGCCGCCCTGGCATGGCTGACCGTTCCCGCGCTGTTCTTCTTCCTGGTGTTCGCAGTGGTTCCGCTGGCAGGGGTGCTTATCCTGAGCTTCACCAGCTGGGACGGCATCGGCGCCATCGGTGCCGCGGGAATGGACAACTGGTTCTCCGTGCTGGCCGATCCGGGACTCTACAACGCCTTGGGCCTGACCTTCCTGATCATGATCTTCTCCTGGCTGGTCCAGACCCCCATCAGCCTCCTGCTGGGAGTCTTTACGGCGGGCAGCCAGCGCTACCGGGCTGCCCTTGCGGTGCTGTATTTCCTGCCCCTCCTGCTCTCCTCGGCTGCCGTCGCCATCGCCTTCAAAGCGCTGCTGGACCCCAATTTCGGCCTGGCCACGGGCCTGGGCCTGCCATTCCTTGCACAGGACTGGCTGGGCGTTCCACACCTGGCCTTGGGCCTGGTCATCTTCGTGATCGCCTGGCAGTTCGTGCCGTTCCATACGCTGATCTACCAAGGCGGTGTCCGGCAGATCCCCAAGTCGCTCTATGAGGCGGCCCAGATCGATGGCGCAGGCACGGTCAAGCAGTTCTTCCACATCACCCTCCCGCAACTGAAGTACACGATCATCACCTCGTCCACCCTGATGGTGGTGGGGTCGCTGACCTACTTCGACCTGATTTTCGTCCTCACCGGCGGCGGCCCCGGCAACTCCACGCGAATCCTGGCCCTGGACATGTACCTGCGCGGCTTCCGGGCCAACCTCATGGGCCCGGCCAGCGTCATCGCTGTCATTCTCGTCATCATCGGCCTTGTTCTTGCCCTTCTCCTCCAGCGCCTCGGGGGCAAGGACAAGCAGGGCAGCCAATTGGAAGGTTTGTAGGGTGAGTACAGTCCTGAAAAGCGACGTGCAGGAGGCCCGGGCGGCTTCCCCTTCAGGGGGCGGCCCGGCGGGACTCAAGCTCAGCACGCGGCTGGCCCGGCTCAACATTCCGGGCGGCCTGGGCGGATGGATCTGGCTCGCCGTCATCATCCTGCCCGTCTACTACGTGGTGATTACAAGCCTCAAAACGCAGGCAGGATACTTCGGGCAGAATCCCCTCGCGGTGCCCACCTCACCCACACTGGAGAACTACCAGATGGTTCTTGAGGCCGATTTCGCCACGTACTTCTTGAACAGCGCCATCGTCACCCTCGGTTCCGTTATTCCCGCAGTACTGGTTTCGTTCATGGCTTCCTTCGCAATCGTCCGTGGCAGCGGGCGTTTCCTCAAGCTGGTCAATGGCGCGTTCCTCATGGGGCTCGCGATCCCGCTCCAGGCGACGATCATCCCCATTTACCTGATGATCATCAGGCTCAACCTTTACGACAGCCTTTTGGCGCTGATGCTGCCATCCATCGCCTTCGCCATCCCGCTGACGGTCCTCATCCTGTCCAACTTCATCCGCGATGTACCGAATGAACTGTTCGAGTCCATGCGGCTGGACGGGTGCAGCGAATGGCAAACCATGTGGCGGCTGGCGTTGCCGCTCACCCGGCCGGCCATCGTGACCGTTGCGATCTATAACGGCTTGAATGTATGGAACGGGTTCCTGCTTCCGCTGGTCCTCACCCAGAGCCCCGGACTCCGGGTCCTGCCACTGGGCCTGTGGACCTTCCAAGGTGAGTACAGCGTCAATATCCCGGCCGTGCTGGCCTCCGTCGTCCTAAGCACCCTGCCCATCCTCGTCCTTTACATCATCGGCCGCCGCCAACTGCTCGCCGGCCTGACGGCCGGCTTCAGCAAGTAGAAAGAACCGTTGTCATGACTACCGCACAACCCCTCCGCGTGGGCATGGTGGGCTACGCCTTCATGGGCGCAGCGCACTCCCACGCCTGGCGCACCGCACCCCGGTTTTTCGACCTGCCACTGCAGCCACAGCTCACCGCGGTGGCCGGACGGAATGCCGTCGGCGTCCGCGCAGCCGCAGACAAGCTGGGCTGGGAGTCGGCCGAGACTGACTGGCGCCGCCTGATCGAGCGCGACGACATCGACCTGGTCGACATCTGCACTCCCGGCGATACGCACGCCGAGATTGCCATCGCCGCCCTTGAAGCCGGCAAGCACGTGCTGTGTGAAAAGCCGCTGGCCAATTCCGTGGAGGAAGCCGAGCGGATGACGCTTGCCGCCGAAACTGCCGCAAAGAACGGCGTCTTCTCCATGTGCGGCTTCAGCTACCGCCGGACCCCCGCTTTGGCGCTGGCCAAGCGGTTTGTGGAGCAGGGCAGGCTCGGCGAGATCCGCCACGTCCGCGCCCAGTACCTCCAGGACTGGCTCTCCGACGCCAACGCCCCTATGACCTGGCGGCTGGACAAGGCGAAGTCCGGCTCCGGCTCGCTGGGCGACATCGGGGCGCACAGCATCGACGCCGCGCAGTGGGTCACGGGCCGGAACATCAGCGGTGTATCGGCACTGATGGAAACCTTCGTCCGGGAACGTCCGCTGGCCGGGGACCTGGTGGGCCTGGGCGGCCACGGCGACCTCAACAGCGACGCCCCGCGCGGGAAGGTCACCGTTGATGATGCCGCCATCTTCAGTGCAAAGTTCGACGGCGGCCCCATCGGTGTGTTCGAAGCGACGCGTTATGCGCTGGGCAGGAAGAACGCCATGCGGCTGGAGGTCAACGGCGCCAAGGGTTCCCTTGCCTTCGATTTTGAGGAAATGAACGTCCTGTCCTTTTATGATGCGGCGGAGTCCCCCGACGCCGGTTTCCGCCGGATTTTCGTTACCGAACCCGAGCACCCCTACGTCGGCAACTGGTGGCCCACCGGCCACGGCCTGGGCTATGAACACGGCTTCACCCACCAGGTGGTGGATCTCGTCACTGCCATCGGGGAAGGCCGCCAGCCGGAACCGTCGTTCGGCGACGCCCTGCAGGTGCAGCGGGTCCTCGCCGCCGTGGAAGCGAGCGCCGCGAACTCCAGCCAGTGGCAAAAAGTCTGAGCAGCCGCCACGCATCAAGAACACCTTAGGAACCGATATGACACGACCAATCACGTTATTCACGGGACAGTGGGCCGATCTTCCTTTCGAGGAAGTGGCCCGGCTGGCCGGCGAGTGGGGCTTCGACGGGCTGGAGATCGCCTGCTGGGGAGACCACCTGGACCCGCGCCGGGCGGCCGAGGACGACAATTACCTCCAAGGGCGCTTGGACATCCTTGAGAAGAACAACCTCCAGGTGTTCGCCATCGCCAACCACCTGACCGGGCAGGCCGTGTGCGACGACCCCATCGACGAACGCCACCAGGGCATCCTCTCCGCAGAAATCTGGGGCAACGGCGAGCCCGAAGGGGTCCGGCGCCGGGCAGCGGAGGCCATGAAAGACACCGCGCGGGCCGCCGCCAGGCTTGGGGTGAAGACCGTCACGGGGTTTACCGGTTCTTCCATCTGGAAGGCCGTGGCCATGTTCCCGCCGGCCTCCCAGGCAATGATCGACGCCGGCTACCAGGACTTCGCGGACAGGTGGAACCCCATCCTGGACGTCTTTGACGAGGTCGGCGTGCGTTTCGCACTGGAAGTCCACCCGTCCGAAATCGCCTACGACTACTGGACGGCCAAACGCACCCTTGAGGCGATCGGCCACAGGGAGAGCTTCGGCCTGAACTTCGATCCATCCCACTTCATCTGGCAGGACCTGGACCCGGTGATGTTCCTCCAGGACTTCGCGGACAAGATCTTCCACGTGCACGTGAAGGAATCCGTCCGCCAGCTGGATGGACGGAACGGACGCCTGGGCTCGCACCTGGCCTGGGCGGATCCCCGCCGGGGCTGGGACTTCGTCACGGCGGGGCACGGCGACGTGCAATGGAACCGGATCTTCCGGACCCTGAATGCCATCGGCTACCAGGGGCCCACCAGCATCGAATGGGAAGACGCCGGGATGGACCGCCTGGTCGGGGCCCCGCAGGCGCTTGCCATGGTCCGGGAACTGGCCCGGATTGCCCCGCCCGCAGCCGCCTTCGACGCAGCCTTCGCCAGCCGCTGACCCACGCTTTGCCGGCAAGAGCCGGCAGCCAAACAAAGGAAACGTCAATGACAGAAACCAAGAACGCGTTGGTCGTCCGCGGCGGCTGGGACGGCCACCAGCCCTACGAGGCCACCGAGCTCTTCATCCCCCACCTTCGGGACAACGGCTATGCCGTCCGGGTGGAGGAATCCCCCAAGGTCTACGCCGATGCCGAATACATGGCGGGCGTTGACCTGGTCATGCAGTGCATGACCATGAGCACCATCGAAAAGGACGAGTTCGCCGGACTGCGGGCAGCCGTGGAGAACGGCACCGGCCTGGCAGGATGGCACGGCGGCATCGCCGATTCCTACCGGAACACCTCCGACTACCTGCACCTGATCGGGGGGCAGTTCGCCTGCCACCCCGGCAAGCACCCCGACGAGTGCGTGGGTGAGCAGTCGGACAACTACGTGCCCTACACCGTCAACATGCTGCCGGCAGCCACCGAACACCCCATCACTCAGGGCATCCAGGATTTCGACCTGGTCACGGAGCAGTACTGGGTCCTCGCTGACGACTACATCGATGTCCTGGCCACCACCACCCAGAAAGTCCGCGAGTGGGACCCCTGGCACCGTGAAGTGACCTCCCCCGCCATCTGGACCCGCCAGTGGGGCAAGGGCAGGATCTTTGTCTCCACGCCCGGGCACCGGGTGGAAATCCTCCAGGACCAAAACGTACGCACCATCATCGAAAGGGGCCTGCTGTGGGCAAGCCGTTGAACGTCGGAATCATTGGCTGCGGAGCCATCATCGCCCAGTACCTCACCAATTTCCGGCGGCTGGACCAGATCCGGCTGGTGGCCGTGGCGGACCTCGATCCGGCACGCGCCCAGGCCGTGGCGGCTGACTACGACGGCGTCCGCGCCCTGTCCGTCGAGGAACTGCTCGCCGCTGACGACATCGACCTGGTGCTGAACCTGACCATCCCCGCCGCGCATGCAGAAATCGCCCTGAAGGCCATTGCTGCGGGCAAGTCTGTCTATGGCGAAAAGCCGCTCGCCGCCACCACTGCCGAAGCACGGCAGGTGCTCGACGCAGCAAAGGCGGCGGGCGTCGTCGTCGGCTGTGCCCCCGACACCGTCCTCGGCACCGGCATCCAAACCGCGCGCAAGGCGATTGATGACGGGCTGATCGGCGCACCCGTCTCGGCCACTGCCACCATGGCGACTCCCGGGCACGAACGCTGGCACCCGAACCCGGACTTCTACTACCAGCCCGGCGGCGGGCCCCTCCTGGACATGGGTCCCTACTACGTCACGGCCCTGGTGACGCTGCTGGGACCGGTGGTCTCGGTAGTGGGCGCCGCCAGCCACACGCGGAATGAGCGAACCATCGGCTCCGGACCCCGGCAGGGTGAAAAAGTAGCCGTCAACATCGACTCCCACGTCACCGGCGTGCTGGTCCACGCGTCCGGGGCGTTGTCCACGCTCTTCATGAGCTTCGACGCCGTAAAGTCCAAATCGCCCAACATCGAGATCCACGGTGAGCGCGGCTCCCTGGTGGTACCGGACCCGAACCACTTCGACGGGGACGTCCAGCTGTTTTCGCTGGGCGCCGAGGACTGGGAAACCCTTCCGGCGTCCGCCGGCTATGTTGATTCCGGTCGCGGGTTCGGCATCGCGGACCTGGCCGCCACGCCGGTGGGCAGGGAGCCCCGGGCCGGCGGCGCCCTGGCCTACCACGCCCTGGAAGTCATGGAATCCGTGCTGGAGTCGGCGCACAAAGGGACCACGGTGGCCATCCAGAGCACTGTTGAGCGACCCGAAAGCGTGGAACTGACGGTGCTGGCCGAGCAGGCAGACGCGCTCCAGTCCAAGTAGGCCGGTGCGGGGAGCCGCGCCGCGCTACAGCAGCTCATCGCTGCGGGCGGCGCGGTTCCTGCCCAGCGACTTGGCCCTGTAGAGGGCGGCATCGGCCGAGGCGATGAGCCGGTCCACGCTGGACGTGCCGGCGTCGTAGACGGAAATTCCGTAACTTGCCGTGGGCAACTCCAGTCCGCCCGGCGCCGCAGCATCGGCCAACCGGCTGCTGATTTCCTCAGCGATTGCCTCCGCGCGCTCGGCGCTGGCCCCGGGAACCAGGATGACGAATTCCTCCCCGCCGTACCTCCCGGTCAGGTCCGTGGACCGTACGGTGGCCACGCAGGCGTCAGCGAACGCCTTCAGGGCGAAGTCCCCGGCGGCGTGCCCGTAGGTGTCGTTGACCGTCTTGAAGTGGTCAAGGTCGGCCAGGATCAGGGCCCCTGAACCGCCGGTGATGGTGCGGTCCGCAAGTTGCTCCGCAGCAAGGTCCAGGAACGCCTTGCGGTTCAAAAGCCCGGTGAGGTCATCACGGGTGGCCACCACCCGGAGGGCACGCGTCTGCTGTTCGCTGCTCAGGGCCGCCATGCTGAACGAGACCACCACCAGCAGCACCATGGTCACCAAGGTGGTCACGGCGGAACCGAAGGCCGTGGTGAAAACCGGACCGTCCTGCCCGTCCAGAAGGAATGCCATCCACCGGAACAGGTAGAAGACGGACAGCCCTCCAGCGGCCACCGCCATGGGGATGCGGACCCGCGAGTAGCCCGGTTCCAGGCGCCAGAGCTCATGGGATGCCAGCCCGATGGTGGCGCTCATGGCGGCGAGGAACACGGCCCCGCCGGCCCAGACGTTGGTGGCGGGGTGGTCCGGCACGGCGGCAACCAGCGTGACCAGCGGGATCCCCGTAAAAGCCCACTTCGGCGGCGGCACCGTGCGCAGCGACCGTGCCCCGGCCCAGACCGCCACCGCACCGTACACCAGCACTGCGTTCCCCAACGGGTTGGCCCAGGCCTGGTGGGGGGTGCCGTTCAGCAGGAAGCAGGCCGACCCCGCCAGGAAGCACACCAGGGCAACACACCACCAGCCGCTGTACGGCGAGCGCGTCACCCGGTAGGCGGAAAAGTAGAAGAGGAACACCAGCGCAAGGGCCATCAGGCCAAAGGCGATGCGCAGGGTTGCGGTGTCCAGAACCATATGCAGGAAGTCCCCCCGAAAAGCCCTAATGCTGCTGCAGCAAGTATCACATCCCGCCGCGCCGCGCAGAAGAAGCCGCACCATGATTAAGCGCTGCACCCCACACTGGGCGGCAGCTGGAACTTCGCTGGGAACTTCGCCGGAGGCAGCGGAGTTGAACCGGTTATGGACGACCCTCCTTCACATATGCCGTGGCCCCTCTGCAGCCTGACCGGATCACCGGCCACCACAGGAGAGGGGCGCCCCAATGTATGAATGGATCATGCTGGGCATCGGCCTGGTCCTGACCGTCGGTACCGGCTTCTTCGTCGCTGCCGAATTCGCCCTTGTAAACCTTGACCGGCATGACCTTGAGTCCCGCCAGGCCCGGGGCGAGAAACGCCTTGGCCCCACCATCAAAGCGCTGCGGATCACCTCCACCCACCTGTCAGGTGCGCAGCTGGGCATTACGCTGACCACCCTCTTGACCGGCTACACCTTCGAACCGGCCATCAGCCGGCTGCTCAGTGGACCCCTGACCTCGCTGGGCGTTCCCGATGCGGTGGTCCCCGCCGTCGGCTCCGTCGCCGGGATCTTCCTGGCCACGGTCTTTTCGATGGTGGTGGGCGAGTTGGTCCCCAAGAACTTTGCCCTGGCACTGCCCCTGGCCACCGCCAAGGTGGTGGTCCCGTTCCAGGCCCTGTTCACGGCCGTCTTCAAGCCAGTGATCCTGCTCTTCAACAACACGGCCAACCGGATCATCCGGGGATTCGGGATCGAACCCAAGGAGGAGCTCTCCGGTGCGCGCAGCGCGGAGGAGCTGAGCTCCTTGGTGCGCCGCTCCGCCGTCGAAGGCGTCCTGGACCTTGACCATGCCACCCTGCTGCACCGCACCCTGCGTTTTTCCGAGTACAGCGCAGCTGACGTGATGACCCCGCGTGTGCGGATGGCGGCTGTTGGTGCCGGCGACACCGCGGAGGACATCGTGGCCCTGGCCACAGCCACTGGCTACTCCCGCTTCCCCGTGATCGGCCGCGACCGGGACGAGGTGCTGGGCCTCCTGCACGTCAAGCAGGCATTCGCACTGCCCCTGGACCAGCGCGCCGCGACCACCGCGACCGGGCTGATGGTCGAACCGCAGCGGGTCCCTGAGTCCATGGGCGTGGACACCCTCCTGGGTCTTCTCCGCCGGCAGGGGCTCCAGGTGGCCATCGTGTCCGACGAGTACGGCGGCACCGCGGGAATCGTCACGCTTGAGGACCTGGTGGAAGAGATCGTGGGCGAACTGGAGGATGAACACGACCGCGCGCGTGCCGGCGTGGTCCGCGTTGGCCGGTCTGTCACGTTCGACGCCGGGCTGCGCCCGGATGAACTGCTGGACCGCACCGGGATCGAAGTCCCCGACGGGGAAGAGTACGACACTGTTGGCGGGTTCGTCACCGACCAGCTGGACCGCCTGCCGGAGCTGGGCGACCAAGTCGAGGTCGACGGCGGCGCCCTCCGCGTGGAGCGCGTGGCGGGAATGCATGTGGAACGGCTGCGTTTCACCCCCGGCGCATCCGGCGAACCGCCGCGGAGCCCGCATGAGCGGATCATCGACAACCTGACCCAGGAGCTGACCCATGAGTGACTACCTTCCCGGCATTATCTGGCTGGTGGTGCTGCTTTTGGTGAACGGCTTCTTCGTGGGGGCGGAGTTCGCCGTGATTTCGGCCCGCCGCTCCCAGATTGAACCGAAGGCGGAGGCGGGCAGCAAGGCGGCCAAGACCACTCTGTGGGCCATGGAACACGCGACGCTCATGCTGGCCACCAGCCAGCTGGGCATCACGGTCTGCTCCCTGGTCATCCTGAACGTCTCCGAGCCCGCCATCCACCACCTGCTGGAAGTCCCGCTGGGCCTGACATCCCTGTCCTACGAGTCAATCAGCATCATCGCTTTCGTTGTGGCGCTGCTGCTGGTGACGTTCCTGCATGTGGTGGTGGGCGAGATGGTGCCCAAGAACATCTCATTCTCGGTTCCCACCCGGGCTGCCCTTTTGCTCGCTCCGCCGCTGGTCCTGGTGGCGCGGGTGTTCAAGCCGGTGATCTGGGCGTTGAACGGAATTGCCAACGCGATCCTTCGCCTCTTCAGGGTGGAGCCCAAGGATGAAGCCACCAGCGCGTACACGCTGGATGAGGTGGCCACCATCGTGGAGCAGTCCACCAGGGACGGAATACTGGCTGACACCACCGGCACCCTGACCAACGCTTTCGAATTCACCGCCAAGACGGTGGCGGATGTCCAGGTCCCGATGGCGGAGATGGTGTTGCTGCCGGAGTCGGCCACGCCCGCAGATATCCAGCAGGCAGTGGCCGGCCACAGCTACTCCCGGTACATCCTGACCAACGGGGCCGGGGAGCCTGACGGCTACCTCCACCTGAAGGACGTTATGGACCTGACCACGGCAGCGAAGTTCCACCAGCCGGTGCCGGCCAAGCGCATACGGCGCCTCGCGTCAGCTTTTGCCGGCGCAGACCTTGAGGATGCGCTGGCCGCCATGCGCCGGACGGGGGCCCACGTGGCCCGGGTGTTCGACGCCGACGGCAGGACCACCGGGATGCTCTTCCTCGAGGACATCATCGAGGAGTTGGTGGGCGAGGTGCAGGACGCCACCAGTGCCTAGCCGGGTTTCCTGCGCCACCCCCTAGTGCCCGGCGGCGGCGGGAACTAGAGTGGGTGGCGGTCCCGCCTTGCCGTCCCCGGCAGGAGGACGGGTCCCCCTACGAGGGAATGGAGGTGGTTTTGATGACTGCAGTTGCCGCGCGCCGTGAGCGCCCCGCGAACACCACATCAACCATCCTCTCCCGGCTGCACACGCCTGACTGACGGCAGCTGCCCATAGCGCGTGGCACCGGGGACCTTCGCAAGGAAACCATCGTGCAGAATTCTTCAGGCAACACCCTGGACAACACCCCAAGCACCATCCAACCAACCGGCGCCCTCACCGCCTATGGCTACACCGCCGCCGTCGCCCGGCACTTCGATGATCACCCGTGTCCCGGCGCCACGGGACACGGACGGGTGGTCCGCGTGGACCGCACCCTGCTCCTGGTTGCCGTGGACGACGGGCTGCTCCACCTTCCCTACCCCCTGTCCGGCGAGCCGGCCGTCACCGGCGACTGGGTCTGGATCGGCCAAAACCGGGCCGGCGGCCGGCAGATCCTGGCGGTGCTCCCCCGCCGCTCGGAGCTCAGCCGCAAACGTGCGTTCGAGGACTCTTCCGAGGAGCAGATCCTGGCCGCGAACATGCATACCGTGGGGGTGGTGGTGCCGGTGGACCGGCCGCTCACGCACAACAGGCTGGAACGCACCTTGGTGGCGGTATGGGACTCTGGCGCCACTCCGCTGGTGATCGTCACCAAGGCTGACCTTGCGCAGGTGGCGGACGACGTCGTCGGGAAAGTCATCCTGCAGGCGCCGGGCGTGGAGGTGGTCACCACGTCCGCCGAGAATGGCGACGGGATCGACGAGCTGATATCCCGTATCCCGTCCGGCGGCACCATCGTCCTGCTGGGTCCGTCCGGTGCGGGCAAATCCACCCTCATCAATGCGCTGGTGGGCCGGGAGGTCCAGCAGACCGGTGCCGTGCGGTCCGGCGACTTCAAGGGCAAGCACACCACCACGGCCCGCGAACTGGTGCCGCTGTCCAACGGCACGGTGCTGATGGACACCCCGGGGGTGCGCGGCTTCGGACTGTTCGACGCCGGGGAAGGCCTGGGCGGGATGTTCGGCGATGTGGAGGAACTGGCCGCCAGCTGCCGGTTCGCCGACTGTGCCCACGGAAATGAACCCGGCTGCGCCGTGCGGGAAGCTATTGACAACGGCGCCTTGGAGGCACGGCGCTGGAATTCGTACCTGAAGATGCAACGTGAACTCGCGGCGCTTGCCCGCCGCTCCGACATTGCCGCCCAGCGCGCCTACTACCGGGAGTGGCAGCAGAAGGTGGTCACCGCGGGTAAGTCGCAGCGCTGGGCCGAGCTCGAGGCCTCCGAACGCGGCAGCAGGAACAGCGGGAAAGGTCGGAACCGGAAGCGGTAGCGGACGTGCCGGAACCGGCACGGGCCATCCTGGCGGCGGTGGATCGGTCACACATGGATTGGATCGGCTGATCCCTTGCGTTCGGCATTTCCGCCTCCCATAATAAATGAATGGCATTCATTTATTCCTCCGCCGTTGGGTCCGCCGCCGCGCCCAACCCAGTTTCGCCTTCTGTTGCCACCGGGATGCCCGCCGAGTGGGAAGCCCACCAGCGCACCTGGATGGCGTTCCCGCCGCCCAATGAGACCTTTGGTCCCGCGGGCAGCCAAACCCTGGACCGCGCCCGCGCCGCGTGGACCAGGGTGGCACAGACCATCGCCCGGTACGAGCCCGTTACCGTGGTGGCCGACCCGCGGGACGCCACCGCCGCAAGGGAATGGCTCGGTAGGGGCATCGACGTCGTGGAGATTCCCCTGGACGACGCATGGCTCCGGGACAGCGGGCCCACTTTCGTACACCAGCCGGACGGTTCGCTGGCCGCCGTGGACTGGATCTTCAACGGTTGGGGCGCCCAGGAATGGGCGGAATGGGGCAAGGACGAAGCCGTGGCAACCACGCTCGCCGCCACAGCCGGCGTTCCCGTCCGCGCCAGTTCGCTGGTGAACGAGGGCGGCGGGTTCCACGTGGACGGCGAAGGAACGGTACTGCTGACGGAGACCGTCCAGCTCGATCCCGGCCGTAATCCCGGCGCCACCAAGGAATCTGTCGAGGCGGAGGTTTCCGCGGCCCTTGGCACCACAAAGACCATCTGGCTGCCGCGCGGACTCACGCGCGATTACGATGAATTCGGCACGCGCGGCCATGTGGACATCGTGGCAACCTTCGCCGGACCCGGCACCATCCTGCTTCACCGCCAGGACGACCCCGCGCACCCGGACCACGCCGTCTACCTGCAGCTGAAAACCGTCCTGTCCGGCCAGTTGGACGCCCAGGGCCGGCCGCTGCGCATCATCGACGTTCCCGCGCCCACCACCCTCAAGGACGATGAAGGCTGGGTGGACTGGTCCTACATCAACCACTATGTGGCCAACAACGTGGTGGTGCTGTGCAGCTTCGATGACCCCAACGACGCCATTGCCGCAGGCATCCTGGAACGCGCCTACCCGGGGCGGACTGTGGAACTGGTGGATGCCCGCGACATCTTCGCCTTCGGCGGCGGCATCCACTGCATCACCCAGCAACAGCCGGCCGCGAAGGAGGATGGGGCATGACGCTGATCGGGGAGCAGAAACGCGTGCCCTCGGCCCGCACGTTCAACGTGGTCGAGGCCAGCATCAGCCGGCTGCGCGCCGCACTCGAATCCGGCGAGGTCACCAGCGAGGAGCTGGTGGGGCTCTATCTGGAGCGGATCCGGAAATATGACTCATCAGGCATATGCCTGAATGCCCTGGTGGTCATGAATCCGGAGGCGGTAGCTGAGGCGCAGGCGTCCGACCGGCGCCGGGCGTCCGGTTTCACCCTCGGCCCGCTGGACGGCATTGCGTACACGGCGAAGGACAGCTACCAGGCCCGCGGCCTCACGGTTGCCGCCGGATCCCCGGCATTCAAGGAACTGGTGGCGCAGCAGGACGCTTTCACCATTGAACGGCTCCGGGCCGGCGGGGCAATCCTGATCGGACTTACCAATATGCCTCCCATGGCCAATGGCGGGATGCAGCGCGGGGTCTACGGCCGGGCAGAGAGCCCATACAGCCCGGACTACCTCACCGCCGCGTTCGCGTCAGGCTCCTCCAACGGCTCCGGAACCGCCACGGCCGCCAGTTTCGCGGCGTTCGGCCTTGCGGAAGAAACCTGGTCCTCCGGGCGCGCCCCGGCGTCGAACAATGCCCTCTGCGCCTACACCCCCTCCCGCGGCGTGATCTCCGTCCGCGGCAACTGGCCCCTGGTGCCCACCATGGACGTGGTGGTGCCACATGCCCGGACCATGGCCGACCTGCTGGAAGTCCTGGATATCGTGGTGGCTGACGACGCCGAGGCACGCGGGGATTTCTGGCGCGTGCAGCCGTGGGTTCCCGTGCCAAAGGCGTCAACCGTCCGCCCGCCGTCGTACGTTGGCCTGGCCGTGCCGGGCGCTGCTGCGGCCGCCGGCGTCCTCGCCGGCAAGCGGCTGGGCGTCCCCCGCATGTATATCAATGCCGATCCCGCCGCCGGGACCTCCGCCAACCCGGGTATCGGTGGCCCCACCGGGCAGCGGATCGATACCCGGGCCTCGGTGCTGGACCTCTGGAATGCGGCCAGGCGCGACCTCGAAGCCGCAGGTGCGGAGGTCATCGAGGTGGATTTCCCCGTGGTCTCCAACTACGAAGGAGACCGGCCCGGCGCCCCCACCATCGCCACGCGGGGCCTGGTGTCCCCGGAGTATCTGCGGCGGGAGATCGTGGACCTGTCGGCCTGGGCCTGGAATGACTTCCTTGAGGCCAACGGCGATCCGCAGCTGAACTGCCTCGCCGACGTGGACGGCTCCGCCATCTTCCCCGCCCCCCAGGGTTCGCTGCCCGACCGCTACGACGGGTTCGATGACGACATCAGCGACTACCCGGCCTGGATCCGGGAGCACGGCGTTCCCATCCTGGCTGACATTCCGCACTTGCCCGAGGGGCTGGCCGGGCTGGAAGAAACCCGCCGCGTTGACCTGGAGGACTGGATGGACCGGCTGGGCCTGGACGCCGTGGTGTTCCCGGCAGCTGCCGACGTTGCACCGGCCGACGCAGACACCAGGAAAGAGTCCGCGGACATCGCGTGGCGCAACGGCGTGTGGGTGGCCAACGGGAACCTGATCCCCCGGCACCTCGGGATCCCCACCGTCACTGTCCCCATGGGAATCGCGGCAGACCTTGCCATGCCCGTGGGCCTGACCATCGCCGGCAAGGCGTACAGTGACACGGACCTGCTCCGGCTGGCCGCGGCCTTCGAAGCCACCGGGAACCGCCGTATTCCACCGCCGCGCACCACGGAGGCCGGAGAAGCAAAGGCCTCCTGACAGACGCCGCCGCGGTGGCTGTCTTGGCCGCAGACTTCCGGTGCAGCCTCCATGGCGGCCTCGAACGGCCCGGGGCACTGGCGGACGGCCGCCGCCCGCTCAGCGGAAGTGCCTTGACAGCCCGCTTTGTTAGCGCTGACAGTGGGATGACCCCGATACCAAGCGAAAGCCACTCAATGAAGAACTGGGCAGGAAACCTCGAATACTCCTCCGCCGATGTCAGGCGGCCGGAATCGGTCAGCGAACTGGCTGCCATTGTCGCCGGTTCGCCGCGGGTCAAGGCCTTGGGGTCACGGCATTCGTTCAACCCCGTGGGCGACACGGACGGTGTCCACGTCCTCCTCGACGCACTCCCGCAGCAGGTGGAGGTGGATCGGGACCGTTCAACGGTCCGTGTCAGCGGCGGGGTGAGCTACGGGGTCCTGGGCCGAAAACTGGAGGAAGCCGGCGTCGCCATCCACAACATGGCGTCACTGCCGCATATCTCGGTAGCCGGCGCGGTGCAGACCGGCACGCACGGTTCCGGCGTCAACAATCCCGCACTGGCCGGCGCCGTGGAATCCGTCGACCTGGTACGGGCCTCGGGCGAGCAGGTCACGCTGTCCCGAAAGGACGGGGACGATTTCCTTGCCAGCGTGGTGGGCCTGGGCGCCCTCGGCATCGTCACCGGGTTGGAACTGGCGGTGCGGCCAAGTTTCCGGATGCGACAGCGCGTCCTGGAAGACCTCCCGTGGGACAACGCGCTGGCGGATTTCACCGCCATAGTTTCCAGCGCCTACAGCGTCAGCCTCTTCACGGACTACTCCGGCGACACCGTCAACCAGGTCTGGCTCAAGGCCCTTGACGGGGAAGAGCCGCTGGCCAACTTGTACGGCGCCACGGCTGCCGTCCGTCCCCGCCACCCGCTGCCGGACATGTCTGCCGAGAACTGCACCATCCAACTGGACCAGCCCGGGCCCTGGCTGGACCGGTTGCCGCATTTCCGCCATGAATTCACGCCGAGCAACGGCGACGAACTGCAAAGCGAGTTCATCCTGCCTATCGGGCAAGCCCCCGCAGCGCTCCAGGCGGTCCGCGCCCTGGCGGACAAGCTCGCACCCCTGCTCTTCGTCTCGGAGATCCGCACCGGTGCCGCCGATGAGTTTTGGCTCAGCCCGTTCTTCCGTCAGCAGAGCGTGGCCCTGCACTTCACCTGGAAGCCGCTGCAACCCGAGGTGGAGGCTTTCCTTCCGGTCCTCGAGGAAGCCCTGCGGCCCTTCGGGGCGAGGCCGCACTGGGGGAAGCTGTTCACCGCGGACGGTTACGACTGGGAAGAGCTGTACCCGCGCTTCGCAGACTTCCGCGCCTTCGCCGCCGCGCACGATCCCGAGGGCAAGTTCCGGAACGGGCTGCTGGACAGCATCCTGGGGGTTCCCGCGCGCCGGTAGGCTGGACTTATGATCCGTCGCCACACAGCCCTCGCAGCCGTCCTGTCCACAGCATTGTTGCTGACCGGGTGCGGTGCGGCAGGGGACGCTGCCGGCAACGCGGCCAGTGCGGCAGCTTCCCAAGCGGCCTCCGCCGTGGCCCAGGAAGTCACCAAGCAGATTTGCGCGAGGGTCCAGGACGGGCTTGTCAGCGTGGAGGACAAGAAGGCGCTGGCCGGTCTGGTGTCTGCGGCACGGGACGCCGGGGTGCCCGCGGAAATCACGACGCCGCTGGGCGACGTTGCTGCCTCCGGAGACCAGGTGCCGGCAGACTCAGTCAAGGCCCTCCAGGACGCCTGCCGGTCCTGACCCGGGAGAGGCTGAGAGGGTCCTTCGGCGGTTTCCCGCCGTCGTCAGTTCTGGCGGGGCTGGTCCCACACCCGCATGCCGCCGGCCCGGCCGGCCTGGGCGCGGTGCCCGGTCCGGTGTTCGGGCGGCGCGAAGGGGACCACGCCCGTTTCACTGCCGGGCGGCACGGCGTGCACGAACTTCGTGAGCTCCTCCCGGAGGGCCTTCCAGGAAATGTCGGAGTCATGCGGGTAGGCGTTGACCTCCGCCTGCCGTGCGGCCTCGACCGCAGCGGCGCCCGATTCGGTCAGCTCCACCTTCAGCTGCCGTCGGTCCGAGGCCTGCCTTGTCCTGGTAATCAGTCCGGCCGCTTCCAGCCGGGTGAGGACCCGGCCCAGCGTCTGGCTCTGGACCCTGACCTCCTCGGCGAGCTGTTCTTGATTGAGCGGGCCGCCGGTCAGCCCTTCCAGGGCAATTACGGCGGCACGGGTCAGGCCAAGGTGGGCCAGGGCATCGTCCTGGCGCCGCTGGATCAGACGTGCCGCCAGCGTGATCAGGCGGTAACTGCTCCGGGCATCAGGATCGAGGTTGCTGGTCATCGGGCCGCGGCCTTCCTGCAGGTGGCAAGGTGCTCGTCACCCCGCGTCCCTACCCCCCTACAATAAGCATGCTTAGCAACATATTCGCAAGTAGACTTAGTATTCATCTGCAGCCGAACCCGGACCAGGTTATTTTTTGCCCTTTTTCCGCGAGCCCCGGCCCCGGCCCTTATCCGGGTTGGGGGCGTAGCGCTGGGCCACTTTGGGAGCCTTTTTGGTGCCGGTTCCCCGCCAGTCCGGTTTGGGATCCTTCTTTTCCTTGACCAGCTTGGCAGAGGGCTGCCGCGAACTCTGGGCGGTACGGCCACGCACTATCCCGATAAACTCCTCGAGGACCTCGTCCGTGGCTTCGGCGGGCCACGCCAGCGCGATTTCCGTTCCGTCCGCCCCCGTCAGCCGCCGCGCCACAGTGTCTTTGACGTTGAGATGGCGCGCCACCGGCATGGGGAGGATCACCAGGCCGGCACCGGCGGCAACCACCTGGAGTGCCGCCTCCGGTCCGCCCAATGCGGCCACATCGAGGATCGATTCCTGCTCCAGGTCGGCCAGCGCCACATCCTCGAACACGGAGATCTCGTGGCCTTTGGGAGCCACCACCACGGGCTGCTCCTCATACAACGGGATGACGCTGAGCCCTTCCCGCTCCACCGGAAGGCGGACGAAGGCCATGTCCGCCCTACCGTCACGGAGCACCCCAAGCTGGTCGCCGTCGTCGACCATGAATGCCCGCAGCGGAATATCCTGCATCCGCTCCTCCCACCGGCGGATCCATTTACCGGGCGTCACTCCTGCCACGTAGGAAATGCGGAGAATCCGCGGCTCGTCCCCGGCAATGGCATCGGGGGCGTCGGGGGCAGGGGTATTGTCGGCGGGCACGTCTTCACAGTACCCGCCGCCCGGATACCCTTGAAGCATGACCTCTGCAAACTCCCAGTCCATGAAGCCGGCCACCGTTGCCAAGAAACTTGGCATCTACCTGCCTGCCGCGCCGCAGGAGTTCCAGGATTCAACCATCACCCGCGAGGAATTCGCCGAACTTCAGGCCAACCCGCCGGAGTGGCTCGCCGAGCTCCGCCGCAACGGACCGCACCCCCGCCCCGTGGTGGCCCAGAAGCTGAACGTGTCCATCAGCGGCCTGGCCCGCGGCGGCGTGGAGGACGCGCTCACGACGGCGGAAATCACCGCACTGCTGCAGGCGCCGCCGCAGTGGCTGGTCACCGAGCGCTCCACGCACGCATCCGTCCGCGCCGAGGCCCAGCGGGTCAAGGATGAGGCCGCCAAGAAGCAGGCCAAGAAGGACCGCACGCAGGCCCGGTAGCCCTCAGTCCTGGTGGATCTGGATGTAGTTGCCGCAGCCGTCGTCGAACACGGCGCTGGTGCCGAACGGATCCGTGGTAGGCGGGGTCTTGAAGCTGACACCGGCCGCCGTCAGCCGTTCGAATTCGGCCTGGACGTCCGGGACCCCGAAGACGATGGCGGGCAGGCCTGCCTCCCGTATGGCATTCATGTAGTCCGCGCCGATCGGGTTGTCGCTGGGCTCCAGGAGCAGGCCCGTGGAACTGTCGTCCGCTCCGGGATCCTTGATGATGTAGAGGTTGTACTCAGGCATGGCCATGAGCGTGTCGAATCCCAAGGTCCCGGTATAGAAGGCATGGGCGGCGGCGGGATCCTGGACGTGGATGCTGCACATTTTGATACGCATGGGTCCACGGTACTCATGTCCTGAGCGTTTGCAGTGCGGTGGACCAGGGAATGATCTGGCCAAAGAGCCGCTGGAGCGCCTGTTCGGCGCCTTCGGAGGGTGTAAAGGCGGTGTAGTCCCGGAAGTCCGCGGCAAACGTTAGCGCCACCTGGGCCCGAACGTCGGCCATCTGCAGCTCGCCGGCGATCAGCCGCAGGTTTTCCACCGCCCGGACACCACCGGCGCTGCCGTAGCTGACGAACGCCGCTGCCTTGTTGTTCCATTCGGCATAGAGGTAGTCCAAGGCATTCTTCAGGGCCGCGGGAACCGAATGGTTGTATTCAGCGGTGACAAAGATGTACCCGTCGAAATCCTTGACCGCCGCGGCCCACCGCTTCGTGTGGTCATGCTGGTACCTGCCCCGGGAAGGCGGCAGCGGCTCGTCCATGAGCGGAAGATCGTAGTCGGCCACGTCCAGCATCCCGAATTCGGCGCCGCCGTGCTCCGCCGCGCGCCTGAGCACCCAGTCCGCCACCTCCCGGCCCCGTCGCCCCGGCCGAGTACTGCCTGCCACCACTGCGATCCTGACCATGGTCCGCCTCCTTGCCTGCGCGGTACTCCCCCACGGGACAACACCGCTGCTCGCCGTTTATTCCGGCGCCGGGCGCCATTGACGCTGTGCCCGGAAGAGGGTGCAATGGAATGACCAGCCCGGGCGTTCCGCCCATGGCCTGGGGCGCTGGAGGTGCAAAATGTCAGCCGTGGCCGAATTCCTGTTCCAAGGTCTGCATCAAGGTGCATGGGCGGTCCTGTTGGGCGGCCCGGTCCTGGTTTGCAGCGTAGCCGCAACGGTTTTTGCCGTGCGGAGGCGGACGCTGGGCCGCAGGGACGGCGCGGCGGAGGTGCCGGACCAGCTGTTTTGGGACGTCTTCCTGGGCTCGTGCGCAGCACTTCCGGCCTTGATCATCCCTGCGATGGTGTCCCCGTGGTCCGGGCTTGTCTTGGCAGGAGCGGCCGTTGCCGCGGGAATTGCCGCCCACCACGGCACCCCCCGGTACCTGGCGTGGCAGTCGGCACGCCGTGAGCACCGGCGGCAGCTCTCCGCGCATCAGGCCGCCACGGCGCGCCACGACGAACTGCTGCTCCGCTGGCGCCGCTATGAACTCGATCCGGCCAGCACCATCGACTACCCCGGACTGACCGATGTGCGCCTGCCTGAGACCTCTGCACTGATCAAGGCGATGCGGACGGCGGACCAGATGCGCACCTCCGCGCATACCACGTACCCGGATGCCGTCGGAAGCCTGGCGGCAACCTTGGCGGCGGCCGAACGGGCGGCTGGAATTCCGCCCCGTCAGCCGGCCGACCAGGCCGGCTGACGTTAACTGCTGTGTCGGGAGCGGTGGATCGGGCCGCAGCACCGGCGATAGCATCCGAGGATGAAGCCTGAGGAAGTGCCGGTCCATGACAAGTTCGGACGGCTGCTGGAGGACCGCGGAGTCTGGCGCCAAGCCACCACCCTGGAAGCCGCCGGGGAACTGACGGCCCGGTGGCTTGAAGGCGGCAGTTCCTACCAGCCCGGACACTTTGCGCCAGGCTCCGACGACGAGACCAGGCCCATTGCCGCAGCCTTGGCCGAACTCAACCGGCATGGGCTTTTCACCAAGGAATCCCAGCCCGGCATCCAGGACGGCGCCGCCGCGCAGCGGGAATACGTCACCGGATTCTGCAGTGCCGCCACCGCCGGTGAACTGCTGGCTCTATCCACCCGCACCGAACTGGTGACCGTGGCGCATGCACCTGGCGAGGCAAGCAGCGCAGCCATCCCCGTGACCCTTGCCGGATCGGACGTCACCACAGTGCTGGGCTCCAGCGAAAATCCCGTGGCGGAGGACCAGATCCGGGACTGGGCAGGAGAAACCAACGATGCCCTGGCCCTGCTCCTCGCGGATTCCTGGTACGTGGAAATCCTGGACCCGCTGTGGGGCCGCAATGACGTGCTGCTGCCCGCCGTCCTGCAGGCACTGAAAAGGGCGGAGCAGCCGTAGCCGCCCCGCCCCCTGGCACTGCTAGAGTTCCACGGTTCCGCTCTCGCCAACGCTCATCCGGCTGTTGGTGACCTTCGACTTGACCCACTGCAGTACGGTGGCCGCCGTGCCACCCGGGCTGGTCCAGTACTCCGCGGAGTCCGATTCGACCCGAAGGAGGCACACCTCGGGGGTGTCCGGGCCGTCCGGGAACCATGCTTCGACAACTTGGTTCCACATTTCATGGATCTTGGCCCGGTCTGTGACCACCTCGGCGGTACCGGCCACGGAAACCCATTCGGTCTTCTTGCCAAAGGCGACGTTGACGCGCGGATCTGCCCGGACGTGCGCAACCTGCGAGGTGCCCAGGCCCGTGAAGAACCACATGTCGCCGTCGTCCATGACCTCCTGGACTGCCAGCGGCCGGCTGACGAGGGCGCCGTCTTCGTTGATGGTGGTAACCATCCCGATCCTGGCATCGTTGATGATCTCAGTAACCTTGCTGATGCTCTGGGCGTCAGTCATGCCTCACCTCGTTCGTCTGAAGTCGGGGACGCTCCCCGCCGCCAGCCTATTAGTAAGCATGCTTATTTACCAGCCGGCGGCGACCGGAACCTTCGCGACCTCGGCGATGCGCGCGGCGGTCAGCCGGCCCATGCGGACAGCCCCGTCAACATGCTGGTAGCCCTCCGCGGCCAGGTCCGAGGAAGACCAGTAGATCGGACCCACGGGAGCCAGCTGGTCCTTGCCGTAACGGTGCAGGCCGCCCAGGTCGTAGCTCGCAGCGTAGGCGCCCCGGGTCCATTCCTCCGAACCCCAGTCGGATTCGTAGTAGACCTCGGGAGCCAGGGCCTCGGCGCCGAGGAATCCGGCAATGGACTCCAGGATGGCGCGCTTGCGGTCCTCGGCACTGAGCTCGAAGACGGCGTCGGCCTTTTCGTCGGAAACAAAGCCCACCAGGGTACCGCGGGAATCTCCGTGGTTGGTGTTGTCGTACACCTCCTGGACCAGCGCATCCGCACCGAAGCCGGTGCCGGAGAGCCCTTTATCCCGCCAGAACGGCGTCGCGTAGACGGCGTGGACCTTGATGACCAGGCCCAGGGACTGGTGCTGGTGCATCTGATGCTGGCGGCGCGGAAGCGGCGGGTTGAAGGAGACGCGGGAGTAGAGGTTGGGCGGCACGGCCATGATCACAAACCGGGCGTTGACAGTGGCGCGGTCCGACTCGACGCTCACGCGGTGCCCGCCGTCGGCGTCCGACTCCCACGCAATGGTGCGCACCGGGGAGTCCAGGACGACGTCGTCGCCCAGTTCCCGGGCCTGGAGCAGGGAAACCTGCTGCATCCCGCCCACCACGCGGCGGTCCAGGATGAAGTCCTCGTCCGTCAGGTGCGTGAATGAGCCGGCGGAGGCCGCCATCAAAACCGCCTGCAGGGCGGAGAAAGCGTGTGCCGGCTTGGTCAGCATGCCGCCTGCGATGAAGAGGCCGATGTTCTTGCAGGCTTCCTCGTTGGCCGAATTTTGCCGCAGCCAGTGATGGAAGGAGACGGTGTCCAGCTCGCGGGCCTTCGGGTGCGCCCACGGCTCCGTGGCGCCGATTTCGGCGGCCAGGCCGTCCAGCAGGGCCACCAGTCGGTCCATTTCGACGGCGGTGTCCGCGTCCACGGGGAAGGTGTCACCGGTGTAGCGCACGGGCGTGCCGTCCGCGCCGATGTAGATGGACTCGCCGTCGCGGTAGCGCGGGTAGGTTTCCAGGTTCAGTTCCTGGAGCAGTTCCAGGAGGGCGGTCTGGTCCGGGGAAACCCACTGACCGCCAATCTCGAGCATGGCGCCGTCCACGGTGTCCGTCCAGGTGCGGCCGCCCACGCGGTCGCGGGCCTCGAGCACGGCGACGGTGAGGCCGGCCTTCTTCAGTTCACGGGCGGCGGTGAGTCCGGACGGCCCGGCTCCAACGACCACGACGTCGCGGTTCAGGTTCAGCATGATGTCCTCTCTTCGGTTTCCCTGGTGACGGAAACCACTAAATGAATGGCATTCATTTATTTAAACTATAACCGCCTGCCGCCGGGAGCGGAAGTACCGGATGGAATAATGCTGGAGACCACCAACGAAAGGGCAGCAATGCCGGCAGTATCAGCCGCACAGGGACGCACCGCGACCAGCGGGGGCGCGCAGAGGAGGCGCGCAGGCAGGCCGTCGGCGGCAGTGCTGGACAAGGCAGGGATTACGGCGGCCGCACTGAAGCTGGTCAGCCGTAAAGGCTATGACGGGCTGACCATGGCGGCCCTCGCCAAGGTGCTCGACGTGGCGCCGTCCGCCCTCTACAACCACGTGGCATCCAAGCAGGACGTGCTGCTCCTGGTGGAGGACCACCTGATGTCACTGGTGGACGTGTCCGGATTTGGCAGCGACAGTTGGGAAGACGCCGTCCGGGCCTGGGCCTGGAGCTACCGGGACGTCTTTGCCGAGCACACCCCGCTGATTCCCGTCATCGCCGTCCTGCCGGTGACGGACGCACCGCAGACGCTCGCCATGTACGAGACCGTCAGCAAGGGATTTTCCGACGCCGGGTTCCCCCAGGACCGGATCATTCCGTCCATCGTGGCACTGGAGTCCTTTATCTTTGGATCCGCCTACGACGTCACCGCGCCCGAGGACATCTTCGATGCCGGTTCAATGGCGGAATCCACGCCCTATTTCACGGCCGCCGTGCGAAGTTCGGCATCAGGACAGGATGCGCCGGCCGGGCAGGAACGGGGCCGCCCGGCCGACACCGCCTTCCACCTTGGGCTCGAAGCGCTGATTGCAGGCTTCGGGGCCATCAGGAAGTAGCGGCCGCTCCGGGACTCAGGCGGTGTGGTCCACCGACACGACGATCTTGCCCCGGGTATGTCCGGACATGTTGAGCCGGAAGGCATCCGCCGCCTGATCCAACGGGAACACCTCGGCAACCTCCACCCGCATCTTCCTCTCATCCACCAGGTCCGCGAGTTCCTGAAGCTGGGCACCAATGGGATTTACCCACATCCAGGTGCCGCCATGCTCCTCAACGTCACTGTCGGCGATCGAGGCGTGACGCCCGCCGTCCGCAAGGACCGCGAGGGTGGCCGCCAGGTTGCCGCCGACGAAATCGGCAACCACATCTACCCCGTCGGGACGGAGGGACCGGACCCGGTCCGCCAGGCCGTCCCCGTACGTGACGGGGTGCGCACCCAGTGAGCGGAGGAAATCGTGGTTCTTTTCCGAAGCGGTGGCGATGACCTCGGCACCCAGCGCCACGGCAATCTGGATCCCCAGGGATCCCACGCCACCGGCGCCGCCGTGGATCAGGACGGTCTCCCCGGAGCTGAGGCCAAGGCGGTTCAGCACCTGGTAGGCAGTCAGACCAGCCAGCGGAAGCCCTGCGGACCCGTTCCAGTCAAGGGCGGCGGGCTTCCGGGCCAGGAGCCTTTCGGGCAGCGCAATGTATTCGGCGAAGCTGCCGCCGTGGACATAGTCCTTCCGCCCATACGCGATCACTTCGTCGCCGGGCTTGAACTGCGGTGCGTCAATGCCCACCGATTCCACCACGCCCGCCACATCCCATCCGGGAATCGCCGGGAACTGCAGGTCCATGGCGGCGTCCAGGTAACCTGCCATGATCTTCCAGTCCACCGGATTGACCGCAGCTGCCTTCACCTTAACCAGGACCATTCCCGGCCCCACTTTCGGCAGAGGCTGCTCGGTGAGCTCAAGGACGTCGGGGCTGCCATATTCGCTGTACGTAATTGCCTTCATTGCTGCTTCAACAGCGTCCCGGGCCGGAGCTATTCCGGCCGCAGCCCGGAAGTGGTGAACGCTACAGGTCCAGAACACTACTTGTAATACAAGTAGACCACTTATATCCTAAGGAGGCGGGCGATGGAGCCCAGCCACGCCCAGAGGAGATTCAATGAGTACCGTCGACCTGATCCGGCACGTCAAGCTGTCCACCGCGCGCCTGCCCCTCACCGTTCCCATCAGTGACGCCAAGGTCTTCACCGGACGGCAGAAGCCCATGACCGAGGTAGTCTTCCTTTTCGCCGAGATCACCACGGAACTCGGGCATGCGGGCATCGGCTTCAGCTACTCCAAGCGGGCCGGCGGGCCGGCCCAGTACGCCCACGCAAAAGAGGTCGCCGAGGGCCTGATCGGCGAGGACCCCAATGACATCGCCAGGATTTACACCAAACTCCTGTGGGCCGGCGCCTCCGTGGGCCGCTCCGGCGTCGCCACCCAGGCCCTGGCCGCCGTCGACATCGCCCTGTACGACCTGAAGGCAAAACGCGCAGGGCTGCCCTTGGCGAAACTCCTGGGCTCCTACCGCGACTCGGTGCGGACCTACAACACGTCCGGAGGCTTCCTCAACGCCACCCTCGAGGAAGTCAAGGAACGGGCCACATGGTCCATCGAGGAAGGAATCGGCGGCATCAAGATCAAGGTAGGCCTGCCGGACAGCAAGGAGGACCTGCGCCGGGTCGCCGGCATCCGCGAGCACATCGGGCCCGACGTGCCGCTGATGGTGGACGCCAACCAGCAGTGGGACCGCACCACGGCACTGCGCATGGGGCGCCGCCTGGAGGACTTCGATCTCGCCTGGATCGAGGAACCGCTGGACGCCTACGACTTCGACGGCCACGCCCACCTGGCACAGGTCCTGGACACGCCCATCGCCACCGGTGAAATGCTCGCCTCCGTCGCCGAGCACAAGGGCCTCATCGCCGCCAACGGCTGCGACATCATCCAGCCCGATGCCCCGCGCGTCGGCGGCATCACCCAGTTCCTGCGCCTCGCCGCACTGGCTGACGAACGCGGCCTGGGCCTTGCCCCGCACTTCGCCATGGAAATCCACCTCCACCTCGCAGCGGCCTACCCCCGGGAGCCCTGGGTGGAACACTTCGACTGGCTGGATCCGCTGTTCAACGAGCGCCTGGAGACCAAGGACGGCCGGATGATCGTTCCGGACCGCCCCGGCCTCGGCGTCACCCTCAGCGACCAGGCGCGCGCGTGGACCACCGAGAGCGTGGAATTCGGCGCGTAACCTTGACCCATGAGCCGGAACCTCACCGCGGATCTCGCCGCTGACCTTCGCACCCGCATCGTCGACGGCGTCATCCAGCCGGGTGAGAAGCTGCCCAGCGAGAACACGCTCATCAGCGACTTCGGCGTCAGCCGCACGGTGGTCCGCGCAGCGCTGACCCGGTTGCAGGCGGAGGGACTCGTGGAAACCGAACGGGGACGGGGCAGCTTCGCCCTCACGCCGCCCTCGGACGCTCCGCCGGCCATGCCGGGCGGCCGTCCCGTGGCCAGCACCGAGGACAGGCTCCACTTGCTGGAATTCCGCATGGGAGTGGAGGCCGAGGCCGCGGCGCTGGCCGCCCGCAACCGCACTGACAGGCAGTTGCGGGCCCTGGGCACTGCACTGGAAGCCTTTACCGAAAATTCGGACCACCCGGCCCACGCCATGAAGTCGGACTTCGAATTCCACCGGGCTGTGGCGGCGGCCTCCGGCAACCCTTATTACTCCGATTGCCTGGCCGCGCTTGGCCAGACCATGATTGCGATGCCGCGCACCCGCCTGATGACCGGCGTCGAGCACTATGCGCGGGACCATTTCGACCAGGTGGTACTGGAGCACCGCTCCATCCTTGAGGCCATCGCGGATGGTGACGAGGCTGCCGCGGCGGCCGCCATGCGGAGCCACCTGGCCAATTCACGACGCCGGTTCAAGGCTTCCGCGCGCCCGTCCACCCAGGTGCCCCCCGCCGTCGGCCTTTAACCGTCTTCGCGGGGGCAGGCCGCAGGACACCCTCATCCGGACGGGACACCCGCGGACGCGGGGGTGGAAAGTCCGGACGGGGCGCAAAAGAGGGGCGATGCCCACTTTATGGGGAACGCAAAAGAGCCCCGGTCCAAGACCGGGGCTCTTATATTTGCGTGCGCGAGGGGGGATTTGAACCCCCACGCCCTTTCGGACACTGGCACCTGAAGCCAGCGCGTCTGCCGTTCCGCCACTCGCGCGCAACTTCTTCCACTCAGCCGGCCCGGTTTTCCGTTCCTGCACCTCGTAAAAGCAGCGAGATCAAGCATAACGGACACATGCGGCAAATTACCAATTGGCCCCCGGGCGCCCGTTTCCGCCACCTCGGATCAGGTTGGCGGCAGGACAAAAACAGGGCTGGAACCGGCCGGGGAAGCCGCCGAAAGCCGGGGCGGCGCCAGGGCCGCGGCGTTGTGGGGACGAACTTTTGCCGGCGCCCGGCCGTTGTGGATTAAGGTCATTCACAGGGCTGGCCAGTAGTATCGGATACAGGAGTGACTGCCGCCGGCGGGCACCCCCGAATGCGGCGCACTGCACTGCAGGTGCTGGTCAGGAACAACCACTGCCCCGGGACCGGGGGGAAAGGAGAAGAACCATGGGTCTGCTTGACAGGGTCGAACGCGGCATTGAAAAGGCCGTCCGCGGTGTCTTCTCCACCGGCTCCAAGGCCCAGGTCGAGCCCGTGGAGATCGCCAGCAGGCTCCGCCGCGAGGTGGACCACAAGGCACTGACCGTGGCGGCCGGCCGCACACTGGTACCCAACGTTTTCGACGTCCAGCTCAGTGATGAGGATTTCCGGCGGGCACAGGAGTGGGGCACTCCCCTCGCCGAGGAACTCTGCGACGTTGTCATCAACCACGTCCGGAGCCAGGGCTATATCCTCCAAGGGCCTGTCAGGATTTCCTTTCGCCGGGACGCCGAGCTTCGCGCCGGTGACTTCGAGATCGCTTCGTCCACCGAAAAATCCCAAGGCTCGGCGGCTTCGGCACCCGCCCAGGCGCGGCCCAATGTTCCGGCAGCACCAAGCCGGCAGCCGGCCAGGCTCCAGCCGGTGCTCGATATCGACGGACAGCGCTATTCACTGAACGCGCCGTCCATCATCCTGGGCCGGTCCTCCGAGGCAGATATCCACATCGAAGACACGGGAGTCTCACGGCGCCACCTCGAAATCAGCACGGCCAACGGCGTAACGATCGCGGTGGACCTTGGGTCCACCAATGGCAGCTACGTCAACGGGCAGAGGGTTTCCGGCAGCACCGAGCTCACGGACGGCTCCACCATCACGATGGGACGGACAAAGATTATCTTCCGCCTGCTTCCTGCCAACCCGGGTGGCCGCGCATGAGCGACCTCACCATCACCGCGCTGCGGTTCGGATTCCTGCTCCTCCTCTGGGTGCTCATCTTCAGCATCGTCTCGGCCATGCGCCGTGACCTCATGGTGGGACGCAAGGCAGCAGCCGGCGCCCCCACGGCACGGCAGGTCCGCCGAAACCCTGAACTGGCCGAGCCGCCGCAGCAGCCCGTTAAGCAGCAGGCCCGGCAACTGGTGGTAGTGGAAGGACCCCTCAAGGGCAAAACCCTTCCCTTGGCAGCCAGCCCCATCCTGCTGGGACGCGCCCAGGAAGCCACCCTGGTCCTGGAGGACGACTACGCGTCGGGCCGCCACGCCAGGCTGTTCCCGCAGGGCAGCCGGTGGTTCATCGAAGATCTCGGCTCCACCAATGGAACGTACCTGGGAGACCAGCAACTGACCCGCGCCTTGCCGGTTGAGCCAGGGGTACCCGTGAGAATCGGCAAGACGGTCATTGAATTGAGGCCGTAACCGTGGCCGTTACTGACAAGCCCGCACCCGGATCCCATCCGGCGGAGCGGCCCCTCATCATGCGCTACGCAGCGCGCTCGGACGTGGGCCGGATCCGTTCCAAGAATGACGACTCCGCCTACGCGGGCCGCCACCTCGCAGTGGTCGCCGATGGCATGGGGGGCCATGCCGGTGGTGACGTCGCCTCCGCCGCCACCGTCCTGGACATGATCCACCTGGACCGGCCGGACTACGGCGACGATGCCGGCACCATCCTCGCCGACGAAATCCAGACCGCCAACTCCCTGCTCTCCGAGCTTGTACACATCAACCCCAAGCTCGCAGGAATGGGCACCACCGTCACAGCCCTCCTGCTGGCCGGGGGAAAGCTGCACTTCGCCCACATTGGCGATTCCCGCGCCTACCGGCTCCGTGACGGCGAATTCAAGCAGATCAGCGTCGACCACACTTTTGTCCAGCGGCTGATCGACGAAGGCCGCCTCCGGCCCGAGGAAGCGGAAACCCACCCGCACAAGAACGTCCTGATGCGTGTCCTGGGCGATGTCGACGCCAGCCCCGAACTGGACCTGGACACCCTGGAAGCACGGCAGGGCGACCGCTGGCTGCTCTGTTCGGACGGCCTGAACTATGTTGCAGGGCATGCCGTGGAACGGACCATCAGGGAAACCAAGGACCTGGGCGAATGCGCTGAAACCCTGGTTGACCTGACCCTTGAGGCCGGTTCCCCGGACAACGTCACGGTGGTGGTGCTGGACATCGTTCCGGAAACGCCCGACGACGTCAGCACGGCCGCCGTCGAGATCATCATGCCGCCGCCGGGCAGCAAGCCCGCTGCCGCGACAGCTGCCGGAGGCGCCACCGCGCCGGCCCCGCCCGCTTCGGACAAAGCCAGGCAGGCGGCCGCCCCCGCGGATACCGGCGCCGGGGACGCCACGGAGGCCTCCACGTCCACTGAGTCCGCCGGCGGCGACGCCACGGACCAGGAGCCAAGTTCCGCTGAACCAAACAGCACGGACCCACACCTGGGCGAACACCTGTCCGCCGAGGTCCTCCGCGACGAACTCGCCTCCCGCCCGCATGAACTGGTGGGTGCAGCTTTCTCCGCCGCGGAGTCGGGATCCATTCCCACGGTGGCCGGCCGCACCGTGGCCAGGCGCGCAGCAACGCTCCTCACCCACAAGGCTGAACCGGCCAGCGACACCGCGGACACCCTTGCTCCGCTTCGTCCCCGCCGCTGGGTTGCGTGGTCCGTTGCGGCTGCCGTGCTGGTGGTAGTGGCGATTGGCCTTTGGCTGGGCTATGCCTGGACGCAGACCCGTTATTACGTGGGCGAGTTCGATTCACGGGTGGCCATCTACAACGGAGTTTCCCAGCGGCTGGGCCCCATCCAGCTGTCCTCCCTCGAAGCCGTCACGGATATCCGGATGGATTCCCTGCCGCCCTTTTCGCAGCAGCGCGTCCGCCAAACGGTGCCGGCCAACGACCTCTACGACGCCCAGCGGATCGTCAAGAACCTGGAGCTGACGGGCAGCACCTCCCCGGAAGAGGAATGCCCCAAGCAGTCCGCATCCGCCACGCCGCCCGCACCAACCGACAGCGCGGCTCCCCCGCCGGCATCGGGAACCCCCGCTCCCGCGCCCGCACCGACGGCACCGTCACCTTCGCCTTCACCCACACCCACCATCACCTGCCAGGGGGCCAAATGAGCCAGGTCAACACCGCCCCCAAGCCACGGCGCAATGTTGAGCTCCTCCTGCTGCTGCTGGCACTGACGGTGGGCATCGGCGCCAACATGCTGGTGGGCGTGGACCAGCAGAAGGCCTTCGATTCCGATTTCTGGTTCCAGTCAAGCCTCCTGGCCGCTGCTTCCCTGGCCTTCCACGGCGTGCTGCGCTTCCGTGCCAAATATGCCGATCCGGTAATACTTCCCTTGGTGGTTGCCCTGAACGGCCTGGGCCTGGCCATGATCCACCGGCTGGACCCTCCCGGCGGCGATACGGGGAACAACCAGCTCCGCTGGACGCTGATCGCCATGGCGGTGGCCATCGCCGTCATCTGGTTCCTCAAGGACCACAGGGTATTGCGCCGGTTCACGTTCATTTCGCTGGCGGCCAGTGCCGTCCTACTGGTGCTTCCGCTGATTCCAGGCATCAGCGCAGGCGAGATCCTCGGCGCCCGCGTATGGATCCGGATCGGTCCCATGACCTTCCAGCCCGGCGAAATCGCAAAGATCACCCTTGCCATCTTCTTCGCCGGTTATCTTTCCTCCAACCGGGACCTCATCCTGCTGGCAGGGCGCAAGGTGGGGCCGATGCAGTTCCCGCGCTTCAAGGACCTCGGCCCCATGATCGCCGCCTGGCTGGTGAGCATCGGCGTCCTCGTCTTCCAGAGCGACCTCGGTTCCTCCGTCCTCTTCTTCGGGCTGTTCATCGTCATGATCTACGTGGCCACCAGCCGGATCAGCTGGGTTGTCATCGGTATGGCACTCCTCCTGGGCGGCGGCCTCATAGCGTCCCAGCTCATCTCCCACGTGGGGCTGCGGATCGACGGCTGGCTGAACGCCTTCACCGACGAGGTCTACGGACGGCAGTACGGCGGCAGCTTCCAAATCGTCGAGGGCCTCTTCGGCATGGCCAACGGCGGCCTTGTGGGAACAGGACTTGGCCAGGGCCGCCCCGACCTGGTGCCCTTCGCCAACAGCGACATGATCATCGCCTCCTTGGGCGAGGAGCTGGGCCTGATTGGACTCTTCGCGGTGGTCCTGATGTACCTGCTGCTGTTCACCCGCGGATTCCGGGCAGCCCTGGGAACCCGGGACGCCTTTGGAAAACTGCTGGCCTGCGGGCTGTCCTTCGCGGTGGCACTCCAGTGCTTCGTGGTGATCGGAGGCGTCACGCGGCTCATCCCGCTGACCGGCCTCACCACGCCGTTCCTGGCTGCGGGAGGCTCGTCGCTGCTGGCCAACTGGATCATTGTCGGGCTGCTCCTGATGATCTCGCATACGGCCCGGGGGCCGGTGGATACCACGCCGCTGCCCCCGTCGGCCGGGTCCGAATCCACAGGCATTGATACTCCTACAGAGGCGGTGAAGCACTCATGAACCAGGCAATCAGGCACTCCTGGGTCGCAGCCATCGCAATGTTCGCGCTGCTCTTCGGCGCCATCAGCTACGTGCAGGTGGTGGGCGCCGACGAACTCAAAGACAACCCGTGGAACAAGCGCGCCATCCTCCAGACCTACTGCAATGACCGGGGGTCGATCATTGTGGGCGGGACTCCGGTGGCGGAGTCAGTGGAGAGCAACTCGGAAACCTGCAAATTCCAGCGCACCTACACCCAGCCTGAGCTGTACGCGGGGCTGACCGGCTATTTCTCCCAGCACTACGGCGCCACCGGGCTGGAGCAGTCCATGGGTTCTGAACTGGCCGGCAACTCGGACCAGCTCTTCCTGGACCGCGTGGGCCAGCTTTTCCTCGGCAACCAGCCCAAGGGCGCGTCGGTGGAACTGACCATCGACCCCCAGATCCAGCAGCTGGCCTACAGCCTCATCCCCGACGGCCAGCGCGGCTCGATCGTGGTCACCAATCCCAAGACCGGCGCCATCCTTGCCATGGCGTCCAAGCCGTCCTACAACCCGAACCTGGTGGCAACGCAGGATCCCACGGCTGAAAGCACCAACATCAACGAACTGGTCAAGGTGCCGGGCATTAACCTGAACCAGAACGTCAGCGGCCCCACCGGCGAGCTGCTCGCCCCGGGATCCGTCTTCAAGCTCGTGGACACGGCGGCCGCGCTTGCCTCGGGGAAGTACAACAAGGACAGCGTGCTGCCCAACCCCGCGGAAATGCCGTTCGACGGCATCCAGTACAAACTGCCCAACTACGCCGGCGGCAACTGCTACACCAAGGACAGCGCGAGCTTCGCCTTCGCGCTGCAGCAGTCCTGCAATACTCCGTTCGCCAGCATCGCCCTGGACCTTGGCCGCGACGCGATCGCCGCGCAGTACAAGAAGTTCGGGTTCGGTGAAGATGTTGGGGGTCTGCTGAAGCTGGGCCACGCAACAGGAAATGGCTTCCCCGACAAACTGGACGCTCCTGGGCTGGCCCAGTCCGCCATCGGCCAGAAGGATGTCCGGGTCACGCCGCTGCAGGTCAACATGATGACGAACGCCATCGCCAACGGCGGGGTCCAGATGGCGCCCAGCCTGGTCAAGACTTTGCGGTCCCCGGACCTGCGCGTCATTGACGAACCACAGCCGGCACAGCTCAGGACGTCCACTACCCCGGAGATCTCCAAGCAAATCACCGACTGGATGACCAGCGTGGTTACTGACGGTATTGCCAAGGGTGCCGCTGTCCCCGGCGTACAGGTCGCCGGCAAGACCGGCACCGCCGAACTCGGAAATGGAACCAACAACTCGTGGTTCACCGGGTTCGCGCCCGCTGACAACCCAAAGGTCAGCGTCACGATCGTCATGGAAGGCGTAGACATCTACGCGGGAGCAAGGCTGACCAGTCCCAACGCGAAGAAGATTTTTGAGGCGGTGTTGAATAAGTGAGGCCTACAACAGGAATCACCCTCGGCGGCAGATTCCAGCTGACCACGCGGATTGCGATCGGCGGCATGGGGGAAGTCTGGAAAGCCAAAGACCTCGTCCTGGGCCGTATTGTCGCCATCAAGGTGCTGAAGGAGGAGTACACCGGTGACCCGGGCTTCCTCCAGCGTTTCCGTGCGGAGGCCCGCCACACCGCCCTCCTGAACCACGTGGGCATCGCCAACGTCTTTGACTACGGGGAAGAAGAGGGCTCGGCCTACCTGGTCATGGAACTGGTCCCCGGGCAGCCGCTGAGCAGCATCATCGAGCACGAGCAGGTGCTGTCCCCGGACCGTACGCTCTCGATCATCGCCCAGACCGCCCGCGCGCTGGCCGTTGCGCACGCCCAGGGGCTGGTCCACCGCGACGTCAAGCCCGGTAACCTCCTGATTACCCCTGACGGACGGGTCAAGGTCACGGACTTCGGGATCGCCCGCCTCGCCGACCAGGTTCCGCTCACCCAGACCGGGCAGGTCATGGGGACGGCGCAATACCTGGCACCGGAGCAGGCCACCGGCCAAACCGCTACCGGTTCCTCGGATATCTACTCCCTTGGCGTCATCGGGTACGAATGCCTCAGCGGGCACCGTCCCTTTACGGGCGAATCACAAATTGCCATCGCACTGGCGCAGGTGAACGATGCTCCGCCACCGCTTTCGGAGACCCTGCCCACGCCCGTGCGCGCCCTGCTGATGTCCATGCTGGCCAAGGATCCCAAGAACCGCCCGGCCAACGCCATCAAGCTGGCCGAAGCCGCGGAAGCCATCCGGAACGGCGACATCAACGCAGCACGCGCCGCCGTGCCGGGCATGCTGCTGTTCGATGCCGGGACCGGACCTATCACCGCTCCCGTGGACACTGCGACAGCACCCACCGGAGTGATCGGCGGGCAGCGTGATTCCGCTCCCACCGCCACCTCGGCGTTGCCGGTCCTCGGCGCCGGGGCCGCCGGTGCCGCGGCGGGGATGGCCGCAGGCGCAGGCGCAGCCGCCGCGGGGGGCCCGCAGGGGCCGCTCGCCCGCACCAACGCCCTGGCGGCTGAGCGGAACTGGGACCAGCAGGAGGAGACGTACGACGACGGCCCCGCCGACGAGCCCCGGCGCAAGGGCCGCAGCCCCTGGACCTGGCCTTTGGTCGCCTTGATCCTGCTGCTCCTGTTTGCCTTGGTGGGTTTCCTGCTGAACCAGGTGGGCCTCTTCTCGCCCGCCGGCAACCCCACCTCCGGCACCAGCAGCAGTGCCAGCACCAGCGCCAGCAGCAGTCCTTCTCCGTCGGCCACCCGCACCACGCCGTCGGCTACTCCCACACAGACCCGCAGCACACCGACCCCCACCCCCACGCCCACCCAGGACACAGTCAACGTGATCCCAGCGGCTTACCTGGGCAAGGATTACCGCCAGGTCCAGTCATCCCTGGCAGGCCTGGGACTCCAGGTGACGGTCCTGCCGCAGGAGAGCACCGCAACACCGGGAACTGTTTTGGAGCTCAACCCCACCGGAACCGTGCCCAAGGGTTCGCTCATCACCGTCATCTACGCCACGGCTCCGAAACCGGCCCCCACCTCGGCGGCCCCGACGCCCGCGCCCACCACCTCGCCGGTGGCGGGACCGACTCCCATCTCACCGCTGCCAACTTGTGCGGCCGGCCAAACGCCCGGAACGCCACCAACCTGTACTCCCTGACCGCCGGGACCACCAGTGAATGAGTCATCACGCACACCGTTGCACCGGGAGGACAACCTCCCGGTGGATAACCGGCGTGTCCTGAGCGGCCGGTACGAGCTGGGCAACCTCATTGGCCGAGGCGGCATGGCCGACGTCTACCGGGGAACCGATACCCGCCTCGGCAGGACGGTGGCCATCAAGCTGCTTCGTCCGGACATGGCCCGGGACCCCCAGTTCCAGGCACGGTTCAAGCGTGAGGCCCAGGCGGTCGCTGCCCTGAACCACCCCGCCATCGTTGCCATCTTCGATACCGGCGAACACCTGGTCCACGATGGCTCAGCCGAGGACGTGCGGGTGCCCTACATCGTGATGGAATTCGTTGAGGGCAAGACGCTGCGCGATATGATCCGCGCCAAGGAATTGACCATCGATCACGCCATCGATTACTGTCTGGGCGTCCTGGGGGCGCTGGAATACAGCCACAAGGCCGGGATCGTCCACCGGGACATCAAACCGGCCAACGTGATGTACTGCCCGGGAACCAATTCGGTGAAGGTGATGGACTTCGGCATTGCCCGGGCCATCGCTGATTCCTCCGCCACCATGACCCAGACCCAGGCCGTGGTCGGCACGGCGCAGTACCTGTCTCCGGAACAGGCCAGGGGCGAGACCGTGGACGCCCGCAGCGATCTCTACTCGGCCGCGTGCCTGCTTTATGAAATGCTGACCTCCCGGCCGCCGTTCGTCGGGGACAGTCCGGTATCCGTGGCGTACCAGCACGTCCGGGAAATTGCCGAGCCACCCAGCAGCCTGAACCCTGATGTTTCCCCCGCCTTGGATACGGTCATCGCCAAGGCCCTGCAGAAGAACCGCGACGACAGGTTCCAGGATGCCGCAGCCTTCCGGCGCGCCCTGCGGGCAGCGAAGGCCGGCGTGGCCATTCCCGCCGTGGCGGCGTCTGAGGCGCCCACGGACCCCCACGACCACGTTCCGGAAGCCCAGCCGCGCACCGAGGCTTTCACGGCAACGGGCGCAAGCTTCCTTGACGACGCTCCCACCGGACGGCTGGCTGCCGCCGGCCTGTACCACGACGCCGGCCCGGCCGGTCCGCTGGAAGTGGCGGACGCGCACACGGCGGCTGAGCCGCTTCCGCTCGGCCTCCCTCCGGAACGTGAGCCCAGCAGGCGGCAGAAGTCTCGTCGTCGTGCGTGGATTGCCACCCTGGTGATCTTCACCCTGCTGGTGCTTGCCGGTGCCGGCCTGTGGCTTTACGAAACGGTCAACCGGCCGGCAACCGTGGCCAAGGTGCAGATTCCGTCGGTGGCGGCCATGACGGAGAGCGCGGCGTTGCAGGCGCTGTACAACGCGAACCTGCGCCCCAAGATCACCAGGATGCAGAACGATACCGTTGCCAAGGGAACGGCCATCGGCACCGACCCGTCGGCGGGGGCGTCAATGGATCCAGGTGCCGAGGTGGTCCTCAACGTCTCCGATGGGCCAAGCGCCGTGAAGATTCCCGACAACCTCCCGGGCAAGACCGAGGCTGCCGCACGGGACATCCTACGCCAGGTGGGCTTGGTGGGTGCTGCGTCGACCACGACGGCCAACAGCGCCACGGTGCCGGCCGGGATTGTCATTACGTCGAATCCGGCCCCGGGGCAGAGCGTCGGCGTGGGCACCAGCGTCGAGCTGGTGGTGTCCACGGGCAAGGTGGTGGTACCGGAACTGCGGGGCCTTTCACGCGAAGAGGCCGAGGCCGCGCTGAAGGCGATCAGCTTGGTGCCCCTGGTGGTCGAGGTGGAGAACTCCCAGGTGGAGCCGGGCAAGGTGACGGATCAAAGCGATCCCGTCAACGCCGCCGTCGAGCAGGGCAAGACCATCACGGTGGTTGTTGCCAAGGCTCCCGCCCCGGCACCGTCGCCAACTCCGACTCCGACCCCCACGGACACGCCAACGCCAAAGCCCACGAAGAAGGGCTGACCCCGCCGCCCGGCCGGCCCGGCTAGTGCTGGATGAGCGGGCTTAGCTTCGCCGCACGCGCGGCGGCGCCCTTCATGCCCAGGGACTCGAGCCAGTTGCCAAGCATCTGGTACCCGCCCTCGGTGAGGACCGATTCGGGATGGAACTGGACGCCGCAGAGCGGTGCGGTCTTGTGCTGCAATCCCATGACCACCCCGGAAGCGGTCTGCGCGGTGACCTCCAGGACATCGGGTATGGATTCCCGGACCGCTGCCAGCGAATGGTAGCGGGTGGCCGTAACGGGGGAGGGGAGGCCGGCGAACACGCTGGTGCCGCTGTGCTCCACCTGCGAGGTCTTGCCGTGCATCAGCTCCGGGGCGTGGGTGACCGTACCGCCGAACGCTTCCGCCAGCGCCTGGTGGCCCAGGCACACGCCGAACATCGGAACATTGTGTTCACCGCACCACTTGATCAGCTCGATGCAGACCCCTGCCTCCGCAGGATTGCCGGGTCCCGGGGAGATCAGGACGCCATCCCGGGCACCGGCAAGTTCTATCGCCTCGGCCAAGGTGACGTCGTCATTGCGGACCACTGTGGTTTCTGCGCCGAGCTCCTGGAGGTAGCCCACCAGGGTATAGACAAAGCTGTCGTAGTTATCCACTACGAGGATCTTGGTTGTGGTCATGGCTGGTCTGCGGAACCAATCGTCGAGTCGGTGAATTGGGTGAAGTGGGACATCCAGGGAAAGAGGAACTGGACCATCAATACCAGGACACTGGCGATCAGTACCAACGAGAAGGCGATCCTCAGCCAGAGCGGGCCGGGGAGGTGGCGGAAAATCCAGGCGTACACGGTCATCCCTTCCCTGTGGCGGCTGCAACCTGTGCCGCGATCTCAGCCGGCGGCCCGGCAGACGCCGGACGCCAACTGTCCAGCAGTGCGTAGGCGATGATGCGTTCTTCGGCGCCGAAGCGGGGGTTGCAGCTGGTCATGGTCAAGTAACTTTCCGTGGGTGCCACACCCGGCTGGGTGGGTACCGGTTCCAGGACGTCGGTGCGGGACGGCAGCACGATCTGGTTGTTACGGAAAACGTAGACATAGTAGCCATCCCTGGTCTGGACGTAGATCTTGTCCCCAGGAACCAACGTGTGGATGTTGTCCAGCACCGCGCCGTGCGTCTGGCGGTGGCCGGCCACGGCAAAGTTGCCGACAGCACCGGGCATGGCCGTGTTGGTGTAATGGCCCAGCCCCAGGGTGTCCAGCACGTCCTGGCTGGTCCCCTGAACGATCGGACGGGTGTAGGTGGCACCGAACCGGGGGATGTACATGATGCCGATCGTGCCGGCGTGGCCCGGGGCAGTTCCTACGACGGGTTTTCCGAAGCTGTCACCACCGGCCGGCGGCGTAGCTGCTGCCGTTGCTGCCGGGGAGGGCGGGGCGGTGCTGAGGTCCTGGGCGAATTCCTTGATGACCTGGCTCTGTTTGGCGTCGGATTCGACATTGGTCCACCACAGCTGCCACGCCACAAAGAGCAGGAGGATGATGCCGGCCGTGATCAGCAGTTCGCCGATGACCTGGATGATTCCACGCATCAGGGAGCCACGGGGGGCGGGCGGGGCCACGGGGCCGGCCTTCTCCTGCAATACCACGCATTCTCCTCCGGGCGTCCACCCCAGGCACCGGGTGCCCATCAACTGCGGCTAGAATTGGCTGCTAGTAAGAATCCAGATTTGACCAAGATCGCGCTGACCGCTGGCAATTTCCTTCCTGCAGGATATCAAGCCCGGGCCGCCGAGCTTGCCCAGCCTGCCAAGGAGAGCCAGTGCCCGAGTCGAAACCTCGCAAGAAGACCGCCAGCACCGCCCAGCCGGCTTCCACTGAGGCCTACAAGCCCAACCCGGTGTGGTTCAAACCGGTGATGTTCGGGCTCATGATCATTGGCCTCTTCTGGATCATCACGTTCTACATCAGTGAGGGACGATTCCCGGTCCAGGCGTGGCAGTCGTGGAACATCGTGGCGGGCTTCGGCATTGCCATCGTGGGCTTCCTGATGACCACCCGCTGGCGTTCCTGACGGGTTCGTACTTCTTCCGAGGAGGATCCCGCTGTCTCCCGACTCCGCCGGTGTAATCATTGGCGACGACGGCCTGGCCCGGCCCGCGTGGGCATCAACCGATCCGTTGATGCGCGCCTACTACGACCAGGAGTGGGGGCTGCCCGTCACTGACGAGCAAGGCCTCTATGAACGCATCTGCCTTGAGGGATTCCAGGCCGGGCTCTCCTGGGCCACCATCCTGCGGAAGCGTCCCGGCTTTCGTGCCGCCTTTGCCGGGTTCGATCCCGACGTTGTGGCCTTGTTCGGTGATGCGGACGTGGAGCGGCTCATGCAGGATCCGGGCATCATCCGGAACCGGCTGAAGATCCATGCCGCCGTCAAGAACGCCCGGGCCACCTTGGAGCTCCGGAACGACGGCGGGCTGGTTGATTTTGTCTGGAGTTTCCGCCCGGCGAGCACCCCTCGTCCCCGCGTGGCCGCGGATATCCCCACCCAGTCGGCGGAGTCGGTGGCGTTGTCCAAGGCACTGCGAAAGCGGGGCTTCTCGTTCGTTGGCCCCACCACTATGTTCGCCCTGATGGAAGCCGTGGGAATAGTGGACACGCACCTTCTGGCGAGCCACCGGCGGGGTTCCTCCGGGATCTGGACCGACTAGCCCTGCACCGGCGGCTTCAGCTGTCCCCAGCTGTTGGCAAGGTTATCCACAGTGTGGATAACCTCGGCCGCACCCTTGAACCGCGGCCTCCTTCTGCGCCCTGCCGTCCTGCCGGGCAGAAATTTGCCCGGCAGATGTGGTTATTAACAGTGTGGAATACCTGTGGATAACCGGTGATCCAGCCAAGCCCGTGCTACGGACGGCTGCGCCTGACAGGGTGGTGGCTGGTGATCGACACCCGGTTGAAGGCATTCATGGTCACGGCCACCCAGCTCACCGCGGAAAATTCATCGGCCGTGAGGCACTGCCGCGCATACGCTTCGTCCCTTTCCCGCGCCTCCTGCCCGGGAAGTTCCGTAATGCTTTCCACCAACGCCAGTGCGGCGCGTTCCTTGTCCGTGAACAAGGCCGTCTCCCGCCATGCGGGCAGCAACGCGAGCCGTTGGGAAGTTTCGCCTGCCTCCGTGGCCTTCCGTACGTGCAGGTCCAGGCAATAGGCGCAGCCGTTGATCTGGGAGATCCGCACGTTGAGGAGCTCCAGCAACCCCGGCCCCAGTCCGGCGGCCTCCGCTGCTTCCTGAACCTTCAGTCCAAGGCCGCTGATCGCCCTCCAGAGGGCAGGGTGCTGCTTGTCCAGGTACAGGTGCTCGGTGACGCTCACGGGAGTCCTTCTTGGTCGAACGGCTGGGCAGGGAACCATCATAGGCGGAGGAACGGAGGGGTCCGACGACCCCGGTTATGCACTTAACAACATCCGGATACCCACAAGTTATCCACAACTGTGGGTAACGGCGTGGAAATCACGGCCTCTGTGCCCCTCTGACCTAGTCCTGCGGTAATTCCCGTGCCGGAAACTACAGGGCTGTTACTTATTAACAGTGTGCATAACGCTGTCGATAAGTGCCTGAAACGCCCCTCGTGGGGTCTCTCCCCGGCGCTTTTGGGGGTATTATCCACACGGGGCCCTTCGATGAGCCGTTTATCCACTTACGCACACCCCTGTCCCCACAGGTTATCCACAGATGTGGAGAAACCCGGGTATCTTGGACCCTGAGGGGAACTGAGGGCCAAGGGACGGGAAACAGCATCTGAACTACACCGATGTAAGTTACCAACACTGTGGATAAGGCCTGTGGAAAACAGAAATGCCCGGCACCATAGGTGCCGGGCATTCAAGGTGACGGAGGAAAACCGTGGGGGCTACAGGGTGACCCGCGCCCACGCCAGGGCCACAAGCAGGACCACGACCGCGGCCAGCCCTGCAGCCTGGATCAGGCCCTGCCGGGGTCCCCGCGGAGTGTAAACGAGGACGGCTGCGGACAGGCCGCCGGTTATCAGTCCGCCCAGGTGCGCCTGCCAGGCGATCTCGGGGACCAGGAATCCAATGACTCCGTTGATGGCGATCAGCACCCACAACTGGCGGGTATCGCCTCCCCGCTGGCGCTGCACCAGCAGCATGGCACCGAAGAGGCCGAAGATCGCTCCGGATGCCCCCACCACCCCAAACAGTTGCTGGCCGGGAACGTAGAGCGGGGTGAGCAGGAGGTACCCCTCTGAACCGCCGAATGCCGAGACAAGGAACAGCGCCAGGAACCGAACCCGGCCAAGCACTGGTTCCAGGGCCTGGCCAAAGATCCACAGCGTGTACATATTGAGCAGGATGTGGAGGAGGTTGTCCGGCGAGTGCAGGAATGCCGAGGTGAGCATCCGCCATGGTTCGAACTCGCCGTACTTCGGTTCCGCGTAGATGTTGGCAAAGGCCAGAGCCTGATAGACGCCTTGATTGGGGACGATGAACTGCAGGACCTGGAGGATCGCGCAGACCGCAATGATGGCGAATGTCACCATCGGCCTTCCGGTGGCCACGGCCCCGCCGTAGACCGTCCTTACGTCGGGCGTGGTCCGTCGCGTTTCGTTGACGCAGTCAACGCACTGGAATCCGACGGCGGCCGCCCGCTGGCAGTCCGGGCACGCCGGGCGGCCGCAGCGCTGGCAGCGCACATAGGAGGGCCGGTCCGGGTGCCGGGGGCAGACCGGAACCTGCGCGGACGGCTCGGCCGACGGAATTCCGTAACTCATGCTGTGGTGTTAGAGCTGTTCGATGTCGATGCTGTTGATGGTGACATCCTCTACCGGCCGGTCGCCCATGCCGGTGCGGACACCCTCGATAGCGTCGACGACCTTCTTGGAGTCCTCGTCCGCCACTTCACCGAAGATGGTGTGCTTGCCCTGCAGCCAGTCCGTGGGAATGGTGGTGATGAAGAACTGGGAACCGTTGGTGCCCTTGCCCATCTGGATGCCGGCGTTGGCCATGGCGAGCTTGTAGGGCTGGTTGAAGCTCAGTTCCGGGTGGATCTCGTCATCGAAGCGGTAGCCGGGGCCACCGGTTCCGCGGCCCAGGGGATCGCCGGCCTGGACCATGAAGTCCTTGATGATGCGGTGGAAGATGGTTCCGTTGTACAGCGGAGTGCCGGTCTTGTCCTCGCCGGTTTCCGGGTGGGTCCACGCCTGCTCGCCGGTGGCAAGGCCTACGAAGTTCTTGACCGTCTTGGGCGCGTGGTTGCCGAAGAGGTTAACTACGATGTCGCCGAGGCTGGTGTGGATGGTTGCTTTTGCAGTTGCGATGGCAGTCATAAGCCTCATTCTTCCATGTCCCCTATGGGCGGCAACGGCTCCGGCAGCAGTTCCGCGCTGGGTGAAATCAGCCAAAAATCCGCAGAGTGAATAGCCCGGGGTGATCCGGGCACGTAGGCTAGCGACAGAACCGTCACATTAATCGGGAGGTAGTTGTGAAGAAATCGGATCGTATTGCCCGTGACCTTGAGCAGTCGGTCACCAGTGCGGTGGAAAATGCCAAGGATTGGGCGGCCCCCCGGGTGGAAGCAGCGGTGGATTGGGCTGTTCCCCGGCTCCAGCACAGCCTGGATACCGCATCTCCCAAAATCCAGGAAGGCCTGAAGACGGCGGCGCATAACCTGGCCGACGGCGTTGCCACAGTGACGCCCAGGATCCAGGATGGTCTGGCCCAGCTGGCGCCCAAGATCAACGATGTGGTGGAAAACGCGTCGCCCAAGCTGCACGATGCCCTGGACAAGGCCACTCCGGTGGTCCTGAATGCACGTGACCGCGTGGTGGTGGACTACCTGCCCAAGCTCTCCGATCAGATCGGTGTGGCTTCGGACGCCGTGCACCGCACCCTTGAGGGTGCACCTGCCCGGGTCGACGCCGTCGCCCAGAAACTCGGCGATGCGGGAATCGTGCATGCCATCCAGGAGCAGGCGCAGGCGACGGGTACGCAGCTGAAGGCCGCCGCAACCGAAGCCGGCCGCACGGTGGGTATCCAGCTGTCCCAGCCCGAGCCCAAGAAGAAGCGCGGCTGGTTGGTCTTTGGCGTAATTGCCGCCGCAGTGGCCGCCGGAGTTGCCGCATGGAAGGCTTCCAAGCCCGTGGAGGACCCCTGGAAGACTCCATCGCCGGTGACCCCCACGCCTGCTCCGGTGCCTGCCACCACCGTCAGCGAGGTCAAGGAGCACGTTGCGGACGCCGCCGGTAAGGCTGCAGACGCCGCAGGTTCCGCAGCCGCCGCCGTCGCAGACAAGGCAGCGGACGTCGCGGAGACGGTCAAGGACACGGCTGCAGACGCCGCTGACAAGGCCAAGCACGTGGCTGACGACGCTGCGGATGATGCATCCGCTGCGGCAACGGACGCCAAGACGGCCACCAAGAACATCGCGTCCAACATCGGCAACGACGGCAAGGGAACCACCCAGGCCTAGTCCGTCGTTACGCGCCAGGGGCTCCGTTTTCGGACGGGGCCCCTTTTGTGTGCCCGCGGACGCTCCCGGCACGGCCGCGGCGGGACACTGCATGGATGCTAGATTTGATCTGATGTCAGCCGATCGATCCTCTGGGGATGCCTTGAACGACGCAGCCGAACAGCTCCGCGTGTCCATTGTCATCCCGGCGTACAACGAGGAAAGCGTCATCAGGCAGTGCCTGATCGCCGCGATCTACCAGTCGGTTCCGGCCCACGAGATCATCGTGGTGGACAACCTCTCGAGCGACCGCACGGCAGCGATCGTCAGCCAGATGCAGCTCGAATATCCGGAAAGCCCCATAATCCTGCTTAGCCAGGACCGCGAACAGGGCCTGATCCCCACCAGGAATTTTGGACTGGACCACGCCACGGGAGATGTCCTTGGGCGGATTGACGCGGATTCCATCGTCGAACCCGACTGGGTGGAGCAAGTCCAGAAGGCATTTGCGGATCCTGTCGTCCAGGCGGCCACCGGGCCGGTGGTGTATTACGACATGCCCATGCGCCGTTTCGGGCTCAAGGCGGACGACAAGATGCGCCAGCTCATGCTGAAGCTGGCCAAGCACCAGTACCACTTCCTGTTCGGCTCCAACATGGCCCTGCGCGCCAGCGCCTGGGAAGCTATCCGGGACGAGACCTGCCGGGACGAAAAGGACGAGATGCACGAGGACATCGATTTGTCCTTGCATCTCGCCGACCATGAGCTGCCGGTCCGTTACTGGCCTCAGATGGTGTCCGGAATGTCAGCCCGCCGGCTTGAGGACTCTCCGCGGGACTACCGCTACTACGTCACCCGGTTCGACCGGACCTACAAAGCCCACAATGTGCGGAAAATGGCATTGAAGGCCCCCATGGTGGTCTTCTTTTCGGTGTATTTCCCGGCGAAGCTCCTGCGGGCCATCCACACGGTCAACACGGCGCAGCCTGTCCGCCGCGGCGGACAGTAACGCCTCCTCCGGCGGCAGCGCGGCAGCCGTCCTGTCAGTCCGTTCCCAGTTCGGCCAGCGGACGGCCCGACGGCGGTTCCTCCCCGGGCGGCAGCGGCCGCTTACCGGCCCTCCCGGACCGTTGCCCCAGGACAACGACGGCGAGTCCCGCCAGGATGAAGCCCAGCCCGACGTAGGTGCCCGCCGGAAGGGTTTCGTGCAGGAACACGGCGGCCAGCACTGCGGCCCCCGGTATTTCCAGCAGGATGATCATGGACACGATCAGCGGACTCACGGTGGCCAGCAGGTGGTTGAACGCCGTATGGCCCACCAATTGCGCGCAGACCGTGATGGCCGCGATGCCCAGCCACCCAGCCGGCTCGAACCCGGCCAGCGGCTGGCCGGCCACCAGGGCCAGCACCGCCACGAGGACCGCGCACATCCCGTAACAGAGCGTGGTGTACGTCCCGGTGGTCATGCTCTGCCGTGCTTTGCCTCCTGCCAGCGTGTAAAGCCCCGCCAGGGCGCCGCCAGCCATCGCCAGCAGGTCTCCGGTCAATGCCTGGGGTGAGGTACCCAGGTCAAAGCCGGTAATCGCCACAACACCGCCGAAGGCGATGCCCAGCCCGGCGAGTACCTGCCAGCGGTGCCGGGTTCCCCGGATGAGCTGGAACACGGCAATCCAGCCGGACTGCAGGCACACCAGGGCTGTGGCGGCGGCAACGGATGTCAGCTGCAAGGAGGTGATAAAGCAGGCAAAGTGCAGTGCGAGGGCGACGGCGGCCAGGGACGACCAGCGGAATTCCCTGCCGGTTACCCTGCCGAACTGCCGCGGCTCGCGGACCAGGGTAGGGGTGGCCATGACAGCAGCCCCGATGGCGTTGCGCCAAAAGGCGATTGCAAGGGCGCTGACGCTGGTGGCGCCCAAGGTGGCTGCAATGAGGGGCCCCGATGACGCCACGCCCAGGACGCCCAGGGCCGCGATGAAGAAGTTCACTGCAGCCCCCTTGATGCTGGTTACGCGTGGCGACGAAAAGCGAAAAGTCCCGGTCTGCGTTTCCGCTGACCGGGACTTTCTTATGGTGGAGGCACGGGGACTCGAACCCCGAACCCCCTGCTTGCAAAGCAGGTGCGCTACCAATTGCGCCATGCCCCCATAAGAAGCAACCCGTCAATCATACCCCAGGAACCGTGGAGGCCTTGACGGCTTCCAGACCTGGTGTCCGGGCTAGTCCACCGTGTCGGTTGACTTGCTCCAGACTGTTTTCCGGGTTTCGGATTCCTGTGCTTTCCGGAAGACCAGGAAGCCTGCGATCGCCGCTGCGAGTACCAGCAACTTCTTCACGTGCTCCCCGTTCCGGCCGGGTACCGGATGAATCCGGACCAAACCTCCGTTTGAAACCTGCACAGGTTCCGTGGGCGTACCAGGACTTGAACCTGGGACCTCTTCGTTATCAGCGAAGCGCTCTAACCGCCTGAGCTATACGCCCCGATGCCTCATCGGGCCGAGATATGACTGTACAGCACACCCCGGCCCGATCTCAAATCGGGCATTTCCACCGGATTAGCGCCGGCGAAAACGGGTTCTTAATCGTCCGTCAACGTGACGCCGATTCCGCCTACCAGCGTGGCGGAAATGTTGTAGAGGACGGCGGAGAGCATGGACAGAGCCGTCAGCAGCACAACGTTGACCACGGCGATGATGGTGGCGAATGAGGCTACCTGTCCCAGCGAAGCCACCTTCTTCAGTTCAAAACCGCCGCTTTCGGAGCCGGCGAGCGTTCCCAGCAGGCTGTCCACCTGGTCGAAGATTCCGGTCAGGTCCAGGACCGTCCACAGGACGATTGCTGCCACCACCGTGACGATGCCAAGTGCCACGGAGAGCAGGAATGCCATCTTCAGCACGGACCAGGGGTCCACCTTGCTGATCAGCAGCCGTGCCCGCCGGACCTTGGCCTTCGGCGCAGGCTTGACCAAGCCCGGGTTGCCCTGTCCCTGGGACCCTTGGGCGGGCCGCTGCCCGGGCTGCCCCTGGAAGGGACGCTGGCCGGGCTGGGCCGGGCGGTCGCCCTGCTGCGGTCGCTGGCCCGGGACAGCGGGACGCTGGCCGGGAGCACCTGCCGGGCGCTGCTGCGGACGGACGGGGGCGTTCACGCGGGGCGCCGCTGAAGGCCGGTTCCCGTCAGGAACGGTGCTGTTCGGCTTGGGAAATGAGTCGGAATTACTCACTCGTTACCTCCGTGTTGTCTTCGTTCGGCTCAGCGTCGCCCGAGGCGTCCTCTGACTCAACGGCCGGTGATTCTTCTGCCATTGCTGGCGCGGCGGAATCCCCAGCGGGCCCGCCATCTTCAGCCAACGTTACGTCATCCTCGGCGGATTCATCGTCCTCGAGGCCCCGCTCGCTGTTACGCGCCACCTCGATGATCCGGTCATTCTTGTCCGGCTTGGCGAAGATGACGCCCATCGTGTCGCGGCCCTTGGCCGGAACACCGGCCACGGAGGACCGGACAACCTTGCCGCCCTCCATGACCACCAGGACTTCATCCTCTTCCTGGACAATGAGGGCTCCCACGAGGTGGCCGCGTTCTTCCTGGTACTTGCCCACCTTGATACCGAGTCCGCCGCGGCCCTGGAGGCGGTATTCCTCCACAGCCGTGCGTTTGGCGTAGCCGCCCTCCGTCACGATGAAGACGAACGAACCGTCGGTCACAACATCGGCGGCCAACAGTTCGTCGTCCTCGCGGAACTTCATGCCGGTCACACCGGAGGTCGCCCGACCCATGGGGCGCAGGGCGTCATCGGTTGCGGTGAAGCGGATGGACTGGCCCATCCGGGAGACCAGGAAGAGGTCGTCCGTTTCCGAAACAAGCTGCGCCGACACCAGTTCGTCCTCGTCGCGCAGGTTGATCGCAATGACGCCGGCTGAGCGGTTGGTGTCGTAATCCTCGAGCCTGGTCTTCTTCACCAGGCCGCGCTTGGTGGCCAGCACCAGGTACGGCGCCTGCTGGTAGTCCTTCAAGTCCAGCACCTGGGCAATGTGTTCATCGGGCTGGAACGCCAGCAGGTTGGCCACGTGCTGGCCCTTGGCATCCCGGCCCGCTTCCATCAGCTCATACGCCTTGGCACGGTATACGCGGCCGAGGTTGGTGAAGAACAGCAGCCAGTGGTGGGTGGTCGTGACGAAGAAGTGTTCCACGACGTCGTCGCCGCGGAGCTGGGCACCCTTGATGCCCTTGCCGCCGCGCTGTTGCGAGCGGTAGTTGTCGCTGCGCGTGCGCTTGACGTAGCCGCCGCGGGTGATGGTGACCACCATTTCCTCTTCGGGAATCAGGTCTTCCATGGACATATCGCCATCGAAGCCCATGAGGATCTTGGTGCGGCGGTCGTCCCCGTGCTTGTCCACGATCTCGGCCAGTTCGACGCTGATGATCTCGCGCTGCCGCTGCTCGGAGGCCAGGATCGCGTTGTATTCGGCGATCAGGGCTTCGAGTTCGGTGTGCCGGTCCTGGATCTTCTGGCGTTCCAGGGCGGCCAGTCGGCGCAGCTGCATGTCCAGGATGGCCCGGGCCTGCAGCTCATCGATATCGAGAAGTTCCATCAGCCCGTCACGTGCCGCCTCGGTGGTGTTTGAGGCGCGGATCAGGGCAATGACCTCGTCGAGCATGTCCAATGCCTTCAGCAGGGCGCGGAGGATATGGGCTTCCTCTTCAGCCTTGCGCAAGCGGTACCTGGTGCGGCGTGCAATGACGTCCATCTGGTGGGTCACCCAGTGCCGGATGAACGCATCGAGGCTGAGGGTCCGGGGCACGCCGTCAACGATGGCCAGCATGTTGGCGGAGAAGTTGCTCTGCAGTTCGGTGTGCTTGTAGAGGTTGTTCAGCACCACCTTGGGCACCGCGTCACGCTTCAGCACGATCACCAGCCGCTGGCCGGTGCGTCCTGAGGTTTCGTCGCGGAGGTCGGCGATGCCGGAGATCTTGCCGTCCTTGACCAGTTCGGCGATCTTGATGGCCAGGTTGTCCGGGTTTGCCTGGTACGGCAGTTCCGTGACCACCAGGCAGGTGCGTCCCTGCAGTTCCTCCACGGCGACCACTGCGCGCATGGTGACGGAACCGCGGCCGGTCCGGTAGGCGTCCTCGATGCCCTTGTGTCCCAGGATGGTCGCGCCCGTGGGGAAGTCCGGGCCCTTGACCCGCAGCAGCAGTTCTTCGAGGAGTTCCTCGCGGCTGGCGCCGGGGTTGGCGAGGTACCACTGGACGCCGTCCGCCACTTCACGCAGGTTGTGCGGCGGGATGTTGGTGGCCATGCCGACGGCGATGCCTGAGGAGCCATTGACCAGCAGGTTGGGGAACCTGGCCGGCAAGATGGTGGGTTCCTGGTTCTTGCCGTCGTAGTTGTCCTGGAAGTCGACCGTTTCCTCGTCGATATCGCGGACCATTTCCATGGCAAGGGGCGCCATCTTGGTCTCGGTGTACCGGGGCGCGGCGGCACCGTCGTTGCCGGGTGAACCGAAGTTGCCCTGCCCGAGCGCCAGCGGGTAGCGCATGGTCCAGTCCTGGATCAGGCGGACCAGCGCATCGTAGATCGCGGTGTCGCCGTGCGGGTGGTACTGGCCCATGACCTCGCCCACCACACGGGCACACTTGTTGAAGGAACGGTCGGGGCGGTAGCCGCCGTCGAACATCGCGTACAGCACGCGGCGGTGCACGGGCTTGAGGCCGTCGCGGACATCCGGCAGTGCACGTCCCACGATGACGGCCATGGCGTAGTCCAGGTAGGAACGCTGCATTTCCGTCTGCAGGTCCACCTGCTCCACACGGTCGATCAGCACGTCGCCTTCAAGAACGGTGTCCGGTTCTCCGGCCTCGGGGGCGGGAATCTCGGGGGTTTCGTCGCTCATTCTATATTTTCCGTTTCAGGTATATGTCTGGTTCCGAATACTTTGGAGCGGGTCCTTAGATGTCCAGGAACCTGACGTCCTTGGCGTTCTGCTGAATGAAGTTGCGCCGCGACTCCACGTCTTCGCCCATCAGGACGGAGAAGATCTGGTCCGCGGCAAGGGCGTCATCCATGGTCACCTGCAGCAGGGTGCGGTGGTCAGGGTCCATGGTGGTGTCCCAGAGTTCGGTGTAGTCCATCTCGCCCAGGCCCTTGTAGCGCTGGATGCCGTTGTCCTTCGGGATGCGGCGTCCAGCGGCCTGGCCCGCCACAAGTTTGGCGTCGCGTTCGCGGTCGCTGTACACGTAGTCGTGCGGAGCGTTGGACCATTTGATCCGGTACAGCGGCGGCTGTGCCAGGTAGACGTAGCCGTTCTCGATCAGCGGACGCATATAGCGGAACAGCAGCGTCATCAGCAGGGTGGTGATGTGCTGGCCGTCAACGTCGGCATCGGCCATGAGGACGATCTTGTGGTACCGCAGCTTGGCGAGGTCGAAGTCCTCGCCGATCCCGGTGCCGAACGCGGTGATCATGGATTGGACCTCGGCGTTGCCCAGGGCCTTGTCCAGGCGGGCGCGCTCCACGTTCAGGATCTTGCCGCGCAGGGGCAGGATGGCCTGCGTTTCCGGGTTCCGGCCGCGTTTGGCGGAGCCACCGGCGGAGTCACCCTCCACGATGTAGACCTCGCACTTTTCCGGGTTCTTCGAGGAGCAGTCGGAAAGCTTGCCCGGCATGCCGAACGATTCCAGCGGGCTCTTGCGCCGGGCGTTGTCGCGTGCCTTCCGCGCAGCCATGCGTGCCTGGGCCGCCGAAATCGCCTTGCGGATGACGTCACGGGCGGGGCCCGGGTTGCGCTCCAGCCAGTCGCCCAGGCCGTCGGTGACCACGCGCTGGACGAACCCCTTGACCTCGGAGTTGCCCAGCTTGGTCTTGGTCTGTCCTTCGAACTGCGGTTCCGCAAGCTTGACGGAGATGACGGCGGTGAGGCCCTCGCGGATGTCGTCGCCCGTGAGGTTGTCGTCCTTTTCCTTGATGATGCCCTTTTCCCGGGCATACCGGTTGATCAGGGACGTCAGCGCGGCGCGGAAACCTTCTTCGTGGGTGCCGCCCTCATGGGTGTTGATGGTGTTGGCGTAGGTGTGCACGCTCTCGGAATAGGCGCTGGTCCACTGCATCGCCATTTCCAGGGCGATCCGGCGTTCGGTGTCCTCGGTTTCGAAGGCAATAACGTCTTCGTGGACCACCTCCACCTTCTTGCCGGAGTTCAGGTGCTTGACGTAGTCCAGCAGGCCTTCGTCGTACTGGTAGACCACGGTGCGGTGTTCGGCGCTGATTTCGCCGTCGGTGCTGAGGTCGTCGAGGTCGAGGTCGCCGTCGGCTTCGTCGTCCCCGGCCGCACGCTCATCCGTCAAGGTGATGCGCAGGCCCTTGTTGAGGAAGGCCATCTGCTGGAAGCGGGCCCGGAGGGTCTCGAAGTCGAACTCCGTGCTTTCGAAGATCGCCGGGTCCGGATAGAAGGTCTGGGTGGTGCCGGTGGCATCGGTCTCTTCACCCTGGACCAGGCTGCCCTGCGGCTTGCCGCCGTCGGCAAAGGACATCCGCCAGACGTGGCCCTGGCGCCGTACTTCGGTGTCCACCCTGCTGGAGAGGGCGTTGACCACGGAAATACCCACACCGTGGAGGCCGCCGGAGACCGCATACCCGCCGCCACCGAATTTGCCGCCGGCGTGCAGGATGGTCATCACCACTTCGACTGTGGGCTTGTGCTCGGTGGGGTGCATGTCCACCGGGATACCGCGGCCGTCGTCGACTACTTTGACGCCGCCGTCGGCCCGCAGCACCACTTCGATATGGCTGCAGTAGCCGGCGAGTGCCTCATCCACGGAGTTGTCCACAACTTCATAGACCAGGTGGTGGAGTCCGCGGGGACCCGTGGAGCCGATGTACATGCCCGGGCGCTTGCGGACAGCTTCGAGGCCTTCAAGGACAGTGATGTCGCTGGCGCCGTACTCCCGTGGGCTGGTTGACGCAGCCGGGGTATCGGGGGTCCGGCCATCCTCGACCGCTGTATCTGCTGCCAGAATATCTGTATTGTCGTTAGCCACAGGCGCTGCGACTCCTCTGTTCTCGATGATGGCCGGCTGATTTCTTTTCGCAGGGAAAAGTGACCCGCCAACAGGCACAAACTTATGGCGCCGGTGACTCGATGACGGTCGGTGATCCGCGCTCTGCGTGCGGGACGCGCGCGGAGAACGGACTGAAGTCAACGTTTCATCCGCGCCCAGTTATCTCGGTCAATTCTACCGCGAACACGCCCATATCCCCGCATTCCAGGGCCGTGGGCGGGCGGTTAATATGCCTGTACGAGGCTCTGGACCCCACCTAGGGCGGCCCAGTGGTGCGGCCTCCGGGTGCCTATACACGGCGCGGCCATTACCGGCCTCTATACGCCGTTGGGCGAAGTTTCAAGAGCTGCGGCCCAGGCTATCCGTACGTGTCCCGCGGCCCACGCCCGTTGACGCTGCGTCCGCCCTTGCGCCAGCTGGGTGCTGACGGGCCGAGGACCTGGATTTTGGTGACCACGCCCTCACCCAGTTCCCTGCGGAATTTGTCCAGCAGGCTGGTGCTGAGGAGCCTCAGCTGGGTGGCCCAGGCCGTGGAGTCACACCGCACGTGCAGTGTGGTGTCGGTAAAGCTTTCGGGGGTGCAGTGGGCGGAAATCTCCGGGCCCACCAAGGTGGCCCATTCCGCCATAACGGACCCCACCGCCACCGGCGAGGTCCAGCCGCGTTCCGCAACCAGCCGCCCAACAACCTTGCCCAAGCCCAGCGGATCCCGGCCCGTGGCGTGGAACTGGCTGAAGCCGCGGGTGTCCCGGATACTGCCCTTGGCTTTCTGGGATCCGGGCCGGGGCGCCTTCCTGCGGACTTCGCCGCGCGCGGCGGCCGCCTCGCGCATCCGGTTCAGTGCCGCCTGCGGGGCATCGATGTGGTCAGGTTCGCGGCCGGGCTGCAGCCCGGCGCCCTCGTCACTGCTCATCGATTCCTCCAGGGATGACCTTCACCCGCCGCCCGGACAACTCTTCCGGAATATCGGCGTCGACGGCGGCGGTCACCAGGACCTGTTCCGCGCCGGAGACTATAGCCGCCAGTTTACGCCGCCGCTGGACATCGAGTTCGGCAAAGACGTCGTCCAGGATGAGGATGGGAGCTGAACCTCCGGTGCGGGCATCATCGAGCATCACATAGTACGAGGCCAACCGCAGGGAGAGGCACATGGACCAGGTCTCTCCGTGGGAGGCATATCCCTTCGCGGGCGCCTGGCCGAGCGTGAGCTCCAGTTCGTCACGGTGCGGGCCGACGAGCGAAATGCCCCGTTCCAGTTCCTTCTTCCGTGATTCCGCGAAAGCCTGGATGTAGCGCTCCGTCAGCTGTTCGACGCTGAGAAGGCGCAGGTCCTCCTGTCCGGCGGACGAAACCCCCGCGGTGGTGCGCTGGGCATGGGCGGCCGGAACGCCGTCGTCGTCCATCTGGTTCTGGAGCGTTGAACGGTAGGTGGCATCCGCGGGCTTGGAAGCGTCAGTCAGCTCAGCGTAGGCACGGGCGAGGTGCGGACGAAGCCGTTCCACGAGTTCCAGCCGGGCGTGCAGCAGCTGCGCTCCAGCACGGGCCATGTGCTGGTCCCAGACATCCAGGGTGGCTTCATGGGCAGTGGTGAACCGTCCGGCCCGTGCTGATTTGAGCAGTGCGTTGCGCTGCTTCAGGACACGGTCGTAGTCGCTGCGGGTAGCTGCGTGGTGCGGGACCAGGCTGGCGAGCAGTTCATCCAGGAAACGCCGGCGGTGGGAGGGATCCCCCTTGACCAGTGCCAGGTCCTCGGGTGCGAAGAGGACGGTCTGGCAGATGCCCAGCAGGTCCCGTGCACGGACCGGGTTGCTGCGGTTGATCCGGCCGCGGTTGGCCCGTCCGGCGTTGATTTCCAGCTCCAGCACCGTGGTCTGTTCTCCGCGGACCACGCGGGCCCGGACCAGTGCGCGCTCCGTGCCGAACCGGAGCAGGGGGCCGTCGGAACTGACACGGTGGGAGCTGAGCGTGGCCAGGTAGCCGATGGCCTCCATCAGGTTGGTCTTGCCGATGCCGTTGTATCCCACCAGGACGGTGACGCCCGGGCCCAGGCTGAGGTCAACCTGGGCGTAGCTGCGGAAATCTGTCAGTGAAAGATGTTCAAGGTACACGCGGTGGTCGGCAATTCTGGAACCGGTGGTGGCTCCCGGTGGATGCTACTTGGCGGGACGGGTTGCATGGCCGCCGAACTGGTGGCGCAGCGCAGAAACCATCTTCATTGCGGGGGACGTGTCCTCGCGGGACGCAAAACGGGCGAACAGGGCGGCCGTGATCGCCGGGGCCGGAACCGCATTGGCAATGGCTTCTTCGACTGTCCAGCGGCCCTCGCCCGAGTCTTCGACGTAGTCGTCGATGGACTCCAGGCCGGGATCCTCATCCAGTGCTTTGACCATGAGGTCCAAGAGCCAGGAACGGACCACGGTTCCCTTTTGCCAAGCCCGGAAAGTGCCTGGCAGGTCCGTGACGATGTCCTTGGCGGCAAGCAGTTCGTATCCTTCGGCGTACGCCTGCATCAGGCCGTATTCGATTCCGTTGTGGACCATCTTGGCGTAGTGCCCCGCGCCGATTCCGCCAACGTGGACAAAGCTGTCAGCCCTGTCGCCCTCGGGCCGCAGCGCATCAAAGACCGGCATGGCGCGTTCAATGTCGCCGGCGTTGCCGCCCGCCATCAAGCCATAGCCGTTCTGCAGGCCCCATACACCTCCGGAGACCCCGCAGTCGGCGAACCGGATGCCCTTGGCGGCAAGGTCCTCTCCGTGTTTCTGGTCTTCGGTAAACCGTGAGTTTCCGCCGTCGATCACCAGGTCGCCGGGTTCGAGTTTGCTGCCCAATTCGCTGATGACCGCGTCCGTGACGTGCCCGGCCGGGACCATGACCCAGATGATCCTGGGCGCCGGGACAGCGGCGATCAGGTCATCGACGCTTGCGGCGTCCGTGACGTCGGGATTGCGGTCGTAGCCGGTGACCTCCACGCCACCCTTGCGCAGGCGTTCACGCATGTTGAAACCCATTTTGCCGAGGCCGATCAGTCCAATGTGCATGGCGGAACTCTTTTCTGCGCTAGTGGGAGGAACGGAGTTGGCGGCGGGAGCCGATGGGTGGGGCCCCGTTGGCGAGGGCCCTGGCCGAGCTTGCGAGGCAAGGGAGGCGGCGGGGACTAGTTGGGGAGGCGGACAGGCATGACCAGGTAGCGGTAGTCGTCCTGGTCTTCACCGTCGGCATCTGCCTGTGCCGTGATCATGGCGGGCTTGGGTGCCGTGGTGAACGAGAAGCGGACAAACTTGGTCTCGATGACGCTGAGGCCTTCGATCAGGTAGTGCGGGTTGAAGGCCACCGTAATGTCTTCCCCGGACAGCTGCGCCTCGAGTTCCTCGGAAGCCTGGGCGTCCTCGCCGGTACCGGCATCGAGGTTCAGCAACCCGTTGCTGAACGCCAGGCGGACCGGGGTGTTGCGTTCGGCGACGAGCGATACGCGACGGACGGCCTCCACCAGTTCCTGGGTCTGGACTGTGGCGTGGATCGGCGTGGACTCCGGGAACAGGGACCGGATTTTCGGGTAATCACCGTCCACCAGCAGGGACGTGGTGGTGCGTCCGCCGCTTTCGAATCCGATCAGCCGGCTGTCATCGTCGGACAGGGCGAGATTGATGTCGCCGCTGTTGCCGAGCGTTTTGGCTACTTCGTTGAGGGTCTTGGCCTTTACCAGGGCGCTGGTGGAAATGCCGGGAGTCACGGGTTTCCAGGGCACTTCGCGCATGGCAAGCCGGTAACGGTCGGTGGCCAGGAGGGTGATCAGGTCATCCTCGATCTCCATCCTCACTCCGGTCAGGATGGGAAGGGTGTCGTCCTTGCTGGCAGCAATGATTACCTGGGAGACAGCCTGCGCGAAAGCGTCACCGGGCACCGTGCCGCTGATGGCGGGCAGGGCAGGCAGCGGCGGATACTCGGCCTCCGGCATGGTGGCCAGGTGGAAGCTGCTTCGACGGCAGGTGAGGGTGACCTTGTTGCCGTCGGTTTCGACGTCTACCGGTGCCGAGGGCAAGCTGCGGCAAATGTCGGCAAGCAGCCGGCCGGAAACCAGGATGGTTCCTTCGTCCCTGATGTCAGCGGCGATCTCCAGCCGTGCGGAGGTTTCGTAGTCAAAGCTCGAGAGGCTGACGGTTCCGGCTTCTGCCTTCAGGAGCAGGCCGGAAAGGACAGGCACCGGCGGCCGCGGAGACAACGAACGGGCTGTCCAGGTGACGGCTTCTGCCAGGACGTCCCGATCGACTCTGAACTTCACGGAAGGGTGCCGCCTTTCATTGCTGCTGCCATGTAAACCCGGGAACTTCGCAGTGAAACTCCGGAAGATGTTGCGCGCACCTCCGGCGGTGCATGGTCCGTGCAGACGGAAACCACACAAAACCCAAGGATGGGAGCGCTGCTGACAGCTTAGCCGGAAGATCTGCGATTAACCCATCCCCGGGATCCCGGCCCGGCCCTTCCAGGGGCCGGAGGGCCCGTCCTGGTGAGGTGCGGATGGATCTTGTTGTTTGAGGGAATTCAATTTTTTGGGATTCGTAGTGTTAATAACTGCTGTGGAAACTGTGGATAACCTGATCCTGGCCCACGTTTCCGGGGTTAAGCCCTGTTCACGGACTGTGCGTTACCTGGGTTTTAAACAGGGTGTGGATGGGGACAACGTTCAGGGCCATTTTTAACGATCCACAGACGCCTTAAGGGTTTTAAGCCCATTAACCGCGCTTGTCCCCTTAAGTATCCACAGGCTTATCCACATGCCCCTGTTAATAAGGTATAGAGTGCGCGGCGCGGTGTGGATTCAGGAGTCGCGCTGCTGCTGTTTGATCCTGTTGGTCAGTTCCGTCACCTGGTTGTAAATCACACGGCGTTCGGCCATCAGCTCACGGATCTTGCGGTCGGCATGGATCACCGTGGTGTGGTCACGGCCGCCGAGTTCCTGCCCGATCTTGGGCAGCGACATGTCCGTCAGCTCACGGCAGAGGTACATGGCGATCTGGCGGGCGGTGACCAGGGTCCGGGTGCGGGACTTGCTGCAGAGCTCTTCCATGCTGAGCTTGAAGTAGTCAGCCGTCTGCTGGAGGATCTGCGCGGAGGTGATTTCCTGCGCACCGTCATCGGTGATCAGGTCCTTCAGGACCATCTCGGCCAGCGCAACATCCACCGGCTGGCGGTTCAAGCTGGCGAAGGCGGTGACACGGATCAGGGCGCCCTCAAGCTCGCGGATGTTGCTGGATATCTTGGACGCGATGTACTCCAGGGCGTCGTCGGGTGCCGACAGTCCCTCGCTGAGCGCCTTCTTCCGCAAGATCGCGATACGCGTTTCGAGTTCCGGCGGCTGAATGTCTGTCAGCAGTCCCCACTCGAACCGCGACTTCATCCGGTCCTCGAACCCGGCGAGCAGCTTGGGCGGCTGGTCCGAGGTAATGACCACCTGCTTGTTGTTGTTGTGCAGCGAGTTGAACGTGTGGAAGAACTCCTCCAGCGTCCGGTCCTTGCCCGCGAGGAACTGGATGTCATCGATCAGCAGGACGTCCACGTTGCGGTAGGTGGTTTTGAAGCTTGCGCCTTCGTCGTCCCGGATGGAGTTGATGAAGTCGTTGGTGAATTCTTCGGAATTGACGTACCGGACCCGGATGCCGCTGTAGAGCCGGCGCGCGTAGTGCCCGATCGCATGCAGGAGGTGGGTTTTGCCGAGGCCGGAGTCACCGTAGATGAACAGCGGGTTGTAGGCCTTGGCGGGCGCCTCGGCCACAGCGACGGCGGCCGCGTGGGCAAAGCGGTTGGAGGAACCAATCACGAAAGTGTCGAAAACGTATTTGGGGTTCAGCCGGCCGAATTCGTGTGAGGTGCTTGGCAGCATGGGCTGCGGCTTCTGTTCGATCAGCTGGTCCGGCGCATAGGCAGGTTCGACGACGGGCTCGGGCTCTTCGTGGATGGGCACCAGATCGGTGTCCACGTCGATGGCGCAGCGGATGTCCTCCGAAAAGACATTGTGCAGTGCATCGTCAAGGGCATCCTTGACCTGGGTCTGGAGCACTTCCCGGGTGAGTTCGTTGGGGACGGCCACCAGGAGGGTGGAACCGATCAGTCCTTGGGCCTGGGCGAGGATGACAAACCCCCGCTGGCGCGGCGAAACACGGTGGTCCTGTTCCAGCAGGCTGACAACCCGGCGCCAGGAACTTCCGACAGTATTGGCGTGGTTGGCTTCGTCTACTGTCATCAATCGGTTCCCTCAAAACTTGCTATGCCTGCATTGCTTGCAGCCCAAGTCCGGAACCAGGATGCTGGCCCAACTTAATCCACAGGGTTATGCACAGTCCGTGGATAATCGGCTACTGGGACACTCTAGGGGATCAAAAGCCTAGAAGATAGCTGGCTATCCGGCTGTGGATAATTACATGGTTGTGGTTCCCGAAACACCCCTGTGAGCCACTTCATCCACAGCCTGTTGGGGATAGTTAGGCACAGCTGGGGACAGCGTTGCAGGGGCGTCCCGGTTTGACTCCGGGCCTTGAATTGCCCTAACGTTGTGAAGTCCTTTGTGTCCGCTTTTTGGCCCCATCTGAACTTCCAGGCGCAGTGCGCTTGGGCAGCCGGGGGAAGCGTGCATATACAAAACTTAGCGTCGGCCAGTTCTTCCCCATACTGATCGGGTGGGCGCACCTTTGATCCACTGGAGTAACTAACGTGAGCAAGCGGACTTTTCAGCCGAATAACCGCCGTCGAGCCAAGAAGCACGGCTTCCGCCTTCGTATGCGTACCCGTGCCGGCCGCGCCATCCTGGCAGCCCGTCGTGGCAAGGGCCGCACCGAGCTTTCGGCCTAAATAACTGACTTGTCGGTAGAGATCCCTTTGCGAGTTTAAGGTGCTGGCCGCCCGCAACCGCTTGAGGACTGCAACCGATTTTTCAACAACCGTACGTTCCGGTGTCCGCAATGGACGCCGGAACGTAGTGTTATATGCGGCAGCCATCGCTGCCGACGAACCCAGCCGGATCGGGTTCATTGTTTCCAAGAGTGTAGGGAACGCCGTGGTCAGGAACCTCGTTAAGAGGAGACTGAGGGAAGCGGCTGCCGCCTCACTGCGCGAACACGCAACTGGACTAGCCATCGTGGTGCGGGCTCTGCCCGCGTCTTCGTCTGCCAGTTGGGAGCAGCTGCTGGCGGATTACAACGCAGCATTGGAAACAACGCAGAACCGGCTGGCCGGACGGCCGCCACGGCCTGCCGCCAAAGGTTCGGCCGATACAACACGGGAGGGGACAACGCGTGCCTAACGCCACTGGCGTCGTCGCCCGTTTCCGGAACGTGACTGCCGCGGTGGCAACGTTCCTCTGGAACCTGCCCCGGAACATCCTGATTCTCCTGCTGATGGCATACCGCAAGGTGGTTTCTCCCTTGTACGGCCCCGTCTGCCGATTCTTCCCTTCATGCTCGGCCTATGCCCTTGAAGCGGTCACCGTCCACGGCGCCGTCAAGGGAAGCTGGCTCGCAGTCCGGCGCCTTGGCCACTGCCACCCATGGAATGCCGGCGGAGTGGACCACGTCCCCGCCGGCGGCCGGGAATGGCCCGCGGGCCGGACCCCCACAATTGTTGTGCTGAACAATCCGGACAAGTACCTGGTTGCTCGGACTGATGAAGAAGGCCGCAGTGCGGCCTGACGAATAGGGATAAGTATGGACATCTTTGGAGCAATAATCGGCCCGTTCAAGTGGCTGGTTTCGTTCATCATGGTGGCGTTCCATGACGGGCTGAGCAGCATTGGCATGCCTGCCGCGAACGGCTGGACCTGGACATTGGCCATCATCGGGCTGGTGCTGGTGATCCGCGCTGCCCTGATCCCGGTATTCGTCAAGCAGATCAAGGCCCAGCGCGGCATGCAGTTGCTGCAGCCGGACCTGAAGAAACTCCAGGAAAAGTACAAGGGCAAGACCGACCAGCTGTCCCGCCAGGCCATGGCCCAGGAACAGATGGCCATGTACAAGAAGCACGGGACCAACCCGTTCTCCGCCTGCCTGCCCATGCTGATCCAGATGCCCTTCTTCTTCGCCCTGTTCCAGGTGCTTTCGGGCATTTCGCAGGCCAAGGACCAGGGTGCCGGCATTGGGGCCATGAGCCACGAGCAGGTTGTGGAGTTCGACGCTTCCAGCATCTTCGGCGCGCCCCTGTCTGCCGCTCTGCTGCACGGCGGTGCCGGGAACACGGCAGTGGTGGTGCTCTCGATCGTGATGATCCTGGCCATGACGGCCTCCCAGTTCATCACCCAGAAGCAGATCATGGCCAAGAACATGTCCGAAGAAGCCATGGCCAGCCCGTTCATGCGGCAGCAGAAGATGATGCTCTACATCCTGCCGGTGGTCTTCGGCGTGGGTGGCATCAACTTCCCCATCGGTGTCCTGATCTACTGGACCACCACCAACCTTTGGACCATGGGCCAGCAGTTCTTTGTGATCCGCCGCATGCCGACCCCGGGATCCCCCGCTGCCAAGGCCTTGGCCGAACGCCGTGCCGCCAAGGGCCTGCCGGCCCTGTCCGTCCTCACCGGCAAGCGGGATGAAGCAGCCGACGCCGCCGCGGCTGCCGCCCTGGAAGCCAAGGGACAGCGCGTCCAGCCCCAGCGTAAGAACAGGAAGAAGAAGTAATGTCAGCCGAGAGCACAGAGCACGTCCTTTCCGAAGAAATCGCAGACCAGGACGAGTCTGTGAACCAGGACGCTTCCCCCAGCAAGTCTTCCGCCGCCAGCCGCCTCGAAGAAGAGGGCGATGTCGCTGCCGATTACCTGGAGGAACTGCTGGACATCGCTGACATCGACGGCGACATCGACATCGAGGTCCGTAACGGACGCACCTACATCTCGATTGTCGCGGAAGAAGAAACCGAAGGCCTCGAAGGCCTGGTAGGGGAAGACGGCGAGGTGCTTGAGGCCCTCCAGGAGCTCACCCGGCTGGCCGTACTGTCCGCCACGGAGAACCGCTCACGCCTTGTCCTGGACATCAACGGCTACCGGCAGGAACGCACCGGCCACCTGCAGAAGATTGCCGAGGACGCCGCAGCATCCGTCAGGGAAACCGGTAAGCCCGTTGCCCTCGAACCGATGAGTGCCTACGAACGCAAGATTGTGCACGACGCCGTGGCTGACCTCGGATTGGTCAGCGAGTCCGAGGGTGAAGGCTCCGGGCGCCACATTGTTGTTTCCGCAGACTAGAGAATGCCAGCACGATAACCATGGTTGATATCACGGCAGCAGAGCTTCGCGCTGCTGAGAAGATTTTTGGCGACCGCCTGGACCTGGCCAAGCGCTACGTGGAGCACCTGGCCACTTCCGGGACCGAGCGCGGGCTGATCGGACCCCGCGAAGTTCCCCGCCTGTGGAGCCGCCATGTACTCAATTGCGCGGTCATCGAAAGTGAGATTGCGCAGGGAAGCCACGTTGCCGACGTCGGGAGCGGGGCAGGCCTGCCGGGTCTGTGCCTTGCCATCGCCCGCCCCGACCTGGAATTGACGCTCATTGAGCCCCTCGAGCGCAGGGTGATCTGGCTCCAGGAAGTGGTGGACGATCTCGGCCTGGACAACGTCACGGTCATGCGCACCAGGGCCGAGCTGGCGGTGGGGCACGTGGAAGCAGACGTGGTCACGGCCCGTGCCGTCTCGGCGCTGACCAACCTTGCGGGCCTGACCATTCCGCTCCTCGCAGGGCACGGTGAAGTGGTTGCCATTAAGGGCCGCAGCGCCGGTGAGGAAATTGAAAAGGCGGCGAAAGTCATTCGCAAGCTTGGAGGGGTGAAGACTTCGGTGGTCACCGTCGGTGACAACCTCCTCGAAGAGCCCACCACTGTGGTGCGCATCGTAGTGAACAAGTCCCAAAAGAAGTCCTAAAGTGGGCCTGCTGACGGTAGTCAGACGGGTGGAGCAGTTAGGCTAGACAACGGCAGCAAAATTGGCTGAACGAGAGTGAGTGTGCCCTAGTGACGAGTAGTGAAGCCTCCGCACAACGGATCCCGCCGTTTGTGTCTCTGGGGTCGGCACGTTCCGTCGCTGGTTCCGGGTTGGCCGGTTTGGCAATGGCTCCGGCCCGCGGCGGAAACCATCCACGGCCGGCCACTGGTGCCGCAGGAAACTCGGTTTCACGTGAAACAACCTCTTCCGGTAGGTCAAATGTCATTGACGCTATTGATGACTCGAGTCCGATCGCCCGTGAGCTCGCACACGAGACCAAGCGCCGGGAGCGCCTGGTGGGGCGCCAGCTCCCGCGCCCGGACCAGACCCGGATCTTCACCGTTTCCAACCAGAAGGGCGGCGTGGGCAAGACCACGACCACGGTGAACATCGCCGCAGCCCTGGCGGCTGCCGGGCTCAACGTCCTGGTGATCGATATCGATCCCCAGGGCAACGCCTCCACCGCGTTGGGTATTGAACACCACGCTGATGTGGACAGCATTTACGACGTCCTGATCAACGACGTCCCCCTGGCCGATGTTGTTGCCCCGTGCCCGGACATCGGGAAGCTGATCTGCGCCCCTGCCACCATCCACTTGGCGGGTGCCGAGATCGAGCTCGTGTCCCTGGTGGCCAGGGAACAACGGCTTCGACGCGCAATCGACGTTTACGCGAAAACACGTGAAAAAAACGGCGAAGAGCGCCTCGATTACGTTTTCATCGACTGCCCGCCCAGCCTTGGCCTCCTGACGGTCAACGCGTTCTGCGCGGCCAGTGAGGTTCTGATTCCCATCCAGTGCGAGTACTACGCCCTGGAGGGCCTCAGCCAGCTCCTCAAGAACATCGAGATGATCCAAAAGCACCTCAATGCGGATCTCGTTGTTTCAACGATCCTGCTCACCATGTACGACGGCCGTACCAACCTCGCTGCCCAAGTGGCCGCGGAAGTACGCCAGCACTTCCCTGACCAGGTGCTCTCCGCCGTCGTCCCCCGCTCGGTGCGGATCTCTGAAGCTCCCAGCTACCAGCAGACGGTCATGACCTACGACCCGTCCTCGAGCGGTGCCCTGTCCTACCTGGAAGCCGCCGCTGAAATAGCGGAACGCTAGAATCTTCAATACCGCAACGCATGGAGGCCCGGGTCGTCCTGGCTTCACCACTGGAGGGATTTACCCATGAGCGAGAAGCGACGGGGCTTAGGCCGCGGTCTTGGCGCGCTGATTCCAAGTTCCGCCGCAGCCAATGGCTCTGCCAGCGGCGCAGCGGTATCGAGGCCAGTGGATCTGTTCTTTCCCGAAGGCCGGAAGAAGAGCGAACCCGTAGAGCAGCCGGCAGCGCCCACTAACGGGACGGAAAACCCGGCGCCCGCACCCCGGGCGTCAGCAGCCAAGACAAGCACCGCCAAATCCGCGCCCAGCGACAAGCCCACCGCCACGGGGGCTTCGGCGGCCAACGGTGCTGCCGGGAACAAGGCCGCTGCGAGGAAGGCTCCGGCTGCGCGGTCCAAGGCGGCAGATAAGCCTGGGCCTGCAGCAGCGGCCGAAGCTCCCCAGCTTGCTGAGTCGGCTCAGCCTGTCGAGGCCGCCGCTGCACCGGCTTCGGTGGAACCTGCTGCGGTCCCCGACTCCGGTGTCGAGTTGGTTGAGGTACCCGGCGCACGGTTCGCGGAACTGCCGGTGGGTGACATTCATCCCAACCGTAAGCAGCCCCGAAATGTCTTCGATGAGGACGACATGGCCGAGCTGGTGCACTCCGTTCGGGAAATCGGAGTGCTGCAGCCAATTGTTGTTCGTACATCAACCGAAAATGGTAGCGAACCCTATGAATTGGTCATGGGTGAACGCCGCTGGCGGGCTGTCCAGGCCGCGGGACTGGAAACCATCCCCGCCATCATCCGGGACACCACCGATGATGACCTTCTGCGCGATGCCCTCTTGGAGAACCTGCACCGCAGCCAGCTGAATCCCCTCGAAGAGGCAGCGGCATACCAACAGCTCCTGGAGGACTTCGGGACCACTCACGAGCAGCTGGCAGACCGGATCGGCCGCTCCCGGCCCCAGGTGTCCAACACGCTGCGCCTGTTGAAGCTGCCCCCGCTAGTGCAGCGACGTGTAGCTGCCGGTGTCCTGTCCGCCGGCCACGCCCGTGCCCTTCTCTCGTTGCCGGACGCAGCCGCAATGGAGCGGCTCGCCCAGAAGATCGTGGCCGAGGGCATGTCAGTACGCGCAACCGAAGAGGCAGTCACGCTCTACCAGGATCCCGCTAAACCGGCCAAGAATAATATTCCCCGTCCCGGCGCGCGGCACGAGCGGCTCGATTACTTGGCATCGTCGTTGTCCGACCGGCTGGACACCAACGTGAAGATCTCCCTCGGTGTTCGCAAAGGCAAAGTTAGTATCGAGTTCGCCAGCGTGGAAGACCTCAACCGCATCATGGACGTCCTGGCACCGGGATCTAACAACTAGCGCTTCCATATGTTAAATGTAGAGAGGCCCATTCAGAATGAATCGGGCCTCTCTTGGTTTTGCGTACCACTTCAAGACGATGCAGTTTGTAACCGGTGTGGTATGGGATTTAAAGGGTTGAGCTGAGCCGGGCCCGGAGCTGGATACCTGCCCCTCGCGCATCCCGAGTAACTTAGTCGCGCGACGTTCGGCGGCGTATCGACTGTTTCGAGCACAGTCGCAGGCGATTCGGTGTCTGGGCCGCATCATTCCCCGCATCAGTCTTTCGTTGACCCCTAACGGTGTCTTGTTCACGCTAGGTTGTGCACTAGGTACCGCCATTGAGCGGTTTCGTTGCCGTACTGAGGTTAGATGCTGACTAATGTGAGCAAAGAGGGAAATCGAGGCCACAGCTGGGACGCAGGGGGCATGTAAGCCTCCCAAACTGGCCCGGGGTCAGTGACAAGCGCGGGCGTTTCCCGGGCTGTCAGCGGCCTCACCAAGGCCTCTGAACGGACAGGTACGGGCGCTCTAGAGTCTCCCCTAGCGGTTGCTGCTTTGTTGTGGACCAGCAGTGTGTGGGCTCTAGCTCTGCTTCAGTGAGTTCTAAAGGGTAAGGTTTAGCTTTGATCTGTTTTGCGTTCGTTTCACGTGAAACGAAATGCTCATTTATGAAGCTCGTAGAAGGCTGTTTCAGGCATCAGCAACATCGTCTCGTGCGGTTCCATTTTGCTGTCCCCTGCGAGCATTCGGTGTCCTAGGCTGCTTCATCCCGTGCGCCGTGAACCCTCTGTAGTGGGCTCAGTTTTGTCAGTGCGGCGGCGGATAATCTGAAGCTGTGGATAGGTAGACGTTCATCACGGAGAGACCGCAAGTACGTATCTACTGGCTAGAGCGGCTGGGGGGCACACGTCCATCCCATAGGTACCGGGGCAATTACAGTTCCGTTCTTGGGAATTAGGGTTTGGCAGTCTTTTCTTGATATTCGCTGCTGCGACTACTCCTCCCTTGGAGGTACAGGTGCGTATGCTTTTTCCTCGCAAAACGCGATGCACTTGCCCATCGAAGTGAGCTTTCGCCGTAGACCCACTCGTCCGCCTAGGCATTCTGAAGTTTCCCTCCCGCAAACAGATGTGCCTATTAGCGGCTTCAGTGTCCCTTCGGCCAAGCGGTGAGTGGTGATTCGCTAATCTAGAGGGCCGGAGCCGGCTTGGATGGTCGTAGGTTCTGACGTTGTTGACCGGCCGAAAGTGCCGGCGAATGGACCCATTGGCCATTAGCAGCGGATGTTTCACGTGAAACAGAATCCAGGAGATGCGACTCTCCCCCGGTAATCATGATGCATGTTTCAAGTGAAACAAGGACGGATTAAGATCAGGTGGTAGCGGAGGTCCAGTCGGCGATAGCGATGCTGAGGGGCAGGGATCGCAATGGCTCAGCGCCGGCGCGCATCTGTCGGCTCATTCCTCAACTCAACGTCCAATGAGGCAATGACCCAAAGTGCAGTGTCGTTCTTTGATTTTCCCTACGAATGATTTCAGAGGCGTCATCTGTTACCGCCCTCAGATGAAGCCTGCTCCTGGACGGGTTGCCAAACCTCCGGGGCACATGCTTCTAAATGGTGTGTGGCCCGTGGCGCAGGGAATCAGCTACTGGGTCCCCTGACAGTAATAATTGATAGTTCCGGTCCATGCTCGTGTCGCGTTACCTGGTACTCGGACGTCTGCACCGGGTCCCCCTGGTTGATATGTAGGAACGCTGTCTACCCCAGGCTTGAGTGGCAGGACAGTTCGGCCGGTGGATTTCCGAAATATTAGTTTGCTGCTGTAGCCGGCGCTGTTGGGGTGCCGAGAGACGGACGTAAACTATGCCGGGCATTCGGGTGTCTAAAGGTACTCGACGCGTAGGCATGTCTAGCCAACGCCTCAGCCGATGCGTGGTCGGCGCGGCACCGTACGTCTTACAGGCTTTACTCAGCCTGATTCCATCCCACTGCGTTGGCTCCCGATGGGCCTACTAGGGTTAGGACTACTTGGCATCTGGCGACCACGGTTCTCTGAGGTCATGCAGAAGTGGGGCAAGTCATTCGCAAGATGTGAATCGAACGGGCGCGGACATGGGTCGCAGGTCAGGGCTACTCCCCTGGACAATCTGGTACCGGAATGGGAGCCGGAAGGGACCGACGATCTGTGCGCCGGCCCAGCCGGGCTATCGAAAAGCCTCAGCCGTCTTCGCTCAACGGCTGAACAGGCAGGCACTGTGAAGTACTATGAGACGGATCGGCTGCTGCAGTGGCTAACCACGCGGCAAGCTGCCGTGCGTGAGGGCCAGACGCGATGTGGAATATCCAGGCGGATTAGACAGAGATCACAGTGGATATTGCTGTGGATAACTTTGTGAATAACTCTGCAGGTCGATCCACAGGTTTACGCAGGTGGGATCGACCGTTACGTAATACGCGGTGGAAGGGTCAGTACGACGGGACCACTGAGTTGCTGGCGCAGGTCCCAGCGTTTCACGTGAAACATACTTGCGGGGCCGGAATCTACGCGACTTGGAACCTGATTTGGTAGACGCAGGGGTGAAAAGCTGCCTACCCAATGCTCAGGAGACACCGACTAGGAGTCCCACCTGAATGTGTCGCTGCTATCCCAAGACGGTGACCCTGGAATGGCGGCCCGGTGGCACCACGCCGACACCATGAGGGGGCACTTTAAATTTGCTCGGCCCCTGTGGATATCCCTGTGCATAACTCGGACGCTTGACTGTGGATAAAGTGTGGACCATGTCACTGCTGAGGAGCAGTGCCTGCGTGGGCATTGCCCCACTTGCCGTCTGTACGGCGGGCGGCATGCTGGACTCGTGGGTCAGCTTTCGGGATATGTGAGGCTCCTCCATTGCGAAGACTTGCTTCCTGCTCTTCAGATCTGTGCTGTCCGTGCTTGTCATTCCGGAAGACCAGGCACCTGACGTGTATGTATGTCTCTTTCATTGGTGCCGCAGGCACGGGTCTCAGAGGGATCATCGAGGTATCCGGCCCGTGGACTGTTTGAGATCAGAGACCTCCCACTTCAGGATCCTCCAGTTCTGAGTAGTCCGATGCGGCATGTGCAATCCACGGTGCCGCGGTACATCCTTTGGCCATTGGCTCTTAGAACAACGCCAGAGCTTCTTCCACGTCCTTGTCGGTAAGTGCACGGCAACTACCCCGTCGATCCTGCAACCATCAACCCCGGACCAACTGCGGATCTCTTGCGTCGTTACCATAGCGACTCTGGGTGAGTCAGTTGTGAACATGGTGCGAACCTAGTATCCGTGAACTGGGCCGTAAGGGCATGTTGGGCGCATCCGCCGGCAAAACAAAACGCAGTCGCCAGTCCTATAACCGGATTTCGGACAACTGGCGCCAGCGAACGGATATGAAAAGTATCCATCCCGTTTCACGTGAAACATTCGGCCGCCCCAACATGTGACCAGCGATGCAGTTCTCAGTACGGGATTCCACATGGCTAGGCAGAGAGATTCTGTTCGCACTGAACCATCGCCACGAGACTTGAAGTGATGGGCTCCCAGGCGGCCGGGAGGGGTGCCCCGACGTCAGCACTCTCCTTGACCCACCGCCGTCAATTCGCAGGTCATCCCTCGACATACCCCACCTCAATGTGCAGTTGGCTGCACATTGATGCTTATGCCGCCAGAAAGTTCTTGTTTGGACGGCACAACTACCGCGCAGTCACCGGAGCTGTCCGTTTTCAGGCGCCAGCCGTAGGGACAACCGCTGGGTACTGTGGTTGAAACTACGACCTGAGCTTGGATCGCAAGCATTGAGAATGGTGGCATCAACGTAGCAAACTCGAGGACAAGCGGGACTGTTCGACTTTGGGTAGCTCAGGCCAGCATGTCCAAGCGTGGCCTCCGATGGTTCTAGGAACTTGTACTTTGTCCCCACGCAGCCATCGCGTTGTAGTAACAGGGTCTCTTTGGTAAGCGTCGGGCCCATGGCCGTGGTTATGGCAGGAGATACTCACACACAGCTATCCCACCAGTGGATTCGCGCAGAAGCCGGCGTTGGACCGAGCCAGAAATGATTATTAGATGGATTACGGGGGTAAGCCGTCGGGAGTCTCGGCAGACATGAAGTGGCAACTTTGCCATCCATTCAGTTGTCGCCGGTCCAAGGAGTTTGCGGCAATACGCGACGCAGCGCTAGTGGTTCCTTCTCAGAAGACGATCGATTGACTCGAAATCTTTACGCACGGGTAGGTCAAGATGACTAGCGAGGTGCGTTCTCGAAATATCCAAGATTCCGCGGTGGACACACATTCCTCAGTTATCCAGACTGTGCCCGCAACGGGTCGCCCGTGTTTCACGTGAAACATGCATCGCATCTCCAACGTATCCGTGGCTTCGCTTCTGGACACTGCATGGGTCGTCGCAAGCCAGAATGTGTCTGCTCGTAGATTAGTCTGCGCAAGTCTCGGGCAGATTCTGGGCGCTTCGGGCGCAGAAGGCCTGAGGAAGCCATGACCAGGCGTCACGTAGAGATAACTCCCCCTGCGACTACGAGCCCGTCTAAGCCCCCTCTTTGCCGCGAACAACATGACCGGACAACACTCTCCCGGGCCAGTAGTTTGAGGCGCCGCCGTTGGGTGTTTCACGTGAAACAGGACCACGAGCCAACACCGTCGGCGTCAACCGCTGCAACGATGAGCAGTTTGGCCTACATTGAAGAAGTGTCAAAGCGCGCCGACCCGCAGGCAGACAAAAAAGTGGCCCCCGTCGGACGACGGCAGCCGCTTTCAACCTAACCCGGTGCTGGCACTAACAGTGCTGCAGATCAGGAAAGAACGTCGGCGAATTCCTTCTCGAAGAACTGCTTCGGCTTCGCGCCGATGACGGTGCTCTTCACTTCGCCACCCTGGAAGAGATAGACCGCCGGAATGGACGTGATGCCGTATTCGGCAGCGATTGCCGGGTTGTCATCGACATTGACCTTCACAACGTCAACCTTCTCGCCGTATTCGACCGAAATCTCATCGAGGATCGGGCCCAGCTTACGGCAGGGGCCGCACCACTCAGCCCAGAAGTCTACGATGACCGGCTTGTCGGCGGACAGGACGTCGGTGCCGAAACTTGCGTCAGTTACATCTTTTGCGTTGCTCATAACCTTGTCTTTCTCTTCGGATAACAGTGGCGCGAATTAGGCGGGCAGGTCGGCCAGGTAGTGTTCGACGTCGATAGCCGCGACACATCCCGAACCGGAAGCAGTGATTGCCTGGCGGTAGGTCGGGTCAACGACGTCGCCGGCCGCGAATACACCCGGGAGGCTGGTCCGGGAACTGCGGCCCTCCACCGCGATGGTGCCCTCAGGCGTCAGGTCCAGGACGTTCTTGACGAGATCCGTCCGGGGATCGTTGCCGATAGCGACGAAAACCCCGGTAACGGCAAGTTCGGATACAGATCCATCAAGCAGGTTCTTCAACCGCAGACCGGTGACTTTGTCGTCGCCGAGGACATCATCGACGGCGCTGTTCCAGGCAAAGGTGATCTTCTCGTGCGCAAGCGCCCGGTCCGCCATGATTTTGGAAGCCTTGAGGGAATCACGCCGGTGTACAACCGTTACTGATTTCGCAAACTTGGTGAGGAAGAGGGCCTCCTCCATTGCCGAGTCGCCGCCGCCGATGACCGCGATGTCCTGGTCCTTGAAAAAGAAACCATCGCAGGTTGCGCACCAGCTAACACCGTGGCCGGACAGCCGCTTCTCGTTGGGAAGGCCCAGCTCCCGGTAGGCGGATCCGGTGGAAAGGATGACAGCCTTTGCCTTGAACGTCTCCCCCGTGCCGATGGTGACCGACTTTACCGGTCCTTCGAGATCCAGTTCGGTGACATCTTCGAACTGGATCTCAGTGCCGAACCGGGCGGCCTGCTTCTCAAAATTCTCCATCAGGTCCGGCCCCATGATGCCTTCAGGGAAGCCGGGGTAGTTTTCCACGTCCGTGGTGTTCATCAATTCGCCGCCGGCGGTCACTGAACCTGCGAGCAGCAGCGGCTTGAGGTTTGCGCGCGCGGTGTACACCGCTGCCGTGTAACCTGCCGGGCCAGAGCCCACGATGATGACATCACGTACGTCGGACGCCGTGTTTTCTGCGATGGTCACTGAAACGTGAACCTCTTCCTTGTTCGACTCGCCTCCCCGTGGAGGCCGGCCACATGGCACAACCGTGCCCGGGTGCTGAATATTCCAGCGCCCGGACAAGGTGAACCACCGCAAAAGGTATAGAACTATCCTTCGCAGGGCGCTCTTCCCAGAGTACATTCCCCGTTCAGGACACTCCGCGCGGCCGTAACAACCGCAGGGTATAGGCGGCCTACTGGACCTTGATTTCCGCGAGGCGGAGGCCGTAACCGTAACGCGTCTTCGGAGCAGCAAGCTTGGGAAGCGAATTGATTGAGATGATCACGTACTGCGCCTGTACCGGCTCGGGAAGCGGCATGTTCAGGTCGGTGGAGGTGAAGCTGTTGGTACCCACTGCCTTCGCACCGTCCAGGGATGGCTGGTCGTTGGTGTAGACGGTGATGTTGCCACCGGACCCGCCAAGCTGGGACAGCGTGATGGATGACACCGTGGCCTTGCTCTTCAACTTCACCACGAGCGGAACGCCCTGCGGGGCAAGGCCGCCCCAGTTTTCAGTGGCAAACTCCATGTCGGACCAGTAGCTGGCGTTGTTTCCGTCATAAGCCTTGACCAGATCGCCATCAAACGTGGCAGCAAAGTCGAAGTTCCCCTGCCGGGTCACGCTTTCGATTGCGGGCGGCACCGCCGGCGGCGCTGACGGCGCTGCCTGGGTGGCCGACGCAGACGCCTGGGGTGCGCTGGTGCTCACGGGCGGAGTCGACTTGGCCTGCGGCTGGGAGGGGCTAAACAGGCTGCCAAGGTTGGTGACGGCGAAGATCAGCCCGGCAATCAGGACCACGGCCAGGAGACCGCCAACCAGCCAGCGCATGGAACGCGGCTGGTTTTCGGACTCGTCTTGGTCATCGTCGTCATGGTCCCGGCCGGCAAATGCGGTGCCTGCGGCAGCCGGGGCCGCCGCACGGGCAAACAGGGCAGACCTGCCGCTGCGGGGCTCTTCCGGGGCGTCGCTGTCCTGGTGGTAGTCGTCGTCGGCAGACTGTGCATAGTCGTCATCAGACCACAGGGAAACCTTTGGCTTGCCGTCTGCAACGGACTGCTGGGGGTGTGCCTGGGTGGTGTCGGTGGGACCGGTGTCCGTGTCCGCAGTGTTTGCCGGCCCGAACCCGGCGTCGCGCTCGGCGGCAGGCTGTACGGGCTGGGCGGCTGTGGCATCGGGATCAACGTTGGCGGGCCGTCGGCCAGCGGCGGCACCGGCTGCGGCTGCGCCCGCTGCACCCGCAGCGGCTGCCCCGGCTGCACTAGCGCGGCCGGAAGCAGGTGGCGCCGAAGGTGCCTGGCCTGCGGGCCGGACTGTGGGCCTGGGCGGCGCGGCCGGCGCGGAAGGATAAGGATCAACCTGGCTCGGGTGCGAATCGGAGTAGTTGATGTACCCGGCGTCGACGTTGTCTTCCTCGTCGTAGGGCTCGGGTTCGTGGGAACGGGCCTGGCCGAAGATCTCACTGCCCAGCGTGTCCGTAAAGAACGGTTCGACGTAGGGCGGGTTGGAAGCCACCACGAGGTCCAGGAGGTCGGCGGCCGAGGTGTGGTTGGTGATGAGGTAGGTGGCATCTTCGGTGACGCCGAGGTCCAGCACCTGCACCGTACCGGGGCGTTCGCCGGTGGCCACTTCGCGGGCGCTCTGGGCAACCTGCTCCGTGTTCTCCGGGCCCGCAACAAGGATGCTGACCGGCCGGTTCAGGACCTGGTCCACGCCGTCAAGCACCAGATCGTGGTCGTGGGAGGCCAATACCGTGGCTGTGACCTTGTAACGGCCGCCCAGTACTGATCCGACATCGATCGGGTTGGACACGTGTTCCTCCTAGACTGTCCGGGATTGCCGGCTTCAATGACGCAACCGCCGTCCAGGTGCCGCGCACGGCCCTGGATGCAACTACCCCTGTACCTGTTCGATCCTAGCCGATCAGCCCCTGACAGCCGCGGACAAGACCGGCGCCGGACCGTACCGGCGTCACTTTTTCCGTGGGCGGCGGTTCTTGAAGTACGGGTTCTCGCCGGCCTTCCCCTGGTACGTCCGGCGGCCGGGAAGGGGGATTTGTTCGCTGAGCAGGCCTCCGCGCGCTGTGGCGGGCTGCTCCTCTCCTGGCAGGTAGTCAGCCGCCCGCACTTGCCGGCCGCCGTCGTCGTGCACGTACTGGCGGTCTGACCCGCGCTCCGGATCCGGGCCGGCGCGGAAGGAGACGGCGTCGAACTCGCCGGAAATCCGGGGAATGAGTCCCGTGTCCACCGACGTGGTGGCCCGTTCCGGACGCTGAATGTGCTCCCCGCCCTTCCCCTCCGGGTGCGAGGGCGATGGCGTGGTCCCCGCCGCGGGTGCAACGGAGGCGCTGCGCCCAAACCGGCCCAGCAGTGGCCGCAGCATGTCGGCGAGTTCGGAGACCCTGAAGACCCTGAGCAGCAGGAAGTAGACGGCCAGCATGACCGGCCCTGCAACGGCGACAGTCAGCAGGGCCTGGAGGCGGCCGCTCCAAGCGAAACCATCGGGGTTGTAGCTGCCCAGCAGCCAAAGGGCGGCCGCGCCGACGACCGCCGAGCCAAGCGCTGCGTAGCCCATGCGGATGTAGGAGTTGGCGATCCGCGGACCGTCAAGGCTGCCCAGCATGCGCCGCAGGAAGAACGCGCTGATGACCACCGAAAGGATGTTGCCCACCATGTATAGGACGGCGATGGCGTAGATGATCTGTCCCACCGGCAGGAACTGGATGGCGAACGCACCGGCAACGTAGACCACGGCAAGCAGCAGCTGCACGTAGAACGGCGTGCGGGCGTCCTCGTTGGCGTAGAACACCCGGGACATCATGAAGTTGGCGCTCATGAACGGTGTGCTGAGCGCCAGGATGGTCAGTGTTTGGGCCAGCATGACGCCGTCCTGGCGAGAGCCGCCGGAGAAGAACATGCCCAGTGGACCGGCCAGGGCAAACAGTGCCAGGGCGCCGAACACCGTGGCGACGGCCATGGTCCGCAGCCCGTGCGAGAGCGCGTCACGAAGCTCCGCCCGGTTGCCGTCCTGCGACGCACGGGTCATTCGGTTGAACAGGACGGTGGCCAGGGACAGGGCAATGATGGAGTGCGGCAGCAGGTACAGCTGGCTGGCCACCTCGAGGACTGCGTTGCCGGGAAGGGTGGAGGCGGACGGGTCCCCCGCCTCCTGCAACCGGATGCGTTCGGCGCCGGGAATGGTGGCGATGCGCATGACATACAGGAAGGCCAGTTGCCCGACGGCGGCCGTCAGGAGGGTCCAGACGCTCAGCTTGGCAGCGTGGCCCAGGCCCACGCCCCGCCAGCCGAACCTGGGCCGTAGTCCGAGCTTCAGCCGGAAGACCGGCACCAGCAGGATGGCAGTTTGTGACAGCACGCCGATGGTGGAGAACCCGGCCACCAGGAGCGTCTGGCTGGCTCCCCAGTTGTCGATCGTATGGCTGCTGAACTCGTTGGTTCCGAAGATCCAGATGAACATCCCCAGACCGGCGATGGCCACCACGTTGTTCAGGATGGGTGCCCACATGGCGGGGCCGAACGCGCCGTTGGCGTTCAGGACCTGGGTCAGCAGGGCGTACAGGCCGTAGAAGAAGATCTGCGGCAGGCACCAGAAGGCGAACGTGACTGCCAGCGCCTTCTGCTGCGGTGAGTAGCCCTGGGTGGTCAGGTCGATCACCGCAGGCGCCGCTAGGGTGACCAGCGCCGTCAGGCCGAACAGGATCAGGACGGCGAGCGTCAGCAGCCTGCTGATGTAGTCCGCTCCCCTGTCCGGTGCCTTGCTTGCCTTGATGATCTGCGGGACCAGCACGGCGTTGAAGACTCCGCCGGCCACCAGCAGGAAGATCAGGTTGGGCAGGTTGTTGGCGTTGATGAACGTGTCATTGACCGTTGAGCCGAGGCCCAAGGCGGTGCCGAGCATCCAGGTCTTGCCGAAGCCCAGGAAACGGGAGACGAGCGTTCCGGCTGCCATGATGGCGCTGGAACGGGACTCGCTGGGACCCGCGGCCGCGGGCTGCGCGGCCTCGGGTGCTGCCGCCTCGGCGGTTGCGTCGCCGGGTGCGGCGTCATCGGTCCGGCCGGGCCGGTCGGAAGGAAAGTTGGTAGCTGACATCGAGTTCATCGTCTCACCCGCCTGCCCGTAACACCGCAATGACGACGGCGGCGTCCGGGGTCAGAGGTGTCCGGGCAGGACCTCGCGGGCGAGGTCCGCGATGCGGCGTTCGTTGGGGAAGGACAGCTTCCGGGCCAGCTCCTGGATGGGAACCCAGGCCACATCCACGGCTTCCTGGTCGGGATCGTTCTCAATGGTGAGCTCGCCGCCGGTGGCGCGCAGAAGGTAATGGTGAACAGTTTTGTGGACCCGGTGGCCGCTGACCGTGAACCAGTAGTCGATGCTCCCCAGCGGCGCCAGGATGTCTCCCTCGATGCCGGTTTCTTCGGCAATTTCGCGGACGGCCGCCTGCTCGTTGTTTTCCTTGCCCTCCGGATGCCCCTTGGGCAGGCACCATTCCAAACGTCCGCCGCGATTAAGGCGGGCGATGATCGCAACCCTCAATTCGGCGTCGGACGTGTCCACCACCACACCGCCGGCTGAGACTTCCTCAACCGTGGGCAGTGACGCCGGTGCCGATTGCTGGGCAGGGGCAACGTGCGCCCCGATTGCCGATGGCAATGGTGCGTTCGTCCTCCTGCCGGGAGCGCTCGGTACTGGATGGGCCATGGAGTCCACTCTAACGACTGTTGCCCGTTCGTGATGACCGGAACATGACACCAACATGGACGGGATGTGACGCATTTGGCGACCGGGAACGTCAATCAGCGCGGATCTTGACGCTTTTTTGGACTGCCGCGGCGCTGGTTTCTGCCAAGCTTAAGGAACTATGTCGCACGCACATCACAAGATTGATTCCCACACCGTTGACTTCAAGGTGGATCCGGTGGTCCTGGAGCTAGGACAGCGGTTCGTGGACGCCGGCCACGAGCTGTCCCTTGTGGGCGGCCCGGTGCGCGACCTTTTCCTTGGCCGGACCTCACCCGACCTGGACTTCACCACGGACGCCACCCCGGACCAGACGGTGGCACTGATCAAGAAGTGGGCGGACAACTTCTGGGAGATCGGGCGCGCCTTCGGCACGATCGGCATGCGCAAAGCGGGCTTCCAGATCGAGATCACCACCTACCGGGCCGAGGCCTATGATCCCGACTCCCGCAAGCCCGTGGTGGCTTTCGGTTCCTCGCTCACCGACGACCTGCTGCGACGCGACTTCACCATTAACGCCATGGCGTTGAAACTGCCTTCCCTGGAACTGGTGGATCCGTTCGGCGGGGTGCGGGACCTGCACGCCTCTCTGCTCGCCACTCCCGGTTCGCCGGAGGCGTCCTTTTCCGATGACCCCCTGCGGATGATGCGGGCGGCCCGTTTCGCTGCGCAGCTGGGGGTCTCGGTCCGCGACGACGTCCGTGACGCCATGACCCACATGGCTGACCGGATCAAGATCATTTCCGCGGAGCGGGTGCGGGACGAACTGGTCAAGCTGGTGTGCGGTGCCCGGCCGCGTGTTGGTGTGGACCTGTTGGTGGAGACAGGGCTTGCTGAGCATGTCCTGCCGGAAGTCTCCGCCCTCCGCCTCGAAGCCGACGAGCACCACCGGCACAAGGATGTCTACCAGCACTCCCTCCAGGTCCTGGAGCAGGCAGCCGAGCTTGAAACAGATTCGGAGGGGGCAGTGCCCGGCCCTGACTTCGTGCTGCGTTTCGCAGCGTTGATGCACGACGTCGGCAAGCCGGCGACGCGCCGCTTCGAACCGGGCGGCGCGGTGAGCTTCCGCCACCACGACATGGTGGGTGCCAAGCTCACATCCAAACGGATGAAGGCGCTGCGGTTCGACAATGACACCATCAAGGCCGTTGCACGGCTGGTGGAACTCCACATGCGTTTCTATGGCTACGGCGACGCCGGCTGGAGCGACTCCGCTGTACGGCGGTACGTTACGGACGCCGGCCCGCTGCTGGAGCGGCTGCACCGGCTCACCCGGTCCGACGTCACCACCCGAAATCAGCGCAAGGCCGACCGGCTGTCCTTCGCCTACGACGACCTGGAGTCCCGCATTGCCGCGCTCCGCGAACAGGAATCGCTGGACTCCGTGCGCCCGGACCTGGACGGAGCCCGCATCATGGAGTTGTTGGGGCTCAAACCAGGCCCCGTAGTGGGCCGCGCCTACAAGTTCCTCCTTAATGAACGGATGGAACACGGACCGTTGCCCGCGGAAGAGGCCGAGGCGCGCCTGCTCAGCTGGTGGGCCGGACAGCCTGAATCAGCACCTGCCGGGCCGGAGCCCGGAGCCTCTCCCGCCGTCGTCGAACCTTCACCCGCTGAGGAGCCAAAATGACCAACCCCACCTTCGCCCCGCGTCCCCAGCTCTGGATCCTCCGCCACGGCGAAACCGAATGGTCCAAGAGCGGGCAGTACACCGGCCTGACCGACCTCCCCCTGACGGTGGAAGGCGAACAGCAGGCCGTGGAGGCCCGCAAGGTCCTGGACGGAGTCGACTTCGACCTGGTGCTCACATCGCCGCTGCGGCGTGCCCGGCGCACTGCGGAGCTCGCCGGCTTCCCTGATGCCCGGCACGAACCGCTCGCGGTGGAGTGGAACTACGGGGACTACGAAGGCATCAGCTCGGACCTGATCCGCAAGGACAACCCCGACTACCTGATCTGGACCCACGGTGTTCCCAACGGTGAAACCCTTGACGAGGTGGCCGCGAGGGCGGACAAGATCATCGGCCGGATCCTGGAATCCGGGATGGACAATGTGCTGATTGTGGCGCACGGGCATTTCTCCCGGATCCTTACCGCGCGCTGGCTCGAATTGCCGCCCACGGAAGGCCGGCACTTTGTCCTCGGCACTGCCAAGGTATGCACCCTGGGCTGGGATAAAAAGACGCCCGCTATAGTGCGCTGGGGCCTGTAAATTACTTACTACTAAAAACTTTTCCCCTTTTCCCGGCAATTGCTGGTCTTTTCCGGATTCCTGGGGTAGCTTTATTCCTGACCCCACGGCAATCTGCCCGGGTCAAGGACCGCATTGCACACCACGCAGCGGACAGCAGAAAAGGAGGTTGGGAAAATGATGACTTTGACTGGCGAATGGAACACCCCCATCAATGCGTTCCCGGCCTTTGCTGGTGCTGCGCGCGTGGCCTCGGTCGGTACCGGGTGGCGGTCTGCCGCTCTCCCCGGTCCTTCGCGGCGCCGCTAACCGGAACCAGGTTTCCCGGTAACACGGGCCCATTAGGGCCAGTTCCCGGATACCCGCCGGCAGGCCGCTTCTCCTGCGCTGACTCTCCTAAGCAGCACCTGCACAAGCCCACGCTCCGCTGACGCCTGAAACCGCGTCCGCGCCATCCCGCGTTCCGGCCCGGCGCAGGTACATGGCTTCCGGCGGTGCCGGCGTCCCTTGGAATTGTATTCTTTCCTGCAATTTCCGGCCCATTTCCGCTATGAAATTCACGCGTCTTCTTTCCGTGCTTTTACGCGCCGAAAAAAGGCGTGAATTCGTCATGCACTTTTGTGCCCCAATAAAGTGAAAGGAGGTGCTTTCCTTGATGCGAAAAATCCTGGGGCTCCTGTCCCGCCCAATGCAGCGACGCAGTTCATTCAACCGTCACCTGTTGGAGCAGCATCGAAACGACGTTTTCGTGCTCCTGCACCAGCAGCTCGGCGGCTTGCGCTGACAGCCGGCCCCCGCGCTTCACGCAGGGGCCGGCTGTAAGCTCGACTTCATGCACGAGACCCAGCCGCCGGAGGGTGGACGACGGCCCCGAATCGTGGTGCCAAGCCGGAGCGATGCGTTGCTCCGGAATTTCACCGAGGTAGTGGGCGGCCCGCTCGGGACCAGGGCGGATCCCGGCGTTGCCTCCCCCGGGCTCTACACCGTGGAACGGGTGTTGGTGCTCCTGACGGCACTGGCGGCCTTGCTGGGAATCCTGCTCAAAGGCTATTGCCGGGTCAACGGCTGGGAGACACCAACCCAGTTCTACGCCACGTGCTACTCGGACTTCCCGGAGCTGTTCCGTAACCGCGGCATGGCACAGGGGGTGTTCCCCATTCTCGGCAGCGGCAGCCAGTTTGAGTACCCGGTGCTCATCGGATTGATTGCGGGACTGACGGCCTGGCTGGTTCCCGGTGGAGACGCCAACGCCCGCGCCTTGGCCTACTTCGACATCAACGCCGTGCTGCTGGCGGCCGTGGCCATGCTCACCGTCCTGGCAATTGCGCGCATGCCCGGCCGCCGTCCCTGGGACGCCGCCATGGTGGCGGTCGCCCCCGGGATTATCCTCGCGGGAACCATCAATTGGGATCTCTGGGCAGCCTGCCTGTTGGCCGCCGGAATGTACTTTTTTGCCCGGAACCGGCAGGTGCCTGCCGGAATCCTGATTGGGCTGGCCACGGCAACCAAGCTCTATCCCCTGCTGGTCCTGGGGGCCATCCTGCTGCTTGCAGTGCGCACCGGACGGTGGCGGCCGCTGTTGGTGACCGCCGGCAGTGCCGCCGCCACATGGCTGGTGGTCAACCTGCCGTTCGCAGCTGCCAACCCCTCCGGCTGGGCCTATTTCTTTCAGTACAGCGCGGACCGGGGCGCCGGATACAGTTCTCCCTGGTTTGCCTACAACCTGGTGGCCGGCAGGCTTGGCTGGTCCGGGCTGGCCCCGGACGCCGTCAGTGCCCTGTCAGCATGGCTGTTCGTCCTGCTGTGCGCCGCGATAGCTGCCGTAGCGCTGACGGCTCCCCGACGCCCCCGCCTGGCGCAGCTCGCTTTCCTGATCGTCGCGGCCTTTATCCTCACCAGCAAGGTCTACTCACCCCAGTACGTGGTCTGGCTGATCCCGCTGCTTGCCCTCGCCAGGCCCAGGTGGCGCGACTTCCTGATCTGGCAGGGCATCGAGGCCCTGCACTGGGCAGCGATCTGGATGTACCTTGGACAAGTGACCAGCGCCGGTTCGTCCCAACACAACCTGGACATGCCGTACTACGTCCTCGCCGTCGCCGCTCACATGGCTGCGGTGGCCTACCTTATGGCCCGCATCGTGTGGGACATCTACGACCCCGCCTATGACCCCATCCGCCGCCACCACGTTGATGATCCGCACGGCGGCCCCTTCACGAACGCGCCCGACTGGTTCCGGCTGGATCCCGCGCGGTCCCCGGAATCAGTGATCCCGTGGAAAGCCGGGTCCCGTGCCTGATGTCGCAGTAGTGGGCTCCGGCCCCAACGGACTCTCGGCAGCGGCTGTCATGGCAAGGGCCGGACTGTCCGTGGAAGTCTTCGAGGCGGCCCCGACCATCGGTGGCGGTACGCGCACCACCGAACTCATGCAGCCGGGACATTTCCATGACGTCTGCTCCGCGGTGCATCCCATGGCGCTGGCATCCCCGTTCTTCCGTGCCTTCGAGCTGCCCCGGAGGGTGGACCTGATCACCCCGGAGGTGTCCTTCGGCTCCCCGCTGGACGGCGGGCGGGCCGCCCTGGCTTACACGTCGCTGGAGCGGACCGCTACGGAACTGGGCCGGGACGGCGCTGCGTACCGCCGGCTCATGGAACCGCTGGTCCGGCACGTTGGCGACATCATGGATTTCACCCAGAACCAGCTCCTGCGCATCCCCCGCAATCCGGTGATGGCGGGTGTTTATGGACTGCGGACCCTGGAACAGGGGACCGGATTGTGGAACGCACGGTTCAAGGAAGACCTTGCACCCGCCCTCCTGAGCGGAGTTGCCGCGCACGCCATCTCGCATTTGCCTTCCCTTGCAGCATCCGGGGCCGGCCTGATGCTCGGTGCCCTGGGGCATAAGGACGGATGGCCCATCCCCCGGGGCGGCTCCGCCTCCATCGCGGCGGCCCTCGCCGACGACATCCGCGCCCACGGCGGCGTCATCCACACCGACACCCCCATCGACCGGCTGGAGCAACTTCCGGCCACCAGGGCCACCTTGCTGGATGTGGCACCCCGCGGCCTGCTGGACATGGCGGGCGAGGCATTGCCGGGCCATTACCGCAGGGCCCTCGAGGCGTTCCGGTACGGAAACGGCTCCTGCAAGGTGGACTTCATCCTGTCCGGTCCGGTGCCGTGGCAGGCCAGCGGCCTTGCCGACGCCGGCACGGTCCACGTGGGGGGCACCCGGGCCGAGCTGGCAGCTTCGGAGAACGAGGTCAGCGCCGGCCGCCATCCCGAGCGGCCCTATGTCCTGGTGGCCCAGCCCTCCCGGTTCGACCCGGGACGGGCCCCGGAGGGGCGGCACACGCTGTGGACGTATTGCCACGTCCCCGCAGGCTCCACGCGGGACATGACCGGCGAGGTGACCGCGCAGCTGGAACGGTTTGCCCCGGGATTCCGCGACCTCGTGGTGGAATCGCACTCCATCACCGCGGCACAGCTTGCCCGGTACAACCGCAACTACGTTGGCGGCGACTTCAGCGCCGGCATCATGGACGTACGCGGCCTGGTCCAAAAGCCCGTGGTGTCCCCCGTCCCGTGGCGGACCCCGCTGCTGGGCGTTTACCTCTGCTCATCGTCCACGCCCCCGGGCCCGGGTGTTACGGGAATGCCCGGGATGCACGCCGCAACGTACGCCCTAAAGGACATTTTCAAGCTACCGGTTCCGGACCTTTCCCTCGGCTAGGCCCTGACGGACGGCGGCGCTGCCACAACCGCCTGGCCTGCGACGACACGGTGCAGCACGCTGCCGGCCCAGGGGGATAATGGCCCCATGGGGAAATCAACAAAACTTTCGCTTGCCGTAGCTGCGCTCGTCCTGGGTACCTCCCTGGTGGCCTGCGACGACGGAAAGAGCGGGGCCGAAGCCGCCGCCCAACAGCTGGCCGGCGCAGTCTCATCGCTGGACGTTGGCTCGGTGGCCTTTGACGGCAAGGACGCCGCAGCGGCCAACGACCAGCTTCACCAGGTCTTCGCGGCCCTGGATCCGCAGAAGCCCGAGGTCCATGCAGGCGGACTCACCCTCGACGGCGACAAGGCGTCTGCGCCGCTGAGCTACACCTGGAAGTTCGGCGCCGCCGAATGGACCTACACCAGCTCGGCGAACTTCAAGAAGTCCGGCGGCAAGTGGCTGACGGTGTGGGACCCGGCGCTCCTGGCACCTGGCCTGACGGACAGTGAGATTGTCACCAAAGGCTCCCAGTCCCCCCAACGGGCGGACATCCTTGGTGCCGGCGACGTGCCGCTGGTGACCTACCGTCCCGTGGTTAATGTGGGCATCGACAAGACTCAACTGGGCGCCGCAGACCCCGCCGATTCGGCCGGCAAGCTGGCCGCACTGGTGGGCGTGGACCCTGCCGCCTACGTGCAGCAGGTCAAGGCCGCGGGTGCGCAGGCTTTCGTCCCGGCCATCACCCTGCGTGAAGAAGGCCGGACCATCTCGGATCAACAGATCCAGGCCATCCCCGGCGCCCGCGGCATCCCCGCGTCCGTCCCGCTTGCCCCCAGCAGGACGTTCGCCCGCGCCATACTTGGATCGGTCGGTGAAGCCACCGCTGAACAAATTGACGCATCCAATGGTGCCTTGGACGCCGGCGATGTTGCCGGCATCGGCGGGCTCCAGCAACAGTACGATGCACAACTGCGTGGATCAGACGCCGTCGTCATCCGGGCGCAGCGGGCCGACCTGACGCGTGAACAGATCCAGTCCGCCGGCACCGACTCCCGGCGGGTCCTCTTCCAGGTGGCACCCAAGCCCGGCACGCCGCTGAAGACCACCCTCGATCCGCGGCTCCAGACCCTGGCCGAATCCACCCTGGAGTCCGTGGGGCCGGCATCGGCCATCGTGGCACTCCGGCCCTCCACCGGAGCCGTGCTCGCCGCGGCCTCGGGCCCGGGAAGCAATGGCTACAACACGGCCCTGCTGGGCCAGTACGCCCCGGGCTCCATCTTCAAGATGGTGGATTCCCTGGCCATGTTCCGGAACGGCATGAATCCGGACTCCACGGTCCAGTGCACCCCCACCCTCACGGTGGACGGGCGCACCTTCAAGAACTCCGAGGGCTACCCCACCACCTCCCTGGGGGCGGTGACCCTCCGGGACGCCTTTGCGCACTCCTGCAACACCGCCTTCATTTCCCAGCGCGACTCGGTATCGCAGAGCCAGCTCGAAGCTGCGGCCGCCTCCCTGGGCGTAGCGGTCGAAGCGCCGAAACTTGGGGCGGAAGCGTTGCTGGGTTCGGTGCCGGGCCAGGCCCAGGGCACCGAACACGCGGCTTCCATGATCGGCCAAGGCAAGGTTTTGCTCTCCCCCCTGGCTGCGGCGATCATGGCCGGCTCGGTTGCCAAGGGTGCCCCCGTTTCGGCGCAGTTGGTGCTCAACCCCGACGCCGCGGCCCCCGCCGCGGCCCCCGCCGCGGGAACCGCTGCAGGGTCCACCGCCCCGGCGGCCGAACCGACAGCGACGGCCACAGCCGAAGCCCCGTCCACGGCATCGGACAAACCGATCACGGCAGCGGAGGCGGCATCCCTGGCTGACATGATGCGTGCCGTGGTCACCTCCGGCCACGCAGGGTTCCTCGCCAGCGTCCCCGGTGCGCCCGTAGGTGCGAAGACGGGAACCGCCGAGTTCGGTACCGAGAATCCGCCCAAGACCCACGCCTGGATCGTGGCCGTCCACGGCGACCTGGCCGTGGCAGTGTTCGTGGAGGACGGCGGCCTGGGCGCCACCACCTCGGGTCCGCTGCTGAAGCAGTTCCTCACCGCGGCCGGCTAGGGTCCGCCGTGGGAGGATTGACGGCGTGGCCCATATTGACGTTTCCGGCATCGACTATTTCCTCTCCGACGGCACCCAGCTCCTGAACGGAGTGACCTTCAAGGTCCCGGACGGGACCAAGACCGCCCTGATCGGGCCCAACGGCACGGGAAAAACCACGCTGTTCCGAATCATCGCCGGAGACTTGGTCCCGGACGAGGGCGTCATCGGCCGCTCCGGGAACATGGGAATCATGCGCCAGTTCGTAGGACAGGTCCGTGACGGTTCAACCGTCCGGGACCTCCTGGTGTCCGCTGCTCCCCCGGCCTTGGCGGCCGCTGCCCGTGAGGTTGACGAGGCGGAACTGGCCATGCTGGAGCACGACGACGAGCCCACCCAGATGCGATACGCCCAGGCCATCGTGGACTGGGGCGACGCCGGCGGTTACGACGTCGAGACAGTGTGGGACGAAGTCTGCATGGCAGCGCTGGGACTGCCCTTTGACCGCGCACAGCACCGCGCGGCGTCGACCCTTTCCGGCGGGGAACAGAAACGGCTGGTCCTCGAAGCACTGTTCGCCGGCCCGGACGACCTCCTCCTCCTGGACGAACCGGACAACTACCTGGACGTTCCGGGCAAGCGCTGGCTGGAGGAAAAGCTCAACGAGTCGAAGAAGACGGTCTTCTTCATCAGCCACGACCGCGAACTCCTGAACAACGCGGCGGGACGGATCGTCACGCTGGAGCCCGGGATCAACGGCGCTGCAGCCTGGATCCATGGCGGCGGATTCGAGTCCTACGTAGAGGCCCGCGCGGACCGGAACGCGCGCTTCGAAGAACTGCGGAAGCGCTGGGACGAGGAGCACATCAAGCTCAAGGAACTCGTCAACATGTACAAGAACAAGGCGGCGTTCCGCTCGGACATGGCCAACCGGTACCACGCAGCCCAGACCCGGCTGGCCAAGTTCCTCGAGGCCGGTCCCCCCGAGGCGCTTCCCATCGAACAGAACGTCCAGATGCGGCTCAAGGGCGGCCGGACCGCCAAGCGCGCCATCGTGGCGGAAAAACTGGAGCTGACCGGGCTCATGAAGCCCTTCTCCACCGAAGTATGGTTCGGCGACCGCGTGGGCGTGCTGGGCTCCAACGGTTCCGGCAAATCCCACTTCCTGCGCCTTCTCGCCACCGGCGGCACCGACCCGGAACGCGAACACCTGCCCGTATCCGACGTCGACATTGCCGAGGTCCCGCACGAAGGGACCGTCAAGCTGGGTGCACGGATCAGGCCCGGGTTCTTTGCCCAGACCCATGTCCGGCCCGACCTCCTGGGCAAGACCCTGCTGGATATCCTGCACCGCGGCGATGAACACCGGTCCGGGCTGGGGCGGGAGGCAGCCGCGGGCGCCCTGGATGGCTATGGCCTGGCAGGGCAGTCGGAACAGAAGTATGAATCCCTCTCCGGCGGCCAGCAGGCACGGTTCCAGATCCTGCTCCTCCAACTTAGTGGCGCCACGCTGCTGCTGCTGGATGAACCCACGGACAACCTGGACCTGCACTCCGCCGAGGCCTTGGAGCGGGCAATCGACCACTTCGAAGGAACCGTGCTCGCGGTGACCCACGACCGCTGGTTCGCCCGGACCTTCGACCGGTTCCTGGTCTTCGGCTCGGACGGAAAAGTCTACGAGTCCGCCGAACCGGTCTGGGACGAACAGCGGGTGGAACGCGCCCGTTGAGGGCTGCATGAACAGCTATATGAGCAAATGATCATAAATTGATAGCATTTGTTCATGAAGACGGATGAACGGCACAGAACCATTGCCGAAATCCTCCGGCGGCAGGCCGAGGTGAGCGTCGAAGAACTAATGCTGGCCTGTGACGCTTCCGGGGCCACGATCCGCCGCGACCTCGAGACACTGGCGGGAAACGGCGTCCTCCGGCGGATCCACGGTGGCGCCAGGAGCCTGATCGGGCAGGGCCAGAACCCCGGCTACGGACTGCGGGAGCTGGAGGACAGGGACGCGAAGAGGCGCATCGCCGCCGCCGTCGCCGGGCTGCTGGCGGATCGCGCACTTGTCTGGCTGGACAGCGGCAGTACAGCCACCGAGGTGGCCCGCGCCGTGACCGGCCGCGAACTGACACTGATGCCGATGTCCCTGCCCGGACTCAATGCGGCTGCCGGAGGGGACGCTGGGGCCGGCTCCCGGCCTGCGCTGTTGCTGCCAGGGGGGAGCCTGGTGGCCGGTGAGCTCTGTTTCCGCGGACCCCTCGCGGAGTCCAACATCAGGTCGCTGCGTTTTGACACCGCCGTTCTCACCCCGTGTGCCGTGGACTTCACTGACGGCCTGCTGGCCCACGACCTGGACGATGCCGCGGTCAAGAGAGCCGGCCTCGACGCGTCAGCGCGGGTGGTGGTTGCCGCGTCCGCGACAAAATGGCAGGCGCACGCGAGGGTCCTCATCGGCGGCCTGGACCGGGTGGACGTTATCGTCACCGACCGGGAATTCAATGCCCGGGAACAAGAACAACTCGACAAGTACTCTGTGGAAGTAGTGAACGTATGAGCATCAATGCCGGCACTGAACAGCATGCGGGACTGAGAGCGGCGGCTGCCGCCACGTTTGTGGTCTTCGGCATCAATGGCCTCGTGTTCGCCAGTTGGGCTGCAAGGATCCCGGCAGTCACGCAGACGCTGCACATCACCTCCGGCCAGATGGGCACGCTGCTGCTGTGCACGGCGGTGGGGTCGCTCCTGGCACTTCCCACTGCGGGAATGGTGGTGGGCCGGATCGGCACAGCCAACACTGTCCGCTTTGCCGGGCTGCTGGCTGCCGCCGCGGGCATCGGCATCGCCACGTCGCTGTCAGCCACGTCCATACCCGGAACCGCGGTCTCACTGTTCTTCTTCGGGATCGGCATCGGCCTGTGGGATGTTGCGCAAAACATCGAAGGGGCCGACGTCGAACATAAACTTCGCCGCACCATCATGCCGCAGTTCCACGCAGCCTTCAGCGGTGGCGCCTTCGTGGGCGCCCTGGTCGGCGCCGGCCTGTCCGGCCTGGGTGTGGACCTTCCCCTCCACCTGATAGTCATTGCCGGGGTGGTGGTGCTGGTGGCCTTGACCGCGCCGCGCTTCTTCCTCCCCCACACCTCCACCGCAGCCACGCCCGGGGAACCCAAACCCGCCAAGGGGCCCTCGGCGTGGCGGGACAGCAGGACCCTGCTGATCGGCGTCGTGGTACTTGGAGCCACCCTCACTGAGGGGGCCGGCAACGACTGGATCGCCAAAGCCTCGGTGGACGGCCTGGGCACGTCGGAGTCCACAGGGGCACTCATGTTCGCCCTCTTCGTCCTGGCCATGACGGCCATGCGCTTCCTTGGCGGCCGCGTGATCGACAAGTACGGGCGCGTGGCCGTGCTGCGGGCCAGTATGGCTGCCGCAGCGGCCGGGCTGGGCCTCTTCGTACTGGCGTCGAATATCTGGCTTGCCGGCATCGGGGCGGCGCTCTGGGGCATTGGCGCTGCGCTGGCCTTTCCGATGGGAATGTCCGCCGCATCCGATGACCCGAAACATTCTGCGGCCCGGGTATCCGTTGTATCCACTTTGGGTTATATATCGTTCCTGGCCGGGCCGCCGCTGCTCGGCTACCTCGGCGACCTCACCGGCATCCACACCGCACTGCTGGCGATCATGGCACCAATCCTCGTGGCGCTGCTGCTGGCCGGTGCCGCCAAGCCCCTGCAGCGTGAGGACACCAAGGCGCCCTGACGGGATTGGTGCCGCCGCGCAGGTAGGGACGTTGAGCGAAGCGCGCAAGGGCCATGGGTTTAGGGTGATCACATGGAAAGCACCAGGCACCCCCGCCGGAGTTGGCCCAGCCGCATGGATAGGTACCTTCTTCAGCATGTTTCGGACCTTCCGGGCGGCAGCCACGACGCGTTCTTCCGGCGGCTTTCGGCCTCAGCAAATCAGGGCAAGCTCTGGATTGGAATCGCCGCCGTTATGGCGCTGTTCCCCGGCAAGACCCGGCGGGCCGCCGTACACGGGCTGATCGCCCAAGGCGTCGCCTCGGCCGCCACCAACCTGGTTTTCAAGACACTGCTTCCCCGGACCCGGCCGCAGCCGGAACACCTCCCGGTGTTCCGCTTCGTCCACCCGCAGCCCCAGAGCTCCTCCATGCCGTCGGGCCACTCAGCATCCGCAGTCGCCTTCGCGGTGGGTGCCGGCCTGGTCCAGCCCGCCCTCGGGGCTGCCTTGGCGCCCGCGGCCCTCGGGGTGGCCTACTCGAGGGTCCACACTGGTGCGCACTGGCCCTCGGACGTGATCTTCGGTTCGGCAATCGGTGCAGGCGCCGCCCTGATGACCCGTCACTGGTGGCCGGTCCGGCCGCCCATCCCGCCCACGACCCGGACCTGGACCGAAGCGCCAGGGTTGCCCGATGGCGAGGGCCTCAGCATCGTGGTCAACACGTTGGGTGGATCCTTCAAGGAGGAAACGGCCGCAGCCCTCCGAGAAGTATTCCCAAAGGCTCATATAAACACCGTTCAGCCCGACGATGACCTGGTGCAGCAGATCAACGCAACCGCAGACGTCCCCGGAACACGCGCCCTGGGCGTGTGGGGCGGCGACGGAACCGTCGGTGCCGCGGCCGCATCCGCCGTCGGCCGTTCCCTTCCCCTGCTGGTGCTGCCCGGCGGAACCCTGAACCACTTTGCGCGGGACGCCGGGACCGGAAACCTCAAGGACGCCGTGGAGGCAGCAACCAAGGGGGAGGCTGCGCTGGCAGACATCGGCATAGTCACCGCTGAACGCGGCCTCGCCGGCAACCCCGAAGTGTCCGAACTGGTCATGCTCAACACCTCCAGCTTGGGGCTGTATCCCAATCTGGTGCGCCGCCGGGAGCACCTGCAACCCGCCCTCGGAAAGCCGCTGGCCGGCGTTGTGGCCATGTTCCGCACTTTCGCAGCGGGAACCCCCATCACCCTGTCCGTGGATGGCGTCCGGCATAAGGTGTGGATCGCCTACCTGGGACGGGGCCGCTACTACCCCCGGGACCACGCGCCGCTGATCCGGCCCGTCATGGATGACGGCGTACTGGACGTCAGGCTGATCACAGCCGACGAGTCCTTCGCCCGCCTGCGGCTGCTCTGGGCCGTCCTGACCGGCACCGTGGCAAGCTCCAGGATCACGCACCTGCGCGAGGCCTCGGCGGTCACCATCGATGCCGGCGGCGCGCCCATGGCCCTTGCCGTGGACGGCGAAGCGCTGGCAGGAGTGCGCCGGGTGGCCTACACCGTGCGGCGCAAGGCGCTGACGTACTATTCCCCACGCCCCTGAGCTGGGACTGCGCTCTTCCGGCAACAACCCTGATTCTCCCCTGAATCATCCCTGAGTACGGCAAAAAAGCGGCGATGCCCCCGTTAGCGTAGGGAGTGAATTCCCACAGAACGCCATCCGCAGCCGCGCGCTGCCGTCAAAAGGAACATTCATGATCGAGGCAAACGGGCTGACAAAGGTCTACGGGGCGAAAACCGCCGTAGCCGGCGTCAGCTTCACCGTCAGGGCAGGGCAAGTGACTGGATTCCTGGGCCCGAACGGGGCAGGAAAGTCCACCACGATGCGCATGATCATGGGGCTGGACCGGCCGACGTCGGGATCGGTCACAGTGAACGGCCTCCCGTACGTCAAGCACACGGCGCCGTTGCGCCAGGTGGGTGCCCTGCTGGACGCTAAAGCCGTCCACACCAGCCGCAGCGCCTACAACCACCTGCTCGCTATGGCAGCCACTCACGGCATTCCCAAAACCCGGGTGCACGAAGTGATCGAAATGACCGGGCTCGACGCCGTGGCGCGCAAGAAAGCAGGAGGCTTCTCACTGGGCATGGGCCAGCGGCTGGGAATCGCCGCGGCGTTGCTCGGCGACCCGCAGACCCTGATCCTCGACGAACCGGTCAACGGACTGGACCCGGAAGGCGTGGTCTGGGTGCGGAACCTGGTCCGGCACCTCGCCGGGCAGGGCCGCACCGTGTTCCTTTCCAGCCACCTCATGAGTGAGATGGCCCAGACCGCGGACCACCTCATCGTCATCGGCCGCGGACGGGTCATCGCCGATGCTCCCATCCGCGACATCATCACCGGCAAAGGCCAGGCCCGGGTCCGCGTCCGCACCGACCAGCCGGACCGGCTGCACCAGCTGCTTGCCGGCCGTGGTGCCTCCATCGAGGCCCCGGAACGGGAACTGCTGGAGGTCACCGGCCTGGATCCCAGGGCAATCGCTGCGGCGGCCCTGGAAAACCAGGTCATGGTCTACGAACTCACGCCCCTGACGGCCAGCCTCGAGGAAGCGTATATGGAACTGACCAAGGACGACGTCGAATACCACTCCCTGCCCGCCGCGGAGGTAAGCAAATAATGAGCGCCATGACCACAGAATCGACGGCTTCGCCCGAACCGGCACCGTCCGCCGCGGGCCACAGCAGCGGCAGCCACGGCCGGTCCTTGCCTGGCCCCACCTTCATCCGGGTGCTCAACTCGGAGATCATCAAGTTCCGGAGCCTGCTCTCAACGTTGATCCTGCTCGCGGCCACGGCAGTTGTGGTGGTGGGCTTCGGTGCGCTGTCCGCCTGGGGCACCGGGCAGTTTGCCAACGCGGCCAGCCGGGACCCGCAGGCGGCCGTCCGGGCCGCTTCGCAGGGCGGCGACCTGGCCATCAGCGTGCCCACCTCCGGGATCGCTTTCGCCCAGCTGATCCTTGGCTCCCTGGGCGTGCTCCTGATGAGTTCGGAGTTCACCACCGGCATGGCGCGGTCCACGTTCGCGGCGGTGCCCAAGAGGCTGCCCGCATTCACCGCCAAACTGGCGGTGGTCATGGTGGTGTCCTTCGCGGTCACGGCCATTTCCACCTGGGTGGCCGGACTCGTGGCTGTTCCCATCCTGGACAACTACGGACTGAAGCTGGACCTTGCCAGCTCCGAATCCGTGAAGCTGCTCCTGGTCAACAGCATCTACGTGGCAGCCGTAGCCGCGATCGGCATGGCCCTGGGTACGCTGCTCCGGAACTCGGCCGGCGGCATCATGAGCCTGGTGGGCATCTTCTTCGTGGCACCCATCGCTTTCCAGCTCATTCCCGGCGACTTCTTCAAGGAAGCCAGGAAATACCTGCCGGGCAACACGGTTGAGCCGCTGACGGCTGCCCAGCACGTGCCGGATACCCTCGAAGCATGGCAGGCGGCCCTGGTCCTGGGCGCCTGGGTAGTGATCCCCCTCCTGGTCGCCGCCGTCCTGCTGAAGCGCCGGGACGTCTAGGGGGACCACCCGACGCCGGCCGCCTGGCTGCGGCCGGCGCGTGGTTTCCGGCACATTACGAAAATGCCTGACAGGAAACATTATTTGCCTGTGGTGGTTTCTGCTTGGAGTGCCGTCCTGTTGGATGCAACCAGATCTGTTGGAGTGCACAAAGCAAGGCGCATAATGGCGGACCTAGGGTGAAACGACGATGTGGTGCATCACACGGTCCCCCGTGATGCACCAAGGCACGTCGCCCAACCTCTGCTATTTCCCAACAGGACGGCACTTCCATGCATGCTGACCAGCAACTCTCCAAGTCCCTGAAACCCAGGCACCTGTCCATGATCGCCATCGCCGGCGTCATTGGTGCAGGGCTCTTCGTCGGCTCCGGTGCCGCGATCCAGCAGGCCGGACCCGGCATCCTCGTCGCCTACGCAGCCGCCGGCCTGGTGGTCATCCTGGTGATGCGCATGCTGGGCGAGATGGCCGCGGCGAACCCCGAAACGGGTTCGTTCTCCACCTACGCAGACAAGGCGCTGGGCCGCTGGGCCGGGTTCAGCATCGGCTGGCTCTATGCCTGGTTCTGGATCATCGTCCTGGGCATCGAGGCCACTGCGGGCGCAGCCATCATGCACCGCTGGGTGCCGGGCATTGACCAGTGGGTTTGGGCGCTGGCCCTGATGGTGCTGCTGACGCTCACCAACCTCGGCTCCGTGAAGTCCTACGGCGAGTTCGAGTTCTGGTTCGCCTCCATCAAAGTGGCGGCAATCGTCCTCTTCCTGATCTTCGGCGTCGCTGCCATCCTGGGCCTCATCCCCGGAGTCCCCGCCCCAGGCCTGAACAACCTGGTCAACAACGGCGGCTTCATGCCCAACGGCCCCGGAGCAGTCCTGGCCGGCATCCTCGTAGTTGTCTTCTCCTTCTTTGGCGCCGAAATCGCCACCATTGCGGCAGGGGAATCCGAAAACCCCGTGGACGCCGTCAAGAAGGCCGTGAAATCCACCGTATGGCGCATCCTGGTCTTCTACATCGGCTCCATCGCGATTGTGGTGACCCTGCTTCCGTGGAACTCGGCGTCCGTGGCCAAGAGCCCCTACGTTGCGGTCATCGAACTGTTCGGCATCCCCGGCGCCGGCACCATCATGGACGTCGTGGTCCTGACCTCAGTCCTCTCCTGCCTGAACTCCGGCCTCTACACCGCAAGCCGCATGCTGTTCTCGCTGTCCACCCGCGGTGACGCGCCGCGCTCATGGACCCGCATCTCCCGCCGCGGAGTCCCCGCCGCCGCCGTTCTGGCCTCCACCGTGGTCGGCTTCGTCACGGTTGGCCTGAACTACATCGCCCCGGACACCGTGTTCCTCTTCCTGGTCAACACTTCCGGCGCCATCGCCCTCTTCGTCTGGCTGGTCATCTCCGTGTCCCAGTTGATCCTCCGCCGCCGGATGGGCGCTGCCGCACAGGACCTGCAGCTGAAGATGTGGCTCTTCCCCTACCTCACCTGGGCAGCCATCGTCAGCATCGTGGCCCTGCTCATCGGCATGGTGATCGTGGAATCAACCCGCGAATCACTGCTGCTCTCCATCGCGTTGGCTGCGGTGGTGGTTGCTGTTGGCGTGCTCCGCTACCGTCGCAAGGACGCGGCCACGGCGGCTGGACCGGCCGTGGCATCCGAGCCTGCCGCGGCACCAGTGGAGTAGCCCGCACTAGACTCGGGACCATGTCTTTGACTTCCTCTGCCGCAGACCACATCCAGGACCTTGGCGCGTACGTCAGCGCATCGCCGTCGAGCTTTCACGCCGCCCACGAAGGCGGCCGGCGGCTGGAGGAAGCGGGCTTCCTCCGCCTGGACGAGCTGCAGCCGTGGGAGGGCGGGCCCGGCTCCTTCTTCGTGATCCGCGACGGCGCACTGATCGCCTGGGTGGTCCCCGAAGGAGCCGGCCCTGCCACCGGATTCAACATCCTTGGCGCGCACACCGACTCGCCGTCCTTCAAACTCAAGCCGAAGCCCACCACCGGCGCCCACGGCTGGCTGCAGGCCGGGGTGGAGATCTACGGCGGCCCGCTGCTCAACTCCTGGCTGGACCGTGAGCTTCGGCTCGCCGGCCGGCTGGTGATGCTCGACGGCACCCAGCACCTGGCCGCCACCGGGCCGCTGCTCCGCTTCCCGCAACTGGCCATCCACCTGGACCGGGCCGTGAACGACGGACTCACGCTGGACAAGCAGCGCCACATGAACCCGGTGTGGGGCCTGGGCAACCCCACCGATTCGGACCTGCTGGGCGTCTTGGCCGCCTCCGTTGAGGGCGCTTCCGTTGATCCGGCCGGCATTGGCGGGTACGACGTCGTCATTGCGGACACGCAGGCACCTGCGGTTTTCGGGGGCAAGGGGGAGTTCTTCGCATCAGGGCGGCTGGACAACCTTTCAGCCACGCACGCCGGGCTGGCGGCCCTGACTGCGCATGCCGCGTCAGGCCCGGCCGGCGGGCCCATCGCAGTGCTCGCAGCGTTCGACCACGAGGAAATCGGCTCCAGCTCACGCTCCGGCGCGTGCGGGCCCATCCTCGAAGATCCTGGTGCGCATCTCCGACGGGCTGGGCGCCACGGTGAGCCAGCGGCGGCAGGCCCTGGCGGCGTCGTTCTGCCTCTCTGCCGATGCAGGCCACGCCGTCCACCCCAACTACGCCGAACGGCACGACCCCGCCAACCACCCCGTGCTCAACGGGGGACCGCTCCTGAAGATCAACGCCAACCAGCGCTACGCCACAGACGCGTTCGGTGCTGCCTTCTGGGCGAGGCTTTGTGGCGAAGCAGGCGTGCCCTACCAGGAATTCGTTTCCAACAATGTGGTGCCCTGCGGTTCCACCATCGGACCGCTCACGGCCACGCGCCTGGGCATCCGGACAGTGGACGTGGGCGTGCCGCTGCTCTCCATGCATTCCGCGCGGGAACTGTGCGGCGTGGAGGATCCCCTCCGCCTTGCCGCCGTCTCGGAGCTGTTCTTCCGCACCCCGGCCTAAGCCTGCATTTTGTGGCACCACAAAGGTTCGTGCGGGTACCCACATAGGTAGCGTCCCGGGCTCCGGCTAAGGGGTGCCCCCGGCCTACGGTGGGGAAACACGGATGCCCCTGGGTATCCGGCCCACGGTTCCGGGCCGGACACCAGGCCCCTCACAGTCCTGCCAACCGGTGGCATCCGTCGACAACTGACAGATGCGACAGGTGCCGTGCCGGGTGACCGGTGCGTGGCTGAAACGGGGAGTGCAGACCCCTTCTTCGGCCGACGTGCTCCTGCGCTGTGAGCATGGAGCCGGAATGACATCTGCACTTGGACGCCTGACCCGCCGCATCCACAAACTGGGGATGGCCGCGCTGGTAACACCGCGGGGAACATCCGCCCTTGGCGGCCCACGGAAACAGGCTGTCACGCTCGGCGGCGTCAGGGTTGACCTGATGAGCCGTGGGGACGCCCTGTCAGCCATTATGGAACGTGCCGCAGGCACCGCCAACATCCCCTTGGGTGTGTTGTCGGCGAACCTGGACCACGTGAACCACTTCGGCACCGGCAGCCGGTGGGAAGAAACGCTGGGCATACCGCAGCTGGAGTGGCTGACGCTGCTGGACGGCGCCCCGCTGGTGGCCAAGGCTGAGGAGCTCACCGGCCAACGGTGGCCCCGCCTCGCCGGGAGTGACCTGATAGGCCAGATCCTCGATGATGCCGCGGCACAGGGGCGGTCCGTGGGTTTCCTGGGCGGGAGCCCGGAAACCCAGCAGTTGGTTGCCACCCGGCTCGAAGCAGAGCTCCCCGCCCTGCACGTGGCCGGCTGGTGGGCGCCGCCCCGCCAGGTGCTGGCGGATGCTGCCGCCGTCACGGCATTGTGTGCGGACATCCATGCCGCAGGAGTGGACATCCTGGTGGTGTGTTTGGGCAAACCGCGGCAGGAACTTTGGATCGGGGAGTACGGGGCGCTCACCGGGGCGAAAGTCCTGCTGGCGTTCGGGGCGGTCATCGACTTCCTCGCCGGCCAGGTACGCCGCGCTCCGGCCCAGGTCAGCAAAATGGGCCTCGAATGGGCGTGGCGACTGGCCATGGAGCCACGACGGCTCGCCAAACGGTACATCGTGGAGGGGCCGGAGGCCTACCTGAAGCTCCGCCGGCACAGCACCGATACCGCCCCCGGTGCCCCTGTGGCCCGTGATCCTGAACCACCTTCAGGTCCCACCCGGGAGGCCCGCCCCGCGGCAGGGGACTTTACCCCCACCGGGCAACACGCGGACGTTGCCGCGCTGGTGGTGACCTACAACAATGGTGCGGATGTCTGCGGGTTGCTGGAGAGCCTCCGGCTGCAGACCCGGGAGCAGTCCATCAAGGTGGTGGTTGCGGACAACTCCCCAAACCCGGAGACGCTGTCCTGCCTGCAGGATTTTCCCGGTGTTGCCGCATTCGCCACCGGGGGAAACCTGGGATACGCGGGCGGCATCAATGCGGCCTGGGCGAAAGCCGGAAGTGCGAATGCCTACCTGGTCCTCAACCCGGACCTCAGGCTAAGCCCCGGTGCCGTCATGGCCCTCCGGAAGTCCATGGAGAGCACCGGTGCCGGAGTGGTGGTGCCCCTGCTGCGTGACGATGACGGAAGCGTCTACCCCTCGCTGCGCCGCGAGCCGAGCATCTCACGCGCACTGGGGGACGCCCTCCTGGGGAGCAGGTTTCAAGGGCGCCCCGGATGGCTGACGGAAATGGACTTCGACGCCGAAAGCTACGCCCACCCGCACAAAGTGGACTGGGCCACCGGGGCGGCGCTGCTGATCCGCGCCGACATCGCGGACCGGGTTGGCGGCTGGGACGAGTCCTACTTCCTGTACTCGGAAGAGACGGACTACCTGCACCGCGTCCGCGAGCTCAAGGCCGCCGTCTGGTTCGAGCCCCTTGCAGCCATGGTCCACTCCCGCGGCGCATCCGGGAGCTCGCCCTCCCTTGATGCCCTCATGGGGGCGAACCGGATCCGCTATGTCCGCAAATTCCATCACGGTGGCTACGCACGCGCCTTCCGTGCCGCCGTCGTACTTTCTGCCCTGCTGCGGGCACCCCTGCCCGCCCACCGGGGAATCCTGGGACTGATCGCCAGGGAGTCCCGGTGGGCCGACCTGCCCCACGCCGTTGCCTACCCGGACCGCCAGGAGCAGGAAGGGGACTTTCCCTCCGGGACGGTCGTCATTCCGGCGCACAACGAAGCCTCGGTCCTGGGAAGGACGCTGGAAGCACTCAAGGCACCCCTGGCCAGCGGGAACGTGGACGTGGTGGTGGCCTGCAACGGATGCACCGACGGAACGGAGGCCGTGGCCGGTTCCCTTCCAGGCGTCCGGGTGGTCTGCGTGGAGGCAGCGTCCAAGACCGCTGCCCTCAACGCCGGCGACCAAGCCGCCACCCGGTGGCCGCGGCTCTACATTGACGCGGACATCGAGGTACCGGTGGCCGCGCTGCGGGCCACCCTGGAGGCACTTTCCGACGACGACGGGCCCCTGTGCGCCCGGCCCGCCTTTACCTACGACACGGCGGGCGCCTCGTGGCTGGTCCGCGCCTACTACCGGGCACGCAACCGGCTCCCGCAAGCCTCAGCTTCGATGTGGGGTGCCGGCGTCTACGGCCTGAGCCGCAAAGGGCACGAACGGCTGGGTGAATTTCCGCCCGTCACCGCCGACGACTGCTTCATCGACCGCTTGTTCGACTCCTCCGAAAAAGCGACCATTGCCTGCCCGCCGGTGACCGTCCGTACACCGCGGACCGGCCGGGCACTCCTCTCCACCCTCAAGCGCGTGTATCGCGGGAATTGCGAACTCCGCGACATTCCGGGCGCCCACGCGGGACGGACCGCGCACCAACTGGCACTTTCAGTCAAAGGTCCCGGCTCCGCAGTGGATGCCGCAATATATGCGGCTTTCGCCCTTGCGGGCCGAGCGGCCCGACGCCGACGAAGCCCCGCCTGGGAGCGGGACGACAGCAGCCGCAATTATGAATTGCAGTCGTGGGGAGTGGGCTGGGGTTGAATTCCCGAAATTACCCACAAATGAATTTCATTTCCGCATTCCCCACATGGCCGCCTATTCCCTTAATCGGATAGTGCAGGCACCTGGCGCCCACATGGCCATTCACGTCTCGAACTGGAGTTAAAGTGTTTGCAAAAACAAAGCCCGTTGAAGGCAGGCTGCGTGCGGCAGCAAGTTTTTCCGTACTGTTCCTTATTGCCGCGATGCTGTCTTTCAGTTCCACGCTTTCGCAGGCGCCGGCGGCCCACGCCGACGCCTGCACGCCCCCGGTAGCCAGCGCCGTCGCCTGCGAAAACTCGCTGCCCGGGACCCCGTCCTCGGACTGGGAGGTTTCCGGGTCAGGTGACTCGTCCATCCAGGGCTTCGGGACGGCGATGAGCGTCAACCTGGGCGAATCGATCAGCTTCAAGATCAACACCACCGCCAGCGCTTACCACATCGACATTCTTCGGTTTGGTTACTACCAGGGAAACGGGGCCCGGAAGATCGCCGCCAGCATTCCACTGACGGCCAAGCTGCCGCAGTCCCAGCCGGCGTGCCTCACCCAGTCCGGAACGGGCCTGGTGGACTGCGGCAACTGGGGAGTATCGGCGTCGTGGACGGTCCCGTCAACCGCTGTTTCGGGCGTGTACTTTGCCCACCTGGTCCGGAACGATACCGGCGGCGACAGCATGATTCCGTTCGTGGTGCGCAACGACGCCGGCACCAGCGGCATGGTGGTGCAGACCTCCGACACCACATGGCAGGCGTACAACACCTACGGCGGAAACAGCCTCTACCAGTGCACGGTGGCATGCCCCACTGGCAATCCGCAGGCCTACAAGTCCGCGTTCAAGGTGTCCTACAACCGGCCGTTCCTATCCACCGGCGACCAGGGCCACAGCTGGCTCATGGACACCGAATACCCGATGATCCGCTTCCTCGAGGCCAACGGCTACGACGTCAGCTACATCAGCGGCCTGGACACTGCCACGCGCGGCAGCCTGCTGCTGAACCACAAGATGTTCATGTCCTCAGGACACGACGAGTACTGGAGCGGAAGCCAGCGGAGCAACGTCGAGGCTGCCCGGAACGCCGGAGTCAACCTGGCCTTCTTCAGCGGCAACGAAGCGTTCTGGCGCACCCGCTGGGAGGCCTCCATCGATGGCAGCAATACCGCCGGCCGCACACTGGTGTCCTACAAGGACACCCACTACAACACGCCCGTGGACCCGGTGGAATGGACCGGGACCTGGCGCGATCCGCGGTTCGGCACGTCCACCGGCGGCGGCAACCCGGAGAACTCGCTGACCGGACAGTTCTTCCTGGTCAACTCCGGCTCCGCGGACATCAAGGTTCCCGCCCAATATGCGGGCATGCGGCTGTGGCGCAACACAGCCGCCGCCAAACTGACGGGAACCCAGTCGCTCACCCTCGGAAGCGGCCTGGACACGCTCGGCTACGAGTGGGACATCGACGCCGACAACGGTTTCCGGCCCGCCGGCGCGTTCAAACTCTCCGCCACCACCGTGTCCGTTCCCGAGGCCTTCACCGACTACGGCAGTACCACCGCGGCCTCCAGCCAAACCCACAACCTGATCATGTACCGCGCCGCCAGCGGCGCGCTGGTCTTCGGCGCAGGCACCGTTCAGTGGGCCTACGGCCTGGACAACTTCACCATCCCCACCAGCACCCCCGACAAGAACATGCAGCAGGCCACCGTCAACCTGTTCGCAGACATGGGCGTCCAGCCCACCACCCTGATGTCGGGGCTGGTGGCTGCGTCAAAGTCCACTGACACCACCAAGCCCGTATCGGCCATCACCTCCGGCCTGAACGGCCAGACCCTGGCCGACGGCTCCAGCGTGACCATCTCCGGGACCGCCTCCGACACCGGCGGGGTGGTGGCCGGCGTCGAAATCTCCACCGACGGTGGAACCACCTGGCGCCCCGCCACCGGCACCACCAACTGGTCCTACACCTGGACAGTCCACGGCAGCCCGGCAGTGACCGTGAAGACCCGCGCCACGGATGATTCAGGGAACATCGAGGTGCCGGGATCCGGAGCTTCGGTCAACGTGTCATGCCCCTGCTCCATCTTCGGGTCCAGCATGATCCCGGACACGCCGGATTCCGGTGACGGCGGAAGCGTGGAACTCGGGATGAAGTTCACCGCCCAGGCCGGAGGAACCGTCACCGGCGTCTCCTTCTACAAGTCGAGCCTGAACAAGGGCACTCACGTCGGCAGTTTGTGGACATCGGGTGGAACCCGGCTGGCCACGGCAACGTTCACGAACGAAACGGCAACTGGCTGGCAAACGGTCAACTTCGCCACGCCCGTGGCCATCACGGCAAACACCACGTACGTGGTCTCCTACTTCGCTCCGCAAGGACACTACGCACAGGCTGCCGGCTTCATGTATCCCAACCCGTCGCCCATGCCGGCAGGGCACTCATCCCTGGACAGCGGCGTGCTGCACGGGTTGAGGAACACGGCCAGCTCCGGCAACGGCGTCTACACCTACGGGGCAAGCAGCGTATTCCCGCAGTCCTCGTACAACGCCGAGAACTACTGGGTGGACGTCAAATTCGTTCCGTCGGCATCAGTGCCGCCGGCAGTGTCTTCGACCGACCCCGCCAATGCCGCCACCAATGTCGCCACCACCAAGGCGCCGTCGGCCACGTTCAACCAGGCCGTGACGGCCGGCAGTATCACCTTCACGCTGACGAAGCCGGACAACACCGCAGTAGCGGGCACCGCCGCCTACAGCTCAGGCACCGTCACCTTCACCCCCTCTGCCGCCCTGGCCTACAACACCACCTACACGGCGACCGTCAGCGGGGCAACCAATGCGGCCGGGCAGGTAATGGCCAGCCCCTACAGCTGGACCTTCACCACCGGGGCGCCCCCTCCGGCCCCGGCCGTCAGCAGCACATCGCCGGCTAACCAGGCCACCGGAGTGCCCATCTCCGTGACCCCGGCAGCGACGTTCAACCAGGCCGTAGTCCCCACCTCGGTGGTCTTCAGCGTCCTGGATCCGTCCCTGAACTCGGTGCCGGGGACAACCAGCTACAGCTCCGCAACCAACACCTCCACCTTTGTGCCCGGCAGCCCGCTGGCGTACAACACCACCTACACGGCAACGGTCAGCGGTGCCACGAACAGTTCCGGACAAGCGATGACAAGCCCATACTCCTGGACGTTCACCACCGCCACCGCGCCCGTGCCGCCTGCAGTGACGTCAACGCTGCCGCCAGACAAGGCGACGGCGGTTGGCGTGAACACGGCCCCAAGCGCGACGTTCAACCAGGTGGTGACCGCCAGCAGCATTACCTTCACCCTCACGGCCGGGACCACCAACGTCACGGGCACCAGCAGCTACTCGGGCAACACCGTGACGTTCACGCCGGGCTCCGCCCTCGCCTACAACACCACTTACACAGCGACCGTCAGCGGGGCGACAAATGCGGCGGGCCAGGCAATGACCGCGCCCTACAGTTGGACCTTCACTACGGTGGCCCAGCCCACGGCCAACTGCCCTTGCAGCGTGTTTGCCGCGAATGCACTGCCCGGCACCATTAACCAACCGGACGGATCGTCGGTTGAACTCGGAATGAAATTCCGCTCGGACATTGCCGGGAACGTCACCGGTGTCCGCTTCTACAAGAGTTCCCAAAATACCGGGACGCACACCGGAAAGCTCTGGACAACCGGAGGGCAGTTGCTGGCCAGCGTGACCTTTACCGGAGAGTCGGCGTCCGGCTGGCAGCAGGCAAACTTCTCCACACCCGTGGCCATCCAGGCGAACACGACGTACATCGTTTCGTACTACGCCCCCAACGGCCACTACTCGGCAGATGGAGCCTTCTTCACCAAGGGCGTGGACAACTATCCGCTCCACGGCCTGGCCAGCGGCGTGGACGGACTGAACGGTGTGTACAAGTACGGCACGTCCGCGTTCCCTTCCAGCAGCTACAACAACGCCAACTACTGGGTTGATGTGGTGCTGAACGGGTCCTCGTCGATCAGTGTTCCAACGGTGTCATCCACCTCTCCGGCCCCCGGCGCCACCAACGTCGCCGCCACCACCACGGTGAAGGCGACGTACGACAGGGCAGTTGACCCCAGCACGGTGGTCTTCAACGTCAAGGACGCTGCGAACACCAACGTGCCGGGCACCCTCAGCTATGACACGTTGACCAACACTTCGGTGTTCACTCCAACCACCGCGCTGGCATACAGCACGACCTTCACGGCCACCGTGTCCGGCGCGACGGGAAGCAACGGACAGGCCATGGCATCGCCGTACACCTGGTCGTTCACCACAGCCCCGCAACCAACCGCGGGCTGCCCGTGCAGCGTCTTTGCACCGACCACTGTTCCATCCACCGTTACCGCCCAGGACAACTCGTCAGTGGAACTGGGCATGAAGTTCACCTCTGACACCAACGCCACCGTCACGGCGGTCCGGTTCTACAAGGGCCCGCAGAACACGGGTACCCACGTTGGCAAGCTCTGGACCTCAGGCGGCCAACTGCTGGGATCGGTAACGTTTACCAACGAAGGCGCCTCGGGATGGCAGCGGGCAACATTCGCGACACCCATTCCGATCAGCGCCAATACGGTCTACGTGGTTTCGTACCTGGCACCAAACGGGTACTACTCGGCGGACGGTGCGTTCTTTGCCGGCAAGTCAGCGGACAACGGCATCCTCCACGGTTTGGCTGACGGTACCAGCGGTCCCAACGGCGTCTACGCCTACGGCACCGGAGGGTTCCCCAGCAACACCTGGAACGCCACCAACTACTGGGTGGATGTGGAAGTCACCACCCCCTAGGAAGCGGGGATAACCGGCGGGGCAACCCGGGGGCCCGCGGCGCAATCCGGCGTCGCGGGCCCCACCCCTGTGTCCGTCAGATGACTGGGGCCAGGGGTGGGAGGGCCCGGCGATCAGCCTTCAGAGCCCTGCTCCGCTTGGTCGTCTGCCACGGGGCCGGGAAACCAGCCCTCAGCCAAGGCCGCAGGTGTTTCCACCGTTCAGGCGGTAGATGTGCACCGCGTTGGCGTCGCTGAAAGTATCCGTAAAGGCGTTGTCCGCCACCGGAACTGAACGGTTTTCATCCAGGACTTCTGCTTGGCTTGGTTCGCCGCACCGTACAGAGAAGGTCACGGACTGGGGACCGGGACGCGTAGACGCCGCCAAAACATAGAAGTGGCCCGCACTGGCTTTTACGGAGAAATCAACGTCCTTGCTGCTTGCGGTCACCAACCCTGTCACCGAACCCGTGTTGAGCGCCGGAGCCAGGGTGGTGATCAGCTCGTTCACGGCGGTTACCGTAGGACGGATGGCGGTGCCGCATTCATCCCGCAGCACATGCTGGGACTGGCACGCGCCACCAAAATTGTGGTTGAAATAGACGATTCCCCGCGCGCCGTGGATGATGCTGCTCCACACCGCGGAGCGCAGCTGGGCGGGACTGATCGTGAGCGAATCACTCTCGGAAAACGGGTGGCCGACTTCAACAAACGCCCACACCGGCTTGGAACCCGCGGGCTGGACCAGGGACCGTACCCGGTCAACCGTCCAGCCGTAGTGGGCGCCGGTGCGGCATTCCGCATCGCTGAGGTCACGCCCGTCGGCGAAAACGGCGCCGCCTTCGACGAGGCTGCAAATGTAGGGATCCGTGAACCAGTAGTTATCCGCGGAAACTACGTCCTGGTAGCTGTTGACGAATTGGGCGGCTTGCGGATTCTTGAGTTGGAACGTCACGCCCTTGCCGTAATTGGAATAACGCAGCGCCCGGGGCGGGAAGAGTTTCACCAGGGCCTCCTGGACGGTGTAACCGCATTCGGAGGCTGCGGGCTCGCAGATCACGCCTTCACCCTGGGACTTGCCCGTCCACGCGGAGTTCCCCCCGCCGGCCCACATGTCCACTTCATCGGAAACCACGAACCCGGACGCCCCGGGAACCACTGTGGAGGGCAGGGCATGGAGGCCGCTGCTGCGCACCAGCTCCACATTCGAGTCATCAGTGAGCTGCACATAGGTGTTCAGGCCCGCAGCCCGGTCCGTCGCAATATCCGATTCCTGCAGGACGCTTTCAAACCACACGCCCAGCGGAAAGAAGTTCTGGTCAGCCGGCAATGTGGGCGAGAACTTCCCGTAGAAGCCCGGGCCGCCGTCAATGCCGAGCACACTGACTCCCTCAGGAAGTGGATCTTGAGCTGATCCTGAGGACGCGGAGAAGGCGCTCGAGGACATACAGGACGTTCCTAAAAGGCAAGTCAATAGAATTGCGGTTTTCTTGATGGATTTTGTGGAATTACGCATGCCCCCGGCAGTTTTTGCGGATGCTTCAAACAGGGTTTTCATGGCAATTCCTGTCGTAAAATCACGGGTCAAATGTCATACTGAATAAAAGGGAAATAAGCGGCGACAACTAATGATTTTGGAGCTACGCTATCACCCTGAACATTGAGCGTGTAAGGGTATTTCAACCCCGGCAGGAAGATTGGGGGGATGTGGGAAAGCATCTGCCAGTTCCATCCGTGCTGGGCCCGGAAGTCCGACTGGACGCCACCCTGCGCGTTGACGGCGAGGACCAACAGCCACCACTGCTCCTGCGGGTAACCGCTGTGGCCTGTTTTGTTTTCCCCTCCAATTTGGTGCTGGAACCGCTGGGTGCCGCAGGCTATGTGGCACACATCCTTGCGTTGCTGGTTTTCGCACTGTGGGTCACGTCCGTCATGCTCGGCCTGCACAAGACCATCGACCGGGAGCATCCCGGAAGATTCGCGCTGGCGGCCCTCTTTGCGGTGTCCTGTGCTTCTTACGCCGCGATGTACGTGGGCATCAGCGGAAGCTCCACCGATGCGACGCGTGCGAGTGCCGACCGGTGGATGTTATTGATGGTGGCCTCATCCGGCCTGGTGCTGGTGACCACTGAGACGACGCGGACTGTGGACGCTGCGATGATGCTGGTGCGTGCGCTCCTGCGCGGTGCCGTGTTCTGCAGCATCGTGGCGGCCATCCAGTTCACCACCCACGTGGATCCCATGGCGTGGTTCCAGGGGGTACTGCCCGGGTTCAAGAACAATGGCGGGAACCAGCCGTTCCAGGAACGCGGAAGCTTCCTCCGGGTGGCCGGCAGCACCTTCCATCCCATCGAGCTGGGCGTCCTCGCGTCCATGCTCCTTCCGCTGTCCCTGTGGCGCGCACTGTATGACAAGTCGGGCCGCGCATGGATGCACTGGACCGGGACGGGCTTCATCGTGTTTGCCATCGCCGCGACGATCTCCCGCTCGGCGGTCCTGGGTGTCCTGACCGTGGCCCTGGTCTTCCTTCCGTTCCTCCCCTCCCGGTCCCGGCAGTGGACCGTGCTGGGGTTCGCCGGTGCTGCCACACTCCTCTTCCTCGCGGTTCCCGGGTTCGTCGCAACCCTGTTCGGTTCGGTGACGGCGGGAACGGCCGATCCCTCCATCACCGCCAGGCTTGAGGATTACCCCCGGGTGGAAGCCATGGTGTCCGCCCGGCCGTGGCTTGGAATAGGGCCGGGGGCGTACCTGACACGAAACGCCATCGAGATTCTGGACAACCAGTACCTGAAAACCATCGTCGAAATGGGCGTACCGGGGTTCCTGGCACTCCTGCTGTACATGGTGGTTCCCGGGATCGCGGCCTGGCTGGCTGCCTTCAACGCCAAAGAGGAACGCTTGAAGACACTTTCGGCAGCAGTTGCGGCCGCCTGCCTGGTGGCCGCCCCCGCTTCAGCTGCCTTTGACTCCCTGGGCTTCCCCGTCCTCGCACTCGTGTACCCGATATGCGTCGGGCTCTCAGGAACGGTGTGGTTGCTCGTCGCCGCCGAACGACGGGCACTTGGCCCGACTACCAAGGAACAAGGCTCCAACCTTGCAGAATCTGAAAGGCTCCCATGACTCCCGTCTCGGTTCTTAAAATCCTGTGGCGCCACAAGGTCTCGATGATTACGGTCCTGGTGCTCACTCTTGCAGCGGCTACGTACGTGTTCTTCTACGCGCCCCGAAGCTACATGGCGTCGACCGTCTACGTCCTGGTGACGCCACGCGTGCCCAGCGTCGAAGAAATGCGCACCGACCCCGCCCTCGCCGCCGCAAACTCGGACAACCCCTACCTGCGCTCGGCGGACAGCTCCCTGATCACGCAGGTGATGGCGACAAAGCTGAGCTCCACCGACGTCGTCGACTCGCTCAAGGCCGCCGGTTTGTCACCCGACTACACCGTGACCCTGCCGGCCACCACTGGTGCGGGCCAACTCATCAGGATGGAGGCCACGGGATCCAGCCCGCAGCTGGCCATCACGACTGCCGAAGCCCTGGGCCAGCATCTCACCGCCAAATTGCGGGATGCCCAGAAAGTCAACGGGGCTGATGACCGCTACCTCTTCACGGCCCTCCAGATTGACCCGCCCAGCAAAGCCACAGAGCAATTCTCCAGCCGGCTCCGTTCGATGATCGTGGTGCTGATCGGTGGCGTCATCCTCCTGTTCGGCGCTGTCTCGATCGCCAGGATGCTGGAAAATTCGCGGGCTGCCAGGAAGGATGCCGCGGACAGGGCCAAGCCCGTGTCCAGGCGCAGGCGCTCCGCCGACCGCAATGCAGAACCGGCAGCCGTCCCGGACGAGGACGGTAAACCTGGCGGCGGCAGCGCGGCGGCCCCGCGGGCCGTGGAGGACCGGAAACCAAGGAAATATGCGGTGGCAGCGGTGCATGACTCGCCTTTCCTGCTGCCACAGCACGAGCTGCAGGACCTTACCTTCGAGGAGCAGCGCACTGATGTCCCCGTCAAACGCTGATCAGGAGCGGCGCGCCCCGGTCTCCGTGGTCTGCGTCTTCAATAACCCTGCAGTGCTCCGGGATTGCCTCACGGCTTCCATCGCAGCCGGCCTTCCGGACGCCCCGGACCTCGAATACCTGCCCGTCGACAATACTGCGGGGCAGTTTTCCGCCGCCGGAGCGGCCCTGAACCATGGCGCAGCGTTGGCGCGGAACGACGTCGTGGTTTTTGTCCACCAGGATGTCTTCCTGCACTCCATCCCGGCGATGGAGAAGGTGGCAGCCGCCATGATGGCGGATCTGTCCCTGGGCATGGTGGGCGCAACCGGGATGACCGGAGAAGGCCGCCTCCTGGGGCTGATCCGCGACCGCATCGTCCTGTCCGGCCGCCAGGAACCCGGCCTGACGGATGTGGACAGCCTGGATGAAGTCCTGTTCATGGTGCGCCGGGACCACATCCGGCGGCAGCCGCTGAGCGAGGAGCCGGACCTGTCCTGGCACGCCTACGCCGTGGAATACGGAGCCCGGCTTCGGTCGACCGGCAGCCGCGTGGCGGTGGCCGACATCCCCTTGACCCACAACAGCCTCACCATCAATCTTGACCGGCTGGCCGAGGCGCACCAGTGGATTGCCGGAGCGTATCCGGATCAGCTGCCGATCGTGACGACCTGCGGTACCGTGCAGCAACGCCCACGTGTTCCCGCCGTCCTGTCCGGCCTGGTGGACTCGCAGAAGTGGCGGTACCGGTGGCTCCGGGAATCAGTATCCGCGCACAAGCTCCGCAGCAGATCCCCGTTGCGCCCCGTCACGGTCCTGGGCGACCTTCGCCGCGACATAGACGACATCTGTGCCGCCGCCGGACTCGACGCTGCCACAGTGATCAATGTGCTCCCCGGCATTACCGGAGGGCATGAACTGGGCAAGCCACTGGAGCTGGACCGGCGAGGTGTCCGGTTCCGCTTCCTGGCAGTGGACGACGCGGCCGCTGCCGCCCTGGTGTCCGCCCACGGGCCGGACCGCACCGTCGCCGTGACCAACATCAGCTTCGACACCGCCGGTGAGGTGGTCGGCGCCTTGGCGGGACGGAGGATCATGCTGGGATTCCACGAAAATACCGGACCATGGCTGCTCACGGGGCCGGCGGTTGATGCGGCGGAGGAATACTACCGAACCCCCCGCTCGACCCCCCTCGCTATGAAGGTTGGCTAAGCCGCCTCCGGGCGTCCGACACCCACGCCCGGCCGTGGTCCGGAACCAACTGGGCCAGGCCCATATGCGGTGACTTCCGCCAGGCCGCCCACTGCCGGATCCGCTGGGCGGCTCCAAGGAAGGGCGTGATGTCCGCCCAGGCCGCGTCCAGGCCGGCAAAGCCGGTTTCCTGCTGCACCAACCCCACCAGCCGGTCAACGGGTCCGTCTCCCCAAGGAGTGGGCCCCGGTGCAACCGGCCCAGGTGGCGCCAGTGCCGCCTCGGTGTACACGCGCTCCGCCGTTTCCCGCCAGGCCGAGGGGCTGTGGCCCTCGACGATTGCCCTGCGGGTGGCGGATCCCCGCGCGGTCCTGGCGGACTCCGAATCTGCCAGTTCCGCCAAGGCTGAGACGAATCCTGCCGGTGTTGAGGGGGCGAGGAGGAGGTCTTCAAGTCCTGGTGAATCCGACCCAAGGACTGCACATTCGTCCGGATGGCCCCTGAACGTCACCAGCGGCAGCCCGTGTGCGCCCGCCTCCAGCAGCGAGGTCAGCGACGCGAAGGGAAAAGAGTCCACGTAGGCATCGGCGATGGACAGCAGCGGCGAAATGTTGGCAAGCCGCCCGACGGCCCGGATCCTTCCACCGGTGGCAGCTGCCGCCGCCGCCCAGGCTCCGGCGGGGGAGGGGCCTGCCACCAGGAGGTGCGCATCCGGCCGCCGGAGCAGGAAGGACCTGAACAGGCCAATCAGGGAGTCCGGACCGACGGGATCGTATTTGCTGCCCGCTGCGGCGGATACCACCACGAATGCCGTCTCCGGGATGCCCCACCCGGTCCGTGCAGCGGACCTCTGCGATTCCCCGGCAGGCCCGCCCGGCCCGGCAGGGGCGAGTTCGAGCGGGCGATTGGCCACCACGCAGCGCCCGGCATCAACTCCCCGGCGGCGGATGGCCAGGTCCCGTCCACTCGCCCGCAGGCACAGGACGAGGGCAGCGGCAGACGTTCCCTGCCAAAAGACATGGTCCGCATGGTTGACGTAGACGGCGGGCGGCGCGCCGTGGCCGCCCAAGGCAAGGGAGGGAACGACGTCGTGCGGATGCGCGTGCACAATAACGACGTCGGCCGGGGCGACGATACGGCGCAATGCCGTTGCCCTCTTCATGAGCCCGCCCGGCCGGCGGTCCAGGAGGACCAGATCGCGGGGGTCCGCCAGGCAGGCGACAATTTTGGCCGGACACTCGGTGCTGCCCTGGCGGGTGACCACAACCCGGTGGTGTGAGTCCGGATCCTGGTTGATCCAGTGCGCAATGCTCTGGGTATGGCCGCCGGTTCCATACAGTTGCGTGGCCACGTGGACCACACGGCGCCTGCCCGGTTTTCCCGGCGCCGCAGGCCGGGGATGTGCAATGGAGGACCGTAGCCTGGCCAGGACCTCTTCAAGCCCTTGGTGGCCGAAATACCCGGTGTGGTCTGTCCAGGCGAAACGGGCGGCAAGCTGTGCCTGCACCGCAGCGCGCTCCCACAGCCCGGCTGCTGCCAGGAGGCCTGCGGTCTCCACCAGGCGTTCAAAGGTTTCCCGGTTGGCGTTGATGCCCTGCAAGGCCACCGCTCCTTCCCAGGTTCTTCAACATGGCAACGTCGGCGTGCTTCAACCACAGCAGGCCCGCAGTGAGGGAGCCGGCGACTGCACCTGAGAGCAGCAGGGCCCAGGGGACTCCGAGTTCCATCCGGCCGAGGAGGGCAGAGGCGGCCAACAGCACTGCGGCGGCAGCCGAGGGCAGCAGCAGCTGCCGGAGGACCCGGAGCGGTGGGACGCCCACAGCCCGCAAACGCCAGAGATACAGGGGCAGGACCAGCGCGGCGACGACGACGAATTGGGCCATGGCCACCCCGGCGATGCCGCCGCCGGCGCCGAGAAACAGTGCGGGTAGCAGGGCCACCAGCCAGCACACCTGGATGGACATGATGGAGCCTGTCATTCCCGCAACGACCAGGTAGTCATAGATCAACTCGAAAAGGATCCGGAGCCCGGCCACCATGGCAAGCCAGAACAGTGCGGCGCTTGCCCCCGCCCAGGCGTCGCCGTACACGATCCGGACGATGGTTTCGGACTCTGCCGCCAGGAACGTGACGGCGGGGAAGACGACGCACGTCAGCACACCGATCAGGGCCGTGACCGTGGAGCCCATTCTTTGCGGGTCGTGCTGCATACGGGCCAGCACCACGGGAGCGACGCTTCGGAGCGGCTGGGAGAACATGGTCACCGGCCAGCTCGACAGGTTGAAGGCCAGGACGTACATCCCCAGCATCACCGGCCCGAGCGTACTGCCTGTCACCAATTGGTCCAGGTAGCCCACGCAGAACACGATGATGCTCGTCCCTGCCAAGGGCAGCCCGAACCTCAGCAGTGGCATCAGGACACTGCGGTCCAGTCCCAGGCGCAGGGGAAGGGGCGACTTGATGACGAAGAGCAGGCCGCCGGCCACCGTGCCCGCCAGCCGGCCAACGGCCAGGCTCATTGCACCCATACCGGCCAACACCAGGCAGATCGAGACGATGGCCCCCACCCAGACATTGACCTGGTCGATCAGCATCTTCGTTTTCTGGTCGAATGCCCGCTGCATCAGTGCTGCGGGTGTGGCGACGACGCCGCTGACCAGGACGCAGCACACCATGACCCGGACAACGTCGGTGGCGCCGGGGTCGCCCATGCGGTCCGCGAACCACGGGGCGGCGGCGAGGCCGGCCACGCAAAGCACTGCGCTGGAGAGGATCGAGATGGTGGTCACGGTGGGCGCGATCGGTGCGGGATCCTCCGGCCACCTCACGATGGCGAGGCTGACCCCCAATTCGTTGACGGTCAGGACGGCAAGCAACGCCACCATGGCCACCGCGAAGCTGCCGTACGAGTCGGGCCCGAGCAGCCGGGCCAGGACGATTCCGATTCCCAGCGTGCCGAACCTGGCCACCGCAGTGTTCAGCAGGCTCCAGCCCAGCGCGGAGGTGGCGCCGGGCGCGTTCTGCGGCCCCGCGGACGGCCCTGCGGACTGCTGCCCGGCCTCCCGGACGGAGGCGTGGCCGGGGCGCTTCACCGCTTCCTCCGCTCGGACGTCGTCAACGGACTACGGCTTCGCCGCTGCGCAGGACACCGCAGCAGCAAGCGCCCCAGCAACCCGTTCCTGCTGTTCGGCAGTGATATGCGGGAACAGCGGAAGGGACAGAATCCGGCCGGCAGCGTCCTCGGCGACGGGGAAGGAACCGATAGTCCGGCCCGCATATGCCCCGCTGCGGTGCACCGGAACCGGGTAGTGGATTCCCGCCTGGATCCCGGACGCGTGCAGCGACCCAAGGACGGCGTCCCGGTTCCGGACCCGCACCACGTACAGGTGCCACACGTCCGCGTTCCCGGGTGCCTCCCGCGGCAGCTCAACGCCCGGCACGTCTGCCAACAACGCCGCGTAGCGTTCCGCCGCGGCCCGGCGGCGCAGGTTCCAGCCCTGCAACCTCGCCAGCTTCGCCCTCAGGACCACGGCCTGGACGGTGTCCAGGCGCGAGTTGAACCCGATGGCATCGTGCCGGTACTTCACCGAACTGCCGTGCGCACCCAACAACCTGACATGCGCATCAACACCGGCGTCGGACGTCAGCACGGCTCCCGCGTCCCCGGCCGCGCCGAGGTTCTTGCCGGGGTAGAAACTGGTTCCGGCGGCGAGGCCCCAGGTTCCCGCATGCCGGCCAAACCGAGTTGCGCCCTGGGACTGTGCGGCGTCCTCGATGATCACCGCGCCGCAGGACTCGGCAACGGGGATCAGTCTTTCCATAAAGGCGGTTTGCCCGAACAAGTGCACCGGCACGATCGCCTGCGTGCGGGAGGTTACCGCCGCGGCCGCGGCGTCGGGATCGATCAGGAGGTAGGAGGGGTCGACGTCGACAGGCACCGGGACTGCCCCGATCCGGCTGACTGCCTCAGCCGTGGCGATGAAGGTATTGGCAGGCATGATCACTTCCCCGCCACGCCGCACGCCCCCGGCACGCAGGGCAAGTTCCAGGGCATCCGTTCCGTTAGCAACACCGGCGCAGTGCCGCGCGCCCACGAATGAGGCGTATGCCGCCTCGAATGAGGCAACGGCCGGCCCGCCAATAAAAGATGCCGAACGAAGGACCGTGTCCAGTTCGGCCATGACCTCATCATGGACTTCAGCCTGCTGGGCTGCCAGGTCCACCAGCGGGACCGTTTGGACCTCCACGTCGGAACTCATGAAATACCCCCAACACTGAATCTTTCACCGTCAATTTCGCGGGCGGGCACCCCAACCCACGTCTGCCCGTCGGGCACGTTGCTCAACACCGCAGCCCCCATGCCTACGGTGGCGTATGCGCCCACGGACGTGCGTTCGCGCACGCTGGCGTTCATCCCCAGGTAGGCCGCCCGGCCAATCCGGACTCCGCCGCCCAGCGACACTCCTGCAGCGAACGTGGCGAAGTCCGCCACGTCGTCGTCGTGCGTGAAGGTCACCGAGGGCATGGCCACCACGTGCGCTCCCAGGGTGACGGACGCGGTGAGCGTGACATTCCGGAGCAGGATGCTGCCCCTGCCCACCCGGCACCCCTCGGGGTACTGGACCGAGGGATCGATCGCCGTCGCGTAGCGCGCCTCGGTGAGGCCCATGGCCGTCAGCCGCTCCACCACCGATTCCCGCACCCTGCCGGAACCGATGCACACCAGGATGAACGCGTGTGTGTACTTCGCGGCGTCATCGATGGTTCCCAGCACCGGGGCCCCGTCCACGGTAACGCCCGCCATTTCCCTGTCGTCGTCCAGAAGGCCGACGACGTCGTACTGGCCGCTGCTGCGCACCATCGCCAGGACTTCGCGGGCCAGGCCGCTGGCGGCTATCAGGATCAACTCGCTCACGTGCGCATCCCGGCTGCCGCGCCTCGGATGGTGCCGATGATCCTGTCCAGCCCCTCGTCGTCCAGCTCGTGGTAGACGGGAAGGATCAAAGTCCTGTCATTGAGCCGCTCGGTTTGCTGCAGCAGGGAGCCGCCCGAGTTCCGCCACCGGTAGGCCGGTTGGCGGTGTGCGGCCATGATGCCCCGCCGGGCCGAGATTCCGGCATCCGCCAGCAGCTCCATCAGCCCGTCCCGTGTGGTCCCAAAGCTGGGCAGCACTTCCACCCAGAAGGACTGGAAATTGGTGGTGCCGTAGGGCGGGTCCGAGACGAGCCGGAGGCCCGGGACCCGGGAAAGGGCGGCAACGTAGCGGGCCGCGATAGTCCGCCGCCGCTCCAGCACTTCCGGCAGCCGGGCCAGCTGTACGATTCCGACGGCGGCCTGCAGGTCAGTCATCCGGTAGTTGTACCCCACCTCCAGGTAAACCTCCGGTGGGGCCAGGAGTGATCCGTGCCGGTCCGCGGCGGACACGCTCATGGAGTGCTCCCGCAGCGTCCTTGCCCTCGCCGCCCAATCAGCGCGGTTGGTGGTGAGCATGCCGCCTTCACCGGTGGTGAGGATCTTGCGTGGATGGAAGGACCACACCGCCACGTCCGCGCCGGCCCCCACCGGCCTGCCCTTGTACGTGGACCCCACCGCGCACGCGGCGTCCTCGATCACCATGATCTCGTGCCGGTCGCAGAGTTCGCGGATGGGGTCCAGGTCCAGCGGCACTCCGCCCTGGTCCACCACGATGACCGCCCTGGTGTCCAGGGTGAGGGCGGCGTGGAGGGTTTCCGCGGTAACGTTCCCGGTGGCCGGGTCCACGTCGCAGAACACCGGCCGGGCACCTACATAAGTCACCGCGTTGGCCGTGGCAATGAAGGACAGGGAAGGCACCACAACGTCATCCCCCGGACCGATTCCGGCCACCACCAGGGCAAGGTGCAGGGCCGTGGTGCAGCTGGAAGTGGCCACCGCGTGCCGGACGCCCTGATACTCGGCGAACCTGGTTTCGAACTCCTTGACCTTGGGCCCTTGCGCCACCCAGCCGGATGCCACCACCTCGGCCAATGCCCTTGCTTCCTCGTCGCCGAGCCAGGGTTTCATGACATTGATCCGGGCGAGGACTGGTTCGGCAGTCATCAGGCACCAACCTTCCGCGTGGCCGCAATTTCTTCGCGCAGGGGCATCCACCAGCTGACGAGTTGGCGCAGTCCCTCGTCGAGTTCCACTTCCGCCTTGAAGCCAAGGTCGCGGGCGGCGGCGGACGTGTCGGCCAGCCGGCGGACCACACTGTTCACCTGCCGGGCCGGGCCGTGCTCCACGCTGAGGTCCGAGCCCATGGCCCGCAGCAGCGTGCGTGCCATGTCCAGCAGGCTGGTCTCCGTCCCGCTGGCCACGTTGTATGTTCCTTCGGCAATCCCGCTGCCGGCGGCCAGCACGTTGGCGCGGGCCACGTCCGCCGTATAGATGAAGTCCATGGTCTGGAGGCCGTCGCCGAAGATCAGCGGCGGCTGCCCGTCCATGATCCGTTCCATCCACCGCACCAGAACCTCCGTGTACAGGCCGTGGACGTCCATCCGGGGCCCGTAGACGTTGAAGTAGCGCAGCATCACGTAGTCCAGGCCCGTCATGGCACGGAAGCTCCGGGCCATCCCTTCATTGAAGGACTTTGCGGCGCCGTAGAAAGTGTCGTTGTTGGCGTGGTGGTGCCGTTCGGTGGTGGGGAACTCTTCAGCCATCCCGTAGACCGATGCGCTGGACGCGGCCACGAGCTTGGCCACCTTGTGTTCCGCAGCGGCCTCCAGGATGTTGAAGGTGCCATCCACCAGGACCTCCAGGGCCAGCCGGGGTTCCTCCGCGCACTGGGTGATCCGGATGGCTGCCTGGTGGAACACCAGGTCCTTGCCGCGGGTGAGGTCATGCACCAGGTCACGGTCCTGGATGCTGCCCTGCACCAGTTCCACCTGCCCGGTGGCCAGCGCGCCGGAGAGGTTGTCCAGCCTGCCGCGGACCAGGTTGTCCAGGACGTCGATCCGGTGCACCCCCGCGGCCAGCAGGGCATCCACCAGGGTGGATCCGATGGTGCCGGCGCCGCCGGTGACCAGGACGTTGGCGCCCTCCAGTGCGCTCACCGGGCCCCCTCCAGTTCGGCGCCGGTTCCCGCCATGGCGGCACCCGCCACGGCGGTGGGCCGGCCGTCCAGGGTCAGGCTGCGGGTGACCGCTTCAAGCACGGACAGCACCCGGAGCCCGGAGGCGCCGCCTGTCCGTGCCTGCCGTCCGGTGCGGATGCACGATGCGAGTTCCTGCACCACCTGGCCAAGGGCCTCCCGTTCGGGCAGCGCCGGGGACCAAGTATCCCCCAATCGGTAGGAGACGGCGGTGGACGCCTTCTCGCCGGCCGTTTTCGGCTGCCGGTCCAGGCTCACGCCGCGGTCGTAGACACTGAGCCGCTGCTGGGGGTTCAGGTCGTCCCACACCAGGGTCCGCAGGGATCCGCCGATCACCATCTGGCGGATTTTGGTGGGACTGAGCCAGTTAACGTGCACGTGGGCGGTGGCATCGTTGGGGAGCCGGAAGTTCAAGTGGCCCACGCAGTCGCGGCCGGTCCCCAGCGGGTCCGCCCCGAACGCCGAGACCTCGGCGGGGTTGAGGCCGCCCGGGAGGACGAAGTCCAGGATGGACAGGTCATGCGGGGCGAGGTCCCAGAAAACGTCGACGTCGGGCTGCACCAGGCCCAGGTTGATCCGGGTGGAGTCCACGAACAGGATCTCGCCCAGGGATCCGGACTGCACCAGCTCCTGCATCTTCAGGACCGCCGGGGTGTAGCAGTAGGTGTGGTCCGCCATCAGGACCAGGCCGTTCGCCCGCGCTTCGGCCACCATCTCCAGCCCGTGTTCCCGGCTGTCCGCCAACGGCTTTTCCACCAGGACGTGCTTTCCGGCGCGCAGGGCCGTCATGACCGCTCCATGGTGGGTTCGCGCCGGCGTCGCGATGGCCACGGCATCGACGTCGAAGCTGTCCAGCAGCTCGTCCAGGGACTCGACGCAGGGTACCTGCCCCAGCGTGTCCGCCAGCTTGCGGGCCCGGTCGATGTCCAGGTCGCAGATGGCCACCATGTCCCAGTCCGGGCTGGCCTGGAGGTTGCGCGCCAGGTTGGGACCCCAGTAGCCGGCTCCAACGACGGCGATGCGGAGTTTCGGTGCAGGTTGCGGATGGTTGGCGGAGTGGAAGGGACTGCCGAATTTTCTCATGTCATTTTCTTCCCATTTTGTGAGTGTGTCAGTAAGCGCCGGACGGCCGGACGACAGCCCGGAACGTCCGCCAGAGGATCAGGAGGTCACCGGCAAGGGACCAGTTTTCGACGTAGTAGAGGTCCAGCCGGACCGCTTCTTCCCACGGAAGGTCTGAGCGGCCGTTGATCTGCCAGAGGCCGGTGATACCCGGCTTGATCAGCAGCCGGCGGTGGGTGTGGCGTTCGTAGCCGCTGACTTCCCGGTCCAGCGGCGGGCGGGGACCCACCATGCTCATGTCGCCCAGCACCACGTTCCAGAGCTGGGGAAGCTCGTCGAGCGAGTATTTGCGCATCCAGCGGCCGCAGCGGGTGACCCGGGGGTCATCCTTCATCTTGAAGAGCACCCCGGCGCCTTGGTTCTGCTGGTTCAGCCCCGCCAGCCGCGCCTCGGCGTCGACCACCATGGACCGGAACTTGTACATCCCGAAGACGTGGCCGTCCTTGCCTATCCGGGCCTGCCGGAAGAGGACCGGGCCCGGGCTGTCCCGTTTCACGATCAGGGCGAGCACCAGGAGGACGGGCGCGAGGACCAGGAGGGCCGCCAGCGCAGCGGCCACATCCATGATCCGCTTCATGGCGTGCTTCGCCCCGCCGTACTGCGGAATGTCCACGTGCATGAGCGGCAGGCCATCCACCGGCCGCCAGTGGATGCGGGGACCGGCAACATTGGTCAGGGTGGCGGCGAGGATCAGCTCCGCGGAGGACTCCTCAAGTTTCCAGCCAAGCTCGCGGATAAACCTGTTGCCGCCCGGCAGGGGGCCGGCGATGATCACCGAGTCCGCGTCTGCGAGGCGGACAGTGCGGGCAATATCGTCCGTCGAGGAAAGGACCGGCACCGTGCAGCCGTCCACCCGTAGTCCTGCGCCGCGGCGTGCTCCCGGAAGGCATGCGCCCAGGATCTCGTAGACAGCCCCGGACTTGCGGACCTGCTGGATCACGTACCGGACGTCCTCGGGTTCGCCTACCACCACGGCGCGGGAGAGGTGGCGTCCCTTGGCCTTCTCGGCAGTCAGGCGGCGGCGGAATGCACGGCGGTTCAGGGTGAGAGCCACCAGGCCCAATGGCAGGGATACTGTCACGAAGGCACCGGCGCCGTGGATGGAGAAGATCACGGCAGCGAGGGCCAGGAGGCCAAAGGTGCGGAGCGTTGCCGAGGCAACGCGCTTGTACTCGTCAGCACCGATGCCGAGCACCTTCGGATCCCGGGTGTGGTAGATCTCCAGTGCCGCCAGCCAGGTTGCCGTCAGTGCGGCTGCCGCTGCTGCTGCGCCGCCGTCCCGGGGGCCTTCGGGCGAGAACCCCGCCTCGGAGAGCAGGAAGCCGGCGTAGGCGGAGAGCATGACCACCGCGGCGTCCGCGGACCGGAGGAGGGTGGTGTGCCGGCTGATCCAGGCGGCCGTTGCCTTGCGGGGCCGGGCCTGTGCCGCGGAAGGGAGGGGGGCTGCCGGCGGCAGGGGGAACCGGGTTCCTGCGGTTTCCCCTGCCGCCGGCTGCTGTGTTGCCACCCGCTGTGCAGCAGCGGGCGGAACAAGCCAGTCGAAGGCCGAACGTCGGGTCCTGACAACTGGTATCTCTGCCATGATCACCCTCTCGGTCGTAGCGCCTGTCCCCTGGCTGTGAAGCAAAACTAGCCGTGGCGGCTGGCGTTTGAAGGGGGAGGCCGGGGCCTTTGTGGGTCTTGCAGGGGAAGGCTGCGGAAACTGCGGGTACCGCAACCGAGGGGATTTTGGCTACAAAACGGGCAGCACGTAGGGTTCCCTGGCGGCCTGTCCCTTGTCCGCCGCGAGGGCGGTGAGCTGGGCCCGGGACTCAACACCAAGCTTGCGGTAGATGGCTGTCAGGCGCACTTCCACCGTGCGCACGGAAACATACAGCGTGGCGGCAATTTCCTTGTTCCGCATGCCCCGGGCCACCATTTTGGCCAGTGACCGCTCATGGTCTGCGAGCATCAGCATGGCCGGGTTGCCCTGCTGCCGGACCGGTTCCACGCGTTCGTCCAGGAGCAGGGCATCCACGTGCTGGGTCCAGGCATCCGCCCCCGCCTCGTCGAACATCACCTTGGCCCGGAGCAGGGTGTCCCGTGAGTCGCGCAGTTTGCCGAACGCGTGGAGCCGTTCCGCATAGCACATCAGCGTCCTGGCCTGCTCGAGCATGTGCCCGTTCCGGCCCTGGAGGGCCTGGGAGAAGAGCTGCAGTGATTGTTCGCCGTCGGCCAGCATGGCGCGGCTCCTGGTCACGGTCATCATCAGCCAGGGTGAGCGCAATCCCACGGAGCGGCCCTCGAGGCGCATCAACGCCTGGGTGGCCTCATGGTGCCGGCCCAGGCGGATGAGCACTTCCACCAGGTCGGCCTCACAACGCAGCAAAGTGGGATTGCCGAATCCCATGCCAATCTCGACGGCCCGCGACAACTGGGCAACAGACTCCGCGAGGTCTCCGCGCAGCAGGGCGAAATGGCCCTGGCAGGCGGCGAGCTGTGCAGTCAGGGCCGGGTGGCTGTCCGCGCCTGCGTAACGGTGGGCCTCGACGGCGTGCGCCTGGGCACGTGCGGCATCGCCCACGGCATAGGCGCGCCACACCCGGAAGTAGTGCCGCACCCCGCGGTGGTATTTGATTTCGGGTTCGGAACGCTCCAGGTCGTCGATCAGCGTGACGGCGGCGCGTACGTTACCGGCCCGGATTTCGTTGTCGACTGCCATCAGGGCTGCTGTTTCGCGCCAGTTGACGTGCTCGGGTTCGGCGGAGCCGCGGAGCATGGCAAAGGCCTCCTGGGCGCTTTCATAATGCTCGGCGTAGGTCAGGGCCCGGCCCTGCGCCAGGAGTCCGGCCACCCGCGCGGTGCCGGATTGCTCATACTTGGAGGCAAGGTTTGCGGTGTTGCCGCTGATGGATTCCACCAGCGTTGCCGCCCGGCCGGCAATGGCCAGGCACTGGGCGGAGGCGGAGCCCTTGAAGCCGCTGCCGCACCGCAGGAGTTCGGCGGCGTCCTTCAACTCCCACCTCTCGGCGTAGTAGAGGGCTCCGATGGCCAGCAGGCTGGCCGCGTAGGCGGGATCGTGCTGGCCAAACTCCTTCACGAGCCGCAGCACCATGCTTGAGCGCACCGCGGCGCCCTGGGCGAACTGGATCTCGAAGGACAGGCCGGTCAGGCGCAGGATCAGGGCGGGATTCCGGGTAACCCGTTGCGCCCATTCCAGGTAACGCTGGGCATAGACGAACTCCCCTCGGTTGAACAGGAGCTCCGCCAGCGTGGTGAGGCGGGCCGCCGTCTCGGCCTCCCAGGGGTTGATGGTCAGTGCCCGCTCGATGTATTCCACCGCGAACACCACCTCGCCCCCGCGGATCAAATCCACGGCGTGCCGGAGCAGCTGGAAAGGGGTTTTGCGCTCCAGTGCGGTAAAGCTCAAGTGCCACCTGCGGGCGTAGGGGTCCGTGTTGTTGGCTGCTTCCGCGAGGGAGCGGTGGTTCGCGGTCCGCACTGCCGGGGTCATGGCATTGAAGACGGCTCCCCGGAGCAGCTGGTCACCGATCCCAAGGTGCGGCCCCGTGCGTTTCACCAGGCCGGCGCTGAGGAGTTCGTCCACACTGGTCCACACGTCATGGTCGATCTTTTCGATCGTGGAGATATCGCTGCGGTAGGACAGTGCCAGCAGGTCCAGGACCCCGCGGGCTCCGGGCGTCAGCGCGCCAACCATGGACGCGTACTCGGCGTCAAAACTTCCCGCGGAGGCGAGAGGGACGGGCAGGGCGTACTTTCCTTCGGCGTGCCTGTCCATGAGCTGGTTGTAGAGTTCGACGGCGGCCAGAGGGTTGCCGCGGGTGGCTGCGGCCACGGCGTGCGCGGCCGCCGTCGTGGTCCGTTTCGTGGGGATGCATTCCAGCATCCGGACGGTGTCGCTGTAGCTGAGCGCGCCAAGCTGGAGCACGGGCAAGCCGCTGAACGGGCCTTCCGGCAGGTCTGCCCGCAGGCCGAGGATAAGGACGACGTCGGTACCGGTGAGGCGGCGCGCAAGGAACCCAAGGACTTCCTGGCTGCTGTGGTCCAGTTGGTCGGCATTGTCGATCACGATCACGGTCCTGGTCGAGGAGCGCTGGTGCAGTCCGTTCAAGAGCATGCCGGACACGGCGGGTACGTTCCTGTCTCCGGTGCTGTCGCGAAGGAGATCGTCGGCAATCCGGTTCAGGACGGGATCGTCCATGTTGTTCAGGAGCGCAGTCAGTCCGGAGAGCGGCCAGTCCGATTCGGCGGCGCTGGCGGCCATGAAGACGGCCCGGTAATCGGAGAGGGTGGGGATTTCGGAAAGGAGGGCTGATTTTCCGGTGCCCCTGCTGCCGGCTATTGCCAGGGCAGCTTCCTTGGGTCCGCGGACCACGGAAAGGATTCGGTCCAGTTCTTTGTTCCGGCCCACAAGTGGCATGGCGTCCCCATTCGTCGAAGAAGGAGACCGCATTCTTTCGCTGCCAATTCAAGGTTGATTCACGCGCCCCAGCGCGGGTTCATCCGGTAAGAGTGAATATAGTGCGGGAAGGAAGAAACGGCCATACTGCAGGCGCTGGATTTCATCAAGATTTGGTACAGCTATTGCTCAAGAATCCGATTATCCTAATTTCGCGCGAATTTTGTTCGCTGTTTATTGCATATCGTGAAACAGCAGGAAGCGGTCCCGGGACCTGTAAGGCAGCCCCGGAACCGCTTCCCGTCCGTCCGTCCGGCAGCGGACCTAGGCCGCCGGCTTGAGCGCCGTTCGCCAGGCCACAACGGCGCGGGCGGCGCTCAAGGTCCAGGTGGCTGTTCCGCTGGCCCCCGCCGTCGCCTGCGGTTTGTCAGCCTGCTCGGCAATCTGGCCGGCCGCTGCCTCCCAGCGTTCGGTCCATCCCGACGGAGCGGTGACCACCGGAGCGCTGCAGTCGCAGCCCACTCCGCCGATCAGCATGGCACCGTTGGTGGCCGTGGTGATGCTGCCCACCGTGATGCTGGTGGCGGAGTAGCTGGTGTCAGCCGCCGTCACCACGGGACTGTCCAAGGGCGTGGCGTTGTTGACCCCGCGGTATGCCGTGATGCCGCCGCCCCACTTCGCTGCCGAACTGAGGGTCCAGTTGTAGGTGGCCGGATCAGAGGCACCCACCACCTTGTAGTAGGCGTAGGCCCGGGCCCCTGCGGTGGAGGAACTGTTGATGGACTGCCCGTTGACCATCGCCGTCCAGCCGGCCGGTGCCGTCAGTCCGGGGTTGAGGTCCACGGTGATGGCGGCAACCAGGACGTCGCCGGCCGCAGTGCCGGCGGGAACCGCCAGCGTCGCTGTGGTCACGGCGGTGCCCGAGTTCGCGGTGTTGGCGTTCACCACCGTGATACCGCCGGATGTGGGCGGTGGAGGTGTGCTGCTGACGGTGATCGTGGCCGTCGCCGAGGATGATCCCGTGCTGTTGGTAGCCGTGAGCTTGGCGGTGTAGCTCCCGGCCGCCGCGTAGGAGTGGGCGGGATTCTGCACTGTTGCCGTGCCGCCGTCGCCAAAGTCCCACGCCCAGGAGGTAGGCGTATTCGTGGAGGTGTCAGTGAAGGTGACGTTCAGCGGTGCCGTGCCCGTGGTGGGGTTGGCGGTGAACGACGCCACCGGTGCCTGGCCTGCCGGTGGCGGTGGAGTGCCGCCCAGGGGCCGGTCGGAGAACCAGTATCGTTTGGCCACGTTGTCGCTGGCCATGACCACCAGCCCGGTGGTGTTGTTCACGCTCTGCTTGCTGGTGGTGACGTCATTGATGTTCGACGACGAAGCAGCCTGCATGATGGGCGTGCCGCGGCCGGAACCAAAGACAGGATTGTCCATGGAGGCGGTCTTTTCGTAGATACTGCCCGCTACGCCTGAGAACGCGCAGCCGGATACCGAGGTGGGCGGCGCCGTGTGGAATGCCCGCACCAGGTTGTTCTGGGTATCCAGGACGATCTGGGGGCGGGAGACACAATCACCGGTGGTGGCAATCGTGGACTGGGTGAAGGCACCGGTGCCCGGCTTGAAGACCAGCAGGATGAGTTGCGGCAGTGTCTTGTTGGAGGACGTGTCGTTGAGGCTCGTCTTCACTGCAGCGAAGACCCGGCCCGAGGTGTCGGCCTGCAGGGTCTTGAGGTTCAGGTGGTCATCGGCCTGCCCGTTGCCCCTGAGGGCCGGCTGGAGTTTCCAGTTGGAGTTGGCGGGCTTTCCGTCGGCGTGCGTGGCCCACCACATGGTGTCCGTCAGCTGGTCGCTCCACATGACGCCGATCTGGCCGCCGCCGAATGCCACCACCGCGGAAATGTCATCGGGTGCCGGGTTGGGGCTGGCCACCGGGAGGACGAACGGGGTGCCCCACGTTCCGCCGTTGTTGGTGGAGTAGTTCACGTAGACGGTGTTGGTGAATCCGGAGGTCGAGTTTCCGCCCACCTGCGTCCAGGTTGCCCACACGCCGCCCACGGAGTCCGCGTCGATCGTCATTGATTCGCTGGAGTTGTTGGTGATGGTGGTGGGGAAGCCGCTGTCCAGGGTGTACTTTCCGCCGGAGTAGCTGTACCTGTAGAGCTTGGCGGGCTGGCCCGAAAGCGAGGGTTTGGGGGAGCCGTCGGTGCTGACGGTCACCACGTGCGAGGCGATGAACAGATGGGTGCCGTCCCAGAGCGTATCTGCGAGGGTGCTGCCCCTGGTGTCGTTCACCACCCCGGTATCCACCCAGCTGTTGGAGGTCCGGTCCAGCCGGTAAATGCTCCATCCGGTGCCGGTCTTCCACATGTCCGCCCACCAGGATCCGTCGTTCCACCACAGCTTGCTCTGCGGTTTGTCGGACGTGGGCGGGTTCGCCACCCCTGAGTAGGCCATGCCTTGGGTGCCGTAAACGGTGTCCGCCACAGCGGCCCCCGGTACGCCGAGGATGGAAGCTGCGAGAACGAGTGCGACGACGAGGGCCTGGCCCATCCGACGGGGGAAGTGTCTGAGCTTCATAAGGGAACTCCTGGGGCATTTGGGAAAAATTGAGGGGACGTATGCCCATTGGCCCAGAAACAAAGAGCTCAAGCCCCCAAGTACCGAGTAGCGTAAGCCCGAACGCCGCCGCGGGCAATGCAGGTGCCATACCTAAATGGGGGATTTACGCACTCCCCTACCTAATGGTTCCGGGGCCGCCGTAATCCCCTATACCTAACCGGAATGGCAAACACCGAGCCCTCTACTTGCCTAACAGGGGGTGAACCCCAGGTGAAATGTGAGTACCTACTACTCGTGATACCCGGATTAGGTAGGGGGTAGTCTTCCGGGAACGGCCAGAGGATTGGCGATGGGTTGCTGGGGGATCAGCGACCAGACCATGACCGGATCAAGCGTATGTGCCGCGGCGAAATCGCCGGCGGCATTGTCCAGAATCCGAACTGTCATGAAGTGGTGAGGCAATTGTCGATTTCGCCCCAACTGCCGGCTTTGTTTTCCCAGCCGGGACTCTTATTTCCGCAAGCCTCAATCAGCGTTGTTATTCCTACGTTGAACGAGGAAAAGAACCTTCCCTGGGTTCTGCGCAGGATGCCCTCCTACGTCGATGAAGTGGTGATCGTGGATGGCCGTTCGCAGGACAACACTGTCGAAGTGGCCAGGGCGCTCCGCGCGGATGTCGTGGTGGTCAACGAATCCCGGAAGGGGAAGGGCGTGGCCCTCCGTTCCGGCTTTGCGGCCGCCAGCGGGGACATCATCGTGATGCTGGACGCGGATGGCAGCATGGATCCGCAGGAGATCGGGTGGTTTGTGGCGCCCCTCCAGCACGACTTCGATTTCGTCAAGGGATCACGGCACGTCACCGGAGGCGGGTCCGAGGACCTGACCCGGCTGCGGAAGGCCGGCAACCGGGCGCTGACCGGACTTGCGAACGCTGTCCTGCACAGCAACTACTCGGACCTCTGCTACGGCTACATCGCGTTCCGGCGGGAATGCCTGGAGGTGCTGGAGCTGGAGTCCGACGGTTTCGAAATCGAAACCGAACTCATCGTCCGTGCCGCTAAGGCGGGACTGCGGATCGCCGAGGTTCCCAGCCTGGAGCTGGACCGGATCTCCGGCGCATCCAACCTCCAGACCTTCCGCGACGGCTGGCGCGTGCTGCACACCCTGGCCCGGGAGTGCGCCGTGTGGGAGGCCCCGACGGCCGGGGCCCGCCCCGAGGCCCTGCGCCGCGTGAAGTACACCTATTCCAACGTCCGCTTCCCGCGGCTGCCCGTGGACCCGCACAGCGTCCTCGCCCCGGCGGTGAGCCACCATGCTTGATCGCATGAAACCCCTGTCCGTGACGGTGGTGATCTGCGCCTACACCTCAGCGCGGTGGGGGATGTTGCTCGATGTCATCGAATCGGTCCGCCAGCAGACCCTGGCCCCGGACCAGGTGCTGGTCGTCGTTGACCACAATGAGGACCTGTACGAGAGGCTCGTCGAAATCGTCGACGACGTCACCGTGGTGGAGAGCACCGGCCAGGCCGGCCTGTCCGGAGCCCGCAATACGGGCGTCGGGCTCGCTGAGTCTGACATCGTCGCCTTCCTTGATGACGACGCCGAGGCGGCGCCGGACTGGCTCGAACGCCTGGTTGCGCTGTACGACGATCCGGACGTCCTGGCCGTCGGCGGCAAGGTGGTCCCGCTGTGGGAGGCCGGCCGGCCGGGTTATTTCGCCGAAGAACTGGACTGGATCGTGGGGTGCAGCCACCGGGGCATGCCGCGGGTGGCCTCAGAAGTCCGGAACGTCATCGGTGCCAACATGTCCTTCCGGCTCGAGGTGCTCCGCCAGGTGGGTGGCTTCAACCTTTCGCTGGGACGTAAAGGCACCTTGCCGCTGGGCTGCGAGGAGACCGAAATCTGCATCCGGTCCCAGATTGGGTCACCCGGCTCCCGCATCGTGTACGAGCCGGCGGCACTGGTCCGCCACCACGTCCCCGCCTCCCGGGGAACATGGCGGTACATGATGTCGCGGTCCTGGTCCGAGGGCCTCTCCAAAGCCCAGGTCAGCCAGTTGGTGGGCCACAAACGGGCTTTGGGGCCTGAGCGCCGGTACGTGCGCAGCGTCCTCCCGCGCGCGGTGTTCACCGGGCTGCGTTCCTGGGGCCGCGACGGCAGCCCCGACGGCCTTGGCCGCGCGGGCGCTGTGATCGCGGTGCTCGCCTGCACCGCTGCCGGCTACTTCCAGGGGCGCCGCCTGCAGCACTGGACGGGACCGGATGACGTCGACAACGCGCTGGTTCCGGCCGGCGGACAGTGGAGGGAAGTGCAATGAGCGAGGGCGCCAGCCGTGTGCTTGACGGGCTTCAGGGCGAAGCGCTGATCCTGGTGCCCGCCATGGAGTCCGTGTTGCCCCCGGTCTGGCCCGGGGCCCGATGGATAGGGTCCGTGGACCTGGAGGACCTCGCGGACTGCTCGCACTTTGAACTGGAGAACCATGCCGGATACGAACGGGCACGGCTGCTGGTGCGCGCGTCGGGGGTCGTGCGGGGATTCGTCGACGTGCCGTCGCCGTCGGGAATCGTGGATCGGGCTGTATTCGAGGACGCCCTGGCGGCCTTGCCGCGTGTCACATCATTCCCGCCGGCAGTGACGGCCCCGCACATCACAGTGGTGGTGTGCACCAGGGACCGCACCCCGCAGTTGCGCGGGGCGCTGATGACCATTCTTGCGCTCGACTACCCGCGGTTCGACGTGGTGGTGGTTGACAACGCACCCGCGACGCACGACACGGAAGAACTGGTGCGCCGCGATTTCCGGGACAAGCGACTGCGCCTGGTCACCGAACCGGCTCCCGGCCTCTCCAATGCCAGGAACACCGGCCTGGAACACGCCAGGGGAAGCCTGGTGGCCTTCACGGATGACGACGTGGTGGTCGACAGGTCCTGGCTGTGGGAGATCGCCGCGGCGTTCGAAGCCGCTCCGGAGGCAGCGTGCGTCACGGGGCTCGTCCCGGCAGGGGAGCTCAGGACCCCCACCCAGGGCTACTTCGATGCGAAGGTGAGCTGGTCGCGGAGCCTGGTGCCGCGGGTCTACTCGCTGGCAGACCCGCCCGAGGGGCTGCCGAAGTTCCCCTTCAGTCCTGGAGCCTTTGGGACCGGAGCGAATTTCGCCCTCAAGCGCCACGCCGCCCTCACCCTGGGCGGATTCGACCCGGCCCTGGGCGTGGGTACTCCCACTGGCGGGGGCGAGGACATCGACATGTTCACCCGGGTCATCCTGGCCGGCCACGCCCTGGTGGTCCAGCCCGCAGCCATCGTCTGGCACCGCCACCGGGACGGCCTCGAAGACCTCAGGGTGCAGGCCCGGGGCTACGGCACCGGCCTGGGCGCCTGGATGGCGAAAGTGATGATGGACCCGCACACGGCCAGGCTGGCACTGGCCAGGAGCTGGGGCGTAGGGCTCGAATACCTGAGCCACCCGCACGCCACCCAACCGGTGCCCCACGGATACCCTGCCCACAGTTCCCTCGAGGCGCAGGTGGCCAGGCTCGCCCGGCTGCAGCTGTTGGCCGTGGCCTTGGGCCCCTACAAGTATCTGCAGTCCCGCCGGACAGCAGGCAGCTAGAACAAACAGTCCACCGAGTGCTGGTGCGGAGAACCACTCCGCCAGTGGCAAGCCAATCCAGGAGTTGAAACAGTATGGCGCTTCTTATCAGGGGTGACGTCTCCGGTCCCATGGACTCCCGCACTTCGCGCCGGCACAGGCCCGGGTACGCCGATTACGCCCTGGCCCTGCTGAGTGCCGTGACGGCGGCCCTGATCCTGTTCGACATTGGAGGCGAGTCCTTCGCCGGCGTCAAACTCCTGGCGTGCCTGGTGCTGCCCGGCTGGGCGCTGGTGCGCTGGCTCCCCAGCGTGGACCCGGTAGCGCGCCTGGTCTTCACCGTCGTTGCCGGCGCAACGGCGTTCGCCCTGACCGCCGCGGCCATGGGGTGGCTGCAACTCTGGAATCCCCGGCCCGCCGCCGTCGGCATCATGCTGGCGGCCGCCGTCGCCCTCCTGGTCCCGGGCCCGGCGCGGTCCAGTACTGCCACCTCCCCGCTGCCCCGCCCGCAACTCATCACCTATGCGCCGTGGCTGGTGCTGGTGGCCGCCATGGGCATGTGGGCGGCCTCCCTCGCCGCCACCAACCCGCGCCTGGGGACCTACGGGCTCCTCACGGCTTTCCCGCTGACCTGGTATATCTCACTGGCTCTCGTGGTGGCCCTGTGCATCTGGAGCATCTCGCGGCAGCGGCCGCATTCCGGCTGGCTCACGGGCGCCTCCATCTCCGGGCTGGTGGTCATGCTGTACGCCTCTGCCGGCTTGCTGACCGCGGTCCCGCGGCTGCCCTGGACGTACAAGCACATCGCCGTCACGGACCTGATCCAGACCACCGGGCACTTCGATCCCAGCATCGACATCTACAACCGCTGGCCCGGATTCTTCCTCTTCAGCGCGTTCCTCGGCGAATCCAGCGGATACCAGGACCCCATGGCCTACGCAGGCTGGGCTGAGCCGGTCTTCGCGCTCATGAGTGTTGCGCTGGTGCTCGCCATTGCCAGGACCCTGACCCGGAACCCGCGGATCTACTGGACCGCCGCCCTGGTGTTCACCCTCACCAACTGGCTCAACCAGAACTACTACTCACCACAGGCCTTTGCGTACACCCTGCACCTGACAATGTGCCTGGTCATCCTCACATTCCTGCGCGGCACGCCCGCCGCCTGGGTGCTCAGGCTGGAAGGCCGGCTGGCCGCCAGGCTCTCCAAGTCCGGCCCCCGGGTGGAAGAGCCCGCAACGTACACCGGCCGCCAGCAGGCACTGGCAATCGTGGCGGTCCTGGTCCTGCAGGCAATGATTGTGATGAGCCACCAGTTGACGCCCTACCTGGCCATCCTGGGCCTCTTCCCGCTCTTCCTGACCCGCTACTTCAAGCCCGCATGGGTTGCGCCGGCACTGCTGCTCATGGCTTTGCTCTACCTCCTGCCAAACGTCGATTTCGTGGCGGGCAAGTACGGCCTCTTGAGCGGCTTCGATTTCTTCGCCAATGCCGGCTACAAGGCGTCCAACGGAAGCCCCGGCCCCTCGCTCCTCTCCGGGCGCTGGCTGGCACGCGAGGCGCTCGCCCTGTCATTGTTCACGGCATTGCTGGCCGGGCTCGGATTCATCCGCAACATCCGCCTGGGCAACATCCGCACCACCCTGATCGTGGGGACGCTGGCGGCAACGCCGATCCTTGGGCTTTTCGGCACCTCCTACGGTGGCGAGGGCAGGCTCCGCGTCTTCATGTTCGCCCTCCCGTGGCTGGCCATCGGCGCAGCCTGGTTCCTCTGGTCCGGCAGGGTGCCCACCCGGAGGGCAGTAGTGGGGGCAGCGTCCTCCATCACGGTCCTGGCCGTGATGTTCACTGCGGTGTACTTCCAGAACGAGGCCAACGTCCGGGTGCCGGCAGCGGATGTTTCGGCCAGCCGCTGGCTCGATTCAAATGTCCAGAAGGGCGACGCGGTGGTGGAGACCAACTACCACCTGCCGCTCCTGATCGGCCCGCACTATTCCTTCTTCCTCCGCACCGGCCAGCTGGTGTCGGTTGCCTCGAAGCTCCACAGTTCCACCCAGCCCTTCACCGGCGATGACATGGTGGCCTATGTGGACAAGACCCGGGCAGGGGCGAACCTGAGGGCCTCGGACCGGCTGTTCGTTGTGGTCTCGGACCTGCAGCAGCGGACCTCAACGGGTGTCCTGCGGCAGTTTGCCAAGGACGCCATGGTCCCGTTGGAGCACGACCTGGACGTATCCAAGGCCGCCCAGGTTGTCTTTGAGAACAAGTCGGTGCGAATTTATGAGGTTTCCCGTGCTGACTGGGGCAACTAGCGGCCGGGTGTACCAACTGTCGCTGGTCACGGTGACGTCCCTGTCCCTGGTCGGGGCGGCGCTGCTGGCCCTGCACGCGGATTCATCCCAAGTCAACGGGGCGCCCCGCGGGGACCTGCCCTCGTGGCGCCAGACCATGGTCCAGGACTTCAACTCCCCTGCGGCCGCAGGGGCGGTGGGCCGCGTCTATGGCCCGGACATGCGCGGCTATGACGGACTTTCCGATTCCTCCGGGTTCGGAACGTACACCCCCGACGAGGTCCTCTCGGTCCACGACGGCTACCTTGATTTCCACCTCCACTACTCGAACAACAGGCCGCGGGTGGCCAGCGTCATCCCGTTCGGGTATTCGGGCCAGACCTACGGAAGGTACTCCGTCCGGTTCAGGTACGACTCCATTCCGGGGTACAAGGTGGCATTCCTTCTCTGGCCGGCCAGTGACGACTGGAACGAGGGGGAGATCGACTGGCCGGAGGGCGCCCTGGACGGCTCCCTTTACGGGAACTCCGCGATCAAGGGCACCCGGACCTCGAACGGCATGCAGTTCGACCCCGGCGACAGGCGCTATTCGGCGGCCCGCCCGGGCCAGTGGCACGTCGCCACCATCGAATGGCGTCCCGGCCTGGTCCAGTGGTTCCTGGATGGCCGGCTCGTGGACCAGACCACCAAGCCGGCGGGAGTGCCGGACACCCCCATGCGCTGGACGCTTCAGGTGGAAACGGCCGACGACGCCTCCAGTACCTTCCCTGCCCCCGGCACCGCCGGACACCTCCAGGTCGATTGGGTCGTGCAGTATGCGTACACACCCTAGGCTCCCCGAACAGCTTCACACCGTACCCCCGGACTTGGCTCCGGCAACCGATTGGAGGGTGGCGCCGTGGACGTCCTGAACAGCGTGCCGGCAGGCGGCATTGCGGCTGAAACCCTGCGCGTCCATCCCAAGGTGGCCGCTGTGTTCGACGTCCTCAATGCGTCCGACTGGCCGTGGCTGCTGCTCCGCGGCGAGGAAGACCTCGCGTTGCCGTCCGGCGACGTGGACATCCTCGTGGACAGCGGCCTCCTGCCCCGGCTTGATGAACTGCTGGCCGCCGCAGGGTTCTGCCGGGTGCTGGCCCTGGGCCACGGCAGCCACCGGTTCTACTTCTGCTACACGGTGGATGACGGAGCCTGGATCAAGCTCGATGTGGTGTCCGACCTCGCATTCGGGCCCTACCAGCAATGGCGCACGCCGTGGGCGCCCCGCTGCCTGCGCCGCCGGGTCCGCCGCGGCACTTACTGGATGCCGGACCCGGCTGACCAGGCCTGGCTGCTCCTGCTCCACCTGTTCATGGACAAGGGCGGGATCTCCCCGGAGCGGCAGCCGTTGGCGCTCGCGGCGGCAAGGACCGCGGCCGACGGCGGGCGGATCGCGGAGTCGGTCAGGCGCAGGGTGGGTGCCGGGCCGGTGGCCGAGATGGTGGACCTGGTCCTGGGCGGACGGTTCGACGATGTGCCCGCCACGGCGGCCCGCATGCGTGCCGCCTGGCGCGGCGGCGTGAGCCCGCGCCTGGTCGCAGCAGCCAACAGGCTGCTGAGGCGTTCCGGGGCCCAGGTCCGCGGGCACACTCCGCTGCTGGGCGTCATGGCACCGGACGGGGCCGGCAAGACCACGTTGCTCAACGGCCTGCACGCCGATGTTCCGTTGCCCACCAAGTACGTCTACATGGGCCTCTGGGGTGCCGGTCCCTGGGACAAGGTCCTGGGCCGGATTCCCGGCGGCCGGACCGGGAAGAAGATCTACCGGCTGGTGCGGGGCGGAGTGCTGGCCAGGTTCTACCGCCTCATGGGCAAGGTGGTGCTGATGGACCGCGTGGCGTACGACGCGCTGCTGGGCGGCTCGGGCGGCGGACCCCTGGCCGGGATGAGCAATGCCCTCGCGCTGGCGGTGATCCCGGCCCCGGACGTCCTCCTGGTGCTGGACGTGCCGGGCCCGGTGATGTTTGAGCGGAAGGGCGAGCACACCCCGGAGCTGCTGGAATCATGGCGGCAGGACTACTTGCAGCTGGCTGGGCGCCTCCCCGGCGGCCGGGTGGTTGATGCCGCCCAGCCGGCGGAGGCCGTCCAGCGGGTGGCCACCGGCATTATCTGGGAGACGTTGTCCCGGGCCGCCGGCACCCGCCCGGCCAACCGTCGTCGCCATCCAGGGCACGACGGCGGTCCTGTTGCGCCGGAGAACGCGGCCCCGGTGGCCCAGGAGGCGGGCGCGGCGGAGGCCCTGGCCCTGCACCTCTGGCGCCTCCTGGACTGGCGTTTCCTGATCCCTGTGCTGCAGCCCCGCAACCTCGGCTTCGGCGGACAGGTAAGCCGGGAAACCGAGTCCGCGCTGCGGCTGTTGGACCCGGAGGCCGTCCGCCTGGCAGGCCCTGGCGCGGGAACGGGCGGCGCGTCATGCGACGTGGTGTTGCTGGCCTCTCCGGAACGCGGCCATATGGAAAGCGCCGGGCTGGCGCTGGAACCCGGAGGATGGATTTGCGTGGAAGCCAGCCGTTCCCTTCTCCGGCGTTCCGGACCCAGGACGCTCAGGGGATGGAAACGGACACTGGAGCGCCGCGGCTACCAGGACGTCACCTTGTACTGGAATGCACCCAACCGCGACCGCACCGCCAGGCTGGTTCCGGTCCGTTCCGGGGTAGCCATCCGCGACACCCTGGCGTTGCGGAAAGACGTTCGGTTTGGAGCGCTCAAAGCTGCCGCGGCCCACCTGGCCCTGGCACTTCACGTCTTCGACCTCATGGTTCCGGAGGGCACCGTCACGGGCAGGCGACCGGAACGGGGCGGCCGGCCATGAGTTTCGTCGACCAGTTCCTCCGTGAGCACTTCGAGGAGTTCGCCCTTGGCCAGTACGGCCTGGGCAGCCGGTGGGAAACGTTGCTGCTCACGCCGCGCTTCACCACCTCCCGGCACGTGGTGGCCCTGGTGTTTCCGTCCCGCGGCAGCGAACCCGCCCTGGTGGTGAAGATCCCGCGCCAGCCCGGTGACAGCAGCGGCGTCCGGCGTGAGGCCGCCATGCTGGACCAACTCTCGGCCGCCGTCGACAGCCCGGGCGTTCCGCGCCTGGTGGGAATCCGGGACCAGGGGCCTTACACGGTCCTGGTGGAAACAGCATTGACCGGCATTCCCCTGGACCCGCGGAAGGTGGCCGCGGACCTCCCCGCCGCCGTCGCGGCCGGGACCGGCTTTGTGGGGTCCCTTCCCTGCACCCATGCGGCGACAGACAACCCGGACTGGTACCAGCGCACGGTCGCCGCCCCGTTGGCGGCACTGGAGCGGCTGGCCGGACCGGACGCGCAGACCGGCCGCCTTGTGGAGCGCACCCACGAACTCCTTGAGCCCCTGCGTGCGGCCCGGCTCCCGGCCGTCGTTGAGCACGGCGACCTCAGCCATCCCAACCTGCTGGTCAAGCCCGGCAGCGGCCTGCAGGTCATGGACTGGGAACGCTCCCTTCCGGATGGCGTTCCCGGGCACGACCTCGTGTTCTACCTTCAGTACCTCAGCGAGTCCAGCGAGCAGGCGTTCGCCAGGGACGCCCAGATCGCAGCCTTCGACAAGGCGTTCGGCCCGGGCGGCTGGGCGCTGGATCCGCTGTCGCGCCACCTGGGCGTGCGGGGAGTGGAGGCCTCGCTGCTGCCGCTGCTGGTGATCTCCACCTGGGCGCGGTCCACCGCAACGCTCGCCGACCGCCTGGCGCAGGAAGCGGAAGCCGATCCGTCGCAGGGCAAGGACAAGGTCCGTGCCGCGCTCCAGGCGGACAGGGACTACTGGCTGTGGCGCCATGTCGTCACAGCCGCCTAGGACACGGCTTCCCGTCGAACACGGCACGCGGTCGAAAGCGGCCGCGCATCAAAACCGGCTGACCTCAGGAGACGTGGTCGCGTGCCGGCCCAGGGGAGTCGTGGCGGTGCGTGAAGAGCCCCAGGATCTCGTCGTGCAGGCCCCGGTACCCGAACCGCAGCACCGCGTAGACCAAGGCCACGCCGGCAACGACCATGACGGCGAGTGTCAGCACGGGTCCCAGCGCATGCCGTGACAGGTTGAACAGGCCCACCAGGGCCACGGCCGCCCCGCAGGCCAGGCCCGGTGCCGCAGCGCGGAGCATCCGGCGCATCCTTGTCCCCATCACCTTGGCAGCCACCGCCTGCATGCCAAAGGCGAACACCACCGCCACCACCATCTGGGCGCACGCAACACCCACAATGCCCCACCGCGTGGCGAACACCAGCGCGGGGAGCAGGACCACCAGGCGGACCACGGAGATCCAGATGGAAAGCCCGGGCCTGCCCAGGGCTTTGTAGACGTCATTCGCCCCGGCGCCGAGGGAACGCGCCGCCGCGTAGAGGGCAAGAAATACCAGCGGCGTTACGGATTCCTCCCACTGCTGGCCGAAAAGGACCGGCACCAGGACCGGCGCCACCACGGAGAGTCCCACGCCGGCCGTGATGCCGTACAGGGCCTGCACCGTGACGCTCTTCAGGTACCCGTCGCGCAACCGCTGCCGGTCGCCGCGGACTTGTGTGTAGAGCGGGAACAGGACGGTGGAAAGCACGAAGAACACGTTGAGGATCAAGGCCTCAGGCAGCCGGAAGGCCAGCGTGTACAGGCCCAGCGCGTGGGCCCCCAGCACGATCCCGATCACCAGGTAATCGACGTCGAAGATGGCCCTGGCCAGCATGGTGCTCCCCGCAACGGGGGCGCCGAACCGGATGTTCTCGCCCAGGGCGCTCCTGCTCACGCGCCAAAGCTGCCAGGGCGCCTCGTGGCGGACCAGGAACCAGCAGGTGGCGGCGTAGGCGACCGAGCCCGCGGCCGTTCCGACGGCGAGCGACCAGGCGCCGTGGCCGGTGAAGGCCAAGTAGAGGGTCACCGTTCCCATGGTCGCGGCCCGCAGCACCGGGGCGGCGGTGAGTTGCCGGAACTTCAGGTCCCGGCGCATGATCGCCTCCGGGACGGCCCCGCAGGCCGTGGCCAGCACGGAGACGCCTAGTACCCGCACCAGCGGGGCCACGCCGTCGAGCCCTATGAGGTCTTCCACAACATCAGCCGCGAGCATGGCCGCCAGGGCCAGCATGGCCCCGAGGGCCACCGACAGCAGGAGCGCCGAACGCGCTATCACTTTCGTTTTGGGAAGGTAGACCAGCGCCTGGCCCACCCCGGCATCGGCGATGGTTTCGGCGTACGCCATGAGCACCAGCGCCAGCGCAACGAGGCCATACTCCTCGGGCGACAGCAGCCGGGCCAGCACCACGGTGGTCACCAGCACGATTACCCGACCGGAAGCGAAAGCGAGCCCCTGCCACAAGGCTCCCCGGACTCCCTTGCGTTCGAGCTCGCCGGGCGCGTATGTCACAGTTGCCTTGCGGTGCCGGATAAGTCCCCGGCGGCGGATGACGCAGCCACGGCCGCCCGCACCTCGGCCAGGTACTCTCCGGCCACCGTGTCCCAGGAGCGAACGGTGCCGGCCTGGTCCGCAGCGCCGCCGGGTGTGCCATGCGGCGGCCGGGGTGCCCTGAGGTGTTCCACGATCTTGCGGACCATCGCGTCCCGGCCGGCCTCAACGGTGAGCAGCGGGTGCGGGGGAAGTTCCCGGGCCGCCACCGGGGATGCCACCACGGGCAGCCCGGCCGCGAGGGCCTCGAGCACGGAGTTCCGGATGCCCACGCCGTGCTCGTCGGGGAAGACCGCGACGTCGGCTCCCTGGAAGATGTCCGGGAGCGAAGGCACGTTGGCAAGGATTTCAACCTTCGGACCGGCCAGCGCCTGGACTGCTGCGGTCGGTTGCCGTCCGGCGATGACGAACCGGGCCTCGGGCACCTCCCGCCACACCAGGGGGGCGATGCTGGTGGCCAGGACCGTGGCACTGTCGACGTTGGGGGCATAGTTGAGGCTGCCCGCGAAGCAAACCACCGGCGAAGTCCTGTCCCGGCGCGGGCCGGTGGCCACAGTTGTGCCGTTGGGCACGCTTTGCACGGCCCTGCCGAGCTTCGCGGACCAGGCTGCAGCGTCCTGCGCCCCGACGGTCAGCAGCCGCGCCCTGGCGGGCAGCGACCGTTCCGCGCGTCCGGCGAGTAGTTCGCGCAGCCGGTAGGCCGGCCGCAGGGAGCGCGCAATGGCCGTGTCCATGGCGGCCCGGATGGACCAGGGGTCCACGGTTTGCAGCACCAGGGGACCGGCCGCGAAGTGGGACAGGAAAAGGGCGTGGGGCCCGTGGATGAGGGTGGCATCATTGCGGCCGGACAGGGTGGCTGCCGCTGCCCGCGCTGAGGGGGTGGAGCGCCGCTGTTTTCCCAGGCCGGCAAGCCCGCCGAAGGAAAGGACAAACGCGGCGGGGTCAGCCCGCGGGGCCAGTTCGTGGACGGTTTCGCAGCGGGCCCGGATCTCCGCCGGAACCGGCACGGGGCCGGAAAACGTCAGCAGCGTGACGGCAACATCTGCGGGAAGATGGAGGATCACTTCGTACGGGATCATGGAGCTTCCATCACCGAGTTGCGGGTCCCGGTTTGGCACGCTTTCAGTCACGTACAGGAGCTTCATTGCAAGAGTGTACTGGATCACACTCTGGCGGCAGGGTTGCTTTGGGTAACTTTGCGGGGAACCGCAGGAAACTAAAAAAGGGGCGACGGCGGGGAGTCCCCGCCGTCGCCCCTTTTGAGGAAGCGCGTGGCTGGCTACTGCCAGGCGCGCACGTAGTCCACCAGCATCTGGGACTGCGGGCCGTACACCGGGTTCGTTGACGAAGCACCGACGTTCAGGACGATGTACTGCGGGGCGTTTCCGTCGTCCGTGGGGTAGGACTTGACCTTCACGCCGTCGAAGTAGACGTCGGAGGAGTTGGCCATCCGGTGCAGGCCGAACGTGTGGTACTGGTTGGCCCAGTCGCCGCCGACGGCACCCTGGTTGTGTGCGCCTGAGCTGGAATGGAAATTCACGGTCATCTTCCCCTGGAGGACCTCAGCGATGTCGTTCTCGCCGGTGGCGGGCCAGGACTGCCCGGTGGTCCAGAACGCCGGCCAGTTGTAGAGGCCGTTGGCGTTGCCCGGGAACTTGATGCGGGCCTCGACGTAGCCGGTGGTGAACTGGTAGCCGGTGCCCGCTCCGCCCTTCGGGTTGGTGGAGACCAGGGACCCGGACGAGGACGAGGCGAGGCTGAGGGCCAGGTTGCCGTTGGCCACGGAGACATTGGCGGGGCTGGTGGCCACCTTATTCATGCTTCCGCAGTTGGGGGCGAACCAGCAGTTGGACCACTTTGCGCTGTCCAGCCCGGAGCCGTTGAACTCGTCGGCGAAGGTCATGGTCCAGTTTCCCGGGACCCCCGTGGGCATGGGCGTGCCGCTGTTGGCCAGCTGGGCCGCGGCGGGGGCCACGGCGATGGGGGACTGCGGGGCCGGAGCGGCCGCTGCGGGTGCCGGGGCGGCTGTAGCGGGAACCGGTGCCTGCGCCGGAGCCTGCTCCGAGGCGGGAGCGGGGGCTGGGGCGGGGGTGGTGGCCGGTGCGGACGGGGCTGCGGCGGACGGAGACGCTTGAGCCTGTACTTCGCTGCCGACCTCGGAGGCGCTGGCTACCCGGGAGACATCTGCAGGTTCATTGCCGTTGGCCAGGCCGAGGCCCAGGGAAGCTGCGCCGAGGACGGCTGCCGCAAGGCCGGCGGCCAAGGGCAAGCGGCGGCGGGATTCTTTGGATGTCAGGAACTGCCGGAGTCCGGCCGGAGCTGTCTCGTTTTGATAACGGCGCGCGCGTTTGGCGCTCACTTTGCGGGATGCGGGCATGGGGAATTTACCTCTCAACACCTGCGGAGTTAGCTGTCGGGTTCGAATGTTGCCATTCGGCCGCGCACTGCGGCTTCACCCCGAGGGCAGGCGGAAGCCATACCCGTGACGCTTGGGTCCCCCGCCTCTGCCTTGGAACCTAAGGGATCGCGGAAGCGGCAGAGTTGGGCGTCTTCCGGGATTGGGGCCGGCTGGGGCGGCCCCTCGAAGACCGTACACGAAAATCCCCGCGGAATCACAATTGGGTAACGGATGCGCGGTAGCGGGCGTGGCGTGCCGCCCCATGGCCACCCGGGAGTCTATCGGAGGCTGCCTGATTCCCGCGTTATCCACATAGGTGGCAAACGGTGCGGCCTCCGCAGCATCACGCGGCTAGCGTTGAGTCAAGCGCGAATCGCCTATCAGGTCCAGATGCACTAAGATATTGAAGTCTGTGCTGCGTCCTGCCTCCCTATCGGCGGCAAGGCACTGCACGGAATCGCAAATGAACCTCCTGTTACGGAAATGCCGTAACCGCTTAGCCCAAAGGAGGTGGGTTCACATATGCGTCCTTACGAATTGATGGTAATCATCGACCCCGAGGTCGAAGAGCGTACCGTTGAGCCGTCGCTTCAGAAGTTCCTGAACGTCATCACCAACGATGGTGGAACCATCGAAAAGGTTGACATCTGGGGCCGTCGCCGGCTGGCTTACGAGATCAAGAAGAAGTCCGAAGGTATCTACGCCGTGGTGAATTTCACCGCCAAGCCGGAAACCGCCAAGGAACTTGACCGCCAGCTGTCTCTTAACGAGACCATCATGCGCACCAAGATCACCCGCCCCGAAGAGCAGAAGGTTGTTGCTGAGTAATTCAGCAACCGTCTTCATTCTTTACCCCGCAGGAAACGCACTCTTCACCCAGGATCGAACAAGGAGGCAGTAGATGGCAGGCGAGACCACCATTACGGTCATCGGTAACCTCACCAATGACCCGGAATTGCGGTTCACACCGTCCGGTTCCGCAGTAGCGAACTTCACCATCGCTTCCACCCCCCGCACCTTTGATCGCCAGTCCAACGAGTGGAAGGACGGGGAGACCCTGTTCCTCCGCGCCGCTGTATGGCGTGAAGCTGCCGAGAACGTCGCCGAATCCCTGACCAAGGGTATGCGCGTGATCGTGACCGGCCGCTTGAAGAGCCGTTCCTACGAAACAAAAGAAGGCGAAAAGCGCACCGTTATCGAGCTTGAGGTCGACGAAATCGGCCCCAGCCTGCGCTACGCCAACGCCAAGGTCAACCGCACCCAGCGCTCCGGCGGACAGGGTGGGGGCGGCTTCGGCGGCGGCAACGGCGGCGGTGGCTTCGGAGGCGGCAACCCTGGTGGAAACCAGGGCGGTAACTCCGGTGGAGGCTGGGGCGGCGGCAACCAGCAGGCTGCACAGGACGATCCCTGGGCCACGCCCGGCGTGTCCAATGCAGGCGGCTGGGGCAACGGCCCCGATTCCGAACCTCCCTTCTAAAACCCAAACAACGGCCCGACGCCGGGACAGCCCGGGAGCCGCAAGGCACCCAAGGTTTTACCGCCGCCGGACCACCACCATCCCGTGGATCAATATCCACGGGCTCCCTAGAATAGGAGCTCCACGATGGCTAAGGCTGAACTCCGTAAGCCCAAACCAAAGTCCAACCCCTTGAAGGCCGCTGACATCACTGTCATCGACTACAAGGACGTAGCATTGCTGCGCAAGTTCATCTCCGACCGCGGAAAGATCCGCGCCCGTCGCGTCACTGGCGTCACGGTGCAGGAACAGCGCAAGATCGCCCAGGCAATCAAGAACGCCCGCGAAGTTGCTCTGCTGCCTTACTCCGGCGCTGGCCGCGGCTAAGGAAGGGATTAACTAACATGGCAAAGCTCATTCTGACCCACGAAGTAACCGGTCTCGGTGCTGCTGGCGATGTTGTCGAGGTCAAGGACGGTTACGCACGTAACTTCCTGCTGCCCCGCGGCTTCGCCCTGACCTGGACCAAGGGTGGCGAGAAGCAGGTTGAGTCCATCAAGGCTGCCCGCGCTGCCCGTGCGCACGCTTCTGTTGAAGCTGCGCAGGCACAGGCCCAGGCTCTGTCCTCCAAGAAGGTCAAGCTCGAGGTGAAGGCCGGCGAGTCCGGTCGTCTCTTCGGTACCGTCAAGCCTGCTGATGTCGCTGCCGCTGTTGAGGCCGCCGGCCTCGGCGCCATCGACAAGCGCAACGTTGAACTGCCGAACCACATCAAGTCTGTCGGTTCGTACACGGCCAACGTGCGCCTGCACGAGGACGTTTCCGCTGTCATCGACCTCGAGGTCGTTGCCGGAAAGTAGTTTCCGCACTGCAGTGCAATGGCCCCCGCCCGGGATTCCGGTGCGGGGGCCCTTTGCGTGCAAGGTCACGGCCGGAAGTCCCGGTCACTCGGCGCCGGTCCCCTAAGCTGGCGTGAAGCCGGACCTTCGTTCCGGGCCGGCACCATTCCACCGTTTCCCTCGGAAGGTCACCCAGCGTTGCCGTTCCTCTTCGTCAGCTGCATCCTCCTGGTGGCCGCAGCCATCAGTTTTGCGACCGACCGAAGGCGCCTTCGGAACGGAGTCTTCCTCGTCTCCGGTGCGGTCCTGGCCTGGACTGGGCTACTCGTTGTCTCCGGGAACAACTCCGTCCCTGTCCTCATGACCCTGGCCTTGGGCCTCCTGCTCGTCGTCTCAGTGCCTGTCCTGGCTGTCTTCCTGGTCCTCAACGGACTCATCATGCTGCGCCGTGAGGGCCGCAGCCACGCAAACCTGCTGTCCCTGCTCGCCGGCTTGGCCGTGGTGGCCGTTCCGCTGGCCCTGGCCGCCCTGCAAACGGCCGAACCCGGGCTCAGGGTGCTCACCTGGGTGGCCGCCCTGCTGGCTGGATATGTGGGCTTCGTGTTCGTCAGCTACGTGGTCTATTCGCTCATCTACTCCAACCTGCCGCCGCGCCGGCATCCCGAATACGTGGTGGTTTTGGGTTCCGGCCTGGCCGGTGGCTCCGTTCCGCCCCTGCTGGCCGCACGGCTTGACGCCGCGGTTCGCCTGTACCGCGGCAAGCGTGGCGGGTCCATCAAAGCGCTGATCCCCAGCGGCGGGCAGGGAGCCGATGAGCACCTTCCCGAAGGGACGGCGATGGCCCGCTACCTGCAGGAGAAGGGTATTCCTGCCAGCCGGATCATCGTGGAGGACCGGGCCACCACCACCATGGAGAACCTGGACTTTTCGCGTGAGCTGATGGAGCGGCCGGACGCTCCCGTCACGGTGGTCACCAGCAGTTACCACGTGTTTCGCGCGGCCATGTTTACCCGGCGCGCGGGGCTGCGCGCGCACGTCACCGGGGCCAGGACGGCGGGCTATTTTATCCCCAGCGCCTTCCTTCGGGAATTCATCGCCATCCTCGCCACGTACCGGTGGATCAACCTGGGTTTCTGTGCCGCGCTGGTCGGCGTTGCCTTGGCCGCCATGGCCGTGCCGCTGCTTCCCGGCTGAAACCGGTGGCTGGCCGGAGCGCCGGTGATAGCCTGCTCCGGTGAACCCGACACCCAGCAGCCGTCCCTTCCACCAGGTGGATGTTTTCGCCGGCACAGCGTACCGGGGCAACCCGCTCGCCGTCGTCCTCGATGCCCAGGGCCTGGACGCGGCAACAATGCAGCACTTCGCCAACTGGACCAACCTCTCGGAAACCACCTTCCTCCTGCCCGCGGAGGATCCCCGTGCCGACTACAAGGTCAGGATCTTCACGGGGAGCGAGGAGTTTCCGTTCGCGGGTCATCCCACGCTGGGATCAGCGCACACCTGGCTGCAGGCCGGCGGCGTTCCGAAGTCCGGCGACTATCTGGTGCAGGAGTGCGGCGCCGGGCTGGTCAGGATCAAGCGCGACGCCGGCCGGCTGGCTTTCGCCGCACCGCCCCTCACGCGCTTCGAGGCAATCGAAGAGCCCGCCAGGCAGCAGTTGGCCGACGCTTTGGGGATACCGGCAGGTGACATCATGGACGCATCCTGGCTGGTCAACGGACCGGAGTGGATCGGTGTCCTGCTGGGCTCCGCGGACCAGGTGCTGGCCCTCGCGCCGGATCCGGTGGCCATGGGGAACTTGAAGGTCGGTGTCATAGGGCCGCACCCTCCCGGCGGGGAGGCTGACTTTGAGGTGCGGACGTTTATCCCGGGGGATGCGATGGTGGAGGACCCTGTGACGGGCAGCTTCAACGCAGGGGCCGCCCAGTGGCTCATTGGAAGCGGCAGGGCACCAGCGCGCTACGTCGCCGCGCAGGGCACCGTCCTGGGCCGGGCAGGCCGTGTGCACGTCACTGCCGAGGACGGTGTTGTGTGGGTGGGCGGCGAGTCCAGTACCTGCATCCGAGGCACCGTCCTGCTCTGATCCAGGGCACCGGGAATACTCCAGGCTATGTCGCCGTTCAGGGATATAGATGCAAATACATGTATGAAGAACTGAACGAACACCAGGAGAATGCCATGGAAACCCGCCGTCTAACAGTCCTCTCCGCCGGACTTGGCGTCCCATCGTCCAGCCGGCTGCTGGCCGACCAGCTCGCGGCCGCTGCCGGGCGGCGCCTCACCGCGGGCGGCTATGAGGTGGTGGCTGACGTCGTCGAACTCCGGGATTTGGCCGTGGACATCGCCAACAACTTCGTCACCGGGTACGCCGCACCCCGCCTGGCGGAGGTCATCGCAGGCGTGGAGGCCTCGGACGGGATCATCGCCGTGACGCCGGTCTTCAGTGCCTCCTACAGCGGCCTCTTCAAATCCTTCTTCGACGTCCTGGACCCCAAGTCCCTCGACGGCAAGGCCGTCCTGCTGGGCGCTACGGGGGGCACCGACCGGCACCAGATGGTGCTTGATTATGCGTTGCGCCCGCTGTTCAGCTACCTGCGGGCCCGCACGGCCGCCACGGGAGTCTTCGCCGGGCCGCAGGACTGGGGCACCACCGAAGAGGGCGGCTCCTCGCTCGCGGACCGCATCGAGCGCGCCGCCTCCGAATTTACCCTCCTGCTGGATGGGCCCCAGCCCGGCCGGAAGCCGGCACCCCTGGAGTCCTTGCCGTTCGAGCAGCTCCTGGCCGGAATTGCCGGGCCCCGCTAGTCGTCCAGCAGCGCGATGAATTCCCGGGCCTGGACCGGTGAGATGTCCGAGTGCCGCGTCAGGGCAGTAACGGCGGCCTCGGTGTCACCGCTGCGGGCCAGGGAGCGGATCCGGCCGTAAATTTCGTCGTTGAGCATATTGCTGCTCACCTCGCGGGTCACGTCGCCCTTGCTGGCGATGGCGCGGTAGCGGTAAGGGAACCGCTGTGGTTCGTCATCGTCCTCCACGGCCTCCGCCGGCTCCTGGCGGCGGTATGGCTGGGGGTGGGCTGCCAGGGCGCCCACGGCGTCACGGGAAGCCCTCAGCCCCTCGCCCGTGACCTCCTGGTACAGCCTGATGGCGGCCATCGCCTGGCCCTGCGCAATCATGGCGTACAACCGCCGGTGTTCGCTCTCCGACAACTTGCCGGCCGCGGCCCGGGCCAGTTCCGGTGCCGGCTCCCGCTCCACGCCGGCCGGACCTGAAGGGGCACCTCCGCCTGCCGCCCTGCGCCCTCGGGCCATGCGGTAGGCAAAGATGACTCCCGCAACAACGGCGAGCAGGATAAGGACCGGGACCACAAGGGATTCCATTTTTACGAGCCGTTCTGTGTACTCCTGGCCGTCGCCAAGGCGGTTGCGTTGCCGGCTGTCCGTCCAGCCATGGCCAATACCTAGAGCTTAATCCAGAACCCGGTTATCCACAGCAATATTCACCGCGCTGCATACTGCAACGTTCCCTGCCGGTCAAACTCCGCCAAGGGAATATGAGTAGCGCCACGCGAGCCGGAGCGGGCATGCCGCAGCCGGCGCCCGGCCACCTCCCGCCCGCCGCTGCGCGCGTAAACCTGTGGATGAAATTCCCCGAAAGAAATATTTACTCCACATGCTGGCGAAGATGTTTTCGCAGGTCAGATGGCTTTAGCGGCAAAAAAAAATTCCTATATCCACAGGCTTCCCCACAGGCTGTGCACAAGCTATGCCCCGTAGTGCACAGGTTATCCACAGGAGTACCGGCCTGCTGGCTTTGCGGCTGGACCGGTGGCGGCTACCGTAGCGGGGTACCTGTTTTCCACGGCCGGACCAAGGCCTGTAACCCTCAATCAAAAGCCTCTCCGGGCCCCCTTGCCGGGCGCTCTGTGGAAAAGCTGTGGATAGTGGGGATAACTTCGGGCCGGTGGCGGCATCCAGGCCCGCGGGTGCCTCATTGTCAGAGCCGGCGGGTAGTACTGGACGCGTGGCGGGTTCCGTTTCGGATCCGCAAACAGGATGGATCACCGGGCTCCTGGCCCGGCACACATGGAGGACGGCAGCTTTGACAATCGCGCATCTGGACCCGGTGGAAGCAACCCGCGGATCGGACGCGAGCCGCAAACCTCCCCAGGACATCCCGGCGGAACAGTCGGTCCTGGGCGGCATGATGCTGTCCAAGGACGCCATTGCCGACGTCGTTGAGATCCTCCGGGGACAGGACTTCTACCGCCCGGCACACGAGACCATCTACGAGGCCATCATTGACCTCTACGGCCGCGGGGAACCGGCGGACGCCGTTACAGTGTCGGACGAACTGACCAAGCGCGCCGAAATCAACAGGATTGGCGGACCCGCCTACCTGCACGAGCTCATCCAGACCGTACCCACTGCGGCCAACGCCGGCTATTACGCCGAGATCGTCGCCGAACGGGCCGTACTGCGACGGCTGGTCAACGCCGGCACCAAGATCGTCCAGTTGGGCTACGGCTCGGACGGCGAGGTCGAAGACCTCGTGAACCAGGCGCAGGCCGAGGTCTACGCCGTGGCGGAACGCCGCACCGCCGAAGACTACGTGGTGCTCAAGGACGTCATGGAATCCACCGTGGATGAAATCGAGGCGTCCGGCCACCGCGGCGAGGGCATGACCGGCGTGCCCACCGGCTTTTATGAACTCGATGAGCTGACCCACGGCCTCCACCCGGGCCAGATGATCGTCATCGCGGCACGCCCCGCGGTGGGTAAGTCCACCTTCGCCTTGGACTTCGCACGGTCCGCAGCCATCAAGAACAACCTGGCCACCGTCATGTTCTCCCTGGAAATGGGCCGGAACGAGATCGCCATGCGCCTCCTGTCCGCCGAGGCCACCATTGGCCTGCAGGACCTCCGCAAGGGAACCATCAAGGACGAGCAATGGTCCAAGATCGCCACCACCATGGGCCGGATGAATGATGCTCCGCTGTTCATCGACGACAGCCCCAACATGTCGCTGATGGAGATCAGGGCCAAGTGCCGCCGTTTGAAGCAGCAGCACGACCTCAAGCTGGTCATCCTCGACTACCTGCAGCTGATGAGCTCAGGCAAGAAGGTGGAGTCCCGCCAGCAGGAGGTTTCCGAGTTTTCGCGTGCGCTCAAGCTCCTCGCAAAGGAACTCCAGGTGCCCGTGATCGCCCTGTCCCAGCTGAACCGTGGCTCGGAACAGCGCCAGGACAAGCGGCCCATGGTCTCTGACCTCCGCGAGTCCGGTTCCATCGAGCAGGACGCCGACATGGTGATCCTGCTTCACCGCGAGGATGTCTACGACAAGGAATCGCCGCGCGCCGGCGAGGCGGACATCCTGGTGGCCAAGCACCGTAACGGCCCCACCAAGGACATCGTGGTGGCGTTCCAGGGCCACTACTCCCGCTTCGCCAACATGGCGGGCGACTCCGGAGGCGGCGGCTTCTAGGCTCCGTTCGTGCTGGTGGCGGCAGGTGCCGCGCCGGCCAGCAGATGGTTGGGCAGCCGGTTTCCGGGCGCCGTTCCCCGGATCTCCAGGAGTTCGCGGGCATGGGCGTGCAGCCGCTTGTCTTCGTCGCTGACCGGCACCCACGGCGGGACGGGCACTGAATTGCCCTCGTCGTCGCGCGCCACCATCACGGTCAGGCAGTAAGTGGTGAGGTTAAGCTCCCGGCCCTTGGGGTCGCCGGAGCGGACATGGACGGCGATGTGCATGCCCTTGTTGCCGGTGTACACCAGCCGCGCCTCCACCTCCACCACGTGGCCGATCAGCAAGGGCCGGTAGAAGCGCACGCCGCCGGAGAATACGGCCACGGTGTCCCGGCCGCAGTAGCGTGAGGCACACAGGTAGGCGGCTTCGTCGATCCACTTCATCACAATGCCGCCGTGGACCTTGCCGCCCCAGTTGACGTCGGTGGGGGCGGCCATGAAGCGGAGCGTGACGCGTTCCGCCGTGCCGGCTTCGGTATATTCCTGATGGTTCATAGCTGCCACGATCTGTTCGCGGACCTTGATCCTTGCCAGTGCGTGGTCACGTTGCTCGACCTCGGCGGAAGTGGCGGGTTCGAACTGGGGCACCGGGATGGGTTTGCCATCCGCGCCCACGGCCACGAAGATCACCATACACTGGCTGCGCATGGTGGCCGGGCCGCCTTTCGGATCCCCGGATGAGACCACGGTGCGGATGTGCATCGAGGAGCGGCCGGTGTAGACGATGGTGGCCTCCACTTCCACCATGTCGCCGCTGTTGACCGGGTCCGCGAAGTGGATGTTTCCCACGTAGGCGGTCACGCAATAGGACTTGGCCCAGCCCACAGCCGCCGCATACGCGGCCTTGTCCACCCATTCGAGTACCGTGCCTGCATCCACGGAGCCGCTGTGCCCCACATCGGTGGGGGCGGCGAGGAAGCGGAGGGTCACGGAGTTGGGGTGGCCTGTCTCAGTCATGCTGCGATCATACTGACGGCGCCGGTTACCGGCCGGTTCGCGCCCCGGCGTTCACCTGCCCGGGAGTGCCTCTTAATGCCCGACGGCGGCCGGTCACCATGGGGTGGCCGGCCGCCGTCGGGCGTTGCGGGACTGAGGCAGGCTAGGCCAGGACGGCCAGCCGTGAGGTGCGCCGGCCGAACAGTGCCCGGTCCACGGAGAGCCGGCCGGGACCGGCCAGGGCCAGCGCGAAGGCTGCCGCGGCCAGGAGCAGGACCAGTTCGTAGCCTCCGTTTGCCGCGAAGACGCCGGCGGGAGCGTGGACAAGGAAGAGCGCCCCAAGCATGTCGAGGACCAGGAGGGCGGCCACCACGCGGGTGAGGATCCCAAGAATCAGGGCTGCGCCGCCTGCGAGTTCAAGGACGGCGACGGCCGGGGCCATGACGTCCGCGGCGGGGACGCCCATCTTGGCGAATGAGGCTTGCGTGCCGGCGATGGTCCATTCATTGAACTTCTGCCAGCCGTGGGCCGCGAAGAGGAAACCCAGGATGACACGCAGGACGGTAAGGGCAACTGTGGTCAGTCGTGACTGGTTCATGCATTCCACTCTTGTCCACAATTGATTGAAGAGTCAACCAAATCGTGGCGATTGTGGCGTTTGTCATGCTCTCTCTCCAAGTCATTGCGCCCGGTTAGGCTGGCACGGTGCCCATAGAACCCGCACCCGCTGCCACGACCTCCGGCCGGAGCCATTCCCGCGAAATACTCCGCCTCGCCGTACCCGCCTTTGGCGCCCTGGTTGCCGAGCCGCTCTTCCTGCTGGCGGACTCGGCCATCGTGGGGCACCTCGGCGTTGCCCAGCTCGCGGGGGTGGGCCTGGCCTCCGCGGTGCTGCAGACCGTCGTCGGACTCATGGTGTTCCTCGCCTACTCAACCACCCCCGCCGTGGCCCGGGCACTCGGCCAGGGCCAGGTGGGGAAGGCCCTTGCGGCCGGTCGCGACGGCGTGTGGCTGGCGCTGCTCCTGGGCGTACTGCTGGCGGCGGCAGGGTTCGTCGCCGCGGAGCCGGTCATCGCCCTGTTCGGCGCTGACGGCCGCGTGCGCAGCTTTGCCATCGATTATTTCCGGTGGTCCATGCCCGGCTTGGTGGCCATGCTGCTGATCTTTGCCGGCACCGGTGTGCTGCGCGGGTTGCAGGACACCAGGACGCCATTGGTGGTGGCCACTGCCGGGTTCGGCGTGAACATCGTCCTGAATTTGTGGCTCGTGTACGGGCTCGGACTGTCCGTGGTGGGTTCGGCGGTGGGTACCAGCCTCGCGCAATGGGCCATGGCCGCTGTCTACCTGGTGATGGTGCGCCGGAATGCGGTCCGGCACGGCGTCAGCCTGGCGCCCAGCTGGCGGGGCATCCGGAGCAGGACGCGCGTCGGGTCGTGGCTGATGCTGCGCACCCTCAGCCTGCGCGCAGCGATCATGGCCACCGTGCTGGTGGTGACGGCGCAGGGGGAGGTCAACCTCGCCGCGCACCAGTTGGCCATGACCATCTTTTCCTTCCTGGCGTTTGCGCTGGATGCCCTGGCGATTGCAGCGCAGGCGCTGATCGGCAAGGAGTTGGGTGCCTCCAATGCGGGCAAGGCCCGGGTGCTGACCAAGACCATGATCCGCTGGGGTGCCGGATTCGGGGTGGTGACCGGGGTGCTGCTCGCCGCGGTGGCCCCCTGGGTTGGGGTGCTGTTCACTCCGGATATCCGGGTGCAGTCGGTACTTACGGTTGCGCTGTGGGTATTGGCGGCCGGCCAGCCCCTTGCCGGATATGTCTTTGTCCTGGACGGGGTGCTGATCGGCGCCGGCGACGCCCGGTACCTGGCGCTGGCCGGACTGGTGAACCTTGCTGCCTACCTGCCCCTGCTCTCGGCGGTGGCGCTGTCCGGCGCCTCCGGCGGGGCCGGGATCGGCTGGCTGTGGGCCGCGTTCGCCCTGGGGTACATGGCCGCCCGCGCCCTCACCCTGGGACTGCGAGCCCGGTCGGACCGCTGGATGGTGCTCGGTTCAGCGTAAATCCCGGCCGTGCCCGTCATGGAAGGGACGCCCGGTTCGACCTTCCAGCTGCCCCCACTAAACTGGACCGGTGACGCAACCATCGACTCCCACGGGCGCAGTTCCCGGAACCACCCCCCGCCCTGATCTCTGGAAGCCGGTCCTGCTCCGTTCCGCGGCGGCCCTGGTGTTTGGCGCCGTCACCGTCTTCTGGACGTCGCCCTCCGTTGAGGTCATGGGCTGGGCGGGTGGACTTTACCTCCTGGCCGCCGGCGTGCTGACGCTCCGGGCCATCCCCGCAACGGGAATTGCCCAGAAGTCGGCGTCCGGGAAAATGCTGTCTTTCGCCGGCGCATCGGCGGCCGGTGCCGGCGTGGTGGTGATCCTGCTGCACAGCGATCTTTTGTTTGGTGTCATCGCCGCTCTGGGCCTGGGTGTGGCCGGCGTTCTTGAGCTGGCGTGCGGCCTGAAGCACCGGGGGCGGCACGTCCTGGCCAAGGACTGGATCGCCTCCGGAATCATCGGGATTGGCACGGCGGTGCTCCTGCCCTTTTTCATCGGCCTTGGCGCCCATGCGCTGCTGGGCGTGGCGGGCGGCGGCGCAATCATTTCGGGCGTGCTGTGGGTGCTGTCAGGCCTGACGCTGCGGTACGATGCCCGCGCTGCCGCCGTAAAGCCGTAAACTAGGAAGAGCGCCCTTCTACTAGCTGTAGAAAATTTTGGTGCTACACCGCAATTCGTGAACCAGGCCGGCCGTGCGCCGCCTCAGGGAGGAACCACCGTGGCTGACCAGCATCCAGGAAAACCGCGCAGCCTGCGGACCTCGGTGAAGGGGCCGCTGATGTTCTCGGCATTCTGGGCCGTCGTCGCCTTCGTTGCCGTGCTGATCTTCGCCTCCGGCGGCAGCGCCCGCACTCCCCGATTCGATCTCGCGTTCACCGCGGGTGGCATCGCCTTCATCGTCACCCTGGTGGTGGCTGCCATGTTGTCCATGAGCTACAAGGAAAATGCTGAACACCTGGGCAAGGGATCGGGTGTGAACCTCAGCTCGGCACCTAAGCCGGGCCATGGTTACGGTACTCCCACCACCCAGGACCCGTCGTCGCCCGAAGGTGACGCGGACGGCACCTCCCGGCGCTGATTGCCCCCCGCTGAGGGTGCCGCCCTGCTGAAGAAGCGGAACCGAGAGCGCCTCCCCAAACTTGGGCGATGCCGACGCGCGCATTGATATGCATTTATTAGCTACAATCCCCATTATGCGGAAGATGCTGGGGCGTCGCTCGGCATAGGAGATGCATTCTGATGGTGTTTAAGATCGGCGATAGAGTGATGGCCCACCGAGAAATAAGGGTCCCGGGCCGGCCTCCAGTCGTCCGGACCAACAAGGGAATCGTCCTAGACACGATGATGTCAGGCATTTTTACCACAACTACTCGCTACCGGGTCGTCTTCAATTCCACCGATCCTGAAGCCAAGGGTTACCCCGTGATTCTTGAATCAGTAGGGGATGAGCAAATAACTCCGCCACCGCCCGAAGACGAAGCACTTCGCCGCTGACCCTGATGCCACCACACGCGACCGCCCTGACACTCTTCCGTAGACGTGGGACAGACCAGAGCCGCTCCAACGGTGCATCGCCCCAAGGTGACTGGAGCGCCGGGCGGCGCTACTGTTGCGACGCCACGCCGAAAGGGCGGGTCGGTTAGGGGAACAAGGTCGCGCCGAGATTTTCGCTCGGCTACGTAATGGGCTTCGTGAGACGACTGCGGTCTGGTTGACAGGACGTCGGTTGGCGATGTCGTCAGACTGTGCGTCCAAGCATAAAGGTGACGTCGGAGTTGAGGTTTAGGGTTACGTCATTAGTGGTAGCGAGAAACCACCTGAATGTGGCGAAATCCAACTGTCTCTTTCGAATGCAAAGACTTTAGACGCGGGTAAGTCATAAACTCCTTGTGCACCTCATGCTGACATAGGTTATCTTCACCGGTCGATTCCGGCAGAAGCGACCAGGAGGCATGGATGAATTACGACACGACCAATTCTGACGGAATCGCCGTGCACTACGACGATCCACGTGATCTCTCCGATATCGTTACCAACCTCGCACGGGTAACAGCTAAGGGCCGCCGAAAGCTGGCCAATGATCCCTTGACGAAGGCGTTTCTTACATCGGCTTTGAAACTGACTGAGGAACTCTTCATTTCGCCGTCCAGCGATGACGAGGAAGTCCGTCCGACCATGTCGTACCTGTCGCGTCCGAAAGTGCTTGCGCAAACCATCACCAGCGCACCAGAACTTGTACCCACTGCGGGAAAGTTCCGAGATCGCTGGTCCTCCCACCAAGATTTTCTAGCTGACTTCATTTCGTATGCTCTCACTGCCCGGCACTGGAGCCTCCACATCGCTTTGTCTCAAAGTGCCGAAACCATGCTGAGCTCTCCTGAGGACTTCTCAAGATCCGTGCATCGAATTGCCTATGAAGACTTGAAACTTGTCCTCGAGCTTCCCGCTTACAGGTTCCAACTCTTAGCGGTTGCATCGGCATCGTCAGATTCGGTCGCGTCGGAAGCGCTGGCGAAAATGTACTCAACGTTAACCGACGCGTGGACCGCGCTGTACTCCCAAGTCTTCCTTGCGCACGGAATCCGGTTCCGGCCCGGGGTGACCCTCGACACTTTCAACATCATTCTCCAGTCCACCGCTGAGGGTCTCGGTATGCGGCTGCTATCAGGCGTCCACGAGCCGATATTGGACCACGAGCAGAAAAAGACAATCCTAGGCACAGCCGCCTTGGCCTTGTATCTGGCCTTCGTCGACTCTGGGGACGGGCTGACCGTTGAGGAAGCCGCGCAGAAACGCATCCTTGGCTAGGCGGCAAATCACCTCCCGCGCGGGAGGACTTGTCTCGGAGGACTCTGCAAAGTGCCCCCGGTTTGGCCACTAGCTTGGGAGTTTGCGTGCTGATCAAATAGCGCTACCCGCACTACTCAGCAAGGGAGTTCATATGAAACGGAAAATCGCGTCAATGGCTGCAGCAGCCACTCTCGCGGCCACGGTTATGTTGCCACTTACTGCTGTTCCAGCGTCAGCTGCCCCGAACGGGTGCCGGGCTGGAGGCGGATTCACCTATTCGACCGCCTACTGCTCGGGCGGCACGGGTTCTTACCAAGCCTACGCCGTATGTTTTCAGTCCTATTGGCCGTACTTTCGCGCGTTCGTAGAAAGTGATTGGAAGCGTGCAGGAAGTGGCCAGACCGCATGGGTTTGGTGTCCCTTCGGCTACAACGTTTGGTCACGTGGAGTAGGTATCCGAAACTAAGCGCAAGGGTCGGCAAGCCTCACGTCCGAATTCATCTTCTACAGTGCTCCTTGTTTGGCTGAAGCCGGCACCTCGGTAGGTGTCGGCTCTTCAGTTTCCTCATCCGTCATGGGTTGGGAATTGGGCAAAGCCAACGGATATCTTGCGGTCACCGGTTATGACCTCTGGCTACATTTCGCCCGTGAGGGAGGAGAAAGCCGGCGGCCAGCAGCGCTCCGTGAGTCCTGGCTGCACTAACCTGCCGCGGCCTGCCGGGCCCGGTAGGCGGCAACATGCGCCCGGTTGGCGCAGTTGCCGGTGTCGCAATACCGCTTGGAGCGGTTCCGGCTCAAGTCCAGGACGGCAGCGTCGCAGTCCTCAGACTCGCAGGTCCGCATGCGGTCCATCTCCTTGCTGCGGATCACATCGGCCAGCGCCATGGCCGCCTCGGTACTCATCCGCTCCGCCAGCGGAGCCTCGGGGGCTGTGGCATGCAGGTGCCAGTCCCAGCCGTCGTGCTTCATCAGCTGCGGCAGGGCATTGGCGTCCCGCAACAGCCGGTTGACGGTGTCCACGGCGGCGTCCTCGCCCGCTGTCCACACCCCTGCGAGTACGCCGCGCAGCTGCCGGACGCTCTGCAGTTCCGTGGCGTCCCGTGTCCTGGCCCCGGAAAAGCCCTCGGCCGCGAGGAAACTGTCCAGGTCCCCCACCGAGGTCAAACCTTCCCTGCCGTTCGCGGCGGTGTTGATGAGGTTCACCACCGTGCGCAGGGCCACCTCAGTGTCAGGGGCGAAAACCATGTTGACTCCTTACAGTGCGAAAGCGTACTGTCATGACCATTACCCCACTTTACTCCTGACAGGAGGCGACGGTGCCTGCCGCCACGAACCACACACACCCCCAAGCGCCCATCAGGCGGCCCGGCTTCCTTGCCTCCGGGCTTGGCATCGCGCTCTTTTCCTCTGCGGTCTTCGGCCTGTCAGGGTCCTTCGCCAAGGCGCTCCTTGAAACCGGCTGGTCTCCCGGGGCAGCAGTTACCGCGCGCCTGACGGGCGCCGCGCTGATCCTTGCCCTGCCGGCGGTGTCCGCGCTCAAGGGCCGCTGGCACCAGCTGCGGGACAACTGGGTCACCATCGTGCTGTTCGGGCTGATCGGCGTGGCGGCCTGCCAGCTGTTCTACTTCAACGCCGTGGCGCGGCTGTCCGTCGGGGTTGCGCTGCTGCTCGAATACCTTGCCCCGGTGATCATCGTCCTGTGGCTTTGGGCGGCAAGCCGGCGGCGCCCCCGGGTGCTGACCGCCGGCGGGACGCTGCTGTCCCTGGCCGGACTGGTGCTGGTCCTCGACCTCACCGGCGCCGTCAAGGTTGACCTGGCAGGCGTCCTGTGGGGCATGGCCGCCGCTGTCTGCCTGGCGATCTACTTCTTCATCACCGCCAAGGAAAACGACACCCTGCCGCCCATCGTCCTGGCCTCGGGCGGACTCCTGGTGGGGGCGGCGGCGATGTGGCTGGCCGGTGCCGCGGGCGTGCTCCCCATGGCATTCAGCACGGCGGACACCCGCCTGGGCCCGTGGACCATGCCATGGTGGGGGCCGCTGGCGGGGCTGGTGGTGCTCGCCACCGTCCTGGCCTACACCTCGGGCATCATGGCGGCCCGGGCCCTGGGCTCCAAGGTGGCATCCTTCGTGTCGCTGACCGAAGTGCTGTTCGCCGTCGTCTGGGCGTGGCTGCTGCTGGGCGAGCTCCCGGGCGCCATCCAACTGCTGGGCGGCGTGCTGATCGTCGGCGGCGTCATCCTGGTGCGGCTCGACGAGCTCCGCGCCCCGGGCGCGGCGACAGTGGGGGAAGCGCCCGGGGCTCCCGTGCCGGCGTCCCCCCTGGAGCACGCGAACGACGTCGAGCCCGTGCCTTAGGGCGCGCCGCCCCCGTCAGCGGAACCCACGCCTTAAAAGACGACGGCCCGGGCACCTTCGGTGCCCGGGCCGTCCGGCGGCATGTCCTGCCGCGAAGGCATTAGCCGTTCGAGGCCTGGCTCTGCTGCTCGGCGTTGCGCTTGGCCTGGTTGCCGGCGTCCTTCAGTGCCTCGGCAACCTTGGTCAGCATGGTGACGTGCTGGCCGTCCCATTCGCCCTTGAACTTGTCCGCGTCCGGGCCCTTCCAGTCGGTCCCGTGCAGAAGCTTGGTAAGCGTGGATTTCTGCGTCTCGATCTGGGACGCCCCATCCTGAAGCCTGCTGCCGAGCTGTCGAAGCTGCTCAACGTCTGCACCCCAAATAGCCATCAGTTTCTCCTTGTTAGAACGTGGATCCGAACCAGGTCGGCATCCCCAGCGGCCCCCCGGCTCATCCGGAAGATCCATTGCCTAAAACCTACCCCGGCCCGTAAAACGGTGTCGATGGGCAGCCCTGCCCATGCCGGACTTCCCATGGACGCCGTGGCCGGACGATCCAAAAAGGGGTCGATCCCAAGCGTTCGAGAGCCTAGCATGGCGGTATGTGCCGGAATATCCGAACCCTCCACAACTTTGAACCGCATGCCACGTCCGAGGAAGTCCATGCGGCTGCCTTGCAGTATGTCCGCAAAATCAGTGGCAGCACCAAACCGTCCAAGGCCAACCAGGAAGCCTTTGACGAGGCGGTGCACGAGATTGCGCACATCACCCAGCACCTGCTGGAGGCCCTGGTGACGCAGGCGCCGCCCAAGGACCGGGACGCCGAAGCGGCCAAGGCCAGGACGCGCGCCGCCGTCCGTTACGGAACTGCCTGAGACTCAGCGCCGGGGCTTGCCGAAGCTGCGCAGCCGCAGCGAGTTGGCAACCACCAGGACGGAGCTGGCGGCCATCGCTGCGCCGGCAATCATCGGGTTGAGGAGGCCAAGCGCGGCCACCGGAATCCCCACCGCGTTGTAGAAGAACGCCCAGAACAGGTTGGTCTTGATGGTGCCCAGGGTCTTCCGGGACAGTTCGATGGCCTGGGCCACCTGCGCCAGGTCGCTGCCCATGACCGTCAAATCCGCGGCTTCGATGGCAACATCGGTTCCGGACCCCATGGCAATTCCAAGATCAGCCTGGGCCAATGCCGCGGCATCATTCACGCCGTCACCGGCCATGGCCACCGTGGCGCCGCCGGCCTGGAGCCTGCGCACCGCTGCGACTTTCCCTTCGGGCAGCACGCCGGCGTAGACGTCATCCGCGGCGATGCCGACGGCGGCGGCAACCCGGGCGGCGACGGCCGCGTTGTCTCCGGTCAGCAGGATGGGCCGCAGGCCCAGCGCCTTCAACCGGGCGACGGCGGCCGCGGAGCCTTCCTTGACGGTGTCCCGCAGGCTGATGATTCCGGCCGGCGTGCCGTCCACCGCGACGCAGATGGCCGTGGCGCCCGACTCCTCGGCGGCCGCCAGCTCGGCCTGCTGGCCGGCGTCCAGGAGGATTCCTTCCTGGCTGAGCCAGCCGCCGCGCCCCGCCATCACGGACCGGCCCTCCACGGTTCCGGATACTCCGCCGCCCGGGGCGGAACTGAACCCCCGCACGGACGGCAGGCCGCCGTCGTCGTCCCTTGTGCCCGCAGGATCTGCGGCAGATGCCGCTGCCGAGGCAATGGCGCGGGCCACCGGATGCTCCGAGGCGGCCTCGAGGGCGCCGGCCAGCCGGAGGAGTTCGTGCCGGCTGATCCCGGGGAATGCCAGGACAGAGTCCACGGCCAACGCGCCGGTGGTGACGGTTCCGGTCTTGTCCAGCAGGATGGTGTCCACGGTGCGGGTATCCTCCAGCACCTGCGGGCCCCTGATCAGCAGGCCCAGCTGCGCTCCGCGGCCGCTGCCTGTCAGGAGGCCTACCGGGGTGGCCAGGCCCAGGGCGCACGGGCAGGCAATCACCAGCACGGCGACAGCAGCAGTGAACGCCTGCCGAAGGTGGCCGCCATCCACGTCCGGACCGGCGAGCAGGAGCCAAAGCACGAACGTGAGGACGGCCACGGCCAGGACCACCGGAACGAAGACGGCACTGATGCGGTCGGCGAGGCGCGCGATCGGTGCCTTGCCGGTCTGGGCCTGGGATACCAGGCGGGCCATCTGGGCCAGGGTGGTCTGGGACCCCACCCGGGTTGCCCGGACCAGGAGGCGGCCGGACGTGTTGATGGTGGCACCTGTCACGCGGCTGTCCGGGGCCACCTCAACGGGGACGGACTCGCCCGTGACCAGCGAGGTATCCACGGCGGAGTCGCCGTCGATCACTACGCCGTCGGTGGCGATCTTCTCGCCCGGCCGGACCACCATGACGTCGCCGACCTGCAGTTGGTCCGCGGGGATCTGCTGTTCGCGGCCGCCGCGCAGGACCGTGGCGTCCTTGGCGCCCAGGTTCAGCAGGGACTGGAGTGCGTCGCCGGCCTTGTGCTTGGCGTTGGCCTCAAGGTAGCGGCCAAGGAGCAGGAAGGTGGTGACCACGGAAGCCACTTCGAAGTACAGGCCGCCGGACATGCCCTCCATGCCCGGGTGCGCCGTCATGCCGGGCTCGGCCAGCAGCTGCCAGGCCGAGAAAAGGTAGGCGGCAGCAACGCCCAGCGACACCAGGGTGTCCATGGTGGATGCCAGGTGCCTGGCGTTGATTGCAGCCGCCCGGTGGAAGGGCCACGCCGCCCAGGTGACCACGGGAAGCGACAGTATGGCCGCGGCCCAGCCGCAGTTGGGGAACTGGAACGCGGGAACCATGCTCACCAGGAAGACGGGCACGGTGAGGACGGCGGCGAGGATGAGGCGTGGCCGAAGCTGTGCGGCGGCGTGCTCGACGTCGGGTTCCGCCGCTCGCGGCGCGCGGACGCTCGCCGTGTAGCCTGCGGCGTTGACCGTGTCCACCAGCTGCTCGTCCGTGATGCCGGCCGGGACCGTGACGTAGGCCTGCTCCAAGGGGAGGTTGACCGTGGCTGCCACGCCGTCGAGCTTGCCGAGTTTCTTCTCCACCCGGTTGACGCAGGAGGCGCAGGTCATCCCCTGGATGTCCAGTTCCACCACCCGGGTGCCGGGAGGATGCAGCAGTTCTTGGTGGCTCATGTCAGCTTTCCGGTACGGGAGGGTTTTCAGGCTTCGTTGGCGACCATCAGGTAGCCGGCCTCGGCCACGGCTTCCCCGAGGTCCTGCGGGGAGAGGTCGCCGCTGGACGTGATGGTCACGGTGGAGATGCCGCCGGCGTTGAGGTCCACCTTCACGGCTTCGACGCCGGCCAGGGCCTCGATTTCCTCGGTGACTGCGGATACGCAGTGGCCGCAGGTCATGCCCGAGACACTGATGGTGGTGGTGGCGGGGGAGGTGGTGCTCATGGCGTGCTCCTTCTTTCTGCCCGGCGGTGGCCGGCGCGGGGTTTCTGTTGTCAGCGCAGCAGGCGGCCGATGGCGTCGGCGGCTTCCTTCACCTTGGCATCGATCGCCTCGGCGCGCGCGGCGGGGTCCGGTTCGGAGGCCGCACCCACGACGCAGTGGCCGATGTGCTCCTCAACCAGGCCCAGGCTGACGGCATGCAGGGCCTTGGTGACGGCGGAAACCTGGGTCAGGATGTCGATGCAGTACTTGTCCTCATCCACCATGCGGGCGATGCCGCGCACCTGGCCCTCAATGCGCTTCAGCCGCCGCAGGTAGGCGTCCTTGTTGCCCGTGTACCCGTGCTGGGGGGTGGCATCGCCGGCCGGTGCGGGATGGTCCACCGCCACGGCTGCTTCTTCGGTAGGGTTCATGCCCCCAATGTATACCCCATGGGGGTATGAGGCAAGTACCCCATGGGGGTATCCGGCGTAGTCGAAGCTCCCGCCGGCCGGGCCGCTCACCGGACACAAAAAAGCTCCGGAGTGCGTTATTGGGGGATACGCACTCCGGAGCAGCATTTGGGCAGTTTCCCGTTTCCACTTACGCGGAACCGGCCTGCTTGAACCAGCTTACTGGCTGGTAAGGCAGGGCGCCAGCTACGCGAATAACTACTTTCGCTTTACTTTAAGCGGCGCCCCGGTGGCCCGTTTTTCGCTGAAAAACTGCGGGTCACGGAGTGTCTTCATGGGCAGGCATCCGGTAGGGGACCACCAGGACGGGGCGGCTTTGGTGATGGCTGAGCCACGTTCCCGCCGAGCCGCTGAGGGCCTCGGAAAGGCGGTGCGAAAAGCCGCGTTCGGAGGTGCCCACGATGATCATCGGGGCGTCGAGTTCGGCGGCGAGCTGCCCCAGGGCGCGTGCCGGATCCCCGGCGAGCGTGCGGAGCGACCACTCCGGCGGCGTGCCGCCGGACGTTGCTTTGTCCACCGCAGCCTGGACCTGGGCGTTCAATTCCGTCGCGAGGCTCCGGATGTCGCCGCCGTCATCCGGGTGCAGGGTCAGGCGGTGTGCGGAACGGGCAGGATCCCACTCCACCAGGTAGCTGGCCTCATCCACGTAGGCGCACACCAGCGGCGCGGCCAGCCGGGCGGCCAGGTTGGCGGCGGTTTGGAGGACCTCAGGATGTTGTTTGGGCATAACCCCCACCAGCAAAGGCGCACCTTTAGCGTATTCCCACGTCATGCAGCCCATTGTCCGCCCACGGGGTGCGGCGTCAACAGGTACCTTCGGCCTGAGGCGTGGGGTCGCCGCCCGCTGAATTGACGTCGGTTCCCCAGGTTAAGCCGCTGCCGGGGAGGCCGTGACCACAACATTCTTGCCCCACGGATCCTCGGTGAAGCAGCTGATCAGGACCAGCCGGTTGGGCACCATGTCCCAGACCGGGCTGTCCTTCAGGGTGGACTTCACGTAGGTGGTGACGCTGTCCACTTTGTAGGTGATGGTGCCGGCAGCGGTTTCCAGCTGAAACCGGTCGCCCACGGACGCCGCCGAACTGAGGTGGTTGAAAGGGGCATCCGCGCCTTCCCAGCTGTGGCCTATCACGTACGTGGTGTTGCCGGAGCCGGTGCCCGGGATACCGAACGGCGTCAGCCAGTAGCCGTCCTTGGTGGCGGGGGGCTCGATTGTCCTGCTGGATTGGGCGGCGCCATCGAGGTCCAAGGGATGGATGGCCACGTCGAGGTCAGCGGATGGGTAGCGGATGTGGACGGGTTGAGCTGCCGCCGGAAGCTGGGGTCCGGCCGGGGCTGCAACGGCCGGGACGGCCGCCGGGGTCGCCTGGACGGGCGCGGACGTGGCATCCGGTGTGCCTGTTACCGCGATCGGAGCGGCGGCACTGCGGGAGGGTGCAGCGCCTGGTGTCATCGAAGCTGAGGCCTGGGCACCGGCGTGGGACGGCGCCTGTTCCTGCTCGAGCAGCGGACTGCCAAAGGTGATCGACAGGAAAGCCACCACGCCGCAGGAGAGGATGGCCAGGTCGCCACGGTTCAAGCGCCGCCATGGCCGCCGCGTACGGGCAGCGTGCCGGCTCCGTTCCTGTGGCATGGCACTCCTGGTGCGTTGGTTCGGTGTTGGGGTTCGGTGTTGAGGTTCCGTTGTGGAAGGAAGGCGCCCTGGCGGGCACTGGCAGGACGCCTTCCTTGGCACGGGGCCACTGGAAGCGGGCTGTACCCGCTAGCCGGCAGTGTTCACGGAGCGGGACCGGCGGCGGACTGCCACCGCGGCTCCTGCGGCCGCCAGTGCTCCCACGCCGGCAAGCCATGCCGGGCCGCCGTCCCTGGCGTCAACCGCCGTCTGGGCGTTGAAGCCCTGGTTGGTTCCCACGCTGACGGGAGCCGCCGCCGGAGCGTCCTGGGCTGCAACCTGCGGGGCTGCAGCAACCTGCGGGGCTGCAGCAACCTGCTGGGCGGGAGCAGGCTGGGCGGGAGCGGCCGCGGCAACGACGGCAGCCGGCGGATCCACCACCGGAGCCGCTGCCGGCGGCTGCACCACGGGCTGGTCGACGACGACGGGTGGCGTCACCACCGGCGGGGTCACCACCGGGGGATCCACGACGGCGGGCGGGGTCACCACGGGCGGCGTGACGACGGGAGGGTCGACGACGGCGGGCGGCGTCACAACCGGCGGGGTCACCACGGGAGGGTCGACGACGGCGGGCGGCGTCACCACGGGCGGCGTTACGACCGGTGGGTCGACGACGACCGGCGGATCGATCACCTCACCCGGAGGCAGCGTCGCACCGCACTGGTTGACGTAGCGGATCTTCCCCGCGTTGTCCCAGTTCTTGCCGGCCGGCAAGTTCGGGGTTGGCGGGATGATGTCCTGTGCGTGCTGGTCGTGTCCGCCGATCCCGCTGGTGTTGAACGATATCGGCGTGAGGGTGCTTCCGTTCCAGTGGCAAACCACCACTTGGCCGGGAGCCGCCATGGCAGGCGCTGTGAGGCTGATCAGGCCCAGCCCCATCACCCCCAGTGTGGCTAAGGTGCGTTTCATGTTTTCTCCCCATATATATGTGTGAAACGGACCATGGTGAGGAAAGGGCAGCGGTGGCGCCATCAGCCCCAGCAGCACGGTCAGCTTGCGTGAGTTTTCAGGCTAGGGGCGCCCCCGGAAGCAGTCGCGAGTAACGGCTACTCGTCTTTTTTGCGGGCGGGGCGGCCAGGTTACTTGCCGGTACCCTAAATGCGGCACGGCCCACCTGCTTCCACGGCGAAGCCTTGTCCGGCACCTGCGCCGCGCCTAACGTTTTAAGTGACGCAGGGAGGTGAACCTGGAAATCTTCATGTGGTGGTTGGACCTGGACCTTGCAAGCAAGGAGTGGCTCCGGGAAAACCTCTATGCGGAGGAGCTGCCGCTTCCGGTGCTCCAAGGCATTGCGGAGGCCGGCGGGCCACACCCCGGCAACCCCGCGGCCGTCCTTAATGCCGCCGACTGGGACTTCATCCAGACCCAATCGGAGTTCGTGGACTGAAGGCCCTGCAGGGTCCTGATAACCGTTGCGCGCTGATCCACCGGATGGTTGCATGGTGCGCATGGCAACGGCGCAAACATACCTCTTGGCGATCGGCACTAAAAAGGGCCTGTGGCTGGCCACAAGCCAGGACAGGCAGGAGTGGTCCTTCACCGGCCCCCATTTCCTGATGGCGGAAATCCCCAGCATCGGAATCGACACCAGGGAGGGCCGCACCAGGATCATGGTGGGGGTCAGCAGCCCGCACTGGGGTCCCACTGTGGCGCACTCAGATGACCTTGGCGCCACCTGGACCGAGCCCGAGCAGGGGGCCATCAGGTTCCCGGCGGACACCGGCGCAGCCTTGGAACGCGTCTGGCAGATCTACCCGGACGCGGCGTCACGCCCGGGCGTGGTGTGGGCAGGAGCCGAACCCATCTCGGTCTGGAAGTCGACCGACGGCGGCGAGCACTTCGAGCTGAACCGCGGTTTGTGGGACCACCCGCACCGGAGCGAATGGGGAGCAGGCTATGGCGGGGCGGCGGCGCACTCGATCGTGGTCCACCCCGGCGGTGACACGGTCCACGTGGCCATGAGCACCGGCGGCGTCTACCGCTCGCTCGACGGCGGCACGTCTTGGGAAGCGCGGAACAAGGGCATCTCGGCGTACTTCATGCCGGATCCCAACCCCGAGTTTGGCCAGTGTGTGCACAAGATCGCGGCCGACGCGGTGGTGGACGGGCGCCTCTACGCCCAGAACCACCACGGGGTTTACCGGACGGACAACAATGCCGAAAGCTGGGACTCCATCGCCGAGGGCCTGCCGGCCGATTTCGGCTTTGTCATGCTGGCCCACCCGCGCAGGGAGGGGACGGCGTGGGTGGTTCCGATGAAAGCCGATGGCGAACGCATCCCACCTGACGGCAAGCTCGCCGTCCACCGCACGGACGACGCCGGGAATACCTGGACGAGGCTGGACGCCGGCCTGCCGGACAACGAATACAACAGCGTGCTCCGGGACGCGGCGTCGGTGGACACCGCCGAACCGGCAGGGGTGTACTTCGGTACGCGGGGAGGGACCGTCTACGCGAGTGCGGATGAAGGCGGAACGTTCACGGAGGTGGCCACCCACTTGCCGGACGTCCTGTGCGTGCGGGCGGCAGTGCTGGCCGGTGCCTGACATTTCGTTGGTGCTGCCCAGCGTCCTGCAGCCCCTGGCCGGCGGGCAGTCGGTGCTGACTGCACCCGCCGACCGGCCGGTGACGGTGGGAAAGCTCCTTGATGCGGTGGCCGCCGATTACGCCATCCTGGGCCGGCGGCTCCGCGACGAGACCGGCGCGCTGCGGCGGTTCGTCAATATCTACGTGGGCGGCGATGAGGTGCGGCGGATGCAGGGGCTGGACACCGAAGTCGCGCCGGGCCAGGAGGTCCTGGTGATCCAGTCGGTGGCCGGCGGCTGAAGGCCAGTGCCCGGTCAGTCTGGTGGCGGGCAGTCCTGACTGACTGCGCCCGCCGCCAAACGTCCGGTGCCTAGGTGTTCTTCCCACGGAGATTGTGAACGCGGTCGATGGGTGATTTGCCGCC
>NZ_JARVSF010000046.1 GCF_030209355.1 Pseudarthrobacter sp. fls2-241-R2A-127
ACGGCGGCATGACGCTCATCCCCGAGATCCATTTCCCCACAAACCGTGAAGAGCCCCTTACTGAGCAGTGTGCCTAATCGACGCCCACTCCGCCTAGAGAAGACAAAGATAAGAATTCCCCTATCAACGCTATACACGCACAGCTGGCGCGAAGAATAAGAGACGCCAGGCTCACATCCGTTGACGCTAGTTACGTTCGCTTGCAAGGTTTTGCAAAAATGTAAGCTCATCCATATACGCATCCACTACTGAGTCGAGAGCAAACTGGCCCTTAACCAAACCTAGGCCTGTGACATGCAGGCTCTTGACTAGGTCCGGTTGATCCAGAATGCGCTGCATCGCGCCGGCGATCTCTACCCGCGAAGTCACATCTACAAGCAGTCCTGAAGCTCCATAGCCCAGAGTAAAGCCCACGCCTCCTGAATGCTTACCACCTATAACTGGCATCCCAAGCGCCAGGGCTTCAAGGATGGCCATGCTGCAAGCCTCCCATAGGCTTCCATGTACTAAGCATTGAAGCTCACTCGACAACTCATGCTTAAGGGTGGCTGGCGTCACGAGACCGGCAAACCGAACTGAGCGGGTCAACTGGTGCTTTTGAGCCCATTGCCATGCTTTTTCTCCTTCGCCATGTTCGGCGCCATATAGGGTCAATCTGGCGTCAGGTCGATCCTTCAGAAGTAATGCAAAGGCCTCAATCACAGTTTTTGTATTTTTCCGATCATCAAACCCATTAGCGATACTAACAAAAGACTTGACAGAAGTGGCCGCAACTGACCTAATCGAACTTTGAGCGATGCCGTTCGGTATGACCCGGCATTTCCCTTCGAGTGAGGGTGAGTCCGCAAGAAGCTCTTCGAGAAGTTCTGGGCTGACCGCAGAAAGCCTCGAAACTCTATGAAGTACCTCCTGGCCAAGGCTTGCCCTCCGGTTCCAATAAAAGCCACCGAAATTTTTCCGCAATGCACTAGGTGAGTCATGGGCAGTCACTAGCGTGGGACGACCGGTTAGAAGTGCAGCCGCTGCAAATTCGTACGTCCAGTGTGCATGGATGACGTCAGGCGTACTAGAAGCGATGACTCTTGCCAGGGAGCGACGTTCCTGAAGGAATCTGTCAATTGCACGTAACTTCGGCTGGCTTCTACGATTTGCGAGAAAGACCCTCAAGGGGCCGTGCCCCAGCATATTGGGATCGCGCGAGCGCAACTTGTAGGAATATACGTCCACTTCATGACCGCGCTCAAGGTATGCAATCACCAGCTCCGACATGTAAGGGAATGAATAGGTCGGAATCTGGGTACTATCAACATCGAGCCAGTCATTAAGTCCAGGAAGGTGGATTGGCGCAGCAAACCCAATTCTCATTCGCTTGCCTCGACCACTCCAATGCTGCGCGCTGGATTGCCCGCAATAATGGAATTTGCGGGAAATTTACCTTTTACAACACTCCCGGCACCTACAACGGAGCCATCGCCAATGATAGTCCCCTTAAGTATGATTGAACGAGCACCGATGAAGACGTTTTCTCCAATAACAACGCGGTGGCTCTCAAGGGGCAATGGAATCGCAGCTCTTCTTCGTTCATTCGGATGATGAATTGGATGAAAATCCGTGTCCGCGATAATTACTTCAGAACCAATCAGCGAATTATCACCAATTGAGACACTAATCGCTGCGCAGACAACCGTTCCGCTAAGGCCGGCATTCCTACCCACGTGAATCTGCGCACCAGGTAGTAGCGTTCTAAGAACAACGGGACGAGTGACGCCTAAGGCAGTATCGCTAGTTCTGCTACAAAGAACAACGTCCTGACCAATTGATATTTTCCCCTGTGGATGTGAATCAATCTCAGGCCACCCTCGGACAGTAACGCCCTGCTCAACATCAAGGGACTGAATCCGGCGTAATAAGAGAATCGTAACCTTGTCATTGACACGGGCATAGCGTCGCATCAGCGTTCTAAGTTTCATGGTCGAAGATTCTTCGTGTTCGAATTTTTACCGTAGGCCCGCTTATACCAGTCAATAGGATTACGCGCGGCATCTCTCAGTTTCGCCCTTTGAATGTTCCGATGAGTTAATCGAAGATCCGGGGCATAAGGCCCGGATCCTGCCATAGCGTAGCCGACCAACATCCATGCTGAACCTAACACGTATGGGCGCCTCGCAACATATCGAGCACAATGTAATAGAAAGTACGGAAAGTCATAGCCGGTCCAACGGCATACCCGTCCGTTTCTAAATCGTCCATGCAGACCGCCTTCGCTTGCGCCAATTGCTCGGGCAAGGGCAAACTTCGCATCAGTGTTCACCACCACGCTCATTCCTCTGCGTGCTACGACGACCTCGTCCATGACGTCGAATCCGATGGCCGAAGGGAGTTCCGCAAGGGAATCGAACGCCTCAAGCGTGTATAGCTTCACCGGCCCCGGGACATGAAACTTCTGTTCCTTCATGCCGGCAGTGCTGATAACGCCGCCGACCAAGGCTACGTTGCCGTCCTCAAAGCTCGACATCACTAACTCCAGATATTCAGGCTCCAGACGAACGTCAGCATCGAGTTTCATCACATGAGTAACAGGCGATTCGCGATGAGCACGGAGGGCTGACTGCACGCCGAACCGCCATGATGTATAGGCCGACCCGCCAATAAGGCCGCCATCATTATCTTTTGAGACGAACCTGATGACGCCTTCGTCCGAAAGTAGGCTCAGCATATCTGCAGTGCCATCATTACTACCGTCATCGACAGCCCACCATTCGAACTGTTTAAAGCTCTGCGATGCCAGGCTTCGAGCCAAGGCTCGAACATTCGCGGCCTCGTTGTGCATCGGGGTAACAATCAACACATTAGTCATACTCGATCTACTTCCTGGAAGGACCGGAGGAACACTGAGATAAAAGGGGTGACGTCTGAGACATACCGGCGCATTAGGCGCTTTGGCTCTTGCACGATCCGGTGGAACCATTCCAGCCCCAGGCGTTGTAGCCATAGAGGGCTTCGGGCAGCCTGTCCTGAGAGAAAATCGATACCTGCCCCGGCACAAAGTATCCATCCCTCGAAACCAGCGTCCAAGATTTGCAGTGCAAGCTGCTCTTGCTTAGGTGTGCCGACTCCAATTATGACTAGGTCCGGTCTGCGTTCGAGTATTCGATCAACAAGCCGCTGCGTGCGGTATTCGTCCGCGAGCTCTGAAGCAGGTGCATCCTCTCCCGAGGCCCTCCATCCTGAGTCGTCGAATGCTGCAACTGCCGCCCTGTTACTCTCAGGGGAACTGCCACCGATCAGCGACACCGCTAGACCACTAGCACGCACCTTGGACAGTCGATCCACCAATCCACTGCCGGTAGTACGGCTTCGTACCTTGACTCCCAACATTCTGGCCAGGACCACAACGGGCCAACCATCTGCGAGGATCATAGATGCACGCTCATAAGCGGGAGTCAGGACGCTACCCTTCTCGAGCAGCGCTAGATGGTGCATGTTGGGTGTGACAATCAGGCCCGGCTTCCAGCCTTTCAACCTGCGGGGCGTAGTGATGGCATCCACTGCAGTCTCCTCTGAAACTGCGTCAATCCCCACTCGACAAGAGGCCGTGCGAATACCTTCGTCTCTCATCACTTACCACTCGCAAGCCGAAGCAGAATTTTGGCATATGGCTTGGCCCATATGACGGGCCACGCTGGGCCACCGTGCCGAAAAAGAAATCTCGCATTGGGAACCAAGGGCAAACCCTTTTTTGAACAAATGTGTTTCCACTGCTCTTTTGCAGATAAACCAGGATCCCGATAGGTTCCCCGCAGAGAGTTTCGATTGCAAACGCCATAGTATCCCGGCGCCACAATCACTACTGCGCCAGTCTTCGAGGCGCGAATGGTCCAGTCAAAGTCGGCAAAAGAGTGGCCGAAGGCTCCATCAATGCCGCCTACCCGATCTGCGAATGCACTGCTACATAACAGGAAATTGCCATTCGCCGCTTGCGCGTGGGAAGCAGTGGAGCCAGGGATGACGTGCTCCCATCGCGAAATTCTTTTCCGAAAGAGAATTCCTCCGTAAGATACTCCACCAGCCAAGTCACGCATAGAACCGATCGCCACCACGTCATCATTGCCTGATGCTGCATCGTCATAACATTGCAGCAATCGAGGCAGCGCATCGGGGTCAAAGGCAACGTCGTCATTGGCCCACAGCAGCAAATCCGGCGACTTCTCCTGAGCAACCCGTTCAGCCATCGACATAGCCTCGGCCCAAAAGTAGTTGGAGGGAGCCCGCACTACTTGGACCCAGTCGCCAAGATCCTCACAGGCTGCAGCAGTCCCATCCGTGCTTCCACAATCCACGAGAACAGCCGACAGTCTGATTCCAACGGGCGTTTGGCCTTCAAGTTGTTGGAGTGCCCTCACGGTCAAATTCCTGCGATTGTGGCTTGCGATAAGAACGACCACATGTCTCACGTGCTGCTCTCCTTTAAGTATGTCCCATCGATGCTTCCGTAGAACAGCATGTTCGACTCAGGATGCCGGGCTGAAAGATTCCTTCTAAGTCGGGCCAGAAGATCTTCCTGGATTCCCCGATCCCCTGGATAGGGCATACCTTGAATGCCACCAGCACCCAGCTTGAACCGCTCGTCTCGATTTCTCATTTCTGAGAAAACCATGGACTGCCTATCGGGCCAAATGTAAGCAGATCCATCCAGTGCAGTTAAATGTCCCGAATACCATATGTAGTCGTTACCACCGAGGAAGGATGCTAAAAGTGAAAAACTTGAGATTGAGCAAACAACGAGATCGGCAGACGAAAGGATACCGAGATCTTCTGACGCAGTGCCACTAGAAAGCGTCGAATGACGAATTCCTAACCGCGAAATGAGATTCGAAACCAAGGGTATGGCATCTGGTTCTGTGACAAAAAAGAAGTGAACATCATCGCCCAGACCGTTTGACAAGAAATCAATGACGTCTTCATACCATGTGATTGGAATCCTGTTGTTAAATGCGCCTGGCGAAGGCGCATCACTCCCGAAATCACCCGCCCTCACGTGAACGGCCACTGTAACTTTCTCCAACCGGACCTGCTGTAACTGGGTCCGAACGGGGCTCTTTATGGCGGAATCAGTCTGTGTCAGGCGGCTCGCTAAAAAATCACGCGCACCAGCAATACTCGCATAACCTCCAGACATACCTGAAGTGTGTATGAGTGAACGTCCATTGTCCGCCGCCCAACTTTGAATGAACTCGCGGTAGTCCAGAATGCCCGAGCCCATGTATTCCTCGATTGTAACTTCAACGGGACGCGTTGAAGTTCGCAGTGTGAGGTGCCGCAGCCAATCCAACCTGGCCGATCCAAGTTCTTTACGGTATCCCCGAGGGTTTAGGGACCACGGAATGTCTACATAGTGTTGGTCCAGCACCTGAGCTGCAAGCCACGCCTTACCCATTGGAATAGCTTGATTTCCCAGACCGGCACCGCGATAGCCACCAAACGGCATCGCAATCGAATATCCCTTCACGCCAACACCTTCTTAAGTTTTTGGGGTTTAAGTGCCACTAGTACGCTCACCAAGTTGCGCGTGGAAGTCGCCCAGTAAGTACACGCGAGGTAGGCAACTCCAGCTACGCAGGAAATAGCTCCGCCGATCAACAGCGACAAGAATGGTGGAACGTTTCCCCCGATAAATCCCGTGGAATAGAATCCTGAAACTGCAACCACTGAAAACAGGACAATGCCGTGTAGGTAGGTAGACGCCACCTCCCTAAATCGCAAATATCGAGATCGAATCAGGATGAGCAACTGGCAAGAATGTGCAACAACTTGAACGAATATTGCGACAAACAGGATCCTCACTGGAGAGGACCCGAGTAGGTACACACCGACTAGTGCGGGCACCAAGACAACTAACGAGACAAACTGCACCCGCCAGATCGCGCTGAAGCGCCCTTGAGACTCAAGGGAAGACCCTGCCGCCACATAACAGAGATTGACGGCGGCGAAGATGGCCCAAAGACCGGTGAGTTGAATGGCTGGGCGCCATTGCTCACCCAAGAAAGACAACGTGAGAGGCTCTGCTAGTCCGCAAATCGCACCGAAGACGACCCCTGACAGCGATAGTCCGATACTCAGGGACTTTCTAATCGGTGAGCTGACATCACCGCCGTTATGCCTCGTCGCGGCCAAATGCGGGTAAACCACGCGCGTAAATGCTTGCGAGAGCTGATTCAGAGGTATGGTAGCGACAGCTTGAGCTCTCGAATAATGTCCGACATTGGCAGTTGAATCGCTAGCCCCTAACGTCCATAGGGGTGCCGTGTATTGGATGTAATGAACCAAGTTCTGTCCTGAAATATGGGATGCAACTTTGAAGAGCTCATTGTTGAATATTCGCGCAATGGCAAGCCTCGGCATTTCTCGGAGTAAGGTCCAAGCCAAGATGGCGCTAATAAGTGGACTCGATAGAGACCCTATGGCAAGGCTAAGAGCCCCAACGCCAAGCACCATGCATACAAGCGACAAAACTAAGCTAAGAATTAACCCCATAGCTTCAGTTAGCGACGGCAGTCGAAATCTGCCGGATCTTCTCATTGAAGCAGTCGCGACACCGGAAATCCCCGTTGCCATTGGCATCCACGCCAAGAGGAATAACATCGAGGACATAACCTGGGTATCTGGTTTGCTTGAAAGGACGGCTGCAATTGCGCTGATGACAATTCCAACCAAAGACCCAGCGGCAAATACCAACGAGGTAGCCGACAGACGCGATTGGCGATCGCTCTCTCGCGCTTGAAGGACTGCCTGGACTACCCCGGATCCCACGAAGTACGTTCCGACTTGAGCTACTGACACTGCCAGTGCGTACGGGCCGAAGTCAGCTGGGGCGAGAATACGAGCCGAGATAGACGTGTAGGCCACTTGGCAGACCAACATGAGCCCGCTGAAACCATACGTCCACAGTGCGCCTGTCGCTATGCTCCGCTGTGTTACTCCCACGTCTGACTTGCCTGCGCCTTCGTTAGTTGTGTCGTCCAATCGGTCGCGGACCCGCAACTATGCGCCCTGCCCCCAACTCGGAATTCTACCCGAGCCTCACCCCGTAACAATCCGGTGTATTTAGCGCGGTCAGACGCAACGGGGCCCCTCGCATGCTCCACATCCTCAGGAGGCGTGTCAGATATCCATGACTGGAACGACTGTGGGCGGTAGCCCTCGGAAGAGAGATGCATATAATTGCGTCTGTCGTAGTCAGCCTGGGCGCATGTTCGGCTACTCATCGCCATTTTTTTGTATCTAACCTCTGGGGGCACACCATGGTAAAACGCGCACTGATTACGGGAATTACAGGCCAGGACGGCTCCTATCTTGCAGAGTTGCTTCTCAAGAAGGGCTATGAAGTTCACGGCCTGATTCGACGAGCATCAACGTTTAACACGTTGCGTGTCGACCACCTCTACGTCGACCCACATGAAAGCGACGCCAAGCTCTTTCTTCATTACGGCGACCTAAGCGACGGCGCCAGGTTGGTGACCTTGCTGTCTGAGATACGGCCTGATGAGGTTTACAACCTCGCTGCTCAGTCTCACGTCCGTGTTTCCTTCGACGAGCCGGAACACACCGGCGACACTACGGGCATAGGGACGATCCGGCTCCTAGAAGCAGTGCGACTTGCTGGCATTAAGACCAAGTTTTATCAAGCCTCGTCGTCGGAAATGTTCGGTGCGACGCCTCCACCCCAAAATGAAGAAACACCGTTCTACCCGCGTTCGCCATACGGCGCTGCCAAGGTATACAGCTATTGGATAACCAAGAACTATCGCGAGGCGTATGGCATGTTCGCGGTAAACGGCATCCTGTTCAACCATGAGTCACCCCGTCGCGGAGAGACCTTCGTGACGCGAAAAATAACTCGTGCCGTCGCTGCCATCAAAGCCGGCAAGCAAGACCTTCTTTTCATGGGCAATCTCGATGCCGTGCGTGACTGGGGTTACGCAGCTGAATACGTAGAAGGCATGTGGCGCATGCTCCAGGCTGACGAGCCCGATGATTTTGTCCTGGCAACTGGTGGAAACTACACCGTGCGCGATTTCCTGCAGATCTCATTCGAGCATGCTGGCCTCAACTGGGAAGACCATGTCCGCTTTGATGAACGGTACCTTCGCCCCACAGAGGTCGATGCTCTGGTTGGAGACGCTTCTAAGGCTCAGGAAAAACTCGGGTGGAAGGCGTCAGTTCACACTCCGGAATTGGCCCGCATCATGGTAGACGCCGACATCGAAGCTCTCAAACACGCAGGTAACCACTGGGTTGACACGGTCAGCCTTGAAAGCTGGAAAAACCTGTGACGAACGAGGTCTCATACAACCCAACTAAGCTTGACCGAGCCTCCACCTTCTACATCGCGGGGCATCGGGGGCTGGTCGGTTCCGCCATCTGGCGTAAACTCCGCAGCGACGGCTTCACTAACTTGGTTGGTCGTTCTTCGTCCGAACTCGACCTCAAGAACCGGAACGAAGTATATTCGTTCTTTGCCGAAACCAAGCCGCGATACGTCGTGCTGGCCGCGGCGAAAGTAGGTGGAATCCTCGCCAACAACTCCTACCCGGTGGACTTCTTAAGCGACAACCTGCGCATTCAGGTGAACGTTATGGATGCCGCACGTGAATATGGCGTTGAGCGGCTTCTCTTTCTTGGATCCTCGTGCATCTACCCCAAATTCGCCGAGCAGCCCATCCGAGAGGATTCGCTTCTGACGGGGCATTTGGAACCCACAAACGATGCATATGCGATAGCTAAAATTGCCGGAATTATGCAAGTGCAAGCGGTCAGGCGCCAGTATGGGTTGCCATGGATCTCTGCCATGCCAACCAATCTCTACGGACCTGGTGATAATTTCTCCCCTGAAGGGTCCCACGTCCTGCCGGCGCTAATCCGGCGGTACGATGAAGCGGCCGAGGCGGGGGAGGCATGTGTCACCAACTGGGGAACGGGCTCTCCCCTCCGGGAATTCCTACACGTGGACGACATGGCCGATGCATGCTTACATCTCCTCGAGAACTATGACGGCCCATCTCAGGTGAACGTAGGTACGGGGTCGGACATTTCAATCAAGGAACTTGCTTCCATGGTTGCCTCGGCCGTTGGTTACGCGGGAAAGATCGAATGGGACGTAACAAAGCCTGACGGTACACCCAGGAAACTCCTCGATGTCTCCAAACTGTCCGAGGCTGGATGGAAAGCATCAATAGACCTGCAAGAAGGTATTAGGTCTACAGTCGCTTGGTATCGCGCAAATCGTGACGGCATCCGGAGCTAGCACTTCGACTCGCTCTATATCGAAAAACTCAAAGGGTTGGGGACTTAGGTGAAAGAGATACGCGACTGGCGAGCTCGATGTGGCCGGCAATTGCGTATTGTTGATGCATTTGTTATTGCCTGGGCCGTGGCTGGCGCCTATGTCATTCGTTTTGGTTGGGCTTCTGATCTAGTCATTGCTGGACAAGAAGCTATATACGCATGGTTATCGCTAATTCTTGCCACAGCTTGGTGGATAATGCTTGGAGCCTGGAACAGCAGGCAGAGCAGAATTCTTGGCGCGGGACCTGACGAATATAAGCGAGTTGCGGCGGCATCGCTATGGCTGTTCGGATTGGTGGCAATCGTCTCGTATGTACTCAGATTGGACACCGCGCGTGGGTACGTGGGAGTCGCCTTGCCAGCTGGACTCTTCGGGCTGCTGCTTGCACGTTGGCTGATACGTCAACACCTGAACGTTAATAGACAAATGGGGCAGAGCATGTCTCGCCTACTATTGCTCGGCGGCCCGAGCGCTGTGGCGCATTTGGCTCGATCCCTTCGAACCGCAAAACACGCCGGGTACTTGCCTGTCGCGGTCTATACTCCCAACGTTGCTGACGCTCCGTCAGTGGACCCAGAATCCGGCCTTCCCGTCGTCGGAAATTTGCCCAACACTCGCTCTATAGTGGAGGCCATAGAGTTGTGCAATGCAGATGCAGTAGCAGTTTCGGCGGGAGTGCAGTTGCATCCTCAAATCCTGCGCCATTTAGGCTGGGAGCTGGCGGCAAGAAACGTTGGACTAATCATGGCCCCCGCCCTAACGGACATAGCTGGCCCTCGGATTCACACTCAGCAGGTAGCAGGACTTCCCCTTATTCACGTGACCACCCCGACGCTGGAGGGCGGCCAGCGCGTAGCTAAGCGACTATTTGACATCGTCATTTCCGCACTGCTCATCCTTGCGTCGTTGCCTGTCATGGCCGTAGTTGGTCTACTGATCAAGATCCATGATCGGGGGACAGTATTTTTCAAACAGGACCGCGTGGGCATCGAAGGCAAGAATTTTCAGATGCTTAAGTTTCGCTCGATGGTGGTCGATGCTGAAGCTCAGCTGGACTTACTCAGAGCTCGTAACGAGGGGAACGGCGTTCTTTTCAAAATAAGACATGACCCAAGAGTTACACCTGTAGGACGGACGTTACGCAAGTTCAGCCTGGATGAATTACCACAGCTTTTCAATGTTCTTGCGGGATCCATGAGCCTCGTCGGACCTCGCCCACCTCTCCCCTCAGAAGTAGAGGCATATGAGCAGGACGTTCGCCGCAGGCTACTCGTCAAACCGGGCCTTACAGGTTTGTGGCAAGTCAGCGGCCGATCCAACCTATCTTGGCAGGACTCTGTCCGACTTGACTTGTATTACGTGGAGAACTGGTCGTTGGCCGGGGACCTGCTGATTTTGATGAAGACCTTCCGCGCTGTTTTTCAGGGTGCTGGAGCCTATTAATTCTCTGGCGGCTAAATATACGCCTTGAAAAGGAAATTACTAATGCGAATTTCGGTTATTGGTTGCGGTTACTTGGGTGCAGTCCATGCGGCTTGCATGGCAAAACTCGGGCACGACGTAGTCGGCATCGACGTAGACGAAAGAAAGGTCCTTGAGCTCTCGTCCGGTCGAGCGCCGTTTTTCGAGCCAGGTCTTGAGGCCTTACTGAAAGAAGTCCAAGCAACTGGGCGGCTCACGTTTACAACGGAGATGTCGTCTGCCCGCGGAAATGCCGTCCACTTTATCTGTGTTGGCACTCCGCAGAAAAAAGGCGAAAATGGCGCCGACCTAACTTACGTCAACTCATCAATAGATGAACTTCTGCCTTATCTATCGCCACGCGATCTTGTCGTCGGCAAGTCAACCGTTCCAGTCGGAACCGCCGCACGCTTGTCGCAACTCGTGATTGATGCCCAACCGGCGGCGGATCTGCTTTGGAATCCAGAGTTCCTTCGTGAAGGACATGCCGTGTCGGACACTCTGCATCCGGATCGCCTTGTGTACGGCGTGTCAAGTGGATCCGAAGATGACCGTGCCGTTGACGTTCTAGATGAGGTCTACGCAGGGCTATTAGGGACAGGCACGCCCCGATTGGTCACTGACTTACCAACCGCTGAATTAGTCAAAACGGCAGCGAACTCATTTCTTGCAACCAAAATCTCTTTTATCAATGCAATGGCTGAACTCTGTGACGCTGCCGGCGCCGACGTGACTCTCCTAGCAGACGCCATAGGTATGGACGATCGAATCGGACGTAAGTTTCTAAACGCTGGGATCGGATTTGGTGGTGGGTGCCTCCCCAAGGACATCCGCGCTTTCATGGCGCGGGCGGGCGAACTTGGCGCGGATCAGGCTCTCACCTTTCTTCGTGAGGTAGACGCCATCAATATGCGTCGTCGGAGTCGGGTGGTAGAAATAGCGCGGGAACTCTGTGGAGGTTCCCTCATGGGACAGCGGATAACAGTCCTCGGTGCAGCCTTCAAACCGGAAAGCGACGATGTGCGTGACTCTCCGGCACTGAGCGTGGCCGCCCAGTTGCAACTGCAGGGGGCCACGGTGACGGTTACTGATCCGGAGGCTCTGGCTAATGCCGCCCGTAGATTCCCCGAGTTGCACTACGAACGGTCTGCGGAGAAAGCGTTGCAACGCGCGGATGCGATTCTTCTCCTGACGGAATGGCAGGAATATCGCAACCTGGATCCCTATGAAACAGCGGCCCTTGTATCCACACCACGGATCCTAGACGGACGAAATATTCTGGACAGTAGCAAGTGGCGTGCAGCGGGCTGGACCTACCGTGGACTCGGGCGTCCCTGAGGATGACTGGCAGCCAGCAACAAGCCGCGATGTTGTCCGACAAACCAGGTGAACACGGACGGCGAACGAAGCTGACGAACCGGCCGTTCATGCGTTTAGGATTGCTTGTTGTTTTCCTCGTAGTGCTGCTTGGCGCAGGAGCCGTCTGGCTGGGACTTAAAGCAAACTCGGTGAAGAATGATCTGGAAGCCGCCACCGCATTAGTCCCCCAGCTAAAAGAAGAAATCTTAAGCTCAGATTCCGAGTCAGTCGCCGCCACCATGGTGAAGCTTCGAGAGCACACATCTTCTGCCCGCCGACAGGCAGAAGATCCGTTGTGGAACTTATCCTCCGGGCTGCCTTGGGTTGGCCCAAACTTGAGCGCCGTAGCCGAAGTAGCACGTTCAGCCGACGACGTCGCCACACTCGGTCTGGCCCCGCTGGTCGAAATTTACGATTCCTTGAACTGGGACTCCCTGTTACCGAGCGGTTCAGGGGCAAACCTGAATCCGATCAAGGTTGCAGCTCCTCGAGTGGCATCCTCTGCCTACGCCGTCCGAGCATCAGCCGAGAGGCTCAAAGCCATCAACACGTCGCAGCTGCTTCCGCAAGTTGCAGTCCCTCTTGCCGAAGCCAACACAGAGCTCAAGCAAGCGGTTGGCGCTCTTAGCTCTGCGGCAGACGCCGCTGCTATTGCTCCTGACATGTTGGGTATAGATGGTCGCCGAAGTTACCTGCTCATGATTCAAAACAACGCAGAGTCACGAGCATCGGGCGGAATACCGGGTGCTCTCGCGGTTTTGACTTTGGACAATGGGAAACTCTCACTCGGCGCTCAGAGCAGCGCTGTGGACCTTGGCGTGATGTCTCCTAGCCTTCCCGTGGATCCGCAACAGGAACAGATCTACTCAACTCGACTCGGAAAATACATGCAGGACGTAAACCTCACTCCTGATTTTCCAACTGCTGCCGCTACTGCTCAGGAAATGTGGGCGAAGAAGACCGGACAAAACGTCGACGGAGTCATCTCAGTTGATCCGATAGTGCTGAGCTATATCCTTCAATCCACAGGACCAGTTGCACTCAGTGGACCAGAGCTAGAGGCAGCAAAAGCCGCAGGCCTTTCGACAGAACTCACTGGCAGCAATGTCGTTTCCACCTTGCTTTCTGATGTCTATGCGAAGATCAAGCAACCCAAGCTTCAGGATGCTTATTTCGCTGGCGTTGCCAAAGAAGTCTTTTCAGCGCTTTCCAGCGGCAAGGGCGAAGCCAAAGGTCTCATGACCGGTCTTGGGCGAGGGACCGATGAGGGACGAGTCTTGGTATGGTCCGCCAGCGCATCCGAGCAATCGGTAATCTCCAAGTACCGGTTAAGTGGCTCGGTCGGAGGGTCGAGTGTCTCCCCGGCCGAATTTGGCGTCTACTTCAACGACGGCACTGGGGCCAAAATGGACTATTACACTAAGCGTTCAGTTCAATTATTTAGGCAATGTCCCGCAGGTGGCTACGAAGAAACTATCGTGCGCGTGACCAGCACCAATACCGCGCCAGCTGACGCGGCAACTTCGCTGCCTGCCTACGTCACCGGCGCAGGTCTTTTCGGTGTACCGCGAGGTACAGTGCAGACAAACATTGTTGTGTACGGGCCAGTACAGGCAAACGTGGAGTCAGCAAGTGTTGATGGCCAGAAGGCGCCGTTTGCACCTTACCTGCATGCAGACAGACCAGTCGGAGTCGTTGCCCAGCAGCTTGCGCCAGGCGAAAGCAAAACGGTGGAGTTCACTTTCGGGAAGATCGTTCAGCACACCGAACCTAACGTGGTTGTCACACCGACTGTTCAGCATGTAAAGGACGTTATCCTCCCAACGGAAGATGCATCCTGCGATCAAGGCCAGTGACGGTCTCGTTAACACTATGTAAACCGACTGGATTGAGCTTGGTTACAACCGGTCCGGGATGGTACCTTCGATCTGGGATATCCATCCGAAGTTCTGCACATGGTCTCGTGCGGAGGGGACATTTCCCCAAAATCGGGTATCAAAACTTAAACGTCTCCGGGGGGACACAAATGAAGAAAACACTCGCCGCACTCGCACTTGCCGGCTCCATCGCACTCGTAGGGTCTGCGCCCGCCATGGCTGCAACCTACCCGGCACTTCCGCCGGCAGTTGGAGTCTCCGACGGAACTCCGGCACCGGGCCAGACCTTCGTGTTCACCGCCCAGGGCTTCCGTCCCGGCGAAACCGTGACCATCACCATCACCATCACCACCACGGGCGCAGCGAATGCAGGCGGCACCGCAGTTTCCGCCAAGATCCCCGTATTCCAGGCACCGCAGACGCTCAGCGCAACTGCTGACGCCCAGGGCAAGATCTCCATTCCCCTGGCAATCAGCGAAGCTGGCACCTACAGCATCACCGCCAAGGGCAACACCTCAGGCGTAACCGTTGGCCCCGTCACCGTAACCGTGGCAGCTTCCCTCGCGAACACCGGTGGCACTGCCACCGGCACCACCGGCGGGGCTCCGCTGGCCAACACGGGCGGCCTGGCCAACACCGGCGTCGACTCCGGCCTGATCCTGTGGACCCTGGTGGGCGCAGGCGCACTGGCCGCTGGCGCCACCTCCGTCGTGGTGGTTCGCCGCCGCGCCAAGGCTGAGGTCGCCGCATAACCGCAGCTCCTCCTAGCACCAACGAAGGTGGGTGCATCTCCGGAAACGGAGATGCACCCACCTTTCGCTTTTGGCCTTGGGTTTCGACAGGCTCAACCACCAGTGAGTGTGGGTTTCCGCAACCTTGACTTCGGCAGGCTAAATCGACGCTTGTTATGTGGTAACTATTAGGGCTATGGGGAGACATTGGCGCAGAGCACCACGCGAGTACGACTTTTCTGTTCCACTCCCCCAGCCACAGGTGCTGGGCTACGCCCTCCTCTTTCTCCTCGCCGCCTGCGCCTTCGCCGCAGCCGCATTTGCCCTCCTGCGGACATCCTGAGGCCCTTTTGAGACACCTTGACAACCACCGATTGTGGCAGATAGTTCTTGCGGCTATGGTGGTTCCCTTGGCCCTCGTCGCCTTCTGGCCAACCCCCGTGGACCAGCCCGTCTCCGGGCAACTGGCCAGCGTGTTGAATTTCCTCCACCACCATGGCATTCCGCGCTGGTTTAACTACGACTTCGTGGAAAGATCCGCCAACATCGCCCTTTTCGTCCCCGTGGGATTTGTGGCGGGCCTGGCATTTCCCACCAAACAATGGTGGCAAATCGGCGCCTTCGGAATGCTTGTATCCGGCTGCATCGAACTGGGGCAGTTCCTCTTTCTTCACAGCCGCTTTGCAAGCCCGTCAGATGTCATGACCAACACGTCAGGCGCTGTCATCGGCGCCTTGGTAGCACTCCTGGCCACGCAAAAAGGGAGACCCGCCGCCTTCCGGCAACGAGCCTCCCAAGAACAATAGGGACTGCTGAAGGTTTGATTGACACTTTGCCTGTGAGGATTTGATCCTTGCGGG
>NZ_JARVSF010000003.1 GCF_030209355.1 Pseudarthrobacter sp. fls2-241-R2A-127
CTTTACTTTAAAAGGCTTCTCACCCGTCCTACGCAATAGGACTTACTCATCTAGTCACGCGGCCCTGCCGACCTGCGCGATTCTAGTCGCTGCCGGCTCGAAATTAGGTTAGCTACCGAAGGCGGTCTACGACGTGGAGGGCGGTTTGGGGTTGGCAGTGGAGTTGACCGTTGTGGATGGGTCGTTCAGGACTTCGGGAGGGCCCGGACGGTGTTGTTGCGTTTCTCGTGTGTGAGTTCGGCCAGCCCAAGTGCTTCCAGCAGGGGTGGTAGGTACATGCCGAAGCGTCCGCGATAGCCTTTCCGCAGTCCGTACCAGCCACCGACCGGGTTAGCCGGGTCGCGCCCCCACGCCTCAACGCTGCCCTCCGGTGCGGTTTTGGATTCGTCAGCGGCGCCCAAGGGCACCCACCCGGCTTGGTCGGTCAGCCATGCGTGCAGGTCATCAATGGCACTCAGGTGGTATTTCAGGGTGGTCGTGCCAACCTGGCAGACCAGCACCGGCGGATCAGCTTCGGCATCCCGGTACATCTGGTATTCAGATGACCCCGGGGCAGTCAGCAGGTTCCATGGATCAGCCTTCGTTCCTTCGGACACACTAACCACGCACCTTCCCGGTCGGAACTACGCAACCCCAGACTATCTGGTGGCCCGGGAAAAAGAGCCTCAGATCCAAAAGCACGATGGTCGTGGGTGCCGGCAAAACCGGCGCGCTTCCACTCCCAGCTCTCCTGAACCGGGGGACTCTGCAAGGCGGGCCGGCAGCGGATCCCCTTGTCCGGGATCTCAGCCAGACCCCCGCTGCCGGCCCGGTCCCCACTTGCAGGGCCCACCCCCGGCTTGGCCCCTGCCTCACCCAGAGTAGGATGCCTTCCTAAACGGCGTCCCAGCTTCTCCGCAATCTTGGCTCAAGACAGGTACAAACGAAACCGGGCCGAGAGATCTCGAGGCGGCGCGGCAGTGCGTCAATTGACGTGGGTGAACGTCAGGCCTGTGGTCAGGGCGGTCAAGCCGAGCTCGAACTGCTCTTCGCCTGCCACTTCAGGCAGTTCGGCGAGGACGCCGGTGACGAAGGGAAGGTCAGTGGGTGGCATGCCGGCAATTTCCCGCCGCCAACTCGCGGCGTAAGTTGCCTGTGGCTGTCGGCGGGTGCGAGGTATCACCTATGCCACGAAACCCGTGGCGTAGGTGAGGACGGCGTAGACCGCGTGCACGCCGTGCGCGGGTGACATCCCGGCCTTCGCCAGGGGCCCGAGGAGGCTCTCAAGCCCGTGCAAGATGCCGGGGCCGATGACCGGGCGGGAGAGGAAGATCATCGGGAGGCTGGGGTGTTCAATCAGGTTCTGGCGGAGCGCCCGGCCCCAGACGCGTAGGATTCCGGCGGCGTCGGCGGGGAGGGGGTGCGGAAACCGGAGGTCGCGCAAGCCACGCTGGGCGATGGCGTCGAGCAGGTCTACTTTGCGGTCCACGTAGCCGTAGATGGTCATCACCCAGGGCATCTGCACTGCCTAAGCCGCGTGGCAAGTAGTTCTTTCTGTTGGCCCCGGGGCGTACGACGCCGGCCCCGCACCTCAGCCGGGCCCCGCACCTTGAGCAGCAGCCCCCAACGCACAGCGGCGCGGACCCGTCAACAGGATCCGCGCCGCCGCCCAACGACCGCCGCCCAACCACTAGGGCTGCACTCGTCAGGGGGAGAGCTCCTCGAGCACCTTTCCCTTGGTTTCGACGGCAAAGAAGATGGTCACCAGGCCGCCGATGAGGGCCACGGCCGCGAACACCGTGAAGACCAGGCTGATGCCGTAGTTGTCCACGATCCAGCCCACCAGGATGGGTCCGATCGCGGAGCCGGCCCGGAGCCAGGCGCTGCCGAATCCGGTGCCGATGGCGCGGAGCCGGGTGGGGTAGAGCTCGGCGGAGTAGAGGTAGAGGGAGAAGGAGATGGTTTGCAGGATGGCGTAGGCGATGCTGGCGAACACCACCACTTGCGTGGCTGAGACGGCCCCCAGTGCGGTGAGGATGACCAGGGGAATGGTGGCGGCGAGGAAGGCCACGGTGTACCAGCGTTTGCGGCCCACGCGGTCGATGAGCAGTGCGCACAGGATGGAGGCCACCACGCCTACTGCCGAGGTGACCCAGCCGTAGGCAAGGCTGGTTTGCAGGGGCAGGTTGAAGGCCTGCTTGTAGAGCGTCGGGAGCCAGGTGACCAGGCCGTTGTTGACCATGTAGACGCAGATCCAGAGCGCCCAGATCATCAGGGTGCGCTTTTTGTAGATGCCGGAGAACAGTTCGCGCCAGTCGGTGCGGGCGGTGGCTTTCGGGTCAACAGGCCGCAGGATGGGTTCCGGGAGGGTGTGCCCGGCCTTGACGGCCTCCTTTTCCAGCATGGCGACGACGGTTTCGGCCTTCTGGACGTGGCCCCTGGCGGCGAGCCAGCGGGGTGATTCGGGCATGAGCCATCGCATCGGGATGGTGAGCAGGGCGGGGATGATGCCGACGACGAACATCGCCTTCCAGCCCACGACGGGGACGAGGAAGTAGCCTGCGATGCCGGCGAACATGAGCCCCACCGGGAAGATCACCTCGTAGAGGAGGAAGAACCGGCCGCGCTTCTTGGCGCCCACGAATTCGTTGATGTAGGCGCTGGCTACGGGTACTTCGCCGCCGGTGCCGATGCCTTGGATGAAGCGGAAGATGATCATCGAGGTGGCGCCCCAGGCGAACAGGCAGGCGATGTCCATGGAGACGAACAGGAGGATGGTGAAGAGCAGGACCGGCAGGCGCCCGATCCTTTCGGCCAGGTGCCCGAAGAAGAGTGATCCGAAGATCTGGCCGACGTACCCGGCGGAGAGGATCATGCCGATCTCGCCGGCGTTGAGGTGCCATTCGGTGGACAGTTGCGGCATGGCGAACGCGATCGCCAGGACCGTGTAGGCGTCAAAAAATGTGGCTGACCCGATGACCACGCGGATCAGGGTAAGGCGCCGGGTGAGCGGAAGCCGCTCGAGCCTGGCTACGAGCTCTGCATTCATCCTGGCGGCGTTCGGGCTGCCGGCCATGGTAGCGGTGTTGTTCGGCTCGCGCATAGCGAGTCCTCCTTCTCCAGCTGCGATGCTGGGGTCCTCATTGACCAAGAGTGGAGATGGCTTAAGCCTAGGGGAGGGTGGCGGGCGGTTCACCCGCCACCCTCGGGATCCTGTGGATCAGACGGAAGCGGTGACGTTGCCGAGGTTTGCGGCCGCGAAGGCTTCCGCGATTTCGGTATCGGCGCCGGCGGGCAGGGGCAGCAGCGGCGTACGGACTGTGGCGTGCTCGAGGATGCCGCGGTTCACGAGGCCCCATTTCAAGGCGACGGTGCCCTCCATGTGGGAGCCGCGGTGGTACACGCTCTTGGTCACCGGCAGCAGCCGCTCATGGATCGCGTGGGCACGCTTGTAGTCCTGCGCCTTGCCGGCCTCGATCAGGTCAACGAGCAGTTCGGGAGCGATGTTGCCGTAGCCGACAAGCAGGCCGTCCACATCGAACATGGTCGGCAGCAGGTACTCGTCATGGCAGGACAGCACCTGCAGCTCCGGGTACGCGGCGCGCAGTGCGGGGATCTCGGTGTACCACCGGCGCATGTTGCGGACACCGTTCTTCGTGGCAAAAACGCCCTCCTGGCCGGCGATCTCCAGCTGGGTGTCCAGGTCGTAGCTCGCCTTGGTGTTGTCGGGGTACTGGAAGAGGATCAGCGGCAAGCCGGACTCTTCGTAGATCTCCTGGTAGCGCGTCTGCGGGGCGCCCTTCTGGTAACCGAAGCGCAGCCAGCCATGGGAGGGGTAAACGAGACCAGCCGAGGCCCCGGCTTCCACGGCCTTCTTGGCCTCGAGGGCGGCGGTCTTGTTGCCCTCCTTGGTGATGCCGGCCACCACCGGTACGCGGCCGTCGGTCGACGCCACGAACGCCCGGATGACGTCCAGCTGCTCCTCTTCGGTGAGGAAGGTGCCTTCGCCGGCGTGTCCCAGCACGACGAGGCTTTTCACGCCCTCAATGGATCCGAGCCACGAACCCAGGCGCTGGATCGCAGCGAAGTCGACGGCGCCGTCTTCGGTGAACGGGGTGACAGGTGCAGGGCTGAGGCCGCGGAGATCGAGTGTCATTTCAACTACCTTCTTGTCTTCTTTGATGGTCGGTAGTCCCGCTAAGATGAAAACGTTTGCGGGAACGTTTTCAATATTGCAACGTGTCGCGGCTCACTGTCAAGGGAACGTTGGCAAAGGAGGAATAGAGTGGCTTCTGCACCCCTGCTGAAGAGGAGAAGCTCTATGGAACCGGCGGCACCAGGTATGCCCGTCACGCTCAAGGACGTCGCGGCGGCCAGCGGCGTCAGCATCTCCACTGCCAGCCGGGCCCTGGATGATCGCGGCAACGCGCCCAGGTCCGCCGCGGCGGCCCACGTGCGCAAGGTTGCCGAGGAGCTGGGCTACCGGCGCAATTCCTTCGCCTCCAGCCTCCGCCGGGGTGAGACCCGGACCCTGGGTGTCCTGGTTCCCCGGCTCAGTGACACGGTTATGGCGCTGATGTTCGAAGAGCTGGAACGGGCGGCGGCCTCCCGGGGCTACTTCGCCATGGTTGCCACCAGCGGAGACGATCCCGACGACGAGAGGCGGGCTGCGGAGACGCTGCTGGACCGCAATGTGGACGGGTTGATCCTGGCAACGGCGCGTCTCGACGACGAGCTGCCGCGGCTTCTCAGGCAGCGCGGGGTGGCCCACGCCCTGGTGCTCCGCACGGATGGCGTCAGTCCCTCCTCGCTTGGCGACGACGAGGTGGGTGGCTATCTCGCCGTGCGCCACCTCATCGATCTGGGCCACCGGGACATCGCCGTGGTCACCGGGCCTGCCTTCACCTCCACCGGGACCGCGCGCCTCGAGGGTGCCCGCCGGGCCCTTGCCGAGGCGGGAATCGAGCCGCGTGATGAGTGGCTGATAGCAGCCGGCTATGGCATCGAAAACGGCTACACAGCCGGTGAGGCCCTGCTCGCGAAGGCCCCGGGCGGTCGCCCCACGGCAATCTTCGCGGCCAACGACAACATCGCCATGGGCGTCATGGCGGCAGCGCACCGGCACGGCATCGCCATCCCGGAGGACCTGGCGCTGGTCGGATACAACGACATTCCGCTGTCGGCCCGCCTGCCCACGCCCCTGAGCTCCGTCCGCGTACCCCTTGCCCAGATCGCCGCCACGGCGATCGACCTCATCGTCAACCCGGCCGCCGAGCCCCGCATCCGCCGGTCCATGCCCACGCTCATTCCCCGCCAGTCGAGCGGAGCCCACGTGACATCTGCCGGTACGCGTAGCCGGTAGCGCCGCCAGCCCGCGCCCGCGCCGTGAGCGAAAGGTGATGGGGCGTCCGGGGGAAAGCGGCGAAAGGTGATGGAGCGTCCGGGGGAAAACGGCGGGAGGTGATGGGGCGTCCCCGAAAGATGGGCAGGAAGTGACGGGGCGTCCGGGAGGAAGTGGCGGGAGGTGGTGGGGTGTTTGGGGGGAAGTGAATTGGCCCGTGCGCTTGACGAGTTCCGCTGCGCCCGCATATCCTGAACGAACGGTCGGTAAATAATTCCGAGCCGCCCGACAGGTCTTTGCATAGGAGCAACCATGGCAGCGCAGAACTTGCAGTCAGTGCCGGCTGAGCGAACGGCTGGAACCAGCGAAACAGCAGACGCCGAGGGCCAGGCCCACTTCGACCGCATCATCGCCGAGGACTCCCGGATCGAGCCCCGCGACTGGATGCCGGCGGCTTACCGCAAGACCCTCCTGCGCCAGGTCTCCCAGCACGCACACTCGGAGATCATCGGCATGCAGCCGGAGGCCAACTGGATCTCCCGCGCGCCGAGCCTGAAGCGCAAGGCCATCCTCATGGCCAAGGTCCAGGACGAGGCCGGCCACGGGCTCTACCTCTACTCCGCCGCAGAAACGCTCGGCCAAAGCAGGGACAAGATGATGGATGACCTCATCGCCGGCAAGGCCCGCTACTCGTCCATCTTCAACTACCCGGCCCGCACCTGGGCGGACATGGGCGCCATTGGCTGGCTGGTGGACGGCGCAGCCATCTGCAACCAGGTCCCCCTGTGCCGCGCCTCGTACGGCCCCTACGGCCGCGCCATGGTGCGAGTCTGCAAGGAAGAGTCCTTCCACCAGCGCCAGGGCTTCGAGATCCTCCTGGAGCTCTCCAACGGCACCCCCGAGCAGAAGCAGATGGCCCAGGACGCCGTGAACCGCTGGTACGCCCCGGCCCTGATGATGTTCGGCCCGCCGGATGACGATTCCCCCAACTCCAAGCAGTCCATGGCCTGGAACATCAAGCGGTTCAGCAATGACGAGCTCCGCAGCCGGTTCGTGGGCATGATGGTGGAGCAGGTCCGGGTCCTGGGCCTCACCCTCCCCGATGACCAGGTCCGCTTCAATGAGGACACCAGGAAGTGGGAGCACGGCCCGCTGGACTGGCACGAGTTCCAGGAAGTCCTGGCCGGCCGCGGTCCCTGCAACGCCCAGCGCCTTGAGCGCCGGCGGGCAGCGCACGACGACGGCGCCTGGGTCCGCGAGGCAGCGGCGGCTTACGCAGCAAAACAGTCAGCAAAGCAGCAGAAGGAATACGCAGCATGATCCCCCACGGCAACTCGGAAACCCCGGCCAGCTCCGCCACCGAGATCAACCGCGAAGCCCCCAAAGCATCCCCAGCCCCGGCCGAGCCCCACGACCGCGGGGCCTGGGGCCTGTGGGAGGTCTTCGTCCGGTCCAGCCGCGGCCTGAGCCACGTGCACGCCGGGTCCCTGCACGCGCCTGATGCCGCCATGGCCCTGCGCAACGCCCGCGACCTCTACACGCGCCGGAACGAGGGCGTCTCCATCTGGGTGGTCCCGGCCGATGCCATCGCGGCCAGCGATCCCGATTCCAAGGGCTCCTTCTTCGAGTCCCCGCAGGGCAAGGACTACCGGCACGCCACGTACTACACCAAGAGCGAAGGGGTAAAGCACCTGTGAGCACCCCCGAAGCAACAGAGACAGGCCACGGCGACATCTCCACCGGCGTGGCAGGCGGCGACTCCAACGCCTCCGCCACCCGCATCACCCCCGGCAACGCCCTGCGCCCGGAGGACATCGCTCTGGAGGTCAAGACCGGCCTGGTGAAGCCAAGCGAGGACGTCGCCGAGTACGCACTGAGGCTGGGCGACGACGCCCTGATCCTCGCCCAGCGCCTGGGCCACTGGATCTCGCGTGCACCGGAGCTGGAGGAGGACATCGCCCTGGGCAACATCGCCCTGGACCAGCTGGGCCACGCCCGCAGCTTCCTCACTTACGCCGGCGCCGGCATGCCCAAAGAGGACGGTACGGCCACGTCCGAGGATGAGCTGGCCTACTTCCGCCGCGAGCACGAGTTCCGGAGTGTCCAGCTGTTCGAGCAGCCCAACGGGGACTTCGCGGCCACCATCGCCCGCCAGTTCGTGGTGAGCTACTACCAGTACCAGCTGTACCGCCGCCTCACCGAATCCACGGACGCCACCCTGGCAGCCATCGCCACGAAGGCCGTGAAGGAAGTGGATTACCACCGGGACCACAGCAGCCAGTGGGTGCTGCGCCTGGCTGGCGGCACCGAGGAGTCCCGCACGCGGATGATCCACGGCCTGCGGCTCATGTGGCCGTACGTCAACGAACTGTTCCAGGACGATGACCTGACGCGGCGCCTCGCTGAGGCGGGTGCCGGCGTCGTGCCTTCCAGCCTGAGGGAAGACTTTGACCGCCTCACCGCCGACGTCTTGACGGAAGCCGAACTGGAAGTCCCGGACGTTCCCGCAGCGCCGGGCGGCGGCCGGTACGGCAAGCACTCCGAGCACTTGGGCTACCTCCTCGCGGAGATGCAGGTCCTGGCCCGCGAACATCCCGGCGCGAGTTGGTGACAGCTATGTACATCTCGGACTTCGAAACCCGCACCCGGACCCCGCACCAAAGGGCGTGGGACATCGCGGCCACGGTGGTGGACCCGGAGATCCCGGTGCTCACCATCGCGGACCTGGGCATCCTGCGGAATGTGGACGTCAACGGCAGCACGGTCACGGTGACCATCACGCCCACGTACTCGGGCTGCCCCGCCATGGACGCCATCCGGGACGACCTCTACGCGGCCTTCGCGAAGGAGGGCTACCAGGACACAAAAGTGGACCTGGTCCTGGCCCCGGCGTGGACCACGGACTGGATGACCGAGGCCGGCAAGCAGAAGCTGCAGGAGTACGGCATCGCCCCGCCCAGTGGGCACTCCAAGGCCGGCGGCCACTCCGGCCCCATCCGGCTGAGCTTGGCCGTGAAGTGCCCGCAGTGCAACAGCCTGAACACCAAGGAACTCACCCGCTTCGGTTCCACGTCCTGCAAAGCGCTCTATGTGTGCCAGGACTGCAAGGAACCGTTCGACTACTTCAAAGTCCTGTAAGGAACCCCCATGCCTGTTGTCCGCCAGACCGCCGCCGAAGAGGCTGAGGTGACCGGCCGCCGTCGTCCGTCCTTCCATACCCTCACCGTGCAGGAGGTGCGCCGGCTCACTGAGGACGCCATCGAGGTCACCTTCGGGGTGCCCGCGGAGCTCGCCGGCAAGTTCGACTACCTGCCCGGCCAGTACGTGGCCCTGCGCACCACGCTGCCGGATGAGAACGGCGAGCCGAAGGAAATCCGCCGCAGCTACTCCATCTGTGCCGAACCGCGCAGCTTCGAGGACGGCAGCAGCGAGATCCGGGTGGCCGTGAAGAAGGACCTGGGCGGCCTGTTCTCCACCTGGGCCAATGCCGAGCTGAAGGCCGGGGACACCCTGGACGTCATGAGCCCCATGGGCGCGTTCGTGTCCAAGCACGGCCGCGACGGCGTGGCCGTGGAGCAGAACGTCATGAACTCGATGAACCACCCGGAGGACTTGGCGGGGGAGGCCGGGAACTTCGTGGCCATCGCCGCCGGGTCCGGCATCACCCCGGTGATCGCGATCGCCCGGACGCTGCTGGCCGCCAACCCGGAGACCCGGTTCGACCTGATTTACGCCAACAAGGCCGCCATGGACGTGATGTTCCTGGAGGAGCTGGCGGATCTGAAGGACAAGTACCCGCAGCGGCTGGCCATCCACCACGTGCTCTCCCGGGAGCAGCGGATCGCGCCGCTGCTGAGCGGCCGGATTGATTCCGAGAAGCTGCAGCAGCTGCTGGGCACCGCCCTGCACGCGGACGATGTGGACGAGTGGTTCCTGTGCGGGCCGTTCGAGCTGGTGCAGCTGTGCCGGGACACCCTGGCCGAGCGGGGGGTGAAGCCGGAGAACATCCGGTTCGAGCTGTTCACGAGCGGCAAGCCGGACCGTCCGGAGGGGCAGGCCGGCCGTCCCGTGGTGGTGGACGAGTCCAAGGAGACGTACAAGATCACGTTCAAGCTGGACGGCCTGCAGGGCGAGGTGGCCAGCCCCACGCACGCCCGCGAGTCCATCCTGAACGCGGCGCTGCGGGTGCGCGCGGACGTGCCGTTCGCCTGCGCGGGGGGAGTGTGCGGCACCTGCCGGGCCAAGGTGGTCACCGGCAGCGTGACCATGGACGAGAACTACGCGCTGGAGCAGGATGAGCTGGACAAGGGCTACGTGCTCACCTGCCAGAGCCACCCCACCAGCAAGGAAGTCACGGTCGACTTCGACGTGTAGCGGTGGTTGAGTCCGTCCACACCCCTCCTGAGCAGAAATGAGAACTAATGATTTCCCTTTCCATCAGCAACGGCATCGCCGAGGTTGTCCTGGACGCCCCGCACAAGCTGAACTCACTCGATGAGCAGGCGCTGCGGGATTTAACCCAGGCGTACGACGACGCTGCTGCCGCCGCCTCGCGCGGTGAGGTGCGGGCGCTGCTGCTGAGGGGAGAGGGCCGGGCCTTTTGCGCGGGCCGGGACATCGCGGGGGTCACCCCGGAGAATGACGACGCCGCCGCGTACCTGGGCGGGCTGGTGGAGCCGCTGCTGAAGAAGATGGCGGCGTTCCCGGCGCCGACGTTCGCGGCGGCCCAAGGGGCCTGCCTGGGCGTGGGGCTGGGGCTGCTGCTGGCCACGGACGTGGTGTACGTGGCGGAGAACGCCAAATTCGGCTCGCCGTTCGCCAAGCTGGGGGCCACCCTGGACTCGGGCGGGCACTGGTACTTCACGGAGCGGCTGGGCATGCACCGGACGCTGGACCTGATTTACACGGCGGACCTGATCACTGGTGCCGAGGCGGTGGCACAGGGGATGTTCAGCCGCGCCATGCCGGCGGCCGAGCTGCTGGACTCCACGTGGGCGATCGTTTCGCGCGTCGCTGCCGGCGCCACGGGTGCGTTCGTCGCGTCGAAGGAGCTGGTGGCGCACATCCGTGATCAGCGCCTGGGCCTCTGGCAGGCCATGCAGGAAGAGAACGAGGAGCAGGCGCGCCTCTGCAAAACCGATGATTACGCTGAGGGTTTCCGGGCTTTCCAGGAGAAGCGCGAGCCGCGCTTCGGTGGTTGAGCTCGTCGAAATCGAGCTTGTCGAAGCCTGGTCCACGAAATCATAATTGCCCGCCGCTCCAACAAATTTGTTAAGGTTCAGCTATGACTATGGGGAGAGCTATCACCAAAGCCGTCATTCCTGCTGCCGGATTGGGAACTCGCTTCCTGCCCGCCACCAAGGCAATGCCGAAGGAAATGCTGCCGGTTGTAGACCGTCCGGCCATCCAGTACGTCGTTGAGGAAGCGGTGGATGCCGGCCTCACGGACCTGCTGATGATAACGGGCCGCAACAAGCGCGCCCTGGAGGATCACTTTGACCGCGAGCCCGGCCTGGAGGCTGCGCTGGAGGCCAAGGGGGACAAGGACAAGCTGGGCATGGTGGAGTACGCCTCCAACCTGGGCCCCATCCACTACGTCCGTCAGGGTGAGGCCAAGGGCTTGGGCCATGCTGTGCTCTGCGCCCAGCAGCACGTGGGGGACGAACCCTTCGCGGTGCTCCTGGGTGATGACCTCATCGATGAGGCGGAGAGCCTGCTGAGCACCATGATGGAGGTGCAGCAGAAGACCGGCGGTTCGGTCATCGCCCTGATCGAGGTTGATCCGTCGCAGATCAGTGCCTACGGCTGCGCGGACATCTCGGTTGTTGAAGGCGAGGACTATGTCCGCGTCAACAGCCTGGTGGAGAAGCCGGCCGTCGCTGACGCACCGTCCAACCTTGCCGTCATCGGCCGGTACGTGCTGCACCACTCCGTGTTCGGCGTCCTGGAGAAGACCGCTCCTGGCCGCGGCAACGAGATCCAGCTGACCGACGCCCTGCAGACCCTCGCAGCCGGCGAGGGCGAGGGCTCCGGCGTGTATGGCGTGGTCTTCAAGGGCCGCCGCTATGACACCGGTGACAAGCTGAGCTACCTCAAGGCCGTGATTACCCTTGCTTCGGAGCGCGTGGAGTTCGGCGAGGACCTGAAGACCTGGATGAAGGGCTTCGTCGGGTAGTCCTGGCGTCTATGGGACTGCTGAAGGTTTAGTTGACAGCTGGGGTTGATATTTTCTTACGCGGCTGA
>NZ_JARVSF010000059.1 GCF_030209355.1 Pseudarthrobacter sp. fls2-241-R2A-127
GTCGTGAAGGCGTGGACGCCTTACGCCCCAAGCCCAAGGGCAGACCCCGGAAGCCCGACTCCCCACCGCCTGCAGAAGTATCCGAGCTAGAACGGCTACGGCGGGAGAACGAACGCCTGCGGGCCGAAGTCGCATATCTGGGAAAATTGCGAGCCTTGAGGGGTCAAAAACAAAGATGAAGGTCCAGGCCCTCATCGCCCTCAAGGCTGACTTCCCGCTTCCGCTTCTTCTTCAGGTCTCAGGCCTTGCACGATCCACGTTTTTCTATCACCAGGCGCGCCTCCAAGCCCCTGACCCGCAAGAGGAGCTCAAGGCCTCGATCAGGGACATCTTCAAGAAGAACCATGGCCGATACGGGCACCGGCGTGTGCACAGTGAACTGCTCAATCTCGGCTGGGCAGTTGCAAAGAAGACCGTGCTGAAGTTGATGCGAACACTCGGCCTGTTCTGCAGAGTCCGACGCAGGAAGCGCTACAACTCCTACCAAGGCGAGGCGGGCATCATTGCTCCCAACCTCCTGAACAGGAAGTTTGACGCCGCTGCCCCAAACCAGAAGTGGGTAACTGACGTGACAGAGTTCAGTGTCGGAGACCGCAAGCTCTACCTCTCGCCGGTAATGGACCTATTCGACCGGCAGATTATTGCCCACAGCATCAGCACATCCCCGAACCTGGATCTGACTAACAGTTCACTGCGTGCAGCCCTGACATGCTTGGATCCTGGGCAGCAACCCCTCGTGCATTCGGATCAGGGGTTCCAGTACCAGCACATCTCGTGGCGGGGCCTCTTGGCGAACGCCGGCGCAGTCCAATCAATGTCCCGCAAAGCCAACTGCTATGACAACGCCGTGATGGAAAACTTCTTCGGACACCTCAAGGAAGAACTCTTCCACCGTGTCCGATTCCTCAACACCGAAGCCCTAACAGCAGCACTGCACGAATACATCCGCTGGTATAACGAAGAGAGAATTTCAACCAAGCTGAAGGGCAGGAGCCCAGTACAGTATCGTGCTCAGATGCTTGCGGCATAGGTCCTTTTCAGCACACTTGAACGGGATGCTTCGCATAGGGACCCTCACTGCGTATAAAGCTTCGCGATAACTCTTTCAAACACAGAACGGACTTGGGATGGATGACCGCCAGCATCTTCCGCAGCCAGAGCGGCGTTGAGGAGAACGCTTAGTTCGTCTAAAGACGCGATTCCATTGGGCAACCGCAAGTACCAGTCATAGCCCCTCGGCCGAGGCTCAAACCCCGCTGCCACAAGGTACTCATCGAGAAAATCGTCAATAATCTCTTGGTCCTGATCCGTGAAAGGGACGCTCCTGGTCGTCGTCGTGGAGCCTGCGGTTGTCACAACAACTGGAAGCACCTTTTGAACACTGCGTCTGGGACTGCGGACACCACAGCCAGGGCCAGCGACGGCGAGTACCAGCGCTTCCCACCCGTTCTCAGGAAGTAAGACGAATCCGGCTAGTGATGGCACTGTCAAAAAGTCGTTCCACACGCGCAAACACCCTTTAGGTCAAATGAAGACTAAGAGACAGACTCAAAGTACATCGAAGTTGGCCAGGCCGACACCGAGCAACGAAGAAGTGGCCGTCCCAAGGGGGACGGGCACTTCTGTAAAGAGCCGATCGCGGCGTAAGTCCCGGTCAGTCAGCACAGCTGGACTAGGACCTTCTCTCACAAAAAGATGGAACCATTCCGATGATCCGGACACTATGAAGTATGAGTGGGGGATCAGATGACACGGATGAGGCCTTGTGGCTGCTCGCGGTAAACGGTGATGGTGATGCATTCGGGGCCCTTTTCGATCGTCATCGGGACAGGGTGCTCACGCATGCAATGCGGGTCGTTGGATCGGCCCATACTGCGGAGGACATCACGGCCATCGTCTTCTATGAAGCCTGGCGCCGGCGGGAGTACGTGCGCATCGTCAACGGCAGCATCGTTGCCTGGCTACTGGTCACGGCAAATAACACGATCCGGAATCACAATCGGCAGCGAAGACGTTACAGGTCCTTCTTGGAACAGCTTCCGCCACCGGCCCTGACGGCGGATATCGCCGATGAAGTTGTTGATGCTGCCGAGCGCGAGTCGGAGGCCAGGACTTTGCGGGATGCTTTCTCGCGCCTCAAGCTTCAGGATCGCGACGTCATCACTTTGTGTGTGATTGAGGGGTTAAGCCTGCGGCAAGCCGCCGTGGCCCTCGGTGTTGCAGAGGGAACCGTGAAATCCCGCCTGCACCGCGCGAAGACCAGGCTCGGTGCCTTGTACGGGCAACTGGATTCACCTGAGCCACGTCATGATCACTCACTTCACGAGGGGAGAACATGGTGAGATCACAACAGTTCCAGACTGACCGCAGTGATGCGCTCCGACAGCAGCTAATAGAAATGCCGAAGGCAGTAAAGAACCGCGAGCGTGCTCAGGGTCAGCGGTCCCACTTTCAACACCTGCGGCCGCAAGATTCATCGGCAAGTACTCGGAAACGACTGGGTCTGCGGGTAGGCGCCGGCGCTCTCGCGGGTGGGTTAGTTCTTGGTGCGTTGGCACTGGCTCTAACACCCGAGGACCGATCGGAAGACGCTTCGAGAATCATCGAATCACTGACCAAGGCTCAGCAGGAAGTGGATAAGCTGCCTGCCGGAGCCCTGCCGGTTCTAGCCAATACAGGTATTGACCCGTCCCAGACCAGGCTCCTGGGACACAGCGCAACGATCAGGTACTACGGTGCCCCCGCCCCGGAACAGATCACAAATGGCGCCACCGCCGGCAAGACGATCTGCATGATTCCCGTCGATGCCCGAGGGGAAAGCAAATCGCTGGGATGCACACTATTGAAGAGCTTCGAGTCCTACGGCCTCAAAATCGAGACCCCGGATAGAACTGAGGCAGGTTGGTTAGTAGTTCCTGCGGCTGCAGAGAGCAGCTTGGAATCAGTGAAGAACGAGGCCGGCTGGAGCCGACAGGCGCCGAACTTTCTCGTCCGCAACAACAATTGATACAGCCAAGGCTTGCCACGAGAGGCAGCTAGCCTGCCACGTTCATCGGCGCCCTAAAGGACCTCTAAACGGGGAAGAGTATAAGGAAGAAGTCCCCGTCCGACTCGGACGGGGACTTCCTCGAACAGCCGACGCCAGCCGTTAAAATGGAACTCGCACATTTACGAGTCCAACTTCCGGGGACCAGTTCAATGGTTCCCCGGGGCCCTTGGCGTCTGTGGCTAGGCTGGGGCCATGAGCGAAACCTTCCGCAAGTTCCTTCGCACCCTGCCAGACTTTCCGTCCGAGCTGCCGGGCTTCGACCCGGACAACGCTCCGCAGGACCCGGCCCTGCTGTTCAAGCAGTGGCTGGACGAGGCGCTGGACGCGGGGGAGCAGCAGCCGCACGCGTTCAGCCTCGCCACGGTCGGGGAAACCACCGATGGCGTCCCGCAGCCGTCCTCGCGCATGCTGATCCTGAAGAACATCGACGACGACGGCTGGCACTTCGCCACGTCCCGCACCTCCCGCAAGGGCCGGGAACTGGCGGAGTCACCCCGGGCAGCGATGAACTTCTATTGGCCCGGCCTGGGCCGCCAGGTCCGCGTAGCAGGCGCCGTGACCGAACTGTCCGCGGAGGCGTCCGCCGTTGACTGGCATGAGCGCCCCAGGGCCGACGGCACGGACAACCCGCACTGGCAGCTCTACGCCCTGCAGCCTGTTGAGATCGAGTTCTGGCAGGCCAGCAACGACGGCCACCACGTGCGCCACCGTGTCGGCCCGGAAGGGCGGCCGCTCTCCTGACAGCTCCGCTAGGCTGGCCGCATGACGTCTCCTACTCCTGCCGGCCTGCTGGCTGGGCTGCACAAGGCCGGCGCGGCCCTGACCGCCGCCATGGACCGGGTCCCGGATGGCGGCGAACGCGCTCCGTCCACCCTTCCCGGCTGGACCCGCGGACACCTCCTGGCCCATATCACCGGTATTTGTAACGCGTTGGCCCGCCAGGTGGAATACGGCCGTCGCGGAGAGACCGTGGAGCTTTACGACGGCGGCGTGGACGGCCGTAACCGTGCCATCGATCTTGCCGCCGGGCACAGCCTTCAGCAGCACCGGGACGACGTCGCCGAAGCCATGCAGAGGGCGCTCACATCCTTCGATGCCTTGGACGATGAGGAGTGGCAGACACCCATCGCGTTCCGCAACGGCGTGATTTTCGACGCCGGCCTGGCGCTTTGGCGGGAACTGGTCATCCATACCTCGGACCTGGACACCGGAGCGGGCCCCGAAGCCTGGAGCAAGGAATTCTGCTACCACCTGTTCGACTTCCTCGCCGCACGGATTCCACCCGACAAGCGGCTGGTCCTGCAGCCCGTGGCCCTGCCGCCGCTGGCCCTCGGCGCGGGCGGCAGCACCGTCGTCGTCAGCGGCATGGTCACGGACATCGCCGCGTGGCTCGCCGGCCGGCAGCCATCGCTGGACAGCCTCCGCGCCACCGCCGCCGGCGACGGCACGGACCTCCCGGACCTGCTGCCCTGGCCTTCGGCGATGCCGGACCCCGCCTGAGCCTCAGGCGGCCTCGCGGGCCAGCAGGCTCTCCTTGATCCGCAGGCCCCAGCGGAAGCCGCCCAATGAGCCGTCGGTGCGGATGACCCGGTGGCAGGGGACAAAGAGGGCGGCCGCGTTGAAGGCGCAGGCACTGGCCGCGGCCCGGACGGCCTTGGGGTTCCCTGCCAGGGCGGCGTACTCGGTGTACGTGACAGGGAAACCTGGTTTGACCTCCCGCAGCACGTCCCAGGCGTGCGCACGGAACGGTCCGGACTGCTGGAGGACCGGCACTGCCATGACGGGGGCGGGATCGCCGCTGTAGAAAGCTTCGACGGCGGTTGAGATGCCGCCGAGGTCCGTCACCTCTTCCACGGCGTCGGGCCGCAGCGAGGGGTGGACCTGGCCAATCAAATCCGGCAGGCCGGCTGTCCAGCCCGAGGCCAGGACCGCGCCGTCCCGGGCGAGGATGGTGAACGGACCGTCCAGGGTGGACAGCTGGAGCAGTTGGGCTTTCATGGCGTCCCTTTCGCAGGGGTGGTGGATGGATTGGCGGGCCGGGCGGCGGCGCGCCAGAGGTGCATGGTGGCGTAGGAGCGCCATGGGCTGCTCTCCCGGAAGTCCGCGCTCAAGGTGCCCTCCCCATTGTCGAGGGCGCGGATCCCGTTGCGAACGGCGGCGTCGTTGGCAAGGAAGATGTCCGGTGCGCCGAGGACCCGCATGGCGACGTACCCCACCGTCCAGGGCCCGACGCCGGGAAGCGGCAACAGTGCCGCGGTGAGGCTTGGCAGGTCGTCACCGTACCCGAACTCAAGGCGCCCGCCGGCCATCGCGTCCGCGGCGTTCAGCAACGATTCAATCCTCCGCCGGGGACCGCGCAGCAAAGATCCCGCCGCCGTGATCTGCGCCGGCGTCGGGAACAACCGCTCCAGGCCTTCACCGGGTGCGCCGGCGGGGCTGCTGGCGGCGGCGAGTTGGGTCAGCGCGGTCCGGGCGGCCGCCACCGTGATTTGCTGCCCCACCATCGCACGTACCAGTAGCTCCTGCGGATCCAATGCCCCTGGAAGCCGCATCCCGGGGGCGGCGGCAACGGAAGGCGCCAGCCGGCGGTCGGCGGCGAGGGTGCCGTCAATCGCCTCCGGGTCCGCGTCGAGGTCGAACAGGCGCCTGACGCGGCTGAGCAGGGCCGGAAGGTCGCGCAGGTCCACCGCGCCGACGGTGAGGGTCAGGGGCCGCCCCCGCGCGTCGTCGTCGTACTCCACCCGGAATCGGGCGTCGCCGTGCGGCAGGCGCAGGGTCCGCGCGTAGGAGGTGGGCGTGCCCACCTCGATTCCCGGGATGGCACGCACGGCCAGGAAGGAGAAGATGCCGGTATCAAACGGCGCCCGGTAGGGCAGGCTCAGCGTCAGGGCGGTGGCGCCCGCCGCAGCTGCCGGATGCCGGGCGGTCCGGCGCAGCGCCGTGGGGGTCATGTCGAACACTTCGGCGATGGTGTCGTTGAACTGCCGGATGCTGCTGAAGCCGGCGGCGAAGGCGACGTCGGCAAATTTCATCGACGTGGACACCAGCAGGGTGCGTGCGGTCTGTGCCCGCGCCGCACGGGCCAGCGACAAAGGACCGGCACCGAGTTCCTGGCCGAGGATGCGGTTGAGCTGGCGTGCGGAGTAGCCCAGCCGGGCAGCAAGACCCGCCACGCCGTCCCGGTTGATGATGCCGTCGTTGATCAGGCGCATCGCCCGGCCGGCAACGTCCTGGCGTACATTCCAGGCGGGTGTTCCCGGGACAGCCTCCGGGAGGCAGCGCTTGCACGCCCGGTACCCTGCCTCGTGTGCGGCCGCGGACGTCTCGTAGAACGTCACGTTCGATGCCTTCGGCGTCCGGGCCGGGCACGAGGGCCGGCAGTAGATCCCGGTGGTGCGGACGGCTGTGAAGAACTGGCCGTCGAACCGGGGGTCGCGGGCATCAATTGCCCGGTAGCGCTGCCAGAAGTCCATTCCTCCATCCTGCCAGCCGCGCGCTACTGCTACTAGCGGGAATCGGACATGGCCGTGGGCGCGGAAACTCGAGTGACGGGGCCTTGGGCGCGCAGATGAAACCGGCTGCATCTGGGTAAGGTCGAGCAATGAACCAAAGCATTGGGGCAACGGAGGCGCTGCGGGAATTCCTGTCCGCGGACGCCCGCGAGCTGGCCCCGCAGCTGCTCGGTGCCGTGCTGACCCACGAATCCCGGGATGGCGCCGTGTCGGTCCGGCTCACCGAGGTGGAGGCCTACCTGGGGCCCGAGGACTCGCTGCATCCGGACCCCGGCTCGCACACCTACCGCGGCCCCACGCCCCGCAACGCCCCCATGTTCGGCCCCGCAGGGCACCTCTACGTGTACTTCACGTACGGCATGCACCACTGCACCAATATTGTCTGCGGTCCGGCCGGTGTTGCATCCGCCCTGCTGCTGCGGGCCGGGGAGATTGTTGACGGGCTTGAGCTGGCACAGCGCCGCCGCCCGACGTCGAAAAGCCCGGCCGACCTCGCCAGCGGTCCCGCCCGACTCGCCAAAGCGCTGGGATTGACGACGGCGGACAGCGGCCGGGATGCGCTGGCTCCGCCGTTCGCCCTGGAGCTTCCGTCCGGACCCGGAGGGCCCGTCAGTTCCGGGCCGCGCGTGGGCGTGGCGGGCGCAGGGGGTTCGGCGGATTACGCCTGGCGTTTCTGGCTTGCCGGGGACCCCACTGTTTCCAAGTACAAAGCGGCGAAGCAACGGATCCGCAAACCGGCTGCCGAGCCACCGGGGTTTCACGAGCGTTAACGGAAATGGTTGTAGAATGGACGGTCTGTCTTTCGCGATAGGGGAACGTTGATGCTCGACGCCGAATTGGCCCACGAACGGGACTATGTTGCCGGCCTGTATGCCCGGCTGGAGGAGCTCCGTGAGGAAAAGCGCCGCCAACTGGCGCAGGTCCGCCGGGCCGGAGCCGTGGGCACCATGCAGAACGTTTCCGAACGTGATGCGTTCGCGGCCTTGTATGAGGACCGCCTGGCCCAACTGGACGCCGTGGATGACCGGCTGGTGTTCGGCCGCCTGGACCTGGATTCCGGCGAAGCCCAGTACATCGGGCGCATCGGGCTCGCCACCGAGGACCTGCAGCGGCTGATGGTGGACTGGCGGGCGCCGGAGGCCGGGCACTTCTACCAGGCCACCGCCTTTGACCGGCAGGGAGTGCGCCGCCGCCGGCACCTGATCCTGCAGGGCCGTGACGTCAAGGCCATCGAGGACGATGTGCTGGACGCCGCCATGCTCACCGACGAGGAATCGCTCCAGGGCGAAGGTGCCCTGCTCGCTGCCCTGAATTCCAAGCGGACCGGCCGGATGTCGGACATCGTCAGCACCATCCAGTCCGAGCAGGACCGCATCATCCGGTCCTCCATCTCCGGTGCCGTGGTGGTCCAGGGCGGGCCGGGCACCGGCAAGACCGCCGTAGCGCTGCACCGTGCCGCCTACCTGCTCTACACCCACCGTGACCGGCTCAAAAGCGCGGGCGTCCTGCTGGTCGGCCCGTCGTCGTCGTTCATGAAGTACATCGAACGCGTGCTGCCCTCCCTCGGTGAGACCGGGGTTGTCATGGCCAGCGTTGGCCGCCTGATGCCAGGCATCCATGCCGTGCCCGAAGCGGACGCGGACGTGGCCGCCATCAAGGGCCGCCTGGACATGGCTGTCATCGTGGCCAACGCCGTGTCCAACCGGATGCGCGTCCCCGCCCAGAACCGGGTCCTGGAGGTGGACGGGCGCAAACTCACCTTGACGCCGCGGCAGGTCCGCCGTGCCCGGGAACGCGCCCGCGCCACCGGCAAGCCGTACAACGAAGCACGAGTGACGTTCGTGAAGATCCTGCTGCGCGAACTGACCGAGCAAATGACCGAACTCGTCGAAGCCGGGAATATCGGCAACAATGCCGACCGCTCCTACCTGGCCGAGGATGTGCGGACCGCCCGGGACGTGCGGATCGCCCTGAACCTGTGCTGGATGCCCATGACGCCGGAGAAGCTGATCTCCGACCTCTTCAGCAAGCCGGAAATCCTGGAGTTCTGCACCCCTCACCTGACCCCGGCCCAGCGGGCCCTCCTGCAGCGCCCGGCCGATGCCCCGTGGACGGAATCCGACGTCCCGCTGCTTGACGAGGCCGCCGAACTGCTCGGCGAGCTGGACCCGGCTGCCGGGCGCGGGCTGGCACAGCAGGAGCACGACCGTGCCCGGGACCTCGCCAACGCGAAGCAGACTTTGGTCAACATGGAGGCCGCCGGCGTTGATCCGCTGATGTCCGCGGAGGAGCTTGCCGAGCAGAACCAGGAGCAGGACGCCCGGCAGACCGCCGCCGAGCGTGCCACGAGCGACCGGACCTGGGCGTTCGGGCACATCGTGGTGGACGAGGCCCAGGAACTTTCGCCCATGCAGTGGCGGCTCCTGGTGCGGCGCTGCCCACTGAAGTCCTTCACCATCGTGGGGGACATCGCCCAGACCAGCTCGGTGGCCGGTGCCAACTCGTGGCAGGGCGCGCTGGCCCCGATGTTCGGTGACCGGTGGCAGCTGGAGGAGCTGACCGTCAATTACCGCACGCCCTCCCAGATCGCGGAGGCCGCCGTCAGGATGGCCAACGCCGCCGGCCTGGTGGTGTCCGCTCCCAAGGCGGTTCGTGAGGGACGCTGGTCACCGATCATCGATGAGGTTGCGGCCGGCGCCGTGGTGGACCGGCTCGTTGAGGTTCTTCCGGAGGAGTTGGGAGCGCTCGACGGCGGCCTGCTCGCCGTGATTGCAGACGGTGACCTCCTGCCTCAGGCCACGGCAGCCTTGCGCGCTGTGTATGGGCGACGGATCGGGACCGGGGCTGGAAGCTACGAACAGGACATCGTGGTGATCAGCCCGCGCGAGGCCAAGGGTTTGGAGTTCGACGGCGTCGTGGTCTTGGAGCCATCCACCATGCTCAACCACGAACACGGCAAAGTCGGCGACTTGTATGTGGCCATGACCCGTGCCACGCAGCGGCTCCGGCTGATTGCCGCCGAACCCGTGCCGGCCGGGATTGCCGGCTGACAGGGCCTTCGGCGTTACTGCTAACTTAGGAAGCGTGCCAGAACTGAACAACCTCGAACCGCAGCGCAACGACCCCACTTTCGCCAACATTTGGCAGGAACTGAAGTGGCGTGGGCTGGTCCATGTCTCCACCGATGAAGCAGAGCTGGAAAAGCTCCTCGCCAACGGACCGGTCACGTACTATTGCGGTTTCGACCCCACCGCGCCGAGCCTGCACCTGGGCAACCTCGTCCAGCTGCTCGTCATGCGCCGCCTCCAGCTCGCCGGCCACAAGCCGCTCGGCCTGGTGGGTGGGTCCACCGGCATGATCGGGGATCCGCGTCCGACGGCGGAACGCACCCTGAACACCAAGGACACGGTGGCGGAGTGGGTCGGCTACCTCCAGGCCCAGGTGCAGCGCTTCCTCTCCTTTGACGGCGACAACGCTGCCAGGATGGTCAACAACCTGGACTGGACGGCGCCGCTGAGCGCCATCGACTTCCTGCGGGAAGTGGGCAAGCACTTCCGCGTGGGCACCATGCTGCGCAAGGACGCCGTAGCATCGCGGCTGAGCTCGGATGAGGGCATCAGCTACACCGAGTTCAGCTACCAGATCCTGCAGGGCATGGACTACCTCCAGCTCTACCGCGACTACGGCTGCGTCCTGCAGACCGGCGGCTCGGACCAGTGGGGCAACCTCACCAGCGGTACGGAACTGATCCGCAAGGTTGAGGGCAAGAGTGTCCACGCCCTGGGGACCCCGCTCATCACCAACTCTGACGGAACCAAGTTCGGCAAGAGCGAGGGCAACGCCATCTGGCTCGACGCCGGCATGTGCAGCCCCTACGCGTTTTACCAGTTCTGGCTCAACACGGCAGATGCCGATGTAGTTGACCGTCTCAAGGTGTTCACCTTCCTGACGCGTGCGCAGATCGAAGAAATCGCCGTGTCCGTGGCCGAGCGGCCGTTCGCCAGGGAAGGCCAGCGGAAGCTTGCTTTCGAAGTGACCTCTTTGGTGCACGGCGTGGAAGCCACAGAAAAGGTCATCGCCGCGTCGGCTGCCCTGTTTGGGAACGGCGATCTGGCTGCTTTGGACAAGGCAACCCTCCAGGCAGCCACTTCAGAACTTCCCACGGCTACCGTGCAGGTGGATGAGATGGGAATCGTGGACCTGCTGGTGGCATCCGGCCTTTCGGAGAGCAAGTCCGCTGCCCGCCGCACCGTAGGGGAGGGCGGCGCCTACGTGAACAACGAGAAGGTGTCCGATCCCGAAGCCGTGATTTCCGAATCCGAACTTCTGCACGGGCAGTACCTGTTGCTGCGCCGGGGCAAGAAGAACCTTGCCACCGTTGAAGTGGTGGTTCCCTAGCACCTTCCGGACCTTCATGCACGCCCTTCGGCAGCCGATTTGCACGGCTGCCGGGGGGCGTGTAATGTTTTCTGAGTCGCCGCCGCTGAGTGGTGACAAACCCCCAACTGATGAGAAGCAATTCTTGCCGCGGAACACGTGGACTTGGAGAAATTGCTTCTTATTCTGCTGGGCGGATTCATTCCACCGAGTGAATTCCGGGAAAATCGCCGGATTTGCAAAAGTGAATATGAATGAAATAAGATAAAAACATCGCAGCGAAGAAATACGGAATAGAAATTCTTAGAATTGTTTCCGCAAGTATTCGATATGTGTCTGTTGTTTGAGAACTCAATAGTGTGCCAAGTTTGTTGATACCAATTGTT
>NZ_JARVSF010000030.1 GCF_030209355.1 Pseudarthrobacter sp. fls2-241-R2A-127
GTCGCTATTTTTCCGCATCAGCGGCGGCGACTCAGAAAACAATACACGCCCACCACCCCCACCGCAAACCCGCCACCACGGGCTCCGCGCACCGCCGGAAACCGTGCATTTACGCGGTTTCCGGCGGTGCCAACCGGGCTCCCAGAGCATTTGCGAGGGTCCGGATCTTATGTTGAGTGGCTCACATTCCGGAGCGGCTTCAGCCGTGGACCCGGAAGAGGACCTCGAACTCAGCTTCGCGGGGCTTCAGCCGGTAGGGTTCCAGGACGCCGGGGCCACACGCCGCGGTTCCCACACCCCGCCGGGCGTGATCAATGTAAACGTAGCTGCGTCCGTCCGGAATAAGGTCTGGCCGGTGTGTCGCGGCTGCGAGCACGCCCATGCCGTAGGGCCTTACGGTGAGCGCAAACGGCTCTCCGGAGAGCTGCAGTTGCTTACCGCCGGTTTCCAGAACCGCCTGCCGTACTCCGCCGCGCGCCCCGGATTCCTGTGGCCGGACGTAGTCGACGTCCAAGCCGGCAAGCGGCAACTCAAACCACCCTGTGCGTGCACCCTGGCCGGTGTCCGGGTAGCTCTGGTGCGGACCCTGCCCGAACCAGTTCACCGATGTTGTCTCGGCCGCAAGGACGAGCTCCAGACCGATTCGCGCCCATTCGACGTCGAAGCCTCCGTTGACCCAGTCCCCTGTTGGCTTGACGTGGGTGCGCAGGGCCAGTGCGCCGGAGTTACTGGTCCACAGGTAGTCAACCAGCACGCCGAATTGCTTGTCCGCTGCGCCAACACGGGTACTGACGCGGAGTTGTTCGCCGCCCCCGGCCGCGGGTTCTGCCGTGATACCCAACAGGCGTGTGTGCAGGCGGTCAAGACCCGCGTCCTTCCACTGGGTGGCAAGCGGCCGCTCGTCGGTGCTCCCCCATTCCCGGCCCAGGTCATTGTCAGTGGGTGCCCACCACAGGACCAGCCCCAGCTTGTCGACGGGAAGTCCGCCGATGAAGGTGGGCAGGCCGGTGGCCCGGCTGAATCGGGCCTCACCAAGCCTCAGCTCGTCGTCCATGACCTCCACTCTGTCCCCGGCAGGCAGCCGGGGATCCTGTGCCGCGAAGCGTGCCGCCTGGCCCCAGGCGACGTCGTGGCCGGCCCCGGCCCAAGCCGTATCCGAGGCAAGGACGGCACTGACCGTCAGCACCGCAGACTGGCTTGATCCCAGTGCGGCCGCATACGCGGCAATGTCCGCCGGCAACTCCACAACTGCTTCGGACTGGGGCCCTACCGGCGCGACGTCCAGTGACCCCTCAGCCTGGGTGTCGCCGTCGGCCACCACCGTGTACCGGAAGCTGAAAGCGGAGGTGTCCGCAAAGTCCTGGCCATTGCGCACGGTGAAGCGGGCCCAATCCTGCCCAACCTCTATGCGCAGGGGCTCGATCACTTTCTTGAAGTCCAGCAGCCCGGGCCGCGGCTTGCGGTTGGCGTCGACCAGGCCGTCAGTGACGAAGTTTCCGTCGTGGACTTCTTCACCAAAATCGCCGCCATAGGCGAAGTGTTCGCCGCCATCCGTGTCCGGCACGGTGATGCCGTGTTCCAGCCACTCCCAGACGAAGCCGCCCATCAGACGCGGATACTTGTCGAAGAGTTCCTGGTATTCGCTCATCCCGCCGGGGCCGTTGCCCATGGCATGGACATATTCGCAGAGCACGAACGGCATGGCGCGGCGCCGGGCGTCCAGTTCAGCATTCTCGAGGGCCGGTTCGATTCCCTGGCCGATCAGCGCCGTTTCGGCCTGGCTGGCATACATCCGGGAGTAGACGTCGACGTCGGGCGAAGACCAGTCGCCTTCGTAGTGGATGGGGCGCGACGGGTCACGGTCCTTGGTCCAGCGTGACATGGCAGCAAGGTTCCGGCCGGTGCCCGCTTCGTTGCCAAGGGACCACATGATGACCGAGGGATGGTTCTTGTCGCGCTCCACGGTGCGCTGCATCCGGTCCACCAAAGCTTCTTCCCATTGCGGATCGTCGCTGGGGTTCTGCGCCCATCCGGCCCCGACGAATCCGTGCGTCTCGAGGTCGCATTCGAGGACAACGTAGAACCCGAGCTGGTCTGCCAGGGCCAGGAATTCGGGATGCGGCGGGTAGTGCGAGGTGCGGATGGCGTTGATGTTGTGCTGCTTCATGAGCCGCAGTTCAGCTTCCACCACGTCCCGCGGCACCACCCGGCCCAGCCGGGGGTGGTGCTCATGGCGGTTGACTCCGCGGAGCAGGATGCGCCGGCCGTTGACCTTGAACTGGGCGTCTTCGATGGTGATACTGCGGAAGCCCACCTGCACGGAAGCAGTCTCGCCCGGAGTGCTGACGGTGGCGTTATACAGGCGAGGCTGTTCCGCCGACCACGGCTCTACGCCCGGCACTGCCTGTTGGGTGCCGGCGGGCAGTTCCAGGCCAAGTTCAGGGATGCGTACGACGGCGTCAATCGCCTTGCCGGCCCGGGTCACCTCGACACGCAGGGTTCCTTGGCCCGTCGTGTGGTCGTAGTCCGCGTGGACGAAGAGGTCGTCAAGGCCGTCCGTAGGCCGCGCCTGGAGGGTCACGTCCCGGAAGATCCCCGGAAGCCACCACATGTCCTGGTCCTCCACGTAGCTGGCGGCGGAGAACTGCGCCACCCGCACCGCCAAGGTATTGACGCCTTCCACCAGGATGCCGGACACGTCGAATTCGTGTGCCAGCCTGCTGCCGCGCGTGGTTCCGAGTTCAACACCGTTCAGCCATATTGTCCCGGCGGAGTCGATGCCGTCGAACCGCAACAGCGCGTGCGGGAAGAACTCCGGGCCTGCTTGGAAAGTCACCACGTGGTCACCGATGGGGTTGGCTTCCTGGACGAACGGCGGTTCCACGGCAAAGGGGAATTGCACATTGGTGTAGGCCGGGGATCCGTGGCCGTGCATGCTCCAGCTGGAGGGGACGGGCAACGGGACGAAGCCGGACAGGTCAGAGCCGTGCTGCCAACCGTCGTTGGGCGCAGTCCGAATTCCAGGGCTCAGCCTGAACTGCCAGTCCCCGTTGAGGGACAACTTGGGGGCATCAGTTGCCAGGTAGGAGCGTGCGGGGAGGCTTCCCCTTCCGGGCGCCAGCGAGGCCAGTTCGAGAACCGCTTCCCGGCCAAGCTCCAGGTTGGCCGTGGAGCGTGGGGCGCCCTGGGGGTCTTGGCCGCCGGCAGTTTCGGAGGGGGTGTGGAGTGCCATGGTGTTCCTTGCTGCAAGTGTCTGGGATGGGGCAACGTGAACGTTCACGCAGCTGCTGTTAAAGCCTAGCCGTTGCCGTGGTTTTTGAGTAGGGGTCTAGGCCGATTGGCGGACAACCAGCTCGTGCCTGAGGATCAGATGGGCCTCGGCACTGCCCTCGGTGAGCGAGCCTGAGAGGAGTCCCTCAAGGAGGCCGACGGCGGCGCGGCCCACCGCGCGCAGGTCAAGGGCAAGGGTGGTCAACTCAGGCGTAAGGAGTTCTCCGAGTGGTATGCCGTCCATTCCGATAACAGCGCAGTCGCCCGGGACGGCCCTGCCGGACGCCTGCAAGGCTTTCAGCGCGCCCGCGGCCATGAGGTCGTTGAAGGCAAGGATGCCGTCAACAGGCCGCCCTCCCGCAGCGAGGACGCCAACGGCAGCCTTGGCCGCCGCGGCAGAAGATGCCGCCTGGAAACGGGTGAGCTGGACCCCCGATTCCAAGGCGACGGCGGCCGCTGCAGCGCTTCGGCTGCCGGCAGGGGCGCCTTGGTCCGAGTCCAGGAAGGCGATGTTCGTGCAACCCCTGGAGGCCAGGTGGGCCAGTGCCAGCCGGGCAGCATGGTGGTAGTCGAACGAGATGCTGCCGGCGGTTCCCGCGCCGGGTGAATCAAGGGCGACGACGGGCCGGCGGCCCATGAGTGCCTGCGCCTCGTCCGCGTGGGGCGCCAGGTAGCCGATTAAGGCATCCACCTGGGGTGCGAGCCTGGCAGCAGCGTCAGCGGCGCTGCCGGTGCCGTGCCCGTAGTCGTCAACCACAACATTCCAACCGCGCCCGGTTGCCGCCTCCACCACGCTGGACGCAAAGGCCGGGAAGTAGGGGTTGGTCAGATCGGGGATGGCGAGGCCAACAGACACCCTGGCGCCTTGGACCAATCCTTTGGCGAACCGGCTGGGGGTGTAGCCCAGCTCCGCGGCAATCTTTTGGACGCGTTGACGGGTATCGGGGCTGATGCCGGCCATGTCGTTCATGGCACGGGTTACGGTCTGCCGCGAGACGCCCGCGGCGGCGGCGACATCCAGGATGGTGGCCCGTTTGCCCGTGGGGCGTGTGCTTCGGGGGGTCATAGACCGTAAGTCTAAGTGTTGTTTTAAATGTGGGAGGCCCCAACCGTGTGGTTGGGGCCTCGACCATGTAAATGTGTTCCGGCGGTGTCCTACTCTCCCACACCCTCCCGGGTGCAGTACCATCGGCGCTGTGGGTCTTAGCTTCCGGGTTCGGAATGGGACCGGGCGTTTCCCCCACGCTATGACCGCCGTAACCCTTGTACCCGCCCCGCCCAAACAAGTGTGTGGGGGGTGGGAAAACTGGTGGTTACAACATTGTGGTGTTGTTATGTAGTTGTGGTGTGTTCCGTACCCGACGAACCCCGTGTGTTGGGGGTTGTTGGTTGGGAACCACATAGTGGACGCAAGCAGAATTTGTATGTATCTGTGTGGTGTAAGTTATCGGCCTATTAGTACCGGTCAGCTTCACGAGTCGTTAGTCCTCGCTTCCACATCCGG
>NZ_JARVSF010000026.1 GCF_030209355.1 Pseudarthrobacter sp. fls2-241-R2A-127
TGGTGGAGGTTTCCCGGCGGGTCTGTTCGTTGCCCTTGGTGTTTGGGGCGTTGTCTGCGGGTGACATGTCGTGGCAGCACGCCCGTATCGTCGCCGATGAGATGGAGGGCCTTGGTCCGGTGGGGGCGGCCGGGTTGGTGGAGCATTTCTTCGACGCCGACGCGCCCAATCCTGCCCGGGGCGCCTCGCCGGGTGAGCTCGTGCCGTCCCGGTTCCGGGCGAAGGTCCGGGCCTGGCGGGAACGCCACCACCCCGACTCAATCGAGAAGCGCCATGCAAAAGGTGTGGGTGACCGGCGGATGGACTACACCCCCGACCGGGACGGCATGGCCTGGCTCTCGCTCTACCTGCCCGGGGACACTGCCTGCGCCATCTGGAACCGCAGCACCGCCACCGCCCGGGGTTTGCAGGGCCCGGCGGAAGAGCGCACGCTCACCCAGTTGCGCGCCGACATCGCAGCATCCCTGCTCCTCGGCGCCGGCAACACTGCCGGCACAGGAACTGCCACCTCTACCGGTGAATATCCACGCGCGGCTTCGGAAACCAACACCAAACTCGGCACAGTCCCCACCCCTCGGGCCGATGTCCTGGTCACGGTCCCGGTGTTCTCGCTACTCGGCCTCACCCATGAGCCGGCCACACTCGACGGGTTCGGACCCATCCCGGCGGCTATGGCCCGCAAACTCGTCGCCGACGGCGCCGAATCCTTCTACCGGGTCCTGGTCGACCCCCGCGACGGGGCACCCCTGGAAATCGGCCGCACCCGCTACCGGCTCACCGAGACCATCAAAAAATGGATCAGGCTGCGGGACGCCAAATGCACCTTCCCCGGCTGCACCAACCGCACCCCCGACAACGACACCGACCACCTCACCGCCTGGGGCGACGGCGGAAGGACCGGAATCAGCAACCTGGCACAGCTCTGCCCCAAACACCACCGACTCAAACACCACAGCCAATGGACACCACATCCAGCCACCACGAACGAGCCACCCGTCTGGACCTCACCCACCGGCCGCCACTACCAACCCGAACAACCAGACGCCGAACCAACCCACTGGCCACCAGGAACCCCGCCGGCCAGGGATGCTGCAATGCCCGTCCGATTCCACGGTGAACACACAGGTATAGACGACCTCCCGCCATGGGAACCGGACGATCACAACCTCATAGACCTCCATGACCTTCCGCCGGAGGATCCCGCCTGGGCCGAATTCTTCACAAAACCGTTCGTGCTGTCGGTCTAGTCCATGGCGGCCGTCCGTCAGCGGATGGTCCGGCGCTGCCCTTTTGGGCCTGGGCCGGCACTAGGCTGACACCATGTCCCAACCGCGCCATCCGGCGGAACTCACCCCAAAACGCGATCCCCAAAAACGGCTTACTGTAGGGCCGTATGCCCGCGCGGTGGCCCAGGTCCTCAGGGTGAGTTTCCGGGCCTCCCCGGGCGCGGTGATCATGAAGGTGCTCGGCTCGCTGATTTCGGCCGTCCTTCCCCTGGTCACCACCTACTTTGCCTCACTGACCACCACGGCGCTGGCGGCCGCATATGCGGGCGACGGCGGAGCGGGGCGGCTTGCCGTCGTGTACGTCATTGTCACTGCCGCGCTGGGTCTTTTCTGGGGCGCCTTCAACAGCGTGGACCGCTATATCCAGCAGCTGATGAGCTTCAAGGTGGGCGCCATTGTGGGCGACCAGATGTACGAGCGGTTCCTTGCACTGGAATTCTGGCGCTACGACGACAAAGAAACCGTGGACCTTTACGACCGGGCCAAGCGGTTCTCGGATTCGTACGCCCGCGTATTGGACCGGATCGCCGCGATCTTCACTCAGTTGGTCTCGGTCATCCTGGCCATCGGCGCCCTGCTGCTGGTCAGCTGGTGGATCGCCGTCATCGTGCTGGTGGCCATCGTGCCCAGTGTTTACCTCCAGTTCAAGCTCTCACGGGAGCAGATTGCGCACTGGAACACGCAGGTGGATTCACGCCGCCAGCGCCGCATGATCGAAACCAACCTCCTGCGGCCGCAGCACATCGCAGAGATGCGGCTTTACGGGATCGTCGGCTTTCTCATGGACCTTCGTTCCCGCCTTCGCGACGCGGACGAGCGGCGTCGGCTCGATTACCAGCGGCGCTACATTCCCAGGCAACTGGCCGCGGACGCTCTGCAATACGGCGCCGAGGTGGTCTCGCTGATCTGGGTGGTGGGCCAGGTCATCGCCCGGGCCCAGCCGGTGGGCCAGTTCCTCTACGTCCAGCAGATCGTCAGCCGTGCTTTGTCCACCGCCAACAACCTGGTGTCCTCCCTGAGTTCCATTGACGAAGACCTGGCCAATCTGACGGACTACGAGACCTTCATGGGGATGCCTGTGCACTCGGAGCATGCACCGCCGCTGTTGGAGGCTCCGCAGGAAGTCGAACTGAAGGACATCCGGTTCACGTACACGGGCAGCGATATCGAAGTGATCCGGGGCATCAGCCTCACTATCAGGCGGGGCCAGCACATCGCCATCGTGGGGGAGAACGGTGCCGGCAAGTCCACGCTGATCCGCATCCTGGCGGGCCTCTACAGCCTGGACTCGGGGCAGGTCCTGCTGGACGGTGTGGATCTCGCCGCCGTCGACGTCACCTCCTGGCACCGGCACCTGGCAGTCCTCAGCCAGGAGTTCCTGAAGTACGAGTTCGCCACCGCCGCGGAGAACATCTACTTCGGTGACGTTGACAGCCGGCGCGACGACGGCCGCATCCGGCGGGCGGCAGCAGACGCAGAAGCGTTGGAGTTCATCACCAAACTGCCCAACGGCCTGGACAACCATGTCAGTAACTGGATGGAGGATCCACGCGGCCGGAAAGGCAGTGGCCTGAGCGGTGGCCAATGGCAACGGCTGGCCATGGCCCGTAACTTCTACCGGGATGCCTCGTTCATGGTGATGGACGAACCCACTTCGGCCATCGATGCCCTCGCCGAGCACCGGATCTTTACCCGGCTCTTCGCGGACCGCAGCAGCACCATCATTGCGATCAGCCACCGGCTCGCCACGATCGAGAAGGCGGACGTGGTGTACATGCTGGAGGACGGGCAGATTGTGGAGCAGGGAACCCACAAAGAACTCGTGGCGCTTCGGGGACGATACTTCCGGATGTTCGAATCCCAGCTCACCGGCGACGCGGGATGGGTGACGCCGCAGGTTCCGGCGGGCAAGCCGGAGGCTACGGGCATGGGAACCGGCTCCAGCTGACTTCTTCAGCTGCCGCGGGGCGGCTTCCGGCGCTAGTGATTTGGAAAACGTCCTGAACTCCGCAATGTCTGCTCCATGGATTCCTGGCGCCACGATGTTCCCCCGGTTGTTCTGACAGTTGGCTTGCTCCATCGCCGCGGCCTAGGTGTTCTTCCCACGGAGATTGTGAACGCGGTCGATGGGTGATTTGCCGC
>NZ_JARVSF010000042.1 GCF_030209355.1 Pseudarthrobacter sp. fls2-241-R2A-127
TCAGCCGCGTAAGAAAATATCAACCCCAGCTGTCAACTAAACCTTCAGCAGTCCCCCTATTTCTAAGCTTGATTCTGCCTCGAATAGGCCGAAGAAGTTTCTGTCGCAACCAGCGAGTAAGAATGCTATGATCCGCCCTGTACATAAGCGGCCGCTGCATGCCGACGATGGATGCACCGAGACCACCGAGATTATGACGTAGTTTAGGTACTTTTATACCCTTGGTGGGCGTTTTAGGGCAGACTCTAATCATGTTGACCCGCTGGGACGAGACGTGGCACAGACTGAGCAATTGGACGAACGGTCAAGCCCCTTCAGAACGCCTTGCCGTTCAAGTGCTTCATCAGTCCGGTTACGAAGCTATCGACCCAAGCCATCCACTCGGTGGTCCCGATGGAGCCAAAGATGCTGTCATGCAGCGGGACGGCGAAAAGTGGATCATGGCCGCATATTTCCCTCGAGGCCAGCAAGCATTCAATGCCGTCAAGGCGAAGTTGGAAAGCGACTATCGGGGGGTTGGCAAACATAAAGCGCACGGGCTAGCTTTTATAACTAACCAAGAAATCTCTATTGGAGATCGACGCATACTCGACGAAGCAGTGCCTGGCGCCCTTGACTTGTACCACCTTGAGAGAGTTGTATCAATCCTAGACATGCCCATGATGGCAAGCGTCAGGACGCAATTTTTACAAATAGATTCAACGGATCCTCGTTCTCCCGTTATCGTCAGAGCGCTATCCCCTGCTACTGCCGGGGTGCCGGAGATCGTGGCTCGGACTGATGAGAAAGCCCTCTTCGAGAAACTTTGGAATGCCAGCGGGGAGTTGGCTACCGGCAGCCAAATTCTCGTTTTGACAGGACTTCCTGGCTCAGGAAAATCCACTCTGGCTGATTGGGCGTGCCGATCAGCGAGCAGCAAGAACCGGTTTTATCGATCGTTGGTCGTCGACATGCGCGGCTACGACATTGATGAGTCGCCGGTAACTGCCAATCAAGTATTCGCAAGCGCACTTCGCGCGCTGGGTGTAACCGACATTTCAGCCGATCTCGGTCAGCAAGGGACCCAGTACCATCAGGCACTAGACTGGGCGGCAGAAAGAGAAGAGCGGCTGCTTCTACTCTTGGACAATGTATTCTCTTTAGAACAGGTGCGTACGCTTCTCCCGCGATCGCCCTTTCATCGAGTGATAATCACCTCTCGTGAATCGCTTGCCCCCGAATTGCAAAATGCAACGCCCATGCGCATCGGCCCTCTGTCGAATCCTGACGCCGCCGACCTATTGCTCCGAGAGTCGGGAAGGGCCAGCAATGAGGGCGCCGTGCCGTCTGAATTTGCCGAGCTTGCTGCGGTCTGCGGAGATTTGCCTTTGGCGCTTCGTATATGTGCGGCTATCTTGAGATCAGACGCAAGATTAGATGTACGCGACCTGATCGAAGAGCTCAAAGAAGAGAATGACCGCCTAGAAGGACTGGAATACGGACATCTCGCGGTCCGTGCAAGCATTAAAACGTCAGTGGCTCGCCTGTCGAGTTCCGAATTACTGCACTTCAAGTACGCCTCTGCGCACCCTTCTGCCGAGTTTTCCACCGAAGCCGTAATACATATGATGGCCGACAGGCACGTTGCTACAGTCAGGGCTCTACGTCGCCTGCGTGATCGACATCTTTTGGAGGATGCGCACGACACCAACCGCTGGCGCATGCATGATTTAGTCCGGCTCTACAGTCGAGAACTTTCCGAAGCGCAGGAAGCGCCCGAAGCCCGCCAAGAAGCCCAAGCGCGGCTCCTAGAGTTCTACGCCGACATAGTAGTCGACGCCGCCGGATGGATAGACGGCAGTGTTATATCTCAGTACAAGCAGGCCGAGAGTCGATCGAGCGCTTTAGCTTGGATGCACCGAGAACTCCCGAATTTAGTGGGAAGCGCATTCTTGGCGAAAACGCTGGGGCACACTGACGCCGCCTGGCGTATGGGGATGAGCCTGGTACCAATCCTGGATTTACAGCGCAGCCTCGCGGTGGCGTTAAGGGTCTTGGCGGTCGCTACGAATGCAGCGGAACAAGAAGATGACCAAGTCAAGTTGTCGAAGGCTTTAAACAATACCGGGCTCACCCTGACTTCTCTCGATCGGCTAGATGAGGCGACAAGTACTTTCCAAAGAGCGATCCGGGCAGCGTCTTCGGGCGGTTCCCTAGAAGATCAGGCGGCCGCATGGATTGGGCTGTCTGCGGTCTATCGACAGACGTTCGGGACAGGGGCTGCGCTGCATGCCCTGGAACGCGCAGCAAAGCTTCGTCAAGAAGCCGGCGACCTCACGGGCATGGGTTACGTGCTTACCAACATTGGCATAACCCTTCGAGAATGTGGTCGCTACGGAGAAGCTATCCATACTTTGAGGTCGGCACTTAAGGTTCACCGCGCGAGCAGGTCTAAGAGAGCGGAAGCGTCAACGCTCGCGCAGCTCGCTACAGCCTTGAATCAGGTAGGCAATACAAAAGAAGCCATATCCCTTTTTCAAGAAGCAATTGAGGCTTACAAAGAGGTGCAGGATCTTGTGGGTCTGGCCATGGCGCAGATGAATCTCGGCAACTTACACGTGTTCTTAGGTGACTCGGCTAAAGCATTGGATTTCTACGAAGAATCTTTAGCGCTGTTCGGAAAAGTTGGCCACGTCGCTGGTCAACGCCAAGTGTTTCACAATATGGCTGCGGTTCACCATCGGCAGGGCCAGCCGGAAGCTGCTAAAGAGTACGAGCGCCGCAGGGACGAATGATGAGTTCATCGGAGATGTAAAGTTTGCGGTAGATCCCGCCCTTCACCGGCGGCCCATGCGGATGAGCCCGTCGCACGACTTCGATGAAGGGGTTTCTCGCCCTGTCTGCTGTGCCAGTCGCGGTGTTGCAGGCACAGCGCCTCGCCGAGTCGAATGCCCGTATCCTCACACACTGCGAAGAACAAACGGTCCCGCACCGACCCGATCCAGGTCGCCAGCAGCGGAGCGTAGCGGGCACAGCAGTCCTTGATCAGCTGCACATGGTGTCGTGTCCACGTCGCCGCGAAACCCATCACGGGCGCACTTGCACCGCTAGCGCTAGCGCCCGGTACCTCTTGTGCCCGCCCAGATGCCCGAGGAATTCCGTGCATGACACGCACGGACTATCCTGCCGGTGAAGAAGGTGTGGCGGGTATCCCAAGTCGGAGTGCGGGTCACGCCCGAGGACGGTTGCCATCAGCAGCTACTCCGGAAGTGAATATTCGCTCTTGAGGGGTCCATGTGTGGTGCGGGTTAGCGCCAGGGTCCGA
>NZ_JARVSF010000055.1 GCF_030209355.1 Pseudarthrobacter sp. fls2-241-R2A-127
TGTCAATGGCCATTTGTTTCTGCCCACGGGCGGCCAGTTGATTTGCCCGCTGGTGGCCAGTAAAACTGCCCGGTGATGGCCAACAGATCTGCCCACTGAGTGGTTCGGCGGGGTTGGCCATCGTTTGGGTTGGTTAGTTCAGGCGGGTTACTCCTTTTCCTGCGAGGGCTTGGGTGAGGCGGACCGAATCACCGCTGGTCTGGCAGACGTGGGCGTGGTGGAGGAGCCGGTCAACGGTGGCGGTGGCGAGGGTTTTGGGCATGAGCTCGTCGAAGCCGGCGGGGTGGAGGTTGGAGCTGATCGCGACGGAGCGTTTCTCGTAGGCTGCGTCCACGACCCGGTAGAGGCCTTCGGCGGCGTCCGTGGCCACTGGTAACAGGCCAATATCGTCAATGACCACGAGCTCGGCGCGGAGGATCCGGGCGACGGCCCGGGTGACGCTGTCGTCGGTGCGGTGGGCGCGGATGAGGACGCCGAGGTCCTCGAGCCTGAACCAGGCGACCCGCATCCCGGCTTCGACGGCCTGCTGGCCGAGGGCTTCGAGGAAGAACGTCTTGCCGGTTCCGGAAGGTCCGCAGACGACCAGGTTTTCCCTGCGGCTGATCCATTCCAAGGTCCGTAGTGCTTGCTGGGTCGGTGCCGGGATGGAGGACGCTGCAGGGTCCCATGCGTCGAAGGTCTTCCCGGTCGGGAACCCTGCTGCTTTGCGTCGGGAGGCGAGCATGGACCGGGCCCTGCCGGCGGCTTCTTCAGTGAAGAGGGCTTTGATGACCTCGGCTGGTTCCCAGCGCTGGGCTCGGGCGGTCGCGATCAGGTCCGGGGCCAGTGCCCGGGCGTGGGGCATTTTCAGGGACCGCATCAGGGCCTCCAGGTCCGCCGGCAGCGGCGGAGCGGCGGTGTTAGTCGTGGTGACTGGGCTCATCGGGCCTCCTCCGTGGCGGTGTTCTTGGCGGTGGTGTTTAGGGCGGGGTTGCCGATCGCGGCCCACGCTCCGGTGCCCTGGGTCAGTGAGGTCGCTTCGTTGGCTGTGTGGGTGGTGGTGCGGCGGATGTTGGCGTTCAGGATCGAGGCGAGGTCCGGGTGCGCGAAGCGGCCGTGGAGCGCGGCGTCGCCGAGGGCGCGGTCGACCTGGTCGGTGCCGGCGATTTTAGCCAGGGTGACGGCTTCTGCCATCTTCACGTTCATCCGTGCCGTTCCGGCCGCGGCGGCCTCGATCAGCCAGGTTCGGGCGCCTTCGCCGATCGCCAGGAAGGCTGCCTCGTCGGCGCTGCGGGCCCTGACCTCGTAGTCGCCGGGCACCCTGGTCCTGGTGTCTGGGAAGTGGTCATCGTTGATGGCCGGGCTGCCGGGCCGTGCGCGGTCGTGGCGGGCGACTTCGACCGGACCACCGGTGCCGTGGTGGACGATGATGACCTGCTCGGCGGGCCCGGTCCCGTGGGTGCGGACGAACACGCGGGCTCCGAGCAGGTGCGCCGGGACGGAGTATTGGGCGTTTTCAAAGGTGACCATCGGGCTGTTCTCCGGAACGGTGCGGGCGAGGCCGAACGCGACCGTGTGGGCGGTCTCCGGGATCCGGTGCAGCCTGGGGGCTTCCTCGGCGAGCATAGCCGCGGGTTTGCGGCGCGTCGTCCGGTGTTCCCGGTTGTTGACCTCGTCCATGAACGCCTGGCAGGCGGTTTCGAGTTCGGCGAAGGTGGCGTATTCGCCGCGGAGGTTGGTGTCTTTGGGCACGATGTCGGCCTTGGCGAGCTTCACCGATGCTTCCACGCCGCCCTTGGTGGCCGGGTCCGCAGGCTGGCAGGTCAGCACGGTCACCCCGTAGTGCCGGGCGAAGTCCAGGGTCTGCTGGTTCCGGACCGGGACGCCGGCAACATGGGCGGTGGTGACAGTCTTCTCGTTGTCCGTCAGCACATACGTCGGTGCACCGCCGAGAATCCGGAAACACCGGTCCAGGGCCGCGAACACGCTCGGCGCGGTCCGGTCCTTTAGCGGGATCACGATGCGGAAGCGGGAGAACGCCAGCCAGGCAACGAACAGGATGGTCTTCACCCCGCCGATCCGGGGCCCTTCGCCGAAGTCGTACTGCAACCACATCCCGGGCTCGGTAATCCAGGGCCGGTGGACGCGGGTGTGGCCCAGCCGCCACGCGGCCTTGACCTGGGCAATCGCGCGGCGGGTGGACCGCTCCGATCCGGTGTAGCCCAGAGCGAGCAGCTTTTCGTGGGCCTTATCGGCCCGGATCCGGCCTTTGGATCCGTCGATCCATTCCTCGATCTTGGGCAGGTAAGGGTCGGTGACCCGGCCCCGGACCTGCGGTTCGCCGATCGGCCTGCCGGCATCCCGGGCGGCGACGTGTTTGGCAACTGTGTGGTGCGAGCAGCCCGTGAGCTCCGCGGTGGCGCGCAACGATCCGGTCAGATCGTAGGCAGCAAGAATTTCCATGATTTCTCCGTCAGACTTCATACAGGGCCTCTTCCTGGTTCGCTTGGTGCGCTTAGACACCGTCATCAAACCCCAGGGAGAGGCCCCCACCGCTTAAGGCGCGGTCGGTTCAGTAAGGACGTGGGCAGATCTCATGGCCACCTGCGGGCAGTTTTACTGGCCGTCAGTGGGCACTTTCGTGGCCGCCTATGGGCAGTTTTTCATGGCCGCTAACA
>NZ_JARVSF010000058.1 GCF_030209355.1 Pseudarthrobacter sp. fls2-241-R2A-127
TGAGTATTTGAAGCTTTGAGCGCCACCTGTTCGTGCGGTTCAGCGCCGGGGTTCGTGCGGGAGAGCGCCAGCGGTCGCGTGGCCTGGCACCGCTGACGCCCTCCTTGACGGTTGCTAGGCGGTTACGAGTGCCGTGTGCTCGCGCATGTTGTAGCTGCCTGTCTCGACCCAGATCGTGTTGTGGATGATCCGGTCCATGATCGCATCGGCGTGAACCCCGGAGCCGAGCCGCTGGTGCCAGTCCTTCTGCGAGTACTGGGTGCAGAACACTGTTGACGTCTCACCGTAGCGGCGTTCCATCAGTTCCAGCAGCATGGTGCGCATCGATTCCGTGGGTCGATCCAGCAGCCACTCATCAATGACCAGCAGGTTAAACGCTGCATATTTACGCAGGAATTTGCCGGATCCGCCGGGGGTGTCTTGGGCGGCGACCCAGGCTTCCTCGAGGTCGGGCATGCGGACGTAATGCGCGCGGATGCGGTGTTCGCATGCTCGTTTAGCAATCGCGCATCCCAGGTAGGACTTCCCCGACCCGGTGAACCCTTGGAAGACAACGTTTTGCTGCCGGGCCACGAACGAGCAGGTGCCGAGCTGGCTCAGCAGCGGCCGGTCAAGACCTCGCTCGTCAAGGAGGTCGATGCGGCGCAGGTCAGCGTTCGGGTAGCGCAGCCCCGCTCGCCGGATCAGGCCGCTGACTTTGGCATGGGTGAACGAGGCGTAGGCGTCATCGACGACCAGCCGGAGACGATCTTCGAACGGCAGGCTGATGCTCAGCGTCTCGTCTTGGGTATCGATGGCCTCCAGCAGCTCGCCCGCGTTCATCTCTCGCAGCTTGCGTTTGGTTTCCGTGTCCAGGCGGCTCATCGGGTCCCTCCTGCGTAGTAGGAGCTGCCGCGCACGTATCCGCCATCTTCGTCATCAGGGTCCTCGACGTGCCCGGTTTTGTCTTGCCCGGTGTCCAGGATCGGCCGCAGGTGGGCGTAACGGGGCGATCGTATCGGCCCGCGCAGCGCGAGCTGGCATGCGGCTTCGACCCGGGCTGGTGAGAACCTGCGAGACAGGCGCAGGACCGCCAGGGCCGGGTCGTAGCCGGCTTCCTCGATGCGGACGGACTGGAAGATCTTCTCGATCACGGTCCCGGTCGCCGGTCCCATCCGTAAGGCCCAGGCGTCGATCCGGGCCCGGTCCCAGGCTTGCCAGCTGTGCCCCTCAGGAAGGTCGGCTTCGTTCGTCCGATACTGGTTCGTCATCGTCACGGGCAGCAGCAGGTGGCTGGTCAGGCGCTCATCACCCCGATAGATCTCGAGCATGGTGTCCGTGACGCGAAGATCAACATGCGCGCCGATGTGGGTGAACGGGACTGAGTAGAAGTTCTTTGCCCAGACCACGTGTCCGTTCCGGCCTACTTTGCGCCCATAGGTCCAGGTGCTGATCTCGAACGTCACCGCCGGCAACGGTTGCAGCAGCGGCTTCTCCTCGGCCGTGAACACGCTCAACCGGGAGCCCTCCCGCTTCTGGAACGGCTCTCGGTTGTAGGCATCGATCTGCTCCCGAATCCGGGCCCGCAGCTGCACCAGGCTGGTGAACTGCTCCTGCCTCAGACCCGCAATCACCCAGGTGGCGATGTGCGAGACAGTGTTTTCGACGCTCGCTTTGTCTTTCGGGTGCCGCACCCGGCCAGGTAGTACCGCCGCCGAATAATGCGCCGCCAACTCCCGGTAGGCGTCGTTGAGGACGACTTCGCCCTCGCGCGGGTGAGAGATCACCCCGGTCTTCAGGTTGTCCGGGACGAGCCGCGGGACCGTGCCGCCGAAGAATGCGAACATCGCCGCATGCGCCCGCAGCCACGACTCCTGCCGCATATCCAACGTCGCCTCCACGAACGCATACCTGCTGAACGGCAGGCAGGCGACGAACAGATACACCTTCGAGATCTCTCCCGTTGCCGGGTCAACGAGCTGCAGCGTAGGCCCGGCCCAGTCGACCTCGACGCTGCGGCCGGCCTTATGGCCGACCCGGGACGACGCGCCAGTGACATTCGCGTAATCGCCATAAAGCCTGCAGAACCGGTCATAACTCATCGCCGCCTGCCCGGCCCGACTGCACCCGTCGAGATACTCCTGATGCAACAGCTTCAACGTCACCCCGACCCTTGCCAGCTCACGGTGCACCTGAATCCAGTCCGGTTGCGCGAACACGCTCTCCCGCACCCCGCGACCGGGAAACAGCGTCAGATACACCTCGCCCTCAGATTTCTCCGCAACGTCGTCCCAACCGAGCCCGAGCTGATCCGCAGCGTCGATCACCGCCTGAATGCTGTGCCTCGACATGCCCTGAGCAAGCGAGATCGCTCTACCGGACAGGCCCTGATTGCGCAACTGCAAGACGAGCTTCGCCCTGATCTTCCGTACCATTACCGGTACTCCTTCCACCACGTGGCCGTCACGCGGTGGAAGGAGCCTTACAGGTGGCGCTCAACCACACCAACACCGGCGCCGACCAGCGCAAATCGTGGGATCGGACCCTGGCGCTAACCCGCACCACACATGGACCCCTCAAGAGCGAATATTCA
>NZ_JARVSF010000025.1 GCF_030209355.1 Pseudarthrobacter sp. fls2-241-R2A-127
CACCCGCGCAGCAGCCCGCCGCTACTTCAAAAACGACACCCACTCCATCGTGGTCAAGGCGCTGCAGATGCTCGCGGCACGTGGAGAGGTGGAGGAGGGCGCGCCGCAATACGCCATGGACCGGTACAAACTCCTGGACGTCAACGCCGGCACCACCGGCGGTGCAGGCGGGGACGCCTGAGTCCAGGCGTTGGCGGCAGCGGGGGCAGTTTCCGGGGGGAAGCTGCCTCCGCTGCCTTGGCGTTGGTTAGGGTGCTGCTATGACAACAGCCACCACACAGGAACGGCGCACCACCGGCTTGATCCTGGCCGCCGGCGCAGGAACGCGCCTGGGCCGGGGCCCCAAAGCCTTGCTCCCCTTCCGTGGACGCCCGCTGGTGGAGGCAGTTGCCGCTGCCCTGCTCGATGGCGGCTGCCTGGACGTGGTGGTGGTCCTCGGCGCTGGTGCCGCTCAGGTCGTGGCTGCCGCCAAGTTGGACGGCTGCCAGGTGGTCACTAACCCGGACTGGGAATCGGGAATGGGCAGCTCGTTCCTGCTGGGCCTGGCCACAGCTGATCCTGCGGACGATGTGATGGTGGCCCTGGTGGACCAGCCGGGGCTGACCCCCGAAACTGTTCGGCGGCTGTTGGACGCCCACCGTCCGGGGCGGATCACGAGTGCCGCCTACCGCCGCCTTAATTCCAACGACGGCGGTGAGGCAGCACTCGTCCGCGGGCACCCGCTGTTAATCGACACCTCGCTGCGGGCCGCGGTGGCTGAGACGGTGACCGGTGACGCCGGCGCACGAGGCTTCCTGCGGAGCCACCCAGAACTCGTGGATGAGGTGGATTGCAGCGACCAGTCCACCGGCGAGGATATCGATACCCCGGACCAGCTCCGGCTGCTCGAATGAGATCCACCTGATCCAGAGGTCGGGGCGATCACGCGTGGGCGCGCAGGTATCTCTCCAGAGCCTCCTCCCACGGTGATCCACGGTGGCGGACAAGATCTGTGACGCCGGCCGCCCATCCCCTGGGCCATTCGGGTGGTTCCCAGTCCTGGTGTTCGCTGGTGTAGTGACGGCCGCTGGGTGAAGTCCATCCCGGCGGTTCGTTCCTGGTGGCCGGTGTGGGTTTCCAGCCGGTGGCGTGCCGGAGTCTATGGTGTTTCGGGCAGGGCTGCCCCAGGTTGCTGATCCCGGTGGTACCGCCCTTGCCCCAGGCGAGGAGGTGGTCGGCCTCGTTGTCCAGGGAGTTGTTGCTGCACCCAGGGAACGGACACTTCCCGTCCCGCATCCTGAGCCAGGACCGCATCGGCCCGGTGACCCGGTAACTCGTCCTGCCGATTTCCAACGGAGCCCCGTCCCGAGGATCCACCAACACCCGGTAGAACGACCCTGCTCCCTCAGCCACCAACTCCCTGGCCATCGACGGCGGGATGGGACCGTACCCGTCCAGCATCGCCGGTTCATCGGTCAGGCCCATCAGCGAGAACACCGGAACGGTCAGCAACACCTGCGCACGGATCGACGGTGACAGACCCTGGTGGCTCGCGCCGCCGTCGTCGGCGAATTCGGACCCGGCGCCGGAGGCTGCAGCACTGCCCTTTCCCACCATGCTGCCGCCGAGGATCGCTGCGGCGAAGGTGTCCACCCGCAGCTGGGTCAGAGTCCTGCCTTCGGCCGGCCCCTGCAGAGCCCGGGCAGCGGCAGTGAGCCGGTTCCACCCTGCCAACGCCTGGGCAGCCGGCAGGTACGCGGAAAGCCACGCCATCCCGTCTTGGTCCGCCCGGAACTCCACCCGCCGGTCCGCCGCGGATTTGGCGTGCCGGGCTTCGATGCTCTCCGTATGGTGGCGTTCGCGCCAGGTGCGGGCCTTGGCCCTGAAGCGGTGCGCCGGCAGCTCCCCCACCGGACACCCGCGCGCCGGATCCGGTGCATCCGGGTCCAGGAAATGCGCTTCCAACGCCGACGTCCCCGGTGCATCCAGACTGGCCGTCTGGTCCGCCATGGCCACCGCGTGGCTCCAGGACAGGTTCCCGGCCTGCAGCGCCGACAGGGTGAGCGGCAACTCCTTGACCACAACGTGGGAGGTGGCCAGGAACGATGACGCCGCCCGCGGCCCAAGAGCCAGCAGGCACCCGATCTCCGCCGCGACCGCCATCTCCTGTGCCTGCACCGGCACCTCCGGCCCCGCAACAACACCCGCGGCATCCGAGTACACCACAGCCGCTTTGGCCTTCAACGCGGCAATTACGGCCTCCACCTCACGGGCACCAGCCAGGATCTCCAGGCAGCCGTCGGCCAAACCAGCCAACGGATCAGCCCTCGAAAACGGTAACGAACCCGCCCTATCAATCTCCGCAGCCAGCACGGCAAGGGCGGCGCGCGTCTCCGCCAACGCCCTCACCACTGCCGCTTTCCCCATAACCTCATCATGACAAGGGGGTCTGACAGTAATGATGGAATTGGCTCGTGCTGCGGTGTGACTCTGGGTTCTGACTG
>NZ_JARVSF010000049.1 GCF_030209355.1 Pseudarthrobacter sp. fls2-241-R2A-127
GGCCTATTAGTACCGGTCAGCTTCACGAGTCGTTAGTCCTCGCTTCCACATCCGGCCTATCAACCCAGTGGTCTGGCTGGGGGCCTCTCACACCCGAGGGTGTATGGAAATCTCATCTCGAAGCGAGCTTCCCGCTTAGATGCTTTCAGCGGTTATCCCATCCGAACGTAGCTAATCAGCGGTGCACTTGGCAGTACAACTGACACACCAGAGGTTCGTCCGTCCCGGTCCTCTCGTACTAAGGACAGCCCTTCTCAAATTTCCTGCGCGCGCAGCGGATAGGGACCGAACTGTCTCACGACGTTCTAAACCCAGCTCGCGTACCGCTTTAATGGGCGAACAGCCCAACCCTTGGGACCTACTCCAGCCCCAGGATGCGACGAGCCGACATCGAGGTGCCAAACCATGCCGTCGATATGGACTCTTGGGCAAGATCAGCCTGTTATCCCCGAGGTACCTTTTATCCGTTGAGCGACGGCCATTCCACAATGTACCGCCGGATCACTAGTCCCGACTTTCGTCCCTGCTCGAGATGTCTCTCTCACAGTCAAGCTCCCTTGTGCACTTACACTCGACACCTGATTGCCAACCAGGCTGAGGGAACCTTTGGGCGCCTCCGTTACTTTTTAGGAGGCAACCGCCCCAGTTAAACTACCCATCAGGCACTGTCCCTGACCCGGATTACGGGCCGAAGTTAGATGTCCAAAGTGACCAGAGTGGTATTTCAACGATGACTCCACCCGAACTGGCGTCCGGGCTTCAACGTCTCCCACCTATCCTACACAAGCCACTCCGAACACCAATACCAAACTATAGTAAAGGTCTCGGGGTCTTTCCGTCCTGCTGCGCGTAACGAGCATCTTTACTCGTACTGCAATTTCGCCGAGTTTATGGTTGAGACAGCGGGGAAGTCGTTACTCCATTCGTGCAGGTCGGAACTTACCCGACAAGGAATTTCGCTACCTTAGGATGGTTATAGTTACCACCGCCGTTTACTGGGGCTTAAATTCTCAGCTTCGCCTTACGGCTAACCGGTCCTCTTAACCTTCCAGCACCGGGCAGGAGTCAGTCCGTATACATCGTCTTGCGACTTCGCACGGACCTGTGTTTTTAGTAAACAGTCGCTTCCCCCTGGTCTCTGCGGCCCCGATCCCCTCCGGACAGCAAGTGTCCATCAAGGTTGGGGCCCCCCTTCTCCCGAAGTTACGGGGGCATTTTGCCGAGTTCCTTAACCATAATTCTCTCGATCGCCTTAGTATTCTCTACCTGATCACCTGTGTCGGTTTGGGGTACGGGCGGCTAAAACCTCGCGTCGATGCTTTTCTCGGCAGCATAGGATCACCAAATCCCCCCAAACGGGGGTCCCATCAGATCTCAGGCACCATGAGTGGCGGATTTGCCTACCACTCGCCCTACATCCTTAGACCGGGACAACCATCGCCCGGCTCGGCTACCTTCCTGCGTCACACCTGTTAATACGCTTGCCTCCCAGGATCAGGTCCCGCGCTCCACCAAAACCCTTCACCCACAAGGGGTGTCGGGCAGGTCTCGGGCGGTTAGTATCCCCTGTTCAACATGGACGGTTTTTCGCCGGTACGGGAATATCAACCCGTTGTCCATCGACTACGCCTGTCGGCCTCGCCTTAGGTCCCGACTTACCCAGGGCAGATTAGCTTGACCCTGGAACCCTTGATCATTCGGCGGACGGGTTTCTCACCCGTCTTTCGCTACTCATGCCTGCATTCTCACTCGTGTAGGCTCCACCACTGGTTTACACCGCGACTTCACTGCCCACACGACGCTCCCCTACCCATCCAAACACCTGAACCACGAAGGCTTAGTCAATGCTTGAATGCCACAACTTCGGCGGTGTACTTGAGCCCCGCTACATTGTCGGCGCGGAATCACTTGACCAGTGAGCTATTACGCACTCTTTTAAGGGTGGCTGCTTCTAAGCCAACCTCCTGGTTGTCTGGGCAACTCCACATCCTTTCCCACTTAGCACACGCTTAGGGGCCTTAGTTGGTGGTCTGGGCTGTTTCCCTCTCGACTATGAAGCTTATCCCCCACAGTCTCACTGCTGCGCTCTCACTTACCGGCATTCGGAGTTTGGCTGACGTCAGTAACCTTGTAGGGCCCATTAGCCATCCAGTAGCTCTACCTCCAGCAAGAAACACGCAACGCTGCACCTAAATGCATTTCGGGGAGAACCAGCTATCACGAAGTTTGATTGGCCTTTCACCCCTACCCACAGCTCATCCCCTCCATTTTCAACTGAAGTGGGTTCGGTCCTCCACGACGTCTTACCGTCGCTTCAACCTGGCCATGGGTAGATCACTTCGCTTCGGGTCTAGATCACGCCACTGCAACGCCCTATTCAGACTCGCTTTCGCTACGGCTGCCCCACACGGGTTAACCTCGCGACGTAACACTAACTCGCAGGCTCATTCTTCAAAAGGCACGCCGTCACAACTACAA
>NZ_JARVSF010000013.1 GCF_030209355.1 Pseudarthrobacter sp. fls2-241-R2A-127
CCGCTTCGCCGCGGGGCCCTCGCCGGCGTGGCCCCACCCACCGGCTCCCTCGTCTCGCTCCGCTTCGCCGCGGGGCCCTCGCCGGCGTGGCCCCACCCACCGGCTCCCTCGTCTTGCTTCGCTTCGCCGCGGGGCCCTCGCCGGCGTGGCCCCACCCACCGGCTCCCTCGTCTTGCTTCGCTTCGCCGCGGGGCCCTCGCCGGCACGAGTCCAACCCCCACATAGAATGGACAGATGACCATAAGCGTTGCGCCCGGCCCCGATACACGGGAGGGCGTCCGGACCGGCACAGCGGAGTCCACCGACTCCCTCATCGCTCCGGACATCCCCTGGAACCTGGTGATCTGGAACGATCCCGTCAATCTCATGAGCTACGTGAGCTACGTCTTCCAAAGCTACTTCGGCTACTCCGAGACCAAGGCCAACAAGCTCATGATGGAGGTCCACAAGAAGGGCCGCTCGATCGTCGCCGCAGGCAGCAAGGAACAGGTGGAACGCCACGCGGTGGCCATGCACGGGTTCGGGCTGTGGGCCACGGTGGAAAAGGCCAGCGGCGGCCACGGCGGCAAAGCCGGGAAGTCCGGCGGTCCGGGCCAGGGTAAGGGGAAGCGTGGCTAAGGCATTCAAATACGGCCTCAAGGGCATCACCGGGTTCCTGGAACCTGCCGAACGGGACCTGCTGCGCAGCCTGATCGATGATGTCATCTCCATGCTCCAGCCGGAGGAACGCGACGGACAGGATCCGCTGGCTGCCCTCATTGGCCTGGACATGGACGTTGCCGAACCTACGGACCGCGCGGTCAAGCGGCTCCTTCCCAACATCTCGAAGAACGACGACGCCGCGTCCCTGGAGTTCCGCCAGCTCACCGAGCGCTCGCTGCGGGAAACAAAGATCGGCGCGCTCCGTGCGGCGGCGTTGGACCTGGACAAGGACGAGATCGTCCTGACGCCGGAGGGGGCCAAGTACTGGTCCATGGCGCTCAATGACGTCCGGCTCGTCCTGGCAGAGCGGCTGGACATCCGGGACGAGGCCGACGCCGAACACGTCCACCGCATGCAGGACTGGTCCCAGGCCGAGGATGTGGAAAGCTACCTGGCGCTGGTTTACAACTTCACCACCTGGCTTCAAGAGTCCGTGGTCCAGGCCATGCTGCAGTCCCTGGAAACCCGCCGGTGAGCTGCGGCGGCCAGGGGGAGGCCGTTGGTTGTGACACATTCGACATGAGTCGCTGGACACAAGATGATGGCTGAGCCTTCCGGGAAGACCTATCCTCGAATAATCATGACAACAGCCTCGAGCACGGACCCGACGTTGGACGCGCAGCCTGCCGGCGCCGGCGACCTCCCGGCCGCCGCACCGGAAACCCGGCCCATCGGCGTCTTCGACTCCGGTGTTGGCGGACTCACCGTGGCCCGCTCCATCATTGACCAGCTGCCCAACGAATCGATCCTCTACGTCGGCGATACCGCCCACGGACCGTACGGTCCGCTGCCCATCGCCGAGGTGCGCGCCAACGCCCTGGGCGTGATGGACGAACTGGTGGACTCCGGTGTCAAGCTGCTCACCATCGCCTGCAACTCGGCGTCGGCCGCGGTCCTTCGGGACGCCCGCGAGCGGTACACCGCCAAATACGGCATCCCAGTCATTGAGGTCATCCAGCCTGCAGTGCGGCGCGCCGTCGCCGCCACCCGCAGCGGGAAAGTCGGAGTGATCGGCACCTCCGCCACGGTGGGCTCGCGCGCGTACGAGGACACCTTCGCCGCCGCGCCGGACCTGGACATCACGTCCGTGGCATGCCCCGAATTCGTCAGCTATGTCGAGGCCGGCATCACCACCGGGCCCGCGCTCTTGGCCGTCGCAGAGGAATACCTGGCGCCCCTCAAGGCCGCCGGGGTGGACACGGTGGTTTTGGGCTGCACGCACTATCCGCTGCTGACCGGCGTCATCTCCTACGTGATGGGCGCGGACGTCACCCTGGTTTCCAGCGCCGAGGAGACGGCCAAGGACGTCTACCGCGCGCTGGCCACCCACAACCTGCAGCGCCCGTCCGGCACCCCGCCCGAGCACCACTTCGTGGCCACCGGCGATGCCGGCCAGTTCGAGGCGCTGGCGCGGAGGTTCCTGGGCCCCGAGGTGCTCTCGGTCCGGCACGTGGACCACGTCGCCGCGCAATACCCCACCGGCAGCCTGGCCCGCATCACGCCGGAAATGATCGCCGCCGCCCAGGCCGCGCGGGGACGCCCCCGGATCTCCAATTTCGTGGGCGGCGGACTCGCCGACGCCGGCCGAGCCGGAGGACCCCGCCTGTGAAGCTGACCATCGTGGGGTGCACGGGTTCCTTCCCCGGGCCCGGCTCCCCGGCGTCGTGCTACCTGCTGACCGCCACCGACGGCGACCGGACCTGGAAGGTGGTGATGGACCTCGGCAGCGGTGCGCTGGGCGCCATCCAGCGGTACACCGACCTGGAGGACATCGACGCCATCTTCCTCACCCACCTGCACCCGGACCACTGCATGGACCTGTGCGGGCTGCACGTCGCCATCCGCTGGAAGCCCGGCGGCTGGGGCCGCGGCCGCATCCCGGTCTGGGGCCCGGCCGCGACGGCCAACCGGATGGCCACCGCCTACGGCCTGGACCCGGATCCCGGCATGAATGAAGAATTCGACTTCAGCAACTGGACCGAACGCGAACCCGTGACCGTGGGGCCGTTTACCGTCACGCCCTTCGCCGTCAACCACCCCATCGAGGAGGCCTATGCACTGCGGGTGGAGGTGGTGGAACCCGGTAAAGACGGCGTCCCCGTCACCCGGACGCTGACGTATTCCGGCGACACCGACTCCTGTGCCGGGCTTGAGGAAGCCGCCAAGGACGCGGACCTCTTCCTGTGTGAGGCGGCCTTCGAAGAGGGCCGCGACGACGGCATCAAGGACGTGCACCTGACCGGAAAGCGGGCGGGGGAGACCGCAGCCGTTGCCGGGGCCCGCCGGCTCCTGCTGACCCACATTCCGGTATGGACATCGCCCACCACCGTCATGTCCGAGGCCCGGCCGGTTTTTCCCGGCGATGTGGCCGTGGCCGTGGCCGGTGTCCACTACACGATCTAGCGGCGGGCCGCACTCGATAAGCTAAAGGCATGACATCTGAAGCAACTGCAGTGCCCATCGTGCGCGCCGACGGCCGTGCCCCCGACCAGCTCCGGCCCATCAGCATTACCCGCGGATGGTCCAACCAGGCTGAGGGATCGGCACTGATCGAGTTCGGCAACACCCGGGTGCTGTGCACGGCCTCCCTGACTGCCGGCGTTCCCCGCTGGCTCAAAGGCGAAGGCCGCGGCTGGGTCACCGCCGAGTACGCCATGCTGCCCCGCGCAACCAACACGCGCTCGGACCGGGAATCGGTCAAGGGCAAGATCGGCGGCCGCACCCACGAAATCTCGCGCTTGATCGGGCGTTCGCTGCGCTCCATCATCGACACCAAAGCGCTGGGCGAGAACACCATCGTGCTGGACTGCGACGTGCTGCAGGCCGACGGCGGGACACGCACCGCCGCGATCACCGGGGCCTACGTGGCGCTGGCGGACGCCATCCGGTTCGCCCGCGACACCAAGCTGATCACCAAGAACGCCCAGCCCCTCCTCGACACCATTGCCGCCGTCTCGGTCGGTATTATCGACGGCGTTCCCATGCTGGACCTGCCGTACGTGGAGGACGTGCGGGCCGAAACCGACATGAACGTCGTGGTCACCGGCTCCGGCAAGTTCGTCGAGGTCCAAGGCACCGCCGAAGGCGCCCCGTTTGACCGGGAGGAGCTGAACCAGCTCCTGGACCTGGCCCTGCTGGGCACCACGCAGCTGGCCGCCATCCAGCGCGAAACCCTGGCGGACGCCCTGTGAGTGCACCCGCACCCATGCTCGTGCTCGCTACGCACAACGCCGGGAAATTGCGTGAACTCCGTGAACTGCTGCGCGGGCAGGTGCCCGGGCTCGACGTCGACACCCAGGTGGTGGATGCGGCGGCGGCAGGTGCGCCGGACGTCGTCGAAACCGGCGTGACCTTCGCCGAGAATTCGCTGCTGAAGGCCCGGGCGGTGGCCGGGGCCACCGGCCTGGTGGCCATTGCCGACGATTCCGGGCTGGCCGTGGATGTCATGGGCGGGGCGCCCGGAATCTTCTCCGCCCGGTGGGCGGGACGGCACGGCGACGACGCCGCCAACCTGAAACTGCTGCTGAACCAGCTGTCCGACGTTCCCGACGAGCATCGCGGCGCGGCGTTCGTCTGTGCGGCCGCCCTGGCGGTCCCCGCCGGCGGTGCCGCAGCGGGCCGCGAAGTGGTGGAGTACGGCCAGCTCGAGGGTATGCTCCTGCGCGAACCCCGCGGAGCCGGCGGCTTTGGCTACGATCCCGTCCTGCAGCCTGCCGGCGAGAACCGCAGCTGCGCCGAACTGTCCGCCGATGAAAAGAACGCCATCAGCCACCGCGGCAAGGCTTTCCGTGCCCTGCTTCCCTCCATCGTGGCTGCGTTGGAAGCAACAGACTGACGGAAGCGGCAGAACAGAAGAGGTCCGCACCCCGGCGGGGTGCGGACCTCTTTCGTGTGTGGGGCCGGACTATTCCTGCCGGCCGCCGCGGAACCTGCGCGGCGTCTTCTGCTCGGCCTCCGGTTCGTGCTCTTCGATGAATTCGTCGACGCTGTCGGTGCCGTAGTCCTGCGCCTGGCGCCTCGCCGACATGCCGCGGAGGAGTTCAATGCCGATGGGCACTACCGAGACGAGAACGATGGCGATGAAGATGATGTCCAGGTTGTCCCGGACCCAGGGAACGGTGTCGCCCAGCAGGAATCCGAGCAAGGTCACGCCGCCGCCCCACAGGGCCGCGCCGATGACGTTGTAGATGAAGAACTTGCGCTTGCTCATCTGCGCAACGCCGACAATCACGGGGACAAAGGTCCGGATGATGGGAACGAAGCGGGCCAGGATGAGCGCCTTGCCGCCGTGCTTTTCGAAGAATGCGTGGGCGCTCTCGATGTTCTCGCGTTTGAACAGTTTGGAGTCGGGCCTGTTGAAGATGGCCGGCCCCGCCTTGGAGCCGATCAGGTAGCCGGCCTGGTTTCCAATGATCGCGGACACCACGATCAACGCGGCGAACGCGAAGATGTTGAATTTGATGGTGCCCGTGGCCACCAGCAGGCCCGCCGTGAACAGCATGGAATCGCCGGGCAGGAAGAAACCGATGAGCAGGCCGGTCTCGGCGAAGATGATGCCGCACACCAGCAGGACTACCCACGGGGCGAGCGCCGGATCGGCCAGGAAGACCTGGGGGTTCAGCCAGTCGGGCAGGAAGGAAGCCATGGGCGGCTGCACCGGACCCGCGCCGCCCAGCATGGACACAGCGAGGTGGTTCATCACAGGAAAGTTCACCCCCCAAGCGTACTGGACGGGCCTGTCTTTCCCGGGCCCGGGCGGCCGGCGGCGGTAAGGTGGGGGCCGTGGGTTTGGACTTTACGGCGATCGACTTCGAAACAGCCAACGGCTTCCGGGGCTCCCCGTGCTCCGTGGGCCTGACGAAGGTAAGGGGCGGGAAAATTGTTGCCGAGGCCTCCTGGCTGATGAAGCCACCGGCCGGCTACGACCACTTTGACCACCACAACGTCCGGATCCACGGAATCACCCCTGCCGACGTCGCGGTGCAGCCGCGATTCGGTGACCTGTTCCCGGAAATCGGGGCGTTTATCGGCGAGGACATTCTGGTCGCCCACAATGCGGCGTTCGACCTCGGCGTGATCCGTTCCGCGCTCGAAGTCTCCGGGCTGCCCGGGCCGGCCTACGACTACGTCTGCACGGTGATGTTGTCGCGCCGCTGCTACTCGCTGGTCTCCAACTCCCTTCCCTTTGCCGCGGAGGAAGCGGGTGTGCCGCTGGTGAACCACCACGACGCCGCGGAGGATGCCCGCGCCTGCGCCGGGATCCTCATCGACATCGCCGCCCGCAACGGTGCAAACAGTATCGCCGAACTGTATCTCTCCCTGGGCCTGGCCATGTCGCGGCAGCAGGCGTTTGATCCGGCCGCGGGTGAATTGTCGAAGCCCAGCCTGGCGGCCATGTCCGGCGCCTCCGGCAACGGCGCGGCGCTGGTGCGCCGTTTCCAGTCCGGCTGGCCGGAGGAAGGGATCAATCCCGAACCCAACGCCGACGCCGAGCCCGGCCACCCGCTGTACGGCCAGACTGTCGTGTTCACCGGACAGCTCTCCATCGGCCGCCCGGACGCCAAGCTCCGCTCGGCGCACCACGGTGCCCGCACCGAAAGCCGGGTGACCGGCCGCACCACCGTCCTGGTGGTGGGGGACGGCTTCGTGGCCTCGGACCTGCGCTCGGGACGGCTGACCGGGAAGGCGCGGCGCGTCCTGGAACTCCATGAGCGCGGACAGGCCATCGAGGTGTTGTCCGAAGGCGAGTTCCTGCAAATGGTGGGCAGTGCGGCTGTGCCTTCCACCGAACCCCGGCCCTTCACCGCACCGGCCGGCAGGGCTGCCTTCGCGCCCGCCGTCAATGCCTGAGGCGGCCCCGCAGGCCCTGTCCGGTTAATCCGGCGCAACAAATCTTGGCCGGCGGGCCCGACGCTCTTAGCCTTGCGTGATGAGCTCCTTGTTCGCCTTCCCCAACCCCGTCAACGAGTACGCGGCCCGCACCACGGCAGCCCTGGTGGTCTTGCTCGCTGTGGTTACCGCCGTGACCGGTTCTCTGTGGGGCCTGGTTGCCATCGCCGTCGGGTTCTGGCTCCGCCTCCTCTTTGGCCCGCGGATCTCACCCTTGGCGGTCCTCTCCGTTAAGGTCATCACCCCGCGGCTGGGAAAGGTGAAGCTCGTTCCCGGCCCGCCGAAGCGCTTTGCCCAGGGCATCGGCGCCGCCGTGTCCACCACCGCGCTGTTGCTGCTCGCGTCCGGCATGGGGCTGGCAGCCTGGCTGCTGCTGGGGATTCTGGTGGTGGCGGCATCGCTCGAGGCTTTTGCCGGATTCTGCCTTGGCTGCACGATTTTCGGCTTCCTGCAGCGCCGCGGCGTCATCCCGGAAGACGTTTGCGAGGCCTGCAACAACATCAGCCTTCGCCGGTCGTGACCCGCACCAGCTGATCCGCCATCCCGCGGACCACGTCATGGCCTTCCAGGGCTGCGAGCCAGGGTGCGGGCAGGCAGTCCTCTCCGTAGCAGGCGCCAAGGATGTTGCCCGCCAGGGACCCGGCGGTGTCGCTGCCACCGCTGTGATTCACCGCCACAGCCATGGCGTCCCGGAAGTGCTGCTCCGGCAGCACCCCCGCCGCGTCAGCCGGAAGCGTCGCGAGGACGGCGTAAAGTGCGACGGCGAGTGCCTCCTCCGCGAGCCAGCCTCCGCCCAGCGCCGGGATCAGTTCCTCGGGTGGAACGCCCGCGGTGTCCGCGAGCCGCAGGGCAGCCCCAAGCCGGTCGGGCAGCTCCGGTGCCACGTGCGGAAGGGTGGCCGCATGGGCGGTCACGGCGGCGGCGGCTTCCCGCAGGTCCTCTCCGGCGACCAGCCGGTGGATCAGGAGGCTGAAGACACCGGAGCTCTGGCGTGCTGCCGGGTGGCCGTGCGTCAGTGACGCGGCATCGGAGCTCAGCTTGTAGGCGGCCTCGGGCGAGATATGCGGGATCAGCCCGAACGGCGCTGAGCGCATCACCGTGCCGGTACCTTTCGAGTCCGGGTTGACGGGGCGCACCGAGGTTCCCATCTCCCCGGTGGCCAGTGCGCTGATGCAGTCCTGCTCAGGGTGCCGACGCTGCCGCAGCACTTCATTGCCGTCGATCCAGCGGGGCTGGGGAGCCGGTGCGGACGGCCCCGCGTCAGTGCCCTGGGTGGCCAGCCAGCGCAGGTAGGCCAGCCATACACACGCATTTACGTCCGCGCCCACGCCGGAGTTGGCCCACTCCAGAGCCTCCACCAGCCCGTCCACGGTGTACAGGGTCAATTGCGTGTCGTCAGAGAAGTGGCAGGGGCCGGAGAGGTCTTCAAAGCCCGTCAGGCCGCGGGCACCGAACCGCCGGCGGATCTCCTCGATGGAATCGAACTCCACGGCGTAGCCCAGCGCATCGCCCAGCGCCCCGCCCAGGAGGGAGCCATGGATCCGGGATTTGGGAGTGGGGGTGGCGTGGTCGATGCTCATGGAGACAAATTTACCGTCCGGACGCGCCCGGCCCGGTTGCGGCGGCGGCCTGCTCGGGGAAGGCGGGGCAAGACGGGTGCGGACAGCAGGTGTCCAGCAAACGCCCAGCCTGGGCTGGAATACTGCTCGGGTTGCCTGGCGCTGCCCGCCGGACCTGCCGGCCGGGGCGGCTCGGAAACCCAACAGAGCACCCGACGAGCAAAGGTCCCACCATGAGCACCCCTGTCCCAGCCCGCGACGCACTGCAGCCCGGCGGCGCGGATCCCGCCCGCAGCGGACTGATGCCCCGCCTGGCAGCGGAGGCGTTTGGCAGCCTCTTCCTTGCGGTAGTCGGGCTGGGCGTACCGCTGTTCAGCATCCCGCAGTCCAGCCCCATGCCCGCCGCCTTGGCTGCCGGCCTCGCTGTCACGGCCGCCATGCTCGCCTTCGGGCATATCTCCGGTGGCCACTTCAACCCGGCCATCACCCTGGGGCACCTCCTGGCCGGACGGATCCGGGCGGGGGCGGCGGCAGCATACGCCGCTGCCCAGGTCGTGGGATCCCTGGTGGGTGCCGTTGCCCTGTTTGGAATCCTGCGCACGCTGCCCGGCATTCCCGACAGCCGCACCGCCTTCGATACGGTGGCCGCCGGCTTTGGCGAACATTCCATCATCCAGGCGCCCCTTGCCGCAGTGGTGCTCCTGGAACTGCTGGGAGCCGCAATCGTCGTGGCCATCGTCCTGGGCGCTTCCGGCCGCGACAACGGCGGCCTGCAGGGCAATGCCGGCACGGACACCGGCAGCCGGACGGTGGCTGCCGTTGCCGTGGGCCTGTCCTTCGCAGCGCTTCTCCAGGTAGGCCAGTCCGTTGGAAACCTGCCGTTCAACCCGGCCCGGGCTCTCGCCGCGGCCGTTTTCAGCTCCGGCGCGGCCTTGGGACAGGTATGGATCTTCCTGGTGGCTCCGCTGGCCGGCGCGGCCATCGCAGGCCTGGTGTTCCGGATTTCAGGCACGGCCGACGCCACCCAGAGCGCCGCAGCGGCGGACGACGCCGCGCAGGACCCGGACGCCGCGGGCGCGGAAGCAGCCGGGACCGCCGGACCGGGGGCTGGGGCATCGGCGGTCCAGGCCGGGGATGACGACGCCGGTGAGCCTTCGGAAGCGGAACCGCACCTCCCTGAGGCCCCTGGCGCCGCACCGGACAAGCAGGCGGGCAACGTCAGCGAGGCCCAGGAGTTTTTCGAGGGCAAGCGATCCTGAGCGGTCCGCGCCGCGGCGTTTTCCGCCACTGTCAGTGGCTGCCGATAGCGTAGGAATATGCGGTTACTTCATACCTCGGACTGGCACCTGGGCCGATCCTTCCACGGCGTTGGCATGCTGGATGCCCAGCGGGCCTTCGTCGACCAGCTGGTGGCAATGGTGGAACGGGCGGGCATCGACGTCGTCCTGATCGCCGGCGACGTCTATGACCGGGCACTGCCCGGGGTGGACGTCGTACACCTGCTCGATGACGCCTTGGTCAGGCTCACCTCCGCCGGGGCCAAGGTGGTCCTCACCAGTGGCAACCACGATTCCGCGATCCGGCTGGGTTTCGCCTCCCGGCTGCTGGAACGCGGGGGAGTCCACGTTCGCACCAAGGTGTCCGAGCTCGACGAACCGCTGCTGCTGCCGCTCGGCACGGACGCCGCCGGAGACGAAGCAATCCTGGCCCTGTACGGCATTCCCTGGCTTGAGCCCCGGCTCGTTGCCGACCAACTGGGCGTGGAGACTGCAAGCCACTTCGAGGTGACCCGGGCAGCCACCGGCCGTATCCGGGCCGATATCGCACGGCGGACCGGTGGCGCCACCATCCATTCGGTAGTGCTGGCCCACACTTTCGCCAGCGGCGGCATCAGCTCTGACAGCGAACGGGACCTCAGCATCGGCGGCGTGGGTGCCGTTCCCCTGGACCTGTTCGACGGATTCAGCTACACCGCACTTGGGCACCTTCACGGACGGCAGGCGCTGTCTGACCGCGTCCGCTATTCGGGGTCCCCGCTGGCCTACTCCTTCTCCGAAGCCACGCACCGAAAAGGTGCCTGGCTCGTGGACCTGGGGCCGGACGGAGTCACGTCGGTGCAGGAGGTCGTGTGGGATGCCCCGCGAACCCTTGCCGTGCTGCGCGGCACCCTGGACGAACTCCTTGAAGATCCCGGGCATGCCGGGGCCGAAGCCGCCTATTGCCAGGTCACCCTTACCGATGCCCAGCGTCCCTTGCGGGCGATGGACCGACTCCGCGCACGGTTCCCTGGCACCCTGGTCCTGGCCTTCGACCCACAGGGCGGGAGTGACACGGCCCAGGCCAGCTACAGCAGCAGGCTCGCAGACGCCCCGGACGACCTCGCGGTGTGCTGCGGCTTCCTGGAACATGTGCGTGGACGCAGCGCTGACCAGGTCGAGAAGGCGGCGCTCGCCGCCGCCTTGGAAAATGTCCGGCTGCTGGAGGCCTCGCGGTGAGGATCCATCATCTTCGCATCTCCGGCTTCGGCCCGTTCGCCGGAACCGAATCCATCGATTTCGACCGCCTCAGCGCGCACGGTCTGTTCCTGCTGAACGGTCCCACGGGCGCCGGCAAGACCAGCGTCCTCGATGCCATCTGCTTTGCCCTCTACGGATCCGTTCCCGGTGCCCGGCAGGACGGCAAACGGCTCCGAAGCGACCATGCGGAGCCAGGCCAGGAACCGGCCGTTACCTGTGAGTTCTCGGCCCAAGGCCGCCATTTCGAGGTGACCCGTTCGCCCGCATGGGACAAGCCCAGTGCACGCGGGAGGAACGGCTTCACCACCCAGCAGGCCAAAACACTGCTCCGTGAACGGGTCGGCGGGACCTGGGTGGAAAAATCTGCCCGGAATGACGAAGCAGGCGCCGAGATCATGGCTTTGCTGGGCATGGACCGTGAGCAGTTCACCCGGGTGGTCATGCTGCCGCAGGGCGATTTCGCTGCCTTCCTCAGGTCCAAGGCTGCCGACCGCCTTGACCTGCTGCAGAGGCTTTTCGGGACGCAGCGGTTTGAAGCGCTCGAACAGGAGCTGTCCCGGCAGGCCGCCGCGGCCAAGGAGGACGTCGCGGCCCTGGACGGGCAGCTGGGCATCCTTGCTGCGCGCGCCGAAGCCGAGACCGTCCCGCTCCAGCTTTCGCAGGACGGGTCCCCGGCGGCGGAAGATGCCCCCGGCCGGCTTGTCTGGTTGCAGGCTGCTGTTGCGGCGCGCCTGGCGGAGCTCACGGACCACGCTGCGAAGGCGGCCTCCCTCAGCCAGGACCGCCGCGGTGAAGTGGAGCGGGAAACCGCGCGGCACGAGCGGGCCCGGAAACTCCAGGCCGCCACCGCGCGGCAGCAGGCCGTGACGGACGGCGCACCCCGGTACGAAGAACTTGCCGCCCGGCTCGGCCGGCACCGCGACGCCGAGGTCCTCCAGGGGCAGCTGCAGGCAGTGGACGCCGCGGCCGGCAAGGTTCGCAGCGCCCAGGCCGCCGCTGAGTCCGCCATGACCCTCCTGAGGATGGCTGCAGCGGACGGTGCCGAACTCTCCCGGCTCGGCTTCGGCGAGGCAGAAGCTGCCGCCGCCGGGCCGGGCCAGGCCGGCCGTGCCGGGACCGGCGCCGCCGCGGGGGAAATTGTGCCCGGAGCCGCGGCGGAGCTGGGCCGGCTCCGCTCGCTCCTGGCCGTCGTCGAGGCGCGGCTGCCGGATGAGCAGAGGCTGCAGGACCTGCGGGGGCGGCACCGCAGCCTGGCCGGCAGGCAGGACGAACTCAGGCTCCAGGTGGAGACACTGCGAAGCCGGGCATCGCAGCTGCTGGCGGACCGGGGACTGCTGGCAGGAACCTTGGACCAGCTGGAGTCCCGCGCTGCCGAAGCCGCGCTCCGCCGCAAGGAAGCAAATGCGGCCGCGGAACTGCTCGACGTGGTCCAGCGGTACGTGGCGGCCGTGGAGGTCCGGGACCTCGTCAACGCCAGCTGTGAAGAGTCGCGGGAAAACCTGCTGGATGCGAAGGGCCGTTGGCTGGACCTGCGGGAGGCTCGGCTCGCCAATGCCGCATCCGAGCTTGCTGCCCAGCTGGTGTCCGGCCAGCCGTGTCCGGTGTGCGGAAGCGGGGATCATCCGGGGCCGGCAGAATCCGGCACAGGCGGCCCGGCTTTGGCCCAAGCCGAGGAAGACGCCCACGCCGCCTATGAGGCGGCCGAGGCAGCACACGCCACGGCCAGCGCCGAACGTGCCGAGGCCGACCAAGCGGTGGCCGTGCTCGCCGGACAGGGCGGCACCACCCCCGTGGCCGAGGCTCGCGCAATGGCTGGGGAGGCGCTGGCTGCGGCAGGGGCTGCCGAGCAGGCAGCGGAGGAGCTCCAGGAAAAGCGGCAACGGCTGGACGCACTCGATGCCGGCATCGAACAAGCCCGCGCAGCGCTGTCGGACGCGGAGGCTGAGCTGTCCCACACCGCTGTCCTGCTGACCGACCTCGCCGAACAGGCTGACACATTGGACACCGCCCTCGCCGGCCTGCGGGGGGACCACCGGAGCCTGGGCCGGCGGCTGCGGGTGCTCGAGGACGCCGTGGCGGTGCTGGACAAAGCCGTTGAAGCGCAAGCACGGCTGGACACCGCCAGGTCGCAGGCCGCGGAAGCGCAGGAGAACCTTGAGCTGGCCCTCCCGGGGGCGGGTTTCGCCGCAGCCGGCGACGTCCGCAGCCAACTCCTGGAAGCCGCGGACGTGGCAGCGCTGGAAGCTGCCGTCCGCGCTGCCAGGGATGAGGCTGCCCGGGTTGCCGGGCTGTTCGAGTCGGAAGACCTGGTGCTGGCCATGGCTGAAGCCGCGGACGGCTTTGCAGCCGATGATGAACGGCTGGAAGGACTTCGCACCGCAGCTGCCGCCGCGCACCATGATGCACGGGAGGCCGATCTCGCAGCGGGCCTGGCACGCCGGTGCCTGGCATCACTTGCTTCCATTGCAGCGGAATATGAGGACCTGCTGTCTTCGTCCCGGGAGCCAGCAGAGCGGGCACAGATGCTCGCCGGACTCGCCGAAGCCGCAGCCGGCAGGGGCGAAAACACCTACCGGATGAGCCTGAACAGCTATGTCCTGGCCGCCCGGCTGGAACAGGTGGCCCTCGCCGCCTCGGAGCGCCTGGTGGCCATGAGCGATGGCCGCTACCTGCTGCAGCATACCGACGCCAAGGCGGCGCGCGGCGCCAAATCGGGGCTGGGCCTTGAAGTGGTGGACCAATGGACCGGCTATCGCCGCGACACCTCCACGCTCTCCGGCGGTGAATCCTTCATGGCCTCGCTGTCACTTGCCTTGGGCCTGGCGGATGTGGTGCAACAAGAGTCCGGCGGGGTGGAAATCGAGACCCTGTTCGTTGATGAGGGTTTTGGCAGCCTCGACGAACAGTCCCTGGAACAAGTCATGGACGCCTTGGAAGGCCTCCGCGACGGCGGCAGGGTGGTGGGACTGGTCAGCCACGTGGCCGAGATGAAGCAGCGGATCGGCACCCAGCTTCAGGTGCTGAAGAGCCGGAACGGCTCAACCCTGCGGATTTCTGTAAGCATGGACGCGCTCTCCTGAACCCGGCCGCTATACTTGACCGCGTTACCGGGTTGCGCGCATCGGGAGGAGGGACGATGCGCACTGACTGAACGAGCCCGGAATTGACATCGCATACCACCCCTTCAACCTCCCACGACGTCCCGGCCGGCGGCACGGATCCTTCCGCCCGCGAAGACGCTGCCCCGGATTCCGGCGCAACGGCAACAGCAGGCCGCTTCGCGCGCCTCCCCGAACTCGCGGGCACGGCATTCCTCCCGCTGGGACTCTTCGCGCGGCTGCCGCTGGCCATGCTGACCGTCGGCACTCTTACCCTTGTCACCTCCGTCAGCGGCTCCTTTGCCGTTGGCGGGACGGCCGCGGGCGCGGTCGGCATCGGCTCGGCGCTGGGGGCGCCCATGCTAGGGTCGCTGGCCGACAGGCGGGGACAACGCCCCGTGCTGCTGGTATCGGCAGCGCTTAACACGGTAGCTGTGCTGGTACTGCTACTGGCTGCCCTTGCCACGGGAAGGACCGGCGGCTTCCCGCTGGCAGTCCTGGCCGCGGCCTTTGCTGCCGGAGCGACGTGCCCGCAGGTTGGCCCGCTGGCCAGGGTGCGGTGGATGTCGCTGACAGCTGCTGCGGACGGTGCCGGCTCCTCCGCCGTCCTGGCCCAACGAGACCTTGACACCGCCCTCTCCTATGAAAGTACGGCCGACGAAGTCACCTTTGTGCTGGGGCCCGCGCTGGTGGGAATGCTGGCCAGCCTGGTGGCGCCCTGGCTGCCGCTTGCCTTGGCCGCAGCCATGACTATCACGCTGGTCCCCGCCTTCGCCGTCCACCCTACCCACCGGGCCGTGCCGGTCACCCGGCACGTGCGGGGCAGGGCAGGCGCCGGTGCTGCGACATCCCGAAAGTTGCCCGTGGCCGTGGCACTGCCCGTGGTGGCGATGGTCTGCATGGGCACGTTCTTCGGTTCCACCCAGGCAGCCCTCAGTGCCTTCTCCGCGGACCTGGCGGGCACGGAGATCGCGGGATTGCTTTACGCGGTCATGGGTTTGAGCTCCGCTGCCGCTGCGCTCTCGGTTGCCTACTGGCCGCGCAGGGCAGGCCTGGCTCTGCGCTGGGTGCTGTGTGCGGTGCTCATGGCAGCCCTTGCTGTCCTGTTGCTGTTGCCGTCTACCCTGCCCATGATGGCGGCAGTCCTGCTGGTCCTTGGACTTCCGGTGGGACCGGTCATGGTCACCGTGTTTGCTGTTGGCGGCACCCTGGCTCCCGCCGGCCGGCTGGGTACCGTGATGACCGGCCTTGCCAGCGGCATTGTCGCTGGAACGGCGGTCGGCTCAGCCGTTGGCGGCCAGTTGGCCCAGCTCCATGGGGCCGGCGCGGCGTTCCTTGTCCCGGTGTGCGCGGCTGCTGCGCTGGCGCTGCTCGGTGCGGGAGCCGCCGTCGTACTCCGCCGGAGGCGCTGACGCCCGCACCGGTGCCGGCGGGCCGCCGCCTCAGGCCAGCTGGCTCTCGATCCGGGCCGCGCTCTCGGCGATGGCGGTGCCCACGGCATCGGGATCGTGGGCCGACCGGATGTAGACGACGGCAAGGGCGGCCGGCCGCCCGCCGGGAACCCGCACAGGCGCTGCCAGGGAGGAGACGCCGGCAATGACCTCGTCATGGCTGGCGGAGTATCCCTTCCGGCGCGCCTCGGCGGCCTCCGGACGGTAGGGGATCCCGGTCTCCAGCCGGTTCCACTCCGCCTCCGTCAGGGCAGACTGGATGGCGATTCCGGGCGCCCCGGCGTTGATGGGATGCCGGGTACCCGGGTGCTGGGCAACGGTGGCTCCGGAGTGACGCGGCTCCACCGTGACCAGAGTGATGCAGTCGTGGTGGTCCCAGACGGCCACGAACGCCGTCATGTTCAGCGAGTTTGCCAGCTGGGTCAGCTCCGGAAGGGCGGCGCTCTGCAAGTTGCGCGACACGCCGCGGGCCAGGACGGCAAGGCCCGGTCCGGGCTGCACCCGGCCCGCGTCATCACGCACCAGCAGTGAATGGTCCTCCAGGGTACGCAGGATCCGGTAGGCGACGGAGCGGTGCACGCCCATGGCGTCGGCAAGCTCGGCGATGGTCAAGGGTCCCGGCGCGGCCGCCAGGATCTCAAGGGCACGGATACCGCGCGAAAGGGTCTGGGAGGGCGAAGCCTGCGGAACCGCTCCCGTCCGGGCTGCGGCGGCTGGAGGAGTCATGAAGTCCATCCTAGGTGGGCGGCACTGTGATGCCGCGACTCTTGCCTCCACCCACGAACGGCACTCCGTGTCCCCTAAGTGAACATGCAGTTCAGTAGTAGAACCAGGGGCTTCCCCAGCCGTTCACCGCAAATTCCGACCAATTCGTGTTCCGCATCACACCGTCGTAGTACCCTACTAACTAACTGACCGTTCTGTCGGTAATCCTGAAGGCGTCCGGGCAGCACCGCTGCCCCATCAAAACAATGGAGTTTAAATGACCACACCTTCCAAGGTGGACACACCCGCCGGCCCCAGCAGCCGGACCGAGGAGCGCAAGGTCCTCGCAGGCACCCTCGTGGGCACCACCATCGAGTGGTACGACTTCTTCATCTTCGCCCAACTGACAGCAACGCTGCTCTCACCCCTGTTCCTGGCACCACTGAACGAGTCCAATCCGGGCCTGGCACAGATCCTCTCCTTCGCCCTCATCGGCATCAGCTTCCTGTTCCGCCCCCTCGGCGCCGTTATTGCCGGGCACCTCGGTGACCGCCTGGGACGCAAGGCCATGCTGGTCTTCACCCTCGTGATGATGGGTGCAGCCACGGCATTGATCGGCGTGCTGCCCACGTACGCGCAGATCGGCTTCTGGGCTCCGGTCCTGCTGATCCTGCTGCGCGTCATCCAGGGCTTCTCCGCCGGCGGCGAATGGGGCGGCGCAGCCCTGATGGCCGTCGAGCACGCCCCGGTCAGCCGCCGCGGCCTGTTCGGCGCCTACCCGCAGATCGGTGTCCCGGTCGGCATGATCCTCGCCACCGGCCTGCTGTATTTCCTCAACACCGGCATGTCCAAGGAAGACTTCGCCAGCTGGGGCTGGCGGGTGCCGTTCCTGCTCTCCATCGTCCTGATCGTCGTCGGCTACCTGATCCGCCGTGCCGTGGCCGAAAGCCCAGTCTTCCAAGAGATGCAGGAGCGCAAGGAGGAAAGCAAGGCCCCGCTGGGCGAGCTGGTCCGCAAGCACAAAAAGGCCGTCCTCTACTCGACGCTGATCTTCATCGGAAACAACGCCGCCGGCTACCTGCTGATCGCCTTCTTCATCTCCTACGCCACCAAAACCCTGAAGATGCCGACCCCGCAGATCCTCCTGGCCACCACGCTGGCATCCTTCGGCTGGCTGGTCTTCACGCTGGTGGGAGGCTGGCTCTCGGACAAGATCGGCCGGGTCAAGACCTTCCAGATCGGCTACGCGATCGTTTTCGCCTGGATGATCCCGATGTTCGCGCTGATCGACACCAAGGACATCATGCTTTACGGGGTCGCGCTGTTCGTGCTGACCGTCGGCCTCGGCTTGTCCTACGGCCCGATGTCCGCGATGTACGCCGAGATGTTCCCGGCCAACGTCCGCTACTCGGGCATCTCCATCGGCTACGCCTTCGGCGCGATCCTGGGCGGCGCCTTCGCGGCCACCATCGCCGAGGCCCTGCTGCAGGGCACCAAGTGGACCGGCTCGATCGGTATCTACATCATGATCCTCTGCGTCATCTCCGCCGTCGGCGTCGTGCTGGCCAAGGAAACCAAGGGACGGCCGCTGGGCGTCAGCAGCCACCACTAGCGCCACCGCAGAACCGGCACTCCGGTTCTCAGCCCCGCAGGCCCGGACTCCGCTCCGGGCCTGCGCCGTGCGGCAAGGGCTGTTGCTGTGGGTGCAGCAGGGTGATGGCGTCGTCGTCGGTCAGTTGGCCGAAGTGCCGGTAGAAGCTGCCCACGGCCCGGAACTTGCCCGGCAGGTGCAGGCATACGACGGCGTCGCACACGCGCTCCAGCGAGGCTTCGGCATCAACGGAACCCACCGGAGCAGCGGCCACCACGGTAGCGGCACCGCCGGCGCGCACGGCCTCGACGGCGGCCCGCATCGTGGCGCCGGTGGCCAGGCCATCATCCACCAGCAGGACTGTCTTGCCGTCCACGCCCATCAGGGTTCCCGGGTACAAACCGGCCCGGCGCAGGATTTCGGTGCGTTCGCGGTTCTCCACCTCGTCCAGCCGCTCCGGGCTCACGCCGTGCTGGAGGACCCGCTCCAGCAGGGGCTTGTTGATCAGGCGGACAATCCGTCCGTGCGCCCATGCCAGGGCGCCGTAGGCGGTTTCCTCGTAGCCGGGGATTCCCAGCTTCCGCACCAGCACGGCGCCCAGGGGGAGGCGAAGGGCTTGTGCGGTGGCCGCCGCTACCGGGATGCCGCCCCGGGCCAGGCCAAGGACCACGGTGTCCGGCCGCCCATGGAACGCTGAAAGCGCGGCGGCCAGGCGCAACCCGGCCTCCGTGCGGTCCTCAAAGCGCGTGGCCATGTGTCCCTCCCCGGCGGTCAGGCCCGACGTCAACGAAAGCCCGTGGCGCGGCCGGGCGCCGCCGGCCCCTAGACACCCAGGAAGGAGATGGCGGCCTGCTTAAAGGCCCTGCTGGTGATGGCGTTGGTGTGGTTTCGGCCCGGGAGGAGCAACTGCTCGGCCATGGACCCGGCGCCGCGCGCAAGCTCGGCGAGGTCCGGCAACGTGCCGGCCCGTTCATCCTTGTCGCCGGCAACCAGGAGCATGGGAACATGCGGCACCGCCTCGGCGGGGTCGTAGGGCTCTGCCTTGATGGCTTCCACCAGCGACAGCAGCGCGAAGATGTTGTTGCTCGGCAGCAGCAGCGCCATCTTCAGCAGCTGGGCGGTCGATTCGTCGGCGATCGGTGTGCCGTCCGCCAGGTAGTCCTGGGCGGCCCGAAGATCGAACGCCGCCAGCGGGTCGGCGGTGTTGGGTCCGCCCAGCACCAGCCTGTGCACGAGTTCGGGCTGGGTTGCGGCAAACTCCCAGGCGAGCCGGGAACCCAGGGAATATCCCACCACGTCCAGCCCGCTGGAAGGATCGCCGTCGTGCAGCGGGCGCGCGCCGGCGTCGAACGCTGCCTGGAGCATATCCGCCCTGATCCTGCTGGGGGAGTAGGAGTCCCGGTCTTCCGGGGCGCCGCTGCGGCCGTGGCCGGGCAGGTCCACGGTGATGACCCGCCGCCCGGCTTCGAGCAGGGCGGCCACCCAGCCGGTGTCCTCCCAGTTGAGTTTGGACGAGGAGGAGAACCCGTGCAGCAGGAGCACCGGCCGGAGCCCGGCGTCCTCGGCGGGCTCGTGCACCGCCACGTAGAGTTGCGGGTCGGTGCCCTCGACGGTGTGCGCCTGCTGCTGTCCGGTGTGCCTGCCGCTCATGGTGTCAGATCCTCATCAGGTACGGCGCCCAGGCGGACCCGGCGCGTCGGTGCGTCTTCCTTGGAAAGGTAGCTTCACTCTACCTGTTGGCAGGCCGGTTCCGGCTGGTGAGCCGGGCGGCGGCGGCGCACGCCAGGGCGATGCCGGCGATCAGGCCCAAGGTGCTCAGGAGCTGCACGCGGCTGGCCTCCGCGCTGAAGCCGACGGCGAAGATCAGGCCCAGCAGGATCAGGCCCAGGATGGTCAAGCCGGGGAAACCCTTCATCCGCAGCGGCAACGGAACCCCGTCCCGGTCGGCGCGGCGCCGGAGGATCAGCTGGGACACCAGCGCGCTGCCCCACACCACCAGGCACGTTGAGCCCACCAGCTGGAACAGTGCGGGCAGGACCCGGTCCGGGAACAGCAGCTCCAGGACGGTGGCGATGAAACCGAAGGCCACCGAGACCGCAACGGCAAGCATGGGGACGCCGGCACCGTTGAGGCGGGCAAGGACGCGCGGCGCCTCGCCACGCTGGGCCAGCGAGTACGCCATGCGGGAAGCGCCATAGAGGTTCGCGTTCAGCGCCGAGAGGAGGGCGACGACGGCCACCAGGGTAATGGCAGTGGAGGCGCCGGGGATCCGGGCGGCGTCGAGGACTCCGGCGAAGGGCGAGGCGAGGCCCGCGGAAGTGGCCGGAAGGACCGCAGCGATGACAAAGACCGAGCCGATGTAGAACACCAGGATCCGCCACACCACGGTCCGGATGGCCTTGCCGACGCTGCGCTCAGGATCCTCGGTCTCGGCCGCGGCGACCGAGACGATTTCGGTGCCGCCGAACGCGAAGATCACCACGAAGAGGGCCGCGGCCACCCCGCCCAGGCCATGCGGCGCAAAATTGGTGGTGAGGTTTGACGCTCCGGGGGAGTCGACGCCGGGCAGCAGGCCCAGGAGCAAGGCGGCGCCGACTGCCAGGAACAGGACAATGACGGCCACCTTGAGGATGGCGAACCAGAACTCGAACTCGCCGAAATTCCGGACGCCGGCCAGGTTGATTCCGGTGAACACCACCATGAACAGCAGTGCCAGGGCCCAGACCGGTACCACGGACCAGACGGAGAACAGCAGGCCGGCCGCGCCCAGGGCCTCGGCGGCGATCACCACCACCAGTTGCAGCCACCACAGCCATCCGATGGTTGCTCCCGCGGTCCGGCCCAGGGCGCGCGCGGCGTAGACCGAAAACGCTCCGCTGTTCGGGTTCGCGGCTGCCATCTCACCAAGGGCCCACATCACCAGGATGATGAGCGTCCCCGCTACAAGGTACGAGACGAGGACTGCAGGGCCCGCAGCCTGCACCCCGGCGCCCGAACCCAGGAACAAGCCGGCACCGATGGCGCTGCCGAGCCCCATCATGGTGAGCTGGCGCGACTTCATGGTGTGGCCCGCTGAAGCCTTGCGCGGTGCTGTGGTGGATGTGGTCGGGGCGGACTTCATCGTCATGGGGCGGTAAACCTTCTTGGGGTTGGTTCGTGGTCCGGTCCGGGAGGCCGGAGGTCCTTGTGGGACCACTTGAATTTACCGCTTCCGGCAGCCGGCAAAAAACGCGTGCACGTTCCCGGCATCCATAGGGGGCTTCCCGTTGCCGCGGCTGCGCTTGGCAGCTGCCGCGGAAACATTTCCTTTTCCGTCCGCCTGGCCGTAAAATTAGTTTTGGTCAAAGTGACTATAACTAGGGCGGGCGTCCCGATGGCGGGGTGTGAAAGGCGGTGTGACGGTGTACTACAGCTCAGCCAACGTGTCCGAGCGGCAGGCCGCGCCGCCGTCGCTGGCCATCTCCACGGTCATCTTCGCCCTGCGTCCCAGCGCCACCTCGGGCCGGCCCACCCTGTGGCTGCCGCTGGTCCGCCGCATCAGGGAACCGTTCAAAGGCCTCTGGGCGTTGCCGGGCGGCCCCCTGAGCCACCACGAGTCGCTGCAGGACGCCGCGTCCAGGAACCTGCGGGAAACCACCGGCCTGAGCCCCAGCTACCTTGAGCAGCTGTATGCGTTTGGCGGCCTGCACCGCTCGCCTGCCCAGCGCGTGGTCTCGATCGTCTACTGGGCCCTGGTCCAGCCCACCGAGGCGGCGCTCGCGGACGAATCGGAGAACGTCCGGTGGTTCCGGGCCGACCGCCTGGGAGACCTGGCGTTCGACCACAACGCGATCGTTGACTATGCCCTCTGGCGCCTGCGCAACAAGCTCGCCTACGGCTCCATTGCCTACCACCTGCTGGGGGAGTACTTCACCCTGGCCCAGGTCCGCGAAGTCTATGAAGCCGTCCTGGACCGCCAGCTGGATCCGGCCAACTTCCGCCGGCAACTCAAATCCACCCCGGAAATCGAAGACACCGGGGAATACCTCCAGGGCGGCAAGCACCGTCCGCCACGCCTCTACCGCTACACCGGCCGGCCAGGCCTTGACCCAGACAACAGGAGCACACCATGAGCAGCGTCAACACGGCCATCCAGCTGATCACGCGCGAACAAGCCGAAAAGGGCGCGGCCGCGGAACGCAGCACCTGCAGCCCGGCCCTGGCCAAGGGCCCCTGGGACTACGACCTGGCCGAGGCGCTGGCAGGCGTTCCCGCCTACGGCCCGGGAGCCTCCAGCGCAGACCCCGCACCAGCCACCACACCCCGCCAGGGCCAGCTGCCGGAGGAATACAAGCTGGCCGGCGACGCAGAACTCGGTGAACGCATCAGGGCGGCCAAAGCCGCACTGGGTGAACGTGCCGTCATTCTGGGCCACTTCTACCAGCGCGACGAAGTGGTCCAGTACGCGGACTTCGTGGGAGACTCCTTCCAGCTGGCGAACGCAGCCCTGACCCGGCCCGAAGCCGAAGCCATCATCTTCTGCGGGGTCCACTTCATGGCCGAGACGGCGGATATCCTCTCAACCCAGGAACAAGCCGTCATCCTGCCCAACCTCGCGGCCGGCTGCTCCATGGCGGACATGGCGGACGAGGACTCCGTCGAGGAATGCTGGGACCAGCTCGCGGAAATCTTCGGCACCGAGCCCGACGCCGACGGCAAAGTGCCCGTCATCCCCGTCACCTACATGAACTCCTCCGCAGCGCTGAAGGCGTTCTGCGGCAAACACGGCGGCATTGTCTGCACCTCCTCCAACGCCAGGACCGTCCTGGAGTGGGCGTTCCAGCGAGGCCAGCGGGTCCTGTTCTTCCCCGACCAGCACCTGGGCCGCAACACCGCCAAGGCGCTCGGCGTCCCCCTGGAGCAGATGCCCATGTGGAACCCGCGCAAGGACCTCGGCGGCAATGACGAGCAGGCCCTTCTGGACTCCCGCGTCATCCTCTGGCACGGATTCTGCTCGGTCCACAAGCGCTTCAACGTGGCGCAGATCGAGAAGGCCCGCGCCGACTACCCCGGCGTCCAGGTCATCGTGCACCCCGAGTGCCCCATGGAGGTGGTGGACGCCGCGGATTCCGCCGGTTCCACCGATTTCATCAAAAAAGCCATCGCGGCCGCCACCGAGCCCACCACCTTCGCCATCGGCACCGAAATAAACATGGTGAACAGGCTCGCCGCCGAGTACCCGCAGCACACCATCTTCTGCCTGGACCCGGTCATCTGCCCCTGCTCCACGATGTACCGCATCCACCCCGGCTACCTGGCCTGGGTCCTGGAAGAACTGGTGGCCGGCCGGATCGTCAACCGCATCACCGTGGACGAGGACGTGCAGGCCAACGCCAGGACGGCCCTCGAGCGCATGCTCGCTGCGAGGCCCTAATGACCGGCCAGCCCGGCACGCCCGTCCGGCGCCTCGCTGTCGTCGGCAGCGGCATCGCCGGCCTCTACGCTGCGCTGCTCGCCGCCGACGCCGGCGCGGACGTGGCGCTGCTGACCAAAGGCGCCCTGGAGGACAGCAACACCTGGTACGCGCAGGGCGGGATCTCGGCGGTGCTCGACGCACCGTCACCCGGAGACACCGTTGCCGCGCACATCGCCGACACCCTCCGGGCCGGCGCAGGGCACTGCAACGAGGCAGCCGTCCGCCTGATGTGCACCCAGGCACGCCGGGATATCGCCGGGCTCCAGCGGTACGGGGTCCGCTTCGACGCCGGGGAGAAGGGCATAACGCACGACGACGGCCCGGCGCTTGGGCTCGAAGCGGCGCACAGTGCCCCGCGGATCCTGCACGCAGGCGGGGACGCCACAGGTGCGCGGGTGGCCGCAGCGCTCATCCAGGCCGTCCTGGCCCGACGCGACCAGGGCAAGCTCAGCGTCTTTTCCCAGGCACAGGCAACCGCCCTGGTCACCACGAACGGCAGCGTAAACGGAGTCGAATACCTCCAGGCCGGCCGGCAGTCCTTCCTGGCCGCCGATGCCGTCCTGCTGGCCAGCGGCGGAGCAGGCCAGCTGTTCGCCCAAACCACCAACCCCAGCGTCGCCACCGCGGACGGGCTGGCGCTCGCCGTCCGCGCCGGGGCGGTAGTGAAAGACCTCGAATTCTTCCAGTTCCACCCCACCTGCCTGGTCAGTTCCGCCACCGCCCACCCCGGCCGGCTGGACGGTCCACTGCTGATCTCCGAGGCGGTCCGCGGCGAAGGGGCCACCCTGCTGGACGCTGGCGGCCGGCGCTTCATGCAGGCCTACCACCCCGACGCCGAACTCGCGCCCCGCGACGTCGTCTCACGCAGCATCGCCCTGCACCTGGCCAAACTCGGCGATCCCAACGGCCACGTCTACCTCGACGCCCGCGGCATCGAGCAGGCCAAAGGCGTCGGCTTCCTCCGCCGGCGGTTCCCCACCCTCACCCGGAAAACCCTCGAAGCCGGCATCGACTGGACCCGTGAACTGGTTCCCGTCGCCCCTGCCGCCCACTACTGGATGGGCGGGGTGGAAACCGACCTTTCAGGCCGGACCACGGTCCCCGGCCTCTACGCCGCCGGCGAGGTTGCGTGCACGGGGGTCCAAGGGGCAAACCGGCTGGCCAGCAACTCCCTCCTCGAGGGACTCGTCTTTGGCCGCCGCGCTGTTGAAAGCTTCCTCTCCGGTGACAGGGGCTGGGGCGCGTCCCGCGTCAGTGATGCTCCGCGTGCTGCCTCGGCCGCGGGCGGCCTCCGCTTGACGCACGCTTCCGCACCCCTGCCGCGAAACGCGAGTGCGCACGTCACCGTCCCTGCTGCTTTAGAAGGCGCGGGCGGGTCTGAGCCGTTTTCCCGGGAGGCTCTTCGCCGCCTCATGACCTCGCACGCCGGGGTGCTGCGGTCCGGGGAATTGCTGGCTGAGGCTGCCCGGACGCTCGACCGGTGGGCTGGCGTCGTCCATCCCGCTGACGCATCCCCGGAGGGTCCCGTGGCGCACGAGGACCGGAACCTTCTGCTGGCCGCCCGGCTGCTGGTGGCCGCCGCACTGAACCGCACTGCATCGCTGGGCGCCCACTACCGCAGCGACGAAGCCGCCGAACCTGAAAACACTTGCCCTCCGCGCCCGAAAGCGAGCCTGCTCCATGACTGAACCCGCCGTAATCGACCACGCCGCAGCCGTGCGCCCACCCCTGGACCTGACGCTTCCGGCGGCCCCCGTGCGGGACATCCTGGAGCGGGCCTTCGCCGAGGACGCACCCTCCGGGGACATCACGTCCCAACTCCTGATCCCCGCCGGAGCGCGCGCCACCGCCGTCCTCAGCGCCCGGGTTACCGGCATCCTCAGCGGGGCCACCGTATTCCGTGACGCCATGGAACTTGTGGACCCCGCCACCCGGGTGGAACTGCTCGTCGCGGACGGCCAGGCGTTCGACGCCGGCACGCACCTGGCCCGGGTCAGCGGAACCGCACGCTCGGTCCTGCTGGCCGAACGCGTGGCGCTCAACCTGGTCCAGCGAATGTCCGCGATCGCCACCAAGACCGCCGAATTCGTGCGGCTCACGGAAGGCACCCGCGCCCGCATCACGGACACCCGCAAGACCACCCCCGGCCTGCGTGTCCTGGAACGCTTCGCCGTCAGGTGCGGAGGCGGTTCCAACCACCGGTACAGCCTCTCGGACGCAGTCCTGGCCAAAGACAACCACCTGGCCGTGATGACCGGCGGAGACCCGGCCAAACTCACCGGGCTCCTGCTGGCGGCCAAGGCACAGCTGGGACACACCACCCACTTCGAAGTGGAGGTGGACAGGATGGACCAGATCGAGCCGGTCCTCGCGGCAGGGGTGGACACCATCATGCTGGACAACTTCACCGTGCCCGAACTGCGGGCCGGAGTTGCCCTGGTTGCCGGACGCGCCCTGGTGGAAGCCAGCGGCAACGTCAACCTGGACACCGTCGCGGCGATCGCCGCCACCGGGGTGGACGTCATCTCGGTGGGGGCACTCACGCACACCGTCGCCGCCCTGGACCTGGGCCTGGACGTCGAACTGACTGCCGGGTGACCCGTGATCTTCCTTGACGCCGCCGCAACCACGCCCGTCCGCCGCGAGGTGCTGGACGCCATGTGGCCCTACCTCACGGGCGGTTTCGGAAACCCCTCCAGCCACCACACGCTCGGTGAGGAAGCAGCGGCGGCACTGGCGGGGGCGCGGTCCGCTGTGGCCACCGTCCTGGGCTGCCGGCCGGGGGAAGCCGTGTTCACCTCCGGCGGGACGGAAGCGGACAACCTTGCCGTCAAAGGCATTGCCCTGGCCCGGCAGGCTGCCAACCCGCTGCTGAACCGGGTGGTGATCAGCGCCGTAGAGCACCCGGCCGTGGAGGAATCCGCCCGGTACCTCGAACGGTTCCACGGGTTCGCGGTGGACGTGGTGCCCGTGGACCCGTCCGGCCTGGTCAGCCCGGATGCCCTCGCCGCGGTGCTCGGGCCGGAAACCGCGCTGGTTAGCATCATGTACGCCAACAACGAGATCGGCACCGTGCAGCCCATCGCCGCCCTGGCGGCCCTGGCCCGCAGCCAGGGCATTCCGTTCCACACCGATGCCGTCCAGGCGGCCGGCTGGCTGCCGCTGGACGCCAGGGCGCTGGGCGTGGACGCGATGAGCATCTCCGGGCACAAGCTGGGGGCGCCCAAGGGATGCGGGGTGCTCTATGTCCGCAGCCGCATCAGGCTCGAACCGGTGATCCACGGTGGGGGCCAGGAGCGGGGCCGCCGTTCAGGCACCGAAAACGTGGCCGGGGCGGTGGGACTGGCCACCGCCCTGACGCTGGCCCGTGCGGGGCAGGAGGAGCAACGGGACAGGGTGGCTGCCCTGCGAGACAGGTTCATCGTCGCGGTCCTGGACGGCGTGCCGGACGCCGTCCTTACCGGCCATCCCACCGAGCGGCTGCCGTCGGTGGCGTCGTTCTGCTTCCCGGGGACCAGCGGCGAATCCGTCCTCCTGGAGCTGGAACGCCGCGGCGTGGTCTGCTCCAGCGGCTCGGCCTGCGCTGCCGGCTCTGACGCTCCTTCGCCGGTTCTGACGGCCCTCGGAGTCCCCGCTGAGCTGGCTCAGACCGCCGTCCGCTTCAGTTTCGATGCCGCCGTGACGCAGGCAGACCTGGAGGCAGCAGCGGCGGCGGTTCAGGCCGCCGTCGCCGGTGTCCGGAACCTCGGTGCAGGCTACAGCCGCTGACCGGGCGCCGACTGCCTAGCGGTGCCGTGCGCGGCGGAAGATCCAGTGCCGCAGCATGCTGAACCGCACGGCGGTGGCCAGGAAGCCTGACAGGGTGGTTGCCACCAGTTCATCGCCTACGGTGGCGTCCGGGTTGAACCAGTGCAGCACGCCCAGGCTGCTGCCCGTGATCACCAGCGCCACGGCGATCACCACCAGGCCGTTGAGGTGATCGCGGGTCCGCCGCTGGCCGCCGGCAATCTTGAACGTCAGCCGCCGGTTCAAGGCCGTGTTCAACAGTGAGGTGAGGACCAGCGCCACCGCATTGGCCAACTGCGCGCCCAGCCACGGACGCAGCAGCGCATACAGCCCAAGCGAGGCCGCGGTGCAGATGACGCCGACGCCGGTGAAGCGTAGCAGTTGCCGGAAGACCGGAAAGCGCAGGACTCCGCGGTAGTGCCTGGTGGCGGGAAAACGGCGGGTCGGCGTTTCCTGGATGGCCGGGGCGGACGTCCCGTCCCTCACGCGGTTCCCCCGGGGGCGCCGTTAGCGCCGCAGGCCGGGGGCAGCGGGCGGTTCAGCGGCCGCACTGCGTGCCGGCTGCGTGCGGGGGAGCCTGCCATGGTCAGTACAGCTCACCCACGGGAATTTCCACTGCCAGCCGGTTTGACGGGCCGGGCAGCGGACAAGCCCAGGCCTCGTTGTAGGCACAGGAAGGGTTGTAGGCGAAGTTGAAGTCCACCACGAAAGTGGCGTCCGGGCCGGTGCCCTGGACGCCATGGAAAGCGCCCTTGATGGTGTCCAGGAGATAGCGGCCGGCCCCGTAGGTACCGCCCGGCTGGCCGGCGGTCGCATCCCGGAACGGGACGAAAATGCCGCCACCGTACCCGTGGATCTTCCAAACCCCCAGCTGGCCCATCTCCGGCAGGTCGAACGTGCCCAGCCGGACGAAGTGGACCACGCCGTCGGTCCCGGTCTCCACGCTCATCTGCCGGCCGGCGCCCTCCTTGGTCAGCGGGACGTGGAACCGGTAGATCGGATCGTAGTCGGCGGTCTTCAGCCCGGAGAAGCGTGCCTTGTCCGCCGCCGTGAGGGCGGACGCCGGGTGGGTGGCGAACATGAGGTCGCGTTGATGGCGCCAGTAAGAGTGCGCCTCGGCCGGGTCGTCCGCGGAGATCTTGCGGACGTTGGCGTAGAGGGCAAAGGTCCTCAGCCGCCAGTCGGCGATGTCAAGGGCGGACATTTCCGCAGGATTCTCTTCGGCTGCGCCGTGCTGCTCTTCCGCCATAGCCTCCAGCCTAGTCCCCGGCCAGGGCAGGAAGCGTCCGACGGCGACACGCCGGCCGGGTGCCCGGGTGGAGGACGCGGGATGTTGGCCCGGAAACACGGCCCGGGCCACCCGCGGAAGGCGGCCCGGCACAGCTAGGCTGGCTGCCATGACAGGCAAGGCAACATTGACCGTTCTTACCCGAATGTCCCTGGTCGGCGCGGCGCTCCTGCTCGCGGGGTGCTCGGGACCGCAGGCCGGCAGCGGACCGGGCTGGACGGCACAGCCGGACGCCTCCGGAGCCACCGGCCCGGGTGCGGCCACGGCATCGCCGGGAGCGGCCGGCAGCGCCGCCGCCACGGCGTCAGCCACCCCCACCGAACCCCAGTCCGCCGCCACGGCGTCATCGTGGAAGACCTTCTCGGACCCGGCCAAGACCGTCACCTTCGACCTTCCACAGGACTGGATAGCCCAGTCGGTGGCGCCGGAGGCAGGCGTCCTGCCCGGCGGATTGAAAATCGAGGTCAAGAAGCCCGACGGGACGTTCGTCGCTGCGTTGCGGACGGGACTGCCTGCGTCCTCCGCCGACTGCCCGGACAACGCCAGGCACCCCTACACGGTGATCAGCAGCGTGCCCTTCGACCTGGCCGCCCAGGGCGGGGAGGGAACCATCCCGCCGCGGATGGTCTACCGGGTGATCCAGGGCTACCGCTACTTCGGCTCCTACGGCATCACCAACCTGGTGGGCGGAACCGACGGGCAGGCGTGCGAGCTGCGCAACGTGGTGCGCGGGCCGGCCGGCACCGGCGACTACTCCTTTGGCGACGTGGTGTCGTTGAAGGCCTTCGCCCCGGACGAGAAAGTGGCCCCGGCGATGCCGTTCGATACTCTTGCCCAGGCCGCGCAGTACGTGAATGGGAGTTCCGACTTCGCCAACGTACAGCGGATGCTAATGTCGCTGAAGGTCAAAAACTAGTCCCGCTGCCCGCACTCACCCGGTGCCGGGGACCACGACTTTCCGTCCGCCCCCGACACCCCCGGAGAGACATGGAACGCTCTGTTTCCGCACGCCTGGCCTTCAGGACCACCGCCCACACCAAAGTGGCCATGGCCATTGCCGCGGCGAGGAACAGCGGCTACTCATCCTTTGAAGAATCCCTGTCCGTCACGGCCGGGGGAGCGGACGTGCCGCTCACGGAGCTTTCCGACCACCACGGCGGGCGCTTCCACTACATGGAGTTCGACGAGCCCACCGAGGTCGCCGTGGAATACACTGCCACGGTGGCCGGACGCGCCGTTCCCGAAGACGCGGAGCTGGCGGACCGGATCCGGTATGTCCGCCCCAGCCGCTACGCCGAATCCGACCGGCTGCTGCCCACCGCCTACGCCGAATTCGGCGGAATCCACGGAGCCGCCCTGCTGCATGCGGTCCGGAACTGGGTCAACGGCGAGCTGCGCTATATCAGCGGCTCCTCCCGCGGCACGGACGGCGCAGTGGAAACCCTGCTGAGCCGCCGCGGCGTATGCCGCGACTTCGCCCATTTGGCCATCGCCCTGCTCCGTTCCAAGGACGTTCCGGCCCGCCTTGCGGCCGTCTACGCCCCCGGCCTGAGCCCCATGGATTTCCACGCGGTGGCGGAAGCCTACGTGGACTGCGCCTGGCACGTCATCGACCCCACCGGGCTTGCCCCGCGGGAATCGATGCTCCGGATCACCGCGGGACGGGACTCGTCGGACACGGCGTTCCTTTCCACCGTGGGCGGCAGCCTGACGCTGACCCAGCTCCGCGTCACGGCCGTGGTCAACGGCGATTTGCCCGTTGAGGAGCCGTCCCGGCTGGTGGCGCTGGGCTGACGCCGGGCACGCCTGCCCAGGGTCAGGCTTAACGGGGCAGGGTGCCCAACGAGGCCCGCAGCTTGTCGGTGAGCCGCATGAGTTCCTTTTGCTCTGCCGCGCTCAGTGCGGGACCCACCAGGGCGGAGATGTCCCGGACGTGTTCGCGGCCGATTTCCTTTTGGAGCTCCCTGCCCTCTTCCGTCAGCTGAAGCAGCACGCCCCGGCCATCCTGGGGAGCGGCCATCCTGGCCACCAGTCCGCGCTTCTCGAGCCGGTCCACCAGCCTGCTGAGGCTGGACTGGCTGAGCAGGACGTTGTCGTTGAGCTCGTTGAGCCTTAACCAGCCCGAGGGGCACCGGGACAGCGTAAAGAGGACGTCGTACTCGTTGACGGCCAGCTTGCGGAACGCCGGCCCGGACTGCAGTTTGCGCATCACCGCAACCTGGGCCCGGAACAGCGACTCCCATGTTTCGGCCGCGAGCCGGACCGGCGATTCTGATCCGTTGGCGGCCATCATGCCTCCGACGTGGCTTTTTCGGCGTCCGGGGCGGCCAGCAGCGCCGCGACCCGCCCGGCGTGGGTGGGCGGCTCGGGAACCTGTGCGGGCTTGGGTGCCGCGTATTCCTTGCGCAGCGTGGGCAGGACTTCCTCGCCGAACAGGTCCAGCTGCTCCAGGACAGTTTTCAAGGGCAGCCCGGCGTGGTCGATCAGGAACAGCTGGCGCTGGTAGTCGCCGAAGTACTCGCGGAAGGTCAGGGTCTTCTCGATGACTTCCTGCGGGCTGCCCACGGTCAGCGGAGTCTGCGAGGTGAAGTCCTCGAGCGAGGGGCCGTGGCCGTACACCGGAGCGTTGTCGAAGTACGGGCGGAATTCATTCACCGCGTCCTGGGAGTTCTTGCGCATAAAGAACTGGCCGCCCAGGCCGACGATCGCCTGGTCCGCCGTGCCGTGGCCGTAGTGCTCGTAACGCTCGCGGTAGAGGCTGATCAGCTGCTGGTAGTGCTCCTTGGGCCAGAAGATGTTGTTGGCGAAGAAACCGTCACCGAAGTACGCGGCCACCTCGGCGATCTGCGGCGTCCGGATGGAACCGTGCCACACGAAGGGGGCCACGCCGTCCAGCGGACGGGGCGTGGACGTGAAGTTCTGCAGCGGGGTGCGGAACTTGCCGGACCAGTTCACGGTGTCCTCGTCCCAGAGCTTGCGCAGGAGGCTGTAGTTCTCGATGGCCAGCTCCACGCCGTCCTGGATGTTCTTGCCGAACCAGGGATACACGGGGGCGGTGTTGCCGCGGCCCAGGACCAGGTCCACGCGTCCGTCGGACAGGTGCTGGAGCATGGCGAAGTCTTCGGCGATTTTCACGGGGTCGTTCGTGGTGATCAGCGTGGTGGCCGTCGAGAGGATGATGCGCTTGGTCTGCGCTGCGATGTAGGCCAGCGTGGTGGTGGGGGAGGAGGAGAAGAAGGGCCGGTTGTGGTGCTCGCCGAGGGCGTAGACATCCATGCCGATTTCCTCGACCTTTTTGGCGATGGCCACTGACGCCTTGATGCGTTCGTGTTCGGTGGGGGTACGGCCCGTGGTGGGATCCGTGGTGATGTCGCTGACGCTGAAAACACCGATTTGCATGATGTGCCTTTCCGTTCCTGGACTTGCTGGCTTGGGTTTAAGTGTAAACCAAATTAGATGCATTTGCATCTATCGCCTGCTGTAACGTCCAGGTGCACGGAATATTCCCGCGGCCACAGCACGCCGGAAACCCCGGAACGCACCAGTGCCCGTACCGCCGAAGCGGTACGGGCACTGAGGGAAGGGCAGGTCCTATTCGGCTCCCCCGGGAGCGGCGCGCCGGCCGCTGACCTTGGGAACCTGCCCTGTGGTCCAGTCCCTGAACTCGGCGTCGACGTCGGACGCGGGCCCGAACGCCGGCCGGGCCTGCAGGTCCCGGAGCAGTGCCTTCTTCTCCCGGCGCCCCTCCACCAACCGGTACAGCACGGGAACCAGGATCAGGGTCAGGGCCGTGGAAGACACCAGGCCGCCGATCACCACCACGGCCAGCGGCTGGGAGATGAAGCCTCCGCCGCCGGTGAGGCCAAGCGCCATGGGGGTCAGCGCAAAGACCGTGGCCAGCGCCGTCATGAGGATGGGCCGCAGGCGTTGCCGGGCACCGTTAGTGATCGCATCCGCCACGTTCATTCCCGGCTTGCCCTCGTGAGGCTGGCGGTACTGGTTGATGAGGTCGATCAGCACGATTGCATTGGTCACCACGATGCCCACCAGCATCAGCATGCCGATCAGCGACGGCAGGCCCAACGGCACGCCGGTCAGCAGCAGCAGCGCCACGGCCCCGGTGGCCGCAAACGGGACCGAAACCAGCAGGATCAGCGGCTGGACGAGGGATTTGAACGTGGCCACCATGATCACGTAGACGATGGCGATGGCAGCCAGGAGGGCCAGGCCCAGCTGGCGGAACGAGTCAGCCTGCTGGGTGGTGGCGCCGCCGATCTCGGCCGTAACGCCCGCCGGAAGCTGCACGTCCGCCAGGCGTTTCTGGACTTCAGTGTTCACCGCGCCCAGGTTGGAGCCCGACGGCGTGATGGACACTTTGGCGGTCCGCTCGCCGTTGCTGGCGGTAATCGAGACCGGGACGTCCACCTGCTCCACGGAGGCGATGCTGCCCAGCGTCACCGGACGTCCGCCGGCCGGCAACGGAATATTGCGGACCGCGTCGATGCTGGAGAACTGGGTGCCCTGGCCGATGCGGACCGGGTAGTCGTTGGTGTCGATCCGGACGGTGCCGGCGGGGATGGGGCTGATCGTGGCGGCAAGGACCCCGGCCACCTGTTCCTCATTCAGCCCGGCGGCCACCGCCTTGGCCCTGTCCACCTTGACCTGCACCACGGGCTGGCTGGCGGCCAGGTTGCTGGCCACCTCGCTGGTGCCCGGAACCCCGGTCATGGCGGCCACCATGGTGTCGCTGGCGGCCTGCAGGTCGGCGTTGGTGGCGGCCTTCAGCGTGATGTCCACCGTGGATGAGGTCCCAAAGCCGCCCTGCTGGGTGCCGACGGACAGCTTGCCTGAGTCGGGAACTTTGGCGAGTTCGGAACGGACCGTGTCCTGGAGCCGCTCCTGGTCGGCCTTTTCGTCCGTCACCACCGTGAACGTTGAATTTGATGACCCGGTGGAAGTGAGGGCGGCGAATCCGGACTGGGCGTTGCCTGAAGTCACCTGGACATCCTTGACGCCGTCGATTCCGCGCAGCACCTCTTCGAGCCGGATGGCTGCGGCGCTGGTATCGGCCAGGCTGGTTCCGGCCGGCAGGACCTGGCGCACGGTGAGGCTGTTCTGGCCTGAATTTCCCAAGAGGTTCGTAGCGAGCAGCGGGGTCATGGCGCCAGTGCCGCCGAGGATGAGGACGGCTGCCACCAGGGTGATGACTGGGTGTTTCTGGGTGGACCGGAGGATGGGCAGGTAGCCGCGCTGCAACCGGCTGCGCTGCTCGGCGTCGTGGGCTTTGGCCTTTGCCTCGTCCGTGATCCTGCGGGCCTCCGCGGACCCGGCAGGAACCCCGCCCGAAGCGCCCGAGGGATTCTTGAGGAACCAGTACGCAAGGACGGGGACGATGGTCAGGGAGACCAGGAGGGAGGCGATCAGCGCCATGGTTACCGTCAGGGCGAACGGCCGGAACAGTTCTCCGGCCAGGTCCCCTACGAATGCGATCGGCAGGAAGACTGCCACGGTGGTCAGCGTGGAGGCCGTGATGGCGCCGGCGACCTCCCTGATGGCGGTCAGGATTGCCGCGGACTTCGCCTCGCCGTAGCTCAGGTGCCGCTTGATGTTTTCGATGACCACGATGGAATCGTCCACCACCCGGCCGATCGCGATGGTCAATGCGCCGAGAGTCAGGATGTTAAGGGAGTAGCCGGTGGCGGACAGGCCAATGAACGTGATCAGCAGCGAGAGCGGGATGGACACCGCGGTGACCAGGGTGGAGCGGGCCGACATCAGGAAGAGCAGGATGACGCCGACCGCGAACCCGAGTCCCAGCAGGCCCTCGGTGGTGAGGTCCTTGATGGACTTTTCGATGAACGGCGCCTGGTCGAAGACGGGGGTGAACTTTGCGTTCGAACCCAGTTCCGCCTGCAGTTCAGGCAGGGCGTCCCGCACGGCGTGCGAGATGCCCACCGTGTCGCCTTCGGGTTTCTTGGTGACCGAGATGGCCAGCGTCTCCGACCCGTTGGTACGGGTGATGGAGGTGCGTTCGTCATCCTTGACCGAGACGTCGGAGACCGAACCGATGGTGGCAGCGTTCTTGGCCCCTGACAGCGGCAGGGCTTTGATGGCGTCGAGGGAATCGACGGGGCTGCCGATCTGCAGTGAGAGGGTTTTTCCCTGGTCCTGCAGTGTTCCGGCCGGGACCAGGGCGCCGTTGTTGGAGAGGGCATCCTTGATGGCGGTCAGGCTCACCCCGGCCGCAGCGAGGGCATCGTTGCGTGGCAGGATCTCGATGTGCTGGGAGGCGCCGCCGGTCACGTCGGCGCTCCGGACGCCGTCGATCTTCTGGAGGCGGGGTACGGTCAGCCGCTGCAGGTCGGCGTTCAGGTCGCTCAGGGACTTGTCCGAGGACACTGCGAGGAACACGATGGGGAAGTCGCTGACACTTCCGGCGATGGCCTGCGGCTGCACGTCGCTTGGCAGGGTCCGTTTGGCGTTGGAGATTGCCCGGTCAATCTGGTTCCGGGCCCGGTCCAGATTGGAACCGTAGGTGAACACCATGGTGATCTGCGAGACACCGGTCCGCGACGTGGAGGAGGTGGATTCCAGCCCCTCCACGCCATTCAGCGCCTTCTCCAGCGGGCCGCTGACCTGCTTGTCCACTACCTCCGGCGAGGCGCCGGGCATCGCGCTGAGCACCGTGATCTGCGGGAACTCAATCGAAGGAATGAGCTCCTGCTTCAGCGACGACATGGTGATCACGCCGAAGACCGAGGCGAAGACCGTGATCAGCGCGATCAGGGCCCTGTTCGCCAGGGAAAGATGGGCCAGCCGAAACATGGGTGGTCTCCTGGGGGTCTAAGTGACTGGTACAAGCCCTGGGGTGCCAGCCGCTGGCCCAGGCAGGGTCAATGGCTGGCGGTAACGCTCTCCAGCTGGAGGGATTTGGCCGTGGCCCGTTCCAGCTCCGCTGCCAAGTCCGGATTTTCATCCAGCTTGACCCCGTAGCCGGGCATCATGTCCTTGAGCTTGGACTGCCAGCCCTTGAAGTTCCGGGGGAACGTCTTCTGCAGCAGTTCAATCATGATGGGGACAGCGGTGGAGGCTCCGGGCGAGGCGCCCAGGAGCGCACCGATGGAGCCGTCGCGGCCGGCGATCACTTCGGTTCCGAACTGGAGGATGCCGCCCTTTTGTGGATCTTTCTTAATGATCTGCACACGCTGGCCGGCGGTGATAAGTTCCCAGTCGCCGCCCTTTGCCTCGGGGTAGTACTCCCGCAGTGCCTCAACCTTCTGGTCGTGCCGTTTGGCCACTTCCTTGACGAGGTAGGCCGTGAGGTCCATGTTGTCCTTGGCTACGGCGAGCATCGGGATGATGTTGCCCGGGCGGATGGACAGCGGCAGGTCCAGGTAGGAGCCGTTCTTGAGGAAGTTCGTGGAGAAACCGGCGTAGGGGCCGAACAGGAGCGAGCGCTTGCCGTTGACATAGCGGGTGTCCAGGTGCGGCACGGACATGGGCGGGGCGCCCACTGAGGCCTGGCCGTACACCTTCGCGCTGTGCTGGGCGGCAATGGTCTCGTCGGTGCAGCGGAAGAACTGCCCGGAGACCGGGAAGCCTCCGTACCCCTTGCTTTCGGGGATGCCCGAGGCCTGGAGCAGGTGCAGGGCACCGCCGCCGGCGCCGACGAAGACGAACTTGGCGTGGATCTTGCCGTGCTCCCCGGAACGCGGGTGCTTCAGCGTCAGGTCCCAGCCGCCGTCGGACGCGCGGGAGATGCCGGTGACATCGTGGCCGTAGTTGATTTCGACGCCGTTGTTCCCCAGGTAACCGGTGAGCTCACGGGTCAGCGCCCCGAAGTCGACGTCTGTCCCCTCGGCGGCACGGGTGGCGGCGACGCGCTGTTTGGGGTCGCGGCCCTTGACGATCAGCGGCGCCCACTTGGCGATTTGTGCATGGTCCTCGGAGTATTCCATGGACCGGAAGAGGGTGTGCGGCTTCAAGGCCTCATACCGCGTCTTCAGGAAACGGGTGTGGTCCTCGCCGATCACGAAGCTCATGTGCGGGACGGTGTTGATGAAGCCCTTGGGGGAGCCGATCAGCTTGTTGTCCACCAGGTGGGACCAGAACTGGCGGGAAAGCTGGAACTGTTCGTTGATGAGCAGCGCCTTGTTGGGGCTGACTGAGCCGTCTTTGGCTGCGGGGGAGTAGTTCAGTTCGCAGAGGGCTGCGTGGCCCGTTCCTGCGTTGTTCCAGGGATCTGAGCTCTCGAGCCCCGGCTGGTCCAGCCGTTCGAACAGCGAGATGGTCCAGTCCGGCTCCAGCTGCTTGAGGAATGCCCCCAGCGTCGCGCTCATGATGCCGCCGCCTATCAGGACAACGTCGGCGTGTGGGGTCTTGGAAATGAAGGTCACGATCAGTCTCCGATTGCAGCGGCTCTGGCTGTCACAGAATATCCCCGCGCAGCCGACATACTGAAATTGGAGCGGCCCGTCAAGGCTTTAGTTGGACCTTCGTAAAAACTTCATTTAAGACCGGTGACGCCGGGTAGCTGACCACCCGGTCTGAAAGGGCAAGGGCGGAGATGGGGAAGGCGATGGGAACGGCCGGTACCGTCGCCGCGATCTGGGCGTTGATGGTGTGATACAAGTCATCCCGCTCCTTGCCGTCGGGCAGGCCGCGGGCCCTGTTGATTTTCGAGAACACCTGCGGATCCTGGTACCCGAACTCGCCGTTCTTTTCCCCGAACAGCGGGCCGACGAAGTTGTCGGCGTCCGAGTAGGAGCCGTTCCAGCCGAGGATGTGCAGGGCGTGGTCGCCGGGGGACTGGACCTTCTGGAGGTAGCCGTCCGACCAGTCCACAGGGACGGGCCGGATATTGAAGCCGACGGCGGTGAGCTGGCGGCTGAGCTCGGCGTAGACCTTCTCCGGGGTTGGAAGGTAAGGGCGGGTGATGTTCAAGGGATAGTAGAACTTGAGTTCCTCGCCCGCGTAGCCGGCGTCCTTGAGGTAGCTCTTGGCCTTGTCCGGATCATGGCCCAGCTCCGGGGCGTCGTTGTTGAATCCGCTGATCTTGGGCGGGACGAACTGAGTGGCTTTGGCCGTGTTGTCGATGAAGAATTTCCGGATCAGGGTTTCCTTGTCGATGGCGAGCTCCACCGCCTGCCGGATCTTCTGGTTTTGCAGCACCGGGACATCCTGGTTCATGCCCACGTACATCACGGAGAAGGGGTCGCGCTGGACGATCTGCTTGCCGCGCTTGACCAGCTGGTCGAAGTTCCCCACTGTCACGGCGTCGTAGCCGTCGATCTTTCCGTCCAGGAGGGCCTGGAGGCGGGTTTGCGGGTAGTTGTAGGCCAGGAAGTTGATGGTGGCGATTTGGCCGCGGTCGCCCCAATAGGTCTTGTTGCTGGACAGGGTCACGTTGTCGCTGCCCCAGGCGGCGAGCGAGAACGGGCCCGTGCCGACCGGGTTGGTGGCGAAAACGGACAAGGCCTGGCCGGCACGGTTCTGGTCCAGCACGTCGGCCTTGCCGGCAGCGAGGGCGGCAGGGGAGGCCATCGCGAAGGCGGGCAGGGTCAACGCCTGGAGGAACGCAGTGAAGCGCTGGGTGAGGTCGATCTGCACGGTGTCCGCAGACACGGCGGTGCAGCTCTTGAAGATTGAGAGGCCGGCTTCGTCCGAGTGGGCTTTGAAGACGCCCTTGAAGGAGCTACCCGGTGCCTGCTTCCGCAGTTCAGCGGGAAAGGCGAACCAGCGGTTGAAGTTGGTGCAGACGGCGTCGGCGTTGAAGGGGGTGCCGTCCTGGAAGGTGACACCGGTCCGCAGCTTGAACGTGTAGGTGCGGCCCTCGTTGGATTCGTTCCATTCGGTGGCCAGCAGGGGAGTGGGCTTGCCTGTGGTCTGGTCCACGCCCACGAGGCCTTCCATGATTTGCCGCGTGATGCGCTGGGATTCGACGTCGTTGGACAATGCCGGGTCAAGGCCCAGCGGCTGGGCGGCGGTTCCGAAGCTGAAGGTGGCTTCCGGCTCGGCCGGGGTGGAGTTGTTCGGGCCGGATGTGGGCGAGGGTGACGGTGTGCCTGTGCAGGATGTCACTCCCAGCGCCATGAGGACGGCGCCGGCCTTGATGGCCGTCCGCCGCGATGTACTGCTGGGCACTCGTCTATCACCTCTGGATCCTGCCGGCTCCGCCGCTTGCGGAACGGGACCCAGTCTAATGGACAGGTCCTGGACGCTGCCGGTAGCCGGACACGCCAATGCCGGGCCCCTGGAAAACCAGTGGAACCCGGCTTGGTCGAAGAACGCCTGTTGCCTGAGTCGGTGGACTACTTGGGCATCAGGACAGAGTCGATCAGGTAGACCGTGGCGTTCTTGGTCTTGACGCCGCCACAGATGACGTTGGCGTTGTCGACCTTCAGGTTGTTGCCGCTGCCGGTGACGGTGACGGAGCCGCCCTCGACCGTGGCGTGGGTGCCGGCGATCTTGTCAGGGGTGATCTGGCCCGGAACAACGTGGTAGGTCAGGATCTTGCTCAGCAGGGCATCGTCCGTCTTCAGGGTGTCGATGGTGGCGGGGTCGATCTTCTTGAACGCGTCATCCACCGGTGCGAAGACAGTGAATTCGCCGCCGTTGAGGGTGTCAACCAGGTTGACCTTGGGGTTGAGCTTGCCCGAAACCGATGCGGTGAGCGTGGTGAGGATCGGGTTGTTGGATGCTGCCACGGCCACCGGATCCAGGGCCATGCCCGCTACCGAACCTGCGCCGGTGGGAACCTGCTGGGCGTAAGCGGCGCAGCCGGGGCCTACCAGGTTGGCCGCGGGGTCCATGGTGCCTGCGGAGGACTTGGCCGAGGCGCTGGCGGACGGTGATGCCATGCTGGTGCTCGGGGCGGAGGACATCGGCGCAGAAGATGCCGAGGAATCGGAGGTGCTGCCCGAACCGCCACATGCGGTGAGGCTCAGCAGAGTGGCTGCTGCAATGCCTGCGACGGTGAGAGTGGTGCGCTTGAAGGTCTGCATTTCAGTTCTCCTTGGATCGTTTCGCCTGCTGCCCTTGGAGTTGTTTCCGTGGCTTGCAGTCTGACTTGGGGGGTAGGCACCTGCCCTTGGCTGGTGTCTCAATGGCTATTCGGCCGGTGCGCGGAAGCGGATGGGTGGATTTTTGGAGTTTTTCGATTCGGGGCACGAACCGGCGGGAGAAGGCGCGGCTTAAAGCAAAGGATCCCCCGGCCGAAGCCGGGGGATCCGCTGTGTGCGCAAGGGGGGACTTGAACCCCCACGCCCGAAGGCACAGGAACCTAAATCCTGCGTGTCTGCCAATTTCACCACTCGCGCGCAGGCTTCCGGCCATCAACGCAGAGCGTTCGACGGCGGGATGCCAGTGTCCATTGTAGCGTCGCGCCGGCAGCGTGTTCCGGCGGGCGCGGCGCGGTCAGGCGTCCAGGTTGAGGTCCCGCCGCAGCTTGGCCACGTGGCCGGTGGCCCGGACGTTGTATTGGGCCAGTGAAACGGTGCCGTCGGGATCCACCACCACTGTGGACCGGATCAGGCCCTGGTAGGTCTTTCCGTAGTTCTTCTTTTCGCCCCAGGCGCCGTAAGCCTCAGCTACTGCGTGGTCCTCATCCGAGAGCAGGGGGAACGTCAGTGCTTCGTTCGCGGCAAACTTTGCCAGTTTTTCGACGGAGTCCGGCGAAATGCCCAGGACGTCGTATCCGGAGGCCTGCAGGGAGGCAAGGCTGTCACGGAAGTCGCAGGCCTCCTTGGTGCATCCGGGAGTGGACGCTGCCGGATAGAAGTAGACGATGGTGGAGCGGCCGGAAGCCTGGTCCAGGCTGACGTCCTTTCCGCTTGAGTCCCGCAAGGTGAACGCGGGTGCTTTGTCGCCGGTAACGAGTCTTTCAGCCATTGTTTTTCTCCTGGTAGCGGGCGGGACACAACAGCCTAGTAAGCAGGTGGGGCGAGTGCTAATCGGCACTTGGCTATACTGGCTGCTATGCCTGATATGGATCACTGGCCCACAGGGCGCCTCCTGTCCACTGCTGCGCGCCTCGTTGAACACTCCTGGAACGAGAAACTTGGCGCCATCGGACTCACCCACGCCGGTGTCATCGCCATAGAAGTGCTGGCTGCCCAAGGGCCCATGACCCAGGCACAGCTTGCCCAGTACGTCCGCGTCCAGGCCCAGACCATGGGCAAGACGCTCAGCCGGCTTGAGTCCCACGGCCACATTGCCCGGGTGCGGAGCACCTCGGACCGACGCAGCCACGTGGTCTCGCTGACCGAGCGCGGCAAGGAAGCGGTGGCCCAGGCCGTGGAGATGGAGCGTTCGGTATTGGCCTCCGCCTCGATCGATCCCGAGGTCCTGCGCCAGGAGCTCAAGGCCGTGGTCCGCGAACTTGCCAGCCAGTTCGCCACAACGCCCAGCAATGCCTCGGCCCTGGTGGACTCGGCTCAGTAACACGATATTTTTGCGCCGCATTATAAAGCGCGGCCCCGGCAGTGAATGGCCGGGGCCGCGTTTTTTGTGCCAGCCCGCAGGCTGGCCCTGGCCTAGAGCCCGAGGTCTTTGACTGCTGTGACCCAATCGCGGGCGATCGCATTTTGTGCGGCGGCAAGGACCACCCGATGGGAGCAGACAGCGTTGTGAAGGGTGTCCTCGACGCCGTCCTTCGGGTTCGTGGTGCCGGTGGCGCCTGCCCTGTTGGGCTCGGGCCACAGGTTCGAGACCGAATTTGAGCCGCCCAGCTCCAGGCTCACGAGGTGGTCATACTCTGTCGTTTTCGCAGCCGCCTGGCCGTATTCGCGCAGGCTCTCGGCTTTGACCTTGTCGGTGTCCGAGACCGGCGGCCGGACCGTTGCCGTGTAGCCGGGCGTGCAGATTGTCGAGGCAATGTTGTTTTCGGTGACGGCCGGATCGGCACTCCCTGGCGTGCACGTTGGATCCGGCAGGTACTCCCCGGAGGCGGCGTCAACGGTCCTGGCCGTGCACTGCCCTGCGGAAAGCTGCTCGTCGATTGCAACGATGCCGGGGGAGTGGACGGACTTGAGTCCCGAGGCTGCCGCCGCTCCGGCAAAACGAGGTGCGGCAGCGGCGGCCGCAGTCGCGGGAGGCGCCCCTTGGGTGGCAGGCGACGCCACCTGTGTCGCAGCTTCGGCAGAGGCCACAGTGGCTGCCCCCGTGTCCGCTGCGGGGTGCGAAGTTGGCTGGCAGCCGGTGAGGGCCAGGGCGGAAATGACCAAGGCGGCCGGCAGGACGAGGTGGGTGTGGCGTAAGTTCATGATCCTCATGTGCACGGCGGCCCCGGAGAGTTTCCCCGGGCGGACAACAGCTGATTCCGCCGTCCCTATTCTTTTACTGTTGTACCTCTCCGTCGCCTTTCCGGAAAGACGCGGCGCCGGCAGGATCGCGGGACCTGAATGGCACTGAAGTGGCATAGGAAAAACAAAACAGCCCCCGGTTCGCGTTGCCGCGAGCCGGAGGCTGTTTTCCCAGTGGTGCACCCCCCGGGACTTGAACCCGGAACCCATTGATTAAGAGTCAATTGCTCTGCCAATTGAGCTAGAGGTGCATCTTCTTTGCGTCAATCTTTCGGGCTTTTTCTTTCCCGTTGATCTCCGCAACGACATGAAACTCTACACGAACTTTTGGTGCAAGTGAAATCGGCGCCCGGCAAGGGGTCCCCATCCGCGCCGGGGCCCTAAAACCGGCACAAAATCAGGGTTTTCGTTGGTGGTCAGCGGCCATAATCCGCCTTCCGGGGTGCGGATCACCTCCCTGATGCGCTCCTGCGCCCCTGTGAGTTAGACCACAGGTTTGCTTGCCCCGGTTTTATGGCGGCCTCTTTTGCTGGCAGGCACCATGCCCGGGACTTTGCGGGCGCAGTACCGTGCGGTGGCGTCGTACGGCTAGAGGCGTTTGCGGCGCGGAGCACGGAAGCCGGCGGCCTCGGCGTGGGCTGCAGACTCAAACCAGACTTCCGCCCGGGCCAGCTCATACTCCGGATGTCCTTCTTCGTAGTAGACCATCGCGGTGGCGTCCCCTTTGACGCTGTAGTCCGCCGGGCCGCTTCCGTCAGCGGCTGCCGACGCCGAGCCTGCCCCGTAGGGTTCCCCTGCCGCGAGGTGCCCGGCCGGCTCTCCCCGCTCATCGCTGTGCAACGGGGCAGCGGCCCCGTGGTGGCCTGCCTCGTCCTCCAGGAGACCGGAGAGTTCGGTGCGGTCCACGGTTTCGGCCGCAGCCGCGTCCTCCACGGCGGCGGTTTCGGCGCCGGGCAGCGTCGGAGCGTGGGGTCCCGTGTATTCGTCGTGATGGACAGGCTGGGCAGGCGGAGCAGGCTGGTCAGGTGCGGGGGAGTCGTCCTCCCCGCGTTCCTGCTGTGCGGTGGCAGCTTCCCCCGCTGCGGCACCCGCCGTGGCCGGGGTTGCGTGGGACGCTGAACCAATCCCCGGGCCATCGGCGGCCGCTGCCGGTGCGGGCCGTGACCCGGACGGCCCGGCCTCCGACCATTGGGTCTCCCACTCTGCCTCATCCTGCAGCCTGCGTTCCTCGCGGTCACCGTCGGCGCCGGATGGGGCAGTGCCGGCATCCGTGCCGGAAGGGTCCTGGTCCGGGGTGTCCGCTGCTTCGTCGGCCGGAGGTGTCGCGGTCCGCGGCGATGCCGACGAATCCACCGGTTCCTCAGCCGTTGCCGGCACTGGAGGTTCGGCGGCCCGGCCGAAGCCCGCTGCCGTGGGCATCCCGGTGGTCGCGGCGGCCTCCGCAGAAGCCGCGGCGCTGCCTCCCTCCAGGGCGCCGTCCGATCTCGTGCCGGATGGTCCCGGCGCGCCGGCCGACTTGTTGCGGTTCAGCAGCCACCAAACGACTGCCACGACAACGACGATGAGAATGATCCAGAAAAGAATGTCCATGGCGGGCCTCTCGATCCGAGCGGGGGTGTCCTGTCCCCGACGCTACGTCGGGAGGCCATTGCTGTCCAGAGACGCCACAGGCCGGGGACTGGCATCAACGCCGCCGGCGCGGCGCGGTGAACGAGGCGCCCGGCACCTCCGCCATCTCATTATGTGAGATGGCAGTCCACTATTTGGCGGATATTTGCCTGTATTTCAACGGGAACCCCGGTTGGCGGTACTCCGGCCACGGTGCGAGCCCTAGACTTTCCCCTATGAGCGATGCCCAGACCGCAACCGAGAACACGCCGGACATCAAGCCCCGCAGCCGCGTGGTCACCGATGGAATCCATGCGGCGCCCGCACGCGGCATGTTCCGGGCTGTCGGCATGGGGGACGACGATTTCGCCAAGCCGCAGATTGGCGTGGCGAGCTCGTGGAACGAGATCACACCGTGCAACCTGTCCCTGAACCGCCTCGCGCAGGGTGCCAAGGAAGGCGTCCATGCAGGTGGCGGGTTCCCCATGCAGTTCGGCACCATCTCGGTCTCGGACGGCATTTCCATGGGTCATGAGGGCATGCATTTCTCCCTGGTCTCCCGCGAAGTAATCGCCGACTCCGTTGAGACCGTCATGCAGGCGGAGCGGATCGACGGTTCGGTCCTGCTGGCCGGCTGCGATAAATCCCTGCCCGGCATGCTCATGGCGGCCGCGCGCCTGGACCTGGCCAGCGTCTTCCTTTACGCAGGCTCCATCATGCCCGGCTGGGTGAAGCTCGAGGACGGCTCCGAAAAGGAAGTCACCCTGATCGACGCCTTCGAAGCGGTGGGTGCCTGCGCCGCCGGCAAGATGAGCATGGAAGACCTCACCCGCATCGAAAAGGCCATCTGCCCCGGCGAGGGCGCCTGCGGCGGAATGTACACGGCCAACACCATGGCGTGCATCGGCGAGGCGCTGGGCATGTCCCTCCCGGGCTCCGCCGCCCCGCCTTCGGCCGACCGCCGTCGTGATGAATTTGCCCGCAAGTCCGGCGAGGCCGTGGTGAACCTGCTGCGCCTGGGCATCACCGCGCGCGACATCATGACCAAGAAGGCCTTCGAGAACGCCATCGCCGTCACCATGGCCTTCGGCGGCTCCACCAATGCCGTCCTGCACCTGCTGGCCATCGCCCGCGAAGCCGAGGTGGAACTGACCCTCGACGACTTCAACCGCATTGGCGACAAGATTCCGCACCTGGGCGACCTCAAGCCCTTCGGCCGCTACGTCATGACCGACGTCGACAAGATTGGCGGCGTGCCGGTGATCATGAAGGCACTGCTCGACGCCGGCCTGCTGCACGGCGACTGCCTCACCGTGACCGGCAAGACCGTGGCGGAAAACCTGGAAGCCATCAACCCGCCCGACGTCGACGGCAAGATCCTCCGCGCCCTGGACAACCCGATCCACAAGACCGGCGGCATCACCATCCTGCACGGCTCGATGGCTCCGGAAGGCGCCGTCGTCAAGAGCGCCGGCTTCGACGCCGACGTCTTCGAGGGCACCGCCCGCGTGTTCGAACGCGAGCAGGGCGCCCTGGACGCGCTGGACAAGGGCGGGATCAAGGCCGGCGACGTCGTCGTCATCCGGTACGAGGGCCCCAAGGGCGGCCCGGGCATGCGCGAGATGCTCGCCATCACCGGCGCCATCAAGGGTGCCGGCCTGGGCAAGGACGTCCTGCTGCTGACGGACGGCCGCTTCTCCGGCGGAACCACCGGCCTCTGCATTGGCCACGTGGCGCCGGAAGCGGTCGACGGCGGCCCGATCGCCTTCGTCGAGGACGGCGACCGGATCAGGGTGGACATAGCCGCGCGCACCTTCGACCTGCTCGTTGACGACGCCGAGCTGGCCGCCCGCAAGGTGGGCTGGCAGCCGCTTCCGGCCCGCTACACCAAGGGAGTGCTCGCCAAGTACGCCAAGCTCGTCCACAGCGCCAGCCAGGGTGCATGGACCGGCTGATGTGAGTTCCTCAGTGCCTCCCGCGGAGAAACTGCCCAATGTAGGCGGCAGGGCTTAATAAGGGCTGATCCGAGGGGCCCCGGTCGGACGACGCTCGCGCCGGGCGGCCGGGGGCGGATCATCCCGCTGCCGAGATAGGATCAAAGAGTGGACAGCGTAGTCCACATGGTGAGATAGGGTTGTTGCTCGTTGACACCTGTCTTGCCAAGAGGGAAAACTGAACGCATGACTTTCGTTACCGCCGGCACCGTCGTCGTCCTTACCAAGCGCGTGGCACATTAGCCTCGACTGGTAACGAACCGTCACGCGCGAACCCCTCACAGAGCCACCCGGCTGAGGGGTTTTTTTATTTCCCGCCTTTCCAGTCAAGTTCCAACACCAGAGAAGATCCACAAGGAAGAGTCCGATGAGCAAAGGATCGCCCATCAGCCCCTCGCTGATGGCCACCAAGTCCGCTGGAGCCGCCAAAGCTCCGGAACGCGCCGACCGGACGGCTGACCATGCCGCCGTCGTCGCCGACCTTGCCGCCGTCTCTCCTGTCCTTGGGCCGAACAACGTCGTACCCCCGACGGTGATGACCGGCTCGCAAGCAATCGTCCGTTCGCTCGAAGAACTCGGCGTCGACGACATTTTCGGTTTGCCCGGTGGCGCGATCCTGCCCACCTACGACCCCTTGATGGCCTCCACCATGAACCACGTGCTGGTCCGTCACGAACAGGGAGCCGGCCACGCCGCGCAAGGCTACGCCATGGTTACCGGGCGGGTTGGCGTTTGCATCGCCACCTCGGGCCCCGGCGCCACCAACCTCGTTACCGCCATCATGGATGCCCACATGGACTCCGTGCCCCTGGTGGCCATCACCGGCCAGGTCGCCAGCGGCGTCATTGGCACCGATGCGTTCCAGGAAGCCGACATCGTTGGCATCACCATGCCCATCACCAAGCACTCGTTCCTGGTGACCGACCCCAACGACATCCCGCACGTCATGGCGGAGGCGTTCCACCTGGCCTCCACCGGCCGTCCCGGCCCCGTCCTGGTGGACGTTGCCAAGGACGCCCAGGTGGGGCAGATGACGTTCTCCTGGCCGCCGCGGATCGACCTGCCCGGCTACCGTCCGGTCACCCGCGGCCACAACAAGCAGGTGCGCGAGGCGGCAAAACTCATCGCCGCTGCCTCCAAGCCGGTCCTGTATGTCGGTGGCGGCGTGGTCAAGGCGCACGCCTCCGCGGAACTGCTCGCCCTCGCCGAGGCCACGGGTGCGCCCGTGGTGACCACGCTGATGGCAAAGGGCGCGTTCCCGGATTCCCACCCGCAGCATGTGGGCATGCCCGGCATGCACGGCAGTGTTTCGGCCGTCACGGCACTGCAGCAGTCGGACCTCCTGATCACCCTCGGCGCCCGTTTCGATGACCGCGTCACCGGTGTGCTGCGCACCTTCGCGCCCCATGCCAAGGTCATCCACGCGGACATCGACCCCGCGGAGATCTCCAAGAACCGCACCGCCGATGTCCCCATCGTCGGCTCGGTCAAGGAGATCATCCCGGAGCTGACAGAGGCCGTCCGCAGCCAGTTCGAAGCGTCCGGCACGCCGGACCTGACCACCTGGTGGTCCTTCCTGAACAACCTCAAGGAAACCTACCCGCTGGGCTGGACTGAACCGGACGACGGCCTCATCGCCCCGCAAAAGGTCATTGAACGGATCGGCCAGCTGACCGGCCCCGAAGGCGTGTTCGTGGCGGGCGTTGGCCAGCACCAGATGTGGGCCGCCCAGTTCATCAAGTACGAGCGCCCGCACGCCTGGCTGAACTCCGGCGGCGCCGGCACCATGGGCTACGCCGTTCCCGCGGCCATGGGTGCCAAGGTGGGCGAGCCGGACCGTGTGGTCTGGGCCATCGACGGCGACGGCTGCTTCCAGATGACCAACCAGGAGTTGGCCACCTGCGCGATCAACAAGATTCCCATCAAGGTTGCCGTCATCAACAACTCCTCGCTGGGCATGGTGCGGCAGTGGCAGACCCTCTTCTACGAAGGCCGCTACTCCAACACCGACCTCAACACCGGCCACGACACCGTCCGCATCCCGGACTTCGTCAAGCTGGGTGAGGCGTACGGCTGCGCCTCGTTCCGCTGCGAACGCGACGAGGACATCGACGCCACCATCCAGAAGGCACTTGAGATCAACGACCGCCCCGTGGTGATCGACTTCGTCGTCAGCCCCAACTCCATGGTGTGGCCGATGGTGCCCTCCGGAGTGAGCAACGACCAGATCCAGGTCGCCCGAAACATGACCCCGGAATGGGAAGAGGAAGACTGAGCATGAGCCGCCACACACTTTCCGTCCTGGTTGAGGACAAGCCCGGCGTCCTGACCCGCGTGGCGAGCCTGTTCGCCCGCCGCGCCTTCAACATCAACTCCCTGGCCGTGGGCCCCACCGAAGTGCCGGGCGTGTCCCGCATGACGGTGGTGGTCGACGCCGACGGCGACCTCATCGAACAGGTCACCAAGCAGCTCAACAAGCTGGTGAACGTCATCAAGATCGTTGAGCTCACCCCAGAAACTTCCGTACAGCGCGACCACATCCTGGTCAAGGTACGGGCGGATGCCGCAACACGCCTGCAGGTAACCCAGGCCGCAGACCTGTTCCGCGCCTCAGTGGTGGACGTGTCCACCGACTCGGTCGTCATTGAGGCCACCGGCCACCCGGAAAAGCTCACAGCCCTGCTTTCAGTGCTGGAGCCCTTCGGTATCCGCGAAATCGTGCAGTCCGGCACCCTGGCCGTTGGACGGGGATCCCGCTCCATGAGTGACCGGGCCCTCCGTTCCGCCTAGGCACCAGCCCTGGCGGGACCTGGCGCCCGTAACCGCAGCACCGCAAGACCACTATCTACAACCACTCAAGAGGAGTTACGCAAGTGACTGAAATGTTCTACGACGACGACGCCGACCTTTCCATCATCCAGGGCCGCAAGGTTGCCATTGTGGGCTACGGCTCGCAGGGCCACGCCCACGCGCTGAACCTGCGCGATTCAGGCGTCGAGGTTGTCATCGCCCTGAAGGAAGGCTCCAAGTCGATCGCCAAGGCCGAGGACGCCGGCTTCACGGTCAAGAACGTTGCCGACGCCGCCGAATGGGCCGACGTCATCATGATCCTGGCGCCGGACCAGCACCAGCGCGCGATCTACAACGACTCCATCAAGGACAAGCTGACCCCCGGCAAGGCCCTGGCCTTCGCCCACGGCTTCAACATCCGCTTCGGCTACATCCAGGCTCCGGAGGGCGTTGACGTCATCCTGATCGCCCCGAAGGCCCCGGGCCACACCGTCCGCCGCGAGTTCGAAGCCGGCCGCGGCATCCCGGACATCATTGCTGTCGAGCAGGACGCTTCCGGTTCCGCCTGGGAACTGGCAAAGTCCTACGCCAAGGCCATCGGGGGCACCCGCGCCGGCGTTATCAAGACCACCTTCACCGAAGAGACCGAGACGGACCTCTTCGGCGAGCAGTCCGTCCTCTGCGGCGGCGTGTCCCAGCTGATCCAGTACGGCTTCGAAACCCTCACCGAAGCCGGCTACCAGCCGCAGATCGCCTACTTCGAGGTGCTCCACGAGCTCAAGCTCATCGTTGACCTCATGTGGGAAGGCGGCATCGCCAAGCAGCGCTGGAGCGTCTCCGACACCGCAGAGTACGGCGACTACGTCTCCGGCCCGCGCGTCATCACCCCCGAGGTGAAGGAAAACATGAAGGCCGTCCTGGCCGACATCCAGTCCGGTGCCTTCGCCAAGCGCTTCATCGAAGACCAGGACAACGGCGGCGTCGAGTTCAAGGAACTGCGCGCCAAGGCCGAGCAGCACCCCATCGAGGCCGTTGGCCGCGAACTGCGTTCCCTGTTCTCCTGGCAGCAGCAGGACGTGGACTACGTGGAAGGCTCCGCAGCCCGCTAAGGCTGCCAGCCCAACCACATAGACCGCAATGGTGAGGCCGGGTTCACACTTAACAATGTGAGCCCGGCCTTTCCGTCGGCCTAGACTTGTTTCCATCCCCAGGACTGCAACGCAGAGGATCAGCCGTGTCAAAACCCGTAGTACTGCTCGCCGAAGAACTTTCCCCCGCCACCGTCGAGGCCCTCGGCCCGGACTTTGAAATCCGCCAGACCGACGGCGCAGACCGTTCCCAGCTGCTCTCGGCGATCAGTGACGTAGATGCCATCCTGGTCCGCTCCGCCACCCAGGTGGACGCCGAAGCCATTGCCGCGGCCAAGAACCTGAAGGTCATCGCCCGCGCCGGCGTGGGACTGGACAACGTCGACATCAAGGCCGCCACCCAGGCCGGCGTCATGGTGGTCAACGCTCCCACGTCCAACATCGTTTCGGCCGCCGAACTGACCGTGGGCCACATCCTCAGCCTGGCCCGCCACATCCCGCAGGCCAGCGCCGCCCTCAAGGACGGCGAGTGGAAGCGCTCCAAGTACACCGGCATCGAACTGTTCGAAAAGAAGATCGGCATCATCGGCCTCGGCCGGATCGGCGCGCTCGTGGCAGCCCGCCTCAAGGGCTTCGACACCAAGATCCTGGCCTACGACCCCTACATCACCTCCGCCCGCGCGGCGCAGCTTGGCGTGCAGCTGGTCACCCTGGATGAGCTCCTTGCCCAGTCCGACTTCATCACCATCCACATGCCCAAGACGCCCGAGACCGTGGGCATGCTCGGCGCTGACGCCTTCAAGAAGATGAAGAGCACCGCCTACGTGGTCAACGTGGCCCGCGGCGGCCTCGTGGACGAGGAAGCCCTCTTCACGGCCCTGCAGGACGGCGAGATCGCCGGCGCCGGCGTCGACGTCTTCGCCAAGGAACCCAGCACCGACCTGCCGTTCTTCAAGCTGGACAACGTGGTGGTGACCCCGCACCTGGGCGCCTCGACCGACGAAGCACAGGAAAAGGCCGGCGTCTCCGTGGCCAAGTCCGTTCGCCTGGCCCTCGCCGGCGAACTGGTGCCGGACGCCGTCAATGTTGCCGGCGGCGTCATCGCACCCGACGTCCGCCCGGGCATCCCGCTGATCGAAAAGCTGGGCCGCATCTTCACCGCGCTGACCCACGCCTCCCTGACCCAGTTCGACGTCGAGGTGGCCGGCGAAATCTCCACCCTCGATGTCAAGGTGCTTGAACTTGCCGCACTGAAGGGCATCTTCGCCGACGTCGTGACCGAGCAGGTGTCCTACGTCAACGCACCCGTCATCGCCGAGCAGCGCGGCATCAACGTCCGCCTGATCACCACCCCCGACACCGAGTCGTACCGCAACGTCCTGACGCTGCGCGGCGCCCTCAGCGACGGCGCCCAGATCTCCGTGGCCGGCACCCTGACCGGTCCCAAGCAGGTGGAGAAGCTGGTGGGCATCAACGGCTTCGAAGTTGAGATCCCCATCAGCGAGCATCTGGTGGTGGTGGCCTACACCGACCGTCCCGGCGTCATTGGCACCATTGGCCACATCCTGGGCATGAACAACATCAACATCGCCGGCATGCAGGTTGCCCGCTCCAACGAGGGCGGCCAGGTCCTGGCCCTGCTGACCATCGACAGTTCCGTTCCGCAGCAGGTGCTGGACGCCATCAAGGCCGGCATCGGCGCTGAAATGGTCCGGGAAGTGGACCTGGAAGACTAACGCGACACACCGGCCGAAACGCCGAAGCCGCTCCTCCGCGCGGGCACGCCCCGGCGGAGCCACGTATGATTGGCCGGTCTGCTTAAAATGGCTTGGTCCTGATTCAGGACCGTAGCCGGCAGGCCGGCCAATACCTTTTGCACATCCGTCCGCCATTGCCCACGTCTGCCCCGGGCGGCTGGAAGTGCGCGCACGCAATCCAGGTTTCAGGGAGTTCCATGAACGCCGTCCAGAGGTTCATCAGAAGCAGGGTGCTGCTGTTGACCGCGGCCATCTTGATCGCAGCCATGTGCTTGTCGGTCGTCGTCCAAAGCCAGTCACAGGCCGCGCTCAACCGGACAATCGACGAAAATTCCAGGGGGCTCTACGACATCCTGGTCCAGGCCAAGGCGCCGTCCGGAGCGCTCCTCCAGCCGGAGATCGCCAATGGTGCCGGCGGCATCGGATTCGACCAGCTGGACTCCATCCGGAAACTCTCCGGCACGTCCGTGGCCGCACCCATCAGCCTTGTCTCACGGGTAACCCAGAACCTGGAGACGCCCCGGCTCGACGCCATGGACTACCTCGGCTACAACGCCGGGCTCGCCGGTACCGCCACGGCCGACCAGGCCGCCGGGGCCACCGCCCCGAACCAGTGGCCCGCGGCCGAATCAGTCCTCAGCGACACAGCCAAGAAGTACCGTCTGACCGCCAGCGCCGTGAGCTCCGACGGCAACTCCGAGCAAACCCTCTTCAAGACCACCGCCGAAGGAACCCTGGGCAAGGCCCGCCTCGTCGAAGAGAAGGCCCCGGGCGGCAGCAGCATCCGCATCGCCGCGCCGGCAGGGGAGACCGGCATCAAGTTCCCCAGCCCCGCCGGCGGTTCCGAGCACAACCTGTTCAACCTCTCCGTAGCGCTGCCGCTCGCCCCCGAGGTCACCGAATCCGTGGTGGCAGTGGACCCTGCGGCCGAACGGGCCCTGCTGGGCTCCGCAGGCGACTTCCTGGCCCCGCTGGAAAAGGCGCCCCCCGCAGACGCCCGTGACGCCGGTGCCGTGGGAAGGTACCTGGAAGGCCTCTTCACCAGTGGCATCAGCATGGACCAGCTCAAGGAAGGACCGGACTTCCTGGGCGTGAAGCTCAAGTACTGGGCCCCCCTGATGACCCAGTACCAGCAGGCCAAGCGCACAGGCCAGCTCACCAGCGGCTCCCAGGCCGTTCCCCTGATCGTCCGTTCGGGCACCTCGCTGGACCTGAAGTACAACGTCAAGATCGAGGAAATCGACGACGCCGGCAAGGTCGTCAAGGACGTCGGCACCGTGTCCAAGTCGCTGGGCAAGGATTACCTGCCGTTCGTTTCCAAAGACCCTTTCGTGCTGTCCTGGCCCGGTTCCACCGACCACTCGTCCCTGCTGGGCAACAACGGCAACTTCAACCAGGGCCTGTACACGCCCGCCAAGTGGAGCACCAACTTCGCCGGCGCCCCCAAGTACACCGACGGTGACACCGCATCCAACGGCGCCGTGGACAAGACCGCAGTTCCGGGAGACTGGGTGACCGTAAACCGGTTGCCGGACAAGGCCGCCAACGGTGCCCCCGTGGACCAGACCCAGCGGGACCCTGTGGACGAGCGCTCATACCGGGACAACCTGTCCACCGGCCAGCAGCAGCCGGCGCAGCCGCTGCCCATGGTTTACGGCACGTTCGACCCCGCTGCCGTGGCCGCCGCCTCCGGTGACGTCAACAAGCTGCCGCTGGGTGGCTACGACCCCACCCCGTTCACCCTGGTCAAGGACGCCGCAGGCAAGGACGTCCCCGCTGCGGAGCTGAAGCCGTCCCTGAGTGCCACCGGCCTGGCCAGTCAGTCCGCCGGTGCGATCACCGACTACTACGGCCTGGCCGCAGCCCGCGGCTACAAGCAGAACGCCGCAGTGATCGACGCCGTCCGCGTCCGCGCCAAGGCTCCGGGCAGCTGGAAGGAAGCCCAGCCCGAGGTGGAGAAGCTCGCCGCCGAAATCCGGGACATGGGCCTGGACGCCACCATCGTGGCGGGCTCGGCCCGCGAGGACACCAGCATCGCCGTGCCCGGCTACTCCAAGGACGGAGCGGGCAAGGAGTCCCCGCTGGGAACCGTCCAGCAGTCCTGGGTCCGGCAGAATGCCGCCGACGCCGTGGCCGGTTCCCTGTCCGGCACCAACGTCACCCTGCTGTTCCTCACCCTCTGCGGTGCGGCCCTGCTCACCGGGGCGTCAACCGTCAGCTACATCCGGAAACGCCGCAGCGAGGCCGGAACACTCCGTGCCATGGGCTGGACGCAGCGGCGGATCCGCACTTGGGTCCTCGAGGAGTTCGGTGTCGGCGCCGTGCTGCTCGCCGCCGCCGGGATCGTGCTGAGCCTGTTGAGCTGGAGCCTGCCCACCGCCCTGGTGTGCGCCGCCGTCGTGGTCCTCTACTGCGGTGCGGCCCTGTTCGCCGCGCAGCAGCTCCGCCACCGCGACGTCATCGACCAGGAACCGCAGCATGACGAGCGGCTCATCCCGGTCGATTCACCGCTGACCTTCGCCAACCGGCAGCTGGGCACCAACAAGTTCAACACGCTGTCCCTCGCCGTGGCGGTGGGTGTCTTCGGCGCCGCTGTCGGCGGCCTGATCGCCCTGCTGATCGACATTCCCCGGGCCGCAGGCGCCAGCGCCCTCAGCGGCCTGGCTGCCGCGAGCGTCACGCTGCCAAGCATCCTGCTGGCCGTGGCCGGCGTGGCTGTGGGGCTGGTGCTCACCCTGGTGACCGGCCGCTTCGAACTCAACGCCAAGCGCCAGTACCTGGGCATCCTCGAGGCCATGGGCTGGAACCCCGACATGCTCCGCCAGGTGCGCTTGTTCGAAAACGCACTGGTGGGAACCGTGGCCCTGCCCCTGGGCGTGCTGGGCGCCCTGGGCATCGGCCTGCTGCTGGCACCCTACGCGGCCATCTGGGCCGCCGTGGCCGGGCTGGTGGCTGTACTTTGCTGGATACCGATTGCAACGAAAGTGGTCCAATGACAAACCCGACGAATGTCCAGCGCAGCCGCCGGAGCGGCTCCACTGAGGTCCCCCTGCAGACCCGGGCCAACACCATCGTCAAGTCTGCCGATCACGCCACCCCGCTGGAGATGCGCGACATCACCATCCGGTACGGCGGCGGAAAGGGCGGCGCCGAGGCAGTCAGCGTGGTGGAGGGTTTCGACCTGACCCTGCACGCGGGGGAGATGCACTGCGTCGCCGGCCGAAGCGGCTCGGGCAAGACCAGCATCCTGACCGTCGGCGCCGGACTCACCCTCCCGACGTCGGGCCGGGTTTTCTGGGAAGGCGATTCGCTCGAAAGCATGGGCGACGACGAAATCGCAGACCGCCGCCGTGCCCTGATCGGGTACGTGGACCAGGGCGGTGCCCTGATTGACGGCATGAGCGCCCTCGAAAACGTCCTCCTGCCGGCCGTCCCGGACGGCGAGGTGGACCAGCGGCGCGACATGGCCAAGGACCTGCTGGACCTGGTGGGCCTGGGCCGGCGCATGAGGCACCGTCCCGCGCAGCTGTCCGGCGGCGAACGCCAGCGTGTGGCGATCGCCCGCGCACTGATCCTGGGCACCAGGGTGCTGGTGGTGGATGAGCCCACCGCCTCATTGGACCGTGCCTCCGCCAACCGCATCATCAGCATCCTGAAGGACACCACTTCGGACGGCATCGCCGTCCTGGTGGCCTCGCACGACCACGAGCTGGTCCGCCTGAGCGATACCCTGACAGAACTGATCTAGCCCACTCCACCGCACCGAAGGTAACCGTCCGCACCGTGACTGCTTCAGAGAAAACGCCGTTTTACATCACCACGGCCATCACCTACCCCAATGGCGTGCCGCACATCGGCCACGCCTACGAGTACATAGCCACCGACGCCATGGCGCGCTTCAAGCGGCTGGACGGCTATGACGTGATGTTCCTGACCGGCACTGACGAGCACGGCATGAAAATTGCCCAGACGGCGGAGAAGGAAGGGATCACGCCCAAGGAGCTGGTGAACCGGAACGCCGAGATCTACAAGGCGGCGCACGCTGCCCTGGGCGTCAGCTACGACCGGTTCATCCGGACTACGGACGAGGACCACTACGCTGCGTCCCAGGCCATCTGGAAGAAGATGGAAGCCAACGGCGACATCTACCTCGACAAGTACGAGGGCTGGTACTCCGTCCGGGACGAGGCCTTCTACGCCGAGGATGAGACGGTGCTGAAGGACGACGGCGTGCGCTACTCGAAAGAGACGGACACCGAGGTGACGTGGACCGCGGAGGAGAGCTACTTCTTCCGGCTGTCCGCCTACCAGGACAAACTGCTGGCCCTCTACGAATCCCACCCGGAATTCGGCGCCCCGCAGTACCGGTTCAATGAGGTCATCAGCTTCGTCAAGCGCGGCCTGGAGGACCTGTCCATCAGCCGGACCACGTTCGACTGGGGTGTCCCCGTCCCGGGCAACGACAACCACGTCATGTACGTGTGGGTGGATGCGCTGACCAACTACCTCACCGGCGTTGGCTACCCGGATGTCGAATCGGAGAAGTTCCGGAAGTACTGGCCTGCCGACGTGCACATCATCGGCAAGGACATCTCCCGGTTCCACGCGATCTACTGGCCCGCGTTCCTGATGAGTGCCGGGCTGGAGCTGCCAAAGCGCGTCATGATCCACGGATTCCTGAACAACAACGGGGTCAAGATGTCCAAGTCCCTGGGCAACGTGGTGGCTCCCGCCGATTTCGTGGCCCGTTACGGCCTGGACCAGGTGCGCTTCTTCTTCCTGCGCGAGGTCCCGTTCGGGGCGGACGGCAGTTACAACCACGAGGCGATCGTGGGCCGGATGAATTCGGACCTGGCGAACAACTTCGGCAACCTCGCCCAGCGCTCCCTGTCCATGGTGGCCAAGAACTGCGGCGCCGCGGTACCCGCGCCCGGCGGGTTCACGGACGCCGACAACGCCATCCTGGCCCAGGCCAACGGCCTGCTGGACACCGCACGTGCCGCCTTTGACAAGCAGGAATTCAGCCGCGCCCTGGAGGCCATCTGGGCGGTGCTGGGGGACACCAACGCCTACTTCGCCGAGCAGGCGCCCTGGGTGCTCCGGAAGACCGACGTCGAGCGCATGAACACGGTGCTGTACGTGACGCTGGAGGTGCTGCGGATCGTGGCCATCCTCGCCCAGCCGGTCATGCCCGGCGCCACGGCGAAGATCCTGGACGCCCTGGGCCAGCCCGAGGCCGCCCGCCAGTTCGCGGCGATCGCAACACCGATCGTTCCCGGCACGGCGCTGCCCGCTCCCGCTCCCGTGTTCCCCAAATTCGAGGAACCGGCCGAATAGGACGGCAATACCCAAGCGCGAGGATGCGCTCTTGTCCACATTCTGGGATAGGTTGACCAGCATATGGATGTTTTGGCTACGCTGAAAACATGAGCGCATCCTCCATCGATCTTGCAGTTATTCCCGGTGACGGCATCGGCCCCGAAGTCATTGCCGAGGCCCTCAAAGTCCTCGAAAAGGCTGTGGCCGCGGAGGGCGTGCAGCTCAAGCCGACTCATTACGAGCTCGGAGCCGAGCACTGGCTCGCCACCGGTGAAACCCTGCCGGACCACGTCCTGGCAGACCTGAAAACGCGCGACGCGATTCTCTTCGGCGCTGTCGGTGCCGCCCCGGGCGACACCCGCATCCCGTCCGGGATCATCGAGCGCGAGCTGCTCCTCAAGCTCCGCTTCAGCCTGGACCACTACGTCAACCTGCGGCCCTCGCGGCTCTACGGGACCGTCGGCAGCCCGCTGGCAAACCCCGGCACCATCGACTTCATCGTGGTGCGCGAGGGAACCGAGGGACCCTACGTGGGCAACGGCGGTTCGCTGCGGGCGGGAACCCCGCACGAGGTGGCCACGGAAGTGTCCCTGAACACGGCGCACGGCGTGGAGCGCGTGGTCCGCGATGCCTTCCGCCGCGCCAGCCTCCGGGAACGCAAGCACGTCACGCTGGTGCACAAGCACAACGTCCTGGTCTTCGCCGGGCACCTGTGGAAGCGCACGGTTGAAGCTGTCGCCCAGGAATTCCCGGGGGTCACGCACGACTACCTGCACGTGGACGCCGCCACCATCTTCATGGTCACCGACCCGTCCCGCTTCGACGTGATCGTCACCGACAACCTGTTCGGCGACATCCTCACCGACCTCGCCGCCGCCGTCACCGGCGGCATCGGCCTGGCGGCATCGGGCAACATCAACATGGACCGCACCGCGCCCTCCATGTTCGAGCCCGTCCACGGTTCCGCGCCGGACATCGCCGGCCAGGGCAAGGCAGACCCCACCGCTGCCATCCTCTCCGCCGCGCTCCTCCTGGACCACCTGGGCTTCGCCGAAGCCGCCCGCAGGATCGAAGCCGCCGTGGTGGCCGACGTCGAAAAGCGCGACGGTACCCCCCGCAGCACCACCGCCGTCGGCGACGCCATCGCCGCCGGGCTCTAGCCCACGCCGGCGGGCCCGGCATCGGGCGTAAGCTTGACTCGAATCACCAAATGCCGCCTCGCTGTTCAGTGCTGAACCACGGGGCGGCCGATCGTGGAGGAACCATGACTCAGACCGCCCATGGCGTCGAATTCACCCGGCAGCCTTCGGAGAACCCGAAGTCCGCCGAAGAGCGTGCAGCCATCCTGGCAAACCCGGGATTCGGCAACTACTTCACCGACCACACCGCCGTCGTCGACTACAGCGTTGACGCGGACGGCAACGGCGGCTGGCACGATGCCCGGATCGAGCCCTACGGCCCGATCGTCCTTGACCCGTCCGCCGCCGTCTTCCACTACGGCCAGGAAATCTTCGAGGGACTCAAGGCGTACCGGCACTCTGACGGCTCCGTCTGGACGTTCCGGCCCGAGGCGAACGCGGCGCGGCTGAACAAGTCGGCCCGCCGGCTGGCCCTGCCCGAACTCCCCGCCGAATACTTCCTCGGCGCCATCCGCGAGCTGGTGGCCGCCGACAAGGAATGGGTGCCCTCCGGCGACGGCGAAGCCCTGTACCTGCGGCCCTTCATGATCGCCACCGAGGCTTTCCTGGGTGTCCGGGCAGCCCGTGAGGTGTCCTTCCGCGTGATCGCCTCGCCGGCCGGAAACTACTTCGGCGGCGAACTCAAGCCGGTGTCCATCTGGATCTCGCGCCAGTACGCCCGTGCCGGCCGCGGCGGCACCGGCGACGCCAAGTGCGGCGGCAACTACGCTGCCTCCCTGATCGCGCAGCAGGAAGCTGAAGCCAACGGCTGCAAGCAGGTGCTGTTCCTTGACCAGGCCAACGACAACGCCGTGGAAGAGCTGGGTGGCATGAACGTGTTCTTCGTCATGAAGGACGGCTCGCTGGCAACCCCCGCGCTGACCGGAACCATCCTGGAAGGCGTCACCCGCATGTCCGTCATCCAGGTGGCCAAGGACATGGGCCGCGAGGTGGCCGAACGCAAGATCACCCTTGATGAATGGCGCGACGGCGTGGCCTCCGGCGACATCGCCGAAGTGTTCGCCTGCGGCACCGCGGCAGTGATTACCCCCATCGGGGTGCTCAAGGATGAAACCGAGTTCATCGGCTCCGAGGACGCCAAGGCCGGGGAAACCACCATGGCCATCCGCGCAAAGCTGCTGGGCATCCAGACCGGTGCCGAGCCGGACACACACGGCTGGCTGACCCGCCTGGCCTAGGCTCTCCACGCACGACGGCGCCTTCCGGAGTTTTGTCCGGAAGGCGCCGTTTTGCGTTGCTGCGGGTGAGGCCGGGTCAGCGGCGTGCCGCCTTCCGGGCAGCGTTCTTCATGGCTTTGCGGGACACGGGCTTGAGCGCCTTGCGGGCAGCCTCCTCCGCCAGGGCGCGGTTGCGCCGGGCATCGATGAGGTCGTTCCAGAGCGTGGTGGCGAACACGCCGCCGTCCTGGGCGTAGACGTCGTAGGGGTAGCCGGCATACACGGAGGGGGTGGTGCCGCCGGTGAAGAGGTCCTTCCCGTTGGCCTTGGCCACGGCGTCGCCAACGGCCCAGGTCCGGGTCAGGTGGCGGGTGAGTTTTTCCTGTACGAAGACGGCGGCGTCGGCTGATCGGGAAGCCTGGTCCACCAGCGCCTCCAGGTCGGCGGCGATCAACGCGGCGCCGGCCTGGTCAGCGGGCGCGGAAGCGGTCCCCAGCTCAGCCGCGACGGCGCTGACGTTGTCCGTCCAGTCGGTTGTCTCGCGGAACTTCTTCCACGTGGGAAACCAGATGATGCTGCCCTTGGCGTGGTTATGGATGTGCAGGAGGCCGGTGGCTTTTTCGGTTGCCGAATGGTCGTGGCCGTCTGCGTCCGCGCGGGCGAGGAGGTCTGCGATTGATGGTGTGCTCATGGGGCGGTGTCAGGCTTCCTGGTGGGGATCATTGTGCTGTCACCGGTTGCCAACCTGCGCAGGCGGCCGATCTATTCCGCCACTGCACCCTCGCGGGAGGGTGGGGGAGGACGGGGCTTGATGCAAGGATGGGTCAGTGACTTCAGTTCCCGGCCCCGGCCTGCAGCGCAGCTCAGGCCTCACCCAGTTCATCCTGGCCCCCAACCCCGGCCCCATGAGCCTGGACGGCACCAACTCCTACGTCCTGCGCGCCCCGGGCCACCCGACCGCCGTCGTGGTGGATCCCGGTCCGCCGGACGAAACCCATCTGTCAGCGCTGGCCGGGGCAGGCGACGTCGAAATCATCCTGGTGACGCACCGGCACTCAGACCACACGGCAGGATCCGCACGCCTGCATGAACTGACGGGTGCGCCCGTCCGCGCCATGGACCCGGCCCACTGCCATGGCGGGGGAGCGCCGCTGGCCAACGGCGAAGTGGTCCACGCCGCTGGAGTGGACATCACGGTGCTGGCAACCCCCGGGCACACCTCTGATTCCGTATGCTTCCACCTGGCGGCCGACGGACAGCACGGATCGGTGCTGACCGGTGACACCGTCCTGGGCAGGGGCACCACCGTCCTGGACTACCCGGACGGAACACTGGGCGACTACCTCTCCAGCCTGGACCGACTGGAAGCCCTGGGGCCCGCCACGGTCCTTCCCGCCCACGGCCCGGTACTGCCGTCCCTCGCATTGATCGCCAGGGATTACCGGGCGCACCGGGAGGACCGGCTCGCGCAGATCCGCGCGGCGCTGGGCACGCTGGGCCGGGACGCTACCGTGGGCGACGTGGCGGACGCCGTCTATGCCGGCGTCGACCCTTCCGTCAGGCGCGCGGCCGAGCTGTCCGTGGCCGCGCAGCTCTCCTACCTCCGCGGTCCCGAAAGCGGAGGCCGGACGGCGCCGGCGAAACGGTAGGGTAGGAACCATGCGTATTGCGAGGTTTGTTGTCGATTCCGATCCCCTGTACGGCGTTGTGGAAGGTGATAGCGGCAGTGAGGAAATCACTGTCATCCACGGCGACCCCTTCTTCAACGGTGTGGAGCGCACGTCCGTGCGCCACAAGCTGGAGGACGTCCGGCTGCTGGCGCCCATCATCCCGCGCAGCAAGGTCATCGGCGTCGGACGCAACTTCGTGGAACACGCGCATGAGCTTGGCAACGAGGTACCCGCCCAGCCGTTGCTGTTCCTGAAGCCCAACACCGCAGTGGTGGGCCCGAACGACCCCGTGGTCCTGCCGGAATTCTCCGACGAGGTCTCCTTCGAAGCCGAACTGTGCGTGGTGATCGGCCGGATCTGCAAGGACGTTCCCGAGGACCGCGTTGACGATGTCATCTTCGGCTACACATGCGGCAACGACCTCACCGCCCGCGATGTCCAGAAGACCGACCTGCAGTGGACCCGCGCCAAGGGCTTCGACACGTCCGCGCCACTGGGCCCGTGGATCGAGACCGACCTCGACACCGAGGACCTGCAGATCCAGGGCAGGCTCAACGGGGAAATCCGCCAGGACGGCAGCACCAGCCAGATGATCCGCGGCGTCCGCGAACTGGTGTCCGTGGTGTCCCAGGCTTTCACCCTGCTGCCGGGTGACGTGATCATGACCGGTACGCCTGCCGGTGTGGGGCTGGTCAAGGAAGGCGACCGCTTCGAAGTGGAAATTGAAGGCATCGGCCGGTTGTCCAACCCAATCGTCCGCCGCTGACCCCGGCTGCCGCGCGGAAGGCCTGGGGGCGGCCGGGCGGGTAAAGTTGAAGCCACTATGACTAACGCTTCTTCGTCGCTTGCCGCCTCCATTCCGCCCATCACCGCCGAGACGCCCGTCCGCGTCCGGTTCTGCCCGTCGCCCACGGGCACCCCGCACGTGGGACTGATCCGGACGGCCCTGTTCAACTGGGCCTACGCGCGCCACACCAAAGGCACGCTGGTTTTCCGGATCGAGGACACGGACGCCGCGCGTGACAGCGAGGAAAGCTACCACCAGCTGCTGGACGCGCTGAAGTGGCTGGGCATCGACTGGGACGAGGGCGTGGAAGTTGGCGGCCCGCACGAGCCCTACCGCCAGTCCCAGCGCGGCGACATCTACCAGGACGTCATCAAGCGGCTGCATGACGGCGGATTCATTTATGAGTCCTTCTCCACCCCGGAGGAGATCGAGGCGCGCCACCGCGCCGCCGGCCGGGACCCCAAGCTTGGCTATGACGGCTTCGACCGGCACCTGACCGACGAGCAGCTGGCGCAGTACCGGGCCGAGGGCCGGCAGGCTGTACTCCGCCTGCGCATGCCGGACGAAGACATCACCTTCACCGACCTGGTCCGTGGCGAGATCACCTTCAAGGCCGGCTCCGTGCCCGACTTCGCAGTGGTCCGTGCCAACGGTGCACCGCTGTACACGCTGGTCAACCCCGTGGATGACGCCCTCATGGGCATCACGCACGTGCTGCGCGGTGAGGACCTGCTCAGCTCCACTCCGCGCCAGGTTGCCCTGTACCGGGCCCTGTACGCGGTGGGCGTAGCCGAATACATGCCCGAGTTCGGCCACTTGCCCTACGTCATGGGCCAGGGAAACAAGAAGCTCTCCAAGCGGGACCCCGAGTCCAGCCTCTTCCTGCACCGCGAGCGGGGCTTCATCCCTGAGGGGCTGCTGAACTACCTGTCCCTCCTTGGCTGGTCGCTGAGCGCCGACGAAGACATCTTCACGGTTGAACAGCTCGTGGAGCACTTCGACATCCACGATGTCCTGGGGAACCCCGCGCGCTTCGACCTGAAGAAGGCCGAGGCCATCAACGGCACGCACGTCCGGATGCTTGAGCCCAAGGTCTTCCGCGACCGGGTGGCGCACTACCTGCGCGACGCAGGCCTGGTGGGGGAGATCCTGACCGACCGTGAGGAAGAGATCCTCATCGAGGCCGCACCGTTGATCCAGGAGCGCATCACGCTGCTGGGTGAGGCGCCCGACATGCTGGCCTTCCTGTTCAAGGCGGACGACGCCATCGACATCGCCGATGACGCCCGCAAGGGCCTTCCCGAGAACCTTTCCGAGGTGCTGGATGCGGCACTTGCCGCCCTGGAACCGGTGGCGGACTGGACAGCGGAGGGCATCCAGGCAGCCCTGAAGCAGGCCTTGGTGGAGGACCTGGGCATCAAACCGCGGCTCGCGTTCGGGCCCGTCCGGACAGCTGTTTCCGGCCGGCGGATCTCCCCGCCCCTGTTCGAATCGATGGTAATCCTGGGCAAGGAATCCTCCCTGCGCAGGCTCCGCGCCTTCCGCGGCTGATGACAGCGCCAAGCGAAGCCCGGGCGGGCGCTGCGGACACTCCGTTGGGCGTGGTCAGGGGCGTCCTGTTCGACATTGACGACACCCTGGTGGACCTCGAGTATTCGATGACCACCGCCCTGCGGGAGGTCAGCGAGCACCTGCTTCCCCACCTGGACCAGGCCGGCTGGGAACGTTTCGGGCGGATCTTTACCCACGAGACCACGCACTACTACGACCGCTACCTGGCCGGTGAGCTGACCTTCAATGAACAGCGCCTGCTCCGCGGACGCGCTGCCCTGGGCCATTTTGGCGTGGAATTGGCCGACGGCGATGAATCGCACCGGTGGCTGGCAGCGTACGTGGAAAAGCAGCCGTCCTACGTGAAACCGTTCCCGGACGTTTCGCCGCTCCTTGACGTTTTGGACGCCGCCGGGATCCCGTACGGGGCCGTCAGCAACAACGTCCACGATTACCAGCGCGCCAAGCTGGACGGCGCCGGCCTTGACCGCGTGAAGCACCTCGTAGGCACAGACACCCTGGGCGTGGCCAAGCCGGATCCGGCCATCTATCTGGAAGGCGTCAGGCTCCTGGGCACCATCCCTGCCGAGACGCTGTACGTGGGCGATAACCGGCTGCTGGATGCGGAAGGCTCGACGGCGGCCGGCTTGGTTGGCATCTGGCTCAACCGCAACGCTGAGACCGCGGCCCACTTTGATGGAACCGCGGTCACCTCGTTGGCGGATCTGCTCCCGCTCTTCGCTTAGGTCCTGGCCGGGCGACCCACGTCCGGCCCGGACCATGCTTGACTGGCGGCCCGGCGTGCCTGTCAGGCGGCGTTCAGTCTCGCCGTGCGGCGGAGGAGGAAATATCCGCCGACAGCGGCTCCCACGAGCACGGCGATCAGCAGCAGTGCCGTCAGGGGACTGTCCAGCCAGGACGACGGCGACACAGCGGCTACCTTGCTGTGCAGCTCCTGCGTTCCCGCAGCGATCCTCGCGTTGCCGTCGGCCAGTTTGCCGGCGCCGTCGGCGAGCTTGCCGGAACCGTCATCCAGCTGGCCGTTGCCGTCCGCGAGTTTCCCGGTACCGTCCGCCAGTTGGGTGGAGCCCGACTGCAGCTGGCCGGTGCCTTGGCTCAGGGTGGAGGTTCCCTCGGACAAAGCCTCGGTTCCGGCCAGGAGGCCCGGGTTGGCCGGGTCGCCGTCGCCGTTGACGCCTGCACTGAGCTTGGTGGTGCCGTCCTGGAGGTTGTTGGCGGCGTAGATCAGGCCGGGGCTGTCGGGATTGCCCGGGACGCCATCCATTCCGGTCCTGATTTTTGCGGTGCCGTCAGCCAGCATGGTGGTGCCCAGCACGACGCCGGGGTTTTGGGGATCCGTGGAGTTGAGCTTCTCCGCCAGGGTGGCGAAACCCGCCTTGAGCCGGCCCGCGCCGTCGTTCAGCTGGGCCGCCCCGGAGTTCAGGGTGCCTGTGCCCGCTTTCAACTGTCCCGCGCCGTCGTTCAGCTTTGCCGCCCCCGAGTCAAGCTGCCCTGCCCCCGCGTAGGCGCGCCGGCCGCCGTCGGCCAATTTGGCGATCTGGTCCTTGATCACCGCCAGCGGCACCAGGCCCTCCGGTCCGTTGGCGGCGGCCTCAAGCTGGTCCAGGCCCTGGCTGAGCGCAGCCAGTCCGTCGCCCTTGGTGGGGTCGTTGCCGGCCCCGGGGTACCCCTTCAGCTGGGCTGTTCCGTTCTTCAGCGCAGCAGTACCGGCCGCAAGGCTGCCGGCGCCGGCGTCGAGTTGGCCGGCCCCCGCCACCAGCTGGCCGGTCCCTGCTGCCAGTTGCCCGGCCCCGTCGGCAAGGTTGTTGGGGGCGTTGCCGGCTGCGGTTGGGGTGAGCGCGGCCGAGAGTGCTACGGCGCCGGCCTGGAGCTTCCGGGCACCGTCGTCCACCTGGTACACGCCGGGGACGAGTTTGTTCAGGACGTCATTTTGCAGCTTGGTGGTGCCGGCATGAAGCTTCTCCACGCCCGGGGCGAGCTGGTCCCGGACACCCGAGTAGATCTTGCCGGCCCCCGACTCCAGGGCGAGGGCCCCGGCATTGAGCTGGGTGGTACCGTCCTTGACCTTGATCGAGCCGTCCTGCACCTGTGCTGCGCCCTTGCTCGCCGCTCCCGCGCCCGCAGCCAACCGGCCCGAGCCGTCCTTGAGCTGCGCGGCACCTGTGGCGGCCTGTTCGGCGCCGTCCATCAGTTGGGCCGAGCCGTTGGCGATCTGGCCCGTGAGATAGGTGTAGAAGGCAAGGAACAAGACCAGCAGGAGGGAGAGGGCCATGATGGCGACGGACTGGGGCCTGGCTTTGCGGGTTGCGGATGCAATGGTTGCTGTACGGGTTGTCAACGCTGACACTTCCTAACTTCCGCCGGACAGCAATGTCCGGTGGCGAAACCTTGGTGGGCAGGGCGGTCCCTTCGACCTCATGGGTTCCCGAATTGACGGGCAGGAGCTTGTTACCGATCGGTAACTTACTCGAGGGTAACCACAACGCCGGACGGCGGGCAAGGGTTTTGGCTGATACCTTTTTCGGCCGGCCCCAAATGCCGGCCCCGCCGATTTGTGCGAGCCCGAAGTCTCGGGTAAAGTAATTTCTCGTGCTGAGGCGCACGGAGCAGGGAAAACGCCCTGAAATCCGGCCCGAAAGTACCATTGGGATATGGTGTAATTGGCAACACTACGGTTTCTGGTACCGTCATTCTAGGTTCGAGTCCTGGTATCCCAGCTCTGGTTTGAAGCCCTTTGCGGGGCCAAGAATCAGTAGGTTTCCAGCCGGTTCGCCGATTTGAAACCATGGCAAAGTGTGTGAAATACTCACTGAGCTTGTGCAGCGGAAACGCTGCCGGAAAGTACTTGGCCCCATCGTATAGCGGCCTAGTACGCTGCCCTCTCACGGCGGTAACGCGGGTTCGAATCCCGCTGGGGTCACCATGGAATGGTCCCGGGCTCTAGCCCGGGACCATTTTTGTTTGCCCGGCAGTCCCCCCGAAAAGTCCTTTCCGCGGACGCAACACCATGCCTGGCGCAGGGGAGCGGTCCCTCCTGCGGGGAGGCGCTGCTGCCGGGCTAAGTGATGGAGCAGGCGGAAGCCGCTTAGGCAGCCTGCGCCAGGGCGGCCGCCGCGTCCCGGACCTTGATCAGCGTGCGGAGGTTGCGGGTGGTGGTGGCGGCCTTGAACCTGGACTTCGAACTGACCTTGCTGAAGGGGCTGTCCAGGGTGCCGCCCACCGGGGCCAGCCATGCCAGCGCTTCAGGTCCCAGGCGCCTCTGGTTTTGCCCGTCAATGGCCGCGCCGGCCGCTTCCAGTTCGTCCAGGACCGCGGCGTCGGACGAGAAGGTGATGTAGGTGTGGGTGGACTTGTCATCTTCCGGATAGGGGCAGGCGTCCACCAGTTCGGCCACCCGTCCGGCCTCCACAACGACCACCCAGGCCTCATAGCCGAACGCTGCGCGGAGGCATTTTTCGGTACCGCGTTTGACGCCGGCTGCGTCCAAACTGCTGGTCAACACCACGTTTCCGCTGGCCAGGAGGGTCTTGGCATCCGCAAAGCCCGAGTCGTTCAGCGCATTCCGGAGGTCCGCCATCTTGATATTGATTCCGCCAACATTGACTCCACGGAGGAAGACTGCGTAGCTGCCCATGGGCACAGCCTAGTAGCCGCGGGCAGAGCCTGGTGGCTGCGTGGTCCGCCGGAGCGGAAAACGGGACGGATCCCCTTAATCGTTGGTCTTGCGCAGGGCTTCGGTGAGGATCCGGCCGGCGTTGCAGACCACCTCTGCGTGCAGGCGCCCGGGCTGGCGGGTCAGCCGCTCGATCGGCCCGGAAATGGAGACGGCGGCGATCACCCTGCCGGACGGTCCCCGCACCGGCGCGGAGACGGAGGCGACCCCGGGCTCACGCTCCCCAAGGCTCTGTCCCCAGCCCCGTCGTCGTACGCCTGCCAGGACGGTGGGCGTGAAGCGCGCTGACTGCAGGCCCTCGAGGAGCCGGTCGTGGTCCTCCCACGCGAGAAGCACCTGGGCGGCCGAGCCTGCTTTCATGGACAGCTGCGTGCCCACGGGGATGGTGTCGCGGAGTCCGATGGGGCGTTCGGCGGACGCAACGCACACACGCCAGTCGCCCTGCCGGCGGAAGATCTGGGCACTTTCCCCGGTGGCGTCCCGCAGTTGCATGAGGACGGGGCCGGCGGAGGCGATCAGGCGGTCCTCGCCCGCGGCAGAGGCGAGCTCCACGAGCCTGCTGCCCAGGACGAACCGGCCCTGGATATCGCGGCTGACCAGCCGGTGATGGACGAGGGCCAGGGCGAGCCGGTGGACGGTGGGCCGGGCCAGGCCGGTGGCGGCCACGAGCTGTGCCAGCGTGGTGGGGCCGGCCTCGAGTGCATCGAGCACCTGGGCTGCTTTATCAATGACGCCGACTCCACTAGAATTGTCCATGTAATGATATTGCCGTCTCAATATCTGAGATGCAAATCTTTCGGCTGGCGCAGTGCGGAGCCGTCCTGATTCAGTTGGACTCATCAGCCAAACAGCAGTGAAGGGAGATGGCCATGGCAAAGACATTGGCCGAGAAAGTCTGGGACGCGCACGTGGTGCGCAAAGGCGAAGGCGAAGGAGCCAACGCCCAGCCCGACCTCCTCTTTATCGATCTCCACCTGGTCCACGAAGTCACGTCCCCGCAGGCCTTCGAAGGCCTGCGCCTTGCCGGCCGCGCGCTGCGCCGGCCGGACCTGACGATTGCCACTGAAGACCACAACACCCCCACGCTGGACATCGACAAGCCTATTGCCGATCTCACCAGCCGCACCCAGATCCAGACGCTGCGCAACAACTGCGCGGAGTTCGGCGTACGCCTGCACAGCCTGGGTGACGCCGAGCAGGGCATCGTCCACGTGGTCGGTCCCCAGCTTGGCCTGACCCAGCCCGGAATGACGGTGGTCTGCGGTGACTCGCACACCTCCACCCACGGGGCCTTCGGCGCCCTCGCCATGGGCATCGGCACCTCCGAGGTGGAGCATGTCATGGCCACCCAGACCCTGTCGCTGAAGCCGTTCAAGACCATGGCCATCAACGTTGAGGGCACGCTGCGCCCCGGCGTCACCGCCAAGGACATCATCCTCGCCGTGATCGCCAAGATCGGCACCGGCGGCGGCCAGGGCTACGTCCTGGAATACCGCGGCTCCGCCATCCGTGCGCTCTCCATGGAAGCACGGATGACCATCTGCAACATGTCCATCGAAGCCGGCGCGCGGGCCGGCATGGTGGCCCCGGACCAAACCACCTACGACTACATGTCCGGCCGCCCGCACGCGCCCCAGGGCGCCGAGTGGGACGCCGCCGTCGAATACTGGAACACCCTGCGCACCGACGACGACGCCACCTTCGACGTCGAGGTGGACCTGGACGCGGACACGCTGGAGCCCTTCGTCACCTGGGGCACCAACCCCGGCCAGGGCGTCTCCCTCTCCCAGTCCGTGCCCAACCCGGCGGACTTCGGCGACGAGAACGCCAAAGCCGCCGCCGAACGCGCCCTGCAGTACATGGGACTCGAAGCCGGCACGCCGATGAAGGAGATCCGGGTGGACACCGTCTTCCTGGGCTCCTGCACCAACTCGCGGATGGAAGACCTCCGTGCCGCCGCCGACATCATCCGCGGCCGCGAGAAAGACCCCAACATCCGGATGCTCGTGGTGCCGGGTTCCGCACGGGTACGTCTTGAAGCCGAAGCCGAAGGCCTGGACAAGGTGTTCAAGGACTTCGGCGCCGAGTGGCGCTTCGCAGGCTGCTCCATGTGCCTGGGCATGAACCCGGACCAGCTGGAGGTGGGGGAGCGTTGCGCCTCCACGTCCAACCGCAACTTCGAAGGACGCCAGGGCAAGGGCGGCCGCACCCACCTGGTTTCCCCGGTGGTGGCCGCAGCCACGGCCGTCCGCGGCACGCTCAGCTCGCCGTCTGACCTCGATCCTGCCCCCGAGCCGGTGGCGGAGCCTGCCGAAACCCCATCCGCAAGCCACGCAGCCTAGGACACATCATGGAAAAGTTCACCAAGCACACCGGCGTCGGCGTCCCGCTGCGCCAGAGCAACGTCGACACCGACCAGATCATCCCGGCGGTGTACCTCAAGCGCATCACCCGGACCGGGTTCGAGGATGCCCTCTTCTCGGCCTGGCGCAAGGATCCCTCATTCATCCTCAACAAGGAGCCCTTCACCACCGGTTCGGTGCTCGTGGCAGGCCCGGACTTCGGCACCGGGTCGTCCCGCGAACACGCCGTCTGGGCGCTGAAGGACTACGGCTTCAAAGCCGTGCTCTCTTCCCGCTTCGCCGACATCTTCCGCGGCAATTCAGGCAAGCAGGGCCTGCTGGCGGCCCAGGTGGCGCAGGACGACATCGAACTCATCTGGAAAGAGCTCGAGAACGCCCCGGGAACCGAGGTCACCGTGGACCTCGAGTCCAAGACCGTGGTGTGCGGCAACATCGTGGCACCCTTCGAAATCGACGACTACACCCGCTGGCGGCTCCTGGAGGGCCTGGATGACATTGGGCTGACCCTCCAGCACGAAGCCGACATCACTGCCTACGAGGCCACCCGCCCGGCGTTCAAGCCCAAGACGCTGCCCGCCAAGCTGTCCTAGGCAAGCTTTCCCTCCGGCCCCTTCCCCGCCTGCGTGGAGAAGGGGCCGGAGTTGTTTGGAGTCCGCCACGGACTGCCGCCGGCGCCCGCTTATTTCGGTTCGGTAACGCGACCTCCTATGCTTGGTTGGAGCCTTTGCAAGGATTTGTGGGCTAGTGATCGTGAGGAAACCGGTATATGAGTAGTGTTCTGACAATCCGCGGTGGAGTTCCGCTTACAGGCCGCGTCAGCGTCCGCGGGGCAAAGAATCTTGTACCGAAGGCCATGGTGGCAGCACTGCTGGGCAACGAACCCTCGGTGCTGCGGAACGTGCCGGAGATCAAGGACGTAGAGGTCGTCACTTCCCTGCTGCAGCTGCATGGCGTGACCGTGGATAAAGACCCGGTCAGCGGAGACCTCACGCTCGATCCGACGTCCGCCAAGACGGCCTCCAGCACGGCCATCGACGCCCACGCGGGCGATTCCCGGATCCCCATCCTGCTGTGCGGGCCCTTGATCCACGCGATCGGGGAAGCATTCATCCCCGATCTGGGCGGCTGCAAGATCGGCGACCGTCCCATCGACTACCACTTGGACGTGCTGCGCCAGTTTGGTGCCGTCGTCGAGAAACGCCCGGGCGGAATCCACATTTCGGCCCCCAAGGGACTGCACGGGGCCAAGATCTCGTTGCCGTATCCCTCTGTCGGGGCCACCGAGCAGGTCCTCCTCAGCGCCACCCGGGCGGAAGGCATCACGGAACTGTCCGGTGCGGCCACCGAGCCCGAGGTCATCGACCTGATCGCCGTGCTGCAGAAGATGGGCGCCATCATCAGCGTCCAGACGGACCGGACCATCCGCATCGAGGGTGTCCGCGATCTCGGCGGCTACAACCACCGTGCCCTCTCGGACCGCAACGAGTCGGCGTCCTGGGCCTCGGCTGCCTTGGTCACCCGCGGTGACATCTTCGTTGAAGGCGCCTCCCAGCGCGACATGATGACGTTCCTGAACACCTACCGCAAAGTGGGCGGCGGCATGGACATCGGCGAGGACGGCATCCGCTTCTACCACAAGGGCGGCAAGCTCAACCCGCTGGTCCTGGAAACGGACGTGCACCCCGGATTCATGACGGACTGGCAGCAGCCCCTGGTGGTTGCGTTGACCCAGGCCGAGGGCGTCTCGATCGTCCACGAAACGGTGTACGAGAACCGGTTCGGCTTCACCGATGCCCTCATCCGGATGGGCGCCAGCATCCAGGTCCACCGTGAGTGCCTCGGCAGCGTCCCGTGCCGGTTTGGCCAGCGCAACTTCCTTCACTCGGCAGTCATCTCCGGCCCCACCCAGCTCAAGGGAACCGACATTGACGTGCCCGACCTGCGCGGCGGGTTCAGCCACCTTATTGCCGCCCTGGCCGCCACCGGAACCTCCCGGGTAACGGGCATCGACATCATCAACCGCGGCTACGAGCGCTTCACCGAAAAGCTCGCCGGCCTTGGTGCCGACTTCGACATCGCCACCACGAAGTAGCGGCGGACCGTGAAGGAATCGGCCAAAAGCAGGGCCACGTTTGTGTTCATCGCCGGGATCGCCCGCCCGCTGCTGAACCTCATGATGGCGAAGAAATGGGAAGGCACCGAGAAGCTGCCTGCCGGCGGCTTCATTGCCGCACCCAACCACTGCACCGAGATCGACCCCCTGGTTGTGGGACACATGCTCTACAACCAGGGGCGTGCCCCGCACTTCCTGGCCAAGGCCGGCCTGTTCAACGTTCCCGGCCTGGGCTGGCTCCTGCATGCCACCAAGCAGGTCCCCGTTGAGCGTTCGACGACGGGAGCGAACCGTTCGCTGCAGGTGGCCCAGGAGATCGTGGCCGAGGGCGGAGCGATCATCATCTACCCGGAGGGCACGTTGACCCGGGATCCTGCGCTCTGGCCCATGAAAGGCCACACCGGTGCGGCCAGGCTCGCCCTTGAGGGCGGAATCCCCGTGGTGCCCATCGCCCACTGGGGTGCCCACGAGGTGTTCCCCCGGTACGGCAAAAGGTTCCACCTGTTTCCGCGGAAGCTCTCGCGGGTTGTGGTGGGGGACCCGGTGGACCTCAGCGCCTTCAGCGGCCGCCCCCTGGACAAGGCGACACTGACCGAAGCCACCGAGGTCATCATGGCCGCGATCACCGGCCTGCTGGCTGGCCTTCGCGGTGAACAGCCGCCTGCCCAACGCTGGGATCCGGCCAAGCAGCAACAGGCCAAGCACGGACGATTCATCGAACGCGGACAGCAGTCCGGCCCGGAAGCTGAAGCCCAGTGACTCTTGACCGCAAGCCGGGATCGGCCCGAACGGTCGCTGTCCTCGGCGCCGGTTCGTGGGGAACCACCTTCGCGAAGATCCTCGCCGACGCAGCCATCGCCGCCGGGACCCCGCGGGTGATCAAGGTGTGGGGCAGGCGCCCCGAGGTGGTGGACCAGATCAACCAGGCCCACCGCAACAGCGCCTACCTCAAGGACATCGTCCTGCCGGAAACCATCACCGCGTCCACCGACGTCCGGCAGGTGCTGGTCGGGGCCGACCTGGTGGTGGTGGCCGTCCCTGCACAGTCCCTCCGTCCGCAGCTGCGGGAGTGGAAGGACATGATCGAACCAGGTGCCGTCGTCGTGTCCCTCATGAAGGGCCTCGAACTCGGCACGGATGCCCGCATGAGCGAGGTCATCAAGCAGGAACTTGACCTGCCGTCCGAACGCATCGCCGTGGTCTCCGGGCCCAACCTGGCCATGGAAATCGCGCGCGAAGAACCCACGGCATCGGTGGTGGCCTGCACGGATTCCGCCACCGCCGGGTGGCTCGCCAGGACTTGCACGGCACCCTACTTCCGCCCCTACACCACCTCGGACGTCGTCGGCGTGGAAATCGGCGGCATCGTCAAGAACGTGATCGCCCTGGCCGTGGGCATCTGCGAGGGCAAGGAAATGGGGGACAACACCAAGGCCTCGGTCATTACCCGGGGCTTGGCGGAAACCTCCCGCCTTGCCCTGGCACTCGGCGGCGAAGCAAAGACCATGGCCGGCCTCGCCGGGCTCGGCGACCTTGTGGCGACCTGCTCGTCCGCGCTGTCCCGCAACCACACCGCTGGCCGGCTCCTGGGCCAGGGGCTGACGCTTGAGGAGGTGGGCCGCACAATGACCCAGACCGCCGAGGGCATCAAGTCCGGCCAGGCCGTGCACGAACTTGCCGGTAAGCTCGGCGTCGACATGCCTATCACGGCCGCCGTCGTCGCGGTGCTGGCAGGCAAGCTGTCCGTTGACCAACTGGGGCCGGTTCTGCTGTCCCGGGAATTGAAACCTGAAGGCGATTACTGACCATGTCCCAAGACACTCCCACCACAGCGGAAACGGCGAACAGGAAGCCGCGGGTCGCCGTGCTGTTCGGCGGACGTTCCAGCGAGCACGCCGTCAGCTGCGTGACGGCAGCCGGCGTGCTCGGCGCCATCAACAGGGACAAATACGAGGTCATCCCGATCGGGATCGCCAAGACCGGGCAATGGGTCCTGGCGCCGGCCGATACCGCGCAATGGTCCCTGACGGCCTCATCCTTGCCGGAAGTGTCCCCGTCCGCCCAGACCGTGACCCTGGCCGAAATCGGCGGCGAACACCAACTCATTGTCGCTTCTCCCAACGCGGTACCCCAGGAACTGGGCGCCGTGGACGTGGTCTTCCCGCTCCTGCACGGACCCTTCGGCGAAGACGGCACCATTCAGGGGCTCCTGGAATTGTCGGATACCCGCTACGTCGGCGCCGGTGTCCTGGCATCCGCCGTCGGCATGGACAAGCACTACATGAAAGTGGTCTTCGAAGCTGCCGGGCTCCGCGTTGGCCCCTACGTGGTGGTAACCGACAGGCAGTGGCGCAATGACCCGGAATCCGTCCGCAAACAGGTGGACCGCCTGGGCTTCCCCGTGTTCGTCAAGCCCGCACGCGCGGGCTCGTCCATGGGCATTTCCAAGGTTGACTCCATCGATGAGCTCGACGCCGCCATCGAGGAAGCACGCCGGCACGACCTCAAGCTCGTCATCGAAGCCGGAATCGTGGGACGCGAGATTGAGTGCGCGGTGCTCGAAGGCAGGGGCACGGACGCTCCCCGGACCTCCATGCCGGGGGAGATCTCGGTTTCCGGCGGAACCCACGAGTTCTACGATTTCAACGCCAAGTACGTCGAGGACGATGCCGCGGCACTGAGCTGCCCCGCAGACATTCCGGCGGAAGCCATCTCACGGGTCCGTGAGCTCGCCGCGCTGGCCTTCGATGCCGTGGGCGCTGAGGGCTTGAGCCGCGTGGACTTCTTCTACACGCCCGACGGTGAGCTGATCATCAACGAGATCAACACCATGCCCGGGTTCACGCCCAAGAGCATGTACCCGCAAATGTGGGCGGCCTCGGGACTGGGCTATGCAGACCTGATCGATGAACTCATCCACTTGGCGCTGAACCGCAACACCGGCCTCCGCTAGTCCCCACCGGCACCCTAGCCTCGCTCCGCTTCGGCCAGGGAACCCTGCCGGCGTGGGCCCACCCGGCACCTGAGTTCGCTCCGCTTCGGCCAGGGAACCCTGCCGGCGTGGGCCCAACCGGCACCCTAACTTCAGGCTTATTTGCTCTGGGGCAGGTTCTGCAGGTCTTCCTGGCCGACGCAGTTCCGCACCGACGGGACCTTCGCGGCGGCGCCGGCCAGGTCCGCGAGGACGGTTGCGGAGCTGATCTTGTCCGGGTCCATCAGGATTTCGGTGGCCGGTTCCCGGCCGTAGGTGGTCAGCGTCCATACCGGGTCGCCTTCCTTGATGACCCAGTCGACGCCGTTGACGGTCACGCAGCGGTCCGTCGTCGGACCCGGCACATTGACGCCGCAGCGGAGGATGACCAGTGACGGGTCGCCCCACGCGGCAGTTGCCTGGCTGTTGGTCTTCCGCAGCCGGGAATCGCCGATCGCATCCGGCAGCGCCACCATCATCGGCGCGCAGGCCGGATTTGCCGCGTCCTTGGCGGCGGTGACGTCAACCGCGGGAGAGCACGCAGCCAGGGACAGGGCGGCGACTGCCCCTAAAGCTGCCATCCTGGTGGCACGGGCGGGCAGGGACAGCTGGGGATGGTGCATGCTTCCAGCCTATCGCCGCCCGTGCCCCCGCCAGGACACGATGTCGGCCGGTCGCGGTAGCGTAGTGGCGTGCCTGAAGACCTAAGAAACCGCGTTGACCGCGAGCCCGCCGTCGCCGGCCTCTCCGAAGCAGACCTGCTGGCCCGGATCTTCCCGCGCCTCCGGATGGAGGGATCCCACACGGCAAGCACGCTGTTGGGCCCGGGGGACGATGCCGCCATTATCGCGGCCCCGGACGGCAGGGCCGTGATCAGCATAGACACCCAGGTCCAGGACCAGGATTTCCGCCTGCTCTGGCCCAACGGCTACCGCACCACCGGGTTCGACGTCGGGTGGAAAGCCGCGGCACAGAACCTCAGCGATATCAACGCGATGGGTGCCACGGCCACGTCGATGGTGGTCAGCCTCACGCTGCCGGTGGACACGCCGGTCACCTGGGTGGAAGACCTGGCGGACGGGCTGACAGCAGGAATCCAGGCACTTGGAGCCACCGGATGTTCCGTCGCCGGCGGTGACCTGGGCCGGGGCCGCGAAATTTCCGTGACGGTCGCCGTCCTGGGAACGCTCGACGGCGGCCGCGCTGTCTTGCGTTCCGGAGCCCGGCCGGGAGACATCCTGGCCCTGGCCGGAACCGTCGGGCATGCCGCGGCCGGCCTGGCCCTGCTTGAATCAGGCATCGCCGCGGACAGCCTTGGCCCCGCCGAACGGATCTTCCTCGACCTGCAATCCCGGCCCCGGCCACCCCTGGATGCAGGGCCGGCGGCGAGGCTGGCGGGGGCCACGGCCATGCTTGATATTTCGGACGGACTCCTGCGGGACGGAAGGCGGCTGGCGGCTGCCAGCAACGTTTCCGTCTCCCTCGATCCCGCCCCGCTGGGGCACCTTGCCGAACTCCTGCGCCCGGCCGCCACCCTCCTTGACGCGGACCCGGCACAATGGGTGCTGGGCGGGGGCGAGGACCACGGCCTGCTGGCCACTTTTCCGGCCGGCATTCAGCTGCCACCCGGATTCACTGCGATAGGCTCGGTACATGCACTCGGAACCGACGAAGGCCCGGGCGTCCTGATAGCGGGCCGGGCCGCGGACACCGGGGGATGGGATCACTTTGCACACTAAGGTTGCCGCCAACGCGCTGGCGATGAAGAGGTGGCTGGGCAAGGCGGAAACGGCCCTGGGGAACCACAGCGACCGGCTCAACGCCATCAATATCTTCCCGGTGGCGGACGGCGATACCGGAACCAACCTCTACCTCACCGTACGTGCTGCTGCCCGCTCCCTGGTGCTCACCGACGACCAGCCGGCTCCGGTGGATGTCGGGGAAGTCCTCGCCACGGCGGGGCAGGCGGCCATGGAGGAGGCCCGGGGAAACTCCGGCACCCTCTTCTCCGTGTTCCTGTGCGCAGCGGCCGAGCCCCTTGCCGGCCACACCAGGGTCACGTCCACCCTCCTCTCGGCCGCGCTGAACCGCGCCCAGATCCGTGCCTGGTCCGCCCTCAGTGATCCCGTTCCGGGAACCATGCTTTCCGTCATGGAAGCCGCCGCCCGCGCCGTCGCCGCCGTGGACGCGGCCCAGGACGGGGACGACAGCAACCACGCCCTGGGCCTCGCCCTCGACGCAGCGGTGGAGGGGGCCCTGGCCGCGGTGATCCACACCGAAGAGCAGCTTGATGCCCTCCAGTCCGCCCACGTTGTGGATGCCGGCGGCGTGGGAATGCTGCTCATCCTCGACTGCCTGCGCTCGGCGGTCCTGGGCGAGGAACTGCAGAATGAGCTCCTGGACGGCCTGCACGGCTACGACGTCTCCGATCCGCACATCCACGCCGCCATGCCGGTCGACGACGGCGTGGAAGTCATGTGCACCATCAGCCTGTCGCCGCTGAACGCCGCCACCCTCCGGCAGCGGCTCGACGAGATCGGCGAGTCCGTCATCATGAGCCAGGTGGGCAGCGGGGCTGACCCCGCCGGAAATTACCGGTGGCGGGTGCATGTGCACGTGCCGCAGCCTGACCAGGCCGTCGCCCTCATCAGGTCCCTGGGCGAACCGTCCCAGATCAGCATCAGCGAACTCGCGCTGCCCCGGGACCCGGACATGGACGCAGTGAACACCGGCGGGCATGAACGCTGAGCTCGACCTGGCCCTGGAGCGGCGCATCGGGAAGCGCTCGGCAGCGGTCATTGAGAAACACCTCGGAATCACCACCGTGGACGGGCTGCTGAATTACTTCCCGCGCCGCTACATGAGCCGCGGTGAGTTAACCCCCATCAGCGAGCTGCCGCTGGACGAGGACGTCACCCTGATCGCCCGGGTGCTGTCCAGCAGCACGCGGACCATGCAGGCCCGCCGGGGAACCATTACCGATGTCATCGTTTCGGACGACGACGGTCAACAGGGGCTCCGGCTGGTGGGCGGCCGCGACTTCCGCGGCAAGGTGCCCGGGACCCTCAAGATCAGCTTCTTCAACGGGTACAAAGCCAAGACCGAACTCCTGCAGGGGCGCAGGGCCCTGTTTTCCGGAAAGGTCACCAGCTTCAAGGGACAGCTTGGCCTGACCAACCCGGACTTCCAGCTGGTGGACGAAGACCCCTTCAGCGACAGCGGCCAGGACCCGGAGAAACTCGCTGCCATGCCCATCCCGGTGTACCCGGCCACCGCCAAACTTCCCAGCTGGAAGATCCAGAAGACCATAGCCACCCTCCTGGAGACACTCGACCTTGATGCCCTGCCGGATCCGCTGCCCGCGGAGGTGTCCCACCGCGAAGGGTTCCTGCCGGTCTCCCGGGCCTACAGGTTGATCCACGCTCCCGAGTCCGCGGAGGATTGGCGCAGGGCCAGGGACCGCCTCCGCTACCACGAAGCCCTGGTCCTGCAGTCCGCGTTGGCACGGCGCCGCGCCCAGCTCGCAGCCGAGGAAGCCACCGCCCGGCGGCCGGTGGATGACGGCGTCCTTGCCGTCTTCGATGACAACCTGCCGTTCACGCTCACCGCCGGCCAAGCCGCCGTCGGCGAAACCCTCATGGCGGAACTGGCGCGCGACACTCCCATGAACCGGCTGCTGCAGGGCGAGGTGGGCTCCGGCAAGACGGTGGTGGCGCTGCGTGCCATGCTGCAGGTGATCGACGCCGGCGGGCAGGCAGCACTCCTGGCCCCCACCGAAGTGCTTGCGGCCCAGCATTACGACTCCATCCGGCGCAGCCTGGGACCGTTGTCCGGCGATGGCCTCCTGGGCGGGCTTGCCGGCGGAAACGGCGCATCCGTCCAGGTCACGCTGCTGACGGGCTCCATGCCCACCGCTGCGCGCAGGCAGGCCATGCTGGACGCCGTCTCGGGGACGGCGGGAATCATCATTGGCACCCACGCACTGCTCGGCGACAACGTTTCCTTCTACGACCTCGGGCTCATCGTGGTGGACGAACAACACCGTTTCGGCGTGGAGCAGCGCGACGCCCTGCGGGCCAAGGCGCGCAAGCCCCCGCACCTGCTGGTCATGACCGCCACCCCCATCCCGCGCACAGTTGCCATGACGGTTTTTGGGGACCTGGAGACGTCCACCCTCAGCGAATTGCCCAAGGGCCGGGCTCCGATCACCACCCACCTCGTGGGCCTCGCGGAGAACCCCGCCTGGGCGGCGCGGATTTGGGCGCGCGCCCGCGAGGAGATCGAGGCAGGGCGCCAGGTGTACGTGGTCTGTCCCAAGATCGGCATGGACGACGACGGCGACTTCAGCCCCGGCGAGGCCGCACCTCCGGGGGCGGAGGGAGAGGAAGGGCGGGAGCTCGCGTCCGTCACCGCCGTCGTGGAGCACCTGCTGGCCGAGCCGTCGCTGGCGGGGGTGCCGCTTGCACCGCTGCATGGCCGCCAGGACCCGGAACTGAAGACGGAGACGATGGCCGGCTTCACCGCCAACCGGATCAAACTGCTCGTCTCCACCACCGTGATCGAAGTCGGCGTGGACGTGCATAACGCCACCCTGATGGTCATCCTGGACGCCGACCGGTTCGGGATCTCGCAGCTGCACCAGCTCCGCGGGCGTGTCGGCCGCGGCGGACTGCCCGGAACCTGCCTGCTGGTCACCTCCTTGGAACAAGGACATCCCAGCCGGCGGCGGCTGGAGGCCGTGGTGGCCACCACGGACGGATTCGTCCTCTCCCAGGAGGACCTCAAGCTGCGCCGCGAAGGCGATATCCTGGGCGCTTCCCAGTCCGGCGGACGCTCCACCCTGAAACTGTTGCGCGTCCTCGAACACGAAGACGTCATCGCCCGGGCCAGGGAAGACGCCCAGCACATCGTCGGTGGGGACCCGTTGCTGGCGGGCCACCCCGAACTCGCCGATGCCATCGAGAAGTACCTCAATCCCGAGAAGGAGGCGTTCCTTGAACGCGGTTAGCACGGCAGGATCCCAGGGCGCTGGCGGACGGCGGCAGCGGCGATGACCCGGATCATTTCCGGCGCCGCGGGTGGTACACCGTTGAACGCCGTCCCGGGTTCCCTGACCCGTCCCACCACCGACCGCGTCAAGGAAGCGCTGTTTTCCCGGCTGGACGCTTTTGGCGTGATCTCCGGCGCCAGGGTCCTGGACCTGTACGCAGGCTCCGGATCCCTGGGCGTGGAAAGTGCCAGCAGGGGAGCGCAGGCCGTGGACCTGGTGGAGTCCGACGCCAAGGCCAGCGGAGTGTGCCAGCGTAATGCGGACCTCATCGACGGCGTCCTTGGCCGCAAAACCGTCAGTGTGCACCGCTCCAAGGTGGAACCGTTCCTTGACCGCGCGCCGGATGCCGCTGCCTGGGACCTGGTGTTCCTGGATCCGCCCTATCCGCTGGATGAAGAGGCGTTGGCCGCGGTGCTCCGGAAGCTCGCCGGCCACCTGGCCGCAGGGGCCGTGGTGGTGGTGGAGCGGTCCTCGCGTTCTCCGGAGCCGGAGTGGCCCGGCGGGCTGGCGCGGTTCGCGGAGAAAAAGTATGGCGAGACCCGGTTGTGGTTTGCCGAGCCGGCCGTGCCCGATGCCATTTCCGCCGACGACCTACCGGACGGAGCCGAGGGGTAGGGGACTAGGCCGAGAAAGGGTCCAGGTCCACTCCCGACAGGACCCGGCCAGGGTGGGGGCCGCGGGCGGCCAACTCTGTTGTCCACTGTTCCGGCCAGGGGCCTTGGGTTCCTGCCAGGATGATGTTTCCCGGGTACCGTGCGTCGAAAACTCCTGCTTCGCCGAACGCCGCAACGTCGGCCATGGCCTCCCGCATGGCCGCCACCTGGCTCCTGACCAACGTGAGGGCAGGCTCGTCGCCCACATTGACGATCAGCACCCCTTCCGGGCTCAACCGGTCCCGCGCCTCCCGGTAGAAACCAGTGGAGGCGATGTGGGCGGGTGCCTCGGGCCCGGAGAAGATGTCCAGGATGACGACGTCGAACGTGAGTCCGGGATCCAGCGTGCCAAGTGCCTCCCGGGCATCGCCGATCATGGTGGTCAGGTCCGTGCCTTCGGGCAGGGGCAGGTGCCGCAGGACAAAGTCCAGCAGCTCCCGTTCCAGCTCTACCGCGTATTGGGGTGAGCCGGGCCGGGTGGCCTGAATGTAGCGTGCAAGGGTCAGCGCGCCGGCGCCCAGGTGCAGGGCCCTGACCGGTTCCCCTGCCGGTGCGGCGAGATCCACCAGGTGCCCGATCCTGCGCAGGTACTCGTAGAAGATCTCGTCGGGCCGGCTGAGGTTGACATGGGACTGTTCGGCTCCGCCGATGGTCAGCACATAGCCGCCGTCGGTGAACGTGTCCGGTTCGATCGTGGCGTGCTGGCCGGTTGTGCGCAGGAAGCGCCTGGCAGCCCCCGCGGACATCAGAGCCTGCCGCGGAGTGTTGCCAGCCGTGAGGCAGCTTCCGCCAGGACGTCGTCCTTCTTGCAGAAGGCGAAACGCAGCAGGCTGCGCGTCCGTTCCGCGCCCTCAGGATGGCAGAAGACCGGGACCGGGATGGCTGCAACACCCACCAGTGCGGGCAGGCGGCGGGCGAGGTCCAGCGCATCGGTGATGCCCAGCGGTGCGGTGTCCACGTTGACGAAGTAAGTGCCCTGCGGCGTGAAGACGTCAAATCCGGCATCCCTGAGGCCTGCGCTGAGGATGTCCCGTTTCTTCTCCAGGGTGGCTGCGATGCCGTGGAAGAAAGCGTCAGGCTGGCCCAGGCCCGTGGCGATTGCTGCCTGGAACGGGGTTCCGGAACTGTACGTAAGGAACTGCTTCACCGTCCGCACCGCAGCCACCAGGTCCTCGGGCCCGGTCAGCCAGCCCACCTTCCAGCCTGTCAGCGAGAACGTCTTTCCGGCCGAGGAGATGGTGATCGTGTTCCCGGCGGCTCCGGGCAGGGTTGCCACGGGGACATGGGTGACCCCGAACGTGAGGTGCTCGTACACCTCGTCGGTGACGATGATGCTGCCGTGCTTGGCAGCAAGGTCTACCACCCGCTGCAGGACGGCTTTCGGAAAAACAGCGCCGGTGGGATTGTGCGGGTTGTTCAGCAGCACCACGCGGGTGCGGCCGCTGAACGCCGATTCCAGCGCGGAGAGGTCAGGCATGAAGTCCGGGGCGGCCAGCGGTACGGTCACGTGGGTGGCGCCGGTGAGGCCGATGACCGCACCGTAGGAGTCGTAGAACGGCTCGAAGGTCAGGACTTCGTCGCCGGGACCGGCGAATGCCAGCAGTGCGGCCGCGATCCCTTCGGTGGCCCCGGTGGTGATGATGACCTCCGTGGCGGGATCGGGCGTCAATCCGTAGAAGCGTTCCTGGTGTGCGGACACCGCCTGGCGGAGTTCGGGGAGGCCTTTTCCGGGCGCGTACTGGTTGGCTCCGGCGGCGATGGCCGCGCGCGCCGCCTCCCTGATCTCCAGCGGCCCGTCCTCATCCGGGAAGCCCTGGCCCAGGTTGATGGCGCCGGTCTGGACGGCAAGGGTGGTCATCTCTTCGAAGATGGTGACACCCAGTCCGCCGTCGCGTGCCAGCAGGTTGGCGCCGAGCGCGGTCCGCTGCCAGGGAGCAGGTGCCAGGGGCGCGGAAAGTTCCCGTGGAGGATGCATCCAGTCATGGTATCCCGGCCTTTCCATGCGGTAGGTTCGGAGCATGAGACGCGCTGTGTGCCCCGGATCCTTCGACCCCATCCACAACGGCCATCTCGAAGTCATAGCCCGGGCAGCAGGCCTTTTTGACGAGGTCATCGTGGCCATCTCCACCAACTACGCCAAGAACTACATGTTCACCCTGGAAGAGCGGCTGGACATGGCCCGGGAGACGCTGGCTTCGCTCAAAGGCATCGTGGTGGAGCCTGTAGGCGCCGGGCTGCTCGCCGAATACTGCCGGCACCGTGGGGTGTCCGCCATCGTCAAGGGGCTGCGCTCGTCGTCGGATTTTGACTACGAACTTCCCATGGCGACGATGAACCGGCAGCTCAGCGGCGTGGAAACAGTGTTCCTCCCGGCTGAGGCCAGCTACCTCCACTTGTCGTCCACCCTGATCAAAGAGGTGGCGGCACTGGGCGGCAGCGTCTCGGACTACGTGCCCCGTTCGGTGCACCGCCGCCTGGTGACCGGCGAGCCTGGCCCGGATCAGCGGCCAAGACGGTAGGATGGACGGGTACTTCGGCGCCGCCGCATGCCGGTTTGAGTCACCATGGCTCTTCAGGCTAGGATGGTACGTCGGTCATATGTTCAACAGGAGTTCTCATTAAAAGAGATGCTGGTTCGCCCCTGGCGTTCGACGTCAAGGACCTCGGGCGCAGCCCGGGAAGCATGCGGACACTGAAGGAACATGTACCCGCACCGAGTGATCTTGGTGTGGCGCTCATTGGTGTTCAGGAAGGCTCGGATGTCGAGCTTGACCTGAGGCTTGAGGCCGTACACGAAGGAATTCTGGTATCAGGAACCGCTGCCGTCGAAGTAACCGGCGAATGCGGCCGATGCCTGGATCCCCTTGCGTATGACCTTGAGGTCAATGTGCAAGAACTTTTCTTCTATGAAGGTGCTGAGCTTTCGGACGAAGAAGAAGATGAAGAGCAACGTCGAGTCGAGCACGATGTAATCGATCTTGAACCGGTGTTGCGGGACGCGGTTGTCACCAACCTGCCGTTCCAGCCGGTGTGCCGGGAAGACTGCCAGGGCCTTTGCTCCGAATGCGGAGCTCGCCTGGAAGACGAGCCGGGGCACCACCACGAGGTCCTGGATCCTCGCTGGGCTGCCCTAGCTGATATGGCTAAGCCTGACCGGCAAAATTGATTTGTACGTGTTTGTCTAGAGAGAAATGAGTTAGCCGTGGCTGTTCCCAAGCGGAAAATGTCTCGCTCGAATACCCGCGCCCGCCGCTCGCAGTGGAAGGCGACCGCCCCCCACCTGGTGAAGACCGTTGAGAACGGCCAGGTCACCTACAGCTTGCCGCACCAGGCAAAGGTCGTTACCGACTCTGCTGGCACCGCGCTGTTCCTTGAGTACAAGGGCCGCAAGGTCGCTGACGTCTAATCGGCCCAACAGGCTGACTGATGTCTTCAACTGAAGAGCTTCTGAAGCGTCTCGGTGTCTCTATTGACGCCGGGACGCTTCGTCTTGCGCTCACCCACCGTTCGTATGCCTACGAGAACGGCGGCATACCCACCAATGAGCGGCTCGAGTTCCTGGGGGACTCGATTCTGGGCTTCTCGGTGACCGATGCCCTGTACCGGGACAACCCGGACCTGCCCGAAGGCGAGCTCGCCAAGCGCCGGTCCGCCGTCGTCAGCACCCGTGCACTGGCCGGCATCGGACGCAGCCTGGGCATCGGCGAATTCATCTACCTCGGGCAGGGCGAAAAGCTCACCCACGGGAAGAACAAGGCGTCCATCCTTGCGGACACCATGGAAGCCCTGATCGGTGCCACCTACGTCTCCAACGACATCGAGACCGCCCGTCGGCTGGTTATGCGGCTGATCGGTCCGATGCTGAAGGACGCCGCCGTCCTGGGCGCCGGAACCGACTGGAAGACCAGCATTCAGGAACTGGCTGCCAGCCGGCAGCTCGGCAGCATCCACTACGCAGTGGACGGCTCGGGACCGGACCATGCCCGGACGTTCACGGCCGTCCTGAACATCGGCGGCAACGCCTACGGCAAGGGCTCCGGGCATTCGAAGAAAGAAGCCGAACAGGAAGCCGCAGCCGACGCGTGGCGGGTGCTTTCGGGGGCTGGAGCCCAGGATACCGCCGGTACGTCCGCCGGCTCCGCAGCCGCCAAGTAGCGTCCGTGCCGGAACTTCCCGAGGTTGAAGTGGTGCGCCGCGGCCTGGTCCGCTGGGTCCGCGGCAGGACCGTCCAAAGCGTCGATGTCCTCGACCCGCGCTCCATCCGGCGTCACGCACTGGGGGCTCAAGACTTCATCGGCAACCTCGAAGGCGCCACGGTGTCCGACGTGGTCCGTCGCGGTAAATTCCTCTGGATGCCGCTGACGGACAACGGCGCTGCCGGGCCCGGACATCCGGAAACCAGCCAGGCACCGGAAGTTGCCCTCATGGCGCACCTGGGTATGAGCGGACAGCTGCTGATGCAGGGCCCGGGCGTTCCCGACGAGAAACACCTCAAAGTACGGCTGACCCTCAGTCCGCGTGAGGGCATGCCGGACCAACTGCGCTTCGTTGACCAGCGGATCTTCGGCGGCCTCTTCGTGACTGCCCTGGTACCCACCGATGACGGCGGCCCCGGGGGTCTCGCCGAATCGCCGCTTCCGTTGATCGCGGCGGAAGCAGCCCATATAGCCCGGGACCCGCTGGACCCCGCATTCTCCTTCGATCTCTTCTACCAGCGCCTCCGGAAACGTAAAACCGGGCTCAAACGGGCACTCCTGGACCAGGGGATGGTGTCCGGGATCGGAAACATCTACGCCGACGAAGCCCTGTGGCGCGCGAAGCTTCACTACGCACGGGCCACCGACACACTCCGCCGGGCCGAGGCGCAGCGCGTCCTGGACAGCGCCCGCGAGGTGATGCTGGATGCCCTGGCGGCCGGGGGCACCAGTTTCGACTCCCTGTACGTCAACGTCAACGGAGCCTCGGGCTACTTCGACAGGTCCCTTAACGCCTACGGGCGCGGCGGCGAGCCCTGCAAACGCTGTGCCGCAGTGGGAATCCAGTCGATTATCCGCCGCGAGCAGTTCATGAACCGTTCGTCCCACACGTGCCCCGTGTGCCAGCCCCGGCCGCGGAACGGCCGCTGGTAGGTTCCACAGCATGCCCCCGGAACCCGGCGCGGCACCCGCTCCTCACCGGGCACTCCTGGCCGCCCGCCGTCGTCCGCTGAACTGGAGACCTCTGTCTGTCCGCTGAACCGGCGGCTTCCCGAAGTCAGCGGAGTCGGGTGCCAGCCGTGAAACCTGGTCTGTAGTAGTCGGCCAGCCGCGCCAATCCCTCATCCAGCGACACCTCCGGAACCCAGTCCAGGAGGGCCCGGGTTTCGCGCTGGTCGAACCAGTGGGCCGTGGACAGTTGCTCGGCAAGGAAGGCCGTCATGGGCGGTTCCTCCTCCCGGCCGGACCGGAGCCAGGCCCGTTCCACCACCGAGCCCGCAAGCCGCGCAAGCCTGCCGGGCACCGACCACGACGGCGCCGGCACCCCGCCGGCAGCGCAGATGCCGGCCAACAGCTCGCCGACAGGCCGGGGTTCCCCATTAGTGACCACAATGGCCCTGCCATGGACGTGCCCCATCCGGTCCAGCGCCGCCACGATCGCGGCCGCGGCGTTGTCAACGAACGTGGTGTCGATCAGGGCGGCGCCGGCATCGAGCAGCGGCAGCCGGCGTGCCGCGGCCCGCGCCAGCACACGCTCCACCAACTGCGTGTCTCCCGGACCCCAGACGACGTGCGGGCGGACCGCGGTGACGCGGAAGTCCGGGGCGTCCGCGGCGAGGGCCGCCAGCTCGGCCCGGGCCTTGGTGCGCGAGTAGTTGCCATGCGCGTGTTCGGGGTCCGCCGGTTCTGCCCCCAACCCGGCGATGGCGGCCCCCGTGTTGGCCACGGACGGGGAGGACACGTACACCAGGTCCCGCACGCCGGCCTCGCGGGCGGCGTGGAGCAGGCGCCGGGTTCCCCGGACATTCACCTCGTCAAACTCCGCTGCGCGGCCGGTGAAGGAAACCTTGGCGGCCAGGTGGACCACCGCTTCCATGCCCTGCACCGCTTCCTTGACTGCGGCATCATCGGTGAGGGAGTTGCAACGGTCGGCGGCGCCGTCAACGCCCGAGGGACGCCGTTGGAAGGTGGCCACGGTGTGTCCCCGGCGCACCAGCAACGCGGCCACCTCCCGGCCCAGGAGCCCGCTCGCCCCGGTGACCAGGACTTTCACGGCGTCCCCGGTCGGCCGCCGGCCAGCACCTTCGACGCCCAGCGGGACAGCCGGGTCCGGTCGATTTTGGCGTTGTGGCGGATATCGGTGGGCTGGGCGGGCACCACCAGGACCGCTGACACGGGCACACCCGCTGCGGCAGCCGCCTCACGCACCCGTCCGGCCAGTTCGGGGTCCGCAGGACCGGCCTTGCGGGCGGTAGGCACGGTTTCCACCACCGCGACGACGGCCTGGGTCCCCGCCGGTCCCACCCCAACAACGGCGGCCATGCGCACGCTGTCCAGGGTCTCGATGGCCTGTTCAGGACCCACCGGCGTTACCACCGCTCCTGGAGCTGTCACGATGTGCGCCAGGCGCCCTTCCACCCACAGCCGTCCCTCGGCGTCGAAGTGGCCCACGTCCCCGGTGCGGTGCCATCCGGCCGTGCCGGCGCTCGCTTGCTGGGTGAGCCAAAGCCGGTCGTAGGAGTCCTTAACATGCGGCGCGCTGACCAGTATCTCGCCGGTGACACCGGGCTCCGTCACGGGGCGGGCTGCGGGAGCTGTGCCGTCCTCTGCCAGCGGGAGGACGGCAACCCGGGCGCCATGGACGGGCAGGCCCACGCAGACCCCATTGCCGGCCCCCGCCACAGTCCCGGCTCCGGCGGCCCGGATTTGTTCAAGGCTGATATCGGTGACGGGAAGGGCTTCGGTCATCCCGTACGGCGTGTGCAATGAGGCACGGGGCAGCAGCCGCTGCACCCCGGCGAGGAGCGGTTCCGGAACGGGGGCGCCGGCGGAGAGCAGCAGTTCGACGCGGGCCAACGCCGCGGCGCCGGCGGAGCTGAGGCCGCTCTCGGTGGCCAGGACATTGCGCAGCGCCGCAGGCGAGGCGAAAACCACCGTTGCGTCAACTGCCGAGGCCGCTTCGGCGAGGGCACACGCCGTCAAGGTGCGCGGGGCCGTGACGTCCATGGCAGGTGTCACCGAGACGGCGCCCAGGGCCGGCCCCAGCAGGGCGAATGGCGCGAAGCCCGCCACCAGGCGGTCACCGGGCTGGATCCCGAAGGTTTCAGCCACGGTATCCCGCATCGCTGCCAGTTGCCGGTGCGTGTAGACGACGCCCTTGGCGGGCCCGGTGGAACCGGACGTGAACAGCACGGCTGCGGGCTGGTCCGGCGCCGGGCTCTCGCTGGAGCGGTCTCCGCTGCGGGCTCCTGCCTCTGCCAGGCCGGGGAGGGACGCTTCGACCCCAAGGATGCGGCGGCGCCCGGCGGCCAGGTCGGCCACGCTGATAAGCCTGGCAGCCCATCCGAGGACCCGGGCCGCCGCCAGCGCCTTGTCGATTCCTATCAGGAAATCCGGGGTGGCCCCTTTGACGGCACGGCTCAGCCCCTTGGTGCCCAGGCCGGCGTCAGCCACCACCACCACGGCTCCCAGGCGCAGGCAGGCATAGAGGGCCACCGTCAGGTCCACTCCGGGCGGGACCATCAGGCTCACGCGGCTGCCCTTGCCGACGCCGAGCCCGGCCAGCCCGGCTGACACGTCGGCAACGTTCTTTTCCAGCTGTTCCCAGCTGAGCGAACGGGCAACGCTGCCGTCCGGCGCCATCTCCGAGACCGCCGTCCCGCTGCCGGCGGGCCCGGCTGCGAGCTCATCAAGGAGCGTCCAGAGGGGACGGAACCCGTCCTGTCCGGCAGACACGGCATGGCCCGCCCCGGTGCCTTTCGGCGCGGAGCCACCGGCCGCCGTCGTACCTTCCGTTCCGGCGACGTGCTCCGCGAGCCAGCCGACGATGGCCGGGGCGATGTTCCGGTCTTCCGCCAGAAGGTGTCCGGCGCCCTCGTAGCGGTGCACCTTGGCCGCCGGCATTCGCTGCAAGAGGTCTTTTAGGTACCGGTCGGAGAAGATCGGGTCCCGCGGGCCCCACAACATCAAGGCGGGGACGTCCAGGCCCCGGAGGCCTTCGGCCACGTGGGTGAGTGCCGGGTGGCTGGGATGGGATGCATCCACGGGGATGTCGGCCACAAAGTTTCCCACGCCCTGACGGCGTGAAACCCCGCGGTACGGGGCCATATATGCGGCCCGGATATCCGCCGGCAGCGGCGGGCTGGCGAGCGAGTGCGTCACCCGCAGGAAAGCGTCCGACGTCGTGGTTCCCCACTTGTGCACGGCCGGATGCAGCGCCAGGCGCAGTGCCGGCGGGATCCGGGAACCGCCGGGCTGGTGGACGGCAGTGTTGGTGAGCACCACGCCGGCGAGCTGGTGCTGATGGGCCAAGGCCCAGCCGAGGCTGATCACGCCGCCCCAGTCGTGGCCCGCGGTGACCACGGGCCCGTCCAGTCCCAGGGCATCGGTGAGGTCGCCAAGGTCGCTGATCCTGTCGGCGAGCCGGCGGAACACACCGGTGCGTTCGGAGAAGCCCATGTCCAGCTGGTCCACCGCCACCACGCGCCAAGGCCGGGCCGGGTCGGTTCCGGCAGCAAGCAGGCTCCGCCAGAGGTAGGACCAGGTGGGGTTGCCGTGCACGCACAGCAGCGTCCCGGCCGGGACCAGGCCGAGCCGCTCCAGCTGCGGCCCGTTATCCAGCACGTGCCAGCGGTGCACCGTGCCTGCCGGGTCCGTGCCCGCCGTGGACGGAACATCGATCTTGCGCGACCATTCGGCGTCGACGCCGGGCCAGGCCGCGATCACCAAACGATTTCCAGCATCGCAGTGTTCAGGCCCGAACCGACGCCCATGCACAGGACCCTGTCCCCGCTTCCGAGGGTCTGCGTCTCGGCGGCAAGCGTCATCGGCAACGACGCGGGGCCCACGTTGCCCCAGTGCGGGAAGGTGATGGGGACCTTGTCCGGGTCCAGGTCGATCGCGTTGATGATGGCTTGGGTGTAGGCGTTGCTGACCTGGTGCGTGACGTAGCGGTCCATCCCGGTCCAGTCCCACTCCGGCTGGGCCTCGTGCCAGGCATCCACCACCAGCTGCAGGCCGCCGTCGAGCAGGCCCTTGGTGTCGGTGGCCATACCGTCAATACCGCCCACGCAGAGGTCGTGGTGCTCGGTGCCGGCCCGCATCACGCCGCCCACGATCCGGTGGGCGCCGGGGTGCTGGTCCGCCGGGCCCAGGACGGCGGCGGCGGCGCCGGACCCGAGCGTCAGCGTGGCGAACTCCCGGTTGAAGTCCTCACGCGTTGTTTCAGGACGCTGCAGCCGGGCAAGCGTGGCCTCCTGCGTCATCTGGGCGTCCTCGCCGTTGACGATCACCGCGTACCGGATCTGTCCGGAATCGATCATGTTGGCCGCCAGGGTCAGGGCGTTCACGAACCCCAGGCAGGCATTGGCGAGGTCAAAGTTCATGGCCGACGACGGCAGGCTCAGTCCGTGATGGATCTTCACCGCGACTGAGGGCTCCAGGTTCCGCCGCGTCACCGACGTGTTGATCAGCAGGCCCACCTCCGACGGTTCGATGCCCGCCTCGGCAAGCGCCTTGGCGCCGGCCTCGATGGCAGCATCATCAAACGAGGTCCCCGCAGCCCACCACCGGCGGTGCGTGATGCCGGCCACGCGCTCGAGCAGCCGCGGCGGAAACTTCAGCCGCTGCAGGGTCGAGGCCAGCCTGCGGTCGAAATCCGTGGAACTGACGATCCGCGGAGCCTCGACGCTGCTCACGGAAAGCAGTGCGGTATTGCTGTGCCGGAAGGTTGCATTACCTGCCAATTCAAGCCCCTCTTCGTTTTTGTCCTGCAGCCACGCGGTGACTGTACCCACATCAGTGCAGGCCCAAGAGCTTAACTATGCCTTTGCAGCACCCGATCATGCATATTGGCCCGGGGAGCCGGCACCGGCCACGGAGTGCTGGACGGGAATTGTCGCCCCTGCGCAGTAGATTATAGGGAGCCGGTTCCAGCATCGTTCCCTACCCCCGCCAGGAGACCAGGAAAGCCTTGCACCTCAAAAGCCTCACCGTCCGGGGGTTCAAGTCCTTCGCGTCTGCCACCACCTTCGACTTCGAACCCGGCGTCACCGCCGTCGTGGGTCCCAACGGCTCCGGCAAGTCCAACGTGGTTGACGCCCTGGCCTGGGTGATGGGCGAGCAAGGGGCCAAGACCCTTCGGGGCGGCAAGATGGAGGATGTCATTTTCGCCGGGACGTCCGGCCGGCCGCCGCTGGGGCGCGCCCATGTGTCGCTGACCATCGACAACACCGATGGCGCCCTGCCCATCGAGTACAGCGAAGTGACCATCTCGCGGACCCTCTTCCGGACGGGCGGATCCGAGTATGCGATCAATGGTGCCGGGTGCCGGCTGCTGGATATCCAGGAATTGTTGTCCGACTCCGGGCTGGGCCGGGAAATGCACGTCATTGTGGGCCAGGGGCAGCTGGACCGGGTCCTGCACGCCACCCCGGAGGACCGGCGCGGCTTCATCGAGGAGGCCGCCGGCATCCTCAAGCACCGCAGGCGCAAGGAGCGGACCGTCCGCAAACTGGAGGCGATGCAGGCCAACCTCCAGCGGCTGACCGACCTCACCGGGGAGATCCGGCGCCAGCTCACGCCCCTCGGAAAGCAGGCGGAAGTGGCCCGCCGCGCCCAGCGGGTCCAGTTCGATGTCCGGGACGCCCGGGCACGCCTCCTTGCCGATGACCTTGTCCAGCTCCAGCAGGCCCTGGAACAGGATGTGGCCGACGAAGCCGCACTCAAAGCCCGCCGGACCGCCGTCGAACAGGAACTCGAAGCCGGCCGCAGGCAGCAGGCCGCGATGGAACAGCTGGCCGCGGAGGCCACGCCCCGGCTCAACGCCGCGCGCGACACCTGGTACCGGCTGTCCACCGCCAGGGAACGGCTCCGTTCCCTGGGCACATTGGCCACGGAACGAAGCCGCCTGCTGGGCTCCGACGACGCCCCGGCCCCTTCCGGGCGGGACCCGGAACAACTGGAACGCCAGGCCGCACGGGTGCGGCAGGAGCTGTCCGAACTCGAAGCGGACATTGTGCGCCGGCGCGGCGCCCTGGACGCCGCAAGCACCGCCAAAGCCGACGCCGAGCAGGCCGCGCGCGCCGAAGACCAGCGGCTCACCGCCCAGTTGAGGGCAGCCGCTGACCGCCGGGAAGGCCTGGCGCGCCTCGCAGGGCAGGTCGCGGCGGCACGGTCACGGGTTGAGTCGGCCCAGGCGGAGCTGGGCAGGCTCCGCGAATCCCTTGCCGCCGGCACCGAACGGCGCGCCAAGGCACAATCCGAATTCACGGCCCTGGAAAACCAGGTGGCGGGAGTGGAGGAGGGGGAAGAGTCCCTCGACGCCGAGTATGAGGCCGCCAGCGACGTGCTCGATGCGGTGCTGGGCGACATCGCCGGCCTCAAGAATGCCGTCAACGAAGGAATCCGCAAACGCGACGCCCTCGCCGCGCGCCTGGAAGCCCTGAAACTCGGCCTGGACCGCAAGGACGGTGCCCGGCACGCTCTGGAGGCCGGGCTCCCGGGCGTCCGGGGCAGCCTCGCGGCCGCGCTCACGGTGCAGGCCGGTTTCGAGGCGGCAATCGCGGCGGCGCTGGGCCAGTCGTCGGAGGCCATCCTGGTCCAGGACGCGGACACGGCGGCCGCGGTCCTGCAGGCCCTCAAGGACGACGACGGCGGCCGTGCGGCCCTGCTCCTCGCGTCCGCGGCCGAGGACCAGCCGCGGGACGCCCTGGACGTGGAGCTTCCGGACGGCGCCCGGTGGGCCGGCGGGCTGGTGGACGGCCCGGCGGTGGAGGTGTCCTTGGTCCGGCACCTGCTGGCGCAAACCGTGGTCGTCCCCGGCATGGATGGCGCGGCGGCGCTCGTGGCCACGCTGCCCGGCGTCACGGCGGTCACCCGGGAGGGGGATGTGTTTACCGCCGTCTCGGCGACCGGCGGGTCGGCGAAGGCGCCGTCGCTCCTGGAGGTCCGGGCGGCAGTGGACGACGCCGGGCGCGAACTGTCGGCGGTCACAGCGGACCTGGAGCGGAACAGGTTCGCCCTGGCCGCCGCCGAGGCCCGGCGCACCGCGGCGCAGGAGGACGCGGACGCGGCCCTGGAACGGCTGCACGAATCCGATGCCCGCCTCGCGGCCGTCGCCGAACGCCTGGGCCACCTCAACTCGGTCCTGCGCAGCGCCGTTGGCGAGAGCGGGCGGCTTGCTGCGTCCCTTGCCCGCGCCGAAGAGAACGTGGCCGCCGAGGAAGAGGCGCTCGCAGCCATCACCGCCCGCCTCGCGGCCGCCCAGGAAGCTCCCGTCGAGGCGGAACCCTCCACCGAACAGCGGGACGAGCTGGCGCACGCCGCCTCCGCAGCCCGCGCCGCCGAGGTTGAGGCCCGGTTGTCCCTGCGCAGCGCCGAGGAACAGCTGGCAGCCACTGGCAACCGGGCGGCCTCACTGGAACGCGCGGCCGCCACTGAACGCCGGGCCCGGGAGGAAGCGGCCGAACGCGCTCGCCGCCGCCGCATCCAGGCCCGGCGTGCCGCAGCCGTTTCCGCCGGGGTGGGGGTGGCCCTTGGCTACGTGGACGTCTCCGTGGAACTCGCGCGCCACGAACGCGACCTGGCAGAGGAGAACCGGGAGCTGAGGGACCGCGGACTCCGGGACATCCGGGAATCGAACGACGCCTTGGCCCGTGAACTTGCGGACCTGACTGACAATGTGCACCGCGACGAACTTGCCAGGGCCCAGCAGCGGGCCAGGATCGAGGCCGTTGAAGCACGTTCGGTGGACGAACTGGGCATCACGCCCGAGGCCTTGGTCGCTGAGTTCGGGCCGCACGTCCCGGTTCCGGTGCCTGCGGAGGAATCGGGCGACAAATGGGCTGCCCTGCGTGCTCCGGTCGATGCCGCCGGTGAGGAGATCCGGGACGGCAAACCCTACGTGCGCCAGGAACAGGAGAAACGGCTGCGGAAGGCCGAACGCGACCTCGCCAGCCTGGGCAAGGTGAACCCCCTGGCGCTTGAGGAATTCGCGGCGCTGGAGGAGCGGCACCAGTTCCTCAGCACGCAGCTGGAGGACCTGAAGGCGTCCCGCCGGGACCTGCTGGACATCATTAAAGAAGTGGACGACCGCGTCCAGCGTGTCTTCGCGGAAGCCTTCGAGGACACTCAGGCCCAGTTCGTCAGGGTTTTTGACCGGCTGTTCCCAGGGGGTGAGGGCCGCCTGGTCCTCACCGACCCCACTGACATGCTGACCACGGGCATCGACGTCGAGGCCCGCCCTGCCGGAAAAAAGATCAAACGGCTCTCCCTGCTCTCCGGCGGCGAACGCTCACTCACCGCGGTGGCCCTGCTGGTGGCCATCTTCAAGGCCCGGCCGTCTCCGTTCTACGTCATGGACGAGGTGGAGGCGGCGCTGGACGACACCAACCTGGGCCGCCTGATCACCATTTTCGAGGAACTCCGGGAGTCCAGCCAGCTGATCGTCATCACCCACCAAAAACGGACCATGGAGGTGGCGGACGCGCTCTACGGCGTCACCATGCGGGGCGACGGCGTGTCCACCGTGATCAGTCAGCGCCTCGGCGCCGAGGTGTAGCAGCCATACCAGGCGGCATCGGAGCAGGTCAGGTGCCCTGCCGGCGCCCGAACCGGGCGGACCGCGTATGAGAAGCTAGGGGAGTGAATGACATCCTTCCCATTGTCCTGTCCATCCTTGCTGCCCTGGTGGTCATCGGCGGGCTGATCCCGGTCCTGATCAAGACGCGGAGGAACATCACCCGGTACCCGGACACCCGGGACGCCAACGATCCTGCGGTCCGCTCCGGGGGCGGCACGGCAGTGCAGGACAGCACCGGCACCATCGAGCGGGGGGCACCCGGTGAGGCCGGCCCCGACCTTGTTGACACCACCACCGTCCCGGACGATGCAGCCGGACTCGAAACCATCCCGGTCGAAACCCCGCTGCCGGTCGCAGGGCGCCTCACCAGGCTGCGGGAGCGGCTGGTCCGCTCCAACAACATCATGGGCAAGGGCCTGCTGGCCCTCCTGTCCAGCGACCGGATCGACGAGAGCGTCTGGGACGAGGTAGAGGAAACACTCCTGCTCGCCGACCTGGGCACCGAACCGACCATGCAGCTGGTGGATGCACTCCGGGAGCGGGTCAAGGTGCTCGGCACCAGGACCCCCGAACACGTCAAGGCCATGCTCCGCGAAGAACTCATCAAGCTGGTCGATCCCACCATGGACCGCAGCCTGCATGTTGAGCGGCATGCGGACAAGCCGGCCGTCATGATGGTGGTGGGCGTCAACGGCGTCGGAAAGACCACCACCGTGGGCAAGCTGGCCCGGGTACTGGTGGCCGAGGACAAGGACGTCCTGCTGGGGGCGGCCGACACCTTCCGGGCCGCCGCCGCCGAGCAGCTGGCAACGTGGGGCCAGCGCGTTGGCGTCCCCACGGTCAAGTCCGACATCGACGGCGCGGACCCTGCGTCGGTCGCCTACGAAGCGGTGAAGGCCGGCATCGAGCAGGAAGTCGACGTCGTCATGATCGACACCGCGGGCCGCCTGCAGAACAAGGTGGGCCTGATGGACGAGCTGGGCAAGGTCAAGCGCGTAGTGGAGAAGCTGGCCGAAGTGGACGAGGTCCTGCTGGTCCTGGACGCAACCACCGGCCAGAACGGCCTGAACCAGGCGAGGGTCTTCTCCGAGGTGGTCAACATCACCGGCATCGTGCTGACCAAGCTTGACGGAACCGCCAAGGGCGGCATCGTCGTCGCCATCCAGAAGACGCTGGGCGTCCCCGTGAAGCTCATCGGACTGGGCGAAGGCGCGGACGACCTGGCTCCGTTCGACACCGAAGGCTTCGTCGACGCGCTGCTGAACTAGCTGCCCGCCCGACTGGCTCGCATTTGTTGTCGTTTTGAGCCCTCAAAATGACAACAAATGCGAGCTAGTTGGGTTTAACCCGGAGGGTTTCCCGGGTGGGCAGCCACCCGACGGCGGCCAGCAGCATCGTGGCGCCCGTGACCCCGAACGCCCAGCCGAATCCCAGTCCGTCCGCAAGCAGGCCCGCCGCGACCGGTCCAACGATCGCTCCGACGTCCGACGTCATCTGGTACACGGCCAGCACCTTGCCGCCGGAGCGTCCGCTGCCGATCACGTCCGCCACTGCGGCCTGCTGCGCGGGACCGAAAAGGCCGGATCCGACGCCGGCCAGCGTCGACGCCGCGAGGAACCAGGGCAGATCGTGGGTGATGCCGATCGACGCTGTTGACAGGCCGGCCACCACCAGCCCGGAAATCATCATGGGCTTTCGTCCCAGGGAGTCCGCCAGGCGCCCCGAGAAAGTCAGGGCGGCCGCGTTGCCCGCGGCGAACACTGCCAAGGCGAGGCCCGCCGCCTGCGGGCCCGCCCCGAACGCGGCCGCGGCGAACAAGGGGACAGTTGCCATCCGGACGCCGAAGGTGGCCCAACCGTTGGCAAAGCTGGACAGGAGCGCCGACCGGTACGTCCCGGCCGCCAGGGCATCGCCGAAGCGCATGTCCGGTGCGCGTTCCCGGACCTCGCCGGCGCCCTGGCGCTGATGGCTCAACTGGGTCTGCACCACGAACGCGGCCACGAGCAGGGCACCGGCGTACGCCAGGAACGGAACCCGAAGGCCCAGCCCGGCCAGCAGCCCGCCCACGATGGGGCCGCAGACGTTCCCGATCAGGAACGCCGATGCGTAGGCCCCGGAGACCCTGCCCCTGCTCTGGGGCGGCGCCAGCCTTATCACCAGGGCCATCGAGGCCACCGTGAACATCACTGACCCCGCCCCGCCCAGGCCCCGGAACAACAGCAGCTGCCAGTAGTCCTGGGCAAAGGCGCACGCTGCCGTGGACAGTGCCACGATCAGGAGCCCGGCAACGTAGACGGGCCGTTCGCCCCGCTTTCCGATCAGGGCGCCGCCGGCCGGAGCAAACGCCAGGCGCATGAACGCGAAGATCGCCACGATGACTGCCGCCTCCGTGTTTCCCACCCCAAAGGTTGTTGCGAATTGCGGCAATACGGGGGCAACAAGCCCGAATCCAAGGGCGATGAGGAACGCTGCGGCCAGCATCACCTTGATGTCCCGCGGAAGCTTCTCCCGTTGCGGCCTGATACGGGCCAAGATCCTTGCGGTGGCGCCGTTTACCGGGGGTGGTGCCGTCATGGTGCTGAAGTCCTTGCTGGAAAGGGAGCCGGGTGGCTGCGCGAGTGCGGAAACATAACCGTAACAAGGCGGATATGCACCATTTACTTCCTAGAGGTTGTTGTAACAGGCCCGCAATCTAAATCCTCCGCGGCCGAAACAAGCCAACGACACACTCGTTACAGGACGCAAAAAGGCGTTGGCAGGCGGACAAGTCCGCACCAAAAGCAAGAGAGGACGTAGGCCATGGAACTCACCGCAGGTCTCGTTTGGCTCCTGGTTGCGGCAGCACTCGTGCTGTTCATGACCCCGGGCCTGGCATTCTTTTATGGCGGCATGACGCGCGCCAAGTCGGCACTGAACATGATGATGATGAGCTTCGTCGCCATCGGCACGGTCGGTATCACGTGGGTGTTGTGGGGCGCCTCCATGTCCACGAGCAACGAGGACAACTTCTTCCAGATCTTCGCCAACCCGTTCAGCCACTTTGGCCTTCACAACTTCACGGATCCGGCAGACCTGCTGAAGGTAGGCTACGCCGCAACCTTCGCGATCATCACAGTCGCACTGATCTCCGGTGCCGTCGCTGACCGCGCCAAGTTCTCTGCCTGGGTGATCTTCACGCCGATCTGGGCCACGCTGGTCTACGCGCCGCTGGCGTTCATGGTGTGGGGCGGCGGCCTGTTCTCCAAGGACGGCTGGTTCGGCCAGACCTTCGCTCCGGTCATCGACTTCGCCGGAGGCACCGTGGTGCACATCAACGCCGGTGTTGCCGGCCTGGTGCTGGTGCTGATCATTGGCAACCGGAAGGGCTTCGGCAAGGACCCGAACCACCGCCCGCACAACATTCCGTTCGTCATGCTCGGTGCAGCCATCCTGTGGTTCGGCTGGTTCGGGTTCAACGCCGGCGCCGCCGCCACCGTGGAGCAGGCCGGCCTGATCTGGATCAACACCCTGGCAGCCCCGGCCGCCGCGATGCTGGGCTGGCTCGCCGTGGAACGCATCCGCGACGGACACCCCACCTCGCTTGGTGCCGCTTCAGGTGTGGTTGCCGGCCTGGTCGCCATCACCCCCGCCTGCGCCAACGTCTCACCGCTCGGTGCGATCGCCCTGGGCGTCGTCGCCGGCATCGCCTCGGCCCTGGCGGTCGGCCTGAAGTTCAAGCTCGGCTATGACGACTCACTGGATGTCGTGGGCGTCCACCTCGTCGCAGGTGTTATCGGAACCGTCGCCATCGGCTTCCTCGCCACCCCCGACCAGGGTGCAGCCGGCCTGTTCTACGGCGGCGGCGCCACCCAGCTGGTGGCCCAGGTCCTGGCAGCACTGTTCTCCATCGCCTTCACCGGGGTGATGACCCTGATCATCGCCTACCCGATCCACAAGGCCATGGGCTTCCGCATCTCCGAGCACCAGGAAATCGCCGGTGCAGACCTCAGCCTGCACGCCGAGACTGCCTACGAGTTCGGTGTCGGCGGCCACGGTGGCAGCTTCCAGCCGCTGCACGACATGGTGATGGGCAAGACCCAGGCGGACAACCGGGAATCCGCAACCGGAGCACAGAAGGCACAGCCGGCAACAGGCAAGGAAAGTGTGGGGGCATGAAACTGATCACTGCAATCGTCAGGCCGGAGAAGCTCGAAGCCATCCGGGAAGGACTGGAAGCCTACGGCGTGCAGGGGCTCACCGTAAGCGCGGCCAGCGGCTACGGACGCCAGCGCGGCTACACCGAGGTGTACCGCGGGGCCGAATACAATGTGGACCTTCTTCCCAAGATCCGCGTCGAAGTCCTGGCCACCGACGAACAGTCTGACGACATCCTGGACGTGATCATCGCCAGCTCCAACACCGGCCGGGCCGGGGACGGCAAGGTCTGGACCATCGACGTCCACGAAGCAGTGCGGGTCCGGACCGGAGAGCGCGGAGTAGCCGCCATCTAGGCGGGACGCACCGTTCCTGTGGTCAGGAACACCTGAACGCAGAACCACGGCGGGCGGGAACCGAAAGGGTTCCCGCCCGCCGTGAGTCGTTTAGGGCTGGTGCCGGGGCCCGGTCAGTCTCCGGTGCCCGCGCCGGTCCCGCGGTTGGTGGGCCAGGACGCCGGGCCGGCCGAACCGGCGTCGTACTCCTCCAACGGCACTTCATCCGCCGCCCACGCCTTGAGTACGGGTTCCACGATCCGCCAGCAGTCCTCCGCCGTGTCGCTGCGGACGGACAGCAACGGGTCTCCGGTCAGGACGCCCTCCAGCACTTCCCCGTACGGCAACAGGTCGGAGGCACTCAATTCCGCCTCCAGGGTGACCCGGCCCAGGCTGAAGATGTTCCCCGGGCCGTTGACGTCGACGTCGAACTCCAACGTGTCGGGACCAAACCCGATCCGCAGCTGGTTGGGGGAGTCCACCCCCGTGAAGCCCCGGGGCAGGTGGGGTACGGGCAGGAAGGTGACCACCGCTTCCTTGCGCTTATCGCCCAGCGCCTTCCCGGAGCGCAGGATGAACGGCACGCCCTGCCAGCGCCAGTTGTCGATGTCCACCTGGATCTCCCCAAGGGTCTCCGTTCCCCGGCCGGCGTCCACCCCCTCTTCCTTCACGTAGTCCGGGACGGCCTTTCCTGCAATTGATCCCGCCGTGTAGCGCGCCCTGCGGGTGGTGTCAGTAAACGGGGCGCGGACGCTGCTGGCCCGAAGCACGCTGGACACGGCGTCGCGGAGGTCCCGCTCGCCAATAGTTGCGGGCGGCTCGATCGCCATGAGGGCCATGACCTCCAGCAGGTGGCTCTGGATCATGTCGCGGAGGGCGCCGGCACCGTCGTAGTACCGGGCGCGGCCCTCGAGCGCCAGGTCCTCGTCGAAGAAGATCTCCACTTTCTCCACGTGCTGCCGGTTCCATACCGGCTCCAGGAAGTTGTTGGCAAACCGCAGGCCCAGGAGGTTGAGCACCGTCGCCTTGCCCAGGAAGTGGTCCACGCGGTGGATGTGGTCCTCCGGAACCAGGCGCGCCAGTGTGCGGTTCAAGGAGCGCGCCGATTCCTCGCTGGAGCCGAACGGCTTCTCCATGACCAGCCGGGTTCCCTCCGGAACCTCTTCCGGCTGGAGCGTTTCGCAAGCCTGCTGGCTGATGCGGGGCGGAAGCGCAAAGTAGACGGCCACAGGTCCTTTGAGCCCCGCCAGCAACGATGCCAGGGCCCCCTTGGCCGTGACATCCACCTGGTGGTACTCCGTCTCCTTCCTGATCGACTCGAGGGCTTCCTTGCCCGGCCCGTCCGCCGAGCCGGCTGCGGCGTCGAACGAAGACCGGACCCGCTCCTGCCACTGTTCCGGGGTCCACGGATCCGATCCGGCACCCAGCAGCCGGAGTCCTTCGGCACGCCCGGCCGCCGCCAGCCGGGCAAGGCCGGGAAGGAGGAGCCGGCCGGTGAGGTCGCCCGAGGCGCCGAGGATGAGCAAGGTTTGTACAGATGTTTGGCTCGTCATTTTGCCAGCATGCCATCTGACGTGGCTGACTTGATACCCTTGGTAGTCGAGTCCCGATCATCTCTTGAAAGAAGTTCACGGCGCGTGTTCAATTCACTCTCTGACCGGTTGACAGCAACCTTCAAAAATCTCCGCGGCAAGGGTCGCCTCACCGAGGCCGACGTCGATGCCACCGTCCGCGAGATCCGCCGGGCCCTGCTGGACGCAGACGTCGCCGTACCAGTGGTCCGCGAATTCACCGGAAAGGTCCGCGAACGTGCGCTCGGTGCCGAGGTTTCGGCCGCGCTGAATCCCAGCCAGCAGATCGTCAAGATCGTCAACGAGGAACTCCAGGAGATCCTTGGCGGCGAAACGCGGCGGATCCGGCTCGCCAAGAACGGTCCCACCATCATCATGCTGGCCGGCCTCCAGGGTGCGGGCAAGACCACCCTTGCCGGCAAGCTGTCCAAGTGGCTGAAGGCCCAAGGCCACAGCCCCATGCTGGTGGCCTGCGACCTGCAGCGTCCCAACGCCGTCACCCAGCTCCAGGTGGTTGGCCAGCGCGCCAACGTGCCCGTCTTCGCCCCGCACCCCGGCGCCACCTCCCAGGAGCTGGACCACCCGGCCGGCGACCCCGTCGCCGTAGCCCGTGCCGGTGTTGAGGAGGCGCGCCAGAAGCTTCACGACGTCGTCATCGTCGACACCGCCGGCCGCCTCGGCGTCGACGCCGACATGATGGAACAGGCCCGCCAGATCCGCCGCGCCATCGTCCCCAACGAAGTCCTCTTCGTGATCGACTCCATGATCGGCCAGGACGCCGTCAACACGGCGCTCGCCTTTGACGAAGGCGTGAACTTCACGGGCATCGTGCTCTCCAAGCTCGACGGCGACGCGCGCGGCGGTGCCGCGCTCTCGGTTGCGTCGGTCACCGGCAAGCCGGTCATGTTCGCCTCCACCGGCGAAGGCCTGGACGACTTTGAACTCTTCCACCCGGACCGGATGGCCTCGCGCATCCTGGACATGGGCGATATCCTCACGCTCATCGAACAGGCCGAAAAGGCCTGGGACAAGGATGAAGCTGCCCGGATGGCGAAGAAGTTCGCCGACCAGGAAGACTTCACCCTCGAGGACTTCCTCGCCCAGATGCAGCAAATCCGCAACATGGGCTCCATGAAGAAGATGCTCATGATGATGCCCGGTGCGCAGAACATCCGGCAGCAGCTGGAGCAGTTCGACGAGCGCGAAATCGACCGCGTCGAGGCCATTGTCCGGTCCATGACGCCGCACGAGCGCCTGGCCCCGAAGATCATCAACGGATCCCGCCGTGCGCGCATCGCCCGCGGCTCCGGCGTCCACGTCTCCGAGGTCAACGGCCTGCTGGAACGCTTCGCGCAGGCCCAGAAGATGATGAAGAAGATGGCCCAGGGCGGCATGCCTGGAATGCCCGGTATGCCGGGCATTCCCGGCGCCGGCGGAGGTGCGCGCAAGAACGCCAAGAACGCGCCGAAGAAGAAGGCGAAGTCCGGCAACCCCGCCAAGGCCGCACAGGAACGCAAGGAGGCCGAAGCCCGGCGCGCGAACGCTGGCAAGGCGCTGCCCACGGGTGCCGCGTTCGGCCAGCCGGGTGGCGACTTCGATCCGTCCCAGTTGAACCTCCCCAAGGGCTTCGACAAGTTCCTGGGCAAGTAGCAGTTTCACGTAATCAGGAAGCGCCGGGTGCCGTCTTGACCGTTCAAGACGACACCTGGCGCTTCTTCGTTGGGATGTCGGTGCCGTGGAATAGGGTTGGTTCATGTTCAAGCAGCGGGTAGTTTTCGTGCACGGCGCCGGTGCTTTCGGTGCCGCCGCGTGGCCCCGCCAGCACGGCATGGCGCTGTCCTTCGACGCTTTGTTCCTTCGCCGGCAGGGCTATGACGCCGTGGCGGAACCAGTGGAATCATCCTTTGCCGAGGACACCGCCATCGTGCTGCGGTCCTTGGCGGATGATGGCCGCGGCGCAGCCGGGGGACACGTGGTGGCACACTCGCAGGGAGCGATCCCCGCCATGATGGCCGCCGTCGAACGCCCCGACCTCGTCTATTCGCTGACCTTGGTGGAACCGGCGTGCCTCTCCCTGACCGCTGAACTGCCGGCCACGGCGGCACACATCAGCCTGATGAAGCCCCTCCTCGAGGTCCGCCACCAGCTCAGTGACGAGGACTTCCAGCGGGAGTTCGTCCGGCGGGTCTATGCCACGGACCTGCAGCAGCCTGCCACCACGGAGGAGAAGCGGTCCGCACGCCGGCTGCGGCTCCAGGTCCCGTCGTGGGAGGCGCCGCTGCACATTGTTCCCGGTGTCCCCACGTTGGTCCTGACCGGGGGCTGGGAGCCCTTGTACGAGGAAATTGCCGGTTACCTGAGGGAGACCGGCGCCCTGCACCGCGTTGCCGCGGGCGGGCACCGGCCCCATGACTCGGTGGAAGGCGACCGTGCCATCCGGCAGTTCATCAGCGAGGTCAGCCGGAGCCGGCCGGCCCGGGCCTCCTAGCTGCCGGCAGGCACCTGGAGTTCCGGCAGGTAGACCTTGCCGCCCGCGGCCAGGAATTCCTGGCTTTTTTCCCGCATCCCGGACGCCGCCTCGGTGAGCGCCGCCTGCGCCTCAGCCGAGCCGTATTCGTTCCGGATGTCCTGGCTGATCCGCATCGAGCAGAACTTGGGTCCGCACATGGAGCAGAAGTGTGCTGTCTTGGCGGGTTCGGCCGGCAACGTCTCGTCGTGGAACGCCTCCGCAGTCACCGGGTCCAGCGAGAGCGCGAACTGGTCGCGCCAGCGGAATTCGAACCGTGCCTTGGACAAAGCGTCGTCCCGTTTGTGCGCTCCCGGGTGGCCCTTGGCCAGGTCTGCTGCGTGGGCTGCGATCTTGTACGTGATGACGCCGGTCTTGACATCGTCTTTATTGGGCAGGCCCAGATGTTCCTTGGGCGTGACGTAGCAGAGCATGGCGGTGCCGTACCGGGCGATTTCGGTGGCCCCGATGGCCGAGGTGATGTGGTCGTAACCGGGCGCGACATCGGTCACCAGCGGGCCCAGCGTGTAGAACGGCGCACCCTTGCACAACTCCTGCTGCCGCTCCACGTTTTCCCGGACCAGGTGGAACGGCACATGGCCCGGGCCTTCCACCATCACCTGGACGTCGTACTCCCAGGCGCGCTGCGTCAGTTCGGCCAGCGTGTCCAGCTCGGCAAACTGGGCGGCGTCGTTGGCGTCCGCCGTGGAACCGGGGCGCAGGCCGTCCCCGAGGGAGAAGGCGACGTCGTACTTGGCGAAGATTTCGCAGAGTTCGTCGAAGTGCGTGTACAGGAAGTTCTCCTGGTGGTGGGCCAGGCACCAGCCGGCCATGATCGAGCCACCGCGCGAGACGATGCCCGTTACCCGGTCAGCCGTGAGCGGGACGTACCGCAGCAGGACGCCGGCGTGGATGGTCATGTAGTCCACGCCCTGCTCGCACTGCTCGATGACCGTGTCCCGGAAGATCTCCCAGGTCAGCGCGTTGGCCTCACCGTTGACCTTTTCCAGCGCCTGGTAGATCGGCACGGTTCCAATCGGGACGGGGGAATTGCGGATGATCCATTCCCGGGTGGTGTGGATGTCGTCCCCGGTGGACAGATCCATCACCGTGTCCGCGCCCCACTGGGTGGCCCACTGGAGCTTGTCCACTTCTTCGGCGATGGAGCTCGTCACCGCGGAATTGCCGATGTTGGCGTTGATTTTCACCAGGAAGGCCTTGCCGATGATCATCGGCTCCGACTCGGGGTGGTTGATGTTGTTCGGGATGATGGCCCGCCCGGCGGCAACTTCGCTCCGGACCAGTTCCACGTCGCAGTTCTCCCGCAGCGCCACGAAACGCATTTCCTGCGTGATGATGCCCTGCCGGGCGTAGTGCATTTGCGTCACCGTCCTCCCTTCGACGGCGCGGCGGGGCACCGGCCGGGCGCCCTTCCACTCCGCGGAGGCTGCGCCGCGGCGCACGGCCGAGCGGCCGTCGTCGAGCAGGTTGCGTTCCCGGCCGCTGTAGGCCTCGGTGTCCTCCCGCGCCTCGATCCATTCCGCGCGGAAGGGCTCCAGCCCGCGCACCGGATCGCTTCCCGGGCCCGCCGTCCGGTATGTCCGGAAGGGAGCATTCGGCCGCCCGTTCGGCGATGGCTCGAGGGCGATTTCAGTCACCGGGACCCGGATTCCGGCCGTTTCGTCCTCGACATAGGCGAGTGAATGGGACTTCAGTGACTGGGTCACGGGCTGTTCCGATGCGTCCCCGGGGCCGCCGGAGGTCAGCAGGGCAGGGTTCAACTGGGTGTTTTGCGTACTCAAGGGAATACTCACTTCCTTCGCCGGCATTACCCGGACAGGTTCAACGGTCGCAGGCTGCGTCAGCCCGATCTCAGCCCCTGCAAGGGCACCCGTGTGGTCAGCAACGAAGCTACCACAGCCCTCTGGAAGCCCGGTGTAACAATCGGTGATGCTAGCCTGACCGGGCAACGAAAGGATCCCCGGATGGCAGGAATCATTCACTTCCGCGGACCCGTGCTGGCTGCGCCGGACCGGGTGCGGCGCGGACTGTGGTCGGTGGACGGCAGGCTCACTTTCCATCGGCCCGCGCCACCGCCTGACCGGGTGCTTGACGGCTGGGTGCTGCCTGGGTTCGTCGACGCCCACGGCCACATCGGGTTGGGTCCGTCCGGTCCGGTGGAGGCCGCCGTGGCGCAGGAACAGGCACTTGCCGACCTCAACGCCGGCACGCTGCTGGTCCGGGATGCGGGCTCGCCGGCCGATACGCGATGGATGCAGGGCGGCAAGGAATTTCCGGTCCTGATCCGCGCGGGCAGGCACATTGCCAGGACCCGGCGCTACCTGCGCGGCTTCGCCCACGAAGTTGAACCCGAGGGCCTGGTTGAGGCGGTGCGCAAGCAGGCCCGGGACGGTGACGGCTGGGTCAAACTGGTGGGGGACTGGATCGACCGGGGCGTCGGCGACCTGGCACCCTCCTTTCCCGCCGCCGTCGTCCGGGACGCCGTCCGTGCGGCGCATGACGAAGGCGCCCGGGTGACCGCCCACTGCTTCGCCGAGGACACCCTGGACCAGATGCTCGATGCCGGCATCGACTGCATTGAGCACGCCACCGGGCTCCTGCCGCGGCACCTGCCCCGGTTCGCCGAACAGGGGGTGCCGATCGTGCCCACCCTCATCAACATCGCCACGTTTCCGGACATTGCCGCCCAGGCGGAGCCGAAGTTTCCACGGTACGCAGCCCACATGTGGTCCCTCTGGGAGCGGAGGCTGGAGCGGGTGGCGCAGGCCCATGCCGCCGGTGTGCGCATCTTCGCCGGCACCGACGCCGGAAGCGTCATCAGCCACGGCCGCATTGCGGACGAAATCCTCGCCCTGCACAGTGCCGGGCTCCCCATGGCTGCAGCCCTTGATGCGGCCTGTTGGGCAGCGCGTGCCTGGCTGGGGGCGGACGGCCTGGACGAGGGGGCCCGCGCCGACGTCGTCGTGTGCCGTGAGGATCCGCGGGCGGTCCCGGAGACCATCGGCAGGCTGGAACATGTCGTGCTCGGCGGCCGCATCATCTGCTGATTGAAAGTGCTGCCCGGGACTTGGAATAAATTGAAGCTTCAAGTAATTTTAATGTGTGACAGGCCGCCAACGGGACGGCCGCCAATGCAAGGAGCCTTCAATGACCGCATCAGCCAGCAGCCAGGATCTTCTTCCTGCCGACCTCGCCATGGGCACCGTGATGCTCAAGGTGGGGGACATGAAGGTCATGACCGACTACTACCAGCGCGCCCTGGGCCTGGAGGTGGTGGCCGAACAGGACGGCGGGCTGTACTTGGGCCGTCTTGGCCGCCCCTTGGTCCACTTGGCCCCGGCCCCCGGGCTGAACCTGCCCGGCAGGGGAGAGGCCGGCCTCTTCCATACCGCGCTGTTGTTTGAGGACCAGGCCTCCCTCGCCGCCACCATTGCCACCGCGGCGCAGTACGAGCCGATGTCCTTCACCGGCAGCGCCGACCACCTGGTCAGCGAAGCCTTCTACTTCACCGATCCGGAAGGCAACGGTATCGAGCTGTACTGGGACCGCCCGCGCAGCAACTGGTCCTGGAACGGGACGGACGTAGTGATGGACAGCCTCGCACTGCCCCCGCAGCGCTACCTGGAACAGCACCTAACGGAGGAATCCCTGGAAGGCCAGCGCGTGACGGCCGCAGGCGTGGGCCACGTCCACCTTCAGGTGGGAGACGTCCAGACGGCGCGCGACTTCTACGTGGGCACCCTCGGATTCGAAAAGACGGCGGGCTGGCACGGGCAGGCATTGTTCGTTTCCGCCGGCCGCTACCACCACCACATGGCCATGAACGTCTGGAACAGCCGCGGTGCCGGCCCCCGCAAGGACACCCTTGGGCTCGGCGAAGTCCTCATCGAAGTTCCGTCAGGGGACGACGTCGGCGCCTTGGCCGACCGCCTCAAGGTCGCCGGAGTGCCTGCCCACCACACCGGCGCCGAACTCCGGTTCGAGGATCCGTGGCGCAACCGGCTGCGGGTGGCCGTCCGCTGAACCGTCCTGACGGCGGAAGGCGGCCGGCCCTGCCGGCCCCCGTGGCCCCCGTGGCCCCCGCGCGTGCGCCGGCCGGTCCGCAGCTACTAGGCTGATTCCGTACGGCCGGGACGCAGGCAGCTCCCGGCGCGCAGTTCCGCCAACGGAAGAAGGGCTAACAGCCATGGGCTTCACCGAGATCTTTGTTGCCACCCATGACGCCGCGCTGAAACGCGCCGGCCTCCTTGATGCAGGGAGCGCGCCCGCGGCAACAGGTGGTCATGCCGTGCGGATCGAGGGGGTCAGCGACTTCGAAATCGAACAGCTCGGCGACCTCGCCGGGACCGCAGTGCACGCCGGCGGTGCCGACTATGAGCTGACCATGGTGGACGTGGCCAGCGACTCCCTCCTCGCAGTTCCCCCTGCCATGGTCCGGGCGCTCGCTGACCTCCTGTCCTACGAAACCGAAGGTGAGGGCAACGTCCTCGAAGACGTTGCCGAGCAGTGGGCTGCCCAGGACGACATGCCTTTCGGTGCGGCCCAGGCCCGGACCTATGTGGAGCAGCTCGCCACGCTCGCGGCCGGGCTGGACGACGCCGAGCGGACCGGGCTGTACGTCTGGTCCGCCTGACCGGAGCCGCAGGGTCCGGTCTCCTGCCGGCGGCGGCGCCCCGCGCCGCGACGCCAAGTCGAAATAAGCTCGCTGATCTGGCACAATGGACATGTACTCGATCCGCGTGGCCCCTCTCTCCGCGTCCGGATCCTGTCCTTTGAGCCCGCAAGTATGGCCCGCCCCACGGGTGCAGAAAGCCGGGTTCACCCCTTTTCTGAAACAGGAGTGACCACAAAAGTGGCCGTAAAGATTCGCCTTAAGCGCTTCGGCAAGATGCGCGCCCCGTACTACCGCATCGTCGTCGCGGACTCACGCACCAAGCGTGACGGCCGCGCCATCGAAGAGATCGGCAAGTACCACCCCACCGAAGAGCCCTCATTCATCGAGGTCAACTCCGAGCGTGCCCAGTACTGGCTGTCCGTCGGCGCCCAGCCGTCCGAGCAGGTTGCCGCCATCCTGAAGATCACCGGTGACTGGCAGAAGTTCAAGGGCCTCCCGGGCCAGGAAGGCACCCTCAAGACCAAGGTCGCGAAGGAAGCTTTCGTTGCTCCGGAGAAGGGTTCGGTCATCATCCCGGAAGCCATCACCAAGAAGGCCTCCAAGTCTGACGCTGCCGAGGCCCCGGCCGACGCCGAAGCTGAGACCACCGAGGCTGAGTAAATTGCTGGCAGAAGCGCTGGAGCACCTCGTCCGCGGAATCGTCGATTCCCCGGACGACGTCAAGGTCAGTTCGAAGAACAACCGCCGCGGGGACACCCTCGAGGTGCGGGTTCACCAGGATGACCTCGGACGGGTGATTGGCCGCCAGGGCCGCACGGCACGCGCACTGCGCACCGTGGTGGCAGCACTGGCCGGCGGCGAACCGGTCAGGGTCGACGTCGTCGACACCGACCGCCGCCGCTGAGCGCTCGGCAACTTTCAGTTTTTTGCTCCGGCCCCTCCACCATCAGGTGGAGGGGCCGGAGTGCTTTCACCCCACCACAATCACAACCCGGAACAGAGGAACAGATGCAGCTTCAGGTGGCGCGGATCGGCAAGCCGCACGGCATCCGCGGGGAAGTCACGGTCCAGGTGCTGACCGATGCCCCCGAAGACAGGTTTGTCCCCGGCACGGAGTTCGTCGTTGAACCTGCCTCCGCCGGCCCCTTGACGGTGAGCAGTGCGCGCTGGAACAAGGACATCCTGCTGCTGGGCTTCGAGGAAGTCACGGACCGCAACAGGGCCGAGACCCTCCGCGGTGCCAAGCTCTTCATCGGAACCGAGGAACTCGACGAGGATGACGACGACGAAGGCTGGTACGAGCACGAACTCGTCGGCCTCCAGGCGCGGGTGGGCTCACGGGTCGTGGGGAAGATAACAGCGCTTGCCACCATGCCTGTGCAGGACCTGTTGACCGTGACCACCCCGGACGGCGAAGAGATCCTCATCCCCTTCGTTGAGCAGATCGTGCCCGAGGTCAACATCGAGGAGGGGTTCGTCCTCCTCACCCCGCCGGACGGCCTCTTTGAAGTGAACGCCGACGACGCCGCGTCTCCGGAACCCGAAGGCAGGGAATAGATGCGGATCGACGTCGTCAGCATCTTCCCCGAATACCTTGCTCCGCTTGAGCTCTCGCTGATCGGCAAGGCCCGCCAGGACGGAATCCTGGACCTGCACGTCCACGACCTCCGCAGCTTCACCACGGACAAGCACCGTTCCGTGGACGACACTCCCTACGGCGGAGGTGCGGGAATGGTCATGAAGCCTGAGCCGTGGGCGCAAGCCCTGTCAGCGGTGGCCCAGGGCAATGCCGATCCGCAGCGCAAACCCGTCCTGATCGTTCCGTCTCCCGCCGGCGAGCGGTTCACGCAGGCACTCGCCTACGAACTGGCCGAGGAAGAACACCTCGCCTTCGCCTGCGGCCGCTATGAAGGCATAGACGAGCGGGTCATCGAGTGGGCGCAGGAGCACTTCACCGTCCGCCCCGTGAGCCTTGGCGACTACGTCCTCAACGGCGGGGAGGTGGCTGTCCTGGCCATGGTGGAGGCCATTGGCCGGCTGCTGCCCGGTGTGGTGGGCAACCCCGAGTCCCTGGTGGAGGAGTCCCACTCCGATGGCCTGCTGGAATATCCGGTCTACACCAAGCCGTCCGTGTGGCGGGACCGCGAGGTCCCGGCGGTCCTCCTCAGCGGAAACCACGGGAAGATTGCGCAGTGGCGCCGGCACGAGCAGTACCGCCGCACAGCCGAACGCCGCCCGGACCTCCTGGAGGCGTTTGACGCCGGTAATCTTCCGCGTGCCGACCGCACCGAACTGCACAACCTGGGGTACGACGTCGTCGCTGGAAGGTTGGCCCGCCGCCCTGGCCCGGCTCCGACGGAGCAGTAGCGGCCCCGGCTCCGGCGCGGAATTGGCGTAGCCCTTCCACTGTGGCAAAATTGACCTTTGTGTCTGCTGGGTCCGCACCTGCCACAGGGGGTAGCGCGGCCAACAGCCGGACAACCGGCCCCGTCAACCATTGAAGCGGCCGGACCACTTTACTTCGGCGGCAATAATCCGTCCGGCTTTCGGGCGGACGGACTTGCCTGCCGTGACCCAAAGTGAATGACCTGTGGCGTTCACCAGGAGTGCAACCATGCATATTCTCGATTCCCTCGACGCAGCTTCGCTGCGCAACGATGTTCCCGATTTCCGCGCGGGCGACACCCTCAAGGTCCACGTGAACATCATCGAAGGCAAGAACTCCCGTGTCCAGGTGTTCCAGGGCTTCGTCCTGGGCCGCCAGGGTGATGGCGTCCGCGAAACCTTCACCGTCCGCAAGGTTTCCTTCGGTGTCGGCGTGGAGCGTACCTTCCCGGTACACTCCCCGATCATCGAAAAGATCGAGGTCGTCACCAAGGGTGACGTCCGCCGCGCCAAGCTTTACTACATGCGCGCACTGCGCGGCAAGGCTGCGAAGATCAAGGAAAAGCGCGACTTCGCCACCGGCAAGTAAGCTCCTTTCGGACTTAGCACCAGGCTGGGACGCGGCCGTAGCCGGCAAGCGCCGGAGCAATCCACCAGCGCCAGGATACGGACCATGCACCAGACAAAACGCCAGCCCCGCACCATGGGCTGGCGTTTTGTGTTCCTGGCCCTGGTCCTGGCCGTCACCATCAGCGGCGTGGTGCGCTCCTTGTGGCTCGATGTCTACTACATTCCCTCGGAGTCCATGGAGCCGCTGCTCCAGGGCGGCGACCGGATCCTGGTCTCGCGCACGGATTTCCAGGCCGAGCCCATCAGGCGCGGAGACATCGTCGTCTTTGACGGACGCGGCACGTTCGCGCCGCTTGCGAGTGGCAAGGGGTCGCTGATGGACGCCGCCACCGGCCTCACCCAGTGGCTTGGCCTCACCGGAAGCGACACCACCTACGTCAAGCGGGTCATCGGGCTACCCGGAGATACCGTGATCTGCTGTGATGCAGGCGGCAAGGTAACCGTGAACGGCGTGCCGCTGGATGAGCCGTACATATTTCCGGGTGATGCCCCCAGCGCCCAAAAATTCAACTCCGTGGTCCCCGAGGGCAGGCTGTGGCTGATGGGTGACCACCGTTCGGTTTCCGCGGACTCGCGCAGCCTGCTGGGCGCCCCCGGCGGCGGCCTGGTTCCGCTGGAGCGCGTGATCGGCCGGCCGGTCCAGATCCTGTGGCCCCTTGATAGATTTGCTCCAGTAGCACGGCCGCCAGTGGTGGAGCCAACAACAAAGAACGGACCGTAAATGCCCGAGAACCCAGCGCGGAATCCTGAACCGCGCCATGACGGCGCCGCAGACAACCAGGCCGTTCCAGCCCCCGAAGAAGCCGTCGACGGTCCCGCAGCGGGCACGCCCTCCCACCGGAAAGGCCGGTCCGGATCCAAACCGGCCGGCAAGGCCACCGGCAACCCCTTGCTCGGGTGGCTCAAGGAAATTGCCACCGTCGTGGTCATCGCCGTGGTGCTGTCTTTCCTCATCAAGACCTTCCTGTTCCGGGCGTTCTTCATTCCGTCGGAGTCCATGGTGAATACGCTTGATGTGGACGACCGGATCTTCGTCAACCTCCTAGTCCCGGAACCGTTTGCGCTCAGCCGCGGGGATGTGGTGGTGTTCCGTGACACCAAGGGCTGGCTGCCGCCGGCAGCAGCCAAGACCCAGGGGCCGTTTACGTGGGTCCAGGATGGACTGACGTTTGTGGGACTGCTGCCGGACAATTCGGAGCAGCACCTGGTCAAGCGCGTCATCGGGCTCCCGGGCGACCACGTGGTGTGCTGCGACGCCGGCGGTAAACTGACCATTAACGGAACGCCGGTGGACGAGACGTATATCAACCCCGCCGAAGTTCCGCAGGTCCGCAACTTTGACGTCACCGTCCCGGAGGGCAAGGTGTGGGTGATGGGCGACAACCGGAACCATTCCGCCGATTCGCGGGCACACATGGAGAACGACGGCGGATTTATCGACCTCAAGGACCTCGAGGGCAAGGCCGCGGTCATCGCTTGGCCGCTGAACAGGATCAAGACCCTGGACAACTACCCCGACGTGTTCCGCAACGTACCGGCGCCCCGCTGACCATGCCCTCCGCCGCCCGCACCGCACCCGCAGGAACACCGCGCACCCGCGCAGGTGCCGCTCCGGCACGCGGGGCCAAGGCACCCACGCTGCGGCATGAGCGTACCTTCAAGGCCACGGGCGTACGGCTCCTGGCCGGCGTGGATGAGGTGGGCCGCGGTGCGCTTGCCGGGCCGGTCAGCGTGGGAATCGCCGTGGTGGACCTGGAGCGCCAAAAGTCCCTCGCGGGCGTGCGTGACAGCAAGCTCCTCAGCCCGGCGGAGCGGGAGCGGCTGGAACCGTTGGTGCGCCGCTGGAGCGTCGCCTCGGCAGTGGGCCACGCCACCGCCGCAGAGATCGATTCGCTCGGCATCATCGCAGCGTTGCGGCTGGCAGGAACCCGTGCCTGGGGGACCATCCTGGGCGACGGAATCATCCCGGAGGCGGTGCTGCTGGACGGAAGCCACAACTGGCTCTCCCCGGCTGGGCAGCCCTCCCTCTTCGACCAGCCCGTGGCCGAAGCCGCCTGCGACGCGCCCGTCCACACCAAGGTCAAGGCGGACATGCAGTGCCTGAGTGTGGCCGCCGCGAGCGTCATCGCCAAAGTGGAGCGGGACCGGATGATGCGCGAACTGCACCTCGAGTACCCGGATTACGGCTGGGACATCAACAAGGGTTACGCCACCGCAGCGCACCGGGACGTCCTCCGCGCAGCCGGACCCACGCCCTACCACCGGGTCAGCTGGCGGCTGCTCGGCGGCGAGCTGCAGGGCACCGAAACCCCCGGCGAAGACGCGCAGGACCAAGTCTGAATTTTCCCTTCGGCGCAAGCCCTGCCGGACATGGTGCAAGATGGAAGCATGAGTGCCGAGGATCTTGAGAACTACGAAACCGACATGGAGCTTCAGCTCTACCGTGAATACCGCGACGTCGTCGGCCTGTTCACCTACGTTGTCGAGACCGAACGGCGTTTCTACCTCGCCAACCATGTGGACCTGCAGGCCCGAAGCGCCGACGGCGAGGTCTACTTCGACCTGACCCTCCAGGACGCCTGGGTCTGGGACGTCTACCGCTCGGCCCGCTTCGTCAAGAGCGTCAGGGTCTTGACCTTCAAGGACGTCAACGTCGAAGAACTGCCGCGCAACGAGGAACTGGCCCTGCCCAAGGACGTGGACCTGGGCAACTAGCAGCTCCCCGACTTTCCCTCCACACAAAGGCCCTGTCCACATACGGCAGGGCCTTTCTGTGCTCCGCGGCCGGCCGCCTCCAAGCTGGGTGCGGAGGTAGAAATGAAATCGAAGGACCTGCTGGGCCGGCGCGGCGAAGACCTTGCCACCGGCTACCTTGAAACGCTGGGCATGCTCGTGGTGGAACGCAATTGGCGGTGCGCCGAGGGCGAGATCGATATCGTGGCCCTTGACGGTGACGCGCTGGTCATCGCTGAAGTCAAAACCCGCCGCTCCCTGGACTTCGGCCACCCTTTCGAGGCAGTAGGCCCGGAGAAGCTGGCACGCCTGCACCGGCTCGGTGCAGCCTGGTGCCGTGACCGGGAACTCCGAATGCCCTTGCGCCGCGTGGACGTTATCGCCGTGGTGGACGACGGCGGCGGCCACCCGGTGGTGGAGCACCTCAAGGGGGTGGGGTGATGGCCCTGGGCCGGACGTACTCCATCGCGCTGGTGGGCTTGAACGGCTATGTGGTTGAAGTCGAAGCCGACATCGGCCAGACGCTCCCGGCGTTCGTCATCCTGGGGCTGCCGGATGCGGCCCTGAACGAAGCCAAGGAACGGATCCGTTCGGCCGCGAAGAATTCCGGCATCCCGCTCAGCCGCCGGAAGATCACGGCCAACCTCATCCCGGCGTCACTGCCTAAACGCGGTTCGGGCTTCGACCTAGCAAAAGCGTAAAATGGCGTTTATGGAAACTACCCAGCAGGCACGGCCCCGCGCCGCCATTTACTGCCGCATCTCCAGTGATCCGGAGGGGCTGGCCCTTGGTGTGGAACGGCAAGAAGTGGACTGCCGCGCGCTGGCGGCGCGCCTGGGCCTCGAAGTGGTCCGCGTGTTCGTCGAGAACGACACAGGAGCCAGTACGAAGTCTAAGAAGGCTCGTCCGCTCTACAAGGAGATGATCGACGGCGCGCGGGCTGGCATTTACGACGCCATCCTCGCGTACTCCGCCTCCCGCATCACGCGACGGCCCGCCGAGTGGGAAGATCTAATCCGCCTGTATGAGACGGTGGGCACGATGATCCACACCGTTATGTCCGGCACGGCCAACTTCTCGACGGCCGACGGGCGAGCGACTGCCCGCACCGTGGCGGCATGGGACGCGGCAGAAGCCGAGCGCACCGCTGAGCGCGTGCAGCGGGCGAAGGCCGATTCGGCGGCGAAAGGTAAGTGGCGCGGGGGTCGCAGGCCATTCGGTTACGAGGCCGATGGCGTGACCATCCGCCCCGACGAGGCGGCAGCGCTGGAGCGGGCTGCGGACGCGATAATCGCGGGTCGTTCGCTGGGCGCGGCTGCCCGCGAAATCAACGAGTCCGGCCTGACGACCACATCTAAGAACCTCGCGATGGATGTTGTCTCGCTGCGGAACATCCTGCTCCGGCCGCGCAACGCTGGCTTGATGGAGGTCAACGGAGAGATAACCGGGAAAGCACAGTGGGCCGCCGTCATTCCTGAGGACAAGTGGCTGGCGCTTCGGGGCATCCTCACGGACCCGTCGCGGCGGACGCAGAACGGAAGCGAGAGGCGCTGGCTCGGCTCCGGCCTGTTCCGCTGCGGGACACCGGGCTGCGGGGGAGTGGTTCGAGCGGCTGTGACCTCGGGCGAGGGGAGGGTGCGACGGCTCGTCTATCGCTGCAAGACGTCGAGCGGGCACGTGAACCGAGACATGTATCTGACGGACGCCGTCGTAGAGATAGCCGTAAGAGACTACCTGCGCGACGAACAGGACGCGCTTCGGGCAAAGATGACGGTGCCTGCCCCGCACCGGAAGGACGTAGAGAAGCTGCGGGCTGACCTTCGAGGCTACCGGGAGCGACTGAAGGGGCTGCCTGCGGAGTACGCGGGCGGGAGGATCACCGACTGGCAGATGGTCCTTGAGGCGCGCAGCAATCTGGAGGGTCAGATCGAGGAAGTAGAGCAGAAGCTGACCGCGCTTACGACGGGCAACGTTCTGGGCGAAACGTTGACAGCCGCCGACCCAGGACAGATGTTCCTCGACGCGGACCTCGACAGGCGGCGTGCCATTATCGATGCGCTGGCAGTGGTGACCATCAGGCCCGCGCGGCGTGGACGGCCTGTGGGACATGTGCCCGGGAAGCCGTACTTTGACCCGAAATTCATTGACGTGGATTTTGGAAAACACCCATAAAAACGCCTTTTGGAAATTAAGCTATATACATAGGCCTCAACAGGGAGGTCTACCCCCAAAGAACCGTGAACCGAAAACCGTAAGCCGAAGGGGCTTTCGGAAAGGGTTCCGGTTCTTTTTATGCCACGCTCTCCCCATTCAGACATCATCCGGGCGCGAACCGAGGTCGCACGCGCCGCAAGGGCTTCTAGCCATAACGCTGACCCGAAGAAGGTAGAAGCCGCACGGCGGCTTCTTGAGAACAACCGCGCATACAAGGCCCGCATCGCGGATATCGTGGCAAGCGCTCCGCCGCTGACCGCTGAGCAGGTCGACGCCGTTGCCGCGATTCTGCTTGGCCAGGACGACGGCACAGACGGCGGGGTTTTCGAGTGAGCGGGCAAAAAGAAAGGCCCCCTCGGGGCATGAAGCCGGGGGAGCCTTTCACAGGAGGCGAAGAAAGGGAGTTTCCAGAAACCCGATCTACGCATACTCAGTATACGCTCGCTACTGCACCACGTGTGGGCAGCCCTGTATGGAAGGCCGGGACGATCGGCTGGGGCGAGTACGTCGATCGGCTGGGCAACCCCGTCGTCACAGACGAGAAGACCGGCGTGGGGCTGTACGTCCTCGGAGCGGTCTTCAAGGGCAACCGGCGACGCCGGAGCGATCTCGTATCGCGGTCGGCCGTCACCCTCGACGCGGACACGGCTGATCTGGGGCTTTCGGACCGGGTGAAGGCGCTGCCCTGGCTGGCCGCATATCACACTACGTTCTCGCACACATCGGACTCGCCGCGCTATCGCATCGTCGTCCCGTTGTCCGAGAGCGTGTCGCCCGAAGAGTACATCGTTCTGGCTGATGCGCTGATGGACCGGCTGGGTCGCGAGTGTTTCGACAGGGGGAGCCGTGACCCGGAGCGTTGCATGTACTGGCCATCTACACCCGACGCGGACACCTATGACTGGGGCGTCACGGATGGGCGGCTTCTGCACCCCGAGGAACTGGTGCCGCTGTCCCACGAAGAGCAGCATCCGTACGACCGCTTTCTTTCAGCGCTGGGCGCGGCAGGTAAGACGGTGAGGGGGGACTACGCTCAGTGCCCAGGCCACGCCGACGATGGGCCGTCGCTTCGCTTCGGGTGGGATGAGTGCGCGGAGCGCGTGTGGATGGAGGACTTCGGCGCTGCGAAGTGCAGCGACAAGCACATTCTCGAAGTGCTCAACCTGCCGCCATGGGCGCAAGGGTGGTCCGCCGCACACGACTTCGCCGTGCCGCTGCCTGATCGAGCGGAGTCCACGGCCGGGACGAGGCGGCTTGTTCTCACGTCAGCGGCGGACATTCGGCCTCGCCCCGTCCGCTGGCTGTGGGAGGGCAGGCTGGCCCTCGGGACGCTCGGGCTGCTCGCTGGAAGGGAGGGCCTCGGAAAGTCAACGCTCGCGTACTGGGTGGCCGCTCGGATCACGCGCGGGGAGCTTCCCGGTGTGTTCGAGGGGGAGCCGAAGGCCGTTCTGGTGTGCGCCACCGAGGACAGTTGGGAACACACAATCGTTCCCAGGCTAATCGCCGCCGAGGCGGACCTTCGGCGGGTCTATCGGGTAGAAGTACTCAACGCCGACGAGATTCACGTAGGGCTCCGGCTCCCGCGAGACAACCACGCGACGGAGACAGCGGCTCGGGAGGTTGACGCCGCGCTGCTACTGCTGGACCCGCTGATCTCGCGGCTGGGCGACCGCGACACGCACAAGGACGCCGAAGTGAGGCAGGCGCTGGAACCGATCGTGGCGGTCGCAGACCGAACGCGCATGGCTGTGCTCGGCCTCATCCATCACAACAAGTCAGGCTCCACCGATCCGCTCCAGTTGATCATGGGGTCCAAGGCTTTCACTGCCGTAGCGCGGTCAGTTCACACGGTAGTCCCAGACCCGGACGATGACACGAAAACCATCCGGCTGTTCGGGACGCCAAAGAACAACCTCGGACGTTCCGACCTGCCTGCCCTGAGGTTTGAAATCGAGGGCTTCAGTTTCCTCACGGACGAGGGTCCGGCGGAAACGGGGCGTCTTATCTGGCGGGGAGAGGCGGAAGGCACGATCGCCGACGCCATGAAGCAGGAGCAGGACGGAAGCGCGACCGGGGAGGCAGCGGACTGGCTTGAGGACTTTCTGAAGCTGTGGGATGGGGTCGCGCCAAGCGCCGAAATCAAGAAGGCGGGAAGTAAGGCTGGGCACTCCGCCGATGCCCTAAAGAGGGCGAAGTCTCGGCGCAAGATCGGCCACAAGTCCCTGGGCTTTCCAAGGGTGACATTTTGGCATCTGCCGGGGGCCGACCTGTCCACAGTTGGTGCAGACGTCCCTGGGCGCGCGCCAACTGCACCAACTGCACCAACTGGGGAGAAATAGCTCATGCACTCACTCACTCTTTTTCACTCTGTCAGCGCAGTTGGTGCAGTTGGTGCAGTGGGGGCAACCCCCACGCGAGCGCGCCAACTGGGGGAGTTTTTCATCATGAAAGGAAACCGGAAATGAACAACGACCTCACGATTGTCGGCGGCACGCACGACGAGATGCTGTCGCTTGCCGCGCGCATTATGGCCCGTCCGTGCGAGGACTGCGTTGCCGAAGTGACAGTGATCAGCAGGGGGAACGCCACGTTCCTATCTGTCGCCCACGACGACACCTGCCCGTCCCTCCATGCCATCAACAGAAACAGGGCTGCCCGTCGGGCAGCGAAACGACAGAAAGGAAAGAACTGAGATGAGCAAGAATGCGTGGCGGTTCACGACGATGCCGACGCCATCAGTGGCGAACGCTCGGAAAGCGGAATTGGCGCGTGCCAAGGCCGCTGCGATCAGAGCCGCCAAGAAGGACAAGAAGAAGGAAGACAAGAAGTGATTACGCGAACCCAGGCGCACGAATTCAGCAAGATAAGCACGGCTCAGGTCGACGCCGCGTGCATCCGCATCACGTCGCCGTCCGGGCTGAACTTCCAGCCCGGTATCGGGGTGTTGGTGAATGGAAATCTACGCCTACCCATGACCACGCAGAATGCTCGGCAGCTCGTCCGCGCTTTGCTGGCAGCAATGGCCGAACAACAGCAACAGGAGGAAGAACAATGAGAAACCGCCGCGCTCGTAGGGTCCATGAATTGATCCGCCGCATCAAGGCAGAGAAGGAGCTCCGCGAGTTCCCCGACTGCCAGATTTGCACGCCTAGGCGCGAGGTAAACCAAGTCAACGACGTTGGAGCCAGGGCACTGGGCGTCACGCATGAACCCGGCTGCCCCTTGGCCGAGCCAGAGGACGGTCCCGCTGCCGAGTACGACGTGGACGGGAACCCGCTTTGAGGCGAGTTTACCTATATGCACCCATCTGAATAAATTTTGACTCTGATTTTCCCGAGCGGATCAAACGGAACGACCCCGATGTGGTTATAGCCGGATCGGGGTCAAAGTCCACACAGGACCGCTCAAAGCTGCGTACCTGAAACGTTTCAAGTTACAATGAAACTGCTAGCAAAATAACTGAATAGATCGAAATCCTGAGCAAGCATCACACGCTCTTTCGGCACAACCGCCGTAGTCGCCGCGTTATGGCGCAGTCGACGGCGCATCCGGCGCAGTACCCATCCTGCCCCCGTTGCCCCCTCGCTGCCCGCGCCGCCCACTGCCGCCTGCTGGACCTGAAAGTCGGACGCTCACCAAAGGGCACTCGCCCACGTCCACATATCATCCAGGGTCCGCAGAATCTGGATCAAATTCCAATGAGCACCATCAAAACTGCCCGTGCCGCCATCAGCGAGCTGAGCACCAAAGCGTCCCAAATTGTGGACAACAAGTCGCTGACGAATGTCGAGAAGAAACGTCAGCTCGACCGCATCGAAGCAGACATCAAGGAGCAGAACGCAATCATCGCCCTGCACACGCAGGCCAAGATGATGATGGCCGGAGCCGACAGCTTCAACGGTTCGGCCGCCGCGAATGGCCCCGTCCTTGCCCGTCGCGGGGCAGTCGTGCCGTCTTTCGAAATCCCGGACGAAGCACTCTACGACGGCTTCAAATCACTGAAAGGTGGCGGCGGAGCTCGGTTTGAACTGGGCGTGATAACCAAGGACAGCGCTCAATCTATCGTCACTGAGCAGCAGATTCCCCCGCAGTTGATCGGACTGGTAGAACGTCGGTTTGAGCCGCAGAGGCTCCTTGATCTGTTTCCCACCGCTCCCATGGCGGGGCCCTCGATTGAATTCATTACCCACTCGGCCAATTCGCAGGCGGCTACCGCCGTCGCCATGGGCGGCACGTATCCGGAAAACGTCCTGACGACGACACAGACAACGCTGGTCGCTCAGAAGCTGGCTGTACAAACCGTAGTCCTCGACGAATTACTGGCTGACTTCCCCAGCTTCCGAGATTACATTTCCGTCGAGATCACGAGGCAAATTCAGGACGCCGAAAACAACGCCTTGTTGAACGGGAACGGCACCGCCCCGCAGATTCGGGGCCTGCTCAACACAAGCGGCGTACTCACTCGCGCGGCAGCGTACGGAACGAACGATTTGGATACCCTGAACGCTGCAATTGCGGACCTTCGCTCTGGTTCTCAATTCGTGGAGCCGGACCTTTTCATAATCCACCCGAGCACCTGGGCCTCGATCAGGACCATCAAGGACTCTTACGGCCACTACCTTCTCGGCAATCCAGCCGACGAAATCGTGCCTCAGCTTTGGGGCGTTCCTGTGGCCCTCACGACGCAGATCGCAGTCGGCACAGGGATTTTGCTCAATACGTCCCTAGCCGTTACTGCCTTCGTCCGCAGTGGAGTGACGTTGGAAATGTCGAACCAGAGTGGCACCGATTTCCAGACCGGATCGGTTCGTGTCAGGGCTGAAGAGCGCCTGACTCTGGGCGTCCAGCGTCCAGCGGCTGTCAACATCATTACCGGGCTCTGAGTCGGAAAAGAAGGGATTGTCAATGCTCCAGGGAACAAACGCCACCAGCGCTATCTGGGTTGGACAGGTGCTCACGGCGACGACGAGCAGCGCCATGACCCAGGGAGGTGGGTACAAGGGTGTCATCGGATACTTGAATGTCTCGACCGTGTCCGGAACCTCGCCGTCCATGACGGTAAAGCTGCAGGATTCGGCCGACGGTGTGTCATGGTACGACCTGCCGTCGGGTGCCTTCACTGCCGCAACGGCAGCGACGACGCAGAGGCTGGTCGTCGCTGGTCCAATCGGCTCATCCGTCCGGGCCGTGGCTACCATCACAGGCACCAGCCCCAGCTTCACGATGGACCTATACCTCACCGGTACGACCTAGACCGGCGAGTGTATGGTGTCCCCTTGTGCTGCACCATACACTCGCCCTAGAACCGCGTGGAGCGGTCGGTTCCTTCTCCTGGCTTGACCGCTCCCCGTGGCCTGCCCCAAAGGGCAACGGCGAAACGATGAAATATCTAAACGCCCCCACCCGGCCCCCGGGGACACCTGCCGCGCGGATTCCGAGGGGCAGGGTGGTGAAAAACCTCTAGCTCGGATAGCCAATCCCGCGCTCCATGGGTATGCACCAGCTATGCACATCGCGTTTTTGACACCCAAATCCAAAATTTTGGGTGGATGAAAATACCTACAGAAGCCCCTGATCAGCAAGGATGGATCGCCGGCACGAGTCGAAGTGCTACAAAAGGCAGTACAAACGGATATCAAAGCCCAAGCAAAACCCTAGAATGGACTCTTTTGGGTCCTGCTGCGCAGCCGGTACGCGAGTTCCCCGATCAGCTCTTCGTCGGTCAAGTCCGCGGCGCGGCTCACTGATTTCCGAGGCCCTTGTGTCATGTATTCCAGCGTCAGGGCATCGGGCGGGATGATTTCGTAGTGGTCGAGAACTTCAGTGATGACACCTTCACGCCAGCCAAGCGCTGCTTCGACCTTGCTGCGGGTGCCGTCCCGTGGGGCGCGCTGGCCGGTTTCGAGGCTGCGTAGCGTCTTCAGGTCCACGTCGGCAAAAGTGGCGAACGGAGCTTGGGCTTTATAACCCATCTTTAGACGCCCTTTTATAACTAGTCGGCCAATAGCTATTTTCGCTTCTTCGGTTTCTTCCACGGGACAAGGCTATCCGCAAGGAAGACTAATAAAGCCGATCCCTGCACAACAGGCCCCAGGACGTCCTAAAAGATCCAAAAAGATCATTCCTGGTGGGTTGTACCGCCCCTATGCCGTGCGATCCGTGCAGGTCGGCTCGGCGCCCTGCGATGGATCAGCTAGCCCTTCTTCGTAACTGCCTTCATCGCCCACAGGGACAGCGACTCGCCGTCCTTCTCGATCAGGAACCGGTACATGTTCTCGCTCTCCGCTGTGACGGTTCCCCGCATGGGCACCAACTGGGCGTTGCTGGCCCGGAAGATCGCTGAGGCCGTGAACTGATCATTCGGGGGAAGCTCGGTAATGGAGTCGATGGGGCCGGGGTGCAAGTTCATGAATTGTTGTGCCATGAACAAGATCATAGGGACACAGAAAGAGGGCGCGGTAGCTGGCTACCGCGCCCTCCGCTGGGATTTTGCTTTTACGCTACGTCCTCTAGTCCGGTGTGACCGCTGGACTTCATGTGGTAGCCCATGGCGGCAGCGGTGCTTTCCTTGCCGCATTCGAGGCAGCGGCGGCGGAGTTGCTTGCCAGCCTGGCGCACCGGCTTTTCCGGCTCGGGCTGCTCGACGGAGAAGGTGGCTGGCCACTCGTTGCGGGGGTCGGGCTTTGCGGAGAAAACCACGACCACGTTGCCGCTGCTGCTGACGTAGGGTGCGATCCGGTCGGGGTTCTCGGAAATCTCGGCGAAGAACTCCTTGGCCTCGACCTCACCGGCAACGCGGGCGATCAGTGCCACGGTGTCGCCACGGCGCACTTCCGGGTGATGGGAAACCTGCTGCGTAGCGGGATTGGCGATGGTGATGTGCTGGGTGAACATTTCGGTTGCTTCCTTCGGTTCTAGCGGTTCGTTGGTTGAAGCTTCAACCGAGGTGAACACTACGCTCATAAAACCGCCATAGCTAGGTTTTGCCCTTGCCGTCACCATGGCCGTACTCCGGGCAGCGAACGACATCAAGCCCACGGGGCGCACGGTCTTTATCGCTGAACTGGGACTCGATGGCAGGCTCCGGCCCGTCCGGGGAATCCTGCCGGCCGTGATGGCGTCAGTGCAGGCCGGCTACCCGGACGTCGTGGTGGCGCAGGCGAACCTTGCCGAGGCTTCCCTCGTCCCGGGAGCGAGCGTCCGCGGTTACCGCACGCTTGCCCGGCTGGCCCTCGACTTCGGGGCGGACCCGCAAGAGCTCGCCCTGGATTTCGAACCGGACGACGCAGAAGAGGCCGACGACGGCCCTTTGGCAGCCGGGCCGTGTCCCGACATGGCCGATGTCGCCGGGCAGGGGGACGCGCGCCAGGCGCTGGAGGTGGCGGCCGCGGGCGCCCACCACTTGCTCCTCACGGGGCCGCCGGGGGTATGTCCTTAAGTAATGATGTGATGTGTTCCCTGTAATGACGGGCATTTCTCACCATGCGGAGCGGTGCTCCTCGGGTAGACAGAGCCCTTTCCGAGCTCCTGCCCGTCATGCACGAAAGCTGGGATGACGACTCAGCGACATCGCCGTGCTCTTCGGACTCGCAGAGGAGCCAGAAGATGGGGTAGTGAAACTACCCGACTGCGATTCCTAATCCTCAGCGTCAGGATCGTCACCCGATGCCAGCTTCTGCCGCAGGTAGTCGATATAGTCCGTACGGAGCACGTGCCGGGCTCGCGGGCGCTTCCCGCCGTTGATGTCCCGGACGTACTGCGCCAGCCGCTCCGGATTCTTGCCGGCCCACCCGTGAGCAAGGGCCCAGCCCTGCATGGCGTCGGCGTCCATCGGGATTCTGGCGTCGCGCAGCGCCAGGAGTACGCCGACGACCTGATCCTTCTCAAAGCCGGCCGATATCGTGTTGTTGTGGTTCACCGTAAGCGTCAGGCTTCTCAGAGCCTCCATAATGATCGGGTCGAGTTCGGCGGAGGGAGTCTTCCAGTCTGAGCCGTCGCCAAGAATGTCCGGTTTCATCGCCGTGACCCACGAGCGGATTCGGTCGGCGTTCCAGGTGATGACGCAGATGGCGCGGATCCCGTGGCCGTAGCGCACCAGCTTCCCGATGTCGTCCATGTCCGGCCAAGCCATCAGCACCGGACCGGTACCTTGTGGCGTACCGCCACCACGACCGGTGATATGCGACACATTGCTGTGTCGCTGCACGAGGCGCTCCAAAGCGTCGCAGTTGCTGAGGTTCGACTGTAGTGCCGTCCAGACAGAGAGCGTGTCATCCGTCTGCATGTGTTCGACGCACCAGTCGATCGCCGCGCTGACGCCCTCGTCGTCGTAGCTCGCTACGGCTGTTGGGTAGTCGGTGTCTCGGTCAAACATGTGTCCCCCTAATTGTGTCGTCGGGCTTAACGCTAACCAGGAGGTCCGACAAGAACAGCGGTGCTGCCCACCACTAGGTGTCAGATTGAGATCTCAGAATTCAGCCGCTGGGTGTCAAGGAAGAGCACTTTGAGCCCATCTTGACGCATTTTTTGCGGATCGTCTGACGTCCGGTTGGGTTGTACGCCAATCTGATAGTGGTTGAACTGCCATCCATTCGGGGCTTCGAGACCGGTACTGCGCTACCCCAGGACCTCCAACTCCTGGAGCTTTCCAAGCGCCACGCCCGCCATAAATTGTGTCTGGTCGACGAGGATACTGTCGTCAAACACTGCCCTGGGCGAGTGCATGGGAGCCCACTCCATGGGGTCGATATCTGGAGACCCAGCTCCGAGGTGCCCGTACGCTCCTGGGACCTCCACGAGGACACGGGAGAAATCGTCAGAGCCGGTCCTGGGGGACGGGCTGGGCACGAACCGGTGCTCTCCGAAGAACGTCCGTGCGGTCCTGCCCCAGAGTTCGGCGTCACTGTCGTGATTGACGGTGGCCGGCATAACCGGAGTGAACGTTGCCTCGGCTGTCAGCTGATGAGCGGTCGCCAGTTGCCGGATAAGATCCGGCAACTCCTGTGCGAGCCGCGCTTCGACACCGGGGCTGAAAGACCTGACGCTGGCCCTGAATTCCGCCGAATCAGGTATGACATTAGAGGCGGAACCGCCATGGAATTGGCCCACGGACAGTACCACGGGATCAAAAACGTTGAATCGCCGGGTGATGTACGTTTGTAGCGCGCCAAGCATTTCAGCAGCTACCTGTATGGGATCCAGAGCTTGGAAGGGGCGCGAACCGTGCCCACCACGCCCGATAACCTTGACGGACAGATCTCCGAAGGCTGCCATGTAGGAGCCGGCCCGGGTCGTGAACACGCCTGACGGGATGTCCGAAACGACATGCAGGGCGTAGGCAGCATCCGGCCGCCTCCCGGCTGCGTTAAGAACGCCTTCCTCCAGCATGATGCGGGCCCCGTCATGTCCTTCCTCCCCCGGTTGGAACATGAAGATGATGTCGCCGGTCAGGCTGTCACGTACGGACGAGAGCAGGCGGGCGGCACCAATCAGGCCCGCTGTATGCAGGTCATGGCCGCAGGCATGCATCGCTCCATTGGTCGAGGCAAAGGATATCCCCGTCTTTTCAGCCAGAGGAAGGGCGTCCATGTCGCCTCTGAGTAGTACAGTGGGGCGGCTCCCGACGGGGGCCTGGGTGGCCCCGCCACGTAGTACCGCTACCACGGACGAGGCTGCTTTTCCCAGGCTTATTTCGAGATCGAGTCCCTTGAGTGCCTCAAGGACCCGGGCTTGGCTGCGGGGCAGATACAGGCCGACTTCAGGATCGGCGTGCATTTCCCTACGGAAATCGACCAGGTCGGTTTCAAAGGCCGGGATCGCCGCTGCGGCGCCCTCAAGGAAGCTCAGCGTTGAAAGCCGCACCGTATCTGTCGTTGAAGTATCTGTCATTGAAGGACTTTCTCGTCTCATGTTGCCAAGGCCTTGGCCTGCTGCTTTCCCGAGAGGACGCGGAGCCCCCGTCTGAGCCACGCGTCACGTTCCCGGAATCTTTGTCCCAGGCCCAGTGCAGCCTCGCCTACGCTTTTGGGGTCGGATATGGCCCCTAGAGCGGGAAATCCGTCCTGTCCACGCCAACCACGCGGTCGCCGGTGAAGAAGCGTACGCCGTACTGGGGACCGTGGCCTCCGATACCGCTGGTACCCCAGAAACTCTGGCGCGAATTGCCGGCCAGGTCGCTCATGAACGTGCCGTTGATGCGGACCTCCCCGGCACGGATACGGGATGCAACGTCGATGGCCCGTGTTTCGTCGCCACCGAATACGTAGGCATCAAGACCGGTTGCCGGTCCGTTTGCATGGCTAAGCGCCTCTTCAACGGAATGCACGGAATGTACCGTGACCAGCGGCCCGAAGAGTTCTTCCGTGGCGGCTCCGGCGGGACATCCGACAATCATCCCCGGTGCCAGGAACCAGCCGTCTAGATCCGGTAGGTCGCCGCCAGTGACCAGCGTTCCCCCCAGTTCGAGGAGTCGATTCACGGCGGCTTTCAAACCATCACGCTGCCGCTCAAACGCCAGGGGACCCACTTGCGTTGTCTCATCCAAGGCATTTCCTACCCGAAGCTTACTGAGTTCGAACTTCATAGCTTCAACGAAACGGTCGTGAATCGACCCGTCAACCAGTACCTTGCCGGGCGCCTCGCACCACTGGCCATTGAGACGGGTCATGCCCTGCACAATGGACTGTGCCGCTGAGCTGACATCGGCATCATCCAGAATGATCACGGGATTGTTGGATCCGAGCTCCATCTGCATGACAGCGAGATTGGACGCTGCAGCCTGCGCGACTGTGCGGCCTGCCGAATCGCCGCCGGTAAACGAAAGAGCCTCGATGCGGGGATCCGAAGTCAGCAGTGATCCTGTCTCCGAATTCCCATGAACCAGTTGAAACGCGGCGCTCGGGTAATCGAGTTCGGTCATGGCGGCGACGATCGATTCGGCGAAGAGCTGGCAACCTCCGGGGGCGTTCTCGGAGGGTTTGAGGATGACCGGGCAGCCAGCCGCCATTGCTGCCGCCACCTTGCCTACCACGGTGAAGGTTGGAGCATTCCAGGGGCCAACGATGAGGGCCGGGCCGAGGGGCTTGCGCAGGATGACCACAGACCGGTCACCGCCGTCCAGGGTCTCCGACTCGCCAAGCTGCTCCGCTTCAGCGATAGTACCCCGGACTCTGTCCCCGAGTGCACCGGCAATCAGGCGAGTGGTCCGGATAGGGACTCCCGTGTTGATGCTGTCCTGCAGCGCGATTTCTTCGCTCTGAGCATCGAGAGATGCGGCTACCTTCGTCAGGAGCTTAAGACGGTCCCGGAGTTTGATGTCTTCAAGCGTCCCGGACTCGTGCAGTGTCGCCGCTGCGGCGAGTGCGCACTCGACGTCAGCCTTTCCGGTCTTTCGCATCGGCTGCCGAGGTTCGCCCGTATTTGGGTTGGTAAGGTAGCGGCCGTTTTCGTCGAGCTGCAGCCATGCGCCATCGACAAAGGAGCGTTGCTCGACAAGGTCGGGGGTGATAGCGGTCAGTTGTGTTAGTCCTTCAGCAGTCATTCAAGGTGCTCCTCTGGTTTTCGTTGTTGTCTTTGTCGTCCGGGACCAGCGACGGCAGGGGCTGAGCCTTGACGTTGACCGTTTATGTTCGGGAGGATTTGCAGCGCCATGTTGCGCAGCTTTCGTTCCGACGCTGGCCGTGGCGGAAAATCAGATCATGATCGGCGTAATAGTCAGCTGTTGAATGGTCTTCAGGTTGCCCGGATCACGATTGCCTGTCGGTCATGTTCAGCACAACTCGGATCGTCGAGGCTTCTGCCATCGCTTCGAATCCCTCGTTGATACGTTCGAAGGGCAGTTCCTTGGTGACCATTGCATCGAGATCCAGTCGGTTGTTCAGGTAGTGGTCCGTGAACATGTCGACGTCGCTGAGGAACCTGTTCGCGCCCATGTAGGCGCCTTGCAGGTGTCGGTCGCCGTAGACGAGTGCATCTGCGGGGATACGCAGTTCGGACCCTGTGGGCATGAGACCGAGGATGGTGGCGGTTCCGTTCGGGCTCAGGAGCGAAAAGGCGAGTTCCGCTGTCTGGCTGCGGCCCACGGCCTCGATTGCATGGCTGACACCTTGGGGAAGTAGTGATCGGACCTGGATGAGTGTTTCTGTCGGGTCGGGTGATGAGACAACAGTGTCCGTGGCACCGAAGTTGCGGGCGAGCTCCAGCTTCGCCGGCACGGCGTCAATGGCAATGATTCGTCGTGCCCCAGCCAACCTGGCACCTTGAATGGCTGCTATGCCGACACCGCCGCAACCGATTACGGCAACAGTATCCTCTGGCCCTACCTTTGCGCCGTGAATAACCGCGCCTACTCCTGTACTAATGCAGCAACCGAGAAGACACGCCACCTGGGGAGGCAGATACGAGCCGACCACTGCAACGGATGCCTCCTTCACAAGGAAGGCTTCTGCAAATGCGCCGATACCGCCGAGCGACTCAACGCTTGATCCATCAGGTGCGAGCAGCCTGGGTCGATGCCGCTCACGCATCGAGTCGACCCGTTCGCACTGGGTCGGGCGCCCGCTTATGCAGTTGCGGCATGCCCCACAGGAGGGGGTGACCGTTGCCACGACCCGGTCACCGGTCTTAATTCTTGTGACCGCAGAACCGACGCGCTCGACAATGCCTGCGACTTCATGCCCGAGGACTACCGGCAGGGAGATATCCAGCGACCCCTTTATATAGTGCAGATCGCTGTGGCAAAGGCCCACTCGCTCAGTCCGGATGAGAACCTCATTGTCCTCCGGATCGTCAAGCAGCAGTTCGCGGATCTGAAGAGGGGCTCCGGGCTTTTCCAGCACGGCGGCAAGAATCGGTGTAGTCACTTGGCTTCCTTGATGGTTGAGGTGCTGGCAGATGGGTCGCTTCGACCATCTTCAGCCCTGGTCGAGTTTCAAAAGTGTGTGGAGGGAACAGCCTTTACGACCACTATGTGCAACCTGACCTCCGGCTCCACTGTGGAACGGCCGGGATGAGAGTCAGCTTCCGGTTCCAACTCGGGATCCATGCCGGTCGTCACCCACGGTTGCCCAGCGCTTAACGTGGCGTTCCATGGCGCGGAGGGCTTTCTCCAGCTTCGCCAGCAGTACGCGTGTCTCCTCTTCGGTGATCACCAAGGGCGGGGACAGGATCACGGCGTTGTTCAGCGGGGCGATACCGGCCGGATAGACAATGAGCCCTTGGGCCAGGCATTCCTGCACGAATGCGTTGGCCGCTCCCAGCGCAGGATCGGGTGCCTGCTTGCTTTCCTGGTCCATAACGAACTCGAAGCCCCAGAGCAGGCCCCGCCCACGGACATCTGCCATGCAGCGGTACCTTGTTGCCAGGGAGAGCAGACCCTCCTCGAGCTGCTTCCCCCGTTGCCGGACGTTCGCTAGGATATCCTCGCGTTCCATAAAGTCCAGGACCGCCAGGCAGGTTGCTGCCCCCAGGGGGTTCCCCGAGAAGGTGTGGCCGAACGGCGCGACGCCGCTGCCCTCTCTGAACGACTCAACGATGTGGCTCCGCAGCAAGACGGCAGCAACAGGGGAGTAACCGGCACTCATTCCTTTGCCGATAAGAAGAAGGTCCGGCACGACGTCCTCGTAGGAACTCGCGAACCAGTCGCCCGTGCGCCCCATTCCGGTAATGACCTCATCGATGATCATCAGCACGTCCAGCCGATCACAGATTTCCCGAAGCCGGGCGAAGTAGCCCGCTGGAGGTGTGAGGACTCCGCCGGCGGCTCCTACGATTGGTTCGACGATGACTGCCGCGACTGTGCCGGGGTCCTCCTTCTGAATGGCATCTTCGAAGGCTTTCGCAGCCCGCGCAGCGTACGCTTCCTCGCTCTCGCCTGGCAGGGCGAAGCGGTATGCGTAGGCCGGCGGGGCGAAGGAGAACGCATGCAGCAAGGATCCGTAGTCGGGGCGACGTGCTGCATGCCCGGACATCGACAGGGCGCCCATTGTCATGCCGTGATAGCTGATGGTCCTGCCAAGGATTTTGACTTTGCCTGGGAGCCCCCTTTCGCGCCAGTAGCTCACTGCGGTGCGGATGGCGTATTCGGATGCTTCTGACCCGCTATTGACGAAAAAAGCCATATCGAGGTCCCCGGGAGCAATGTCGGTGAGCCGGCGGGCAAGTTCTTCAGCGGGCAGGTTGGTGAACTGGGTTCTATACGTAAAAGCCACGCGGCGGCACTGTTCTTTCACCGCCTCAGCAATCTCCTCCACACCGTGGCCAATGCTGGCGGTCATGGCGCCGCTTGAACCATCCAGATACTGGCGCCCTTCCGTGTCATACAGGAAGACGCCTTCGCCGTAGGCAACTGTCGGGTACTTCCTGTCGATGATTTGCTTTAACAGTGCGCTGTCGGAAATGGGAAGCTCCTAAATATCGGCAGCTGCTCTAGCAGCTCACTAAATGCAGTGACGGGTAGAGAAATCTCTGGAAGATCCTTTTGTCCATGGGCGCGAGTGTCCGGCCGCGCTTTGCGCGACCGGACACCGTTACGATCGCCCCAAGAAGACCTGTGCGACGGAAGCTACGGAGATAGATCTTCTTTTCTTAGCTCGCTGTAGATCTTTCCTCGCTGCTGGAACTTGCCGGAATCAGTGCGGCATACGTCGCCGGCCGCTTGGATCGCATAACCAGCGCGGTAGTCACGCCTCCCAGGAAGAGTGCGGCCATGAGCGCCAACAGTATTCCCGCCGCCAAGTCGCCGCCGACGAGAAGCCCGAAGTTCTGAAGGACCAGAAAGACAATTCCCCCGAGTCCGAGAAGGGCAAGCGCGGGGGCCAGCAACGTGCCCCAGACCTTCTTGTTGTGTGCATTCCTCCGGAAGAACACGATCACCGCGAGTGACGTGAGAGCCATCAGAACAACGATGCCCAATGTGGCCGAGCCTGAGAACCAGGTGTAGGCCTGCGTTACCGGGTCGAGCCCGATGATCGCCTCGACACCAAGCAGTGCTATCGCAACTACCGAGACGATCAAGGCTGCCCTGGACGGAGCGTGGTGACGTGGGTGGATTGCACCAAGTCCAGACGGAAGAACACCTTGAGTACCAAGGGTAAAGAGGTACCGGGTCAGTACGTTCTGGAAGGTGAGGATACAGGCGAAAAGGCTGGTGATGAGGAAAACCTGGAGCAGGGTGGCAAGGAGCGGGGACACGTACTGTCCCGCGAGCCCTACCACAATGCTGGTGGGATCATTCGTCGCGGCTTCGACGATCTGGCTGCTTCCGACTCCCGCCTGCAAGGCCCAGGCAGTGAAAGTGTAGAAAATGCCGACGCCGATAACGGCGATGTAGGTTGCCCGAGGGATAGTGCGATCGGGGTCACGTGCTTCGTTCCGGAAGACGGCGGTGGCCTCAAAACCGATGAACGAGAAGAAGGCAAACATGACGCCCAGAGGCGGGACACCTTCGCCCAAACGCGCGGGGGACAGCGAGTCACCACTCAAACCTTCCGCGCCGCCGTGGACAATCACCCCGATGTTTACTGCCAGCAGAACGACTGTTTCGATGACCAGGACCACGCCCAGCACCTTGGCGGAGAGCTCGACGTCCCGGTAAGCAAGAGCACCGCAGGTTGCCATCAGCACCAGACTGCACAGCCACCAGGGAAGATCCGGACCGCCCAGATCGTGAACCGTGGTCTGGGCCGCTGATCCCAGGTATGAACACAACGCAAGAAACAGCAGCAAGTATGTTCCGAGCGCAAAAGTGGCAGCCCCCATGCCAACACCCCGGCCCAGCCCCGTTTGGATGTAGGAATAGAACGCTCCAGCATTTTTTACAAAGGGCGTCATCCTCGTAAAGCCAACGGCAAACAGAAACAGAATAGCGGTCGCGATAAGGAAGAACAGCGGACCGCCCGTGCTTCCCGATGCAGAAACGACAACAGGCCAACCAGCCACGACAGCTGTCATGGGCGCAGCTCCCGCCACAACCATGAACACGATCGACCGGACTCCAAGGCCCCTGCTGAGCAATCGGTCCGGGCTCAATATGCTGTTCGGTCCCGCATCCACCGGCTCAAATTTAACATCTTTAATTGCCATTCGTCCCTCCTGGACGTAGAAGCTGAGTGTCATCGCGATGCCTTCGACAAGGCGGAATTGAACGGCATCGCGGAACCCACAAGTGGGGCCGGCCCCCTTGCCGAACGTCACTGTGAATTGGATTACAGCGTAGGAGTTACCCCAGGGTTTGCGGTGTTGAGCCTGCACATACATCCGTCCTGCGCATGGTCTTGATGCACAGCTACCGGCTGGCAAAAGAATGGACGCGGTCCGATGACCGAAGAGTTTCTGGAATGTGCACCACGCACATACAGCTAGTTATCGTGGTGCTCCCAGCACTCGCTGGCCGCAGTTTCCTCAGGCATTGTCGGAACTAACGGAGCTTCCCAGACTCCACACGGGACTAGGAAATTTTCGACAAAACCCACTTCTCCTGAAGGAGCACCCGATTATGAGCAGCGTTATTTCGGTCTACAACCCCGCTACAGAAGAACAGATAGGCGAGGTGCCCGCCTACGACCTGCCGGACGTGAATGCAGCGGTCGAACGCGCACGGGCCGCCCAGCGCGCCTGGGTCCGCAAGCCACTGGCTGAACGCCGTGATGCCCTCTGGGCTATTGCCGATGCTGTCATCGCTCACAGCGACGAACTGGCCTTACTCGAATCCACCGACGTTGGTAAGCCATTGGCGGCGGCCCGACAGGAAGTTCTTGGTGTCGCCGAGTGCTTCAAGTACTACGCCGGAACGGTGGACAAGATCCTCGGAGACACCATTCCCGTCGACGGCGGCGTCAGCATGACTTTCCGCGAGCCGCTGGGCGTGGTGGCCGTAATTGCCCCCTGGAACTTCCCTCTGCCTATCGCATCCTGGAGTATCGCGCCGGCACTGGCCAGCGGCAATTCCGTGATTGTGAAACCCGCCGCCCTTACCCCCCTGTCAACTGTCCGATTTGGTGAAATCGTGAAGGAACTGGGCGTCGTCGGAGACGCGCTTCAGGTTCTCACAGGTTCGGGCGCCCGGATCGGCAATGCCCTCGCTGAACACCCGGATGTTAACAAAGTAAGTTTTACTGGTTCCACCGAGGTCGGCCGGTCCATCGTCCAAGCGGCTTCAACGACGATGAAAAGAGTCTCTCTTGAGCTCGGCGGGAAGTCCGCCAGTATTGTCTACAACGACGTCGACCTCGCCAAGTGTCTGCGGGCAGCCCCGATGTCGGTCTTCGACAACACGGGCCAGGACTGCTGTGCACGCAGCCGCTTTCTCGTGCAGCGGGGAATCTTCGACGAGTTCGTTGAGGGATTCATCGAAACTACGCGGGCACTGAAAATCGGTAACCCGCTGGACGACAAGACCAACCTCGGACCGCTGGTATCGGCTGCCCACCGCGACACCGTTTCCAGCTTCCTCGAAAACGGGCTCAACGTCGTCACCGCCGGTGAAGCACCGGATGGCCCCGGCTTCTGGATGGCACCCAGAATCGTCATCGCCCCCGACCCCAAGAGCCGGGTGGCAACCGAGGAAATTTTCGGCCCCATCGCCTCGGTGATTCCCTTCGACACCGAAGAGGAAGCCATCGCGCTGTCCAACAGCTCAATCTACGGCCTGAGCGGCTCCATCTGGACCAACGACGTCGGCCAGGCCCTGCGGACGGCGCGGGCACTCGAGTCCGGGACTCTCTCGGTCAACTCAAACTCATCAATTCGAATCCAGACACCTTATGGCGGCTTCAAACAGTCAGGCATCGGCCGCGGACTGGGCCAAGCTGCCATCGAGGCATACACAGAACTCAAGACCGTATTTGTAAGGACAGAACCGTGACAACTGACACAGGGGAGCTGGTTCGGACCAACCAAGGCACCTCATCCGGAGTATCCAGTGAGACAGACACCGCCGTGCAGACCCTCAGCGTCCTCTACGGCAGCCAGACCGGGAACGCTGAGTTCCTTGCGTCCAAGATCGTGGACAAGGCAAACGGCCAGGGTTACTCAGCCGAGCTTATGAGCCTGGACATGCTGACCCCGCAAGATGCGGCACGCAAGGACCGCCTGTTGATCGTTACCGCCACACACGACAACGGCCACATGCCGGACAACGCGCAACCGTTTTGGGATCAGCTTCAAAGCGCCGGCTCAGACCTCTTCAGGGACGTTCCCTTCGCAGTCCTTGCCATTGGCGACTCCATGTACGAAGACTTCTGCAAAGCCGGCATCGACCTTGACGAGCGCCTTGGCGAACTCGGCGGCAAGAGAATCCTCGACCGCCTCGACTGCGATGTCGACTATGACCTGACGTCAGGCAAGTGGATCAAGGGCATGCTCGAGACCTTCACGACAGTTGTTCCCAAGAAGCGGGACAACAGCCCGCAAGACTCCACTGTTCCAGGAGCAAACCCCGCCGAGCAGCCCAAAAGCACACGCCGGGAACCTGACACTGCCACCGTCGTCGAGGCCCGCCTCCTAAGCGCTCCAGAGTCCGAAAAAGAGGTCTGGCACTATGAGCTTGAGGTCAGCGGCGACAGCCGCAACTACCGGCCAGGTGACTCACTTGCCGTAATCCCCACCAACTCCATCGAGCTCGTGGAAAACCTCCTCGAATTCCTTGGCCTCGAGGGCAGCGAGGCGTTCGGTGAGGACGGCAAGACTGTACGCGAGACGCTTCAAAACGACTATGAGCTTCGGCTGCCCCACCTGGGCATCGTTGCCTGGCTCGTTGAAGATCTCGCACCGGATCATCCCGTGCGGAACCTGGTCGAGTCCGGTGACCGGAACGCGCTGGAGAACTGGCTGTGGGGACGGGACATGCTGGACGTGCTGCAGGAAACCCGGACAACAGATGTCGACCCCGGCGAGTTCCTCTCAAAGCTGAGGCCTCTGCAGCACCGGTCGTACTCCATCGCCTCCAGTCCCCTCGCCGACGGCAACCGCGTCCACTTGACGGTCTCCTCTGTGCGATACGAGACCGCCGGGCGCCGGCACTCGGGGGCGTGCAGCGCTTTCCTCCAGTCCGCCGCACGCACCAAAAAAGCTATGAAAGTGTTCCCGCTGCCCGCGCACGAGTTCCACCTGCCCAAGGACAGCTCAGCTGATGTGATCATGATCGGTCCAGGTGTCGGAGTTGCCCCGTTCCGCGGATTCCTCCGTGACCGTGAAGTCTCACAAGCCCGGGGCCGGAACTGGCTGTTCTTCGGGGACCGCCATGAAAGGCCTTCCTGGCTCTATCAGGCGGAAATGGAAGAACTGCAGAGCAACGGTGTGCTGGACCGCCTCAGCCTGGCTTTCTCCCGGGATCAACAGGGCAAGGTCTACGTCCAGGACCGGATCCGCGAAGAAGGTGAAGACATCTTTGCCTGGCTATCGGACGGAGCTTCCGTCTATGTGTGCGGTGGGAAACAGATAGCACCTGATATCGACGAAGCCCTATTGGCGGTGCTGGGCAGCCACGGCGCAATGACCCGCGAAAAGGCGTACGACTACGTGCAGTCCATGAAGACTGAGGGCCGTTACGTCAAGGACGTCTACTAGGCCCCATCTGAACCCTGCCCAGTACCAGGGCTTTCGTGTCCCGGATACTCGGCAGGACTCGAAAAAAGTCTTGGCCTACGTACGGCTCTGGATGTGATCTGCCTTACCGCATGCATGTAGCCGGCAATCATGATGTGCAGCTTGCACATACGCCAATAGGATCCCGCTCTTAGTGTTTTTAGTAAGCAATATCAATGAGGATAAGAGGTACACAGTGAATCCCATCACACAGGTCCCGGAGGATCTCCAAGAACTCGAGGCAATCGACATGCAGGATCAATCCGCAGCGGCGTCAGCGCATGACGAACTGCAAAAGTTCGTCTCCGACAACGACATCAAAACGTTCAAAGTGGGCGTGGTGGACCTCGACGGTGTTTGGCGCGGCAAGCGCATCCCTGCCAGGTACTTCCTGGAAAGTGTCGCTGAGAGCGGAACGAATATCTGCAACATCATCTTCGGCTGGGACATTCAGGACGAAATCATTTCTGATCTCAGCTACACGGGGTGGGACACGGGTTACCCTGACGTGACGCTCCTCCCCGATCTCAGTACCCTGAAGGTCGTTCCCGGGGAACCCGGCGTGGCTTCCGTCATCTGCGACGCTTACGAGATGTCGGGCGAGCCTGCGGCAATCTGTCCCCGGAGCATTCTCAAGCGGGTCGTGCAGAAAGCCGAAGACCTTGGATACTCGCCAGTCTGCGCCTACGAGTTCGAGTTCTACCTGCTCAAAGGCACTCCGACGGACCTGGCCGCCAAGGACTGGCGCGACCTGACCCCCATCACGGCGGGCAGCCATACCTACAGCCTTGTCAGGGACACAGGCACCGAGTTCCTCATCGGTGAGATCCGACGCCGCCTGTCTGAGCAGGGCATTTTCATCGAGGCCAGCAACAGTGAAAACGGTCCAGGCCAGTTCGAGATGAACATCCACTATTCGGATGCTCTCGCAGCCGCGGACAACGCCCTCCGGCTTAAAGCCACCGTCAAGGAGGCTGCAGCTGAAGCCGGCTACACGGCATCGTTCATGGCCAAGATCAACCCGGAGTGGGCCGGTTCTTCCGGACACATGCACCAGAGCCTTTGGGATCCGGAATCTGGCAAGTCAGCTTTCGCCAATGCCGACGAGCCCGGCGAACTGAGCGCCATCGGGTACAACTACCTGGCGGGCGTCGTCGAGACGGCGCCGGAGCTCACGGCCGTCTACCTGCCCACCATCAACTCTTACAAGCGGACCGAAGGTGGTCAGTGGGCCGGATCCAGCGCCACCTGGGGGCTCGACAACCGTACGGTCGCAATCAGGTCCATTCCGTCAAAGGGCAGTGCTGCACGCATCGAAAACCGGGTACCGGGCGCTGACGCCAATCCCTACCTGGTCATCGCCGCAAGCATCGCCGCCGGCCTGCACGGCGTGGAGCAGGAACTGACTGCCCCGGAGCGGGTGGTAGGAAACGCTTACGCCCTGGAGGAAGGACACCAGGTAAAGCAGCTGCCCGGAACACTCGACCAGGCCATCGAACAGTTCGAGAAAAGCGAGGTCGCCAAGGCGTACTTCGGCGAAACGTTCGTTACCCACTACGTCCAGACGAGGCGCTGGGAGCTCCGCAAGCTTCAGACCAGTGTCACCGACTTCGAAATCGCACGTTACCTGGAACGAATCTAGCGCCCAACACCGCGCTAAGAGCTCCATTTCCATTTTTCAATACTCAGAAAGAAGCACCCAATGACTACTCACCCCGGAAAGATCGCTGCAGTCACCGGAGCCGCGTCCGGAAACGGCCTTGCCATCGCAGAAAAGCTGCTCAAGGAGGGCGCCACCGTCGTAGCCCTGGACCGTGACGAGGCCGCGCTCGAGCGTCTGATTGCCCAGCACCCGGAAATGGTGCCTGTTGTTATGGACGTCGCCGACGAAGCCTCGGTCCGCAGCGGCATGGCCGAGATCGACGCAAAATTCGGCCGGCTCGACACCCTCGTCAACAACGCAGGCATCGTCAAGGGCAGCAACTTCGACGACGTGAGCGTAGCGGAATGGGACCAGGTCTTCGCCGTGAACTCCACCGGACCGTTCCTGGTCAGCCAGGCCGCACGGCCGCTGCTGGAGAAGGGCGCTGCCGCCCGGGGCGACGATTCAACCAGTGCCATCGTCAACATCACCTCTGTCGAGGCCCACATCGTCATCGCCAGCAGCGGACACCCCCAGGTCCACTACAACGCATCCAAGGGTGCACTCCTTATGTTCACGAAGGCTTTGGCCATCGAAACCGCAGCTTCCAAAATCCGCGTCAACGCTGTCGCCCCCGGCTTCATCGAGACCCCATTCACCAAGTCCGTGCTGGAAAACCAGGAGGCCGTGAAGTTCCTCCTCGACCGTACGCCGCTCGGACGAATCGGACGGCCCTCTGACGTTGCCAACGCCGTCGCGTTCCTGGCCAGCGACGAGGCCAGCTGGGTGACCGGTACCACCATCCACGTCGACGGTGGTTGGCTGGTTTACTGACATGCGGGCGCCCCTTATTGCCATTTCCGCGGCCCGGCAAACCGTCGATACCGCCTTCGGCCCGATGCCTTCAACGGTCCAGAACATGGCCTACGCCAACGGCGTTCTTGCCGCGGGCGGCCGTCCCGCCATTCTTCCGTCCACGGCAACAATCCCGGATGCGGCTCTTGAAGGATTTGACGGGCTCCTCCTCACCGGCGGCGGCGACATCAGCCCCCGGCTGTACGGCGAGGACCCGATCGACACGGTCTATGACGTCTGCGACATCAGGGACGACTTCGAAATAGAACTTTACAACGAGGCCATGCTTCGCGGCCTGCCCATCCTGGCCACTTGCCGGGGGATGCAGCTTGTCAACGTCATCCGCGGCGGAAACCTCGTCCAGGAAGTGAGCCCGGACAGGGGGCACTGGCAGGACCACCCCTCACACGAACCATGGCACAAGGTACAGCTGGAGCCCGGTTCCGAACTTGCCCGGATCGCCAAAGGCCTGAGCATTCCCGTGAACAGCTACCACCATCAGGGCTTGGGAAAGCTCGGAACAGGTCTTCGTGTCGTGGGACGGGAAGGCGACGTCATCGAAGCAATTGAAGCCGATGATGCCCGCCTCATCGGAGTCCAATGGCATCCCGAGCACATGGTCGACTATCACGAAGCCCAGAAGGCCCTCTTCGTTGATCTCGTGGAGAAGGCCGCAGCGTACGCACAGTCACAGAAACCACTTCAGGAGCAATTCTCATGAGCACAGAAACTGAGCGGGGACTCAGCCACAACAAGTCAGACTTTGACTTCCACGGACGGTCGCTCGACAACATTTTCGACGAATACCAGGACATACTGGCCAACGGCCCTGTTGGACACAGCAACAAGTATGGAGGCTTTTGGTACATCACCAAAAGCGAGGATATCTTCAACGCCGAGCAGGACCCCGACACCTTCGCTGTCGGTCCCTCAATGCTCCTCCCGGCGTTCGGCACTGACGTCCCCCTGATTCCGATCGACATCGATCCGCCGACCCACGCTGACTTCCGCAAAATCCTGCTACCGATGTTCACACCCATGAACATCTCAAAGCTGACACCCGGCATGCGGGAGACCGCTAAGCAGCTGTGCCAGGAAGTCCTTGCAGCCGGCGACGTCGTTGATGTTTCGGCGAAGCTTGCCCGCCCGATGCCGACCATTATCTTCAGCCGCCTGGCCGGATATCCGGAACAGGACTGGCCAATCTTCGACCGGTGGATTGACGAGATCATCTATGAGCGGACCGCTCATCCGGAAAAGGCATACGCGGCCGGACGCGAGCTCAACGACTACTTCGACCGTCTTCTCGACGAACGGGAAAAGGCCGGACCGGAAGCAGAAGCCGGCAATGACCTGATCACCCAGCTTCTGAAAGCGGAAGTGAAAGGCCGGAAGCTCACGCGTGAAGAGCTGCTGTCGTACTGCTACCTGCTCTTCTTGGCCGGGCTGGACACGACCGCCTGGGCGATCCGTTCCGCCCTTTGGTACCTGGCCGGCAACCCGCAGGCCCAGCAGCAGTTGCGTGAAAACCCCGACCTGATCCCCACAGCTGCAGAAGAATTCCTGCGGACGCTTTCCCCGGTCCAGGCCATGGCCCGCACCGCGAAGAAGGACACAGTCGTCCGGGGCCAGGAGATCAAGGCCGGTGAACGCGTCGTGCTCGTCTTCGGCGCGGGCAACCGTGACCCAGAGGTCTACGAAGAACCCAATGACATCAAGATTGACCGCGAAGACAACCGCCACCTGGCCTTCGGCGGAGGGATCCACCGGTGCCTTGGCTCGAACCTTGGCCGCGCCGAAATGGTTATCGCCATGGAGGAATTCCTGAAGGCTGTCCCTCACTTCGAACGGGCGAATGACGACGAACCGTGGCACGGCGTCGGCCCGCTTACCCTCAAGATTGGAGCTTGATCACCATGGGAGAACTTTGGGTCGACGGAGGGCGCTGCCAAGGCCACGCCCGGTGCTGGGCTCTGGCACCCGAAACCTTTGAGATCGACGAGGAAGGCTACGCGCACGTCATTCCTGGCCGCGAAAACAGCGGCGATGAACCCAACGTCCGAAAGGCCATCCGGAACTGCCCCGAACGGGCAATCCTGGAACGGGAAACGAACGAGGCCAGCGAGAAAGCATCAGAGGTTTCGGCGTCGTGACACATCTGCCAGAGCGGGTTGCGGTCATTGGCGCTTCGGTTGCATCAGCAATGCTGATTGAACGCAGTCGCGAGCTGGGCTTTGCAGGCGAATTTATCGTCATTGATTCAGACCCGAACGCGCCCTACGACAGGCCCCCGCTGTCCAAGCAATTCCTTCTAGGCACTGGTCCCGTTGAACCGGCCGAGTGGTGGCCGGAGGCTACACCGATCCTCAACGCAAAGGCGATCGGGCTGCTCACCGACAAGCGAACTGTCCTGCTGGACAAGCTCGGAGAGGTAGCTGCTGACGCGGTCGTCATCTCAACAGGAGCCGGTTCAATCCGGCTGCCGAACGAGCCAGCGGGCGTTCTAAGCCTAAGAACCGCCCAGGACGCCCTGGCCCTGCGCAACGCTGTGGATGCAGGAGCTGCCAGTGCGATCATCATCGGCGCCGGAACCATTGGTGCGGAACTGGCGTCTACTCTCGCCCAACGTGGGCTTGCCGTCACGGTAGTGGATTTGGCTCCGCAACCAATGCAGCGCTTCTTTTCGGGGCATCTTGGGGAGGAAGCGAAGGCATGGATGCACCAGGCCGGTGTTGTCACTCATTTTGGGGTTGCTGTGGAATCCATTCAGAAAACGAATGCGCACTGGACGGTCCGGGTCAGCGGCCTGGACCTGCACGCCGACCTGGTTATCAGCGCTATCGGTGCGCGGCCCAATACCGAATGGCTGACCTATAGCGAGCTTGACGTTTCCAACGGAGTCCGTTGCACTGCGGACGGGAAAGCCCTGCGGGCCAGCGGTGAAATCGCCGACGGGATCTTCGCTATCGGAGACGTTTCGGCCCGGCAGGCGGAGGACGGAACCTTTCGGCGGTTCGAGAGTTGGACCCAGGCCCAACGGCATGGCGCAGCCCTGGCTGAATACTTTGCCGGTTTCGACTCCACGGAACTGGAACAGGCTCCGTACGGGTGGACGGAGCAGTTCGGCCGAAAGGTACAGGTACACGGAATGCTTCCGTCGGCAGGCGAACTCGTACAGGTATACGCTGCAGAGGAACGCAACGCCGCCTTGTACCGGATTGGATCTGCGGAGGAGGACGTGGCTTGGATAGGCGTCAACGCGCCACGGCAGTTCAGCCGGGCGTCCATGGGCATGAGCCTTCTAAGCTGAAACCATGAAACCCCCTGCTGAGCCCGCGGCCTCGCAACCGAATGAGGCCCTGCCCGCTGACTATCGCCATAAACTCCAAATAGCAGAGCTTCGCGCAGATACCTTGTCCGAGCTCACGCAGCTAATGATGGAAGGACCGGATCCACTCGCGCTTGCTCAAAGAGCAGTGGACTTGGTAGCCAGGGCAACAAACTCAGCAGGGGTTTTCGTCTACCTGTGGGATGAACAGGAACAAGTCCTTGTCATGCGCGCAGGCACCGCTGGAGTGCAAAGCCAGCAAGTGGGAAGAGTCACCCTTCGCCTCGGCGAAGGTGTAACTGGCTGGGTAGGGCTTACTAGGCAGTCGGTTGTCCTTAACAAGAACATTCAGCAGGACCCGCGGTTCGTCAGCATCAGCGAACTGCAAGAAGAAGATTTCAATTCGATGCTGGTTGTCCCGATCGTGGCACCGACCGGGACCCTGCTAGGCGTGTTTAGCCTCTGGTCATATGAGGAGGAAACCTTCACCTGGGAGTCGAAGCTGATTGCTGACGAGGTGGGCGTGCTGCTTGCCAGCGGCCTGCTGCAGGCTGAGACTGTTGATGACTTGCGGCGCCAATCCGCAGCAGCGCATTTCCTTGTCGATTTCCCGATCAACTCCGCCACTTCCGTCCTGCAGTGCGCCCAGGTGGCCGCCCGGTCGATTCTTAAGCACATGAGCTCGGACGCCTGCGTCATTGAATATTTCGGGCGTGGTCCAGCCACGTCGCCGCCCACCGCCATTGCAATGGACAAGGGCGAGCGGAGCGGAATCATGGTTCGAACCACTCATTCACGAACGGCAACGTCCGAGTTCATTGAATCCAACGTCGCTGGACACGAGCGGATATCTGTCTCCTTTGGCCTGACGAGCACCCGGGGCATTGTCACGTGCTATCGTCCACGCCGCTATTCCGCCAGAGAGCTCGATCGGCTGAGCGCCATTTGCTCTCAGCTGGCCGCTCTGTTTGAAGCAGTAGAACTGGAGTCCGTCGGTTCATCCCATGCTTCACGCTTGCTCCGAAGCGTCGGCACGAGCACATTCGCCCGGATTCTCGAGGAGTCAGGTTGGTCCAAGGGCCGCACTCTGCCGGTTCTGGTGCGAGTGAAACGGCTGAAATTCGACTCTGACGCGGTGTCCAGGCGCATCGCCCCCTATCTTCAGGAGCTGGCTGGCTCCCGATCCCTGGTCTTCACTGAAGGCCCCCTCAGCCTGCTCTTTATCGATACCGCCTCCGGCTCCGGAGAAGAGATCAAGGCGAAGTTGGAGACAACTCTTTCTGACCTCGACGAACACCGTGGCGTCTCAGCTTTCGCCGGCGTAGGTCCACTGGCGCGGGACGTCGCCTCTCTGCAGCCAGCGCTTTCAGACGCCGAAACCGCACTGGCATGGACAGAACTGGTCGGCAGGACATCCGGGAGACGGGTAACCTCTTTCAGCGACATAGAACACCTGCAGGAACTGCCGCTTGTTGGGGAAGGGATGTCTGCGGAGATCAGGGACGTGCTCGCGGAACTCAGGTCCCTCACGCACTACGACGCGGAAAATGGAACCCAGCTGGCCGAAACAGTCGCCATGCTCCTATCCAACAAAGGATCCATTGCCGACACGGTCTCAAAACTGCACATCCACCGCAACACACTCCGGCAACGGCTCCAGCGTGTAGAGCAGCTCATCGGTCATTCATTCGAAGAAGCCGGCGACTGGCTTCCCACGGGCATTGCAGCGCGACTGGCGATGCGCGAAGGCCACCGCGCGGTTCTTCAATGACGGCAACAGCGGCCGGAGTTCGCTGAGGAATATTCGCGTGATCCCAAGAGCACCAGGGTGTGGCACACACATTTGGATCTTAATGTGCAAACGGCACTGCGGTCCCGGCGATGCTGTTCGCTATGTTGAAGTTGTCCGCGGGGGTCGGGGATTAAAGGCCATGGGGCCTTGGTGTCCGGGTTAACCGCACGGGATGCCACCGTCCCTTCACAACCGGGGGTTTCGAACGCTGAAACCCCGATCGCCCGATAAGGAATTCGAGCATGACCAATCAGCCAAACCTGCCCCGAGGTACCGGTACCCTGCAGGCACTCGTCATACAGCCAGATTTCCACTGCCCGCTGGACCGTCTCGGTGTTTGGCTGCATGACGAGGGAATAACCACCAGAATTATCCAGCCTTTCATTGGCGACGTGATCCCGGACGTGATCCAGGAGGACGCCTTGGTGGTTCTTGGTGGAGACATGAGCTCCTTGGACGACGATGCCTATCACTGGCTTTCCGACATCCGGCGCCTTATGGCGGCCGCCGACAGACATAGAAAGCCCACGCTAGGGATCTGCCTTGGAGCTCAGCTGATGGCACAGACGTTCGGCGGGACCGTGGCTAGGGGAGACCAGGGCCTCGAGGCGGGGGTCGTAGAGGTGGCATTACGGCCCGATGCTGCCAAGGATCCCTTGATGGCCGGATTGCCGGGTCCATTCTTCGCAGGCGCCATGCATGGGGACATGATCGAACAACTCCCGCCGTCAGCGGTATGGCTCGGGATGACGGCCCAGTATCCGCACCAAGCTTTTCGAGTAGGCGAGATGTCATGGGGAGTTCAGTTTCACCCGGAAATCTCGCCGGTGGTCTACCGCCAGTGGTTGTCCCTGGTCAAGGAGAATGACACGGATGCCGTAGAGCGGGCCGGCCGCGGAATGAAAGCATTCGAGAATCAAGACCAGATCGTGAGGGAGCATACCGAGGCGATGGCGCGACGCTTCGCCCACCTGGTCCGAACGACCGCAACAGTGGCTACTCAGTAACCAACAGTGCGTGGTGGTGCTGCGGCCGCGGGTTGGACACACTAGTCGATGCAGCGATTCCTGCCTCTGGACCCATTGAGTCTGCGGGCAGGAACAGGTCCTTGCCAGTCTCTCGTGCCCGGATCCACCGAGTCGTCGGGAGCGGGGCAAGGCACGGCGTGTTCATGCCTGGCCCAGCACCGTGTCCCAAGTGGTGCCGCCAGTCCCCCGCAGAACGCGGTCAGGATACTTCCACAATGGATGGTGCTCTCACGGTCAGTGGAGCCAGTGTTTCTCCGGCTGAGTAGCTATCTGCGAAAACAGCCGCTCCTGCGCTGGTCAGAGCTACCGGGACATTTGCCCACATATTGATGCCTTCTTCCACCGACACCGCCGGCAAGTTGAGATGGGCGAGGTGCACGATCTCGTTTCCTTGTTCGATGGACAGGCATGCCCCGTCGGGCCCGACTTTAATTCTTGGGTTGCAAATTGAGACCGACATTAGCCCGTGATGGGCGAGGAAGCGGGCCTCTCCACCGAACTGGAGCACAAAGTTGTTCCCGTCGGATTGATCCAGGCTTCTGAACGGGAAATAGAACTGTCGGGTATTTGTCACGGCAGCACCCTCGCGCAGGAGTATGCGTCCATCGCGCATAGACTGCACGTACTGTACAAAGCTCTCTTTCACCGCCCAGGCCATGCCGAGATCTGCTCTTTCCACAGGAAGTTCGGACATCAGGGTTCCTTCTCGTTGCCAGGTTGCACACGGCCGGTGGGGCTCCCGCTCCCGACTCACCAGGAATGGGAGTGGCTTACCGACTCTTCATATTCGACCATTTTCGTGCCGGCTCAGATGATCGATATGTACTGCGGGCACAGCGTTCGCATCGGCTGTGTGCCTGGTGCCTATCCGTGAGGACGGTGGACCCGCGGTCGGCTCGTGAGGTCGACAGCCTGCTGGAAGGGCGCCGCCAGCGCGCCGCCGTTGGAGGGAGGGGCGCTGATGGGCTCGACCAGTCAGACCGGCGGTCCTGAATCAGTCTGAGAAGTTCAGTTGTTCAGGGGCGACGCACTCGTAGACGAGACCAGGAGGAATCTGATGGCTGAGTTCAAGGGTGTAGGACCAAGGGCCGTACCAGGTGACAAGAACGCCTGACGCTTCATCCGGGACTGTTTCAGAGCGCAGTCGGGTAATGGCTCTTGCTAACTCATTATCATCATGCAGCTGTTCCAGAAGCTGTACGCGTCCAGGGGCAGCGGAGTGTTGGCACGTCATGGTGCAGCAGCATGCTGGAAGCCAGGGCAGAGGCTGGACCTGTCGGTTTCCCATCTATAGTCGACCCACACCTTGAAACCGTCTGCCCGGTGAAAGAGACGGCGGGGCTCGGCGCCGTGACTGTCGAGCCATAGGATTTGATCATCATCGGTGACTGCATCGACAACTCCGCGGCGGATCTCCTTATCCAGAAGTTTCACGATGACCAGTTGACCGACCAGCGGCTGCCATTTGGGTTGCAGATGAAATGCCATTTGATGCCGTGCCCTTCCTATGGAGCGGGCTGTGCCTGCCTTCTATCGGGCAGGCACAGCCGATGTCCTAAACCGTTACGAGGTCCTGCCAGTCGGCGAGGTTATGTCCATGGGCATCGCTGACAGACTTGTGAGTGACCTTTCCCGCCGCCACGTTCAGACCGCCGGCCAGAGCGGGGAGCCGGTCGAAAGCACCTTTGACGCCGTAGTTGGCCAAAGCCACCGCGTAGCGGAGCGTGACGTTGGTCAGCGCGTAGGTGGAGGTGTTCGGGACAGCGCCGGGCATGTTGGCCACGCAGTAGAAGATCGTCTCGTGAACCTTGTACGTGGGTTCCTGATGCGTGGTGGGGTGCGTGTCCTCGAAGCAGCCGCCCTGGTCCACCGCGATGTCCACCAGGACCGAGCCGGGCTTCATCCGGGCCACGAGGTCGTTGGTGACGAGCTTGGGTGCCTTCGCTCCCGGAATCAGGACGGAGCCGATGACGAGATCTGCATCGATAACTGACTTTTCGATCTCGTACGAGTTCGACGCCACGGTCTTGAGCCGGCCCTGGTACTGGGCGTCGAGTTCGCGCAGCCGGTTGATGTTGATGTCCAGGATGGTGACGTCGGCGCCGAGGCCGAGCGCCATGGCCGCGGCGTTGGTGCCTGCGACACCTGCACCGAGGACGACAACCTTGGCGGGACGGACGCCCGGAACGCCACCGAGCAGCACACCCTTGCCCCCTGCCGGCGCCATGAGCGAGGTCGCACCGACCTGGACGGAGAGCCTGCCGGCCACCTCGGACATGGGTGCGAGCAGCGGCAGCGTTCGGCCTTCCTGGACGGTCTCGTAGGCGATGGCCGTGACGCCGGAGTCGACAAGCGCCTGGGTCAGTGCGGGTTCCGCTGCGAGGTGAAGGTAGGTGAAAAGTAGCAGGCCCTCGCGGAAGTGGCGGTATTCGGATGCCACGGGTTCCTTGACCTTCATCACCATGTCGGCCCGCGCCCAGGCCTCTTCTGCACTCTGTACGATCTCGGCTCCGGCGAGTGCGTACACCTGATCGCTGATGCCGGAACCAGCGCCGGCACCGGTTTCCACGAGCACGTCGTGGCCGTTTGCTTTGAATTCATACACGCCGGCGGCCGTGATGGCGACGCGGAACTCGTTGTTCTTGATTTCCTTGGGGACGGAGATGATCATGACTCATGCTTTCTGACGAGATTGATGCTTGTGGGGAAGAGAATGACAGAAAATGCGGAGAGCTGCGCGTTGCTCGCAGGATCTGCGGCAGAATGGAAGCAGCTGATTAATTCCTGCATTGTGAGGAGCGTTACAGAGTGTCGGACTCGCAGAAACTGCAACAGGTGCCATTGGACGAAGTGGACCACAAGCTTCTAGGCCTGCTGTCCAATAATTCAAGGCGTACCAATCAGTCGTTGTCGGAGGCCCTCGGACTTGCGCCGTCAACCTGTCTTGCCCGCCTCAAGGCGCTCAAAGAGTCGGGGGTAATCAAGCGGTTCACCGTCGAAGTCGCACCCGAAGCAATGGGCCTGCCCCTCCAGGCCCTGGTCAGCGTGCGGCTTAGGCCTGGGGCCCGGCACCTGATGAATGCCTTCGGAAATGAGTTGCGGGACCTGCCCGAGATCAAGCAATTCTTCGTTCTTGGCGGTGCAGATGATTTCCTGATCCACATCACGGCCAGGAATACCGAGCACATCCGTCAATTCGTACTGGACCATCTGTCATCGAATCCTGCCGTCGCAGGCACCCAGACCAACCTCGTGTTCGAGCATGGCCACGGAACCGCCTTCGGACTCTAGGGATCTGGGACAAATGCCGCCGATGGCCCAAGCCAAAGGGCATCCCCGTTTTTCCCGGCATCTGCGGCAGGCCCTGGTCGGCGAAACAGCAGGGACGCTGACTCCTTCCAGTCCATGTATTGCACTAGTGCGGGACGGCCCCACCTGCTGCAATGGCAATACGAGACGCGAAAGAGTCGCTCATCAGGGAAAGGAGTCGAAGTGTCATCCTCAGATGCACGTAACCCCGACTTTCAGAAAATCTTCGAAAGTCTGCCGAACCAATACATCATCGTCACCCCCGACAGAACGATCGTCGCTGCCACTGACTCGTTCCTTGCATCTACGGGAAAGAGCCGCGAGGGAATCGTCGGCATGGACATCCTCGAGGCTTTTCCGGACAACCCGGACAACCCTGACGCCAAGGGAACAGAGATTCTGCGCAGCTCCATCGAGCGTGTTGTCGAAACCGGCAAGATCGATATTCTTCCGCCTGTTCGGTATGACATCGAGAACTCAGACGGGATTTTCGAGCCCCGGTGGTTCCAGCCCCTGAACGCTCCGGCTTTCGATGGTGACGGCAAGCTCGTCTATGTCCTGCACGGGGCGGAAGACATCACGGCTCAAATGACGAGCAAGAGCTGAACCCCGGCCCCCACCGACCCGATAAGGACTGAAATTATGGACGACGTCAAAGTAACCCTCATTGGAGGACCGACCCTGCTCCTCGAGATCGCCGGCTACCGGATGATCACTGACCCCACCTTCGATTCCCCCCAGGTCTACCACCACCCAATCGCCGGACCCGTCATCAAGAAGCTCGCCCCCAGCGCCACCCCCGAGGAGCTTGGCCACGTTGACCTGGCACTCGCCTCCCACGAGCACATCGACAATCTGGACGTGGCCGGCCGGGGTTTTCTGACGATGGTGCCGCTTGCCCTCACCACGACGGAGGCTGCGAAGAACTTCGGCCCCAACGTCCGCGGGACCAGCGACTACGAGACTCATACCGTTACGCTTCCCGATGGCAGGCAGATGAAAATCACGGCAGTGCCGGCGCATCATGGCCCGGAGGGCGTGTGGGACGCACTCGGGCCCGTTATTGGCTTTGTCCTCGAAGCAGAGGGCATGCCGACGATTTACATCAGCGGTGATAACTCCGAGCTGGATATCGTGCGCGAAATTGCGGATCGTTTTCCAGCCATTGATATCGCTGTGCTCTTCGTCGGCGGCGCAAAATTCGATGTGATCGCAGATGGCGCGTACATCACCCTCAGCAATGACCGGGCCCTGGAGGCGGCCAAGATCATGGGTGTCAAGAAGGTCGTTCCAGTGCACGAGGATTCGTGGGAACATTTCAGCCAGAATGCTGACCAGATCAGCAAGCTTTTCGCAGATGCCGGGCTCAGCGAACTCCTCATCGCCTTGAAACCGGGGGAGTCTGCAGACATCCGGCTCTAGCAAACGGACCGCAGAATCGAAGGTTGGACGGTTATCGGCCAACCTTCGATTCTTGCTTAAAGGCAGAACCGGTGAAGGCCTGCGACGGACAGGCGGGCATCAACTTATGTGCGTGGCGCACACACAGCACCTCGAAGGGTCGGGAAGAATGGTGGCAGCACAACTCACGGATCGCTTGGAGTTCAGGGACGATGACGACCATTGCGGAGCAGTTCACCCGGGAACAAGACGACCTGGCGAAAACAGCAGGGCGCCCGAGTGCCGATTATTGGTCGATATCACAAGGGCTGCGGCTGCTGGGTGACCGCTGGTCCCTATTGATCGTGCGCGAACTCCTCTGCGGTGAAATGGGGTTCAACGATATGTCCCGGGCCCTGCCTGACCTTTCGCGGACACTGCTTTCCCAGCGGCTCAAGCGCCTGGTCCAGCTGGAGCTTGTCGTTCGCAACGATGAAACCGGCCCCCGCGGCTCACGACGCTACAGACTGACGCCGGTCGGCTACGCGCTGCGGCAGACCTTGGAGTCGCTGGGCCTCTGGGCGAGTCATTGGCATGCGCCCTTTGAGAATGACCTGCGGACAGGGCTTGGCACGCTGCTCGAACACATGGGCCGCGGCCTTGTGACAGATTCCCTGCCCAGGAAGTCGATTGTCCTGGGGTTCGAGTTCGACAACGTCAGGGGAGCTCCCCTTCATGGCTGGATCTGCACAGAGAACAGCAAGACAACCGCGAGCATCGGCCGCGCAGAACGTGTCCCGGATCTTCAGGTTCATGTCGCCCCGCGGGTGCTCTACGACCTCTGGTGGGGTCTGCGCCGCTGTGAGGAGGCGCGGCAGCTGGGCTCCATCGGGTTTGTTGGCCCGCAAGAGTGGGCTGCGGACTTCTCCGGCTGGTTCGCCCCTCGGGCAGCTTCCTAACGGTCAGCGCCCACCATACGGTGCCCCGCGGTTGACAGGCCCGCCTTTTCCCGGCTTCCTGCTATACAGGTACGTTGCACTGGGTCCTGTTTCTGGATGCCATGCAGGGATATGAAACAGGGTCTACACCCCTTAGCCGGGGGAGAGTAGGGTCAAGTAAACAGAGGTGCCGTCGCCCAAGCGTGTCTAAGAGACCACGTTGTGCCGGCGCTGCTTTCTTGGAGGAACCAGGATGGCTGGATGGAATGCTGACACGGCTGCCGGCCCAGTAGGGGCAGGGACCGTCACCCTGGTCGAGGAAACCTCGTTCTGCATTTCTTTGCCCAATGGCGACATTCATCCCGAGCACCCGCATGGCCTGTTCGTGCAGGACACCCGATTCCTGTCCCGCTGGAACCTGACAGTTAACAGTCATCCGCTTGAGTCCCTGGCTGCCGAGACGCGCGAGCCGTTCCGGGCCCTGTTTGCAGGTCGCGTTCCCCGTTCCGACGGATATGCGGACAGCCCGCTGATCGTGGAGCGCCTGCGGGAAGTCGGCGCGGGTATTCAGGAGCGACTTACCGTACGCAATTATTCAACCAAACCCGTCGAATGCGCGATTTCCCTCGAGGTTGAAGCTGACTTCGCGGACCTTTTTGAAGTGAAGGAAGCCCGGATCCAGCGTGCGTGGGACGCAACCCGGTACGTGGATGGGGACCAGCTGACCATTTCCGGTGTCTGGCAAGGCATGCGAAAACGGGTGGTTATTCAGGCTCCGGGAGCAGAGGTGAAGCCGGAGGGGGTCACCTTTCTGGTATCTGTCCCACCGCAAGGGGACTGGAGCGCTGTCGTCAGTGCCCGGGTTGAGGTTGAAGGCTCTGGCCGGAGCGCCACCCTTGTCCACCCTGAGGGGGAGGAGTTGTCCCCCAGTGACCGGCGCCACAAGGAATGGGTTGCCAGGATTCCCGTCGTTCGCATGGGTAACCGATCCATTGAGCGGACGTTACGGCGGAGCTACGACGACTTGGGTGCCCTCCGGATCGAGGATCCGGATCATCCCGAACGCGTTGTGGTGGCGGCAGGTGCGCCGTGGTTCATGACGCTCTTTGGCCGGGATTCCCTGTGGGCCTCGGAAATGGCGTTACCGGTGGATCCCTCACTGGCTTTGGGGACGCTGCAGACGCTGGCGGACCGGCAAGGAAGCGTCGTGGACCCACTGACGGAGGAGGAGCCCGGCAAGATCCTGCACGAAGTAAGGCTTAGCCTCAATGCCGGTTTGGCCCTTGGAGGCAAATCAGCCTACTACGGGAGCGTCGACGCGACTCCGTTATTTGTGGATGTGCTCGGAGCCGTCAGCCGGTGGGGATTCGGTGCGGATATTATCGCCGGTTTGCTGCCCCACGCGGACCGCGCCCTGGAATGGATACGTCACTACGGGGACAAGGACGGCGACGGTTTCGTCGAGTATGAACGGCTCAACGACCAGGGCCTGATAAACCAAGGCTGGAAAGACTCCTGGGACGGCATCAATTTTGCCGATGGAACACTTGCGGAGCCCCCGATCGCGCTCTGTGAAGTCCAGGCCTATGTCTATGCTGCGTATACCGCGCGTGCCTGGATGGCATACGACGCGGGCGACACGGCACGGGGAGATGATCTCGCCGATCGGGCGGCGGAACTGAAGCGGAGATTTAACGAGCAGTTCTGGATGCCGGACCGGGGGTACTATGCAATCGCACTCGACGGCAGGAAGCGACAGGTGGACGCGTGTGCTTCCAACATGGGCCACTGTCTGGTCTACGGACTCGTAGACGAGGACAAGGCTCCGCAGGTTGCCGAGCGGCTTATGTCTCCGGAGATGTTCAGCGGCTGGGGTATACGGACCTTGGCCAGCAACATGGGCGCATATAACCCGGCCAGCTATCACAACGGCTCGGTATGGCCCCACGACAATGCAATCATCGCTGCCGGTCTGTTGCGATACGGCTTCGTGGCGGAAGCACAGCGCATTACCACTGCGATATTGGAAGCCGCCGAATTCTCGGGCGGGCGCTTGCCCGAGCTCTTCTGCGGCTTCAGCCGTGATCAGTTCGCCGAACCCGTACCTTATCCAACGGCGTGTTCGCCCCAGGCTTGGGCAGCAACGGCCCCGATCCTCCTGGTGACGAACCTGATGCGGTACGACGTTCATGTCTCCCGTCGGGGACTGTGGATGGATCCTGTGCTTCCGGAAGCCTATGGTGATCTGCACATCACCAACGCACCTGTTGGTGGCGGCCGGATCACCATCGACATCGATAGGTCCGGCCCCTCTATTCAGGGCCTGCCTGAGTGGATGGAATTTCGACGCGGACATCGGCCATGGATTACGGAACTGGTCGAACAGGCAGACCGCCGGCGACGGAAGTAGGCAGCCTGGCTGTCGTCAACACCCTCGATGTTACAGCGCCGCCATCCCCTCTGGGACGAAGCCGGCGAACAGTTAGATGATGACTTCTGGCACGCCTCCCGTTAGGCGCGGCGACTTGCCCAACGGGAGACGTGGCATGATGAGCGCTATCTTCAGCGCTCATCGTGCCCGCACTTCACATGGCGCCTACGCGCCCGCTCAGTGCTCCGGCCAGTAGTCGTAGACGTCACTGGTCCCACGCATGAATTCGATAAAGACGCAGTCCCTGTCCCCGACGGTCCATGCTTCATGCTCCGGCGGCAGCATCATAAGATCTCCGGCTGAGAATTCCTCCTCGGATCCGGTACGCTGGCGCACCCCCAAACTGCCTTCCAGGATGTAGGCGACATGCGGCATAGGACACATATCCGTGTCGAGAATTCCGGTCTTGACCGCATCCTCCGTCACTGATGCCCCCACCGGAAAGCGGACGAGAACGGCGCTGGCCCCGTCAAGGGTCACCATCCTCTTCGTGATCCGCCCGATAGTGATGAGTTCGTAATTGTCCTCGTCGACAAAATTGGCCTTCTGCATGCGCGAGAGGTCTGTAGTCATAGTTCTTCGTCTACTCCTTCGTGGTTTAAGGCGTCAGCAGTGACGCCTTGCTTCAATTCAGCGCCCTGCTCTGTAGACCGGACAAGTACGAAAGCTGTACCGCCCCCGATACTGAACACACTGTTCCACGCAGTTGCCCTCTCCAGGGCGGAATATCCGACGACGTCCCTAAAGCCGGATTGTCAGGACCAGAGCCAGCGAAACAAACCCTGCAACCAATGTCGAGGCGCCAAGAGCGGCCGGAAGGAAGCCGTCGGCGGCCCGGGCAGGTGGCCCGTCCGGGGCTGTGAGAATTTGATGGTGCTGGAGGTATCGCCGACGGACCACAAACAGTAAGAGCACGGACTCCAGAACGCCCGCCACACCCAACAGCAGTGACCAGGGCCCCAGGATGGGCGGAAGGACCTTCATGGCGACGAGGGAGCCTGCGAGGAACGCAAGACAGGTCCGTTGCCAGGCCAGACCCGTGCGCTCCGGTTGGAGACCGGGATCGAAGAGCCCGGTCACTTCAGAACGATTCCAATCAGAACCAGGACCGCAACCGCTACCAGCAGAACAGTCAGGGGGAGCGAGAGGATCGTCGGGGGAAGGGGTGAACTCTTCCGCAGGGCCTGTTCCGTCCTCGTCCACCCGCCCCAGGCCTGGATGGCCGACATGATCCCGCTGAGGATCAGCAGGATGGACGCAGAGAGCCGGTACCCGGGATGGATGCCGAGGCCCAGTGCCTCGAGAGCGACCCCGCCGGCGAGTAAAGCCAGTGCGGTGCGGATCCACGCCAGGAAGGTGCGTTCATTAGCGAGGCTGAACCGTGGGTCCGGTTCATCTCCCTGGCTGAAGACTCTTTTGGGAAAGCGATTGAGCTCAGCCAACTGTCTCGCCTTCTCCGGCTTTGTTGATGCGGAACATCGCGTTGGAGTGTTCGGTCCATTCGTCGATGCGGACCCTCACTGCCGTGCGCGGGTTGCGGATCGCGTAGGGCGCACCGAAGTAGTGGGTGGTCATGGCATCGATGATCTGGAGGTCCTTGTCGTCGAAGAATTCAACGGCGGTTCCCAGAACGGTGACGGCCTCTGTCCAGTCGTCGTTCTTGAGCACGGTGAGGGACATGCGGGGGTCTTCTCGCAGGTGCTGGAGCCGGCCGCCGCGGGAATTTCCGGAAGCGATGCTCAGGAGGATGTGCCCGGCATCTTCGGCGAGATAGACGATCTGGACGCTGACAGGGCGCCCGTCGGAGGCGACCGTGGACATGACTGCAGGATTGGGTTGGGAGATGAAGTCGTACATGTGCTGGGGGAGAGCGGGCATGAGGGGGCGCCTTTCAGGGTGGGAACGGGTACGCCAGAATGCCCCGCACGCTCGACTGGTACGCGCGGCGGGCAACTGGGCCTGGCAGGTGCTGTGGTTACTGCTGAGAGTTTCCCCAGGTAGCACGAAGCTGGTCAAGGTACACCCGGAGCTCCGCGACCATTGACATGCTGTGCGGTTCGGCCACCCATTGCTGCTGGAGCCCGTCAAGCACGGCGATGGTGTTGCGGACGATGGCTTCAACGGGGGCGTCCGGGAGGATCTCGCCCGTTCGCTTGCCGTCCTCGATGGCTTGGGTGAGCCATTCCCGGGTGCTGCGGTAGTGATCGAGCATCCATTGGTTTGCCGGGTGTTTGGCTTCGGTGGCTTCTGCCGAGATCCGGACGAACAGGCCGATCCACTCCGGCCGGGTGGAGTTGCGGGCAACGAGGGCGACGAGCGAGTCGAAGGCCGCCCATCCCATGGGTGCCGCGCCTTCTCCGAAGAGGAATTCGCTGTCTTCCTTTTCCCGCTGTTCGAGCACCGCAGTGAGCAGGGCGGTCTTGTTGGGGAAATGGTGGAGGAGGCCTGACTGGGACAGCCCGGTCCGGAGTGCTACCTCGGCGATGGAGGACTTGTTGTACCCGCTGGTCGAGAACAGCTCAATCGCCGCCTGGATGGCCTTGGCCCGGGCGATGTCGCCGGCCTTTTCCGTGCGGTTCCGCTCGCGTTCAATGCGGTAGCCGGGTGGGTAAGACATGCCTTAGGACTCCTGTCCGTTTTCGAGCGGAACCGTGATGCGGGGATCGCCGAGGCCACGCGCAATCACGATTGAACCGCCGGAGAGCGGCAGCCATATGTGTTCTTCCACGTCCCAGATCCGCTGGGTTCGGAGATCACACTCAACCTGAACAGTAGCGCTCTGCCCGGGATCGAGGGAAACCTGTGCCCATCCGATAAGACGTGCAGGCTGATCCTCGCCGGCGGGGACGCGGTAGACCTGCACGGTTTCCCTGCCGGAACGCTGACCTGTGTTGGTCAGGGCCACGGCAACGGCTTTAACCCCCGTCCCGTCCTGCCCGGTGATGTGCGCTGAGGTGTAGTCCCAGGAAGTGTAGCCGAGGCCGTGGCCGAACCAGAACAAGGGCTGTGTCCCGGATTGGTGCCATCCTCGGTAGCCTACTCGCGGCCCTTCCGCGTACTCGAGACGCCCGTCGGTGGGCATGGTCCCCCAGGCCGGCCCTTCGCCGTCACGGGCGGGGAAGGTGGTAACGAGTCGCCCCGACGGTTCGATGTCACCGGTCAGCGCTGCAGCGACTGCGTCTCCTGCTTCCTGCCCGGGGAGCCCGGCGAAGAGCACGGCGTCGACATTATCAAGCCAGGGCATGAGGACCGGTGTGGCGGCGTTCACGATGACGACAGTACGCCGTGCGACGGCGGCGACGGCGGCCACGAGGGCGTCCTGGTCGCCGGGCAATGCCAGCGTTTTCTTGTCCTGGCCTTCGGTTTCCTGTTCCTGGGTGTTGCCGACGACGACAATGGCAGTGTCAGCCGATGCCGCTGCCACCACGGCCTCACGGATCGCGGCGGCGGCGGGGCGGGCGGCCGCTGTGACGACGAGCCCGATGATTCTCATTTCGAAGTGGGGCCCGGTGGTGGCGGTAATCCTGGCGCCGGCTTCCAAGGGCACCACTGCGACGTGGCTCTTGGGCCGGTGAAGGCCGCCGCCGGGACCATCATGCGGGGTTACGGCGAACGTCTCGTGGTGGCCGGGCGCCGTCACGGTCCATTGGCCGGGTCCGATCACGCCGACGCGCATCCGGGCCGGTGACGACATGGCGACGTCGGCCGAGAGCTCGATCCTGACCGCATTTGCGAGCCAACCATCGTCAGCTACTTCAAGTTCGGCTACGTCAAAGTGGCGGGACTCAATGACGTTGCCCTGCTCGTCGAGAGCGCGGACCCGCATCCCGGGAGTGCCGTTTTCGGGATCGCGCACAGTCGAGGCAGGCGCGGCCACCATTCGCGTCCTGGTTTCCACCCCGTCCACGATCGTGGCCCCCGGGCCGAGCGCGGACGTAAGGCCATCTGCGATGCTCACAATGTGCGGCGGGCGGACCCGGGCGGAGCCGCCGCCCTGGGCGACGGTGTCAGTAGCGTGGCGACCGATCACGGCCACGGTCCCCGTTTCGTTGGCGAGCGGAAGGGTGGCGTTGTCATTCTTGAGCACTGCCATGCCCTGGGCAGCGATCCTTCGCAGCTGTTCGCGGCGGACTCCGCTGTCGGGCCGGGCAATGTCAGCGGGCCAGTCACGCCGTGTGCCGAAGGCGCCGACCCGGGCGGCAAGAATCAGTAACCGGCGAACGTGGTCATCGATGGCTTCTTCGGGGACGTCGCCGGAACGCACGGCTTTCTCCAGGGATGTGCTCCAGACCGTTTCGGGCCCGGGCATCACCAGGTCCAGGCCGGCGTTCGCGCTTTCCGCGGCCGTCTTTGTGGCGAACCAGTCGGACATGACAAGCCCGTCAAAGCCCCACTCTTTTTTCAGAATGTCATTGAGGAGCTCATCGTGCTCCGTGGCGGTGACGCCGTTTACGCCGTTGTAGGAGGCCATCACGGTCCACGGCTGCGCGTCGTGATTCACGATTTCGAACGGCAGCAGGTAAAGCTCCCGCAGGGTCTGTTCGTCAACGACGCAGTCAACAGTGGTGCGCTGTATTTCGGATTCGTTGGCGAGGAAATGTTTCGGGGACGCTCCGATGCCCCGGCTCTGGAGGGAGCGGACATAGGCGGCCGCGAGGACACCGGTGAGGTACGGGTCCTCACTGAAGCACTCGAAGAGGCGACCACCCAGGGGAGTGCGGTGGAGGTTGATCGTGGGGCCCAGGACGATGTGGGTCTGCTGGTCCATGGCTTCCTCTGCCAGAAGTGCGCCGACCTCGTCGAGCACGCCAGAGTTCCACGTCTGCGCCAGCAGTGTGGCGTTCGGCAGCAGGCAGCTCTCGCGACCACCGACAACTTCTTCACCACGCACACCGGTCGGGCCATCAGACATGACAATCTCGTCCAAGCCAATGGAAGCATCACCCCAGAGGCTGAACATCTTTGCACCGGAAAGCAGCCGGATCTTTCCTGTCAGGTCAAGGGACTGCACCGCTTCATCTATGAAGTCCGACTGCACGCCGGACACGACAGGAAGATCAGTGGCAGGAACGCTCATCGGAAGACTCCTTCGTCAGGAAAGTGGCGAATTTCGGGACTGGTGCCCCTTCTGTTGTGCTTCGAATCACAACGATAGCACGCCGACCGACTACACGGTCGGTAACACAAGCTTTGCGCGACGAAAAAGTAACGATTTGATAAACCGACCGCATACTCGGTCGGTCTGCGGTACTGTGGTTCCTATCACACGGGCTACGTCTGGCCCGCCTCCCCTCTCCCAATAGAAAGCAATGAGACCCATGGTTGTGTCTGATTCTGCTGCAGGACCCGAAGCGCCCAACTCGTTGTCCTACGCTCCCGTCCCCGTCGAAAAGGCCCAGGCCAGTGTCATCACAACGATGGTGCTCGCGCGGCTGGGACTGATGATTGCCCTTTTTATGCCCATCGTCGCCGGCATGACACTCAAGGTGCAGTCTCTGGTTCCGGGACCGGACGTTGCCGCCACACTGGGCACCGTCATCTCCATGGGCGCGTTCGCAGCCCTCCTCTTCGACCCCGTTTTTGGCCGCCTTAGCGACCGCACCGTCGGACGTTTCGGCCGCCGCCGTCCCTGGCTGGTTGCCGGAGCTTTGGGACTCCTGGCATGCCTGGCCGTCATCGCCACGGCCCCGAATGCCGTAGTGCTGGGCATCGGCTGGTTCTTCGCGCAGGCTCTCGGCAACGCGGCGGTCGCTGCACATACGGCGACCCTGGCAGACCAGGTACCCCAGTGGCAGCGAGGCAAAGTAAGCGGCATGATCGGCATTGCTTCCCAGGCAGCCTCCCTCGGCGCAGCCTATTCGGCAAGCCTTTTCGGGCAGAACATGCTCCTACTCTTCCTGGTCCCCGGCGTCCTCGCCCTGGTGCTGGTCCTTGTCTTCGCCTTCGTACTGCCGGACCGGCCAATGGAGCGCCGCCCTGCCTCAGAAGGCGGGTTGCGGACCGCCCTGAAGACCTTCTGGGTAAACCCCCGCAAGAACCCCGACTTCGCGTTCGCCTGGGTCTCCCGCTTCCTCGTCGTCCTGGCGATGTTTATGTTCGTCACCTTCCGCCTCCTGTACCTACAGCAGGATCTGGGCCTGTCCAAACAGGATGCGGCCGGCGCACTGGCAACCGGCGTTCTCATCTACACGCTCGCCTTGGTTACGGCCGGCCAGATTGCCGGATGGATCTCCGACAGGCTAGGGCGGCGGAAAGTCTTCATTTGGACCTCGGCCATAATCTTCGGCATCGGCACCTGGATGCTCACTGCGGCCGACTCCACCAGTGGGTTCTACTGGGCGGAACTGGTCATCGGCATTGGCTTTGGCATCTACATCGCTGTTGACCTCGCCCTCGTCATCGATGTCCTTCCGAATCCTGATGACACAGCGAAGGACCTCGGCGTATTCAACATCGCCATGACAGGTCCGCAGACACTCGCCCCGGCGGTCTCGGCAGCCCTGGTTACCATGGGTGGTGGCCGTTACGACCTCCTGCTCGCCGTAGCGGCCGGGATCGCCCTGTTGGGGGCACTGACGATCCTCCCCGTGAAGAAAGTACGGTGACACTGTCCTTATGACTGGCCCCCGCATCGGGTCAGATGTGCCGAAGCAGGGGGACCTTCTTCGATGAACTAAGGAATGGGCAAGCGCCCGGCTGGGAAAGCCAGCCGGGCGCTTCGTCATAACCGGTGTGTTGAGGAATCGTGCCGGCACCCGAAAGATCCGTAAAACCATCTCTCATCGAGGCCTGACCGGCGGACCATCCGAAGGTTGTCCATCGTGCACACGGTGGACCATGACACAAAGCGAAGATTGGCGCTGTGGCGACGCTGACCGAGCCTCTGTTGGCGTCGTTACGGAGGGCCGTTCCAGCCGGGCCACACTTTGCTTCCTATACCCCTGGGGGGTATGCTTTCAACTGTTGTCAGTGACATGGTATGTCCCGGCGTGTGCCCTGCACCGCCCCTCACAGCCCGTCAACCCCAGCGCCATTGATGCTTCGTCAAGGAATGGAAACTGGCATGTTTGAATCTGCAAACCGCACTCAACTGCTCCTGGCCCCATCGGGCGCGGCGTGCAGTTGCTGCTCATCAGAACCCTTTTCGCCACCCGCCTTCACCCCGGCTGCTGCTGAGCTCACTCTCGAGGGCCTAACCTGCGGGCACTGCGCCCGCACTGTTGAGAAGGCCGTCTCAGCCCTTGAGGGCGTGGAGTCTGTGGCTATTGAGCTCGTTCCCGGCGGCCCTTCCCACCTCCTTGTAGGTGGTAAGGCCGCCGGAGCCGCTGTGCGTCAGGCCGTCATGTCCGCCGATTACACAGTTGTAGGCGACTGAGCCCCTGCAACTTCCCGAGCCCCTGCTGGTTGCACTCAAATCCGGCGCCCCTCCCGAAAAAGGAGACGCGAGGAAGGGCACGTGCAGCCAGCAGCGAACGATTCCCCCGGCAGGTCCACCACAAACGGACTGAACCGGCAACGGGGAGGATTCGACTTTCGCGGGGTCCTGTTGGCGACGCCCCAAATTCAACAGAGTGATGCCCCCTCGGGGTTTCCAAAGCTTCTGCGGGCCGCTGCCCGCCAATCTAAGAGGAGATGTTATGACCGGAAAGCCAGGCCAGCAGCGCGGATTGGTACCGCTGCTGGTGATCGCGACCGCCCAGCTGATGTTGGTGCTCGATGACTCCATTGTGAACATCGCGTTGCCAAGCATCCAGCAGGAACTCCGGGTGAGCGCCGTGCATCTACCCTGGATTGTGAATGCATATATCCTCGCATTTGGCGCTCTGCTGCTCCTGGGCGGCCGGCTTGGCGACCTCTACGGCCGGCGCCGCATCCTGCAGGCAGGCCTCACCCTCTTTGTTATGGCTTCCCTGGCCGGTGGCCTCAGTCCCAACAGCGATACGCTCATCGCTGCTCGCGCGATTCAGGGACTGGGAGCAGCACTGGTTGCGCCCAACGCCCTGGCCCTCATTGCGACAACCTTCTCCGAACGCAAGACCCGTGATGCAGCCCTGTCGCTGTACGGCGCGATGTCCGCTCTCGGAATTGTGGTGGGATTGCTTCTTGGTGGCGTCCTGACCGACACCCTCGGCTGGCGGTGGGTCTTTTTCATCAACGTACCCATCGCCATCCTCGTGCTCCTGGGCAGCCGGACCTTGGTGAGCGCAGGACGGCGCGCCGGGAGTCTCGATGTCAGGGGCGCCGTATTGGGAACCAGCGGCATGGTCGCCCTGGTGTACGCAATTACCCGCTTTGGCGAGGAGGGTTTCGCGGATCCTCTGGGCCTTGGTCTGGTAGCCGCTGCAGCCCTGCTGCTGGCTGCCTTTATCGCCCTGCAATCCCGCAGCAGCACGCCGCTGGTCCCACTGGGGCTGTTCCGGGACCGTGGCCGCGCTGGCGCATACGCCTCCATGCTGCTGCTCGCCATTGGTCCCATGGGCAGCTTCTACGTGATCACCCTTTATCTCCAGCAGGTTCAGCATTACAGCCCTCTGCGGACCGGTGCCAGCTGGCTGCCGTTCGCGGCAGGGCTGGTGCTCGGGGCAGGGGCCGCGCCTAAGCTGCTGCTGAAGATGGCCGCGCGCCTCATCGCAGCAGCGGGGGCACTGCTCAGTGCCGGGGCTGCCTTCTGGTTCTCCTTCATCCAGGTAAACACGAACTACTGGCTGTACCTGGCACCGGCCATGTTCATCCTCGCCCTTGGGTTCGGCCTCGGCATTATCGCCCTGACCCAGGCCGCCGTATATTACACGAAGGAAACGGAGGCCGGAATTGCCTCTGCGCTGCTGAACTCGGCCCAGCAAATCGGCGTTGCCCTCGGACTGGCCGTTTTGGCAGGCGTTGCTGCAACGGTCAGCAACAGCAGCCAGCATTCGGCCGTCACCGAGGCAGGCCAACTGGTCGCCGGATACGGCAGCGCACTTGCCGTCGCGGCTGGGCTGCTGGTGGCTGCAGGAATACTGGCTGCAGCTACCTTGCCTTCCCGAACCGCGGCACAGGCCAACGCCCCCGCTGCGGCCGGAATTCATTAGGCGGACCCGGACAGGGACTGTCTCCGGCGACGAGAAGGTACAGCATGCGCGCCCCGGTGCCGGGGCGCGCATGCTTGGTGACAGGTATCGTCCGCTCGAAAAGCGCAGCTAGAGCCTCGCCTAGATACCACCGGGTCACCGTTCAATAGCCGGCGGACCTCGCGGAACGCTTCGAAGCGGCGGTTGGCCCGGGCTTCCCCGCCCCTATGGGCAGTTTTCCTGGCCGCTAACAACCCGGTTCTGCGCTTCAGGGGATCCCCCAATCCGACTTTGTTCCGCCAGCCTAGCCCTGGTGTATCCCCATTCTGGAGGACATGCCATCGGAATTTGTAGGTCTTCAGGTACCCACGAGAACCCCAGAGTTGGTCGGACCGATCCTGGCTACCGTCCACAAATCAGCCAGAATTTCGGTGTCAGCAGGGCGCGCACACATGGTCTTTACGCTTTCCTGCACCTCCGGGTCATTGCTCTTAACCATAGATATGATGATGCACTCGTATACCAGGCTTATCTGGTGTCGACACGGTCGCCGGAGACGTCCTGGAACGAGTGATCAGCGGCCGTCGCCCTCGGAGTCTGGGTGCTCATGAGTGGTCTTGGGACCGCCTGCCATGCAGCGCGCAGTTCTCGAAGACGAACGTCGCGCTCGGCTGGGTGCGGCTGAGGGACTTCGAGCGCATTCACCTGTTCGACCTCGCCCGGCGCGGTGCCGCGACAGCTCCTCCCGCGGAGCGGAACGAGCCTTCTACGGTGCGCTCTTCGCTCCGACGCCTCGTCGAGAGCAGGTCATCCGGCGGTACGGGGGCGTGTTGGACAGCTTTGATGACCGTAGCGTTGTCGACGACTTCACTCGACACCTTGGTCCTCGTCTTATCAGGCTGCTCAGTGAGTATCTGATGCGTAGCTCACTTTGAATATCCAGTGGCAGGGTCTTGTGCGGAAGGCAGGCCGGATCGCGATTGCCTTCGAGCCCTCGGGGGTCATGGCTTCGGAGGCTGCTTTGGCCAGTTCATAGGTCTTGTCTTCGGCCCTAAGGCGGCCCAGCTGGCCGCCGGCGGCTTCTAGAGTCACTTTCTGCACCGCCGCCGTGGCAAAGGGCCAGCGTGAGCTCAGGTCGGTAGCGTAGGCAGCAGGGACAACGCGGATGGTCTGCCGCATTCGAGAGCTTGGGGAGAAAATGGGAAGCCACGCGGGGCATATGGGGGACCTGCGAGTCCTGATGGACACAAATATTGTTCTCGCCATCGAGGGTGATGAGGATGCAGATCACGTCAACCACCAGTCGGCGTCGAATGTTTATCGCCTTGTTCTGGACACCGGCGGCAAGATCTCCATCATGGAGAATCAATTTGACGACATCTCGCGGATTCAGGATCGCCACCTAAGGGACCGCCGGCGCCGTCAGTTGGAGAAGTATCCGCGGTTGGGACGTGTTGAACTCACCACAGGGTTCCTGAATGAGGCACGTTATGCACCGGATCTTGGGGCCCGCAGTAACGATGGCGTGGACGCCGCGCTGCTTCTTGCACTGCAACGTAACGCCGCCACCTGGCTGATAACTGAGGACCGGAAGCTCCACGCGCATGCCCGTCATGCGGGACTTCAAGACCGCGTGATGATGCTCGATGACGCCCAAGGGGTGTTGACGGCACTGTCGGGGCAGCTGCCAGTTCATTATTCTGTCGATGACGTCCAGCCTCACACCATAGATCCAGTCCAACCGTTCTTTGATTCACTCCGAGCTGATTATGGGGACTTTTCCAGCTGGTGGGAGAAAGTGGTTGCCGAAAGACGGGCCTGTCTGGTCATAGGGGGCGGCAGGGACATCCGTGGCCTGGCGGTCCTCGATCGTCAGGAACCGGAAGTGTCCGGATTGACCGGAAACAGCGTGAAGATCTGTACATTCAAGATTGCCGAAGCCAACCAGGGCAAGAAACTGGGAGAGACACTGCTGGAAGCCGTCATAGCCCGCATCCGGTCGATGCGGGCTGACACCTGCTTCATCGAGGCTTCTTTGGACAAAGAGCCGTTGCTCGCGATGCTGAAGGAATTCGGCTTCTTCGATTTGGGGCCCAAACCGGGGGCGTCCGGACAAATTATGCTTGGCAAGATCCTGGAGCCCAGCGTCGACCAAGAGCCGCCTGAGCACCCCCTCGAGTACAACAGGCGCTACGGCCCTGGAAAGCGACGTGTGAACAGGGCATTCCTCGTCCCTATCATTCCGGTATTCCACAGCATGCTCTTCCCTGCGTCCGAACCACAGCAGTCTTTCTTCGATTCGACCTATGGAAACGCAATCCGTAAGGTATACATCTGCCACTCGGGTATAAAAACGTTGGAGCCGGGCGACACTCTTTTCTTTCTCCGGACGCACGAAAGGCGGGCTGTGCACGCTGTTGGCGTCGTTGAAGAAACACGACGCACCAGCGTCCTGGCCGACGTGCTGAGTTTCGCCGGAGCACGCACCGTATACCGTGCCGAGGAACTCCAGAAGATGTGCGCAAAGGAAGTACTGGCGGTCAAATTCAGGCTTGACCAAGTGCTCGACGCGCCAGTGTCGCGCGAAAACCTCAAAATGCTGGGAGTCATGGAAGAGTCCCCGCAATCCATCGCCCAAATCAAATCAGAGGGAGGAATTCAGTGGGCAAGAACACTCCAGGAAGGGTAGCCCTGATGTCTATCAGGCCGGAGTTTGCCAATGCGATTCTCGCCGGCGAGAAGATTGTGGAGTTCCGCAAGCGGCCCGTCGCCGATGACGTCAGCCACGTTCTGATCTATGCCACCATGCCTGTTGGCTCACTTCTTGGGTGGTTTGCTGTCCGCGGGCAGAAGACCATGTCCCCGAAGAGGCTCTGGTCCACATTCCGTGCAGTTGGTGGGATCTCAAAGAGCAGGTTCTTTGACTACTACGACCAGCGGGAGCACGGAACAGGGATCCTTGTCGAGACCGCTGGCCGATTCCTTGAACCAGTCCCCCTGTCTGAACTGGGCACGACCCTTCGTCCCCCGCAGAGCTTCCAGTATCTGACCGCAGCGCAGTCAGACATATTCTTCAAGATGGTGCAGACCCAGCCGAATGTTGAGTCGGACTCCGAGCTGCTTCCGCTGGCTCGTGTTGGCTGATGCTCCCGGCGAAGCGTGAACGCCCAACACCATGAGCAGCGTGGGCTCGGGGCATGAGAAGAATGCGCCGGCACTGGTTGGGCACTGCACCGATGGTGCCGCCTTGATGAATATCCTTACGAAGAACGAGCTGTGGGCGGTTCGGCGGCGTTCATGAAAGATACGAACGAACTACTGTGTGTCAGGATCAGCTTCGAAAGCATTTTGAGGATCAGCGGGCAGCGCTGCCGACGGAAGTCGAGGGGTTGGAAAGATACATTCCCGAAGTAAGGGAGAGATCGCGGCTTTCATTTGTGCTTTCCGCCTTATCTGACGGCGACAGCATGAGCATGTGGCGCTACCACGGCCGCCATCAAGTCAGCCTTGCAGTCGGGCTCGACCGAAACGAGCCTCTGGTTCCGCAATGGGGAGTCCCGGTTCCGAAGGTTTGCGCAGGTTAAGGAATGACGCGTGGCCAGACACAGTTCCGCCAATGCTGTCCTCTTTGGATACGCTCCTGAGATGGGAGCGGAACTTACGTATGACCTATGGGCTACGGCAGCTGCGCGGGCTGCTGCAATGACAGCGGCGGGGCAGGAGCCAAGACGCCATCATCTCGTCCCCCGGTTCTACATCGATCGCTGGGCTGTCGATGGGCGAGTAAGAGTCGTTGACCTACTGCGCGGGCGGAACGCCTACGAACTCTCTCCGGCCCAGGCCGCGTTGGAGACTGACTTCTATCGACTTGATGAGCCGGACGATGAGACGTCGCCGGTCTATTGGGAAGCGTGGCTTTCGGAGGTCGAGAGGAAGGCCGCGGCATCGATCGCACGCATCGATGCTGCCGGCCCGGGGGCCATGGACGACGAAGCACATCAGTGGCTATGTCTCTTTCTGGCTGTGCAGATGACGCGCAGCCGCTCTGCGCGTCTGCGGCGGCGTGCAATGATTGCCGAGCAGATGGCCCGGGTCCTGGAGATCGGCGGACCTGGCGAACTAGCTCGCGAATTGTCCGCCGGTGACCAGTCGTTCGCCTCCGAGGACCTCGAAAAGCTTGTTGCGGATGTCGAACGTTTCCGCACCGATCCGTCGCAACTGCCGCTCCCACGGAAAGAAGACCTGGAGTCTTCAGCAAAAGCAGCGACACATATCGCCGGCATCCTCATGACACGCCATGTAACGCTTTATGGGACTCGAAGGGCGCTAATTACTTGTGATGAGCCTGTCATCGAGCTACATGAGTACATGGCCAATCCCGCGATAGGGGGTGGGGTGTGGGGCGCTCCGATTTTGGCCTTCCCTCTGGGCCCCTATTCTGTGCTTGCTATGTACCGACGTGATCTGGAGCCTCCCTTGGAGCCTGGTTCGATGCTAACGACGAGCGAAGCGATCGACCTAAACAGTTCGATCCTCGCGAATGCGCATAGCTTCGCGATCGCTTGCGCGGGAGACAGCATTGCGGAGAGGCTATACCTTCCCTCGCAGCCGGTCAGCATCCGGTCTCAGCTGATCGACTTACCCAATTCGGACGAATCCCTATTTCGATTCTGGACGCCGCGAAGATGGGAGGGCCAGCACGATGCACCCGTCCGTGTGGTCAATCGATGGTGGTCCGGGCACATACCCGCAGCTCCTCGTCCGACTCCTGAGGAACAGAAGATCATTGACGGTTGGGGTTAGTGGAAGTAGGGACATACATCGCACAGACACCCCGCAGCAGATGAGCGGCGGACGTGTGCATCGAGCGCAGCAGGATTCCTTCTTCCGAGAAAACGCTGCGTCCAGTCAGCGCATCCCAGTGCGCTTTCGTGATCGCTGTTTGTGACGGGTGGCCGGATTGCTCGAACGAAAATGATACCGGCCTGCTGGTCGCCGCGGATAGCACGCTCAATGCCGAAACACGCTCCACAATTCGTCGTCAGCTCTCACCCGGAAACTAAGCGAATGGCTCGACCCTCATGAGCACGACCACATCATGTGACCCACGGTGACGATAAGCCGGCTTACGGGCAGCGACCCCTAGAGTATCGTCATGACCGATCAGACGTATACCTGGCTCCCTGAGCGCCATCTCGGCGTCGCCGCGACAATTTCCCACGCCGACGAGCTGATCGGGCAGGTCGCGGATCTCCTCTTCGACTACCAGACGCAGCCAGACGGCGTGATCGGCCTGCGCGAGGTGCCTGCGGGCAGGTTCAGCCGAACCGTTGTAGAGCGCGTAGATCCGATCCCGCGCAAGGTGCCGCTGCTCGTTGCCGACGCGCTCGTGGCGCTCCGGGCCGCACTCGAGCACACGCTCTTTGCCGAGGTCGAGTTCGTGGACGGCGCGCCACTCGACGAGAAGGCCGCCAAGCTGGTTGAGATGCCCGCGTCAGACAGCTACGAGAAGTTCGAGGAGTGGAAGAAGAAGCGAGCACGCAATGGCCCGCCGTCACTGCGTGCCGGCAGTGAGCTCGTACGACGGATCGACGGCCTGCAGCCATTCCACCGTCGGAACGAGCCTCAATTACACCCTTTGGCCCGGCTTGTGCTTCACACGAACCACGCCAAGCACAGGACGCCGGCGATCACGGCGGTGCGTCTGGCTGCCATGTACCAGGACGACCAGATGCCTCGCTCAGTGCGCGACCTTGCTCCCCGGCCCGAGGAACCGCTGCGCGTTGGCGACATCATCGCGGAGACCCCGATGGGCACCAGGGTCCCTGTCACCATGTTTCCTACGGTCGGGATCAACCGACCAGACACGGACCGGTGGCCGGTCCTGACGCAGGAACTCGATGAGATCGCCCATTGGGTCCGCACGCAGGCGGTGCCGCGCCTGATCACGGGGACAGAACCGCCCGAGCCTGCGCTTCCGACGCGCTACGAGATCGCCGTCGGGCATGGGGACGAGCGTCGAGCGATCTCGGTGGGATCGGCGACGTCCGCAGGGGAACGCCACAAGCAGCGCCTCGTTGCGGCATCGGCACGGGTTGATCTGGTCGACATGATCGGCCAGATGGGCGGGTCCCCGAGCAGCCCGCAGATCGCGGCGTGGTTGGCCCAGTTGAACGACGAGGAGGTGCTCGAGCGGATGTCGCGGCTGCTGGTGACCTATGACTACGCCCCCAACCTCGTACTGCACAACTTTGAAGTCCTGAAGGGCTGGCAAGATGAGGCTCGGGAGTTCGGCCAGAACGACCAGCCTGTCGAGAGGTGAGTGCGCATTTATCACGCGCTAGTGGTCAGCAACGGGCACTCCGAACACTTCGGGCGATCAGATGTGGTCAACCGCGGAGAGCTTCTCGTTGAGCCTCGAGATCGCGGAGGCGAACCACCCATCGACCGTCAGCAAGCCCGTGCCGGTCGCTCGACCGTTCCATCATTCCGGGCGTGCGTGCCGCTATGTCACAGGTTTGCCATTCGGCAGCTAAAGGAGCTTTTGGAAGACATCGGGGTAGGGGCAGCCCCGGTTGCCTCGATTACCGGGGTTTCCTGGATTGCCAGGGTTCCCCGGATTTCCTGGATTGCCGATATTACCTAAATTGCCGAGATGTTTGTCCACGACTTGGTCGTCGTGGAGCTCTCCGACGTACTGACCGCTAAGCCGATGGACATGGGTTCCATGGAGTTAACCGATGGCAGCGCCGTGGAGCGAGTGGATATATCGGCCTCGAACGAAGCCCACGGCCTGGCCAGATGTCGCATAGATGTACTGAGTCATAGGCAGACTCTAGAGGCCACCAACGACATCTCGGTGGTGCAGTGCCGGCGTGGCTCGTACGGATCATCTTTCCTGACTCACCGTGCCCCAGAACCCTAGGTGTTCGGGCTGTATTGGTGCTGATCAGATCGCTCTTCTCCACCTATGAATCGACCCGTGCCGCCACCTTCATCCGATAAAAGCCCCGCTGTACGGGCCTGCCGCGCTTGCATCCCCGAGACGCTTAGAACAGGTCGACCATGGTGTCCAGTCGCTCGCGGACGAGGCCCGCCTGGACGTTGACGATGCGCTCGCCGCATGGCAGACCACCCCACACCAGAGGATGGGTAAGATGTCTCTTCACGAGGAGAGCCACTACGACCCCGCCGCGCCGCCCGGCGGTTCCCGCGGCAAGGGCGGGAACCCGGCTGTGGCCGCCTCTAACTGCTCGCTCGCCTGGCCCGGAGCTTCCGGTCCCTCCTCCAGATCGCCGTCGGGATCAGCGCGGCGACGAGGATCATGACCAGCACGGCCCAAGGATTCATCCACAGAGACGGCCATGTCCCGAGCACGATCCCAGCGACGACGAACGGGATCCCGATCGCGTTGATCTCGATGCTTTCCTGGGATGCGCGATCGATCTTCCGCGTGATGTCTGCACTCAGCTCGGCGTGGCTTCTGCGAAGCTCGTCCAGCGCTGTCCGAATGAGGTTCTGGACGGACTGCAGGTTTTGAATCTGCTTGTACGAGTCATGCATCTGTTGCTCGAGGATTTCCAATCGGCGCTCGAGCTCGGGGCTTGTCAGCTCAGCCGACACTGTATCCCTGATAATGGATGCGTCGCCAAGCCTCGCGCCGGAGGGAATCCCGGCGGGGGACACAACCGTCCGCTTCCGGATGAGGTCCCACAATATCCTGGCCGCGCCGCGGGCTGTCAGGTGTATCCCGAGCACGCTCAGCACCACGGCAGAAGCATTCATGAGGAGCTCGAGGTTTCGAGGGTCCTCCAGCCAATCGACCATGACCGGATCGTACCAACGACTCCACAACGTCTGGACGGAGACCACCAATGCAGACCGCCTTGGACGTCATCAGGGGTCGCCGCGTTCTGTCCTCCTCAAGGCGCGGGGTTGGTCCGAAGCTCCAGAGACTACAGAATGCCGTCAGTGCAAGGAAGCCCCCGTCGCCTCTTCATCCATAGTCCTCGACGCGGAGCGGTGTGCCGCGGAAGGCGCTCTTGCGTGCCGTAGGCTGGGCTTCAACAGCCTTATCCCTTTGGATTTTCCTCGCGCCCTTTTGGAGACAAAGATTAATGCAACAGCCTCCTCGCAACACGAAACGAGAGTTTGAGTCGGACTTCGGTTTCCGGGAAGACGGTGCCAGGAAAACGGCCGAGCTCGTCGACGACGAGACACTCGAGGACACGGACGTCGACGTTGTGATTGGTGAGATCGTCAAGATGTGGGCGGCCTTACCCATTGAAATCCATGTCGATAGGATGCACGCAACCCCATCCTGGCCTAAGACCACGATGGCTGAGATCCCGCCGCCAGGGGAAAGGGTCGTGCAGGTGCAGCTCACCATTCCATGTACGGGCGCGGCAGATCTTTTGATCCGTGTCTCCGATCCGGGGGTGATCGGCAGCTGCGGAAACACTGGTTTGCGGGGCGAACGATATGAAATCCATCTGACGCTGACCAGCAAAGGGCTGGACCAAGTCACCCAGCAGCAATTCGATGAAACCATAGCCAACTTGAAGCGGCAGTGGGTGGAGAAGGTCAACGAGGCTGTTGGGAAGGCCAACAATGTGATCATGGAGCACCAGGAACGAATGCGAGCCCAGCTCTCCTCCATCCTGGAGCACAAGCAACGCGCCTCGCGAATGGTTCGACAATCGATGCGGAGGGCCGGAATTAACTTGGTCCCTGTGGAAGGTGGAATCGAGATAGCTCTTCGACCGGCATCGCTGACCCTTAGCCACGTGGACCGATCGGCAGCCAGCGGCGTACCCGAATATGAGCTCCAGGAGAAGATAGCGGCGCAATTACTGGGAACCATTCGCTCCTTCGCAACAGCGCTGGAACGGCTCCCTGAATCAGCCGACGCGCTGCTGACAAGCGACGAGCAGACACTCCGTGATTTTCTGCTGTTCATTCTCAATGCCAACTGGGACGGTACCGCCACGGGCGAGACCTTCATCGGCATCGGGAAGAGCGACATCCTCCTGAGATGGAAAGATAGGGACGCTTTCATCGCCGAGTGCAAGCTCTGGGAAGGGGAAAAAGGGCTACAGGCAGCGATCGACCAGCTCATGGGCCGTTACGTGGTCTGGCGGAACACCAGAGCAGCCCTGATCATCTTCATCCGTGACAGGAAGTACATGTCCGAGGCTATGGCGAAGGCGCAGACAGCGATTCGTGAGCACAAACTCTTCCTTAACCTGCGAGAGAATCTGGAGCATCCGGACGAACCAGACTACGTGCTTCGCTCGACCAGTGACCCGGACCGCTCAGTCCGCTTAAGCCTTATTACGGTACCCATCACTTACATGCGAACCGGAGCCTAATGCCGCTCCCAACTCGGGCTGCCGGCCCAGAGCATGTCTCCACGGGTCGACATGCTCTGCGCTCCTCGCTCCGGCGGTGAAGGCCTGGTTCCTCTTGTCGAGCCATGGCTTGATGGAAGTCTTCATGTGCTGTATCCCGCTTGGCTCCAGAAGTGAGTCGGGATCCGCAGACGCAAGCAGTGTCCACGTCGTCTGCGGTTAGTGGGTACGTGTCAGCGGTACCAGCCGCGGCGGGTGGGGACTTCAATCCGCGGGATTTCGTGAGGTTTCAGTGGACGTTGGGGAACCGGGCGGATGGTATAAGGGGTGATGCGGTCCTCCTCGTGCTCCCTCTCGATCAATTCTGCGGCGCTCTTGTCAGTCCTGCGGATGTGGTCCACTGCCCAGGCCAGGAGGACGTCGAGGCGATTGACTTCCGCTTCTGCAGCCAAGAGCCGTTCATGGGCCGTCACCGAGCCATAACCACACCATTGGCGGAGGATCTCATGAACGGGCTTTTGGCGGCGCAGGTAATAGTCGTATTCAAACTCGGCTGAAGTCGTTACCGGTTCTCGGGTTTCCCAGTTTTCAATTGTTCCGCCCCGCTTGGATTTTTCTCGAGCCACCGCTTCCTCGGCCATGACGAGGTCCAGGACCGGGGCCGGGTTCCTGCGACAGGCCAGCTCCACGACAGCCAGCGCCGCACGCGGCGATAGGAACACCTCGCCGTCGTGAACCAGCCAGGAAAATCGGGCTTGGAAGGCAGCCACGGTCTGTCCGGTGAGCGCTTCGAAGGCGACGTGATCGTGGACCGTCAACGTATCGTCGCTTGAAGCGACAGACAGCTCGGCGACCTCCGAAGGTACAAGCAGCTCAAGGGCCGCCCAAAGGGCCGACGCCTCATGTTCGTCGATGGCCTCGGCCTTGAGCCGCCTCCAGCCATCCATTGCGGCATCGTACGGGACTACGTCTTCCCACGGTACCTTGAGCCGGGAACGAGGGACGTTCTCTTCCCTGCCCGGTGGATGGCCGTGCATGTGACGGATGTCGACCCGGAATCTTCGACCCTCCTGGTGCACCGCCACGATGTGCACCCGCTCGGACCGCGCATCGTCACGCAGCCTGTAGGCCCACTCTTCCCCCGGGCAGGGACCACGGGAAACCTCAGCATTTGGTTCCATAGCCGCTCATTATCCGTCCACACCAGGCTGCTGTCTCCTAGCAGATTGGTGCCAACAATTAGCCGAACGAGAAACCATCAGCTGGAACTGCGCAGGACCTGGCTTTTGTTCAAAGCTACGTTTTCGGGATGATGTCCGTCTTGTTCCTAGACTTGGGTGACGCTGTGGACGAGCATTGAATAGTGAGCGCCGCCGACACTGCCCCGGTCGATGACCAGACACGTGAATCCGCAAGACTGCTGAAGCGAGTACCTGGGCGGGCGCGGCCTCAGAAGGAGGCCCTCCGGGAGTTCGAGGAGGGTGTCGCCCAGTTGCGTCAGCATTACGACCCGGTATTCTGGCCGCTCTTCGTCCCGGAAGCCAAGAACATGTTTCGCTGGCGCGTCGAGTTGGAGTGCGGATGTACGCACGAGGTCTACACGCACGGAGAGGACAAGTATCCGGACGATCGCCGCTTCCCCGACCTCATCAGTCAGTGCAGGCTTCCCTCCGGGGAGTTCTGGTGTACGACTGACCACGGACCTGCTCAGAAGCCGTATCGGGACATCGTCGAGTGGGTCGATCGCAAGGTCACGGAGTTCCCGGCGGACCCTGTGGAGCCGGAATACGACTGGATGGACGCCGAGGACTGGGCGAAGATCCGGAAACCCAAGCCACACTCGTCGGCGTTCTGGCGGGTCAAGCTCTCCTGCGGGCACTATGAGCAAGTCTGCACTGATGTGGATTGGAAGCCCGAGGACGGGCCCAAGCTGGTGTCCGAGGAGCGCATCGTGGAAATCCGCCGTGATTTCGAGGAAAGCTGGGCGGCAGCGGATAACCCTGGATGGCCTGAAAAGGGTTTCGAGCGAGACCACATCCGGAAGATGATCGATCTGCGCTGGCCGCGCCCTGAGCCCGAGAGGGACTGCTTCACGTGTACGCAGGTGCGGCGGATCACTGGCTATCAGCGGATCGGCTGGCTCGTTACGAGGACGAGGACGAGGCCGGCACCGCGTCCGTCGACGAACCTCGATCGGGAGAAGATCGAGGCTCGACTCGCCGCGGCGGAGGCTGAAGTCCAGCGGCTGCGCAAGCAACTCGACAACCCAGGCAACGCTTGAATTCACAACGACGCGATCTTGACTTCGTATTTTGGGAAGGGTCGCAAGAATTACTCCCCCGATGGGAACGGGAAGTGGACCAAGGACGCCTATGACGAGTTCAGCGTTCGGCAGTTCATCGCGTTCACATCAGGGGATGTTCTATGAGTATTCGTAGGGCTATCCTCGGCAGATGAACCAACATGCAGTACCGACCGAACCAGGCCAATACATATTTGCGTTCAGCCTCAGCCGAGGGTGGCTTCGGATAGCTGGGACGTTTTCAGTTGCTGGGGTGGTTATCGCCGTCGTGGCAAACGCAACGGAGCCGTTCCGAGCCCCCTTGGGAATCGCGCTAGGCGTCCTCGCGATAACCCTACTCATCGCATTTGGCATCAAAGGTTCATCACGACGGCAGACGCAGGAACCAGCGGCAGCCCAAGCCCGCACGGGCGGGCATCGGATGTTACTTGGCAAAATGCGGGGCAGAAGGTCCCTGGCGGCAGAACTGGCTCTCCTTGCAGAACTCCACGCGAAGGGTGCACTCTCTGACGAGGAATTCAGCGCCGCCAAGCTCCGTACCCTTGCGGACTGATATCCAGCGGCTGCTTCGTCAGTCTCTTAGCGACTTCAGGGGCAACTTCGGCCACGAATTCGCCCATCGTGCCCCGCAGTGAGGGAAAAAGAAGGCCCACCGATGGGGGACCGGCAGGCCTTCAGCCGCCACGGTACAGCAGAGCGCATGGAACATCGACTGGACTAAGAGGTCAAACGAACGAGTTCCTAGTTGTCGTTCTTCTCTTTGTCTGGGGCATGGATCGGGGTTGTTTCCGGCGTTGGAAACGCCGCCCGCCGCACGGGAATAACGCGTCTGTTCGGCTGCTGCTATCCGCTTGGCCATGGGGCTGGGCGCTCGGTCGTAGTGTCCCGGACGCATTGAGAGGACATTGATACTCTGGGCAGAGGGGAAAGGGGGAACAGAAATGGGTCTTAGAAGTCTTTTTCGGCGAAGAGGCGCAACCGCGGCACCCATAAGTCCAGTCGTGGCGGCGGAACGCGTCCCCGGCGCGCCCATGTCACCTGAGCTCCAAGCGGAACTGCGGGAAGCGTGGGCAGAACTAACTGAGGCCGCCAAGGCATCGAAAGTGAAAAACTTCCACGCCTGCACACGTACGGCCCGGCACTGGACCGAGGACCCGGCGGCAGTCAGAGCCATAGCGGCCACACTCCGTGAATTCCCGGATACAGACAGCCAGCAGACAACGTAGTGACCTACGGGGCGTTCACCCGAGGTCATCACAGCTCGCCGGAAGGCCGGCGGTCAAGATTTCCACTCAGCTCCTGGGACGGTTTGCAGGGAATTGACATGCGGTGGGCGAGGATTGAGCCATGGTAAACGTATCCGCATTTTAACCGCCGTGATCTACAAGCAGATTGGGTCCGTGTCGATGCTCCACCCTGTGTCCTCATGAAGAAGATGCGGCTCCGGTACGCCGGAGCGTGTCGGCTGTGCGGTGCATCTCTTCCGGCCGGGACGGAAGCGATCTACGAGAGCGAGACGAAGACCGTCCGATGCTTGGAGTGTGCCACCGAGACCCCGGAAACAACCCCCCACCTGGAACGAGTTGGTGATAACTCGTTGTCCACTGAGTCCGGAATCGCTGGCTCGTCAGCCCGACGCGAGTATGAGCGTCGCCAAGCGAAAGACGAGGAAAAGCTCCGCGAGAAGTGGGGGCCATTCGGCGGCATCGCAGTCGCCGTCTCCGACGAACGCCAAAGCACCAAGGCCTGGGATCGAGGCGCGATTGGCGAGGAACGCCTCGGCGCTCGGCTGGATGCCCTAGCCGCCGATGGCCTGGCCGTCCTTCACGACCGACGCATCCCCGGATCTAAGGCCAACATCGACCACATAGCCATCACTTCCAGTGGAATCTGGGTCATCGACGCCAAACGCTACAAGGGACGGCCTGAACTGAAGATCGAGGGTGGCATCCTTCGCCCCCGCGTCGAGAAGCTCCTCGTCGGCCGACGGGATTGCACGAAATTGGTCGATGGGGTGCTCAAACAGGTCGACGTCGTGCGAGACCTCGTCGGGGATGTTCCGGTCACCGGGGCGCTGTGCTTTGTTGAAGCCGACTGGCCCTTGATCGGAGGCGCATTCTCGACCCATGGCATTCATGTACTCTGGCCGAAACGGCTGGCCAAAGTGCTTGTAGAAGAGCCAGCCGGCGACGTTGCGGTGGCGAGGATGCGTGAGACGGTTGCCTCCCGGTTTAAACCTGCTTGAGTCAGGTGCCCACGTTCCAGGCCGCTCGGAACCACACCGAGGGGATAGCTTGCGGGAACGAAGTCAGGCATCGATCGGTAGTGAATTTGCAGTCCGGCCGCCTGCCCAGGCTCCCATGATGAAGCATGGGCCCCCTCGACGTCGTCACAGTTCGGGAAGCCCGTGCCAACCGCCGTTTCGAAGCTTTTCGCGAGGTTCGTCAGATTCTGGACCGCGGGCAGGATGCCCGCTAGGTCGGGTACATGTGCAGCCATTTATTCATGCCCTCCACGAAGCCATCTGACTTAGGATACGGCAGAGCCAAGCCGCTAGTTACGCTTTTCGGCCGGCCGGTACCTGTCACCAAAGGCGACCAAGGAGCTCTGGAGCAGCGTCATGCTGCCCAGTATGTCCACTGGCCGGGAACGGGTTTCTGCCGGCAGTGGGCTGACCATCCAGGCGGCGAACACGTTATGAGGAATCTTCAGGCTCATCGCCTGGTCAAAGAGGCGCAGCACCGCTTCGTGGAAGAGCCCATCTTTGAGCTGGAAGCCCGGGCAGAAGGTTCCCTCGCCGATGAATACCCGAACTGCCCGGCGCATGGCCTCCGGGTCGCCGAGGGATTGGAAATGCGTCTCCAGGTCTGCCGCTGTCGGCAGGGTGAATTCTTCGCGGATGCTGTTCCAGATATGCTCCGGGACAGCCGGCCAAAACCGCTCAGTCTTCGCATTCGACGCAGTAGGCATGGCCGTCCTTCTCGCGGGCCTTCTGCGAACGGTGGCGGACCAGGAAGCAGGACCAGCAAGTGAACTCATCATCAGCCTGCGGAATGACCTGGACGACCAGCTCTTCGGCAATGAACTCCCCGCCAGGGGTCAGGCCGTCCAGGGCGTCAGCCTCGTCGAGCTCCTGAACCACGGATTTCGCATCCGGGGCTTTGGCGGACTTCAGGGCCTCCAGGGAGTTTTCCTGGGATTCCTTGACGTCGGTGCGCAGCTCATCGTAATCGGTTGCCACGGAGGTGCATCTCTTCTCTGTTGAGGGGGTATTACCGATCCTGCAACGTACAGGACATGGGAAGAATTCCCTGAAAGTGCAGTGCTGCATGGGCACACAATCAGAACCCCAGGGAACATGGGCGTTGCCGAGAGTCAGTCGGCCACTTGGGGTTTCAATATCAGGAAGTGACACCTAGTCTGGGACAGAGCCGATGGCCGAGACATTTGCGGACCCAACCACCGGTTCGTTCGTCTTATAACTCTGGTCTTTGGGGGAACCTTGAGTGATCCGGAATACCCGCAGCAGCAACAGCCGCGCGTCTTCGATACTTCGTTCAATTACATGACCGACACCCCTCCAGGGACTGACCCGGACAGTGGCAGTCCGAATCTCCGGGCGGACCACGAGCTGCTGTGGACCAAGGAGCTGCGACCCGGCGTCGTCTTCGAACCGACCGCGCCGCCGAAGCGTGGGGACGGCTACCTCATCTTCACTGACCCCTCCGAGGCGAGGCATTGGTACGGCAGTGATGCCATCACGCACTCCTACACCGACCGGGCACGTACGAGGTCTCTGGCGAACGCCATCGCCTCGCTGAACGAAGACGAGCGGTCCCGCTACCTGAATCCGCCGTATACCATCGGCAGCGCGATGATCTGGCCCGTCAGGAAGAAGGACCGACCCACGATGAACCAGGCCCGGGGGTTCAGGTCGCTCATCGCCGACCGGATGGATCTGACCCTGGAGTGCATCCGGCGTCATTACGCAGGAGAGCCGGAGAGCCCTCTGGCCGATGTCATCAACGCGTACGCGGACTTCTTTGCGCTCTTCGACGGGTTCAAGGAGTTTGTGGAGTTCTTCCACTTTCAAGACCTCGTGACACCCGACTACGAAGAGGTTCGGTTCTACCTGCCCTTCGACAACTTCAAGCGTTCCGGGATGCCGGCCACAAAAGACGAGTACGTAACGTACCGGGAGGCCACGCTGGAGTTCATCTCGGCACGGAGCCGTCGGATGGCCGCCTGGGTCATGGAGAACCACCCCGGAATTGAGGTTCGCCATACAGACTGACTACCCAGCGACGTCGCAGGGTCAGTCAGGGTCATAGTCCGCGCATTGGAGCCATAGGGGGATTCATGGAACTACCAGCCATCCTGAAAGAAGATAACGTCGAAGCCGCAGCCGAACTGCTCCGGCGCTACTACCTTGAACCGTCCACAAAGACGGGGTTGCTCAGTACCGGCAGTTACTTTGATGAATGGGCGAACCGCGGCGACAACCCGAAGGTGAGGGACAGGATCACCGACAGCGACGCCGTCGCCGTGTCCATGCTCAGCGTCAAAGTGCCGGCCCAGGCCATCATCGGACTGCAGGAGGAGCTGTTGGCGGGGAAAATACGAGATCTCCTGGCTGATATACCCACCGACGTGAAGATGAGCGACCTCACGGTCGCCGAAGCAGAAGCCACTCTCGGGGAGGGCAGCCCCCCATGGCTGCTCTGGCAGGAGCTGAGACGCACACCCAAAACGCGCTGGGATGTCGGGGCCACCACAGCCAGCAAGATCATGGCGAGGAAGCGACCGCATCTCATCCCCATCTGGGACAAAGTAATTGGGGCAGTCGTGGGCAAAGACACCTCTGAAGGCCAATGGCTGAATTGGCACAACCTCTTCATGGAAGACCCCGACCTTGCTGGACGATTGGGGCGCATTCACAAGCTTTCTACGGTCCAGACACCCATTTCCGAACTGCGCATCATCGACGCCATCCTGTGGCGCTACGGCAAGGACCATGGCATCAAGGGCGGGCGAGCCGGCAAACTCGGAATCGCCGGCTGAAGCACAGCGAAGCCACGACAAACTTGGTCGAATCTCGCAACCGTCCGCGCCAGCTTCGCAGCCGGCCGATGTCGTCCGATGAAGGAGTAACTACGAGTTCGGAGCTTCGTATGAGTACGAGCCCCCGACGCGACCGGACAATGCAGTCAGCTCTGCCTCGGTTTCCCTGAACCGGATCACTTGAGGGCCCAATGTGTTGACCCCCTCCGGTCCCTTCACCACGAGGGTTCGCGCTATGGTCCTGCCCAGTTGATCCAGTTCCTGGTTGAGTCGCCGCAATTCTGCCTGCTCGAATTTGGAGCGCTTCATCACTTCAGGGTCCCTGTCGCATTGCGTGCAGCGTCCCCTCGGGCCCACATCAGCTATCATGGTCACATAGATGCCTCTTTGGCCGGATCGCCACTGACCATCCATGATCGAGCACCACTGAGTGTGGAACAGTTTCCCGGTTCGTGTGACGTACACCTGTCCGTAACCTGCCACAGGTGACCCGTCGTCACGGTGGCTTTGCGCCTCAACGCGAACGAGCGGCCGTTCCTTTGCCCGGTGCTCAGCTTTCGCTTCTTCTTTGAGTCGCAGCCTCTCTGCCCGCTTCTCCGCACGCTCCAATTTGGAGCGCTTCTTCTCTTCAGGGTCCTGGTCGCATTGCGGGCAACGTCCCCGCAGGCCCACATCCGCAAGCATGGTCAAGTAGATGCCTCCATTGGTGGCGCGCCAGTGGCCGTCCATGATCCCACACCATTGAGTGTGGAACAGCTTGCCCGACCGGGTCACATACGCCTGACCTTCACCTGCGATGGGCGACCCGTCGTCACGGTGGCTTTGCGGCTCAACGCGGACGAGCGGACGTTTCTTTTGCGCCCCGTGGTCGGCTTTCACTTCTTCGTGTGTGGTGCTCACAACCCGTTCCTTCTCCCAAGACCTCTGCCATATCCTTCCATGATGGGGAGGCCCGCCTCCACCATGCCATCGAAGGGTTGACGGGCAAGCCCGCCGAGTCCAGTACCTGCGGATCAGCACGAACGCGGTGAACGCACTCGACGACACACAATTCCTCGCTGATACCGTGGAAAGAGGGCAAATAGTCTCCTTTTGAAGACGTGTGTGAGTCGGGGGAAGCATGACGGAGTGGAAGCCGGGTTGGTGGGCACGCGCGTTCAGAGGTGCCGGGTCATGGGTGCTGTCGATCCGTGAGGGCCGCCTGCGCGTCTGCGGAATCCCCCGGGAGGTGGACGCTGATGTCATCGACGTCCTCGGACTCGCAGTCGATGAAGGCTCAGGGCAGCTCATCGTCACTCTCGTCCACGGGACGGAGACGGTGCTCAATGGGCTGTCTCGTCGCGCGGTGCGTGAGGTTGCCGCTTCGTACCACTCCGAGCTCGATGAGCGACGGCATCTCGCCGCCCTGCTCTCAAAGGCTGAGGAGCAGGGCGAGGCGGCCAGCCTGTGGTGGTCCCGGGTCCGGGATGTGATGGACCGACTACGGTGGGCGGACCAGGACACGATCGCCGCGCTCGCGGACTCCCGTCCGGACGTCGCTGTGTGGCTGGCTGCCGACAGCGATCCGAGGCTCTCCGGGCTTCCCAAGGGCAAACGTGAGGACCAGCGTGCCGCAGTCGACGCCTGCTGCACCACTGACTTGTCAAGGTGGGCTGCCCAGCGCAACGAGGCGTTCCTGGAGTGGGAGAAAAACGACCTTGCCGACTTCTTCCGCAAGGTCGAGAAGTCGCCGTTGACGGAAGAGCAGACGAGGGCGACGGTCTGCTTCGACAACCGGGTGCGTGTTATCGCGGCCGCGGGCTCCGGGAAGACGTCGACGATGGTAGCCCGCGCCGGGTATGCGATCCGGCGTGGCATCGCCCAGCCGACGGAGATCCTTGCCCTCGCATTCAACAAGAAGGCAGCCGGTGAGCTCTCGGAGCGGCTTGTCTCTCGCCTCGGCGATGACGGTGCGTCGGTAGCGTCGAGCACTTTTCACGCCTTCGGACTGCGAGTCGTCGGTGAAGCCACCGGTCGAAAACCTTCAGTCCCCGATGACATCACCAATGGCAACGGGATCGGGCGGCTCGCGGCGATCGTTGATGGGCTCCGTGACCGGGACCCGGCCTTCCGGCGTGACTGGGACCTTTTCCGGCTCGTGTTCGGCAGGCAACTGCCGGACCTCGGGGACGAAGACGAGCCTGAGACGTGGGACAGGAACAAAGGTATTAACGGCTTCGGCACTCTCGCAGGGGAGGTCGTCAAGAGCCAGGAAGAGGTGATGATCGCAAACTGGCTCTTCCTGAACGGCGTCCGATATGAATACGAGCGACCCTACGCGCACGACGTTGCGGACGCGCACCACCGTCAGTATCAGCCGGACTTCTACTATCCGGACATCGACGTCTGGCATGAGCACTGGGCGCTCGGTTCAGACGGCAACCCGCCGCCAAATTTTGACGGGTATGCCGAGAGTGTGGCGTGGCGGCGTCAGACCCACACTCGATACAGCACAAGACTTATCGAGACAACCTCGGCAACCATCCGGGACGGGTCCGGGTTCGAGCACCTCGAACAGGAGCTCCGCCGACACGGAATCCAACTCGAGGAAGACCCCTACCGGGAGGCGGTAGGGGAGCCTCCGATCACCGAACCAGCCATGATGACGCTGATGCGGTCGTTCATGGCCCACGCGAAGGGCAACCGCCTCACCCCTGACGTGCTGACGCAGCGGGCCAGCCGAACCTTGCGGGCCAGGCTCTTCACACGCCTGTACGGCGTCATCCTCGCCGAATGGGACCGTCAGCTCCGAGCCGCGGGCCAGATCGATTTCGAGGACATGCTGAATCTCGCAACCGATCACGTCGAGTCGGGCCGTTGGATGAGCCCTTACCGGCTCGTCATGGTCGACGAGATGCAGGACACCAGCTCTGCCCGTGCGGCGCTGGTGAGGGCGCTGATGAAGACTCCTGGAAACTACCTTTACGCGGTCGGTGATGACTGGCAGTCGATCAACAGGTTCGCGGGCTCAGACCTCAGTGTGATGACCCGCTTCGATAATTGGTTCGGGACAGCGTCCACCATCTGGCTGGACCGCACCTTCCGGTCCCCGCAGTCCCTGTGCGATGTCGCGGGTGGATTCGTGATGAAAAACCCCAATCAAATCTCCAAGAACGTCCGATCTTCAGCGCCGGAGGCTGACGAGACCGTATGCGCCGTCAGTGTACGGGAGCGCAGCCACTACGGATCGGCCGTTCGGCAGCACCTGACAACCCTTGACTCAGAGCTCACTGAGCCAGCCACTGTGCTGCTGCTCGGCCGGTACTCCCGGTCCAAGGACGATGTCACCTCGGCGCTGGAAGCCAGATACGCCAACCTGACCATCGAGTTCAACACCGTGCACGCCTCGAAAGGAAAGGAGGCAGACTACGTCGTTGTGCTCGGCCTTGAGAGGAACGGATTCCCCAGCATTGTCGAGGATGATGCTCTCCTGCAACTGGCCATGGCCGCCCCCGACTCCTACCCACACGCAGAAGAACGACGCCTGTTCTATGTCGCACTGACCCGTGCCAAGCGCTCAGCGCTCTTGGTGACGCGCGCCGGTAGGGAATCAGCGTTCCTCCTCGAGTTGGTCGGAGATCGTGTCGTCAAGATCCGATCCGCGACAGGCGACGACATCACCCCCGTGGTCTGCCCGAAATGCAAGAAACACACGATGAGGGAACGCAAAGGGCGCTACGGCCGGTTCTTCGGCTGCACCGGGTACCCGACCTGCAAAGGAACGATGAAACTCGCTGATAGTTAGGAACAAGGATGCCTTCCATGTTCCGAGGCGCACGTTCTACGCTTCGCGATATTTTGGCGGCTGACGAGTCCGACCCACGTGGTCGGCCAAGCCGAGCCTTGCGGAATGCAGCACTTGCAGAGGCCATCATCACACCGATACACAGACCACGAGGGTCACCACCCTTAAAAATGTATGCTTTACGGGTGCGAGCCGTTGCCTATATCCGCAGATCCAAAGATCCCACCGAGGGCAACGCGTCGCTCGTCGACCAGCGTGCCTGGATTATGGCGGAAAGCCGGAAGCACCACCACACGGTCGCCAAGCACGACATCTTCGAAGAAGTCGTCAGTGCCTACCGCGACCGGCACCGCCCAGAGCGCGACCGCCTCGAAGGGGTCCTCGCCGAAGGCGACGTCAAGGCGCTCTACGTCCGGGACCTTGACCGGCTGGCACGTCGGTTGATGGACACCGCCCGCATCGTCGACACCTGCAACCGCCACAACGTCACGATCTACACCCATGACCGCGTGTTCGCCCCTCGATCGCCCGACACCATCCTGCTGATCTCCGTCCTCGGCGGCCTGGCGGAGACCGAGGCGGCGACCACGAGCAAGCGGCTGAAGCGCACCGCCGAGAACATCCGCCAGAAGGGCGGCTGGAACGGCCCTGCGCCGTACGGCTGGATGCGGCCCGAGCAGCGCAACGCCGACGGCGTGAAGACGCTGAAGCTGCACCCGGAGGAGAGCAAGACCGTCCGCCGAATCGTCGAATGGCGGCTCGACGGACTCTCCGTCGCCGAGATCGTCCGGGAGCTCAACCAGAAGGGTCTGACCAACCGCGAGGGCCGGCCGTTCCAATACCGCGCCGTCGCCTCGCTACTGCGCCATCCGCTCCTGGCCGGATACAACTCGCTCACGGCCAAGGCCGATGGACGCGGCGGCGGCCCAGGTCCGGACTTCCGCGACACGCGCAAGATCGTCATCGACAAGGATGGGCGTCCGGTCAAGAGTCATGAGGCGGTCTGCACGGAGGCCGAGTGGGAAACCCTGCGCCTGCTGATGAAGCCCCAACCGCTCAAGCGGACCCGGGCCCGCGCCGGAGGCCTTCCCCTGGTCGGCCTCGTCTACTGCGCCGGCTGCGGCACCAAGATGACCAGCAACAGGTCGATGGGTGAGTCGGGATCGTACGTGTGCAACGGACGGATGCGCGGCGCTGACTGCCCCGGCGTTGCAATCAACAGGGAAGCCCTGGAGCGCTTCATCCGCGACGTCGTCGCCGGATCGCTCGACAGCCCCGAGGTGATGGAGCTGCAGGCCGAGAGGCTGAACCAGGCCGCGGAAGGGAGCGCGAGCTCGGAGTTGTCCGAGCTCCACGAACAGGCTGATGCCCTGGGGGACTCCATCCTGATCCTGCGGGCCCAGATCAACACCGCGCCGGCCAGCGCGATGTCGGCACTGCTGAACCGCATCGGTGAGGAGGAGGCCCTCAAGGGCCAGATCGAGATGCGGATCTCGGAGAAGACCGAGGGGCGACCGAGGGCGATCCCCGACATCAGCGGGGCCGAGTTCCTCGAGCTCTCCGAGACGGAGCAGAAGTCGATCATCAGGGCCTTCCTCCGCAAGGTCGTGGTCTACGCCGACGACGGAAAGCGCGGGTCGGTCAAGGGGATGTTCGGCTCCCAGGGCACGAACCTGAGCCGGATCGGCTTCTGGTATCTCGGCGAAGCTGACGACCAGGAGCCGCGCCGCGGGGGCGGGTACTCGCTCATGCCCTCGAACGGCAGCTACCAGTGCCCCAAGTGCGAAGAACCCCGGACGTTCCGCTACCGGAACAACCTGCGCCACCACATGAACTACGCGCACCCGCAGCCAGTGCCGTGTCCTGAGTGCGGCCAGGAATTCCCTTTGCCCGGGCTGCCCAGCCACCGCCGCAACAAGCACGGGGTCAAGGGCTCACGCCAGTCGTGGAGCTGACTCTCGGGGACTAGGCGGCCCGACGGCGACCCAAGTGCGCAGGCTTGGCAGCCTCAGCTGCCTCCGCCCGCCGGATGGCCACCGAGGCCGCCACGGCGGCTCCGGCCTTGATGGCCTCCACCGGGATCGGGCGGACGGCGATCGCGGCTGCAGCTGCCGCCGAGATCTGCACTGGCCTGCGCGGGGAGGCAGATGCAGACGAAGCCACACCGCGTTCAGCGGTGGTGACCTGTCCTGTCATGACTGCCTGCCTCAGATAGCTGTGCTTTGAATGCCTATCGGCACTCTATCAACTAATGAGTCAGAGGATCAATCGAATGGAATCTGATACGAGTCGAATCGTCACACTCGGGGATGAGTCGACGAGATGGAGCGGGCTCAGGCCGCGGCAGCCCCGGTGTCGCTGATCCCGGCCAGCAGCCACTGCTCGGACAAAGGGTCGCGGCGCAGCTCGAAGGTTCGCAGCGCCGAAGTGGACGTCAACCGGACCTGAACCTGCCAGTGTTCGACGCTGATCAGGTCGCCGCTGCCCACCGGTGCCCGCTTGGCGGTGTTCCACCAGTCGGCACGGGTGAACCAGTGCACAGGTTCCGCGGCCACGGCCCAGATCCTGCCGTCATGCCTGACGGCCAGGGGAACCCCCTTCGCCGTGAAGCGGACCTCCACTGGAGCGTCCAGAGGTTTGCTATTTGATGCTGTTGCTGCCACGGGTCCGCTCTCCAAGATTCCTGTTAATCATTTCTTCCCGGCGGGTAACCGCCGAACTCCACACCCAGGTCCGGTACGTCACCGGCCCGTCCTTCCATGTCACTTCGACCGCTTTCGCTGTCCAGGCGAAGACCTCGCCGTCCACCAGTTCTGCGCAGTTCGGGAACCGGATCCATGCCTTGACGGGGATTCCGGGATACCCGTTCTTGGCCGGGAAATGTTCGAAGTCGAGCTCCTCCACGGTCAGCCCGATCGGGCCGGCCCGCCGCGCATACTGCGCTTGCAGTGCAGCGGCGAACTCTTCGGAGGACATAACACAACCTTAGAACACATATTCGAATAGGCGACCCACAAAGATGGCGGCTACGGCCGGCCGCCTCTCTCCCGGGAATCACCTTTGGTCCTGTTTTTCGATCCCCTGGGCACCAAGCTATAAAAGGGCTCCGACAACGTCCGGAACGGACTGATCCTGGTCCGCTGCCGGTTCGGCACAAAGCGGCGCAGTGTCCGACAATGGGGACATGCCAGCTGCTTCTGCCCCCTGCACCGTCCACCACCTCTACTCCACACCCGGTCACCTCCTCCCCGCGTGCGGTGTAACCCCCGGCCCCGACGGGTCCGAGTGGCACACCGGACACGACGCCGGGGTCCTGCAGGCGTTCTCCGCGCAGGGATCCGCGTGCTGCTCTCTGTGTCTGGAGTTGTCCCTGTCATCTCCTGACTGACATGTGCAAGGTGGTACAGGTGGTACGTGGTCTGCCATACTGGTAGAGAAAACAGGTATACGAGTGGAAATCCTGCTCAGCCCCGGCTGAGCAGATCGTCCGTCCAGGCGGGCGTGGATAGTCCAGCTTCGGCTCCCGGGCATGGCCTGGGAACGGGGGCTCGGGGAAACAGTTCTGAACTGTGGAGCCGAGACGCTGGACCTTCCGAACACTCATTGCCTGGACACAGAGCCAGGACGACAGGACCGACCAGAAGGACGAGAAGACCATGGACATCACCAGGACCGCACACGTGACGCGGACGAAGCTGGCCGCGACCGCTGCAGCCCTGGCATGCGCCGCGCTCGTGCTCAGCGGCTGCAGCAGCTCCGGCGGGGACGGGCGGTACTTCGCCACCTCGGAAGGACAGAACGGCGACATCGTCGTCGTGGACGGTGACCAGATCACCTACTTCGACACCGCCAGCCGCCAGGACCTCGCCTGCCACTCCATCAACTCCGTCCTCGACGACCCGAAGGCGGCCGCGGCGAAGGGCGAGCTCAAGGACGCCTACACCGTCCGCGGCACCGGCAAGATCAACGAGTCCAAGTCCTCCGTGGACTGGACCGAGGCTGGCCGCAGCACCACCGAGACCGGCTCGATCAGCTTCGGCAAGGACAAGTCGACCATGGAGTTCGTCTTCTCCAACGGCGTCAACGACGTCGTGCTCGTGCCAGTCGACAGCGAGCAGGGCAAGGCCGTCAAGACCAAGTACTGCGGCTGAGGAGGCTGACCCCTTGACTGCCCCGATCGACCTGCAGCACCGGAGCCCCGTGGACCACGCGTCCGCGGGGCTCTGCCTTTTCTCTCCCGGGATGCGCCCGCGCGCCAGACAGGATGCAGGAGGTCGGGCATGACGCTCATCGGACCGATCAGGTACTACAAGGGGCGGGTGGCGTACCCCAGCGACGAGCAGCTGCGCACGGCAAGAGCCACCTGGGATTTCGACGACATCCGCCGGCCGACGGACGATGTGGACTGCACGCACATCCAGCTGATCGAAGTCTCCGGCCGCAACGCGGGGGAGCGGCGGCAGCTCGAGGAGGAGAAACTCACACGCTTCTTCGACTACATCGGCACCCGGGCCGGCTTCCGGGTGCTCACCCACCAGAAGAAGCCGGACTCGGCCACTTCGGCCTTCGTTTCGCACGAGATCGTCTACGTCATCGAGTCCCGGCCGACCAGGGGGTACGCCAAGCTCACCCTGCGCTCGGAGCTGCCGCGCAGCGGGACCGCCGGTGCCGTCTCGGACATCTTCAGCGCCGAGGGAATCGACCGCATCTCGCGGATCTTCGACAAGGGCCCCCGGAGGGATTGAGGCCGGTGCTGCAGTACGACTGCCGCCCGACGGGAAAGGAAGACCCCGTGGACATCACGTCCACGGGGTCTTCTTGTGTCTGACTGGCTGGCAGTCCCGTATGAGCCCTACAGCCGTCCGCCCTTCAGGCGCAGCGCCCGGTACTCCTCGATCGTCTCCGGCGGCCGTCCGTACTTTGGCGCATGTGTCTCGACGAAATCGATCTCGGCCCAGGTGTCCCGGTGCCGGACCCGCGACCTGGCCAGCACGGCAAGCGCGGTTACTGAAACGACCACGTTGGCCAGCCACCACAAGATGGCGATGAGGACCGCAGCCTGGACCAGTCTCCGTTCAGAGGAGCCCGTCTGTGCTGCCAGGGCCGCCAGGGCCGTTGAACTACCCAAAGCCATGCACCCGAGCAGGAGCCCGGCCACCCAACCCTCCGTCGGCACCCGCCGGCGCGCCAGATCAGCGGGGCTGTCGCGATGGCGGACCAGCCGCAGCGCCTCGCGCAGGAAGAACACAGCAGCCAACGCGGCCAGGCAGTTCACCGCCAGCTCGCGCGCTCCCTCGAGCCACCAGCGCCCCGAGTGCCACCAGCCCAGCGGAAACTCGTCGCGCGCCTTGCCTCGCAGATTCATCCGTTCCATCCTTTCCCCCGTGGCAGGCAAAGGGCGGCGCACCCCTTGTCGGAGTGCGCCGCCCTCATCACCAACGATCAGTTCTTCGGGTCCTCAGCCGGCTTCCTCCGCGACACGGGACCGTCCGTGCGCTTCGGAGCCGGATCCGCCGTCCGCCGCGGCTGGGCCGGAGCCGGCTGCGACGGCTTCGGGGCCGGGGCCTTCGGAGCCTGAGCCGCCGGTGCCGATCGACGTCCGCTGCGTGGAGTCGGCTGGACACCCTGGCTGCCCTGAGTGCCTCCGGTAACCCGGCCACCGACACGGGGCTGGGTAGAAGCAGGAGCAGGAGCCGGGGCCTGCAGACGCTGACCGGACTGGCCCTGCGCCTGCGCCGGAGCGCCGGTGCGGGGCTGGATCGGAGCCTGCGGGCTGCGGCGCTGACTGCCGTTGGCCTGCGGGATACCGGGTCCCGCCTGCACAGCACGGGAGCCGGAACCCGCGTTGGCCTGCGGCTGCTGGCCTTCGGCGGCCCGCGTCGCCCGGGTGCCCGGAATCCCCGGGACCGCTGCGATGACGGGGTTCACCTGCGCGGGCCCGCCGGTACCAGCGGTGAAGCGCGGGCCCTGGCCCGAGGAGGCCGGAGCCGCCTGCTGTCCGGTGCCGAACTGCGTCGGTGCCGACTGGCCGGCGTCCGCCTTGCGGCCACCGCTGGTGTGCGCACCGCTATCGGTGCCGCCCGTGAGCCCGTCGCGCTTCTGGCCCTGACCCTGGCCATGGCCCTGCTGCCCGGTACCAGGAGCACCCTGCGCGCCGCCGAGCCCGAAGCTCGTCTGGCCGCCGGTGGCCTGGCCGCCCCGCGAGGAGGGACCCTGGCCGGTGCTGTAGCCGAGGTTCGACAGGCCGCCCTTGCCGCTCAAGGTCTGAGCAGTCTCCTTGTCGGAGCGGGAGCTCCCCGCCTTGCCGCCCGTGAGCTGCAGAGGACCGCCCTTGTCGCCCGGACCCTCGGGACCACCAGCGGACGGGCCGCGGCCGCCGCTGTCACCACCACCGCCGGGAACCGGACCGGGACCGGCGGGGCTGCCGCCGTCGGGGCCGGCTTCCGGACCGTCGTTCGGACCGGCGGCCAGGGCCAGTGCGCCCTTCCCGGCAGCAAGCGACTTCTGCTCACCGTTCAGGCCGCCGGCGTTGGTCGACGAGCCCTTGCGGCCACCGGGGGTGCCGCCGGGCTTCGTGGCCCCGCTGCCGCCGAGTTTGCCGCCGACGCCGGAGGCGAGCTTGTTACCCATGGCCATGCCCGCTCCGGCCCCGGCTCCCGCAGCCAGCGCGGGGAGCATGCTGCTCTTGTCCGGCTTCGGTGCGGTGTTGGTCTCGAGGAACTTGTCCACCAGCTTGGTGAACACCTCGTCCATCGCCTGCAGCACGACCTTGCGCACCCGCAGGAGCGCCAAGGTGATGCCGATGATCAGCAGCGAGGAGATCAGGGTCAGGATGACCACGATGATCCCGCCGAGCATGCCTGAGCCCCACAGGCCGTCCTGGGACATCCAGGCCGACACCGGTCCGGAGATGATGTCCGGGATGGAGATCAGCAGCTCCGAGACGAACTGGTAGATGAACAGCGTCACCAGCACCTCGAGGATCAGTGCGACGGAGTAGACGATCACCTTGCTGATCGCGGCGATCGCGCCCAGCGTGGCGAACGGCACCGCGGCCACGAGGCTGAAGGTGCGCTTGACCGCGCCCACCAGCATGCCGATGGCGTACCAGAAGCCGAGCAGGACCATGCTGCCCAGGACGACGCCGGCGTTCTGCCAGTACATGAACTTCGCCGGGCCCGTGCCGACCTGGCTGACCGCCATGTGGTCCTCGCGGGTCAGGCCGCTGGTGACGTTGTTCGAGCTGTACATCGTCATCGAGTCGGGGCCGAAGCCGGTGTTCAGGTAGTTGTACGCCGACAGCGCCGACATGTTGCAGGAAACCGGGGCGTTGTCCGCCCAGACCGAGAACCCACAGCCGTGCTTGGTGCCCTGGGTCGAGAAGCTCGTCGTGTTCCCGCCCGGGTTCGAGGAGGTAAGGCCCTTGCCGCCGACCGCCAGCACCGGGTGGTTGGTCGGGATGTAGTCCGACTCGCCGTGCCCGCCGAAGTTGTCGCTGTCACCGTAGGACTTCTTGTCGATGAACCACTCCTTCTTCACGTCGCTGTTGACCGGCAGGTTGGTGATCGCGCTCTTGATGCCCGACTCGAAGTCCGACGCCGATGTAATTTGGCCCGAGATGTAGCTGTTGAGCATGCCGAAGGTCTCGCCCACGGCGTTGAAGTCACCCGCCGGGCTGCCCTCCATGCCGACCAGGCTGTTCTTCCAGGCCGTCTCGGCATTGGTCGCACCGGGGCCCACGCTGATGTCGCGGAAGGTCGAACCGTGCGCCTGCTTGTTGATCGCCAGTGCCGTCGTGCGCACCGACATCATCGCGTTGTTGCTGGCCTGGCCGTTGTCCCAGGCGATAACGGCCTCATCAGGAACGCCGAGGCGGTCGTTCATCATCCAGGCCTCGAAGTCCACGTACGTGGAGAGCACCACGCGGGTCGGGCCGGCGTGCTGGCCCAGCAGCGAGTCATCGAACTTGTCCAGGACGCCGGTGTACATCGAACCCATCAGCGGAAGGCCCACGCCAATGAAGACGACGCGCACGACGAGCTTCTTGATCGCCGAGCCGCGGTCCATCTTCTTGAACAGCACCAGGCCAATAATCAGGAACCCGATGAAGAGCGGGACCAGCGCCTCCCAGGCGATGGACTGCAGCAGGCCGTACCAGCTTGCGATCCAGTGCTGCAGGCCCGCGAGGGCACCGCCGCCGGCCTGGCCACCGGTCATCCCGTCGGCGAGGTCCTGCTGGTGCGCGCTGTTCGTATTGCCGCCGGAGTCCGCGACGCCGGCGACCGCCTGGTAGAACCACATGAACGGGTTCAGCACCTTCAACAGCTGGATGATGAGATAGAACAGCGTGCCCACGGCCAGCGCCATCGCGTAGAGCAGCCAGATCGCGCCGCCGCCGATGAGCGACAGGATCTGTCCACCGATGCCCGAGGACATCGTGTCCAGGCCGAGGTCGGCGTTGGCCGCGCCGAAGTGGGCGTAGTCCACCATGCCGGAGTAGACGTTCTTTCCGCTGCCGCTGGCTGTCGCATTCAGCGTGTCGTACCCGATGGTCTGCGTGGAGCCCGTCGCCTCGGCGAAGAGCCAACCGACTACGTTGAAGAGGCTGAATTCGGAGTCGGCGTAGCCGAGCATGTCGCCGCCCGTCGCCGGGTCGGCGGTGATCGCCCGCCAGTCCTCGTTCATCCGATCCTCGGGCTTGTCCTTGCCTTCGGGAGAGTTCTCCTGACTGAAGTACGTCGAGGCATTCGACGCCAGCTGGTACAGCGAGTAATTGTCGCGGTCCTCGTCGTCGGCAGCGTGCGCCGATGGCGCGAACACCGTCATCAGCAGCGGCACAACCAGTGCCACGAGCAGCGACAGAGCCAGGACGCGCACCAGCCCGCCCCGGGCAGTCGCCGCGGCCCGGGCCCGCGCCGCGAGCGTGATGGTCCCGTTCATCTTTCCCTTCCTGTCTGTCGTGTCCGTGATGGCCGTCATGACTTACCCAGCTTCCACGGGGCCGTCCCGGCCTTCTTCATGGCCTTCCTGCGGTCGGCCCGCCCCACATGGTCCTCGGAGCGGTCCTCCTCGGACTCGACGCTCTGGCGGGCACTGGTGAGCTTCGCGCCGGGTGCCGGCTCGTCCTTCATCAGCTGGTCCATCCGGGCCGCCTCGTCGGCCTTGGCGGCCTCCAGACGAACCTGCCTGCGCTGGGCCTCGCGGAAGGGGTTGATCCCCAGCGCGAGGTCGAGGTGGAAGACCACGTTCGACACGTCCCGGCGCAGGTAGGTAAGGTTCTCGCCCTTGGTCGTGATGAGCTGGGCGAGGTCCGGCGGGATCTGCTGGTGCAGCTGCTTCTGGTACTCCGCCACCGTGCGGTCGCGCATCGGCCCGAAGAGCGTGTAGTCCGCGGCGTCGAACTTGTTGAAGTCCGAGTCCGCGAGCATCTTGTCCACGTCGTTGTAGCTGTAGACCACGCGGCCGCCGCGCTCGTGCATGTGGTCGAACTGGTCGTGCAGGTACTTCTTGACGCGGTCGTCAATCTGCTCGGTGCCGTGGATCACCACGGTGTCCCCGAGCCCGAGCTTGCCGACGGCGAAGCCGACGATGTTGACCAGCTGGGCCATGGCCACGCCCTTGCCGCGGCGCATCAGCCGCGAGAAGTCGTAGACCACGCGCCGGGCATCCCGGACCCCGTCCACGGCCGATGCCGTGTGGTTGTTGAACAGGTCGCCATTCGTGCTGAGCATCGTGTTCGCGATGCCGCGCAGCACGTTGTACGCGCGCAGCTGGTCGGGGTCGGTCTTGCTTGAGTTCAGCAGGGCCTTGTGCGCGGTGTCGAGGTACGAGACGAACATCTGCAGCCGCGGCACCTGCTGGTGCGGGATGTTGACCACGCGCAGGCGGTGCCGCTGGTCCTTGGCGTTGTGCCGCCACATGCCCTGCTCGACGTAGAAGTCGGTCGCCGTGTCCTCCAGCGCGGAGCGGATGATCGAGCCGATTGCCCCGTCCGTGGTCTCGTAGAGCTGCTCAAACATCAGCTTGAGCTTCTCCATCTGCGCGGCGAAGACCGTCAGTTCGTCGTCCTCGTCGCCGAACAGCTCGAAGGGGTTGACGTCACCGCGGTTCAGGTCCACGCGCGAGGTCAGCCGCTCGAAGTTCGGGCCGAGCTTGTCCAGGTCCGCCCCGTCCAGCACGAGGTGGACCACCGAGCCGTTGCCGAGCATGCAGGCCTGCGAGATCTTCGAGCACCACATGTTCGACACACGCTGGCGGTCCAGGTACTCGCTCAGGGTCGCGTCTGCCACGACAACGTGGTGCTCGTACCGGTTCACGTCCATGAGTACGGCCGAGTTGTTGACGTCGCCGACCATGTAGCCGACGTACTCGCCGCCCCGGTCGTTCAGGCCGTTAGTCACCAGCGAGTACGAACCCGCGAGCTCGGTCGAGGTGAAGTGGAAGCCCTTGCCGCGCTTCTTCTCGTTGTTCTTGAACAGGCCCGAGAGTTCCTGGCGCTGCTCGCCGGCGTACGCCGCAGCCTTCAGCGTGCCGAAGCGGTCGATGTACAGCCGCGTGACGCGGTCGACCGAGTCGTCCAGCGTCTCCAGGTCCGGAGCCTTGAGAAACAGGCGGTTGTGCACCGACAGGTAGCTCGCGCCGTCCTGGATCTCGCCGATGGTGACCTCAAGGTCGGAGGAGATCTTGGCGGCCTTGCGCTTGGAAGAGGTCGTGCCGGTCTCCTCCTGCTCGTTCGCGTCAAGGCGGTCGAGCTTCTCCGACTGCTTGGTGAACGAATCCACCCACTTCTCGTCCATCCGGCGCACCTGCTCCAGGACGACCGCGGTGACGCGCTCGTCGAGCCCGTCCGGGATCCGGTCGATGCCCCAGAACGCGGCGAAGTTGTCGTGCGCGGCGTCGTCGTGGAAGAACGCGAGCACGCACGCCACGGAACCGTCGACCTCGAAGTAGTCGGAGCGGAAGACGTACTTCTCCCGAGGCTTGAGCGCCAGCAGGTGCGGATACGAGTCGAACCGCCCCTCCAGCTTCTTCATCTCCTGGCGGCGCTGCCACCAGTTCTTGTTCGGCTCGGCCACCTCGGCCGGCTCAGCGGCGACCGCCGGCGCGGTCACCTCGGACGGCTCCGCCGTCCCGCCCGTGGCGGGATCGCCGTCGAGAGCGGCCTCCAGTTCATCCACGCCCGGCACGGCCGTCGCGTCCCCGCCCCGGGGCTTCTTCCCCGGAATGCCCAGCTGCGCGCGGGCCTTCGTCATCAGCGCCATGTCACCCTTCGTCCTTCCTTTGTTCGTCCAGCTCGGCCCGGTCAGTTCAGTGAGGCCTTGAGAGAGTGCAGGTCGTCCTCGATGCCCTGGTAGAAGACCCGCAGCATGGGCTCGGTCTCCTCGCGGTCGAGGACCGTAGCCTCCTTGATCATCAGCGCGGACCCCTCGACCTCGGACTGCAGCACCATGTGCGCCCGGCGCAGAGCGTCAGCGCTCTTGCCCTTGAGCAGCAGGTACTGGTGGATCGAGGTGAACTTGCCACCGACGTGCTGCGTGAGGATGTCATACTGCTCGTTCTGCAGCTCGATCAGGTCAGGGTCGCGGACCGCGAGGGCGTGGTTGCGGTGCTCGAGCGAGGCCACCTGGTGGTAGATCCGCTGCGGCTCCTTCGTGGTGACGAAGGCCCACTCGCAGTTCGTGTCGATCTTGCGCCAGAAGGCGTCGACCCGGTCCAGGATGCCGATGCGGTCCTCGTCGAAGAGCAGGTACGACGCTGAACCGACGACCAAGTAGACCTGCCCCTCACCGCCGTCGGAGAAGTGGATCCGGCCGTCCTCCTCGATGCCGTCGATACCGACGATCGAGTGGAAGTCGCTCGGGTCCGAGCTGCGGCGGGTGAAGACGTTGCGTGCCCGGGACGGGGCGTATGCCAGCAGGGCGGGCACGTTCATCGCCCGCAGCTCCTTGGTCTTGGTCATGCCGCCGAAGTCGACGATCAGTGCCAGGCCCCAGATGACGAAGAGCGTGATGAACACCGGACCCGAGCTCGCCACGAAGGTCTGCGTCACCGCCCACAGCAGCGCCAGCGCGCCCCCGCCGAAGAAGAACAGCTGCTTGATGGGGGAGGGCTTGGCCGCCCAGCCGCCCTTGCTGAGCGTGATCTCGTGGTCGAGGAACGACCTGTTGAGGCTCGTCGGCACCTTGTACGACATCTTCGCCATGAATCTCTCCCTGCTGCCACCACTGATTTGTCTGCGCCTGTCCGAATGCCCTCATAGATGAGGGATACATGACCACTCTACCTTAGATAGACCTATCGAATCGAGCGCGACTGACGCAAGAATGGCACCGCCCAGCGACTCGGACGTGCGATCCGATGCCGTCGGGCGGTACCGTGGCGTGCTGATTTAAGTGGACGGGCAGTCTATCGGACTGGCATCCGAATAATCATTCAGGAACGAGTCCGCGCAACCTCAGCCGAAGGAGGGGACGAGCTTCTTCTTGCCGCCCTCGTTCCTCCACTGAAGCTCGGCGTCGAACTTCTTTCCCTTGCTCGAGGTGAAGCCCGTACCCTTGATCGTCTTGCCCGCGGCCAGTGCCGCGAGCTGGTCGTCGGTGAAGGCAACCCCGCACCAGCTCTTCGGCGGGGAGTCCAGGGAGGCCTCGAAGTCAGGCACGATCTTCTTACCCTCACCCTTCTTCTCCTCGCGGAAGAAGACCTTGCACTGGAAGCGGTTGCCCTTCTTTGAGACGAAGTCGCTTGACTCGACGCCCTCGCCAACCATGAGGCGGTCGATCTCCTCGGGCGTAAAGGTGTAGTGGCACCAGGACGCCGGCGGCAGCGCGTTGCCGCTGGCGTCGCGCCGGCCGAAGCCGAGCTTCTGGAACCCGACGAAAGTCCGGCCCTTGAAGGTGCCCTCGCCAAGCTCGCCGAAGACCTCATAGGCCTTGCCCGTGGTGCTCTTCGCCGAAAACTCGATCGTCTCCCCGGCCAGCAGCCGGGCGACCTCGTCGTCGGTGAAGCGGTGGCCGCCCCACTCACGCGCGAACACCACATCCTTGCCCGTCTTGGCCCAGGTGCCCTGCGCCCGCTCCTTCCGGGTGACGGCCTCCTCCTTGAGCCCCAGTGCGGAGCGCATCGTCGCGGCGTTCTTCTGCATGGTCGCGATGTCCTCGCGCACCCAGTCGGCCACGACCGCGAGGCGCTCCTCTGCGCTCGGGCCGGTGCCTACGGCAATCTCCTTCATATCGGCATAGACCTTCTCGGTCAGCGCCAGGTCGCCGATCCGGGTGCCCGGAAGCAGCCGCCAGCTCATGTCCCCGGCCTCGGCGAGGGTGAGCTTGCGGCCCTTCTCCAGCAGCAGCGGGTACTTCGTCTTCGTCGAGGTCACCTCGGAGTACGTCGAGGTCCGGGTGGCACCCGTGCCCACGTCGCGCTTCTCCAGCTGCTTCATCAGCCACTTCATGCTCGGGTGCTCGGGGCGCTTGTTCGCACCCTCGAAGACGAAGGGCTCAGCGTTGGTGCCCAGGCCCTTGGCCGACTCGTTCTCGTCGCCCTCGGCGGTGTCGTCGCCGGCGTCCGGATCGAACACCGCCTTCCAGCCCGCCGACATGGGCACGTTGGCGATGCCCACGAAGTCCGGATAGTCCTTGACGTGGCCCTTCTGCTGCTCGTAGACGTAGTCCTCGGCAATCATCGCCAGGTAGTTCTTGCCTAGGGTCTCGTAGATCAGGCGGCCGGCCTTGCCGAAACGCTGCTCGACGTCGTCCAGCGAGGACGGCACCTTCGGGCCGGGACGGTTCGCACCGTGCGCCCCCTGCGGCTTCACGTGGGCCTTGCGCGGCTCGCGGTGCGTCAGATGCTTGCGATCCACCCCGACCACGCCGGCGATCTTGTCCACCAGAGGCGCAAGCTCGTTGAACTGCTCAGGCGTGATCGTTTTGTCCTCGGTGCGCGGGTAGCTCACGACCTGGGCCTCGTACATGGACTGGTAGGTCGAGAGCACCAGCTGGGCCCTGATTCCCTTGCCGACCAGGATGGACGAGAGTGCGGCCAGGTCCAGCAGCTTCGGTGGCGGGGTCTGTTTCGTCGCCTTGCCGTCGAGCACGACGGGGGAGGGGTCGTACTGGTTCGGCACCTGGTCCTTCTGGTCGAACCGCGGCTCCTCCGGGTTCGTGTACATCACGTCGTTCTCGTCACGGAACCGGTTCTGGAAGAACGGCTTCTTGACGTAGTCGTTATACGCCTTCAGCTGGTCGCCGACGAGCTTGACCATCGCCGACTTCAGCCGGCCCTGGCGCAGCACCATGTCCTGCCCGGACTGGCGGGCCATGTTCGTGGCGATGCGGGTGAACTGCATCGAGAGCAGGTCGAACTGTGAGCGGTAGCGCGCCTTGCGGTACTCGTCGAAGTCCAGGAGTGACGGAATGACCTTGCGCGCGGCGAAGGCCTTCTGCAGCGAGGCCGGAGCCTCATCAGTGAAGTACATGCGCGACCACTTGCCCGGCTTCAGCCCCAACTCGAGGAAGGCATTGACCGCGATCATGCCGCCCTCGCCCGTGGGGTCGACGTCGGTGGCGATCGCGATCTCGTCGCACTTGCCCAGGGTCCGCTTCACGTCCGCGGCGACAGCGCTCGCGTTCTTGATCACCTCCAGGCTCCAGTCCAGCTGCTGAGGGTCCCAGGGCAGGTTGCCCAGGTCCCAGGTCCGGTACTTCCCGGCCACGTCCGGATCCGCCACCATCCGGTGCGGATCGACGAACTCGTACAGGTGCCCCCGGGCGTGGGCGATGACGAACTGCTCCCCGTTGTACGTGCCGTTCATGCCGCCGAGGGCTGCAGCGAAGTGCCGCGCCGCGCTCGGCTTCTCGGTGAGGATCCCGACAACCATCATGACTCCCTTTCGTCGGTGACTCATAAACCAGTCGACTCATAAATCAGTCACAAGTCTATCGATAGAATGAGTTGAATGGCGAGTCTAAGCGAGTCGCACAGCGAGTCGAATGGGAGCGGCGAGACCCGCGCCGGCACGCCGGTCAGAGAGGGCCTGGATCATTCACGGCGACCCCGGATCGAGGTAACGTCTATAGAGTCGCCACCCGCTCACGCCCGACCCAGGAGCACGAATCCCATGGCCCTCGACCACGCTTTCCTGCGCACACCACAGGACTTCAGCAGCATGCTCATCGAGATGCAGGAGGGCAGCTGGCCGCCGGACGAGGCGGACATCATCCGTATCGCCCAGGGGTGCTCGATGCTGATCGAGTGCATCGATGCCTGGGAGAGCGCCACGCACGGCAAGAACGTCTTCGACGTCGCCCGCGGAGAGATCTGCACGGCCGACGTACGGCGGCTCCTCGCCCAGGAGGTCTCACTGAGCTACGAGGGCGACGTCGCGGTGCTGCTGGTGCCGCCTGCGGACGAACGTGTGCGCGTGGAAATCCGTGCCGACGTCGACGAATACCAGGGCCTGCTGCGCCGTCCGGAGATGGTCCTGGATTGGGAGCAGGATGGTAAGCAGCACGAGCACTACATCTCACTCAAGCCCAAGGGCGCGCACTGGTACATGCTGTCGCAGCTGCGTGACGACATGAAGGAAGGCCGGCTCACCGTCCGGTCCTAGCTCCGCCTCAGCCGCGCCAGAGCTCGAGCGACTCCCAGCCCACAGGCGCGCCCATCGACTCGATGGTCAGGGCGTGTGAGACCGGGAATTGGCGAAGCAGAGCCGCCAGCCGACCGGACCAACCGGTGTCCGGGTCGATGGCGCGCAGCAGGTACGCGATTACGGCCAGGGCGTTGTACGTGCCGAAGACACCCTTGGCGGTCTGCTCATCGCGCAGGTGGTCCAGCACCGGCACCACTCCGACCTTCGGCCGCGACGGCGCGTTCTGGAGCTTGCGGTTGAACAGTCGGGCATGGTGGGCAGCGACGTTCCGCACGTAGTTCAGGCTGGCGAGCCAGCTGATCATGACCTTCTTCGTCGGCACGCCGAACTCACGGGCAATCTCCTCGGCATCCTGCTGGTGCATGCCGCGGTAAAGCACGCACAGGTGTCCCAGCTCAAGGATCTCCGTCAGCGCCCACACCGGCATCCTGTCGTCGTACTTCTGCCTGAAGTGCTCCACGAACTGCTCGTCGGAGCTGGCCCGCCGCTCGTTGACGCGCTGGAGCCAACGCACATGCGGGCTCGGCGCGGGATCCCGCACATCGGTGCTCTCGGCTGTGAAGGCCTCGGTGAAGCACTCCGGGTCCTCGTAGGCGAAAGGGGACCGGCGGCCGAGGACATAGCCGATCCGCATCCGCGCGGCGACCTCGATGCGTTCGACGCCGTCCATGACGAGCATGCGCAGCTGCCGGTCGAAGTCGATGATCTCCTCAGCGTGGCGCAACGTCGTGCCCGGCCGGTAGCCGCTGAGCACCCGGATGCGGGAGCGCCCGTCCTCGTCGGCGTAGCGCTCGGACTCGCGGAAGGGGTAGAGGTAGCCGGTGAGGCGGTAGTAGCCGACGGCACCCAGCAGCACGGCTGCCCGGTCCCCGACGTCGGCCCCGTGCCACGCCAGCCGGTCGATCTGCGCGTCGACCGACAGCCATGGCTTCGCGTACTCCGCCACGTTCCTCCCCCTGAAAAGAAAATCAGCCCGCGCCTTGCGGCAACGGGCTGATCGTGATGGCTATAAAGTAGCACGGATCGTCTGTCCATGCATCGCTGATGCTGTACGGCGCTGATCACCGTCCGGGCGGCAGCGCGACGCCCAGACGAACCCGGTAGGCCTTCAGGACCTTGCCGAGCGTCTTCAGGTTCTCCGGATGGTCTACACCGGACTCCAGCTCCCTGATCCGGATCGGACGGACGCCGGCGACCTCGGCGACCTGCTTGTGGGAGGCCTTCCCCCGGAGCTTGACCAACAGGTCCGGCAGGTCCTCGTCAAGGTCCTCGAACATGCGGAACTTCTCGGCGGCCCCCATGCGGGTATGACCCAGGTGCCAGTGGCCACAGTGTCCACAGCTGTACCAGCTCGTCGAGGGATCCTCGCGGAGCCGGTCCGGAATCTCGCCCTCGCTGCGGTAGCGGCGCTTGAAGACCTTCTTCCCTTCGCGCATGGTCGTGCACTCGCGCGGGGCGTCCTCGGCCCGGGAGGCGGGGTTGGACATCCCCGCGCACCGGGGAGCGCAGTACAGCCCGAGCAGCACCGGGTCCTGGGGACGCAGCGCCAGACCCTTGCCACACCCCTTGCACCGCTGTCTCTTCGGGAACAGCACCTCAGCCACGCCCGGCCTCCTTCATTTCTGCGTTGCCGGACCGGTCGTCGCGGCCCTCCTCAGCCTTCTTCCTGGCGCGCCTCTCGCGCGCCGCCGCCCGGATCCGGGCGCGGTAATCGGGGTCATCGCGGTACCGCTGCCGCTGCCGCTGCTTCTTGCGCTCGGCCCGCTGCGGGTCCGCGGCGATGTACCTGGCGCTGGCAGCAGCCTGGTCGGCCCGGAACTGCGGGTCCTGGCGGTACCGGCGGGAGTGGTCGCGCTTGCAGGGACGGCACACCCAGGTGCCGTCCTTGGCCCAGTAGCCGTTGTCGGCGTCCATCGTGTGCCCGCGGGCACAGGTACGGCTGCCCGGCCGGCGCAGCGGCTTGGCCCCCTTCTGCATGTGCCCGGGGTTGACGCAGGCACTGCGACCACAGGCCATCCGCAGGATCTCGTCCTGCGTCAGGGACCCGAGCCCGAGCTCCTGCTGCAGGGCCTCCCAGGCGTATCGGCGCGGCGTGGCCGAGGATCGGCCGTTCGACAGGCCGAAGCGGCCCGAGGCGGTCCAGACCCAGCAGCCTGTGCCGTCGAGCCTGCCCGCCTCCTTATCGACCTTCTCCCAGAACCGCTCGGCGTCGGTCGCTGTACTCCTGTGCGTGGCGGTGCTCACCGGATCGGCCGCCCTTCCCGCTCGCGCTCGAGCTTCGCCTGCTTCTTCGTCGCCTCCCGCACCCGGTCCCGGACGAAGACCGCGTCCTTGTGCGTGATCGGAGCCTCGTGGACATTGTGCGAGCCGCGCAGGAAGTTGCTCGTGCGGTCCGCGATCGAGTACGCGAGTGCCTGCTCGATCGCCGCGCTGGTCTCCTTTACCTCACCCAGCTGCCCGTGCAGCGCGGCCAGGCCTTGGGTCTGCTCACGGCCCATCTGCTCCAGGGCTTCCATGCGCGCCGCGATGCTGCCCAGCAGCGGATCACGGGAGCGGAACAGCTGCGCCGCGCGCCGGGTGGCAGCATCGGTCGCCAGTCCAAGGTCGAGCTGGGCCAGCAGAAAGGCCGTGACCAGGCTTGCCTGGCTCAACCGCTCGGTGAACTCGCGGGCCGCCGTGTCGCCGACGCCGAGCTCACGGACGGCCGCTGAGCGCAGCTGCTCCCGCAGCGCGCCGACGATGGCCTCGGGCAGGGCCCGGACGGCAGGCTGGCTCTTCACGCCGTCGAGCCGGAAGCCGCTCTGTGGCAACGACTCGCTGCCCTCGTCCCCTCCGCCGGAGCCGCCCCTGGCCGCCGCAGACTGCACGGCCTCCTGATGGTCGGTGTGCTGGAGCGGGACGGGCGGGAGGAGGTTGGCATCTTCCGGCGGCGACACCGGGAGGGCCGCGGGGTGTGCTTCGGCGTCTGCGTCGTCGTGCACCTGCGGCATCGCTGCTGTGTCCACGACGACGGCGTCGCTCTGGGCCGGGGGAGTGGCGCTGCCTGCTCCCGAGCCTCCCCGCTGGCCGGCACCGGTTTCCCGGTCAAGGTTCTCGGCGCTCTGCTGCGGGGCCTCATCCTTCTCCGGCGTGTCCTGCTCCGGCTCCGCCGGCTGTGCCCGTTCCTGGGCCCGCTTCAGGCCCTCGCTCCCGCCGGTCCGGTACGCATCGAGGAAGGACGTGTCGACGTCCATCAGCTCGTCGGTGGACGGCATGATCTCGTTCAGCCCCTGGCTCACGTCAGCTCCCCGTTCTCCTCGTCCAGCAGATAGTTGTCGCCCCTGGTCAGCCCGAGCAGGGAATCGAAGCCCATGGTCACGACCCGCTCGAGGTTGGCGTTGTTCGTCGAAAGCGCCTTGAGCTCGTCGACGACCTGGTTGATGCGCGCGGTGAGCAGATCAGGGATGTCGAAGTCGAGATTCTCGCGCCGGATCTTCTCGGCGATCGCCTCGGCGTAGTACTCGTTGGCGGAGGGGTAGCCGCGCCGCTGCGCCCAGTACTCCGCCCGCTGCTTCTCGTCCGAGGACAGGCGGGTAAAGACCCGCTCCCTGCGGTCGCTGCCGTTCTGGTCGGTGCTCGGTCCACCGGACCTGGTCGCAGCCCGCGCAGCGGGAGGCGCAGCCTTCGGCTCGTCGACGACGGTCATGTCTGGCCTCTCCTGTCATATTCGACTGATGTACGAGTCCATTCTAACGTCATTCGAATGCCTGTCACGAATGATTGGGCAATGACTTGTGACAGACCTTTGGGAGAGGTCGGGCAGAGAGGTAGGGTCATCTGCGTCACCCGGTCAGCGCCTGATCGCGTGTCCCAGGCGGCCTCGGTTCCTCGACCCCAAGGCCGGGGCCGCTGGACGTTGGTTCGCACCTCCCGTTCGTGGGAAAAAGAGAAGGCCCCGACGCGCATGAAGCGCACCGGGGCCTTTATTCCTGGCTGCCGTCCCAGAGCCCAGGCCTGTCCAGTCCGCCCGGCATTTTGCTCCACGTTGCGCGCCGTTCCCGCCCGGGCGTACGATTCCATCGAACATATGTTCGAAAAGGAAGTGGACATGCAGGCCTCGCAGCCAGAACCGTTGGCGCTCGACGAGCCGCTGATACTCCCGTTTGCGCCGGAAGCCGTCGCCTGCGGCTTCCCCAGCCCTGCAGAGGGATATTGGTCGGGGGACCTCGATCTTGTCCAGCACCTGGTCCGGGACCCAACCTGCACATTCGTCTGGCGTGCAGCCGGCCATTCCATGACCGGAGCCGGAATCAATGACGGCGACCTGCTGCTCGTGGACCGGGGGATCGATCCCGTTCCGGGCAAGATTGTGATCGCCGTCGTTGACGGCGAATACACCGTCAAGCGGCTGGACGTCATCCAAGGACGTACCGTTCTCGTGGCAGAGAACCTCGACTATGCGGACATCGTTCTCCACGAACACACGGAGATGTCAGTCTGGGGCGTGGTCACATGGATTCTGTCTCCTGCGAAAATCAAACGTGGTGTCAGACCCCGCCTATAGTCTCCAGCCGTGGCAATGACGACTCTGACCCCAGCACCCGATCAAATCGCTCTCGTAGACTGCGTCTCCTTTTACGCCAACGCGGAGCGTGTCTTCGACCCCACGCTGCATGACCGGCCGACCCTTGTCCTCTCGAACAATGACGGCTGTGTGGTTGCCGCGTGCCCGCTGGTGAAGGAGCTCGATCCTGACATCATGGGCAAGCCGTGGTTCAAGATCCGCGGCTGGTGCCAGGCCAAGGGCGTCGAAGCCAGGTCATCGAACTATGAGCTCTATGGCTCGCTGAGTGCACGGGTTGCCACCATTCTGGGCCGCTTCAGTGCGTGGCAGGAAGTGTATTCGATCGACGAAAGCTGGCTGAAGCTGCGGGGGGCTCCTGAAGAACTCGAATCACGGGGACAGGAGATCCGACGGACTGTCCTCCAGCTGACCGGAATTCCTGTCCGCGTCGCGATCGGTCCCACGAAGACCCTCGCCAAGGTAGCGGCTCTCGGCATCAAGAAAAACCCCGCGTTCAATGGTGTTCTCGATCTCCGGCGGTTTTCGGAGGAGCAGCTTGACCGGATCCTTGACTCCCTCCATGTGACTGACCTCTGGGGCGTCGCCGGGCGTAACGGCAAGCGCCTGGCTGCGCTCGGCATCCACACGGCCAGAGAACTGCGCGACGCTGATGCCAAATGGCTCCGCAAACGGTTCTCCGTCGTCATGGAAAGAACCATCCTGGAGCTGCGCGGGCAAAAATGCATCGAGCTGGAGACCCAGCCGCCGGCTGCCAAGGACCAGCTGATCTATTCCAGGAGCTTCTCGCGCAAGCTTACGGACCCTGACGAGATGCATCAGGTTCTGTCGATCTACGCCCAGCGGGTCTCAGCACGTCTTCGGGCCCAGGGGTCCGTCGCCGGCGTGCTCTCGGTGTGGGCTTCGACCGGCTGGGCCGACGAAGGAACCGTCCCGCATTCAGCCCACCGGGCTGTTCCGCTGGCCATGCCGACCGATGACCCGATCGCGCTTACGAAAGCTGCCAGTGTGATCCTGCCTGATCTGTTTCCGACCGCCGGTATCCGCTACGCCCGTGCAGGAGTTGTACTCACGGGACTGCGCGCGGGTGACGGCGTTCAGTTCCTACCTGTGTTCCAATCCGAATTCGAAGATCGGGGAGTAGGGAAGGTACTTGACGAAATCACGAGAAAGCTCGGCGCGCAGGCAGTGGGTGTGGGCCTGGGTGGCATGAAGACCCCGCCGGCGTGGGAGATGAAGCGCGCCATGCTCTCGAAGCGCTGCACGACCCACTGGGACGAGCTGCCGGTCGCTGTGGCATAGCGGGGTAAGGGAAGCGCAGGACCTCAACAGCACCCGCGCCGGCAGCAAACTCGAGCAGCGACCTGCCACATTAAAGCGCGGCTTCGAGTTCCTCCGAGGAATACCCGAACATGTAATCCTCATCCTTACCGTGTGAGGCCCAGATCTGAGCTGCATCGTAAACACTCAGCGCCTCGCTGTCGTCATCGTCATCGTCATCGTCATCTAGACCGTAGCGACACTCAAGGCAGTACATCTCGGAGTAAACAAACTTTTTCACCAGGGGCGTCCCACAGTTGGGGCACGGGGGCGTTTCACCCTCGTAGACATCGATCTCGTCCCAGCTTTTTTCCTTCTTCGCAAGGAAATCAAAGATACCCAAAGGCCCTACCGTCCCAATACGTCCCGCCGAAGCCGTTTCTGATATGACATAAACCGCTGACGACAAGCACAACCGCAATTTTCGACACGGTCAGTATCGCATGCGCCTGTTAGGTACTACCTCCACGCGAGTAAGGCGATACCTGGACGAACTTTGTTTCGGTGCCGCCGGGACCGTAGTGCTGCACGCGCTGGTGCCCGCTGACATTATGCTCGGTCGGAGACTTTCTGCTGGCCTCCTCGCCGATGCCCTCGAAAGCCGCCTCCGTGAACTCAGGGATTTTCTCCCAGACCGCCGCGCTGACCTGCTTGAATACTTCGGGCGACTTCAGTGTCAACAACGTGACCGCGCCAGCAGCCGCAAGAGCGCCAACGGCGAGACCTGTCTTGAAAGCCGGATGCTCCTTGATCCGCTGCCAGCGGGTCGGGCCCTGGCTCATATCCTGCTCGCAGGCTCCGGCGGCCTCAGGGTTGGGCACTTCAATGGGCTCAGACTGGACTGACTTGTCCTTGGGCTGCTGAAGACGTGATGGATTGAGCGGCTGCGCCCGATCGAACGGGCCTTCTTGATCATGACCGGGCACTCAGGCAGTCTATCCTTTACCGGCAATCCCAGTCTCGCTCCGGTCTTAGGCAGGCTACTCACTGCGCATGCTGTTACTTGACAACTTTCTCTTCTCCAACGGACAGAGGACGGCCGGGCAGGGCTCTATGCTCAGAGCTATGGAGGTTGAATTGACCATTGAAGATGCCCAGGGCGAAATGATGCGCGTCAGCGCGACGGGCCCCGACTATGGCACCACCCTGGCTGCTGCGAAGGCCAAAATCCCGGAAGGATCCCGGATGATCATCATTCGCGTTCCGGACCGTGAGGTGTAACCGTTTCAGTATGCTCCTCCGCCCGGATACCCTGCTGAATTCCCAGCAAGGTCCTGGTCCGGCCTGAAGCAAGCAGTCCGGCATCAGGAAGCACCAGCCATACAACCAAGACAGCGCCCGTCAAGGTTGGTCATTGCCAGGTCTGGCCACACCAGCAACGGCCCTCTTTGTGTTCCTGGATGACCAAGACCCGTTCCTCGCCGAGCAGAATGATGTCTTCGTAGCTGAGCATGCCTCCAGTGCAGCATCGGTTGCCGACTGCCGGTAGGGGAGTCCTGGCGTATGTGGAAAACCGCAGGGACGATCAAGCTCGTTCCGGTATGCCCAGCCGCCTCGATCCGGTGCCCTTCAACCTCCGTCCGAACCGGGCCTATCATGAGGGAGGGGGACACCTATTGGCCGCTTGTCGGGACAGGTCATGGCACCACACAACGCGAATAGGCGGGACAACCGCATCCCTGGAATTGCAACATTGCGCCCCGGGCACCGCATCAGGGAAATACGCCAGGACCTCCATGACCGACACCCTGCCCGGGCCCGCTACCAGGTCATTGCTGCTCATCATCCGTTAGCCGGCGGGGCACCCCTTGTGCCCCCGGCCTCGGATGAATATCAGATCCGTCTCTACGCGCGGTCCCGCAGCGGAGACGTAAGGGTGCGACTCGCCGCGGTTAGGGAGGCCATAGCAACCTCACCATATGTCTGGGAGGACCTTACCGACGATGGTGTGCGGGAATGGGTTGAGCCTTCGATTGAAGACGATGTGCTGTTGGCGGCTGCACTGGTGTCTCTGGGAACTTTGAGCGCCGAGGAACGCCCTTATTTGGGCAAGTTCGTGGTCGAGGAGATCTACGAGATTCTGACAAGTGCAGAAGCGGCTTACTGGCACCGGGCCGTATCAGGCCGCCGCCGGCACTGACCGAATCAGCCTGGTTCCGAGATCCTAAGCTCTCAGAGCGGACCAAACGTCGTTCTTGAACCTATGAAGCATGGGCCTCTCGGCTGAACTCTGCAAGAATCACGGCATGGTCGACCGCACTGCGTCCGATGAGCACTACGTGCTTGACCTGTGCGATGGCGTCCTCGGCATGAGCAGCTGTCGCCAAGCGACGTTCGATTGGCTCCGCGGCGACCCGTCCCCTTTGCGACCCCTCGGCACCAAGCTACCCGTGGACGGCTTTTGGTCCGATCTCAAGCTCGTCGTCGAGTTCCAGGAGGAGCAGCATTCGAAGCCGTCGCCGTTCTTCGATCGGCGGCAGACCGTCTCTGGTGTCGGTCGCGGCGAGCAACGTCGCCTCTACGACGAACGCAAGCGCCTTCTTATCCCCGAACATGGATTGAAGCTCGTTGTGATCGAGAAGTCCGCGTTCATCGTCAAGTCGAAGCGGATCCGGCGCGACCCGACGAGGGACATTGCCGTGGTGCGCGCGCACCTCGGCAATGCGCAGCCAAAACGGCTCTAGTGCCGACGTCGCCATCGAAGTGCTGTGACGCGGACTCCGCTCTGGAATGCTGCCATCTGGGGCTTGCTATGACTTCGGCAGCCTTGTGAACAGGAAAAGAAGAACCGGTGCGAGTATGCACCGGTTCTTCTTTTTGATCGGTAGAAGCCAATCAACGGCAGGACGAAAACCCGCGATGGATGAGCCTCAGACCTTTGCGCTGGCCGTGCAGTCCACGAGTGCCGAGGTGAAGTCCTTCGACTTCCAGATCTTCTTGTCCTCGTCCTTCGGCAGGAAGTCCGAGATCGATCCGGTCCCTATTGGTGCGCCGCCGGCGAGGAAGCGCAGCGTCTCCTGCGAGAACCCTGCCTGGAAGACGACGCCCGCCAGGCAAGCGCCCGAGGCTGCGTAGGTCTTCTTCTGATCCTCGTTCAGCGCATAGGAGGAGAACGTCGAAACGAGCCCCGCGGTCAGCTGTGAGGAGGAGTTGATGCTCGCGCCCTGCGGCACCGGGAACTTCGGCGTAAGATCCGGCTGCCGGGCCTGGGGGAGCTCCTGTCCCTGCTTCGGCGGCACGTAGACCTGATCCTTGCCGTCCTTGCCGTCCTTGCTGGTCGTGGCAAACGGGGCCGGGGTCGGCGGGATCACCGCGTCGACGCAAGCGTCGAACTTGTCGCGCAGCTCGGGGGAGAGCATGATCGCGGCGTCCATCGCGCTGACCTCGCGCAGGCCATTTGCCACCGCGGCGATGTCGTCGCTGCCCTTGCCCACGATGTAAGCCTGCGCGGCGTCCGAGAGCTTCTTGTCCTCTACGGCGCGGACCAGGCACGCGCCGCCGTCGGCGCTCTTGGCCCCGGTGCCCTGGAACACGAGCCGGTCCAGCGCCTTGCCGAGGTTCTCGCTGGTCACCTTCGCCGCGCTGGTGCTCGGGCTCGGCGATGGCTGCGCCGTCTCTGAACCGGCGGAGCATCCGGCGAGCAGGCTGCCCAGCACCGCCAGTGCGGCGGCGGACAATGCCGCCTTCCTCGTCATCGGGGTCTTCATCGCCATGGCCTCTCCTGTCGGGTCGATGTCTGCGCCGGATGGCACAGAGTCCGCATCCGACTGGTCTTCCAGTACATCTTATCCGATAGGTCAATCGAATGGTCTATCGGTTGATGCGCGAAGAGCGACACAAAAGACGGCTGACAGAAGGTCTGCGCCAGGCCCTGGCGATGCCTGGTATCGCCAGGGGGCAGCTGGGCTGGGAGGGATCAACGGAGTTGATCCGGACGGGTGCTCGACGCGTCCCGAGCGCGTCACCCGGTCCCTGGGTGGGCCGGGTCGGGACGGCTTGCTGCGCCCGGACGACGCCGAGCGAGAGAGGGACTGCCAATGACCCGGACGACTGTGCCGACGGACCTGATGCCGCGCTGCCAGATCGCAGACCCGCAGGTGCAGGAGCACCTGCCGTGCCAGCACCACGAGAGCGGCGGCGTGCAGTGCGAGAACCCCGATCCACACACGGACGATCACTGGATCTCGGAGCACACAATTTCCCACGCGCTGGCCGGAAACGGCTACGCCTGCACGGCGTTCGACCCCGCAGAGCCGGCCCGAGCCTTCCAAGGGCCTGTCCAGACCTACACCGAACAGCAGATGGTCGACGCGCTCCTGCGCTGCGCCGCGGATCAGGACAGCCTCCCGCGCAACGACTACATCCGCCGCAGACACGACGACGAACCATCCGCGCCGCTGCTGGAGCGCCGGTTCGGCTCCTGGAATGCAGCCCTGGAGAGAGCGGGCCTGAACACCACCGAGCAGCCGCTGCACTTCCAGGGCGCGACCACGAAGTGGACCGAGGAGATGATCCTCGACGCCCTGCGCGAGTGCTGGATCAAGACCGGCTCCATCGCCGTGCTCGCCTACGAGGCCTGGCGCACCGGCGGCACCGACGGCATTTGCCGGACCCATGTCCCGCCGGCGGCCACCATCCGGTTCCGGATGGGCAGCTGGTCGCGGGCCACGCAGCTCGCCGTGGGATGAGCCGGCGGCCCTGACGCGGGTGGCTGCCATCCCGCTCATCCCACTGACCGCACACAGACCGAAGGACTCCATCATGACGATCGCCCGCCCCCTCCATGACGTCATCGACGACGCACGGCCGTCGGACGCCATCGCACAGCAGATCCAACTGCAGGCCGCCGCTGCGCTCCTGCCCGAACAGGAGTGGTGCGGCGGCTGCACCCCCGGGGACGATCCGGTGCCCGATGTCGAGGGCGGCATCCCTGGCATGCCGCAGGACGTCGTCCTGCGTACGACGGAGCCGCTGCCGCTGCCCGCGGCCTGGAAGGCCGCCTGGGGCCCGGCCCCGCTCTACGACATCGCGTACCTCGCCTGTGGGCACACCGTTGCCCGCCGGGCCTCCTGACCCGGGGCAGGGATGCAGCGACGCAGCGCAGCTGCGCCGGGGGACTCATCGACTGAACCACCGACCAGCGAAGGAGCGTCCCGCTCATGCCCATGACACCACTACAGAGCTGGGCCCTCATCGTGCTGCTCGCCGTCTTTGTGCTCGGGCTCATCTGGCTCTACGCCGAGGCCGAGGCTGCGCTCCGGCGCAGACATACAGACAAGGCGGCAGCACAGCAGCCGCAGGCCGAGGAGGCAGACAGCTCGCTCGTTCCCATTCCTGTACCCACCGCCCGCCCGACCCTTCGTCTCATCCAGGGGCAGGGCCACCAGGGCTCCGCGAGGTCCCGTCGCGGTCCCGCCGAGGTCTACGACTGGGCCCGCCGGGGAATCTAAAGAGACCCCTTCCGGCCCCCCTGGCCTCCTGCGGGGCTGGGTCAAGACTTCATGCGGCCCACTGCCGCACCACGAACAGCCCCGGGCCGTCGCGAGAAGCGCCGGACACACCGTTCCTGCCGCAGCCCGGCAACGAAGCCACGGCGGCCCGGGGTCAACAACCATTCACCTGCCTGTGCAGGCATCGAAAGCGAGAAGAACCATGGACCAGACCATCGCACCGCCCGTCATCAAGCACAGCGTCGCCGTCGACTTCGGCGTCATCGAGCTCACGGGCACCCTGCAGCACGCCGACGCCCAGCGCAGCCTCGTACTCCTGACCGACGAGGCCCCCGAGCGCATCTCGGTGAACCTCGAGGCATATGGCCTCGTAGCCGGCCCGGGGCGAGTGTTCATCAAGGACTGGTCGGAACACGCTGGCCTGGCCGAGCGCCTGCAGGAGGCGGGGCTCGTGCGCATCATGCGCTCCGTGACCGTCGGTCCGTTCGCCTCCACCGCCCACGAGGTCGAGGTCACGCTCTGATGGCCGCGGACACCCATGCGCTGAGCGTCCTGAAGCTGAGCACCGGCCACCTCGAGAAGATCGAGCAGCTCCAGGGACGGATGCTCGCCCTCGGCGAGGAACAGCTGGAGGTCGAGCGCCGCCAGCTCGAGGCCCAGGACACGCAGAACGTCCTCGCCTGGCTGCAGCTGCAGCAGGCCCAGGGGCATGCACCCGACCCGACGCTCGTGGACCTGGTCCGCCGGCGGCTGCGGATCTGAAGCAGACAGGAGAAACGCCATGGACAACATCATCGAGAGCACCGGAGTCCTCATCGCCACTCTTGCCTTCATGATCTGCCTCGCGTGGCTGGGCTGGTTGCTGTTCCGGAGACGGTTCCCGAACCGGGACGGGCAGATCGCGTACCTGGAGGAGGACTACCGGCGGGCCTGCGAGAGCGGAGACGTGGCCGCGGCCGATCAGATCGAGGCTGAACTCTGGGATCTGGGGGCAGCACCGGGCTGGCCTTGGGCCGGGCGTACCGGGTTCGATCAGCGCAGCTGATGCGGGACCCGTGATGCAAGGGCATCTGGGATCAACGCAGTTGATCCGGAAGGAGCACTGAGGAGCGCTCGATCAGCACAGCTGATCCGAGTCTTCATTCGAAAGATCATCGTCTGATCAGCACAGCTGATCCGGATGGGGGTCTGAGAGACAACCGAACACTTCAACTCACCATCGCGCGCGGAGCAGGGACACTGCCCGCGCGTTTCGTGCACAACGAGGAGAAATACTCATGTCGAACCCCCGCAACTCCGCCACCGTCATAGGCCGCCTGACCAAGGACCCGGTCGTCTTCAACAACCAGGACGGCTCCAAGAAGGTCGCGTTCACCCTGATGGCCGACCACAACTACACCGACAGCCATGGCAACCGCGGCGCTGACGCTGTGCCGGTCGAGGCCTTCGTGCGCGCGACCACCAACGGCATCGGCCCGTTCGCGAGCATCCACAAGGGTGACCTCGTGGCCGTGAACCTCAAGCTGCGCCAGGACCGCTACACCAAGAACGGTGTCGAGGTCTTCGAGCTCAAGGCAGTCGTCGAGGACATCACGTTCCTCGAGCCCCGCTCGGTGACCCAGGCCCGCGTGAACGAGCGCGTCGCTGCCGCCGAGGCGCAGAACCAGGCCCTGCAGACCCAGCCGGCTCCGGCTCCCGTCGCAGCCGCTGCCGCACCGCAGCCGGCCGTCGCCAGCGCCGTCCACAGCGAGGAGCTGCCCTTCTCCTGAGAAGCGCGCCCCGCACCCAGCACAACCCACAACTGAATAACAACCGAATAGGCGGCTCACGCACGCCGACAGTCCCCGTCCGAGGAGCCTCGCGCTGCTCGGACGGGGATCTGCTTTCGCTGGCCGCCGTCCTGCCCTGCCCCCAACGTCATCAGCCAAGAGAAGGAGTTCCGCCATGCAGATCGTCGCCGACGCGACCGTCGAGGCCACCGATCACGACCAGGCCCTGCACGCAGGGCTCACCGCCGTCGTCGGCTCGGTGATCACCGACCACCCCGGACCGGATGTCGAGGCCATGGTCGACGACGTCGTCACCGCCGTCATCCAGAAGCTGCGCCTTCACGCCAGCCAGGTCTTCGTCGCCGATCACGGCGGCACCCGCCCCGTGGAGCGCTTCCGCACCGTCACCGGGCGGATGGACCTGGAGGACGAATGAGCCTGGTCCAGCAGCTCGAGCCCGCCGCCGAGGTCCAGCCGGCTGCCGGGCTTCCCGCGGCGGCGCGGATCCTCGCCGAGACGTATCCCCGGATCGTCGACTTCGACCCCAGTGGGATGACGATCGAAGAAGTGCACTACTTCCTCGGTGAGTCGGCTGCCGTCGCCTTCTTCCAGTTCCTGGTCCTCACCAAGCGGTGCAAGGCCGCCGTCGGGATCCGGCGCTGAGAGCTTCCGTGCAGAGCGGTTCGATCCCTCCGTGGCTCCGGCCCCACCAGCGCCCCGCGCGCCCTGCCCTGCCCTCCCGGCAGCAGCGGCGTGGCGGGGCGCTGTCTTTTCGTTCAGGTTTCGTTCGTGGCCTGTGTGGAGGGGATCGGCACAGCCGATCCGGATCTGACGACGAAGGACAACGTCCCCGTCCTGCCACACTTCACTGGAGGTCCGCCATGTCTGGTCTCAGCTGCCCCAACGATGGCGTGCCGATGGAGTCCGACGCCCCCGCCACGGCCCGCGAACGGGCCGGCCGGCGCGGTTGCGCCTGCACCCACACCTGCCCGGAGTGCGGCTACTCCGAGATCCGCTGATCACCACCCATCGACCGAGGAGGGGCCATGTCGACCTCCGTGCAGCACCGTCATCACCGCAACCACGACCACACCCTCACCGGCTTCCTGTCCGCCGTCGCAGCGGTCTTCCAGGAGCTGAACGCCGCCGACGACGCCGACGAGCTCGAGCGCCACGTCGGCTGGGTCTCGCACTCGTGCGAGCCGGACTACCAGGTGCTCGTCGAGCTGATCGGCCCCGCGCCGGGCCTCGCCCTGCAGCTGGTCATCGACCTGGACATCGACTCGACGGTCGCCTCCGCGCAGATCGTCGGCACGGCCGATGACGAGTCGTTCACGACGGACGTCGAGGTCGGAGTCCGGTTCCTGTCCCATCTCGTCGAGCACCACCTCGCGCCAGCGGCCAGGCCGTGCGACGGCTGCACGGCTCCGGACTCCCTGCGGGCACCGACCTGGAAGTGAGTGGCGAACGGCTCCTCGTCCCTTTCCTCACAACCCCTCGCCGGCTCCTTCCCGGAACCGGCCCACGGCGCTCTAGCTCAGCGGCAGAGCACTCGGCGTTCTGACTGCCCGCGGTTCGATTCCGCATCAATCCCTGGTCAGGCAGACCCAGGCTACAGGCCCGTTGCAGGGCGACGCACGAGAGGTCACGGGTTCGATCCCCGTGAGCGCCACAGACCCAGGGTCGTACAGGCCCGCGCGATCCATCAGCTGCACCAGCCAGGAGGGCAATGCCATGACCGACACCATCACCCCCGCCTTCCTCGACATCGTCAAAGACGGCGGTCCTGCGGTCCAGGAGGCTCTGTTGCGCTCGACCGAGCGCCACCGCATCCTCGGCGGCAAGAGCGCCCGGATGCTGCGCCGGGGCGACCGGGTCGCGCTGCGCGACCTGAACCCTGATCTGGATGGCGGCACAGCCGTCGTCCAGCAGGTGCGGCCCTCGGTGGGCAGCACTGTCCACATCCTCACCGTCGGCGGTGAGGCCCACCTCGTCCGCGGCTCGCGCCTCGTGCTCGTCGCCCGCGGACCGGAACAACCCTGACCAGCAAGGAAACCGCCATGTACACCGGACCCATCAGCAACGGCATGCTGCTCGGCATGACGCACAAGGGACGCAGCGCATTGATCCGCGAGCTCAGCCCGGACGTGCGCCGCAAGCTCGCACACATCGCCTCGCTCGGTGCCGAACAGGAGACCAGGAAAGCCGCAGAGCACTTCGACGCTGGCCGGCGTGTCTGGGCCGGTAACAGGCTCGACCACGCCCAGTCACTGAGCCGGCTCGCTGCTGAGCTCACGGGCGAGCCCGACGGCGTCTTCATCGTCGAACCCATCGACTCCGGATCCGTCGCGGCAGGCAACTGATCTCTCTCACTGGACCCCTGGCACCGAGCGCATCGCTCAGGGCCGGGGGTCCTGTCTTTCTCTTTCCGGAACAGCCAGCACAGCTGGCTCGGGCGTGCCCGTGGAGAAGCACGCCTGCCACCCCGGCCAGAGCGCCCGACGACCACTCCAGCAAGGAAACCCCACCATGAAGCGCACCCCCTCCGGATCTGTCTTCGGCGGCCTCATCGCCGCCGTGCTCTGTATCGTCACGCTGACCGGCTGCGAGGACCTGCCGAAGGCCCCCGGCGTCCCGGGTACGCCGTCCACCAGCACTGCGGCAGCCCAGGACCCGGGACAGGTGTCCTCTGGCAAACCGGCGAGCGTGGAGACCAAAGTCATCCGTGTCATCGACGGCGACACCGTCGCCGTGCTGCCGGTGGCCGGCCTGCTCGAGGCGACCGACAAGCATATCGGGATCCCCGAGCACACAGTCAGGCTCCTGGGCATCGACGCGCCCGAAATGAACTATCACAAGGATGCCGAGCCCGAGTGCGGCGCTAGGGCCGCCACTGATCATCTTGGCGGCATCCTGCCGCAGGGCATGCCAGTGACCATCGAGTACGACCCCGGGGCAGACAGAACTGACCGTTATGGCCGTTCTCTCGCCTACGTCATCACACCGGCCCACAACGATGCCGCGCGACAGCAGGTCACCGACGGCTACGCCATGCCCTGGTTCCCCAAGGGCGAGCCGGAGCCCCAGCGGATCCCCGAGTACCGCACGGCGGCTGACAACGCCGTGGCACTGCATGCCGGTGCGCACTCACAGTGCTCCTCCATCGGCCGCGGCTGAGCTGCTGCACTTACAGACTACGAACCAGGAGAACCACATGCCCATCCCTACAGCACCCTCTGAGCTGGACGAACTCCAGGTCGGCGACAAGGTCCTCGTCAAGAGGGTCCTCGACCACCCCGCCTGGATGAAGCAGGTCCCGTGCGATCCCCGCAATGGCTCCACCGCGAAGTACGTCCGCGACCCGCAGGTCGTGGAGGAGCTGGGGGTGAGCTGCGTGATGGACCGCCGGGCGGTACCCGCGATCGCAGCTGCCGGCAACTGGCCAGGACGTGAGGCGCACACGCTGGTCCGCCTGCCCAACGGCTTCTGGTACGACTGCGCCACCGGCCTGCAGGACGGGTCCGGATCCACGCGCATCGAACGCATGCACTGAGCCTGAACAGAGCCCGGCACGGGGGAGAGCCCCTGGTGCCGGGCTCGTCTCTTTCCTGGCGGCTCGTCAGATCGGCACAGCCGATCCGGATCTGGACTCGAAGGAGACACCCGCTCCTTCCTGACCAGAAGGAGCAGCACGATGAGCCACGACGACCACAAGTGCAGCCTGGCCCAGCTGGAGCGGGCGCTCGAGGTGCTCAACGGAAAGCTGAAGCGCCTGGGGCTGAACGCCCCGGTGCAGATCCGTGCGATCGGCGGCTTCGCGCTCATGAAGTACGGCATCCGTGCTGCGGACCGGGCATTCACCGTCGACATCGACAGCGTCACCGGCGATTTCGCGCCAGAGGTCATGGCGGCAATCCATGAGGTGGCCGACGAAATGAACCTGGAGCGCGACTGGATCAACAACGACAACGTGATGGACGGTGACGACGCTGAGCTCGTGGCCTCGATATACCAGGCGCGCTGGATCGACGACGACACAGCGTACGAGTGCATCAGGCTTCAGCTGGCCAGTGTCCCCACGCTGACCCGCGCCAAGATCATCGCCGCGGACACCGCGGAGTTCTCCGGCCGTGCACAGGACCTGCCGGATCTCCTGGAATTGCTCCGATTCCAGGGCATCACCACCGCTGCCCGGTTCGATGCTGCTTACCCGGATCCCTACGACGAATACCCCGCCGCCCGCGAGGCCGTGCACGAGCACTTCGCTGCGGACAGGACGTTCGCCTGAAGAAGACCCCACCGTCAGAGCGCGTGCTCCGGCGGTGGGGTCTCTTTTTTGTGTCCGTGGTTTACTGCTGGCCGGAATCTTCGGAGTTACCTCCGTCGTCGATGTCCTTCAGCCGCTGTTCCAGCCGGGTTGCGTGGGCCTCTTTGACTTTCCGGTAAACCTTGACGCCACCTGCAATGACCAGACCTGCAGCCGCCAAGACCCCCGCGGCGATCAGGTCCTCTGTACGGGCATCCTGCTTGCCTGCGTGGTAGCCCTTGCCATAGACCGCGCTTCCCGCCACGAATCTCTCCCTTTGTTGAATTTTGAACTCCGCCGAAAGCCTATCCCAGGGTGCGTGGAGGGGTTGTGCCGATGCTGCGGATCATCCGCGTTTTGCCGGCGCGGGGTTGGAACCTTCTTGTTGTTCTTCTTCATCTTCGATTCTCAGGTGCAGCCAGTGGTGGTGACAGCGGAGCTGTCACGGAGGAGTCATCGACGAAGGACGGCCTGCAGTGCAGCGCCGTGCCCCACAGGATTCCGAGGAGAACCGCCATGAGCACCATCGCCGCACCCATGCAGGACGCGCTGCCATTCGACTTCGGCTCTGATGTGCTGGTCGTCAGCGCGCCCGTCTACGACGAGCAGGCCCGCCAGGCCGACCGCGAGCTGTGCCAGCGCTACGTCACGGGATGGTGCGGCACGGCGTTCACGGCGGACGGCACACGGGCAGAACGCGCCGAGACCACCTTCGCGGATTTCCAGGCGGCCGCCCGCCGTCTGGCAGAGGGCTGAGGAACCAGCGCAGCTGATCCAGGTCCGGCATCGAACAAACGACTTCATCAAACAGGAGGGGATCACCGTGTCCATTGCCACCACTTCCGAGCCCGACCTCGACGCTGAAGCCCAACGCGTTACCGCCGTCCACCGGCTCGCCACGAGCAAGGCCTTCTACCCGGAGCTGCGGCGTGCCGAGGCTCAGGCCCGGGTCCAGCTCGCCGCCGCCGTCATAGCAATGGACGAGGTCGAGGACCGCATCGCCGCCGGCGAGAAGATCCACTCACTCTACGAGCAGGCTGCAATCGAACGGGCCAAAGACGCCTACGCCCAGGCGCTGGCTGATCTCGTCCGCGGCGAGTCCAGCGTTGAGGCTGACCCGTCGACTTCCCAACCCATGAACCAGGAGCACTGATCACCATGTCCTTCCTCGAGAAGATCGGATTCGTCGAGACCGCCGAGCAGGAGGCCCAGCGCCTCGCGCAGTCGCCCGAGGGCTCGGCCAACCACGAACTGTCCAAGCTGCCGGTCACCATCGAGCAGTGGCCCCAGGACCTGCTCATCGAGCTGCCCTGGCACGCCACCGAGCGGGGCTCAGGCCACCGCGTCGTCGTGGTGCCCATCGAATACCGCGGCGAGGCCCGCACCGAGGGCGAGGAAGAACCCCGTCCTCGCAAGCGCCACGCTGGTTGGTGGAACTGCGCGGTCGTCGCCAGCGACCACCCCAGCTACCCGGTCGGCGGTTACCGGCTGAGCATCCCCGCTGCCGAGCTCGCCCGCGGCAAGCGGATCGAGCTCTGAGAGAACACATCCCACGACGAAGGAGCGTGAACCACCATGCCTGACACGATGCAGACCACCGGCCGCCGCGAGCGGATCCTCCGGAGTGTCGGCAGGGCGCTCCTCGTCACGGGGATCGTGCTGAACGTCCTCGCCCTGCTGCCCGCGATCGCAGCCAGCGCCTGGACCGGCCACTGGACGGCGAGCGTGGTGCTCGTGGTCCTGTCCGGTGCTGTCTGGGCTGCTGGACTTCCGGGCCTGAAGACCTGGGCTGCCCGGCTACGCCGTCACAACGACACCCAGCCCAGCCAGCACCAATGACCAGTCGCCCTGCCTGATCCCACCAGAGCCCCGGCTCCTGCGCTCCGGCGCGGGGCCGGGGCTCTCGCTCTGTCTCTGAGGCGGGTCCACGCGCTGCGGGGCAGCGCCTGGTGTTTTGCAACAGCAAGAGAACCATCCCGAACAAAGGAAGAGCCATGACCACCCTGACCACGACGCGTGTCCCGCTCAAGCAAATGGACCCTGCGATGCTCGTGTTCGAACTCGAGCGGGAGATCCAACACCTCATGCCCACGAACACGGAGCTCGTGACCCGCGCAGCTGCGACGGCCTCGTTCCTGCACCGGAAGCAGACCCGCTTCATCAGGGGAGACATGCCTCGCGTGCCGTACATCGAGCATCCGCTGCGCGTGGCGTTGCGCCTCCTGCGCTGGGGCGTCACCGACGCTGAACTGATTGCCGCAGCACTGCTGCATGATGTCGTCGAGGACTGCAGCAAAGAGCTGCTTGCTGCTTTCGGCCAGCCGGGTGAGGATCCCCTGGGCTGTCTGGCGCGGCTGTACGGCCGGCGCGTCTCGGTGCTCGTTGGGGCGGTGACCACTCCTGGCGGGAGCACCTCCTATGAGGAGCACCTCACGCGGCTTGCCAACTCCGGTTCCCGGGCGCTGCTCATCAAGGCCAGCGACCTGAAGGACAACGCCGGTTCGATCCGGCACCAGCTCGGCCACGGCCAGGATTCGCGCATGTACCGCATGCTCTTCAAGTACATGCCGGCCGTCGAGATCGTCGGAGCAGGTCTGCGCCGTTCGCTCTGCTGCCCTGCGACCCAGCAGTGCACCATGGCCGCCATCGCCGCGATGGAAGATCTCAGCCACGATCTCGCAGCCCTGTCGGCCGAGCATGGCATCGATTGACCATCCTGTTGACCTGGATCACCAGCACCGCAAAGACCTCCCTGGCGCAGCATCAGCTGCCGCCGGGGAGGTCTCTTTTTCGCCCGCGCTGTGCCTGCCGGGCGCTACGGCATGTTGTCCATCGGCAGCAAAGAGATGCCGATGAGGTCCACAGCTCCGGTGAGGACTCCGCCGAGCAGGAACACCAGCCCGGAGACCACCATCACGAGCACGGCGAAGACTACAGGTCGGTCCTCGTGCAGCTGCTGGAGCCGTGCGACGATGCCCGAGGGCTTCTCATAGGTCTGACGCTGGTCCTTCTTGGGTCCGTCGTGGGTCTCGTCGTGGTCGGTCATGGTATTGATCCCTCCTGGGGTGGGCTGTGGTCTGTTGTTGGTCGATCAGTGGTCTCTTTCGGGGCTTCCTGTGGTACCGCTCAGCACTGTGAGCGGTACCACAGGAAGCAGTACGCGATCGGCAGCCTGCACGCATCATCTCGATGCCGACCGCAAGCCTCTCAGGACCGGGCCACGAATGCATGATCGTCACGCCGCGGCCTTGCTGCGCTTGCCCTCGGGCTTCTGGACCTCGACGGCCTTCGCCGCCAGGTACAGGCCCTCGCGGTTCAAGTGGCGCGAGTACGCGGCGTCGAGGTAGAGCACCGGGATGCCGCCGGCGGCCTTCTGCAGGACAGGGCGCAGGATCTCCTTGATCGGGCCCGAACCGCCGCCGTAGACGTACACCACCTCGGTGGTGCCGCCGACCTCGGCGAGGACGTCCTCGAAGCGTGCGCCGATCTCCTCGGCCAGGTACTCGGCCTCCTCGTCGACGTAGCCCTTGGCGCGGTCAAACCTGCCCTGGAGGAATACGCTGGGCTCCTGCTGCAGGAAGTCGGCCAGCGCCTTGCGGTTCTTGAACCTCAGGTCCTTGTCTCCGCTGGTGCTCATCCGGTCCAGCGCGTTCGTCAGCGCGGTGCCGTAGCCCTGGTCCAGCGTGCTGGCCGCTTCGGAGTTGAACGCGCCGTCGGTGAAGACGGGGAAGTTCACGGTGCCCTCGCCGACGTCGACGCCGACGGTGTTGCGCACACCGACCAGCAGCTCGGCGGTGACACCCTGCAGGCGCGCGGCCTCCTCGGGGTCCGAGGCCCGAAGATCGTCCAGCAGAGCCTGCGCCAGCGGCGCGCCCTTGTCGGTGATCGCGAACTGCGCGGACGCGCCCTCGGGCAGGACCTGCACATCCTCGAACTGCAGGCGCACGGTGACCGGCGTGGAGAAGTTCTTCACGGTCACCAGGTGCACCGTGGGGTCGGCCGCGCCCAGGAGTCCCACGAACTGGGCAGCGTAGGCGCTGCGGCGCTGCACGTACTCGGCAATCGGCAGAGCCAGGCCTGCGCGCACCGTGGCGCGCAGCTCGCGGTCCGGCAGCGCGCCGTGCTCGCGGACATAGTCGCGCAGGGCCTTGGCGGCGAAGACGCCCAGGACGAGCACCGAGCTCAGTTCCTGGTCGGCCTTCGAGCGGGATCCGACGACCTCGAACTGCGTGAACTTCGACCCAGGGGTGCTCAGTGCCGCGCGGCCGAAGGTGCGCAGGTCCGAGTGCCCGATCAGGGGAGTGGTGAACGAGGCGGCGACGCGGTTGTAGAAGTCGTCCTCCACCACGATCTTGAAGGCATCCGAGTCAGCCTCGGGCACCTTGGGCGTGGAGCGCGAGGTGCTCACCACGGCAGAAGGAAGGTCGATCGTGTCAAAGACCTCCTTGCCGTGGACCTCGCCGCGGATGACGCCCTTGACGTATCCGTTGCCGACGTCGATGCCGCCGGTGAGCTGGATGGTCTTCTCGGCGGTGCGGGTGTTGCTCATGGTTGTGTCCCTCTCGGTCAGGAAGTCGGTGTCTCAGGAAGTGCGGTGCGGATCAGCGGGTGAGGAAGGCGTCCAGCCCCGAAGGGACAGAAGGCTCCTCGGCGGGAACAGGGTGGGGCTCGCGGACAGGAGGCGTGGGCGGCGGCTGAACAGCCTGGGCTGCCTCGACGCGCTGCACGGGCTCTGAAGAAACAGCAACAGGCACGGCAGCCTCGTCACGGCCTTCGCGACTCTCGTGCTGGCTTTCACTCCCGTCACGGCGGTCATCGCCGCGTTCCTCTCCGTCAAGGGCCTCGCTGCGCCCAGGGTCCTGCTCGCCCTGCGGCGGGCGGCCGCGCCGGGGAAGCTGCTCGACGGGACGGTTGACCACGTCGATGTAGCCGTCGCGCTGGATGGACTCGCGGATCAACAGCTGGAGCGAGCGCGAGATGTCGTACTGCTCGTCGAGCCACCGGTTCGTCGACTCGTCGGCCCGCGGGACGCTCCAGCGCAGACGGCGCGGCTCGGCCTTATCGGTCATTGCGAGCACCCCCTTGCGCCCTCGTGCTGATGGACACTGTCCTCGGTCATCGCGGCCCCCTCTCATGCGCGGTCCCCGAGGCGCTACTGCCAGTCGGGGACCTTTCGACTCATTTATCAGTCATCATTCTACTGGTCTTTCAATGGTCTCTGCAAGGACCACGCCAAGACCAGCAAAAGGCCACCAGCAGATCAGGCCTGCGTCACCGTGAGCGACCATGGCCGCGGCGGGACCCGTGGGAGCCGCCGGCAGGACCCGCAGAAGGCCACGGGTCAGCCGGGGAACCAGAAGACACAGGACTCATCAAGGGCTCACCCGGGACCGGCACGCGGTCCGCTGCGGACCAGCAGAAGACCTCGATCAGGCCACGGCACATTGGAGGGCGCTCGGTGGTCCCACACAAAGCACAGAAGCGCCCTCGAAGAGACCAGCAACAGTCCACCGTCGCGAGCCGGACCAGAGCAGACCTGTGAGAGACCATCATGAGACCAGCAGTGCGCCCGAAGCGGCCCCGAGGAGCGCCATCCGGCACTTAATGGTGTCTGAATGGCCTTTCTGGACTCTCTCGGGGCTTGTGTAGGTCTGGTCTGTGTCCCTGTCTGTCCATGCCGGTGCAATGATCTGTCCACTCCGGGACCAGAAGGGGTCCAGCGATGCGGGCCCGGACCGGTACCTGGAACACCCGCCTGCGACACCTCGAGGCAGTCCTGGAGCGAGCGGAGGAGCTATCGGAGCAGGGTGGAGCAGCTGTGGTTGCGCCTGTGGCGTCACCGACCCGCCCGGGGGGGCCGCAAGGAGAGCGGAGGGAAAAGGCGAACTGGGTAGTAGGGCCCCGCATGGAGCGAAAGGGCAAAAACTCCGCTTCCTGAAGAGGCTCACGGGCGGTGGGGGTCTAGAAGGTAAGAACCCGTGAGCCTCTTCAGGAAGCTGCACCTGGTGGGAGACCCGGACGGCTCGGTGACGCTGTGGAAGCGGGGGCTGCCGTTGGATCCAGGGAGGCTTCATGCTTCCCGGGAAAGCTCCTCTTCTGATGCGTCCACGAGGGGCAGGCCGGGCGGTGGCCGTCGAGGACTCGCTGTCGCTCATCCGGGGGTGCAGCTGCCACCAGGAGGGGCAGTCGGCCGGCCCGGAACGGACCCCGGCAAGGAAGCGGTGTGGGCCCGCCTCGGACGCGGTGCGACAGGTGCTGGCGCGACCGCGAAACAGAGCCGGAGTGAGCGCCCGCACACCGGTGCGACGAGCGCACCGACAGATCAGTGCAGTGCTGTGACAGCAGAGTTTTCCACAGCCTGACGCGACAGGTCGCGAGGAGTGGTGGAACGCTGCGCGCCGGGCCTGATGCGCCTGCGGCAGCAGGATCCACCAGGGGGTGCGGACCGGGCTGCGCCCGACGTCGCTGACGCTACATGTGAGGACCCGTACGGGTACCCGCTCGTGCCTCGCGGTGGTGCGGAAGATGCATCCGTACGGCGTTGCAGCGGACGGCAAAAGGGCTGTACAACCAAAAGCCCGTAAATCCAGCGGAAACGACATGACCCGTACACCCGCTGCGCGGATGGAGAGGGGGTGTACGGGTCAAGGGTGTACGGGGCGTTTCCCCTGATATTCCAGGCTTCCGCTAACGCTCCAGCCGTGGAATGGCGAAATGGCGGCAAGAGAGGAAAAGGGCATAAGGGAACCTGGCAACAGCGGTCCTGCGGACCCTCCGCTTCGCTCCGGTCTCTCGCTGCGCTTCGAGACGCTGTTGGTCGGCATAGCCGACAGGTTCCACCGCTCGCTTCGCTCGCCGGTCCGTCAGTCGCTGCGCTCCCTCCGGCTATGCCCAGCGCTGCGCTTGAGTGGAGGACACCCCGCCTGCCCCGCCGCATTTGTCCACAGGTGGACGACGCGGCAAAGGGTGCAGCCAGGCGGTGGATCACCTGGCGCTGCGCACCAGGTTTGTCCGAGGAGGACGGCCCGTCGGCCGGCCCGCTGCGCGGCCCAGTCGGAGCAGTTCCCGACACGGTTCACCAGTAGGCCGTCAGGCCAGCGGAGCTGGCACGGGAGCTGGACCGTACATCGAGTCTCCGCGGACCCCTGGCGGGACCTGCACTCGATGCCCGACACCTGCATCCCGAGAAACAGAAGAGGCATCGTCATGACACACGCCCGGAAGGCATCCAGGTCCGCACGCCGGCCACAGCCGCAGCTCTCGCCCTACGACACCGGAGCAAGGTGCGAGGCCAAGCCGTGGATCCCCTACGGAGAGCGAGTCACTGAGGCGACTCCGGCGGAGAGCTTTGGCAAGGTCGACTTCGACGATGAAGAGAGCGGCACGGTCTGCGTCGCCTACCTCGAGCGCGACAAGGACGGTGGATACACCCTTCACGTCGCACCGCTCAGCGAGGACCGGAAGGTCCGGGTGGCAATCCATTACGAACGCGGCGGTGCCAGGGTCAACAGTGCCCAGGCGTCGGCAGCTGCCGCGTAGTGACCTGCCGACTGAGAAGGAACACCGGGAATCATTCCGGAAAACATTGCGGCGAAAGAGGACGCGAATGATGCAGCGACAGACGAGTATCACAATCCGGACTGCCACCGCGGCGGCCTCGGCGGGATCTATGCCGATGACCAAGATGACCAGCCGGGAGGCATCACGATGACCAGTGGATTCAGCCATGCCCTGCTCGTGACCGGTTCCCGGACCTGGGACGCCGCGGAGGCCATGAAGGCGGCTTTGAACGAGGCCTGGAGAGCCTGGGGACCGTCTGCGGTCGCCCGACCCGTGCTCCTCTCAGGGCACTGTCCCAAGGGTGCTGACGCCATGGCCGAGCGGCTGTGGCGGGCTGCCGGCTTCGAAGTAATTGAGTTCCCGGCCGACTGGAGCGCTGAGCCCAAGGCGGCGGGCTTCACCCGGAACCAACGGATGGTCGATGCCCTCGTCGCCATGCGCGCCGGGGGAGCGGAGGTCCGTGTCGCCGCCTTCCTGGACCTTTGCAGCAAGTGCGACCAACGCACCGGCCAGCAGCAGCTGATGCCCGGAACGCCAGGGCACTTCTCACATGGCACCGTGCACGCCCGCTCCCGCGCCCTGGCTGCAAGCATCGAGGTCGAAGACATCATCCACCCGCGCCTGCCTCCGTTCTGACAAGTGCACACCCCGGAGATGACAACAGCCCTGCAGCTGGTGCTGCAGGGCTGTTGATCCTTGATTCGAATAGGTGGCCGGAAATCTCTCCGGTATGGCCCGAAAGACTGCGGAAAGGGTGGGGCTAGAGAGTCCGCTCGATGCCGTGTGCCTCATCGTGGGCCTTCATGACAGCTTTCGGAATGCGACCAAACTCGGGCACTTCATGACCGTTCTCGCGCGCCCACTTACGGATCTCCTCACGTTCCTCGGGCGTCGTCTCGGGCACGAGTCGCTTCTTCTCGCCCTTCTTAGTGGCCTTTCGACCCTTACTGATGTATTCCTTGAGATTCTTCTCAAGCTCTTTGCGCTCTTCGTCGGTCAGGTCTATCTCGAACCAGGTGTCGCCCAGTCCGAAGGTGACTGTGGCAGCATCCGGCTTGCCACTGATGTCCGACTCCACAATATTTCGAATAGCCATGTCTTGAATGGTAGACGATCCGAACCACCTTAGAGAAGTCTTTGGGCACGCCAGAACGACAGATCTTTCGAATGCCTTCATCATAGGCCGAAAACGCTGCTATACCAGCATAATAAACCCGCAGCACTGCTAAAATCACACTGCCAGCGGGTGCCTTTCCCCACCCCTGTAAACCGACCATTCGACACGATCGAGAGGCCCCCCACCATGACCATTCTCCAGACCGTCGACGACCATCCACTGACGGACGACGGCGTCGACCTGTTCGCCCTGATGTGCCAGCGCCGCGGCTGGACCGACGAGTACTTCCGCGAGATCGAATCAGCTGAACACGACGAGCTCCTGGGCCTGGCCGAGATGGTCGAGGCCCTGGAAGACGCCCGCGCCGCCGGCCACAAGGTCACCATCGCCCCTGACTTCGACATGGACGGGATCTCCTCCGGTGTGCTCGGCTACGCCGGACTGTCAGAGCTCGGCTTCGACGTCGAGCTGCACGTGCCCGACTACCGCCGCGGCCACGACCTCACGGCCGAGGACATCGCAGAGATCGCCGCGACGTGGCCGGACACCAAGGTCCTGCTGACCTGCGACGGGGGAGTGAACTCCCACCGCGGGATCGCCGCCGCCCGGGCTCTGGGATGGAAGACCCTGGTCACCGACCACCACGAGGAGCTCGAACCCGGTTCGAGCGCCGACGTCACCGTCGACCCCTGTCGGATGGACGAGACCTACGCCAACACCGGCATCTGCGGCGCACACGTGCTCTACCAGGTGTTGGAGGCCTATGCCCGCGTCCACCGGCCGGAGAAGCTCTGGGAGATCCGCCTGCTGCGCCTGTTCGCCGGCCTGGGCACCGTCTCCGACGTCATGCCAGTGCTGTACGAGAACCGGCAGCTGGTGCGCGACTCGCTGTCCATCGCACGGCTGCTGTACGCGCCCGCGCCGCGCACCGTCCCGACCCCCTGGGGCTTCGACCCGGACCCCGAGGCGATCGACGTCGGGCAGTCGACGCTGATGCAGCTGCTGCGCGTCGACCCGCACCACCCGGCCTTCGTCCGGGCCTTCGAGGGCTTCGCGGTCCTGCTGAAGGCCTTCGGCCAGGCAGGCAAGGTCCGCGACATCGACAGTATCGACGAGGGCTTCTACGGGTTCTACCTCGCGCCGGCGATGAACTCCCCGCGCCGCACGGGCGACCCGCTCGCACCGTGCTTCGGTGTGTTCACCGCGCCTGACCAGGACTTGATGCTCGAGGCGGCACACCAGGTCATCGCGACCAACGAGAGCCGCAAGGAGCTTGTCGAGGTCCACACCCAGGAGCTCGAGGAGGGTGATCAGCCGCTGGCCCCCTGGGTCTACTTCTCCGAGGCCTACCCGGGCATGTACGGTCTGCTCGCCAACCGGCTGATGGAGCGCCACGGCCACCCGGTCGTCGTGCTCAACCGTCCCGTCGGGCCGGATGACTACGTCGGAGGCTCCGGCCGGGCACCGTCGTGGTTCGGCATCATCGACACGCTCGAGCACCAGGACGGCATGCGTGCCATCGGCCACCAGCAGGCCTGCGGCGTCAAGGTCGACCGGGCGGAACTGCTCGACGGTCTGGTCGAAGCATTGCGGGAGGCCACGCAGGTTGCCCTGCTGGCTGTCGTCCAGGATGAGCGCCGGGCCGACCTGGTCCTGGGCCCGGACCGGGACTGCGATGCTGGCCTGGACGACCTGGAGCCTCTGGTCGGCTTCGTCCGGCGTGTGGAAGCGCTGCGGCCCTTCGGCCACGGCTTCGTCGAGCCGGTGGTCGAAATCGCTGTCGAGCCCCTTGGGCTGCGGGTGGACCGGATCGGTTCCGATACTGACTGCGGCCATGAGCGCACCGACGCCAACCTGATGACCAACGCCCGCGGCTACCGCGTGTGCCGCCTGTGCAAGAAGCATCTGCGGCTGGTCACCAGGTCCGGGCTGTCCTGCCTGTGGTGGAACGTCGCCGAGGAGAAGGAGCCGGAGATTTCGGCTCTGACCCGGTCGGCCAGCCGCACCGAGGTCGGAACGCTGCGTTTCATCGCGAAGCTGCAGCTGAACACCTTCCGCGGCGAGACCCGCGTCCAGGCCGTCATCGAAGAGCAGATCCCCGCGTCTGTCTGACCACGGAAAGGAGGCGGGGATGCCCGCTCCACCCATCAAGTCCCGGCTCGTCTCCATCGCGTGGTGTGTCCTCGTGCCCCTCGGCGTGCTCGCCGCCTACCTGGGACTTGGCCTTGCCGTAGTTTCCGTGGTCGGCGAGCCCGTCCTGGGTACGGCGGTGCTCGGAGGCCTGGTGGCGCTGCTCGTCGGCGCTGCCAGGCTCTTCCGGCCCCGGTGGTTCGCCAACGCGCCAACGGTCCGACCGATGTCCGGAACACCGCGCTTTACCCGAACGGTGCTTGGGTGCCTGGCTCTGGCGTTCTTCGCCGGCCAGTCCCTGGCCCTGTGGCTCTATACCCTGGGCGGCTCGGCGGGATTCGATGAATCGACCCGAGCCAGGACAGACGCCGGTCCCGTCGTGGCCCTCCTGCTAGCACTGGTGGCAGCGCCGGTGGCCGAGGAGATGCTTTTCCGCGGCCTGCTCTACCCGCTGCTGCGGCGCAGGGTCGGCATCGTCGCGGCGGTGCTCGTCACCGCCGCGGGCTTCAGCCTGCTGCACGCCAACGTCGTCCAGTTTGCTGCCACGCTGCCCCTGGCGGTGCTGCTGGCGCTGGTCTACGAACGCGCCCGCGTCCTGTGGCCGTGCGTGCTGCTCCACCTGGCCTTCAACCTCGCGGCCGTCCTTGTCCCCGCCCAGCTGCTGGGCGCATTGGCGAACCCCGTCTCAGCGCTGCTGATGACCGCGGCGTTCCTCGCGTGCGCCCTGGCGGTGTACCGCATGGCGGCACCCGCGCCCGGGCCTGCACAAGACGACAGGGAAGCCGGCGGGGAAGAAGGCAGGGAAAGCGAGCCACAGGCCGCATAGCGGCCGGGCTCAATGTGCAGGACTGACGCTGGTGCCCTCCGGGCGACCTTTCGGCCGTGGGCCGACGGTCGCTCCGGAGGGCCTGCTCTTGGGTGACCGGGGTGATCCGGTCACCGGGGGATTGGCTGAAGGATTTTCGTCAGCCAGACCTGAGAGGAGGTGGATCCACCATGGCAGTCGTCAACAAGTGCGCGTATGACGCGCAAGGCCGGCTCGTGCGCCCCAGCGGCAGCGAAGTGCGCCGCGCGCGGTTCGCCAGCGACTTCGACACCGGTGAGAGGCCGACCTTCGATCGAGGGTCCATGCACTTCTTCACCATGAGCACCAGCGGCCGCACGGCGGAGCAGGCGCACGAACGCGCCCGCGAGATGCTTGCCCGCTTCTTCGAACGCGCCGAGTCCGTCGCTGGCTTCCGCAAGCTCGAGATGCGCCGGAGGCAGGGTGTGATGCCCTGCAACCGCAACGTCTCCATCACCTACGAGATCCTGTACGCCGTCGAGGACGGCCACCGGGTCCGTGCCCACATACCCGAGTCCCCCAATGCGGGATACCGGCGAGGCCGCAGCGCGGCCGCCTTCTAGGCGGCCGGCGCACCCAGGGCCTCGCACCAGCGTGAACGCGCAGAAAGGCCGGAGAGCTCCCTTCCCACGGGGATGCTTCTCCGGCCTTTCTGTTTTCACGTTCCTGTGACAACAACACCTGGTGACGGTTCCTGGCCCTAACACCGATGCCCACTATATCAGTGTCGATTCATCATGTGCAATGCAGTCGGCGTCCCATTCCGGCGACCATTCGAAGGTCTGTCTCGAATCACTCGGAATAACTCGGAAGCCCGGTCGACCAGGACGCGGGACCCATCGCGATCGCTCCCGTCAGGGCCGTCAGGGCCTGATGCTCCGCTGCACGGGAGGACGCAGCGCCGAGGTGTACCACGTGTCGTGGTACACCTCCCGATCCCAGTGCTGGCCTGCTCAAACGGCGGGTCAGGCGACCGCGGCCGAGGGAGTCTGTACCACGTGCCCGAGCGGACGTGGTACGCCGTATTGCCTTGGCAGATCAGCGTTTTCGGCGGGTGTACCACGAGTACCACCAGATTCCGAGCGTTTACATATGTGCGCGAAGGACGCCTCCGATCGGTCATCCAGCCAGTAAGAGCTCTTATCCCCATGCGCGTATATCTAGTCTTTATTTAGTGGTACAAGTGGTACAGGGGGTATATAAAGCCCGTCTGACCAGGGCAAACGCCTGTACCACGTGCAAATCTCCATGTGGTACACCCCGTTTGGAGAAGTCCTGAAATCCCCGACTGACCAGGGGAAACAGGTGTACCACGTCAAGTGGTACACCTTCCGATACCCATTGGGGGTATACCGGCTCGCTGCTGCAGCCGGATCCCAGCTCTGGAGGTTCCCGGCCGGCCGGTCGGAAGAACTCCCCGAACCCCGACCAGGGGGTCGGGCGGCTCACGCCGCCCGCGGGGGAGTGCTCGAGCACGAGAAGCCAGCGGCTCCGTGGGGCATACGCCCCCGGAGCCGCTGTTTCTCATTCCAGACCGCACGCTCTCGTCGTGTCGCCGTGGCCTCCGGGTCTCGCGCGCGACCCCTCCGAGCCCCACCCGGGTACCACCCGGGACCTCTGTCGGACCATGAGTCGACTATCAGTCGACTCGTTGCGAAAGACCATTCGGATGGCATAGAGTCGTGAGCACGTTCCTATTCGATTACGAGACCAATCGGCTTCCCACTCACTGCCGGCAGGTACTCGACGCGATCGAGAAAGACAGCAGCATGACGACTCCTGACGACCCAACGCCCGTCTTCGACGAGGACTTCGACACCCCCTCGACCAACCCTGTCGCCGACGCCTTCACCGAGGTCATGACGTACTTCGCCGACGGCGGCGACATCGCCCCGCAAAACGAAATAGTCACGCGCGCGACCGAGGTCTACCTCCAGCTGATCGACCCGTCGGACCCGCCCGCACCGCGCCTGCTCGAGAAGCAGCTGCTCGCGATCGTGAACGGCGTCTCCAAGGCCGAGAACAGCAAGACCAAGGTGGCTGCCGAGAAGCTGCCCCTGGCCCGGCACCTGACCTACTGGCAAGTGGCGCAAATCCTGTTGAGCCTGCACCACGTGATCCGCATCGCCCCCAGCGCCAAGGACACTGACCGCGAGTACGACCTGCTGGCGATGTACCAGGCCACCGGTCCGGGCCGCGGCACGTACACCACCAGCGAGGACGACATCCGCACCACGGCACGCCGTTACAACACGCAGCTGACACTCAAGGAGTTCGCCGAGGTCCTGGCAGTACTCCGCGAGGACAGCCCGCGCCGGCACCAGTGCAGCCACAGAGACCTCATCGCCGTGAACAACGGCGTGTTCCACTACGGCCGCGAGGCCCGGGACATCCATGAGGGCGGCAAGGCCTTCCACTTCGAACCCAAGTCGCTCGTGCCCTTCGACCCGGCACTGGTGTTCCTGGCCAAGTGCCACATCGACTACGTCGAAGACCCGGACAACCCGGTGATCGTCCACCCTGTCGACGGCTCGGTCTGGGACATCGAGTCCTGGATCCGCGAGCTCTCCGACGAGGAGGGTATCCCCGAGCTGCTCTGGGAGGTCATCGGCGCGATCATTCGGCCGCACGTCAGTTGGGGCAAGACTGCCTGGTTCTATTCAGAACAGGGCAACAACGGCAAGGGCACGCTGTGCTCGCTCATGCGCAACCTGTGCGGGCCACGCTCGCACACCTCGATCCCGCTGAGCGACTTCGGCAAGGACTTCGCGCTCGAGCCGCTCGTGCGCGCCAACGCGATCATCGTCGACGAGAACGACGTGGGCACCTTCATCGACAAAGCGGCCAACCTGAAGGCGATCGTCACCAACGACGTCATCCAGATCAACCGGAAGTACCGGATGCCGATCGCCTACCAGTTCTTCGGCTTCATGGTCCAGTGCCTCAACGAGTTCCCGCGCGTGAAGGACAAGTCCGAAAGCTTCTACCGCCGGCAGCTGTTCGTACCGTTCAACAAGAGCTTCACCGGCATGGAGCGCAAGTACATCAAGGACGACTACCTCCAGCGCCGCGAGGTCCTGGAGTACGCCCTCTGGTACGTGCTCAACCGCGCCGGCGCAGCCGACCCGGGCAACTACTACCAGCTCTCCGAGCCGGTGGCGACCAAGGTGGTCCTGGCCGAGTACAAGGAGGCCAACGACCCCGTGCGCGCCTTCTGGGAAGAGTTCCGCGAGCGGCTGGTGTGGGACCTGGTGCCTTTCACCTTCACCTATGACCTCTACAAGGCCTGGTTCGCAGACGTCTCGCCCTCGGGGTCGCCGGTGAGCAACAAGCAGTTCATCACGGACCTGGTTGCGATCGTGCGGCCTGACCCGCTGTGGCACTGCCCGGACAAGAACAAGAAGATCCGCCCCGGCCAGATGATGGCCACCCCCGAGACGACCATCGCCGAGTACGAGCTGAAGAAGTGGATGAACCCGCACTACAGCGGCTCGGACCCGAAAAAGAAGTCGCAGCCGGTCCTTCAGGCCAACTACCGCGGCCTGCTCCGGCACACAGGTCCCGCCGCCCAGGTGGACGCCGACGACGAGGACACCACAGGAGAGGACTGATCCGACCATGCCCACAATCGCCAGGGCCATCACCGAGCTCGCCCGGGCGGTGACCGACCTCGCCAAGCAACAAGGCAGGGCAAGCACCGCGCTGGCCGATGTCGCCCGCGAACAGCGGATCACCAACCTGATCGTCCGCTCGCAGATCAGTGCCGACCCGGAGGAGAAGCGGCGGCTCGTGGCTGAGGCCTCCAGCCGGATGGACGCCCCGCGCCGCCGCTCTCCACACAACCCGATCGACTGAAGACAAGAACGGAAAACAGGACATGACGCAGCCGCACCCGAACGAACCGAACTGGAAAGACGGATGTGCAGGAGAGGGAGTCTCGCCCGGAAAGGAATGCGCCGACTGCACCGGCCAGCGTGAGCACTTCGGCTACTCCCTGGTGGGAGGTCGATGGGCCCGCGGTGCCCGGCCGGTCCCCGCGCCCGTCACAAGGAAGAAGCGCCGCCTAAGGCCATCCGCGGCAGCGCCCGGCACCCCGACCAGATAACTGCATACCCCGGCCGTGACGGCCGGTGACGACCGAAAGGCCAGACCCATGACCACCCAGCGCACCCCCGTCACAGCTGAGACCGCGCTCTTCACGTTCTACGACATCGAATCGCTGTCGAACGTCTTCACGCTGTGCGCCTACACCCCGCGGCCGGGCCGCGCCGTCCACGACCTGGAGATCTTCTTCCTGGCCGACGACCCGGCGCTGGTCGCCTCCGTCGACCCCCAGGCCCTCTACGACACCGTGATCCGCTCCAACCCGGGGCTGCCCGCGGTCAGCGTCCAGCTTTGGAACCTCGGCAGCGAACGGGGCAGCCTCCGGCTCGCCGAACTGATGGGCCTCTCGAACGCCGACCAGGTGTGCAACCACTCCGACCCAGGCGGGTACCCCGCGGCGCTGCGTCCGGTCTGCGACACAGACCCCGAATACGACCCGGCACTGCATCCGTTCCTTGCTGGCTACAACTCAATGAACTATGACACGACCATGGTCGCGCTCTACCTCAACGAGGCGTTTCCGGCCCCGGGCAGCGGTCGGCCGTTTCAGCCGACCACGGCCCGTACTCTGCGCGACCACAACGACCAGCTCTTCTCGTCCCAGCACATCGAGTACATGCCTGGCTACCTCGGCTGGGACGGGGCGGCTGCGAAGATCCGCCGCGCCATGCTTCACTCGGGCCGGCACCTGGACGTGGCCCGGCTGAACGAACTGCAGTCCAAGGTCAGCCTCAAGCGCCTGCTCGGGATGCTCGGCCGCCAGATCAAGGAATCCGAGAAGCTCAGCCATGACACGAGCATCGAGGCGGTAGAGGATCTCTATGAGCTGCTGGCCTACAACGTCTCGGACTGCCTTGGTCTGGCCCAGCTGTTCCGGCACCCGGCGTACGCGAGCAACTTCGATCTCAAGGCCGCTCTGCTCACCCAGTTCACCGAAACGGTGTTCACCAAGAACGGTGCGGTGCGCAAGGACCGGCTGGCAGTCGACTCCTCATCGGCAAAGTTCGTGGGCCGCATCCTCGCACCCTACGCCTCACTGGATGACATCGAGGCGGTGTCCTTCGTATATCCGCACCCCGAGGTCGCTAAAGAACGCGGGATCGAGCCGGTCAACGTGCTCGACGAGTGCGTGCGCTTCTTCGAGGAGAACGTCGCGCCCGACCCGGCCACCCACTCCGAAGTGACTGCAGCCCAGCGCGAGGCCCACCGGCAATTCCTGCAAGTCGTGGCGTACTACCGCTCGATCGAGGGGCAGAACTTCAACGACTCCGAGGAGTACCGCGACAAGTTCAGCCTTCCGGCCCGGTCTCTGCGCGATGTGCCCAAGACCCCGAACAACGTGCCGTATTTCCGGGCGGACGCCTCGCCGTCGTCCTGCTTCGCCACGTTCTCCACCGGCGGCATCCATGGGGCCGAAGCCGACCTGTCGGTGTTCAACGCCGAGAAGGTCGAGCACAACGATCAGACCATGATGCTCATCCGGGCAGCGCAGGCCTTCCCGGACGCAAAGGACTTCGTAGCAGAGGCCAAGCGTCAGCACGCCATGCTCCGCCTGCCCGACGGCACCTTCGTCGACAAGCGGCTGGTCCTGCTGGGTTCGGACCCGGAGAAGGTCAAGTACCGCAAGCCGAAGAAGGACGACCCTGACCAGGCCGGGCAGCTCGCCCGCGCCCAGGCCCAGGTGCCTGACCCGGCGGACCTGTTGACCACCCAGCGGCCCGAGGCGGAGGCGCTGAACGTCGTCCTGCCCGACGGCGGTGTCCTGGAAGGCAAGGTGGTACTCGCCAACAGCACGGCCACCAATGCCGCCTACCGCGATGAGCCGGCCAAGAAGAAGCCAGAGCTGTTCATCGCCAAGGAAGACGGCTCCGACAAGCTGCACCCGAAGTTCGCACGCACCTCGGCTGGCCTGGTGATCCACGAGGACTTCACCAGCTACTACCCGAACCTGCTGCGCAACATGCGGGCGTTCTGGAACCCCGAGCTGGGTGAGGACCGCTACGCGAAGATCTTCTTCGACAAGGAGCGCTACGGCCAGGAGATCAAGGGGCTGAAGAAGCAGCTGGCCCAGCTTCCGGGCGACAGCCCTGAAGCTGCGCGGCTGAAGGCTCAGATCGCCGGGCTCGGCGTGCTGCGCAACGGCACGAAGCTGATCCTCAACTCGGCCTCGGGCGCAGGCGACGCAAGTCACCGCACGCCGATCCGGATGAACAACCGCATCATCTCGATGCGCATCCTTGGCCAGCTGTTCAGCTGGCGGATCGGACAGGCCCAGACCCTGGCCGGGGCGCGGATCATCTCCACCAACACCGACGGCCTCTACTCGGTCGTCGGCGGCGAGAACGGATTCGACGAAGCGACCAACAACCGGGTGCTCGCCGAGCAGCAGGAGGCCATCGGCGTCGACATCGAGCCTGAGCTGATGTTCCTCATCAGCAAGGACTCGAACAACCGCCTGGAGCTGGAGGCCCCGGAGCCGGGGCGGTCCGTGGCAGACAGTCCGATCATCGCCGCCGGTGGCGGCACGCTGGCCTGCCACGCGGGCCCGACTCCGACGAAGTCGCTGGCCCACCCGGCCGTGATCGACTTCGCCCTGGCCCGCTACCTGCAGACGGTGGCGAGCAGGGGAGAGTCGGCGATCGCGGAGCCCTTCGACCTGATGCTGGGCCGGAAGGTGATCGAGGAGGCGGTCCTGGAGGACGACCCGATCCGGTCGCTCCTGCTGTTCCAGAACGTCATCGCGGCCTCCCGCGGCTCGATCACCTACCCCTTCTCGGCTGCACCCATCGACCCCGCCGTGGGTGTGAAGTACAGCGAGCAGGGTCACGTGACCAACGTCCGCGACCCGCAGGTGCTGCAGATGGTCAACCGGGTGTTCATCGTCCGCGAGGGCACTGAGAACGCCCGGAGCCTGCTCAACGCCGGTGCCTGGAAGGTCACCGCGGCCAGCCAGGCCAAGCGCCGCGAGGAGGACATCGGCCGGACCAAGCGCGACCCGGTCGCGCTGGAGGTGCTGCGCCATCACGGCTGGGCCCGCTCCCGCGCCGAGGCCAGCATGTCGGACGGGCTCGCCGTGCTCCCGGACGACCAGGACGTCGTGGTGCGGCGCATTAACGCCATCGACCCAACCTGGTCGATGGTCGTCGTCAACGACGACCTGCACCAGCTGCCGGCCGACCGGATCGAGCGGCTCATCGCCTCGCTGGACCTGGACACCTACGTCCGGATGCTCGAGGAGACGTTCACCAAGAACTGGATGAACGAGGCCGCCTGAGCCGATCGACCACAGCCCGCACAAGGGGGCCGCGGACGCCGCGGCCCCTTGTTCAACTCTGTGCACCATTGCGAATGGTTCCGTACAGATCATTCACTTCGAGTCATAATTGAGTACGAAAGGCAATTCAGGCTCGACACGACACGACCACGAGAGGCCATCATGTCCCAGTCAACACTCCCTGTCCGCTCCACTGACCCGGAGACCTCCTACGCCGCCGCCGTGAAGGCCGCGCTCGGCGCATCCCGCGTCCGTCCCATCGTGCTCGACATCGTCCGCGAGAAGGGCCCGCTCACCCACGACGAGCTCATCGCCGCTTACCACGACCGCGTCGTCACCAGCCTCGGCGAGGTGCCGCGCTCCTCGGACTCCGTCATCCGCACCCGGCTCAAGGAGCTCGCCCACCAGGGCCTGGTGACCGTCGCCGACATCGACGGCTTCTCCAACTACGGCAATGCGGCCAAGCGCTGGGTCGTAGTCGACCCTGACGACCCGAGCTTCGTCTACGACCCGGACGCCATCGCTGCCTACATCGACGACGAGGACATCGTCGGCTTCGGGCACTTCCTTGACGGCGACGCCTCCGACGCTGCCGGGACCGACGAGGACTGAGGCCCCATGCCGAGGAAGAAGAACCAGCGGGAGAAGGCCGTCGAGCAGTACCTGCTCACGCAGTGCCGCCGGCACGGTCTGTTCTGCCTGAAGTTCGTGTCCCCGGCCCGCGGGGGCGTCCCCGACCGAATCGTCCTCACGCCCACCGGCACGGTCTTCGTCGAGGTCAAGCGACCCGGCGGAGACCTCGAGAAGCGCCAGCGCGTCATGCACGCCAAGATGCGCCGTTTCGGTGCCGAGATCCACGTCGTGGATGACGAGCAGGCCGTCGACGCCTTCATCACCCACGTGCTCGGTTACCGCCGGATCGAGAGCCAGCAGAAAGCAGCATCATGACCGCAACAGCCACGGCCGCGGGCCCGGAGACAGCCGCCCGCGACTACGAAACGAAAGACTCGGGATCACGCAGGGTCACCGCCTCCGGCATGCAGCGCGAGGTGAAGACAGGCCAGCCCCGCTTCGACCTGCTCGTACCGCTTCAGGTGCCCTACCAGGACCAGCTGCTCACAAGGACGGCCGCGCTCGTGGAGCGTGGAGCGCGCAAGTACGACTCGCGCGACTGGGAGCAGGCCAGCACTGCCGCAGAGATGGAGGAGTTCCGCGCCAGCGCCTTCCGCCACTTCATGCAGTGGATGTGCGGCGAAGACGATGAGGACCACGCGGCTGCCGTGGTGTTCAACCTCCTGGCCGCGGAAAGCACCCGGACGGTGATCGCCCGCGGTGACGCCGGAACCCCGGAGGCCGCCCGATGAGCGGCCGCGTCACCAAGGGCAACGGCCAGGCCACCTCGGCCTTCCGCCAGCTCACCCGGGCCGACCTGGGCACCTTCGATCGCGAGGCCACGGAGCTCGTGCTCGAAGCGATGCGGGCCGGCTGCGTTGGGCGTGTCTCGTCCCGGGGCCACGCCATCCTGCGCAACAATGCCGGCGGATCCGTCTCGGTGCCGCGCAACATGACCTCACCCAACCGCACGGCGCAGAACGCCCGTGCCGACATGAAACGGCTGCTCGGCGGGCACCGGGCCGATCATGCAGTATCCGCCGCAGACCGCAGGCCACGCGGGAAACGGCAGATGACCGTCGCGGTGGCCTTCGTGGAGCACCCAGCCGCCTTCTCCCGCTGGTTCGACGCCCAGCCCGAGGGCCTGCCTGCGGACCAGCTCATCGAGGTCTCGTTCGACGGGGCCGGGGAGCCGGCCTTCCAGGCCGTGCCCGTCGACGCGCCCGCACAGCCCGATGCACCGGAACAAGACCAGCCGGAGCCCGCGACGGCCCGGCCCACCCGCCGCCGGGGACACCTGATGATCGCGCCCGAGCCCGGGCAGGAAGCAGAGGACGACATGACCGCCGAGGCCAAGGAAGATTTGCCGTTTGCGACGCCCATACCCGATGCGGCCGTCGGGGATGCCTCTGCCGAAGCGGTGCTTGAGCGCGTACGCACCGCGCTGGGTGAGGACCCGCGTGTCACCGCCCTGCAGCGCAGGATCGTCGGGCTGGAGGCAGAGCTCGCCGCCCAGACACGCCGGGCCGATGACGCCGAGGTCCGCCTGGGCCTTATACGCGAGGCATTCCATGCCTGATCCCGACTGCCGACAACCCACGAGAGGAGGCCGCACACCATGACCACGACCATCGCACCACCGCAGCCGTCACCCGCGCCCATCGTGCTCAAGCCCTACCAGCAGCAGATCCACGACTTCCTCGTCAGCCGCCCCTTCGCCGGAGCCTGGCTTGGTGTCGGAGCCGGGAAGACGCTTTCGACCCTCAGCGTCCTGCAGACAGTCCGGCCGATGGGCCACATCCTCGTCGTCGCACCGATCGCGATCGCTCGCTCGACCTGGCTCGACGAGATCGACAAATGGGGATTCCCGATCCGAACCAAGTCGCTCATCGTCAACGAGAACGACCGGAAGCTGCCCAAGGAGAAGCGACTGGAACGCTTTCGGGAAGTCTTCTCCGACCCGCCGACGATGTACTTCGTCAACCAGGAGTTGCTGACCCAGCCCTCCCAGGGTGCGCGTCTGCTCCAGCTGACCGGCGACCCTACCGGCGATGCCATCGCCGCCGGGATCTCACCGGAGGCCGTGCGGCTGCGCGGGCTCATCGAGACGATCGGACCAATGGCCCAGGAGCAGCTGATCGGACACTTCCTGCAGCTGGCTGCCGGGCAGTCCGGAACCAAAGCCCCCACCAAGACCGCGGTCAAGGAGGCGATCAGCGAGCTCGTCACCCGCGGCGCGCTGGAGCGCGAGAGCCGCGACTGTCGCAGCTGCGGCGGCGACGGCTGCGCGCAGTGCCGCTACGGCCTGGTCGACCAGATGCCGATCCAGTCCATCAACGGACAGGACACCCTCATCTGGCCGTTTCAGACGGTGATCATCGACGAGTCGCAGGGCTTCAAGTCCCACAGCAGCGCCCGGTTCAAGGCCTTGAAGGCGGTCCGCCCGGCCATCACGCGGCTCATCGAGCTGACCGGCACGCCGAGCCCGAACGGGCTGCACGACTTGTGGAGCCAGATCTACCTGCTCGACCAGGGCGAGGCCCTGGGCCGGACCATCACGGAGTTCCGCAACCGGTGGTTCATCCCGAAGATGGTGCCTGGCACCACCACCCCGGCGAAGTGGATCCCGACCCCGAACGCCGAGGCCGAGATCCATGAGGCCATCAGGCACCTGGTGATGAGCGCGCAGAACACCAACCTCAACCTGCCGGGCCTGACGATCCAGGACGCCAACGTCACCCTCCCGCCGGACCTCATGCAGGCCTACAAGGAGTTCAGGCGCGACCTCGTGCTCGACGTCGTGAAGACCTACCAGGACGAGGACGGAAAGCTCACCCAGAGCGTTGAGTCGATCGTCGCCGAGAACCAGGCGGTCCTCACCAGCAAACTGATGCAGTTCGCCTCGGGGACGCTCTACACGGCCGACCCGGAGGACCCGGCGACCAAGGGCCAGTACGAGGTTATCCACGACAAGAAGCTCGAAATGGCCGAGTACCTGGTGCGCAACAGCGGGGGAGACCCCGTGCTGGTCGCGTACCACTTCCGCTCTGACCTGGAGCAGCTGATGGCGCGCTTCAAGAAGGCGGGCATCGACGCGCAGGTCTTTGACGGCTCGCGGGAGATGGTCCGCCGGTGGAACGCCAAGCAGATCCAGGTGATGCTGCTGCACCCCGCGGCGGCCGGCCACGGCCTGAACCTGCAGGACGGCGGCTCGACGATGATCTGGTACACGCTGCCGTTCTCGCTCGAGCACTACCTGCAGACCAACGGCCGTCTCTACCGCACGGGGCAGACCAAGCCCGTGGTGATCCACCGGATTATCACCAAGGGCACTCAGGACGAGCGGATGCCCGGAGTCCTGGCAGAGAAGCAGCAGGTCCAGGACGACCTCATCTCGGCTGTGTCCGGCGAGGAGGCGATCCTCGTCGCCCTCGAGGAGGAGATCCAGGACGACCTCAACGACCTGTGGGTCTCCGAACGGGTCTGACCAACCCATTCCGACGCCGCGGAGCGCCAGCCACACGCCGGCGCTCCGCGGCGCACCACCCCGACCCCAGTGCCACCCGGCCCGAGGAGGACTGATCCATGAATGACCCGAAGCACCAGGCCTGGCCCGACGGAGCGCGCGTGCGCTTCACCGCCGAGGCCAGGGAAGCCATGCAGGCGCGGCCCGGAACGAAGCCGCTGCGCGCACCGGCCCTCGGGCCGAACACGGACTACACGATCGACAACACCGACGACGGCCTGCACGACGTCGTGCTGCGCGAGACCGGGGAACGCTACGGCGTGCTCTGGCTCCAGAGCGCAGAGCACGAACCCGTCGACCCCGACGTCGCGCTGCTCGAGGAGCTCTTCGACCGCGAGCTGCCGGCCAGCTTCGACCCCGCCCGGGGGACAAGGAGCGTCACTCGCCATCACGGAGCAGGGATGGCCACAGCCGGAGCCCGGCCCGCCACGACCGTAGTTCCGCGCGGCAACTGGATGCAGACCTACACGGGTCGCCGGTTCTACCCGCTGGACCCGCGGCCCGAGGACGTGGACATCGCCGACATCGCACACGCGCTGTCCATGCAGTGCCGCTACAACGGCCACGTCCGCCGGTTCATGTCCGTCGCCGAGCACTGCGTACTCCTCTCGCGACTCGTCGCCCCGGAGCATGCGCTCTGGGCGTTGCTGCACGACGCGACAGAGGCATACGTGGGCGACATGGTCCGCCCGCTGAAGCTTCACATGCCGGAGTACCGGGCCGTCGAGGACGGCGTCATGGTCGCCATCGCCCAGAAGTTCAGCATCGACCCCGCCATGCCCGCCGAGGTGAAGCACGCCGACTCGCGGATCCTGCTCGACGAGCGCGCGGCGCTGCTGGGCGAGCCGGCGGGGGACTGGGAGGTTCCAGGTCAGCCCTTCGGGATCGAGATCCAGGCCTGGAGCCCGGATGCTGCCGAGCTCGAGTACCGCCTGCGCTTCGCCGAGCTGACTGGAGACCCGGCCGGTCTGCCCGTCGGGCTGTGCGGAGACCGGGAGGACCACCTGCCCCACACCCACCGCAGCGCCTCGCTTGGCGGGCTCTGGTGCTCCGCTGACCAGGACTCCCGCCTCCCCTGGGCCGCCGAACGTCGGCAGACCCAACCCGGAAACGCAGGAGAACAGCCCTATGGCTGAGACCAGGATGACCGGGACGGGACGCATCGCAGCTGGTTCATGACCGACCGGTGACCGGCACCCTGCGGGTGCTGGTCACCGGAGGGCACAGCGTCGGGGTCGGCAGGGCCGACCCGGGTGCCGGGGCAGTGATGCCGGGGGTCGGGTCCCGGCCCGGTCCCCCCTCATTGCCACGACACCACAACGAGAAGGAGCGAGTCCCATGGCTGAGCAGCCCATCTACCGGCTCCCGCCTGCGGGCTGGTCGGACTTCGGCGCACACATAGACCAGCCGGAGGTCCGCCTCGAGTTCTCGGCCGAGACCGGCGAGGACGGGATGCCGCTCTGGGAGCGGCCCATCGACATCCGTCACGACGACCAGGAGGTCTCGCCATGAAGGCGTACAGCACGCAGACCGAACGCACCTACGATTCCTGGGAGGACCTGGTGGCCGAGGAGGCCAACGGCTACGGCGTCGTGGTGATGATGCAGGCCAAGAGCCTGAAGTCCGCCAGCCCCCAGACCTACTCGCGCCTGATTGGGCCGTTCGACGACCAGAAGAAGGCCCGGAACAAGGCCGCAGCCGTTCGCCGCGCCTGGAAACGCGCCAAGGACCGCGACCCCCGTATCCAGCTGCTGGGCGTCTCGGTCGAGCCCATCTGGCCCGACCTGCGCTTCGGCACCAGGAACTGAGACCTAATTCCACAACCAGCGCCACGGGCGCGCTGTCGGGGCCGACGCTCCGCAGACCATCAACGACACGACCGACGAGGACATCCGCCATGACCATGACGACCACCGCCCGCCCCGCACCTCCACGCCTGCAGGACCCGCTCGACGCCGTGATGCGCAGCTGCCTGCGCGATGACGCAGTCTGGGCCGAGGTCACCACCACGCCGGCCGGCCTCAACCAAACCGAGCACTGGCTGAAGACCACCGCCTCAAGCATCGACCAGCAGCTCTCATTCCGCCAGGACGACGCCGAGATCTGGCGGCTGTCCCCGCTGGATCACAGCACACAGCTGATCGAGTTCCTCGAGTGGCGCAAGGGCGCGCTCTACCTCAAGAGCCTCTGCGAGAAGCGCCTCATCGACATCAAGCGCCTGCGGACCGCCGACGAGGAGCGCGCCGAGGAGATGAAGGTCCTGCTGGTCCGCCTGGCGCAAGCCGTCGTCGCCCACGAGGGCGAGCTGATCGGAGACGAGGACCTGTACGGAGCCCTCGACCGGATCTCGCTTCCCGGCGCGGACGCGCCGACCCTGCGGGAGTACCTCCAGTTCCGCGACGGCTCGAAGGACTGACCCAGACCACACGACCGCAGCCTCGCCGCGGCCGGGTCCCTGTGGGACGGCGTCGCGACGGGGCTCCTCGATCCCGGGCCAAGCGGCCCGGCGGAAAGAACCGCATGACGCCCCAGACCACCACGACCACCGCAGAAGAGCTCGTCCCTGAGATCGAGCAGACCCTGCTCGATTCGCGGGCGGACCGTGCCCTGCACGAACGCCGTGGGGTGCACGAGCACTCCGAGCAGACGGAGCTGAGCGACCACGAGCGCACCGTGATGCTCGACGTCACCCTGGCGCTGCTCATCCGGCATCGGCTGCCCATCGATGCCGACCGCGCCGCGAAGGCGGTGGCCGCCGCGCAGACCGCCGATGCCCGCACGTGGGCGGCTGGCTGCGCCCGCCACATCGCCCGCGTGGCGGAGGAGAAGAACCCATGAGCCGAAAGCGCAGGCAGCACTACTCCACCGAGGGCTTCCGGCCGTCGGCGAATCCCGAACAGGCGCACTGGATGCGGGAACTCCGCAAGTCCAGTGCGACGCAGCGGCACACCCCCAAGCCCCGCAAGGGCACCCGCCGCGAGCGGGAGCGACAGGCGATCCGCGACCAGCAGCGACACCGAGGAGACCACCCATGACCGACAACAACCGAGGGCCCGCAACCGGAATCGCGCTCGACGCAGAGTCACTGCGCGCCGAGCTGCGGGAGGCCCCGGAGGCCCACGGCCTCGATCCGGAGCAGGCGGCGGAGATCGCAGCGCTCCCGGACGGACAGATCAACAGCTGGATACACGAGCTCGCCGCGCGCGACGACGCCTTCTGGGCGCTTTACGACGGGCTCCGCCGGCGCACCATCGCCCATCTCGCCGAGATGCACAGCACAGCCAAGGACGTGAAGCCGTGAACGCGCCCCTGCCCGACTGGTGGGTCGACGCGACGCCGGACGGCAAGCGCGCCAAGCACCCCGGCAAGCACGAGGTCTACGTCTACGGCCAGCAGCGCGCAGACGGCATGGCGTGCATCGGGTGCAGCTGGCAGCACAGCACGGTCATGTCGACACCAGCAGCCATCGCCCGGCACGACGCCGACCAACACCTCGAGCACGACCACGGGCTCTGGGTGCCCATCGATCGCGGCCCCCTCGCGGCGGGTGCCCGTGCGGGAAGCCCGGGCTGTACGCCGACTCAGTGCTGCGGACCAAGGTCCGCGCAGTCCTCCAGCAGGCGCAGCCGTGGAGCCCGACACCGGACCAGCTGGCGGACCTGCTCGTCGGCGCGCTCGTGCCCGACCACGGCATCCTCGTGGCCTTTACAGCCGAGCAGCAGACCGAGTCCGACTGGGAGCTGGGCTACAGCGCCTCGTACACCGACCTCGCTGCCCCCGAAGTGCTCGGCCACCGCCTGAGCGAGCGGGAGCTCGCCGAGCTGTACTTCCAGATCGAGGCCATGGGTGGACTCGGCGAGTCCGAGGCCTACCGCGACCTGGACAAGGCCGTCGAGCGCCTCGGCGAGGAACCCGCCCGGCAGCTGCGCGAGCGTGTGGCCCAGCCCGGGCTGTTCGACCTGGAGCCCGACGTCTGAGAGCCAGGGCCTCCACACCACAACGACCCCAGCAGGGGAGAGAAGGAAACCAAGTCCCATGACCCCCACCACGATCGGCGACCTGCCCCGGACCGCCCACACCGCGCCGAAAATCACCATCTACGGGCCGGCGGAGTGCCCCAACTGCGACAAGGCCAAGAGCCTGTTCGATCGGCAGCAGCCCGCGATGCAGTACACCAAAATCGACATCGAGCAGGGCGATGAAAACCACCGCCACATCACCGAAGACCTCGGATACGCCCAGGCACCCGTGATCGTCGTCAAGCTGGCCTCCGGCCGCACTGTCCACTGGGGCGGGCACCGCCAGGACATGCTCACCGCCCTCGTCCGGCTGTGCACCAAGGGCATCGTCCCGGAGGACCGGAAGGCGGCGTCCTGATGGCAGCGGCGCAGCAGCGCCTCGGCCTCAGCATCACCGCCCGGCAGGCCGACATCCTGCTCGACACGCTCGTCGACAAATCCGTCGAGACGGACCACTACCTGCTGTCCTATCCCAAGGACGAGCCCGACAAGACCGACACCTGCTGCGACGCGCACCTGGCCCGGTTCGAGCAGCGCGCACTCCAGCGCAAGGCGCTGCTCGAACGGAAATCAGAGGTACAGCACCTCATCGCGCTCATCGAGGCGATCCGGCCGGCGTTCGAGGCCTCCGGGTCCTCCCCGGTAAGCACCACGGCCGTGGACCTGTCCGGCGTGACGCTCGTCTACCGGGACACGGCAGGCAAGACGCACGAGCAGCCGCTGGCCGACATCGGATCCGCCGGGACCCTCATCGACCCCGACAGCGGAGACGACCTCGAGCTCATCGCCGCGCTGGTCGCAGCAGACCCCACCCGAACCAAAACCCAGGGAGCAACCCCATGAGCCTGCACATCGACAGCCTTGCCGACCTCATCCGCGGAGCTGTGTCCGGCGGCGACACCACCCGGGAAGACTTCGAGCGTGCGCTCGACCAGGTCTTCCCCCGGGATCAGCTCGACCCGTTTGAGGGCACCGGCAGCGAGGAGTACCTCGTCGGATGGACGATCGACCAGGATGCTGCATCGCCCGCTGAGGCCGCCAGCAAGGTCTGGCGGGAGGTCTTCCAGCGCGGACCATGGCAGCCCAGTGCTGACGAGGGCTGCGTCTTCACGATCTCTCGTGGGGGCCAGCGTGTCGAGATTGACCTCAGCGACGAACACTTCGCGCACCTTTTCAGTGACTAAAAGGAACAGCGGGAGCAGCGCGCGGCGCAGCCGCCCCGGAGTACAGGACGGAAGCCTCGCGCACAGAGCCCCGGAGGAATGGGATCCTCCGGGGCTCTGTGCCCGCACACCCCGAGAACGAAGTACCGACACACGCACGACAACTTCTAGGAGGAGCCACGGTGCACGCACAGCAGAACACCCGCCTCCCGGCCGCACCGTCATGAGCGGCGAGGACCCCGACGAGAAGTGGCGCAGGGATGCCCTGTGCGCAGAAACAGACCCCGACGCGTTTTTCCCGGAGAAGGGCGGCAACACCACCGACGCCAAGAAGGTCTGTGCCCAGTGCGGGGTGCGCGCACAGTGCCTGGATTACGCGTTGAGCGCCGACGAGCGCTTCGGCATCTGGGGCGGACTCAGCACCGCCGAACGCGACCGCCTTATCAAGACTTCACCGGTGGCACACCGTAGCGCCGCCCAGGCGCAAAAGCAGGAACGCGACACCCTCATCGTCGCGATGGCCGGCAGAGGGATCGACCCCCGGACCATCGCCGACATGGCCGAGGTCACCGACCGCACCGTCTACCGGGTGCTCGCCCGGCACAAGGAGCGGGAGGACGCCGTCTCCGCCTGAGCGCAGCACCGTCAATTGAAAGGACCGCCATGCCACTGTTCCCGCGCCGCTTGAGGCAGCAGAACATGCTGCCCGGGGACGCCTATCCCCCTGAACGGACTACAGGCGCGCCCATGCCGGCCAGGAAACGCGCCGCCATTGACCGCAAGCTCCGCCGGATGGTGAAACAGCATCGGCTCCCGGCCGAGCCGGGAGAGTACCTCGACACAACGGGCGACCGCTGGACGCTCGACGCCCAAGGCGGCTGGACCGACGCCGGCGGCGTACACCGCGACGCCCGGTACGCGCCGATCATCGCCTTGTTCGTCCACAACTCCGGCCCGTTCACGCGCATCGAGAGCTGATGGCCACCCCCGCCGCAAAAGGAGCAATCATGCACCCCCGCATCGAAGACAGCCACCTCGACCCCGGACTCCTGCCGACCGTCAATCCACAGCAGCGCACCGACACCCAGCTCGTCGAGCCGGTGCTCCGGGCCATCCACGCCGCCGTCGCGGACTGCAGCGTGACCGCCGCCCAGGTCTTCGCCGGCCGGATCCACACGCGCAAGAACGAGGAGTGCACGACAGCGTTCGGCCGGCCGCCCAGCGTCGGTCACGCATCTGACGGTGACGACTTCTACTTGCAGATCGGCGTCCGGGTGCCCTCGTACGCAGCCGCACCGGTGCTCAAAGCGATTCACGCCGTCGAGGCCATGTCGGACGCGCAGGCGCTGCGCGAGGCGCGTGCCCGGCTCGCCGAGGCCAGGGCGCGCACCGCCGCGGCACAGAGCGAAGAAGCCCGGGTCGAGGCCGAGATCGCCCGCCTCGAACCAAACAAGGAGTAGACCATGAGTGCCATCCAACCCCTGGCCGCCCGCATGCGGCCCACCTCCCTCGACCAGATCGTGGGCCAGGAGCACCTGGTCTTTCCCGGCTCGCCGCTCGAGCTGCTCGCCCAGGGCGAGGGTGCGACCTCGGTCCTGCTCTGGGGTCCGCCCGGCGTCGGCAAGACCACCATCGCCTCGGTGATCGCCCGCCAGACCAGCCGCCGCTTCGTCGAGCTCTCTGCGACCAGCGCCGGCGTAGCCGATGTCCGCAAAACGCTCGCCGGAGCCCAGAAGGCCCTCGACGACGACCTCCAGACGTTCGTGTTCATTGACGAGATCCACCGCTTCTCCAAGGCGCAGCAGGACGTCCTCCTGCCCGCCGTGGAGGCCGGGGTCATCTCGCTCATCGGCGCGACCACCGAGAACCCGAGCTTCTCGGTCAACTCGGCACTGGTCTCGCGCTCAATCCTGCTGGTCCTACGCCCTGTGGAGGACGGCGAGGTCGTGAACCTGCTCTCGCGTGCCCTAGAGGAGGACCCGGTCCTCTCAGCCACCGGGATCGGGTTCGCCGACCCCGCGCTGCAGATCATTGCAGGGCTGTCCAGCGGCGACGTCCGCCAGGCGCTGAACCGGCTGGAGACCGCTGTCGCAACTGCGCAGGCCGCAGGCAAGAGCGTCGTCGACCGCGAGGTGCTGGAGCAGGTCACCGGCGCTGCGCTGCAGCGTTACGACCGCGATGGCGACCAGCACTACGACGTCGTCAGCGCATTCATCAAGAGCATGAGAGGCAGCGACCCGGATGCGGCCCTGCACTGGCTGGCCCGGATGATCGAGGCGGGGGAGGACCCGAGGTTCATCGCACGGCGCTTGGTGGTGCACGCCTCCGAGGACGTCGGCATGGCCGACCCCTCGGTGCTGGGCATCGCAGTGGCCGCCGCCCAGGCCGTCCAGCTGATCGGTATGCCCGAGGCGCGGCTCAACCTCGCTCAGGCAACGGTCGCAATCGCCACGGCCCCCAAGTCGCCGGCCGTCATCCGCGGCATCGACCAAGCGCTGGAAGACGTCCGGCGCGGCCGGACCGGGAGCGTGCCAGTGCACCTGCGCGACGCGCACTACCCGGGCGCGAAGGGCCTCGGGCACGGAGAAGGCTACTTCTACCCTCACGACTTCGAACACGGAGTTGTCTTGCAGCAATACCTACCCGATGCCGTCCGCGGCACACAGTATTACCGTCCTACCGGCAATGGCTTCGAACAAACCATCGCCAGACGGTTGGCTGCGATCGATCAGATGACCGTGGAGGACAGGAACCCCCTCGACTAGATCGCGGACCAGAGGTAGAACCGTGGCCGCATCATCCTGGATCGTCGCTGCATGGAAAATCACCAGCAAAGTCGTCGGCTTCCACAAGACCTACGAGAGGGGATGAGCATGATCAACGACAACACTGAACGCGCGAGGCAGACCCCGGAGTCCGACAAGCCCAGGACTGTGGACGACCGACTCTCAGCAGATCTTGGTATCGACGTCGCCGCCGTCGAAGCGCAGGCACGGTTGCATCTCGACCTGCTGCGCATGCAGCGCCGCGAGCCCGGCGAACTAGGCTACGTGCTCATCGACCGGGAGTTCCATCCCCGCACAGCTGTCGTCTTCGCATCTCCCACAGAAGCCCGCAGCGCGCTGGAAGGCCACCCTTTGATCGATGCCCTCTGTGAGGAGGACAGCGTCGATGCACGGGTCCCGGATCCGGCCGTTCTCTCCGACCTCGCCTCCCGCGAAGTCATTTTGCCCTGATCGCACGGAATCGCGAAGGAATGGAAACATGACCAACACCGGTATCTTCACCCAATCAGCAACTTCAGTCCTGCAGGACGTCGAAGAGTTCTACTTCGGTGGCGCGCTTCCCTGGTACCACGGGAGCAAGCTGACAGAGGACGGCTTGCACGTGAGCATCACACTTGACGATCCAGAGTCTGATGACGAGTCCAAGACCAAGGACTACGAGCTGTCGGCCGCCCAAATCAAGGAAGCCTTTCGAAAGGCCAAGCAGAAGGGGTACCACCTCTGCTGCTCTGCCGCCATCGAGTCCGAACAGCTCGGATTCGGCTGCGTCCAAGACCTTGACATCATCCTTCAGACCGCTTGCTACGGCGAGCTGGTCTTCGGCTGACGCCGCACCGGCTCGACTTCACCAGTGGAACTACTTCCACTAGGATGCAATCTCAGAGCTACCCAGTGGACACGGACCCCAGCACAGCCGTCCTTGCTCCTTCGTGAAACCACCCTGCTCACCCTCACTTCGCCGACCTCGACCGATAGGCTCCGATCACATGAACGACCAGGAAGTGCGCCGCGGCGCAGGTATCTACAGCAAGCCGGTGCTGGGCTTCTACGACCTGCTCGTCGTGAAGTTCTCCAATTCGCTGGCCTGGCGATGCCCCAGCCAGCTCATGCTAGACCAGTACAACCGTTGCATCGGCACCCGCCATCTCGATGTCGGTCCCGGCACTGGTTGGTACCTCGCCAATGCCGACCTCCCCGAATCTGCTGAGATCACACTCATGGACCTCAACGAAAACAGCGTGGAGCACGCAGCGTCCAGACTCGCCCACACCCACGTAAGCACCAGAGGTGTGACCGCGAACGTCCTCGAACCGATCCCCGAGGCTCTCGGCCAATTCGATTCCATCGCGGCGAACTACGTCTTCCACTGCGTTCCCGGCTCCTGGGCGGACAAGGGCGTAGCTTTCAAACACCTAGGGGAGCGGCTCGCTGCTGACGGTGTGCTGTTCGGCAGTACCATCCTGGGCAGTGGCGTGAGCCACAACCTCATCGGCCGCGGCTTCATGGCCCTGTACAACCGCCTGGGCATCTTTCACAACCGCGAAGACGACGCCGCAGGACTTGAGGCTGCACTGCGGCGAAGCTTCGACCAAGTGAAGGTCGACGTCATCGGTACCGTGGCGGTGTTCAGTGCACGAAACCCGTTGCGAAACGGCGGGGCAGGTGGACTCGACTAAAAGTCGAGCCTGATGACTGCATCCCGCCCTTCAGCCCCAGACCTGACTCCGGTGGCGGTGATGCGCACATTCTGCACGGAACCGTCGACCCGGCGAAGCGCCAGACCCATCGATTGAGAACGAGCGGTATCCCTCGCCGCAGCCGCGATGAACCTGTGCAACTCACCTGAAGCGTCAATGGCAAATTCACCAAGGCCGCCGACATACCCGAAGTCTTCCCGACGCCACGATGGCGACGTCATAAGAACATCCAGCGTTGCAGAGTCGACGACGGCCATCGGTTCCTTGGCCAGGGCCATGACTCCGCGAAGCACGTCGTCCACGCGCCCCGCATTGGCGTCTTGCTCGAAGGCCATATCGTGAAAAGTCTCCGGGGCCTCGTAACTGAAGCCCTGCAGATAGATCTTGTCGTGATCGGGCTCGATCGGCGGAATCACGCCGACCAGGCGCATGTGCCGACGGTCCTGTGAAGCCGTGCCGTAACCTGTGACGATGTTGTAGGTCAGGCACCGGACCTTGCCCGTTACGCCCATCAGCCCGTCCTGGATGCCGTCGCGGATGAGGCTGTTCACGCGCATCCGGTCGGACTGGTCGATGAGCTCGCTCGCCCATTCCCCGGCTTCCCAATAGCCACTGCGCTGCTGGGCGACGCTTGTGTCGACGTCATAGATACGAAACAGGTTCCGGTCCCAGTACGTGCGCCGGCGCAGTGTTGGTTGACCGTCGGCGTCACGCTCGATCTCCCATTCCCAGCCACCGACCAGCGGTAGTTCCGGAAGCGGATCAGCCGCTTTGGCCACGCCGGCGAGGACACCGATCACCGTGGAGGTACGTGGAGAGAAGACGGGCCGTACCTCAACTGCCCACTGCTCGTCCGCATGGGGGACTGTCTCGGAAATTACATTGCCACTGCGCATCACCTGGGCGATGCGGTTCTCATCAAGTAGAAGACGCCTGGGAATTGCACGCGTGGGCTTCCGAGCGGAGACCGGACCACAGGGCTTATCGTCCACCAGAACCAGCTGCTTGCCGTCGCTTCCGCAGAAAAGGCCCCAGGAACCTACATCCAGCTGGACCTGCATGATCAAATACCGCCTGAGACCTGCACAGTGGCCCCCGACATGTAGGTATTCTCCGCGGTGTGAATGATCGCCGAAGCGACTTCATCTGCCGTCCCGAACCGACCCAGCGGGATTCCTTCCAGCATTGCCATCCGTGCCTCCTCAGCAACATCAGCCATCATGTCCGTATCAGTTGCGCCGGGAGCAACAACGTTCACCCGGATGTTCCGGGCTGCGTACTCCCTGGCCATCGATCGTGCAAACGCTTCCAATGCCCCCTTGGAGGCAGTGTAATTGCACTGGCCGACAACGCCGTACTTCACGGACATGGATGAAACCAGCACGATCGATCCGCCGCGCTGCCGCAGCATCGGCCCCAGGGCCGCCTTGCAGGCCAGCATCGGCCCGATCGCATTGACCTGCATGACCTCGCTCAGGTCCTCCTCGCTCATCCGCATGAGCAGCTTGTCGCGGGTGATCCCTGCTGCGACGACGAGCACATCCAGACCACCCAGGTCGGCGGCAGCCGCCTTGACGCCAGCTGCGATCGAATTACCGTCACGCACATCCATCTCGAGGGGGAGCACCCCCTCGGGCACGGTCCCCCCGGTACGATGCGTACCCGCCGTCCGGTAGCCGGCGGAGAGCAGGGCTCGAGCCGTGGCCGCCCCGATCCCACGGGTTGCACCGATCACCAGGGCAGTTCTCCCCATGTCGCTCATTTTTTTCTTACCCTTCCAGGTTGTAAAGTTGTGACACGGAACTTTACTGGACTTGTACCCCTTCGTTGACAAACGACAGGCGGTGTCCGCTCTTCTCGCTATTTAGAGGAACGCTGATGCCTGCCTTCATTCCATCCGCTGCGACCGCCGATACGCCTCGGAACGGCCAGCCCCGTCACCCCCTGTTCGCCCGACTGATGCGCAAAGGCGCTGCCAAGATCGGTCCCACCAGCTGCACCCCGAAGCCCGCTCAGCTCGACCTCTTCGACTGGCCGAACGAGTTGAGCCTCGAAGCACTCGGGAAAGCCATCGCCTCAGCTTGCGGACTCGAGATCGTGATACGGCCCATCCCGGATGAGATGCGCCATCATGAGGTCAGCGGCCTCACTACTGTGATCGGACGAGTGGCCCACGTCTTCTACGACCCTGAGCTCCCGCCCCTCAACATTGAGCAGACAATCCTCCACGAGTTCGCCCATATCCTGCACGGCGACGTCCGGGCCGACACCGACTGCACCCATCTGCGCAGCATGTTCGACGATCCGGTGGAGAAGCGCGCCGAGACCACCGGCATGCGGCTGATGGATGCTCTGCACCGGAAGCGGCGGGCATCGGAAGAACGCAGCGAGGTCCTCGCCTTCCTGTCCGGATCAAACGAGGACGGTGAGATCTGATGACTGAGATCATCATTGTCGGTATCACCATGGGCCTGATCATCATCGTCTCTGCCCTGTATCAAGGACGCCGACGCCGGGTTAACCTTCTCAGGGTCACCTGTGCCGCCCTCTTCGTGGCCACGGTCTGCCGTGGCGTGGAGCCGCCCTTAGACGGACCTGCCGTCGACCTCCTCAAGCGCCTTGCCATCCTGACCGCCCAGGTATCCGTGGCGCTGCTCATCCTCACGTTCCGCGCGACTCCGCTTTCACGACGTGCAACCCGGTTCATCTACCTCTTCGCCGGGATCATCGCCCTGGGCGAGGCCGTGCTGGTGTGGTTCATCCCCGTCCATGCCGACGGCACCATCTACGACCGGGTCGACATCGACGCCGCCCTTGCCCGCGGCCAGGCCTGGGCACTGATCTCCTACAACTTCCTGTACCTCTCTGCATTCGCCGCGGCAACTGCCGTAGTTGCCGTCGGCTGTTGGCGGACCATGACGCAGAAGAACCAACCCTTCTCCGCCCGCCTTCCGGTTGCATTCGTCTTTACGGGGGCCATCGGATCTGCCCTGTTCATCGGCTCATCACTCCTGGACCTCTTTGGCAGTCCGGTCGTCGGCGGAACTGAACTGAGGACACAACTCCTCGTCACCGTTGTCAGCTTCTTCTTCCTGGGACTCGCAACAGGGGTCATCCGCCGCATCAGCATAGAAACGCAGGTGAGGCTCGCGCTCCGCCTCGCGCACGAGGTCGTCGTACCTCTGTGGCGAACGACCACCACTCTTCACCCCGACGTAAAGCTTCCGCCCGAAGACAGGCAGGGGTTCGATCAGCTGATGACGCTCTCAAGGCTCACCATCGAAACCCACGACGCGCTCAGACTCATCCGCGAGGACCACGACCCCGCACTGGAACCCCTGCACAGGCAGCACCCCGAGGATCCGCACCTGTCGGCGGGGCTGGTGCGCCATCTCAGCGGCGAGAACGCCGTTCCCAGCCTCGGGTGGTTCACACTCGCCCTGAGCCGGCTCCGCACGCTCAAGCTGAAAGACGACGAAACCCTGGCCGCCTCTGTGCAGAGCCTCTACGAAATCCGTGTTGCGATGAGTGCCATGAATGGGGCGGACGGGCGATGACCGGGAACGGGACGAATATCCGCATCCCCGCGGCCGGCGATCCTGCGACCCGGGCCGCCCGGATCCTCAGTGACGTGTTCGCGCCCGCTGTGTCCGTGTTCCTCATCTGCGTCCTCTGCGGCGTCACAGGCCACCCGCATACATGGGTTGGTCTCGGATGGGGCATCCTGATCGGCTCTTTCTGCGCAGTGATCCCGACAGCAACCATCCATGTCGCCGTGCGGCGCGAGCAGCTCACCGATCGACACGTCACCCGGCGCGATCAGCGCTGGTGGGTCTTCCTGGTTTGCGTGGCGTCTGTGCTTGGAGGCATGGCAACGGCGGTGCTGCTGGACGCACCGCGCCCGCTGCTGTGGATCCTGCCGACGATGGTCGCCGGGCTCGTCCTTGCCGGGGGAGTGACCCTCCTGGGACCAAAAGTCTCCATGCACGCGTTCTGCTTCACCTCCCTCGTCGTCCTCGCGGCGATGCGGCTCTCGCCCTGGTGGCTGCTTGCCCTCCCAACCCTGCTGCCCGTGGTCGCCTTCGCCCGGCTGAAGCTAAAGCACCACACACGCCTCGAGCTCGCACTCGGATCCGGCCTGGCGGCCGCCGTGATGCTCGGAGCCAGTGCGTACATGCCCACCGCCGGCTAGGACTGCCCGCCGCTCCGGCGCAGCGGGAAATGTGCCGATGCCACCGCATTGGAAGATCTTCCACTAGTATGAAGGTGTCGTCGCGTGCACCGTTCGCCTCGATGACTTCATGTCTGAAATCACGAGGAGGATCCAGCTCCGTGACCATCGCCCAGCGACTAGAACGCTTGTTCGCGGAGACGGCGGGACCACACGGTCGCCCCGTCACCCTGCAGGAAATCGTCCAGAGAATGGAGCAGCGCGGCATCTCCTCGATGTCGCTCAGCTACCTGCAGCAACTGCGCAAGGGGGAGGCCCACAATCCCCGCCTGCAGCACCTCCGAGCCCTGGCCGACGCCTTCGACGTCCCCCTGTCCTACTTCCTGGAGGAGAACGAGCCAGACAGCGCCACCGAGCAGGAGCTGACCCCGCAGGAGCGCACCATCGCCCTGCGTGTGCACGGGCTCAGCGACGGCGCACTGGCCAGCATCCGGGCCATTGTGGAACTGGCGCGCAAGAGCGAACAGCTCGACGACCCGCCCAAGAGCCCTGATTCCGCTCAAGACTGATCCCGCCGCGGGGTCCCACCACCCTGCGGACGTCTTCCTCGTGCCGGCGTTTGGTATTTGAGTGGAATCTTTTCCACTCCTGTGGCAGGATGGGAACCACAGCCCGGCGATTCCGTACATCGTGATGTCCCGCCGGACTAAGGTGATCACGCCCGTGAAGGAGCATCAGATGGTCGATATGCAGCCCCCCTCCGACGAGTTCCGCGGATTCGACGAGGCCCGGTCGATCATGTGGTGCTACGAAGTCCGCTCACGCATCTATGCCCGTCTGAGCGAGACGGACTTTCTCGCCAACGACGCCGTGGCCGCCGTGCATGTCGAGAACACCTCCCGCGCCGACCGCGTCTTTCTCACCGCCTTCGACCGCTCCGGCGGGCTGCTGTTCGGCGACACGCTTTACATCGACGACCCGACACGGCGGCTCGACGTCACACCCGAGTTCGACCACGACTTCACCGATATGACCGTCGCCGCTGGCTCCGAACTTGAGGAAGCCGTCGAACGCGAGAACGGCTGGGTGGTCAACCTGGATGCCCTGCGCGACTACGACCCGTTGGAGGACCGCCGGACCACGCAGCGCGCGGTGCTCCTGGCGCACCTCGGAGACATGATGGCCAGCGGCCAGGCCCGGGGTTTCCTGTTTGACAAGCACGACGCTGCCGAGGATCCCGGTGAGGCCGACACAGACGCCGCCTGAGCGCGGCGCAGCACTTCTTCCGGCGCTCGATCGACCCCGCCCGGCTTCGGCCGAGGCGGGGTCTTTTGCTTCCCTGGGGAACCGGTGGAAAAGACCGTGGACCGGCTCACGCCGGTCCCGGGGGTCGTTCCGTGGTGGTCGCAGCCGCGCGGTGCGCGGCGCGGCCACCGTTACCGAATCGTCTGTTCTTGAGAGCCACGACCCACAGGAGTAGCCCATGACCGTCCCTCTCCGCGCAGCCCAGCTGCCCGTCAAGTACGAACGGGCCGAAGGCTCCGCCCGGCACGGCCGGACCATCTACGAAGTCGCCGGCTCCGGGCTCTACCAGGTGACTGCGGCCAGGGAAGAGTTCGCCGTCTCGACACTCACGCAGTCGGGATGGACGGAGCTGATCACGCTCGACGAAGGCGACGGGGTCTCGAACGTCCTGGAGGCCATGCAGATCTGGCTGGACATCCAGACCCCGTCGCCCCCGGCCGGCGACAGCGCCGCAGGGCAAGGCGGCGGTGCCGATGACTGACCTGACCGGAACGATTGCAAGCCTCACCGAGAAGGCCGCAGCCGCTGTCGTCACCTCCCGGGGCCTCACCCATGAGGACGGGGAATCCGCCCTCGCAGCCCTCGGCTGGGCCCAGGGCGCGGCGATCACCCACGAGGACGCGTTCCGGGCCTTCACCCGGGCCCTGATCGACGAACTCGGCGTGCCGGACCTCCTCGCCGCCAAGATCGAGCTGCTCGCCGAGTACAAGCTCGACTACCCCCAGGACTACGCGCCGGACGACGTCGCCCGCATGCAGGCCGAGCTGACGCGGCTGCGATCGCTGCAGCAGATGCTTGCAGGACCCGCCGACTGACCGTTTCCGGACACAGCAAGAGGCCTGGACTGCGCTGAAGGTCGGCGCAGTCCGGGCCCCAGGCCTGCTCTCACGCCGTGGGCGGGATGAGCAGCGAGGCCCCGGCGTAGATGAGATTCGGATCCTGGATCCGGTTCTTCTCGACCAGGGCCCCGATCGGCACTCCGGTCTCCGCCGAGATCTCCGTGAGGGTGTCACCCCACTGGATCACATACACCCGCGGCTGTGGCTTCGGCTCGGGGACCTGCGCCGGCTTGTCCTCGTCGCCCTTGCCCGACGCCGAGGTGCCCGAACCCTGGCCGTCCGCAGAGCTGCCGTTACCGGCCTTGGCCTCGAAGGCGTCCGGGACCCCGTTGCGGTCCCGGTCCGGCAAGGTCACCGTCACGGTGCCCTCCTCGTGCTGGGAAGCTGCCGCCGCATCGCTCGCCGGGCTCCGGTCAGCAGTGAGGAGCTGCGTCGCGCCCCAGCCGGCGAACAGCAGCGCGCCACCGGCCATGATCCCGGCCGCCAGCACCGGTCCACCGCCATAGCCCAGGGGCCCAAGCCGGTCCCGCCGCTGCACCGCCACCCGGGCCGGGGGAGCCGCATCAGCGACCTTCTCCTCGGGCCTGTGCATCGTATCCGTCATCCCTGTCCCTCTCTATCCAGCTCACCATTTGTGACCATTCGAGTCCTCATGCACATTCTACTCGTAGTCCAGTGCCTCTTGATAGAATAGGAGAAGGAATAGACGAGTCATAGACCAGTCCGACGGGCCGCCACGAACCACCGAATCACTCAACAGAAGGAACCCACCACCATGGCCAACTACTCCATCTCCGCCAACCAGCTCACCGAGGGCACCAGCGTCTTCATCCGCGGCAAGCTCGCCTTCGCCCGGCTGACCAGCCTCATCGAGGGTGCTGCCCTCGCCGCCAGCGACCAGCGCAAGGTCCAGAACGGCATGAGCCCCGTGGGCAAGCCGCACACCACGGCGACGATCACCGAGGCCGAGGTGCAGTTCGCCGACCCGGCGAACCCCACGGTCGAGGAGCAGTTCGTCTCCGAGCGCCGCTACACCTCGAAGAAGAACCCAGCCTCGGGCGCGAACTACTCGATCGACTCCAAGGGCACGAACCTGCCGATCATCGCGATCCCGTCCGAGAAGGGTGATGGCACCTACGACCAGGACACCTCCGGCCAGGAGCTGGCACAGGGACTGGACGTGACGCTCGTGCTCCGCGTCTACAAGCCGAAGAACTTCGCCAACCGCGGCCTGTCGCTCGACCAGGTGATTGTGCACGAGACCCCGCGCTACTACAACGCCGGCGGCGTCGCCAGCGGGGAGCTCGCGGCCCGCGGCATCGTCTTCAACGCCCCGCCCCGCGCGGTCCAGGCCCAGCCGGGCTCGGGCTCCGCCGTCGGCAACGGCGAGGAGCCGGTCGCCACCGAGGTCGAGGACGGCTTGTCCTTCCCGGCCCCGCAGCCCGCCGTCGCGGCTTCAGTCGCGGCTCCGGTCCCCGCCCAGGCCCACGCGCAGGTCCTGACCGAACCGGTCGCGGTGACTCCGCAGGCGGCCCCTGCCGTGGCTCCGGTTGCCGCCCCGGTCCCCGCGGTGCAGCCGCAGCAGGAGACGCCCGAGCAGAAGCTCGCCCGCCTCGAGCGTGAGAACGCCGAGTTGAAGAACGCGGGTTCGGCCGTGGGTGCTCCCGCCGGCCAGGGCCCGTGGGGCGGCTCCGGCGATGCCCAGCAGGCCGGAATCACCTACCAGGGCTGATCCAAGGCCGATCCGACCGACCGAACCCCCAGACGAGACCCCCGTGCAGGCATCCATGCCGTACGGGGGTCTCGTCTTTCAGGGCCGGAGTGCAACCCGGCCCTGTTTTCATCCGCTCCCGACAAGAAGGCATTGATGTGACCGCCGTCGATCCCCGCGCGATCTTCCCCAGCTTCTATGACAACCCCGCGATTCGCGCCCTGGCGACCGCCTGCCGCTGGACCATCTCCGGCCGGCTCGGCGAGCTCGACGACGAGGACTCCGGCCGCAAGGCACCGATCGATGTGCGGCACCTGCTCGACGGCTGCAATCCGGGCTGCCGCCACGCAGGCCCCCTGCGCGGAGCTTTCGCCCTGGACGCGACCTGCCTGCTCACTCTCGACCAGCTGGCCGCCACACTGCCGAACGCGGCGAACGCTGCCTTCTACCTGCAGGCCCCCTCCGACGGTCTGATCGTGATCGACGTCGAGCCCGGTTGCCCGCCGGACGTGGCCGCAGACATCCTGCGCCTGCCCGGAATCCTGTACTCGGAGCTGTCGATGTCGGGCCGGGGCTTCCACCTGGTCGCCCCGCTGCCTGCCAACCTCCACGACTTCCCGATCGCCGCTGACAAGCGCGTCCTGCGCGAGGAGCACGGCTGGTACGAGGTCCTCCTGGACCATTGGTGCACGTTCACCCGCAACCCGGTGCCGCAGCGGATCGTCGAACACGTTGCGGCGCGACCAGCCTCCGACCGGTTCTCTTCGGTGGCGGACCTGTATGCAGACCTCGCCGCCAAGGCCAAGCCAAGCATCAGCATCCCCTCGACCGCCGTCGGCACGGACGGCGAAATGCCCGACATCCCGTACGCCGAGGCCATCGTCGAGCAGACACTCGCCGGCTCCCGCGACCGGCTGAAGACGCCCGAGGACTTCGACAACGACCGCTCCCGCTGGGAGTTCTCCGTCCTGGGTGTCCTCTACACCGGCATGCAGCTGCCGTTGCGCACCTACCGGTCCTTCGGCGCGCAGTTCTCCTCCGGTGACGAGGCCTGGCTGCTGTACAAGACCTCGCTGGCGGTGATCGAGCCTCGGCCCAAGCACGCCCAGATGCGCAACGGCAGGCCGTTCCTGCTGGACCGTGCCGCTGCCCTGGTGGCGGCACGGGAAGCCTCCGCCGAGGCGGGGTGAACCTTTGGGGGTTGCCCATCGGTTTGGCGGTGGAACAAGGACTGGATCGGGCGGAGCCCGATCGGGGATGGGGAGGCGGTGGGCTTCTGAGCCCGACCGCCCCCGTCACCGGGCCTTGTGGCCCTGCTTCCGACATGTCCCGTACGGCGCTCAGCCCTGCCGTGGGTCCGTCTCCCGTCTCACCTGCTCACAGCTCACCCACGACCAGAAAGACATTCCCATGAAGTTCAACGACACCCTGACGACTCTGATCCAGCAGTCCCTCGAGGTCGGGGCCACGCCCGCGCTCATGGGCGAGCCCGGTATCGGCAAGTCCTCCTTCGTCGAGGCTCTCGCCTACTCGATGGGCACCAAAGCCTTCGTCCTGCCCTGCAACCAGCTCGCCGACAAGGCCGACCTCACCGGCGCGCGCCTGGTGCCCTACGAGAAGACCGACGGGACACAGTCCTACAAGCAGGTCTTTTACCCGCACCAGGTCATTCAGGAGTGCATCGACTACGCGCTGGAGAACCCGCGCGAGTGGCCGATCCTCTTCCTCGACGAGATCAACCGCACGACCTCGGACGTGACCTCCGGCGCGCTCACCCTGGTGACCCTGCGGCGCATGGGCCACATCGAACTGCCGGAGAACGTGCGCCTCATCGTGGCGGGCAACGACAAGGGTAACGTCACGACTCTCGACGAGGCCTCGCTGTCGCGCTTCGCGATCTTCCACGTCGAGCCCGATGCGACGACCCTCATGTCCGTCCTCGGTGACGCGCTCAACCCCTGGGTGAAGAAAGTCCTCACCCAGCACCCCGGACTCATCTTCCAGAAGTCGACGCCGAACTCCATCGTGGCCGACGGCCGCGATGACGACGATGACGACGGCAACGTCACCATGGCCGAGCTGTTCGACGGCGGCGAGGAGATGAACCAGCTCACCACGCCGCGCACCATCGACCACCTCTCCCGGTGGCTGAACCGCGTCGACCGCCAGGAGCTGGCAAGCCACCTGGCGACCCCGGTCCAGATCGGCGGCCGCGACACCTCGCTGCTCAACGAGGCGATCGAGGCCTTCACCGGCGACACCATGTTCACCACCCAGCTCGTGGCGGTCATCGCCGAAGACCTCGCATCGAACTCGGGCGGCCCGGCACACAACCGAGTCAACGTGCCAAAGCCGAACTGCTACGCGACCCTCAAGTCCGCGGGCACGGTCACCGACCTCGCCGCGCAGATCTCGGGCCTGACCCAGAACGAGGTCTCCGGCTCGCTGCTCTACGCGATGAAGGAGAAGGATGACAACTCGCGCCTCATCGAGCAGCTGGCGCAGGCCGCCGTCCAGATTGAGCCGGAGCACACGCGCACCCTGTTCGAGCTGGTGACCACCGGGCAGTTCGACCGGCAGAACCTGGAGGCCTTCCTCGAGGTCGACTCGCCGATCGTGGCCGCGGTCAAGCCGTCCCTGTCGGCCTTCCTCTGAGCCGACCCGGCACCGGGCGGCGGGGGACGCCACCGGCTCCGTTCCGGAGCGTCCCCCGCCATCCCACGACACCCGTCGCCTCAGACCGCATTAGGAGACCACGATGACGATCACCGTCACGAACCAGAAGCCGGCGGTGCTCGACGCCCTGCACACGATCTCGTGCACGGGCGACTACGACCCCATGCCGGCCATCCAGAAGGTCCTGGTCGACCCGCTGCTGGAGCCGCTGAACCCCAGCGCTCCGGCGAGCATCGTCGACGGCTCGGGCCACGACATCACCGGCGACGTCCTGGACATCGTCATGCGCTGCCTCGGCGAGACGATGGACCCGGCCGCCGAGAAGAACGCCAAGGCGCTGCTCGGGCAGACCATGGTCAGCTATGACCAGGGCACGCCCCTGCCGGTGGGCGAACTGTTCGCTGTCCAGGCCGGGCAGCAGAACAAGTGGCCCGCGCCGTCAGCCCGGGTCCTTTACTCAGCCCAGAACGATGTCATCCCCGCGGCCAAGGGCCTGCTCGCAGGCTCCGCCGACGAGAGCGCCTTCTTCGCCTCCGTCGCCTACACCTACCACCCGAATACCCTCGGGTTCTGGTTCCAGTCCTCTGCCGCGTTCGACGGCTTCAAGATCTGGCTGAACCAGCAGGTGCAGACGATGGCCGGCGCGAACGCGATGCCGGCGGACACCCTCCGGCTGCTGAACGACTTCGCGAACCTCTCGCTCAAGGGGCTGACCGAATCGCTGCTGCTGCGCAAGGACGACTCCGACGGCAACGACGAGTTCTCTTTCGCCCGGCTGGTCATCCGCATGCTGATGACTTACGTCGACCAGCAGCGCAAGGCCGCCTCAACAGGCGCGGCCGCCCTCGACACCGGCATCATGCCGTTTACCGTCGGGGAGCTGTTCTGCCCGCGGTCGCTGGTCCTGGTCAACGTCGAGGCCCACGCCCGCGCCACCGCCGCAAAGGTAACGGGGGAGTGGAACCTCATCAACCAGTCCCTCGCCTCACCCGTGAAAGTCGTCTCCAACGCCGCGCTGTCCAAGCTGACCTCGCTCCCGCGAGCAGCTGCCAGGGCCGCTGCCATGGGCGCACGGCAGCAGCCGGGACAGCCGGGCTCGCGCTCGGCCCAGGTGAAGTTCCGCAAGGCCCCGCCCACGAAGCTGGACCTGTTCAAGGACATCACCCGGGTGCTCAAGCGCATGGGCAAGGTCAACAAGTCCCAGAACGTCTACCGGACGACGAAGACGACCTTCCTCAAGGCCAACCGCCGCAACCCGGACGACTTCAACAAGCCGGGCCGGATCACCTCGGTGCAGTACATGCCCGACCTGCACGTCTTCATCGACACCTCCGGGTCGATCTCCGAGGAGAACTACCAGGAGGCGGTGCTGATGCTCATCCGGATCGCCAAGAAGCTCAACGTCAACCTGTACTTCAACTCCTTCAGCCACATGCTCTCCCAGGAGACGCTGCTGAAGGTCGAGAACAAGTCGACGCGGCAGATCTGGCAGGAGTTCCGGAAGGTGCCCAAGGTCACCGGCGGCACCGAGTTCAAGCAGGTGTGGGACTACATCAACGCCTCCCCGGTGCGCAAGCGCCGGCTGTCGCTGATGATCACCGACTTCGAGTGGTCTCCGCCCTCGAGACGCGAGGAGCACCCGCCGAACCTCTACTACGCCCCGTGCTCGGCCATGGACTGGAAGTACATGGTCCGTTCCGCCGAGGCGTACGCGAACGGCATGCAGCACATCGACCCGAGCATCCGGCAGAAGCTGCTGGGCATGGTCCTCTGATCCTGCTCCCGGCCACAGGGGAGACGCCGACCGGCCGAACCGGCCGGCGTCTCCTCCTCCCTCAGACCTACCCGTAACCCTGCCGGGCATCCCGGCGCGCCCACCCAGCGCGCCGCCCGGCGAACCCCACCGAAGGAGGGACCCGCGATGGGCCTCAACAACTTCACGTCGGGCTCCGACGACGACACGAACAGCGGCGGCACGCCTCCGAGCTTCCCGCCCATGGGCGGCATCCCCAGCCAGGGCGGCCAGTCCGACGACGCCGTCAAGGAGCTCCTCGTCGACTACAACGAGAAGTTCAAGAACGCCGACCCGACGATGTTCCGCGACGCGCTCATCGAGCAGGTCCTCTCCGTCCTGATCAGCCGGAACAAGCCGAACGTGCTCCTGAAGGGCTCCGCCGGCGTTGGTAAGACCCGGATCGTCGAGGACATCGCCCGCCGGATCGCCCTGGGCGACACCCTCATCCCCGACCAGCTCAAGGGCTTCACCGTCTACGAGCTGCCCATCACCAACCTCGTCGCCGGCTCCGGCATCGTCGGGCAGCTGGAGGAGAAGGTCCAGGCCGTCATCGACTTCGCCTCAGACCCCAAGAACAAGGTCATCCTGTTCATGGACGAGATCCACCAAATCACCGGTGGATCCACCTCCCACACCGACTCGGTGCTGCGAAAGGTCTCGCAGGTGCTCAAACCTGCCCTGGCCCGCGGCGACATGCGCGTCATCGGTGCCACCACCTCCACGGAGTCCCGGGCCTTCGACGACGACCCTGCCTTCGCGCGGCGCTTCACCCCGCTCATCGTCGACGAACTGACCGTCGAGCAAACCCTCACGGTGCTCGGCAGTGTCCGTCCGGGCCTGGTGGCGCACTACCGCCACCAGATCGCGGTTTCCGACGATGTCCTGGCGGAGACGGTCCGGATCGCGGAGGAGAACTCCCGTGCCGGGCAGCACCGCCCCGACAGCGCCATCACGCTGCTGGACCGGGCGATGGCCGACCGTGTGCTGGAGCAGAAGAAGCTCATCGTCCAGGCCGAGGCAGCCGGAGACACGGCACTCGTGAACACCCTGCGGTCGATCCCGCAGGTGCCGCTGACTACCAAACGCGTCCTGGACGTGGCCAAGCGTCTGATGACCGGAAACGCCCAGCGTCCGGATTTCGACGTCGCAACCCTCCGGGCGACCCTGCTGGGCCGCCTGCGCGGACAGGACGACGTGCTCGAGAAGCTCGTGGACCGCCTGGCCCGCGAGGAGCTGGACCTGTTCCCGACGTCGACCCCGACAACCTGGATGCTCGCCGGAGCCTCGGGCGTGGGCAAGACCGAGACCGCGAAGATCATTGCGGAGCAGATGACCGGCACCGAGCCGATCATTCTGAACATGACGGAGTTCCACACTCCCTCGGACACCGCGAAGATCGTCGGGGCACCTCCCGGCTACGTGGGCTCGGACTCCAACCGCGAGCTGCCGTTCGACACGCTCGAGTCCAACCCCCACCGGGTGATCCTGCTCGACGAGTTCGAGAAGGCGGACAAAGCCGTGCAGCGGCTATTCCTCTCGGCCTTCGACGAGGGCTACATCCGCAACGCCCACGGCAAGGTGCTGGACTTCTCCAAGGCGCTGGTGATCTGCACGACCAACGCCGCGCGGGAAGCCCTGAACCGCAAGCCGGTCGGCTTCGGCTCGGCCCCGCCGGCGGTCTCCCACCGGTCCCTGACCAAGGAGCTGGCTCAGTTCTTCGACGCAGAGCTGCTCGGGCGGTTCTCACTCGTCGTGGGTTTCAACCCGGTCGACGAGCAGGCCTACCGGGAAATCCTCGCGGCGGAGTACAGCCGCCAGCGCGAACGGATCCTGGACGCCAGGCCCCGCCTGGGCCAGACGCTGCCCGCGTCGATCCCCGACGACGAGCTGCGTGCCGTCGCCGAGGAAACCTACGTCGACTCCCAGGGTGCGCGTCCGGCCGGCAAGGCCGTGCGCGTGTGGATCGAGGACCGGCTGCTCGCCGCCCAGGCTGCGTCGGCTGCGTCGACTGCGTTCATCCCACCCGCAGCCGCCGTCTCCGACGAGCCGGAGCCGCTGGCCGTCGATTGATCCGGCACCACACTGCGTTCGAGCGCCCCTGTCCCGGATACCTGGGGTGGGGGCGCTCGTGCGTGCGCGCACCGCGTTCGAACACAGGAAGAAGGACGTCACTGCCATGACCACCACGACCACCACCGCCGTCGGCACAGTCCGTTCGGCACAGCCCGAAGACAGGAGCGAGCAGATCTGCGGCGACGCACTGCTGCTGGTCTCCGCCCACTCGGCGGACGCGGCCGACTGCCGTGATCTCGCACTCATGCTCGGCCTTGTCGAGGTGGACCCCTCCGGGTCCGTCACCAAGGCCAATCCCTGGAACGCCGACTGAAGGTGCTTCCCGCCGGGCCTACCCAAGAGGTGAGCCTGCGATTGACCGCCGCGCGCATGGGTAGTGCGCGGTGTCCGGGTCCGCGGGGCTGACGCCGCCGCGCCCGGATTCAGGGGCCTCACGGCCCCTGACGGGTGGGTTGAGAGGAGCGCGGGAGGGCTCGTCGCCAGAGGCGAGCCCTCCCGCTCTCATGCCCGCGCCCGTGACCCAAGCGCTCGTCTACGAGCATTCGACTGACCATTCGTCTCCTGTGAGCATGGTCTATGCGGCTTCCATTCGACAAACCCTCTCGACCCGCCTACTGATTCGTTCGAAGAAAGACGACACCATGCCTATTCTGCTTGACGACATCGACCTTTCCGCAGCCGCCGTCGCTGCCCAGAAGACCGTCGACCCGAAGTTCTTCTCCTCGCGCCTGACCGGGTCCGGCAAGAAGACCGGCCTGCTCAATGAGAGCCTGCGGCCGATCAACACTGCGACCAACACCGCCTACGCGGTTGACCGCGACATCGAGGTCAAGCAGAGCTCGACCCACCACGACATCACCACCGCGCTGGTGCCGCTGGCCCCGATCACGCGCCGCTCCCTGCTCTCGGGCGGGTCGTTCACGCTGCCGGTACCGCATGTCGATGACCGCTTCGAGCTCGACATCGCCACGCCGACCAACTCCTGGGACGTGCACTTCGACATGACCCCCCAGGCCCTGACCGTGTACGAGGACAAGTCCGGCGACAAGATCCGCCGTGACCTGGTGATCCAGTACCGCCTGGAGCTCTACTTCCTCAAGCAGGGCTTGGCCGAGCCCGAGCGTGCCGTATCGGTATCCCGCTCCATCGGCTACGGTAACCACGACGCGGCGGTGTTCCTGCAGTGGGACACCAGCCCCGCAGAGAATGCCCGCGACGTCATCGAGGATGTGCTCTCGGCCGCAGGGTTGAGTGCCACCAACCTCGACAAGCTCGCCGACTGGATGGACGAGTACCCGATCTACGAGCGCATCACGCGCCTGGCCCAGATCTGGGACTCCGAGGCCATCTCGGACACCGTCTGCCAGTACGTGCAGGACATGCCGGCCAGCCCCACCGAGGAGCAGCTGAACATGCTCGCGGTGCAGCTGCGCTACCTGGAGAACTACAACGTCCCGCTGGAGGCCTACCGCCGGATCCACCAGCAGCTGGACACCACGTTCTCCGCGCCGATCGCGGCGAAGCTGTCCAAGCAGAACCTCAGCCTGCTGATGAACCACACCCTCGACCACCTGGAGCGCATGAAGGGCCAGCTCATCACGCCGCCCCAGCCGGCCACGGCCCCGGTCTTCCCGCCGCACCTGTCCAAGCAGCAGCTCGACGCGCTCAGCACGCACGAGCCGCTCGTGATGACGCAGGCAGGCGCGGGCACAGGCAAGTCGACCGTGATCCTCGAGCGCATCAAGTACCTCGAGACCTGCGGGGTGCCCGCCAGCGACATCACCGTCCTGTCGTTCACCAACGCCGCGGCCGACAACATCACGGAGAAGAACCCGAACGTCGGCTCGATGACGATCGCCAAGATGATCATCGACATCTATTCGATGAACCACCCGACCCACAAGGTCTCGGCCATCGACACGATCATCAACTCGATCGACATCTTCTACCCGAACAGCCAGTTCGCGGCGACGTTCCGACACCGCCTGCTGGAGGTCGACCAGAACAAGACCGGCGCGTTCACGGCCCTGAACACCTTCGTCGAGAACCACTTCGACGAGGTGATCGCGCTGCTCGACCGCATCGAGCAGACCTCGCTGGAGCTGCAGATCATCATCTGCTACCAGAAGATCGATGACATGTCCGAGCCTGCCCACGTGCAGAGCAAGTACCTGATCATCGACGAGGTCCAGGACAACTCGGTCTTCGAGTTCATCTACGTGCTGAAGTACATCACCAAGCACGCCCAGTCGCTGTTCATCGTCGGCGACGCCAGCCAGACGCTGTACGAGTTCCGCTCGGCCAACCCGAGGGCGCTCAACACGCTGGAGGGCTCGGGGGTCTTCGCGACCTTCCGGCTCACGACGAATTACCGGAGCAACCAGGAGATTCTCGACTTCGCGAACGTCGTGCTTGGCGGTCTGGAGACCAACCAGTTCGCCAACATCCAGCTGCAGGCCAACTCGCTGGCGGTGCCCACGGTCGACTCCTTCCAGGAGAAGGTCACCCTCAACTACCACGAGGTGGCCCGCCTGACCGGCTTCATCGCCAAAGACCTGCAGCCGCTCGTGCGCAACACGGTGATCCCGGAGTACGTTCAGGCCTGCCTGGACCGCGGCGAGCAGGTGGCCTTCCTGGCCTACGCCCGCCGTGAGGTGGCGCTGATCCAGGAAGTGCTCGAGAAGGCCTACCCGAATAAGCACGTGGCCTCGCTCGTCAGCGACCGCGTCTACGCCACGGACATCTTCTCGAAGTACATCAAGTTCTTCTGGAACGACGTCCTGCAGGTGCAGCCGGCCAACGCCTCGTTCGTGGTCTCCCAGGGGATCAAGGACAACATGGGCAAGCTGACGAAGAATGCCGGAAACGTCAACGTCGAGAAGGCAATCCTGCGCACCATCTCCGAGTGGTGGGTCGAGAACAGCGCCGCGATCAACGGCTGGGTGGCCCTGTGCAACCAGGGCAGCCTGCCTGCGAACGTGTTCTTCGACCGGCTCCGCGACAACCTCCTGTCCTTCGAGATCACGCGCAACCAGCAGAAGCTGAACGTGAACAAGCAGAAGAACCAGGAGCGCAAGCGGAAGAACCTCGAGTCCAAGGCCGACCTCGTCGTCTCGACGATCCACGGTGCCAAAGGCCTCGAGTTCGACAACGTCGTCGTCCTCTACAAGGAGGACGCGAAGATGACCCAGGACACCAAGCGGATGTTCTACGTCGCGTTCACGCGCGCCATGAAGAGCCAGTACGTGCTCTCCTACGGCACGGCGAAGAACCCGCCGATCCAGAGCAGCTACGAACAGATCGTCAACGCCCTCACCGAGCGTGACGAGAAGAACGCGCAGCGCGCTGCGGGCATCGACCCGACCCTTCTGGTCGACGACGAGGACGCCGGTACCGCCGGCGACCAGCAGCAGGTCGCAGAAGCCGTCTGACCGACGGCACCGGCGCGGGCGCTCCACCTCCACGAGAGGTCGGAGCGCCCGCGCCTCCTGCTTCCCATCCTATAAACACAGCCAATGCAGCTTCGAAGGAGCACGCCATGACCGCCACTGGAATCCAGGCCGGCTCAGAGGAGCTCGTGCCGGGCCCCGACAGTGCCTACGACCTGGTCATCTGCCACGACGACCGGATCGTCTTCCACAACCACTACCCCTCGCCAGCATTCCGGCTGCGCATGTGCGCGCAGCTGCTGACCGCCTCGGACGTCGTCCTGGGCGCAATCGACGCCTCCGCCGCGAACGAAGTGCACGAGCTGTACCAGTCCAGCTCCGGGCAGTGGGAGAGCGCCCCGGACAGCGTGGTCAACGCCATCGCCAAGCTCTGCCGCCGATGGGGCGTCCAGGTCTACGTGAGCACAACCCGCAAGAAGACCGAGGTTCCCGCCGCGCTCTATTCGGTGATCACCGAGTACGGCCCCGGACAGACCATCGCCGAGCACTTCACCTCCAGAGAGGCCCGCCGGGCCAGCCTCATCGAGCGTGCCGACATGTTCTTCAGCTCCCGCGGCAGCATCCCCGAGCGGGTGCTGGCCGACGAGCAGCGCCTCGCCGCGCTCGTGGGTGCGTTCCTCATGCCCGCCACCGTGCTCCTCACCGAGGCCGTGCTCGACGAGGCCGACGGCCACTACAAGCCCTCCGGCCGGCCACTGCCGATCCTCTGAGCACCGCCCGAGCGGACGGCCCCGACCACAACCCTGACCAGCAGACCCGGAAGGGACCCGCCATGTCCGCACCTGACACCGTCAAGCCCGAGAACCCGTACGCCCGTACGTACGCCGACTTTCTCGCCCAGACCCGGGAGCACGTCCTCGTCGTTCTGCACGACGAGGATCTCTACCGCCACTTCAGGATCCAGGCCCCAGGGACCCGCATGTGGTCCTGGGACGTCACCACCTGGCCCGGCCACCTGGCCACCAGCGGCGACATCGCCGACGGCTACATGTTCACCCGAGAACCAGACATGATCGGGTTCTTCGCGTCGGCCGGCAAGAGCGAGGGCTACTACTCCGACGGTGCGCCAAGCATCGACTTCCGCTACTGGGCCGAGAAGCTCTGCGGCGGCCGCTCCCGCGAAGTAAAGCAGTACGACCCGGATCTCTTCATCCAGCTGGTGCGGGAGCACCTCGAAGAAAGCGAGGGACTCGGCACCGAGGCCCAGGAGGTCCACCATCAGCAGTTGGCGCTGCTGGCGCGCCTGCACGAACTGCGCGGCCTTGACGGGGACGCACAGTTGGCGCTCTTCGAGGCCCACTGGACCGCCCAGGAGCACCGAGCGGCCACCGACACCGTGCTGAACCACGAGCGCCGGAACGCGGCCGCTGCGGCGCGTGCTGCCCTCTGGAGCACCGACGGCATCCCCGACGAGAAGTTCGACCGGCTCACAGAGGAACACAACTGGATGGAGATCGCCGACATCGAGGTCCCACGACATTCCCCTGCCGAGCGGCGCATGGAAATCATCGAAGACGCCCGCTGGCACGCCGACAGCGAGTCGGAGGCCCACAAATGGCTGGCTGAGCACGAGGACACCGTCGGCTCCGACACCTGGGAGTGGGACCTGCGCGACTGGGACATCCACTTCCTGTTCACCTGCTACTGCGTCGACCTGGCTGTGCGCCTCTACCGCGAGCACGCCGCCGCGAAGACACAGCAATCCGCCGCCTGAGCCGACCCCACCCACATCCCGACCCAAGGAGAACCCATGAGCGCCGATATGCTCACCGCGGCCATCGCCGTCCCGGCCAACCGCACCAAGCCGATCGACTTCGAACGCGGCCGCCTGATGGTCGAGGAGACCGCGGACCCTGAATCGTTCCGGTTCGACGACCCCGAGTCCCAGCTCGAGGAGCTGGTCGAGGACTTCGACCCCGACATGCACCTGGACGCCGAGGGCGAGCCGACCCCGGAGGTCATCAAGCGCGTCGGCCGCAGGATCATCGACGAGCTCGAAGAGGTGCTGGACTCCAGCGAGACGGACACCATCGAGGTCGCCGGCTACCGGCTGTACCTCTCCGGCGGACTCTCCTCGGGCGATTCCCCCACCGACGCCGCCGACGCGATCTGGCACGCCCACCACCTGCCGGTGACCGTCCTGCTTGCCATGGGATTCATCCCCGACTGCCGCAGGCCGCTGTCCCGGACCAACGGCAACCCCGGACCTGTGACCGACACCGACATCGTCGACGCCAATGCCCTCGGCCTCGGCACCAAGCCGGAGTGGTCCGGTGCCGACGAACTGGAGTGGATCGCCAACGCGATCGGCTCCGTCCGGCCGCACCCGGGAGACCGGGACCCTGCCGAGTACCACGCGGAGTTCACGGAGCAGCACGGCTTCGATCCGGTCGACGACAACTTTCTCATCGGCTATGTCAGCCAGTACGACAACCAGGAAGGCGGGGACTGACCTTGGCCAGTGGTGTTTTCATCCTCTGCGCGTGCTGCGCCCTCAAGCTCGCGAACGACGACGAGTCGGCCTGCCGCGACTACCACGGCCACGACCACGCTCCGCTGCAGGTGCCGGCTGGCACCGCGATCACCCAGGGTCCCCACGAATGGGCCGGCTCTCTCGAACTGACCTGCCATGGCCATGAAGACGGGACCATCCAGCCCCTCGGGGAGTACTGGGTGGCCCAGCCCGGTCCCGCACCGGCCGAAGAAGGAGTGCGATGAGCAGCCGGACACCAGTGCCCGATGCCCTCTTCGACGCCGATCTCTGCCAGCCTCTCGGCCGCGAGGACTGGGTTGACCGCTTCGACTGGATGATCATCGACAGGCGCGTCGTGCACGCGCCTGTCACCTGGACATGGACGTGTCCCACATGCGGAGAGTCCGGGGTCATGCCCGATGGTCCCGACCCGCTGGCAGTCCCGCACGGGCCACAGCATGCTGCAGGACTTTTCGGGACGATCGTCCCGCTCGACGTCGAGGCCGAGCGTCCGTCCACTGAATAGCCTCACCGCCCGGAAGGAGGGACCCACCATGACAGAAATCAGCACTGCCACGACCGCGGTCCTCTCGCCGGCCGTGATCGTCGACATCGACGGGACAGTCGCCACGCACACACTTCCCGACGGACGCTTCATCAGGGGACACCACGAGTACCGGCTCGTCCCCTGGGACCTGCCCAACCCGCCAGTGATCGAAACCGTGCGCGCCCTGTACGCTGCCGGACTTGAGATCGTGTTCTGCTCCGGCAGGCCGGTCCTGGACGACAACGGCTGGGACGTCGGCCGCGCGACCTACGCCTGGCTCATCGAACATGTGGGGGAGTGGACCGCCAGCTGCCCTCTGTTCATGCGCGGACAGGGCGACCGCCGGCCGGACGACATCGTCAAGCCCGAGATCTACGAGGCCTTCATCCGCGGGCGGTGGGACGTCCGGCTCGCGCTGGATGACCGGCCCAGGGTGATCCGCGCCTGGCAGGCCCTCGGCGTGCCGGTGTTCGACGTCCAGCCCGGCTCGGGCGAGTTCTGATGCATGGCCCGCGCCCTCGACCCGCAGTGGGCCGCAGGGCGCGGGCCTGCTTCTCTTCAACTGCCCCGCTACGCCATTCCCCAGCGACTCAGTGTCCATCAGGAATGGTGGGATATGAGGCACTGGCATCCCAGTCGACCACGAATAGACTGGAACCATGACTGACGACAAGACCCCCCAGGCCCCGCGCGAGGGCTCCCTGCCGAAGTTCTCCGTGAACGTCGCCCCGACCCAGAAGATTACCGCCGCCGACCTGGGCACCCTGCTCGAGCGCTTCCGCGCCGGGGATGCCGAGCCCCTGATCTTCGGTGACGGGAACGTCCCCGAGGCCGCCGTAATCCCGTTCGCCGACTTCGTCGACCTGCTCCGGCGGGTCCATGCCGACGAGACTGCCTTCCAGGCCGAGCTCTCCCGCCGCATCCGTGCCTCCGACGCCTCCGAGGAGCCCGGCCTGACCCTCGATGAGCTCGGCGATGAGCTGGGCGAGCCTGCCCGGTCAATGATCCGCAAGGTGCTCGACGATGACTGAGGGGCTGCGGATCAAGGTCCATCTCAGCCCCGGGGCCCGCCAGGACATCGAACGGCTCAACCAGCGCGCCCTGAAGAATCCGCACAGCCGGGACGAGGCGCTCCTTGAGGCCACCATCGTCATGCTCCACCGGCTCAACGGCCGCCGCCACCCGACTAAGCCGCTGGACTACGACTCCCGCTTTGCCGACCTCTCCGACTGCGACACAACCTACGTCGGTGCGGACCCCCATGAGAAGCCGCCGCTGCGCATCGTCTCACGCGACGTCAGGCCCGAGCCGCCCGGCGGCATCACCCGGCGCGAGATCGTCGCCATCGGCGCACGCCGCGACAGCGAGGTCTACCGGACAGCCGGCCAGCGCCTCGGGCGGCCCGTCGGGGTCACCCTCGACCAGCTCGCCGCCCAGCGCCGCGCATCCGCGGCGAAGAATCATGCCCCGCAGGCGGGCAGGGGGCTCGACACACCCGCACCAGTCGGTGCAGACCTCGAGTTCGACTGACCATTGGGCCTCGTTTCTGTTCGTCATTCAGCCTTTCTCATAGAATGGACATGAATGATGATTCGATGGAGACGGGATGAAGTGATGCACGACTACGACACGGACCACCAGACCTGGGAACCGGCAGTCGCGGAACCACGCCGGGGGATGAGCCCGCGGGCGCAGCTGACAATCCGCCGGAGCCTTGCCCTGGCGATCGCCCTGGGAATGGCCTACGGCATCTTCCATGTGGTCTTCCGCACCGATGTTCTTGCGCCGGTGCTCGCGTACGCCGAACCCGTCAAAGAGGGGATCACATGGGTGATCGAGGATCCGAAGCGGGCCTGGCTGGCCTTCGCCGTGCTCGTCATCCCGCACATCGGGCTCTACTACCTGCTGTTCGAGGACCGGAAATGAGGGGACTGGCCATGCTCAGGAACACCAGAACGATCGTGGGGCTGTGCGCGCTCAGCGGAGTCTCGGTCACCGCCGTCATCGGCTGGGCTACCGGCTTCTTCGCCTGGGCCGTGGGCTCCGTCCGTAGCCTGTGGGATGGCTTCATCGCCTTCCTCAACTCGCCGTTCAGCTGGGAGCACCTCGCCGCCGGCGCGGGCGTGCTGCTCATCCCGATCATCATCATTGTCGTGATCTTCGCCATCGCGGATAACTGAGTCGCGCGGCATCTTTTGCAGTACCCGCTCCGGCCGCCGATTCTTGCTTCAGCGGGTACAAATTGGCTGCTTAGGCCCGCGACAGCTCGGAATGCCGCTCGAGGCTGTACCGGATCAAATCCATAGCCGGGGTAAGGGCCCAGACAAGCAGCCTCATGGTCGGCCGGTTTTCCTTGGCGATGACATCATCCGGCAGAGAAGTTGACTGCGCCGGCTTCAGCACGGCATCCGCGGCCCAGCGCCTGCCGTGGGCAAAACCCGAGCACAGCTGCCATACGGACAAGGCGGACGTCCTGGGCACCAGGTCGCGGACCTGCGTGAGTATGTGCGTGCTGCTGGGGAGAATCAACTTTCCAGCGGCCCCGGAGGCATCGAGAATAGCCTGCAGTTGCGCCTTGTCGCTGTCGAAGTCCGGAAGCGTTCCCTGAAGATTCGGATGGCGACGTGCCAGTTCGCTGTACGCAGTCTCGCGGTCTTTGGCTACCTTCAGCGACAGAGACAGCGAACGAACTATCCTGGTCGCCTGTTCTTCTGGCGCTGAAATCCAGGCGGCCTGTGCGGCGCACTCAATGGCTGCCCTGACCAGCGAGAACGGGGCAAGAGTATGTGATGCTCCGGCACCAAGCATGATGCTGTCCAGCGCGTGCAAATGATCGATCGCGCTGACTACCGCATTGGCGATGTTGTGCGACGCCTGGTGGGGTTTGATGAGCCCATCGTCCTGCGCCAGACGGCTTCCGGCTTCCGGGATCCATGCCTCGTGGGAATCCCGGAAGCCCAGCCAGGTCCTCAGCTCCTGAAAATACGAGTCGGCAATCTCGAACTCTTCAGGTTCATCTTCTCGTCGCATGACTCCATTCTTCACATGGCTACATTCTTTATCGCCAGGCACGCTGGAAGCCTTCCGGGAGGGATACTTCCGTCGGCGACAACTCAGGCCTGACCCGCATGAGGCGGACTGAATGCCGGAATGCCTGACCCGACCAGGCTATGTCGGCCGAGACTTCAACCACCAACGGCTCCACCAAAGTCAAGCGAGTGGTGCCGCCCTCCTTGGTGAAGCGGTCCAGCACCCGTTCGCTGATTTCCTCCGGCCATGGATGCCTTCCCCGGGGAGGACGAAGATATGTGGCCAGATCCCTTCCCGCACGAGCCGTCAAGGACGTGGACCGGCCGACAATCCGCAGCCGTCCGTGTACCGGCAAACCCACCACCGCTGCCCGCGGGTGCGCCATGGGACCTATGACCGCCGCAAGAACCACATCAAGGGCGCTTCTGCTCTTGACCTTCAGCCAGATTCGCCGGGGCTCGTACGTCTGCCCTTCACCCTTGATCACAATTCCTTCCACGCCCGTGGCGGTCATGTCACTGAACCACGTGGCCGCCAGGGCCTGGTCGCTGGTCACCGGTGACAGATGCAGTGGCGGAACCCACCCGCGCGCCAGCTCCTCGAGCAGAGCCCGGCGGTCCCGGAATTGAAGCCCGCGGGTATCCTGCCCCGCCACTGCCAGGACGTCGAAGGCGATCAGCGAGGCAGGGCTTTTCATCACGAGCTCCGCAAGAGCCGCCTTTGAGCTCACCAGGCGCATCTGCAGCGCATCGAAATCCAGCCGCCCTTCGGACCACACCACAACTTCGCCATCGACAACACAGCCCGGAGGGATCTGCTCACGCACGGAAGCCAACACGTCCGGAAAGTACCTGCTCAGATCCTTGCCCTGTCTGCTGTAGAGCCACGCCCCATCCGAACCGACCAGGCACACTGCCCGGAAACCGTCGAACTTCATCTCAAAGACTGAGCCGCCGGACAGTGCGTCACCGCGTGGTATCGACTCCACGGCCTTGGCCAAAGCAAGGGCAACAGGAGGATGCAGGGCGGCCGGCAAACCTTCGAACATCGTGGGCACAGCGTAAGCCCAGCGAAGCAGGGGTGGAAACAAGGCTTCCTCCCGGCTGGATACAGCACCAAGCACCGGGAAGCGTCACAGCAAAGCTGTGACCGGGTCCTTCTTCGATCAGGGAAACCAACCACATTCGAAACAGGAGTCGTCATGTCCACTGAAGCTGTTACAAACCCCGCTGGGTCTGCCGGGACTGCCGGTGGCCGGCGCTACAAGGAACCCACCTCACAGCAGATTGAAGATGCCGCGGCCCTGATGTTCCTGGCGGCGACAAGGAAAGCTCTGCGGGACCAGCAGCACATCTGGGATGTCGAACTGGAGTTGGAACTCACCTACACCGTGCACAACCAGCGCAGGTACTGCGTGCACGCCAGCACCCGTACAGGTGAAAGCCTCACGGGCCCACACGGTGTTCTCGTGCATCCGGCCAACGGAACTGCGGAAACGGCTGCCTGGAGCATTGCCGCCGAGGTTCGCAATGCAACGGCAAAACGTCGGCAAAGGCGGCCATCAAGATTGCGTGACTACTGGCCTTTACCGGGGCGGGGCTTCCGAGGACCTTCCTGGCGTGGCTTGTGTTTTGTCTTTGCCGATCTTTAGCCAGAACCAACCGACATACCAAAGAATCGCCACCAGTCCGATGACAAAGCTGCCAAGCAGCAGAATCTTGGACACGACGTCCAGGCCCTTGGGCTCAAAGGCCATCATGATCAACGGTACGAGGATTCCCAGCGAGAGGAGGCCCAGCATCCACATGGCCGCAGCCACACCCACAGGCTTGCCGACGCGGGCCAGCTCTTCATCCAAGCGGTCCCGCTCGGCCACAGCCGCCCGGAGTTGCGTCCGCAGATCTGCCTCAGCCTTGATTTCCTCGTCCTGCCGTCGCAGGCTTGCCGCGTGTGCCGCATCTGAAATGATCCCCGGTCGAAGTACCGAAGATAAATCCGCATAGCTGCTCGGTCCAAACATCGCCAGACCCGCCGGAGAGGGAAGGCTGCGTCGCCGATGCTTGAAGGCCTGTTCGTAAATATCCTGATCGGCGTCAGCAATCACCAGACCCCGCTCGACAAGAGCTTCAAGCTCCAACGCCTTGGTGTCACCCTTCCTGAGCTTCCCGTTGATAGCCTTCACCGCGTCCTGCACGCGTTGCCGAAGCGAAAGCGCATACGGTTTGAGCTCATCCACTGCCGTTCCCCCTAGCAAGCGGCCTTGGATCAAGGAGTCGAGATCCAAAGCCGGATCTTCGAGTATTTTCTCCACTGCTTCTTCGTAGAGATAGCTCTTTGCCCTGTTCAATCGCGTCTGATGGGCCTGGTCCAGGTCCGACTCAATGTGCTGAATACGGCCGGTGGCTGCTTCCACTAACCTCCTGATACCCTCGCGTTCGCTGGAGATCGCGACAAGCCGGCTGACCAGGAAACCACCAATGATGGCGACCAGAACGGCCGACGCCTGGCTGAGGGCGGACAACAAAGTGCTCGGGTCCCAGTCCTTTTCCGCCGACCTGACAATCACACTGAATGGATCGCATTGCACCACTGACTGGAGCAATGGCACATGGGAGGTACAGGTGAGGAATTCAGACGAGATCACCGAGCGATCATAAGCGACCCCTGACGATGCGCCGTGCACAGGGACCGGTCTTGGCACCTGCAGCCCCTTACGGACAGAAGAACCCCGGTGATGCTTCCGCATCGCCGGGGTTCTTCTTTTTTTCTGTCAGCAGCTGCCCGTCGTCTATCCCGCCACCCGGGCAAGGACCTCCTCAGCCTCGTCAAATTCATCGATCAGCCTCAAGGTCTCCTGGCCGCCCAGGTCAGTGTCCGGATCGAGCCGTCGATTGATGCTGCGTGACGCTGAGAACTTCAGCACCGAGTAGTCATCCACGTCCTTCTTGCCGAACCGGACCTTGTGGCCTTTGTGCGTCTGCCGGGCGAAGCGGCCAAAGCCGGTGAGCACGACGGTGTCTCCACGGCGCACGGCGTCGGTGAGCTCCGCGATGAGCGACTCGTACACCTCACTCACCACCCTTATCGGCTGTCCGCTGCGGCCGGCCACCTTCGAGATGAATCCACGCTTGCTGATCCGCGGATGAACCGTCGTCTTCATGCCCACACCTTTGTCCTATCATCCCTCGTCGTCCGCTTCCTGCTTGAAAACCAGTTTATCCGACAGGCCTGTCGAAAAGCGATCCACAGACCTGTCGGTATTCATTCAACTAAAGCTCGAAATCCGGATCAATGGACTGGCGGTCGTCCTTGTACTCGTAGTCAACTGACTCAATAATCGACCGAGTCTTCGGATCGCGCCGTGTGCTGACGATCTTGTCGTGGGACTCGTCGAACCGCTGCTGGTCGGCGATCCGGTGGGCCGCGTTGAGCTTGGCGTTGATGTTCTTGTCGCCGAACTCCATCATCGAGCTCACGGAGGACTTCGCACCCTGCTTGGTTACGTTGACGTTCTTCTTGTTCTGCGCACGCTGCTGCTCCCAGCGACCGCGGTCCTCGGACGTGACGTACCCGAACATCTGGGCGAGCCGGGAACCGTACCGCTCCTGCTGCTCTACCTGCTGGTCGTCGCTCATGGTCCTGTCTCCTTCTCGTTCGTTTCCGGACTATGCCGGCTGGTAGTCCTCGGCTCCGCGGTCGCGGCTCCACTGGCCCTCCGGCCCCGGCCGGGCCGAGGGGCCGGGCCCCTGTCGGAAGGGCTGGGGCCGCGTGCGCTGCGCCGCCAGGAAAGTAGCGGGATCGTCGACCGCGGCCCGCATCGTGTCCTGCCAGTCCTCGCCGAGGGCCAGCTTGAGCTCGTGCTCAAAATCCGGGTCCTCCTTGTTCAGCTCCTCGATGGCGTCCACGTAGGCGTTCGAGTAGACACGCTGCTGCTCCTCGTCCGAGAGACCATCGATCTCCATGCTTGCGAGCATGCTCTCGGACTGGTCGAGGCGCTGCTGGAGGTCCTCGGGCAGCCCGCGGGTGTCCAGGCCCTGCTTCTTGGCCGCGAAACCGATCATGTAGCCCATGACACTGCCGCCGAGGGCCTGTCCGTCGCCACGCTGGACGCCGTCCAGCATCGCCGCCTTCATGGTTTCCGCCAGCTGCACCTGGTGCTCGTCCGGCTCCATCGGCAGGCGCAGCGTGAACATGCCCTCGTCGGGGATCCGCCGGCCCAGGTGGTCGTCGAACTCCCCGGTCCAGACCTCGCGTACCCTGTCGGTGCCCGCGAGGCGGGCCTCGTGCGGCGGGGCCTTGACGATGCGGCCGTGCGCGACGCCGTTGAACATCAGGCGCAGCTCCGGCTCGGACTCCATCCGCTCGCCGATGATCGTCCGGGCGCGCTTGACCACCTCGGCACGGTCGAGCCCGTCGTCCTCCATCTGCTGGCGCAGGCGCTTGCGCAGGGCCTTGTAGCTGGCGTTGATCTGCTTCGCGTCCTGCTCGGGGTCACGCATCTTCCAGAAGGCGTTCTCCATGAGTGCGACCTCGGTCATGGCCGCCGACTCGGGAGTAAACAACTCACGGTTGCCCCGCTCGCGGCGCTCCAGGTCCTCCAGGCGGGTACGCCAGCGCCGGGAAAGGAAGTCGTCCCTGCTGGTGCCCCACCGCCCGCCCGACTTCCCGGACTGCTTCCCGCCGTCGTCGCCGTCGTCGCCGGAGGCCTCCTGCGCCTCCGGCGCGCCCCCGAACAGATCTCCGACCAGGGCCGCCTGGCGCTCGGCCCTCTCGCCGATGTGCCGGGTCTTCGCGTCGATCCGGTCCTGGACCTTGTCCTTGAACGGCTGCAGGTAGGAGTCCATCTCCTTCCTGAAGTCAGGAGCGAGCATCCGCATTGCCATCATCATGCCGGCGGCCTGGATGACCGAGTTCGGGTTCACGCCGCGGGTGAGCGGACGCAGGCAGCCCTGCATCATCATCTGCATGTAGACCGCGTGCATCGCGTCGAACTCCTTCGTGCGCTCCCCGTCGTTGAAGCCGGGCACGAGCAGCTTCGAATCGCGCAGCGTCTGCATGTACGCCTCGCCCGCCAGCCGCGTCTCCGCCCGGAGCTTCAGCAGCCGCTCCCGGTCGTCGAGGCCGTCATCGTCGGCCGCAGCGCGCTCCTGGTCGCGTGCACGCTGGCGCTCCCGCTCCTCGGTCCGCTCCCGCGTCGTGGCCCCGAAGAAGCCGCGGGCACGGTCGCGCAGCCGCTCGCGCTGCCCGCGTGAGGTGTCGTGTCCGGCCTGCGTGTCCGGCTCGTCGACAATCTCCGCGTCGATGATGTCCTCCTCCCCGGCGTCCATCCCGTACACAGGATGGACGTGGCCCAAGGGGTCGACAGGCAGTGCCTTGCGCCCCCGGCCCCTGCCGCCCGGACCCATTTCCTGCTCCGTGTCCTGTGTCATGTCAGCCTCCCAGTCCATAGTCGTCGTCATTCTGCTGCTGCCCGGTCTCGTAGCTCGGCGTCCAGGCCGGGCGACGGCCGCCCACGCCGACGGCGTGTGCCGAGCGCCGGCTGGCACCGCGCGCCCTGGCGGCCCCGTCCCCGGTCTGCGCGAGCACGTCACGCTTGAGGACCGAGGCATCCACCGCGGCCTCCGCGGAGTCCAGGCCGTCCAGCCCGTCGAGGCCGTGCGCCGCGAACGCGTCGAGCTCGCGCGCCGCCGCGGCCCGGGCACGGCGGGTGCCCGCTGAGGCGAACTGCTCGTTCTTCTCGCCGTCGAAGACGCTCTCGCGGTTCTTCGCGACCTGCACCAGCGCCTCGAAGTCGCCGCCGTAGGCCATACGGTCCATCACCGTGCCCGCCAGGGACGGGTCCTCCTCGAGGTTGCGCACCAGGCCCGACTTCGGGTCCTCCAGCGCGCGGGCCACACGGGCGACGCAGTCCGGGTTGACCGAAACGTTGAACCCGTCCTTGGCCTCGTAGAACTCGACGAACTGGGCCTCCCACTCCTCGGCCGTGGCCTGGACAGCCTCGCCGTCGGCGAACTCGGGACGCCACTGGCCGGGGCCGGGGTGCTCGAGCTTGCGGCCGCGCCACAGATCGCGCCCGGGACCCTGCAGCATCTCGTACTTGTGCCGTGCCTCCGCAGCGTCGTGCTTGGCCTGCAGGATCGACTGGGTCACCGGATAGGTCACCTCAAGCACCGCCTTCAGGTCAGCGCCACGCAGGGCGCGCACCGCACGCTGGGAGAACGAGCCACCCAGTCCCGTGCCGTGGGCCTTGATCGCCGTGGCGAACATCGAGGCCTCCTGGTCCTCCTGCGTGATGCCCGGCGTGCCCTGCTCGTCGCCGAGGTTGCGGGAGTAGTCCGCGAGCTTTTTCTCGCTGCCCTTGGCCCCGGTCTCGACGCAGACTTCACGCACGCTCTGCAGGTGCGCCTCGCGGCTGCTGAAGGTCAGCGCCGAGCCGAACTCGCCGCGCTGTGCTGAGCGATAGAGATCGCTGAGCTCCTCGACGAGGACCTCGTGGCCGGCGGCAACCTCGTGCGGATCGCTGACGAACCGCAGGCGGTTCGCCTCCCTGACGGCACTCTCAAGGCTCTCCGCCAGCTCCGGGCTCTTGGACATTGCCACCTGGGTGTCCAGCGAGACCTGCATGGCCAGCGGGTGCGAGCCGTCGGCCTTCACCACGCCGGTGTCCAGGAGGTTCGCTCCGACCGAGAGCCTGGCCATCGCCTCGGCCTTGGCGGCTTCGCTGTGCAGCCTCACGACGGCGACCGCGTCACCGTCGAAGTCGCCGTCGAAGCACTGGTCCATCACCGGGTTGATCGCCGCGCCGGTGAGCCGGTCGTCGATCGCCACGCGCATGTAGCGCACGCCGGCGTCGCGCAGGACCGGGTCGCGCCAGACCAGCGCGTGATCGCCTTCGGCCAGGCCCAGCTGCTCGGCCTTGACCGAGCTCAGAGCGATCTGATCGATGTCCAGCCGAGGGTCGGCGGTCCAGACCATCGTGGCCGAGTCCGACAGGCGCGAGCTCATCAGCCCGGTCTTGAAGATGTTGTTCTTGCCGGTCAGCACGCGGTTCTGCACGTCCGTGGTGATCGCCTCGAAGGCACGCTGGGCCCGCGAGACAGACTCGCTCATGCCCCGGCGCACCTCGGCGCGCTTGTCCGGCGACAGGCCGTGGTCATCCAGCTGCTCGGCCATGTACCGGTAGCGGCAGGCTTCGACGAAGACGTCCTGATAGCTGCGCGTGTAGTCGTGCGTGACGGACGTGCCGTCGTCGAACTCCTGGCCGCTGCGCAGGTGCGAAGAGAGCACCGGCAGCTTCCACGAAGTCGCGCTGACCGTCTCGGTCAGCTGACTCGTCGGGTAGGTCAGCGGAAAGGGGATTTCCATGTCGCCGCCACGATCGCCGATCAGGTCGCCGAAGGACTTGCGCATGGCCGTGGTGTTCAGCCCCGGCGTCGCGCCTTCGCTGCGCGGCTGCGTGCGCATCAGCTCCGGCATCGGGATCAGACGGCGCTCGGGCCGCTCGTCGACACTCTCGGCCTGGCCCACGACACGCAGGGTGCCGTCGGCCTCCATGTCCAGTCCCGCCACCAGCAGATACTCGCGCAGGTTCGACTCGGCACCGGAGTTGTGGCCGTAGAACTCGCGCATGATCGCCGGGCAGTCCTGGGACTGCAGCGCCCAGGCCAGCTGCGAGGAGGCCTTGCGCCCCTTGCCGGCGCGCACCTGTTCGTCGTCGTAGATCTTGGTCTTCTCGTCGACAGCCATGTGGGTGACCACGAACCGCATCTCGCCCAACCCTCCGTCGACCGGCCCGGCATCGGGGCCCTGGACGGCCGGGCGGCGGATGTCGCCCACGGCACCACCCATCAGCTCGCGCGCCGATCCGGCGTTGCGGCGGGAGATCAGCGAGAACGGGCTCATCACCACGTCGATGCCCGGGTTCTCCCTGAACCAGGCCACCTCCTGCTCCAGGCCCTGGGCACGCGCCTCGTCCGGGTCCATGTGGCGGTCGACCACCAGAGAGACGACACCCTTGTTGCCGTGCAGATCGCTGATCTTGTCGCCCACGACGAGGTCGCGCAGCTGGCCACCGGCCCCGCGGATGCGGTGCCGCTCGGAGAACTCCGTCGACACCACGATCGGGTCGTCGGCCGTCCAGCCGCCGAAGGTCATCAGAGCGGTGCCGGTCGGCTTCGTCACCTCGGAAGACTGCATGATCGTCGAGGCCGTCATCTGCTGGCGGTCGAACGGGTCATAGCGCAGCGTCTCCAGCTCCGGCCGGCTCATCAGCGGGGCGCGGGAGCCGGTCACGGTCTCCGGGTCACCCGGCTCAATCGTGCCGTCGGGGCGCACGGCGGCGTCCTCGGTGAGGTAGCGCACGATGCCCTGGTTGGTCGCGCCGCCGGTCATCACCGGATCGAAGAAGCCGCCGGGAGCCGTCACATGGTTACGGTCGGTTCCCGTGAGCACCGTCATGTTCCGTCCACCGGTGAGCCGCCAGGCGTCGAAGACGTTGTCGTCGGCCGGGTCGGTGCGATCGCGTTCGGCGCGGTACTCAGCGTAGATCGTCGAGCCCTGCTTGATCTCGTTGGAGTAGCGCACGCGCTTGGCCTCGGTCTCGAGGATCGAGGCCGTCCACTCGTCCAGCCGTGCGGTGGCCTTGCCGGTGGCAGGGTCGACCTCATACGTCGTGGCCCGTTCGATGAAGTCAACCGGGTGCTTGGTGCCGTAGAGCTGCGAGTACACCGCGTTCAGCGAGGCCGGCACGCCGGTCCGGCTGCGGCCGGAGACGAGGTCACCGGCAAGCTGGTACTGGATGCGCTCGTGCATCAGCTGTTCGTAGCCGCGCAGCACCGTGCGCTCCTCGACCGACTTGGGGGCCTCGCCCGGGGTCTGGGCCTTGATCCGCGCCTCGTAGCCGGGGACGATCAGCGCGTTCTCGCCACTGGCGAAGCGCGTGACAATCTCCCCATGGCTGCCGACATCGAAGACCTGGCCGATCTCACCGGAGACCGGCGTGGCCTTGCCGTCACGACGCAGCTTTTCGGCGGTCCAGCTGATGACGCCCTGCGCGTCGACCAGGATCTCACCCGGCGTCGCGGCGTTGCGCTCGATGCTCTCCCGGACGGTCTGACCGATCCGGCGCATGAACTCCGAGGGATGCTCGGCGATGGGGGCGGCGGTGGCCGCATGGAAGGAGACGATCCGGTCCTTGAAGCGGGTCGCCTGGAAGCTGGTACCCATGAGCTCGGTGGGAGGCACCCCGCAGCGGCGCAGCGCCGAGGCGAGGTTGTCCAGGTTAGACCACTGGCCGGTCGGGCTGGTCATGTACTTGGCGACGCGGGCGGGGTCGAAGCGCTGGTCGAGCCACTCACCGTCGATCAGGTGCGGCTCGGCATCCCAGGTGCCGACCAGCTCGAACGGAACGTCATCAGCGTGCGCACGGACCTTGTCGGCGGCCGTGCCACCATAGACGAGGTTGCCCAGGTCCGGAAGCTCACCGGCCTGCAGCTCGCCGATCTCCTCCAGGCGCTCCTGGTACATCTCCTCGGTCGCGCCCGGACGCAGCAGCTCGCTGCGTGCTCCGGTGAGCACGTCCCAGTAAGAGCGCTGGATCGCCGCGACCTCGGGGTCAGAGGCATACTCCGGGGGCTCGATCTCGTCGAGCGCGCCCTCGGTGCGCTGCAGCTCAGACTCCGCGCGCAGGATCAGCTCCTCGACGCCCAGGGCGGCGCGCAGGTTCTCCCGCGCGGTGTCCACGGCCTCGCGACCGTAGGCCTCGGCCGGCTCTGCGTCCACGAAGAAGGTCGGCAGGGAGCGGTTCTTGGCATCCCGGCGCAGCATGACCTTGGACCCGGGGCGCGGGGCGCTCTCACCGGGGACGACATAGTCCGCGACGACGAACATGCTCTCGCGGTCGACGTGATAGCTGTCCGGCACGTCGATGAGGGAGCGGCCGCGGCCATGCTCGGGGTGGCTGGAGCCGACGACGCCAACCACCGTGCCGGGACGGTCCTCGCGTTCGATGGGCAGGCCTTGGGCGAAACGCAGCAGCCGCACGGCGTCCTCGGGAGTCGGGGCGGGCACGGCCATGCCGCCGGGCACCCGGTGATTGGTGCTGTAGCGCAGCACCGTTCCGTTGTCGTAGATGCGCGCCCCGGCGTACTCCTCCTGGCGCGTGTCAGTGAGACGGATCTCCATGCCGGTCCCGGAGATCCGGGCCTTGATCTGTCCGGGCTCACGGTCGCGCAGGACCTCGTAGGCCACGCCCTGGGACTTCAGCTCCTCGAGCAACGCCGCCGAGCGTGCCACCGCCCGCTGGGACATGAAACGGTTGCGGTCAACGCGGCCGGTCTGCGGGTCGCGTCCGCCGTCGATGACCCACTCGCGGACCTGGTCGTACTCCTGGCGGCTCATCTTGTCCATGAGCGCCGTGAGGCCTGCGGCGTCGTCGTTGGTCATGGCACGGCCGGCCTCGTACGGCTTACTGTCCTCGTCGAGCCGCCAGAGCGTCATGTTCCCGCGGCGCGGCTCAGACAAGGACTCCACCTCGCCGCCGGCGTTCTTCACGATCGTCTCGTCGGGAATGTACAGCAGCTCGGTACCTGCGCGCTTCACCGTCGCGCGCTCGGACCAGGCCGGGTCGTAAGGGCAGATCGGCAGCCGCGCCGAACGCGGGTCGATCTCCGCTCCGACGCCCGTGGCACGGGTGAACTCGCGCTGCAGCGTCTGGTAGCGCTCGTTGGCGGGGGAGTGGTCGCCGAACTGCGGCTCGTAGTCCGGGACGCGCTCGGAGAAGGCCGTGTCGATCGCAGTCAGACACGCGGTGACGCCGAGTCCGGGATCAGCCAGGGCGGTTCCGCGCTGGCCGAGGATCTGGTCGACCCGTGCACGGATGGCCTTCGCCTGGGAGATCGGAATGATCTCCCCGCTCTGCTCCCGGGCCTGCTCGACTGCCTTGTAGAAGACGTACTCGTAGAAGTACCGCCTCAGTCCGTGTGCCTTCTTCATTGCTACTCAGCCTCCTGTGGACGCTCGGGGACATAACTATGTATAGATCATACGCTGATGATTCGAATGGAAGCGATAGATGAGTCAGAAGCGAGCCAAAAGACGAATGCCGGGACAGTCGAATTGCATCGACCGTCCCGGCACGGAGCGAATAGACCCGCCGGCACTACCCCCGGGACTTCATCTCAACGGCCATGGCCCGGTCGAAAGCCCCATCGGCCAGGACCTCCCAGCTGGGCAGCGAGGCCAGGTAAGTGTAAAAGGCGGCGTGCACCTTGACCGTGGCCAGCGACCGCAGATCCTCCTCGGTCACGTCCTGCTCGGCGAACACGCGCGAGCCCTCGTCGCTGATCTGGCCGTTGATCCTGCGGGCGGCGTCGGTGTAGGCATCGGAGCGGACCTGGCTGATGTAGGTCTTCGACCCGTCGGCGCTGCGCAGCTCGCCGTCCCCGCCGACTGAGAAGTGCTCGCGGTCCCGCTGCATCTCCACCAGCGCGGTCTTGTACGCCTCACCGATCTCAAGGTCCAGGGCCTTAACCTTCGCCGAGCCGTCGAGATTGATCAGCATCTCCTTGCTGACCGTGCCCTCGGCGTAGACCAGGCGCTTGTGGTCCTTCTGCGTCGCCTGGTGGGCAGCCACGGTCGCGGCCACCTCCACGTCCTCCAGGAACTCCTCGTCGTTGCCCAGCATCATGGCCTCGTAGTCGTCCGGGTCCACGACCACCGGGGCGTTGGGGTCGCCACTCTCGTCGGTGAAAACCATGCGCGTGATGACCTCCATGACCTCGTCCGAGTAGACGTCCGGGTCAAGGCGCTCGATGTCGATGTCCTTGTAGTCGTACGTCTCCTGGTAGAGCGTCTTGGCGTCGGCCGCCCTGACCGCCTGGGCCATGCGCTTGTCGAGCATCTTGACGAAGTCCGGCTGGTTCATGCGCACGTCGAACTCCATCGCGGAGCTGAGCGTGGGGATCGTCTGCAGCGAGTACTCGTGCCCCGGGTGGGTGATCGTGTTGCCGAGCAGCTTGAATGACATCGGCAGGATCGTCTCGTTGCGGTTCCAGACCGGCGCGTCGCCGGCGCGCAGCACGATCGAGTTGCGCGGCGAGAGGAAGGCGAAATCGTTGTACTTGATCAGCGGCTCCTCCTCCGTCGACCAGGTGCGCGAAATCGCTCCGTCCGTCTTCCCGCCGACCACCTTGTCCAAGTTCTGCGTGATCTGCTTCGAGCTGGCGTGGGTACGGTGGGTCTTGCCGCTCATCTTCTCCAGCGTCTCGATCATCGAGTCGTCGGTCGACTTGAGGAAGACGATGTTGCTCGTGTTTCCCTGCACAATCTTGTCGACCGACTCGCCGTAGACGTCGCGCAGCTGCTGCAGCGTCTGCAGGATAAGCGTGAACTGCTGCTCCTGGCCGAGGCCGATGGAGAGCATGGTCTCGAAGCCGGCGATGCCGTTGCCGTCGGACTGCAGGTTGCCGAGCTCGTCGAGCATGAACCGGGTGCGGTAGAGCGGCTTCTGGTTCGACTTGGTCATGTACGACTGGTCAAACGAGACGTCCACCAGCTGCTTGACCAGGATCAGGATCAGCTTGGCGTACTTCATCAGGTGCGGGGGAGTGACGAGAAAGACCGCCTTGGGCGACTCCGAGTACCGCGCCATCGTCTGCGTGATCGCGCGCGCCCGGACCTCGACCTCCTCGGGGTGCCCGCCACCGGAGAAGTCCAGCTTGCGGCTCGGGAAGGTCGTGTCGCCGGGCTGGAACGAGAGGATCTTCCTGTCGCGGGTGCCGCCCTCGCGCACCGGCCGCAGCTCGCGCAGCACGCCGTTCTTCACGATCTTCTTGCCGGTGACCGGCTCGACCACGAAGTGCCGGCCGTTGAGGGAGAGCTGGTAGCTCTTGCGGAAGTGGAAGTAGAAAGTGCGCACGAGCATGCCGCTCTGCGGGTTCTTCAGCTCCAGCTTCAGCCAGGCCTCGTCGCCGGGGAAGATTCCCTTGAAGTTGTAGCGCGCCCAGCCCACGCGGCCGACAATCTCCGAGTGCTCGAAGTCCTTGCCAAGGTTCTGGATGAACATCGGGTCCGCGTACGCCGACCAGCTCGCCATCTGGCCGAGCAGGTGGTCGCGCTTCATGAAGTTCGGCGAGAACCGCACGCCCAGCCGCCGCGGGAAGGACAGGCCCGCCAGGTCAGTGTTCTGGCTCGGCTTACCCGAGGTCAGGGTCGAGATCGTCGGGTCGGTGAAGAAGCTCATGCCCGTGATCGCGATGCCGTAGACCGAGGACATCATCTTCTCCGCACCGGCCATGGCGACCAGGGCGTTGTGGGCGTTGCCGACGAGCGTGCGCATCGAGTTGCGCGGCAGGGCCTGGGTGGCGTTGAAGTAGAGCGTGAGCAGGTCCTGCTCGGCCTTGCCCTCCCACAGGAAATCCTTCTCGGCGACCTTGGCCTGCTCCTCGGCCAGGGCGTCCTCGTCCTCTTCGAACTCGCCGTTCTTGATGCGCTTCTCCAGCTCGGCAGCGGGGTTCTTCCACTTCTTCGAGGTCAGCTGCACGAAGAGCTGGTAGCAGTTGTACAGCGTGACCTTTCCCCACATGTCGTCCAGCCGCTGCTCCAGCGTGCCCGGGTCCATGCCGGTGGCTGCTGCGTACTCGCGCAGCTCACGCTCCTCCTCGAGGTAGTAGTCGATGAGACCGTAGGCGGCCCGTTTGAAGGCGTTGTTCGCCGCGTTCGGCCAGACCGGGTCCTCACCGCCGTCCAGCGGGAAGAAAACCTCGCCGATGTTCTCGATGTAGAGCGCGCACTTGGTCGAGTCGCCCTCGCGGGCGGCGTCGGCGGCCATGCCCAGCGGGTTGTAGATGTCGGTCTTCATCGCGTTGATCAGGTTGAACTGCACCGGCTCGAAGCCGCGCGTGACCAGCGGGATGTAGTTCTTGACGAGCAGCTCGCCCTTGGGGTCGTTGATGACCATGTTCGAGGGCTCCTTCTCCCTCGACCACATGTCGATCATCGGCTCGATGTAGGTCTGGCCCTTGCCCGCCCGGGTGATGGCCAGCACCATCGTGTTCACGGGAGCAGTGTCGACGATGTAGGCACCGGCAGGGCGCTGGACTTCGTACGCCGGGAACTCCCAATCATCAGTGATCAGGTCCGACACCGTACGGTAGGGCCCGAGCTTGTCACGGTTCGCGCCCTGGAGCTTCCCAGGGTCCATCGCCTCTTTGGCCTTGCGCCGGCTCTCCTCGGTCGGCGGGTTGTACGGGATCACCGTTGCGTCATACTTCCGGCGCAGCCGCTTGTCCCGGGGCAGGCCCGAGGCGTCGAAGAGCGCCTCGCCGAACTCCTCGTCGATCAGCGGCAGGGTCTCGACCAGCGGCTCGCCGTCGTCGCCGTCCATGACCTCACCCTTGTAGTAGACGACGTTGCCGTCCTGGTCAATCACGTCGGACTCTGCGCGCCGGGAGACCTTGACCGTGCCCAGCCCCTTCTTGCTGAGCATCATGTGACTGATCATGGAGCTGACCTGCACCCCCGAGTGCGCACCGGCGTCCGGGAACCAGTCGTAGTTCTGCTGGACCTCCTCCGGCAGCGCGATGTGCTGGTCGTTGCGGTGGTCGTTGATGTCCGTGTGGTCGACCGTCGCGTTGTGCTTGGCGACCTGGCGTCCGGTCCAGGTGGAGATCATGATCATGACCAGCGCGCCCGATCCCAGCGTCAGGAAGAGCTTGAACCCGGTGACGGACCCCAGCTGCCCGCCCACGTTCGTCGCCGTGGGCGTGGCCCCCTGGTCAGCCTCCGGGGCGTCCTGGGCGGCGCTGCCTGCGTGGGTCCACCACGCTGGCACCGGGACGTCCTTGAGATCCGGGTAGCACTTCGAGCCGATCTCGGGGTTACCCTTCTCGTTGACGGCGCGGTAGCACGTCATCGGGGCCCCGCCCTGGCCTGTCGTAGTGTCCTCCACGTAGTACGAGTCCGGCTTTCCGCTGCTGTTTCCGCCCAGGCCACCGCCCATCGTCGCCCCGAGCGTGAGCACTGCCGTAGCAATGACCGAGTACAGCACCCACGCCACGATCGCGACCAGCAGGCCGGCGACGCCGGCGAGCGCGAGGCCCGACGTGTTCGACTTCTTGCTCAGCCGCTCGCCGCGGTCCAGCTGCTGGTCTTCATAGACGTCCCGGTTCGTCAGCGTCTCCTCCGGCCGACGCGCCGAGATCTTCTCCCAGCCGCTGGCCTTGGGCCGTGCCGCCCTGCGCTTGCTGCCTGCCATGGTTCTCCCTGCCTGTTTCCGCGTGTGTCTGTGTGTCCTGCGCCTGTTGTGATCCGGAAGACGCCGACGGCGCACGGGGTGCGAGCCCCATGCGCCGTCAGACCCCCGTCGATCTCCGAGTCGGATCAGCCGCCCATGGCCGCCCCGCCGATGAAGCCGGCGAGGCCGCCGAGCACGGGCAGCGCGACGATCAGGGCGATGAGCATCTTGTTGTAGCGGCTCTGGATCTCCGAAGCCCTTGCCAGCTCGCTGGCGTAGGACTCCTTGTCCGCAGCCATTTCCTCCAGCCGCGCCTCGTAACGGCGCTTGACCGAGTCCTCGACAACCTCCATCTGCTGCAGCAGGTCCGTGTTGCGCTGCGTGGCCGAGTCGGTCTTCTCCTTCTCGAGGGACAGGCTGTGCTGCCATTCCGTCTCGCGGGCCTGCATCTGCGTGATCGCGTCCTTGCGGTTGCGGTCGAGCTCGTCCTCCATCCGGCGGATGCGGTCGGCGTGCTCGTTGCGGATCGACTCCAGCAGCGCCTCCTGCTCGCGGCGCAGGACGCCGATCTCGTCGGTGGTGCGCTGGTGCTCTGCCAGAGCCTCGGCCTGGGCGATGTCCGCCTTGCGGTTGTCGTCGACGATCCGCTGGATCTCGGCCTTCCACTGCCCCAGACGCTGCTCCTCGGCCTCGAGGTAGGCCTTCTGCTTCTCGGCCAGGACCTCGAAGATCCGCGTAGTGCCGACCTGCATCTTCAGGGCGGCGTCGGAGCGGCGCACGCGCAGGATCTCCTGGCGGTCGTGCGAGTAGGAGTTCTCGAGCACCCGCTCGATCTCGGCGACGGCGTCGGCCTGCTCGCGCTCCATGCGGGAGCGGTTGCGCTCCTTGTACTGGATCTCCGCCTGGAGGGCGGCCTGCTCGGCGAGCTTCTTCGCCTGGGCCTCGTAGTCCTGGACGATCTCGGCCTTGCGGGTGCGGATCCGCTGTTCCTTCTCGGACTCCCGCTCGCGGTGCGCCGCCTCGGTGCCGTCCTTGAGTGCCTTGTAGCGCGAGCCCTCGCGGTCGGTGGCCACGTCACGGATGACCTGCTCGACGTGGGCCGACATGAGGTTCACGTACAGCGTGCGCAGTTCGTCCTCGTGCGCCCACCGCAGCTGGGCAAGGTCGGCGTTGGCCTGCCGGTTGAGCTGGGCGACCTGGTCGCCGAGCCATTCGGTCGCACCCTGCGGCACCTCGATCTGCACGACCGGCGCGCCGATGGCGAAGGTCGCATTGAACTCGTCCAGGCGCACGTCGAGGTCCAGGTCCTCGGAGAGGAAGCGGCGTGCAATGACCTCACGCACCTGCTCCTGGTTCTCCAGCAGGACGGCTTCCTCCTCGGCCGGGGCGTACGCCGTATCGTCGGCGGTCACGGGACCGGACTCCTCGTCGAACTCCTCGAAGCCGGCCGTGCCGTCGAAGCCGGGCTCCGGCTCCACCGCAACCGGGGCCGCGTCCTCGTCTCCGAAGTCGACGGCTTCGTCGTCGAACACGGGCTCATCGCCCGCAGCGTCGAAGACCGGCTCGTCACCGGCACCCTCGTCCCCGCCGGAGATCGAGTCGAAGATCGGGTCACCCTCGTCGGCGGTATCCACGGCAGCAACAGCGTCCGCGTCCGCCGCGGGACGGGTCCCGGGCTCGTCGGTGGTGACGCCGCTGTGCTCGCGCCAGGCCTGCGCTCCGACAGCCTCCTCGAGGCTCAGCGTGCCGGAAGCGACCTCCTGGGCCTGCTTGAACGTGGCCTCGGCGACCAGGTCCACCAGCAGCTCGCCGCTGGGCTTCTGCCAGACGACGGCCCAGGAGTACTCCGCGCCAGCCAGGAGCGAGTACTCCTCCATGCGCGCAAGCGTCTCCGTGTTGGGGATGATGCCGAAGACCTCTTCGCCCAACATCTCTGCCGTGGCGACGGTCTTGATCTGGTCGGAGTCAATGAGCTCGATGAGCGAGCCCTTCGCCTCGTCGCGGCCGTGCCGCTTGCTCAGCCCGCCGATGGACTCGGCGGCCAGCACGAGCATGACCCACGCCGTGCCGCTGGGGAAGACGAACTTCGCGTTCGACCGCAGCAGTTCGACTGCTGCGGGGATCGCCGTCTCCCTGACCACGGACGACAGCAGCTCGTCAGGCTTCTTCTTCCGATCCTTGTTCCGGCTTCCCGCAGCCGTGCCCAGAATGCCCATTGGTGTCGATCCCTTCGATGATGAAACGCAGTTCGCCTGGTTTATGAGTATCCTATCGCTTATGAGTCGATAGGTGCAATGATAGACAATTCGACACGACGCCGAATGACCCACAATGGCCGCTGGCGCAGATCAGCGCACGGCGCTCACCTCGATGCACGCATCGGAGGTGAGCATGTCCTTGTGGTCGCTCGCCAGCTCGCCGACGACGTCGATCCGGATCCGCCGCTCAGAGGGATGCTCGTTGATGAACGTCGCCACTCCGGTGGTGACCTCGTCGGTCATCTTCGCCACCGCGCCACGGGCACCGCCGGCATTGGAGTCGGTGTCGCCCTTGTCGTCGATGAGGTACTGCAGGACCCTCTGGTCGATGTCTACCCGCACGTTGTGCTTGATGAGGACCTCCTGCACCATGTGGCGCAGCTTGTTGCGCACGATCTTGCGCTGCGTGTCCTCAGAGAGCGGCTGGAACGGGACGATGGCGTCGATACGGCCCAGCAGCTCGGGCGGGAAGCGGTTATCCGCCGAGGTCTCGGTGATCGAGCGGCGGATGAGCTTGTCGTACTTCAGCAGCTGCTCGCCCGAGCCCGTGTCGTCGGCCGCGTACTGCGCGATGGTCTTGTAAATCTCCGAGCCTGCGTTCGTCGTCATGACGATGTAGGTGTTCAGGAAGCTGACCTCGCGATTGTTGTCGTCGGAGAGCCGGCCGTCGTCGAGCACCTGCAGCAGCAGGCGGGTGACCATCGCCGAGGCCTTCTCGACCTCGTCGAACAGCAGTACGGCGTGCGAGAGGTCCCAGACCCGCTTCGTCAGCTCGGAGCGGAACAGGTCCATCGAGGAGTCCTGGGCGTACTCGGACATGTCGAATCGGATCAGGTGGCGCTGGTCGTCACCGAAGAGCAGCCGTGCCAGCTGCTTGGCAAGCTCGGTCTTACCCACACCGGTCGACCCCGTGAACAGCAGCGAGGCCTCCGGCCGGCCCTTGTCGTTCAGGTCCGCGACCGACAGCTGCAGCCGCCGCGCGACCGCACGCGTGGCCAGGTCCTGGCTGAACACCTTCGAGTCCAGCTGCTCCTTGATCTTCGCGCCGTCGACCTTGAAGGCAACGTTGACGCCCAGAGACTCCTGGAGCACGTCCGAGAGCAGATCGCGGTCCAGCGCCCGCTTGGTGAGGCGGTGCCAGCCAACCATGCTGTCCAGCACCAGGATCGACTTGCGCGGCTGCGAGCTCGCCGGCATGTAGCGCGTGGTGTACTCATAGATCTGCCGGTAGATGTGGTCGTCGTAGAACTGGTCGGCGACGTCGTAGTGCTCGGCCATGCCCTGCAGAATCCGGATCGTCGTCTCCTGGTCCGGCGGCGTCAGGTTGATGCGCTGCAGCCGTTCAACCAGCGGCTGATTCGGCGCAATGTGCCTGTGGAACTCGTCATAGGTCGTCGCGGCGATGATTCGGATGCCGCGTGCCCCGGAAGCCGCCAGCACCGGCTTGATCGCCTCAACCGCAGCATCGGAAAGCTGGATGATCTGGTGGAACTCGTCGATGAACAGGACCAGCTCCTGCTTCTCGTCCGCCACGAAGTGCTCGGCCTCGTCGAAGAAGCCCTTGAGCATGGCGGCCATGCGGTCCGAGTCGCCGGCCTCGGAGATCATCCGGGACGGATCGACCTCGAGATAGAGCCGCTCGGCGTCAGCGGCCATCGTGGCCTGGACGAGAGCGGTCTTACCCGTACCTGCCTCGGCCAGGAGCAGGGCGTTGCAGAGCTCCGGCCTGCTCATCGAGGCCAGCAGCTGGAGCTTCTCGTGCTCGCGGCCGACGATCTCGCGCTCGGCCCTCTTGAGCGGGTCCGACAGCTTCGACAGGAGCGGATAGCCCTCATTCAGGTGCACTTCATGGAACATGCCGTGGAAGACCTCTCGCCAAGACTTGAATTCATCTGATAGATCAGTCAAAAGTCTATCATGGCACCATTCGGCTCGACTGTGATAGGACAGCGAAAGGCCCCCGGACTCATATCCGGGGGCCTCCTGGCCATTCACTCCGTAGGGGTGCTGTCACAGCCCCGGCTGGCGGTCCTCCTGGGACGAAGCCCCATCCTGCTCGAACTGGTAGTCGTACCGCTCGCTCAGCGGCCTGCTGGACTCCCGGTCGCGCCGTGCCCGCTCGTTCGCCTCCCGCTGCTGACGCATCGAGGCACCCACGCGGTCGACCAGTGCGCGCCCGGCCTCCGCCCACATGTCCTTGCCCTCGTCCGGGGCCGTGATCTCGTCCAGGCCCAGCTCCAGCAGGCTCGTGCCGCTCAGTGGGCTGGGATCGTTCGTCGCCATAGCCTTCTCCTCCTCCGTGCCTGTCTCAGGCCCCGCGCTGCTGCTCGGTGCCCTCGGGCCCGCCCTGGCCCTCGAACTGATAGTCGTACCTCTCGCTGACCGGCTTCCGTCCCTGCGGCGAGGTGCCCGGCAGCTGCTCCTGAGCACCACGGCCGACAACCGAGCCCATCCGCCCGACCAGGTCCGCCCCGGCAGCGGAGCCCTGGGGGGCCTTCTGTCCGCCATGTCCGGCCAGCTCCGTGTGCAGCCCGCGGGCTGCACCCACGGCAGCTCCCCTGGCGGCGCTGGCGGCGACGCCCCTGGTCGATGCACCAGACTGCTGGGCACGTTGGGCGTGGGCCGCGGCATCCTGCATGGCCTCGGTGCCGAGCCGCCTGGCTCCCTCGCGGAGGCCCGCGGACTGCACGGCCTGTCCGACCTTCGACCCGGCGGCCCGCTGGGTGAGCGGGACCTTCACCGGACCCTGAACCGTGCCGCCGGCATGGGCCTGCTTCGCCTGGGGCTGCTCCTGCCGGGACGATTCCGGCTTCGGCACATCCGCTGAAGTGATCATCCCCGGTGCCGGCTCAGCCTGCGGGCGCGGCCGCCGCTCGACCACGTTGGGGTTGAACCTCGAGCCCGGCTGGCCGGGAGCGGGGGAGGAGGGCAAGCTGTATCGGGGACCCCGCACCGCGCCGAGGCCCGCCTGCGAGCTCGGGCCCCGCTGCTCTCCGGTATCGGGGGTGGCCCCGCGGATCGCCGCCAGCTGCTCGGGCGTGTACGACGTCGGGCGCTGGCCGTGCTCCGGTCGGCCCTGGGAACCTTTACTGAGATCTGCCATGATGATTCGTTCCTCTCTATGCGAAAGGCCCCCGGAGAGGTTTCTCCGGGGGCCTTTCAATGAGTTCTGCTGAGCCGTGGATCGGTGTCAGCCGACCGCGGGGGCCTCGGCCTCGACGACCTGCTCGGCCTGGGCGGTCTGCTCCGGACCGGCCTGGCTCTGCTTGGCAGCCGCCTGGGTCTCCTTGGCCGCCTTCATGGAGGCGAACTGGTTGTCCAGGGTCTTGGCGTCGACCTTGAAGTCGCTGGCCTCCACGGACTTGGTGTTGACCACCAGACCGGTGCCGCGCGAGGCCGGCATCACGTTGCCCTTGAAGCCGTAGACGGTGCCGACCTTCTCGCCGTCCTTGTTGAGCAGCGGCTCCGTATTCGGGCCCGCGGCCTTGACGATCTCCTCCAGCTGGCCCACCGAGTAGGGGGCGGTGTTGGCGAAGCGCTCCTTGCCGTCCGGGCCCTTCACGCGCTCGGACTTCAGGTGCAGGTTGCTCTGCTCCGGTCCGCGCGAGTCGCGGGCGTCGACCTGGATGTCGGCGTAGTGCGACTTGCCGTCCTTGGTCGCGCCGTTGTCATAGACCTTGGCGATGAGGTTGACCCCGGTCATTGCGCCCTTGCCCTTGAGAAGTGCCATGATCTCGTCCTTTCGTCGTTCCGTCCGCCACTCGGCAGAACGGCCTTGATCATTCACGTCGTCCGAGCAAAGCCCCGAAGTGCAGTGCCGAACTGCTCTATACACTAATACTCCTATAGAGCATTCCGCAACCATTCGAATGATCTTTCGACTCGTGTCCCTACTCGTGCTGGATACCGTCGGACCGGCCTGCCGGCTCCTGCTCGGGGCCGGGGAGGACCCCGGCACCAGCCACCGCGGCGTCGACCCGCTGCTGGACACGCACCACCAGGCCGGCGTCGAGCGAGGAGGCCTTCGAACGGCGCATCCGGGCCGCCTGTTCCTGCTCTTCGCGCAGCGCCGCGATCCTCGAACGCAGAAGCGGCCGCATGGAGCCGTCCTCCACCGGAACCAGTTCCCGCGAGACCCGGGTCATCGCGGCGATGTCGTCGACAGGGAGGTCGGCGATCGCCTCAGACTGGCCTGACTGGTCGAGGTACTCCATGGCCGCCAGCAGCAGCCGGCGGCGTTCGGCCGCGGCTGCGGTGAACTCCCGCCGGGCCCGCTCGCCGATCTCGACATCGGCCACGAAGTCGTAGCCCAGGTGATGCAGGTCCAGTGCCTTGACGTCGTCGAAGGGGTGCGCCGTCCCGGTCTCGATCGACAGCTGGGTGGAGACCTCCGGATCCCCGCCGGCGACGGCGCTGCGCTGGTCAGCAGGACCGGCGACGAGCACCAGCCCCGAGTCGGCCAGGTCGGTGCGCAGCTCCTGGAGCCGTTCGTCGTAGACCTGCTTCATCGTCTCGATGCGCGCGTCCAGCACCGCCCGTCCGGCCTTGCCCGCGGTCAGGTGCCGTCCGCCGGGCTGGCCGTAGATCTCGCGGCCCATCTCCTCGGCCTGGTCGGCGTCCTTCATCCGCTGCAGCGAGGCGTCCTGGCGCAGCGCCATCAGCGAGAGCAGGCGCTGGCCGTACGCGGCGACCTCCTGCTGCTGGGCGTACCACTGGCTGGCGTCGCCGACAAACGGCAGGAAGTGCTGGTACTTGCTCATCACCCGCCGGTGCCAGTCCTCTTCGTAGCGGTAGAAGTCGTAGAGCGGCCGGGAGTCCTCTACGGCCACTTCGGCCTTCTCGGCACGCTCCCATTGCCGGGCCAGGTCGCGGTAGGCGCTGGCCTTGGACTTGTGATGCTGCAGGCGGGAGGCATAGCTGCGCAGCCGGAAGCCGAAGGAGACGACGTCGTCCTCCGAGCTGCCGTGCTGCTGCTGGCGCTCTGCGGCCAGGGCGGCCATCTCGGCGTAGTCCATACCCATCACCTCAAGCATCGGCGTACGCACCCGCAGCTCCTCCTCGGGCAGGGCGCGCAGCATCTGGTAGACCCCGTTGACCGCCCGCTCGGTGATCTGGTTGCGGCCCGCGTCGACCAGGCGCTGCCACGCGTCGGTGGGCAGGCCCTCGGCCTCCCGGCGCTGATTGGCGTACTCCACGACCCTCTCCATTGCCGCCGGCAGCGGAGAGCCCGGCCGCTCCAGCTGCTCGGCCACCAGCTCGGAGACCAGACGGTTGGCTTTGCGCATCCGCAGATCGTTGGTTCCGGCGCGCCACAGCGAGCGGTCGGCGGGCAGGCAGGCCAACAGGAACTGGGGGAGGGCCTCTGAGCGCATGCGCTCGTGTGCCCAGCGCTTGATGAAGGTCGTCACGTTCCTGCGCTCGTAACCGACGGCGCTGGACAGGTGCGCGACGGCCTGCTTCTCGTCCAGCCAGGCGTCCACGCCGCGCCGCAACCGGGACTTGTGCCGGTCCAGAAGCTTGCCCCGCTGGGTGCCGTCCTTGGCCAGGTGGCCGTGTCCGGCGTCGACCATCGCCAGGTGGCAGTGGACGTGCTCGGTGTCGACCTGGATCACGCCGACGTAGCGCAGGTCGTCGAAACCGCTCGTGCCCGAGCTCATCCGCTCCAGCCCGTGCATGATCGCCATCCGCAGCTTCATCTGGTCGATGTGGCCGCGGTAGTCCCCGCGGCCTTCGCAGTGAAAGTCCTCGCCGACGATGCGGTGCCGTTTCAGGTATTCCTCATCGAAGGAGAGCACGGTCTTCAGCACCGTCTTGCCGCTCTCGAAGTGTTTCTGGATGTCCCGGGATGCAGCCCGCAGCTGCTCGTCGGAGAGCGACACTGAGCCGTAGCCGAAGGCCACGCCGCCATCGCCCTGGGCCTGGCGCATTATCGTCTTGGCCTCGACCCTGCTCGTCCCGGCGCGCTCGACCGCGCTCTCGCGGGCCATGTAGCGCAGGATGAAGTCGTCCGTGCGCAGCCGCTGGATCGGCGCGAGCGACTCAGTCGCCTGCTCGCGCGCCATGTACCGGGTGACGTAGTCGCCGGGGGTGCCGCCCCGGGACCCCTTGCCGCCGGGCAGCGGCACACTGAACTCGTTGACGATGACCACTGACTGCTTCAGGCCCATCCCGCCTCATCCCTCCGTCGTGTGAATGCACAGAACCCCGGCCGCTGTCCTCCAGCGACCGGGGCCCGTCCTGACTGCTCTGCCCGCCTCGGCCTCAGTGGCCCAGGCCGTGCCCGTCTTCCTCGCCGAAGTCGAGGTCGGCGGCGCGGCGGGAGGCCTCGCGCTTGCGCTCCTCGAGCGTCGGCGCGGGCACCTCCTGCCCGGTGGCCTCCTCATCCAGACCAAAGTCCAGATCGTGGGTCGCGCTGGCATCCGGCTCCGCGTCCGCAGGGACGGCAGCATCCTCCGGTCCGTCCAGGTGCAGGGCCGGGGCCACACGCTGGTGGTACAGGTGCTCGGGCGTGCCCTCAGTGCGCTCCAGCTCAGCCTGATACCGCTCGCGCTCCGCGGTGATCTCAGCCTCGACCGCCAGCAACTGCGCGGTGACGCCCTCGGCAGCCGGCTGCTGCTCCTCGGGCCGCTGGAGGTTCTCCGCCTGCGCGACCAAGTCGAGTTCGTCCTCGCTGAACAGCGAGTTGATCGCGTCGGAGCGGGCCCGCAGGCCCCGCTGGTCGACGACGGACTCGACCGGACCATGACCATCCTTGGAGCGGTCAGCGAAGTAGGCCGCCAGGTCGTACTCGGTGGAGGCCAGGTCGATCTCGAGATCGGCGATGCGGTGCACGTTCATGAAGACCACGGGGGCATCGGCCTGGTCCCCGGACGGGGTGAGCACGAGGGCATCCGCCCTGGCGGGCAGCTCCCACTCGATCCCCGTGAGCTGGTCGGGCACAGTGAACGAAGGGCTGAAGTAGCCCTTGGCCGCCAGTGCGACCAGCTGCTCGTCGTCGAACTCGTAGAAGGCGTCGACCTTCTCGCCCTGGCCGTGCGAGTAGGTCACCTGGGTGATCCCGTACGGAAGCGGCTCGGCGGGAGTGATCGAGCGCAGCTCGCCCACGACGTGCAGGTAGGGCCGGTAGTTCTCCTCCTTGCCGCGGTGCTTGAGCTCGACAGAGTCGACCAGCACCCCGATCTGGGCATCGAGGCCGTCGTAGCGGTGCGCCTGCACGCCACGCTCCCGCAGGGCCCGGTCGGCCCACACGTCATTCATCATCAGTCCAGCAGTGCGCATCAGTTGCTCCTCTTCCGGTTGGTCTTCTTGCTCGGGCGGGTGGTCCTGGGGGCGGAGGTGGCCGGGGCCAGCGCCGGGGTGCGGGCGTCGCGTACAGCCCGGATCCGGCGGGTGGACCAGCGCCACATCCCGCGCATCGCGGCGATCTCCGCGGCGGCCAGCAACAGGACCACAAACAGCAGCGGGGCGATCCACATCGCGACGGTCCCGGCCATGGTCAGGTCGCCGCTTGCTGCGCCCGACTGCCGGTGCAGCCACGCGCCGAGCATCGGGATCACGACCATCGCAGTCATCGAGGCCAGCACGTAGTCGGCGATGAGCACGACCGAGCGGAAGAACACCGCCCAGATCAGCACCGGCGATCCGCCGAAGCCCTTCCCGGGGGCCAGGCGGCGCAGCGCGCCGGCCAGCTTCGAAGGGCCACGCCCGGCCTTCGGCTTGACCGGGGCCTTCTCGACGGGGACTGCAGTGGCAGCCTCCACCCGGGCTTCGTGCTCGGTCGCGCTGCCGGTCTTGTCCAGAGTCTGGATCGTCATTCGTCTCGTCCTTCGTGGTTGTCGTGTCGTGTCGTGTCTGTGCGGGTGTCCCGCCGGTCAGCCGCTGTGGCTGGGTCCGGGGCTGGCGGTATCGACCGGTGAAGCAGAGGCAGGTGGCCTCTGCGCGGCAAGCTGGTCCCGCGTCCGGCCCGAGGCCCGGTACGCTTCGAACGAGGCGACCGTGCCGTCCTGTCCGGTGGCGAAGGTGAAGACCACGTACTCACTTTTGGCCGTGGACTTGCCGTCGGCGGACACCGGGTCCAGGCGCGCCACTCCGATGACGGAGTAGTCCAGGCCCTTCACCGCGGCAACGTCGACGTCGAAGTCGGCCAGCTGGTACGCCGTCCCCGCGCCCTTTCCGGCACCGGTCGCTGCCATCCACTCCGGGATGAACTCGGTGAGGGCCCGGGACGAGGTCCCGAGAAACCCGTACCGGGCGTCGAGGGCGGCCTGCGTCTCCTTGACGGTCCGCGAGGCGGCCGAAGAATCCGTCAGGCTCAGCAGCACCGAGCGCGCTGCGGCCCGGTCCCGGTCGGCCCGCTCGGCATCCATCCCCGGCAGGGCAGCCAGCAACCGGGCATGCTTGGTCTCAAGTGCCGCCTGCGCGTCCTCCTGCTTGCCCTGGAGCTGGACGATGAGCTGGTCGGCCTTGGCGTCGGCGTCCGCCGAACCGTCGGCCAGCAGCGCCGGGGCCAGAGAGAGCAGCGACAGCGCCAGCAGCGTTCCGGTGCTGCAGACCAGGACCTTCCCGGCCCTCGCGCGCACCCAGTCCTTCACGTCCTCGATCACGGTGCCTTCACCTCCTGCCGCAGGGCCTCGCCCGTGGTCGTCGTTCCGGTCTGGACCCCGGAGAAGCTCTTGCGGGTCATGTCGTAGTCAGCCCGGGCCCAGGCCAGTACCGCCGGGGCCTGCCCGGCCGCCGGGCGGGTCTGCACCGCCAACCAGGTGACCCGGATCGTGCCGTCCACCTCGACCGAGTAAGGGCGCTGGGCGACCCACTTGAAGCCGGAGTCGAAGCTCATCGGAATCTCGTTGCCCGCGGCGACGTCCTTGTCGGCGGCCAGCAGGTACCAGGGTTGGAGAGTGGTCCCGACGTCGGGGGCGAAGTACGGGGTGAGGTTCCGGCGCGTCGGCTCGGCGGCAGCCTGGTCCAGCGTCCCGCCCGAGTCCGCCACCGAGGGTGTCAGGTAGCGGTACTCGTTCTGCAACCGGGCGATCTGTTCCGCAGCTCCCTGTGCCGTGACCAGGGCGCGGTCAGCGTCCTTGGCCTCCGGGAGGGCGTCGGTGCGCACCTCGGCGGTGCGGATCTGCTCGCGCAGGGAGACGATCTGCTGAGCCTTGTCTTGGCTGACGGTGGCCTCGCCACCAGAGAGACCTGCGCCGACCAGGAAGCAGAGCAGCGCAGCTGCCCCCGTGCACACCCCGCCGATGGCCGCCCGGCGGCTCATCAGCGCACCCGGGACATTTCCGTCCCCAGTGGGGTCGGCGTCGCCCGGTGCCGCACCGGCGTCCGGCGCGGCCACGAAGCGGGTCTTGCGGACAGGCTTGTCAGCCTGCACACCCGACTGGCCGATCTTTGTCGATGCCATTGCCCCTCAACTCGCTCTTCGTCTCGAATACCAGTACAACTCTATCAAGAAGATGAGTCGAAAGGGAGTCGGATCATCTAGAATGACGAGTCGAACCGCCAGCGGGAATGGCGGACAGGCCAGAGACCTTCCCTTGCGCGTCGACGGTGAGGTACACCAGCACGGTCCGGTACGACTTGACCCGGTCCGGTGCCACCTTGTTCTGGGACACCGCATCGGAGGTAGCCGCCACCTCGATCTGCACGGCATACGTGTACTCGTCCGCGGTGACCTTCACGACCTCGAGGTCCGCGTCGGCATTGACCGCCGAGTTCAGCCCTTGGGTGTCGATGTAGTAGTAGCGCTTGCCCGCGGCGTCTTCGTTGAAGCGCGCCGGCGGCATGAACTGCTTCAGGAACTGCTCGTCCTCGGACAGGTGGTAGCGCTCTTTCAGGTCCCGGCGAGCGGCCTCGTAGGCCTGGCCGGAGTCCCAGGTGAATGCCGTCTTCACCAGGCGGTCCACGATCTGCGTGTCGTCGTGGATCCGGCTCTGGCTCACGCCGAGCGACTGCATGACATCCTGCTCGACCTGCTCGGACTTCGCGGTCCCGACCGAGGCAAGCTGGCCCTGAAGGCCCGTGATCGTCTGCTGCTGCTGATCCAGTGCACTGCGCTGGGACCCCCATGTCAGGCCGGTCACCGTCACGGCGGTAACCAGCAGTACCGTGACCCCGACCACCAGGGCGTTGCGCCGCATGAAGCCCGGTTCCGGCGCTGCCGTTTCGTCCGTGCCGTCAATCTGCTGCTCCTGCATCATCAGCCCTCTCCGCTTCCGTTACCCGTCGTCGATGCGCCCTGCTGGTGCTCCGCGCCGGCGGCGGTCACCACGACCTTGAGATCCGCGAAAGTCCCGGCCTTCCCGTCGTAGGAGTAGGCCGCGTTCGCCCACGCCAGCACCTGTCCACCCGCGGTGTCCCGGCACAGCCAGATCACCCGCGCCGTGCGCGTGGTGCCCGTGGCGTCCTGGGTGGCGAGGTCCGGCATTACCGACTCGACCGACCAGGCGTACGCTCCGGGCGAGGAAGCCTTCAAACCCTCGTAGCGCACGTACCAGGGGAACCGCGGGTCGATCTGCGTGCTCGGGTCGAACGGCGTCACAGAGGTCCAGGAGTAGGCCCCCTTCTCGTCGGCCAGGAACGAGCGCGGGCTGAACAGGGGTGCCAGCGTCCGGCGGTGCTCGGCGATCTGCAGTGTCGCCGCGTTCGGCGTACCGTTGCCCGCATTGGGCTGTGTCGCCGCCTCGTGGTGCAGCTGCGCGAAGCGCTGCTGGGCCTCCGCGACCTTCTGGGCGTCCTTTGCGGCTGCCTCCATCAGCCGCGTCATCTTTCCGGGCAGATCCGGGGCGACCGGAGTGCTCCTGGCATCCTCGATCTGGACCTGGAGCGCGGAGATCCGGTCGGCGTTGGCCGCGTGCTCCACCTCGAATCCCTTGCCGCTCACTCCCGCGGCCGCCGCGAGCCCGAGGATCGCCACGCCCATTGCGGCGCTCAAAACCAGGCGCGTCCGCCGCGCCGACTCCTCCGGAGTGCGTGCCTGCCGCTCTCCGCGCCGCTCGGAGCGCCAGCCCTCGAAGCGGGCCTCGAGTTCGACCCCGCTGACCCGCCTGCGGGTGGCGGGGGCCTTCAGCTTCTTCGGCGCGCCGTCCTCGTCCTTGACCGTGTCCCCGGCCCTGCCATGCGCATCATCGTCCGCACTCGTCACGATGCCCGCCCTTTCTCGTGTTGTCCTCATATATGACTCCAAGTCTATCTGTAATGGTCATTCAATAACGAGTCTGCCCCATTCGACAGGTCACTGCGCACGGATCGGGACGCAGAAAGGGCCGGTGCCCGGATCGTCCGGACACCGGCCCTGCTTCCGCCGGCTACGCCGGCAGGTTGCCGCCCGTGGTGATGAGGTCCGTGACGTCGACGAACACCCACCCCTCGGACTTCATCCGCTCCGCACTGTCAACGCGAACGCGGCCCATGAACGCGCAGTAGCCGGCCTCACCGAGGATGACCTTGTCGCCCTGCACGCCCAGCACCACGAGGGTGTGGCCCTCGGACCCCGTACCCGGCCCGGAACCGACCGAGTACGCCGTCGGCGTACTCGAGACCTGCTTGCCCGTCATGGACGCGATCGCGTGGGCTGTCTGGATGCCGTCGCCCGGCGGGTACTGCTGGAACGAGGTGTACTTGTTCATGAAGTAGACCGAGAACGACACGCAGTTCATGGCGTGGTTGTCGCCGCAGGAGCCCGGTCCGCCAGCGCCGTACTTGTCGTCCAGGAACTTGTCGCCCTCCTGGTTGTACAGGTCGATCAGCTGCCGGGCCTGCTCCTCGTTCATGCCGCCGTCGACGAGGCTGCCCGGGCGCACCTTGGTGTCGCTGTCGCAGTTGCCGAAGATGGAGCGGATCCCGCTGCCGACCGTGTCGACAATGCCGCCCACGATGTCCTGGACCCCGCCCACGACCGAGGTGTCGACGGTCCAGCCGCTCATCTTGCCGAACCACATCTCGGCGTCGGCCTTACGCTCCTGCAGCTGTGAAGCGTTGTCGGCCGAGCGCTCCCACTTGTCGTGGAAGTGCAGTGCAGCAGCAGAGGGAGAGCCCTGCGAGGTCTTGATCATGTCCTTGAACACGGCCACGTCCCCCGGGCTGTCGCCCTCCGCCATGAATGCCAGCTGGGCCTTGATGGTGTACCAGTCCAGGTTCTTGGACTTGGCATAATCCAGGAGCATCGTGGTGCGCCCGTTCGACCACTGGCCCAGACCGATGCCGCCGTGCGACTGGCCGGGGATGTGGGTGAAGTTCCCGTCCCAGGCGGTCTGCTTGCGCGGGCCGATCTGGTAGGGCTCGTTGTAGATGCCCTCCACGCTGGTGGGGTCCACGCCCGACTCCTGCGACCAGTTGCCCAGGATGCCCGCGATGTTCTCCTCGGGCATACCCCAGGTCTTCAGCACGGAGTAGACCGCCCGGGCGTTCGCCTCGGTATTCGCCGGGACGTCAGCGCCGGGGCCGTTGCGGCTGACATTGACGATGCAGTTGGTCATGGTCGAGCCGCGGCCGCCATCGAGGCCGGCCTGGTCGAGCACACCCGTGAGGACCGTGCTGAGCACAGCCACCGCGGCAACGGTCGCAGCCACCCCGGATGCGGCCGTGGCCACCGGGGCGACGGTGGCCGTCACGGTGACCCCGAACACGGCTCCTGCCGCCTTGCCGACCAGCCCGCCCAGTGCGATGAACGGTGCGGCGATCGTGTGCCCGACCGCCTTGGCGATCCCAAGGATGAAACCCCAGATCATGCTGGCCGCGTTGGCGGCCATCGCGAGCATCGCGAAGAACATGGTCTTGAGCCACTTCAGGAAGGCCATGACCATGAGAAGCCCCGCAGCCGGGGGAGCGGCCGCCGCGGTGCCGCCGACGGCGACACCCCTGGCGGTCTTGGACAGCAGCTGGCCGTCCTTCTCCTTCTGCGAGGTCCGCTCGTAGCCGGTGCCCCCGGCACCGAGCCGCTTGTCGGCAGGCTCGGCGTCCGGACCTCCGCCGGTGACCTTGGACGCACCGTCGACAACATCCTTGCCGGTCTCCAGGCCCACATTCTTGGCAGCGCCGACCGCTGCCCCGGGCAGCGCGCCGACACCACCGGCGGCGGCTCCGGCCTGCGCCCCGGCGACAGCTCCCGAGGCAGCCGCTCCCGCGTACCGGCCGGCACCGCGGCGGACCGCGCTGCTGCCGTCACCCTCGACCGCCTTGCGGGCAGCTCCCCCGGCCGCCCCGGCGGCGACACCGTCGAGGCTCTTGGCAGCCTTGGCGGCCTTGCTGGTCTTGCTGGCTGTGTCGGCCGCACCTGTGGCCTTGCCAGCGGCAGCCGCTGCGTCCGGGGCCGGTGCGGCTCCCAGGTGCTTCGACCCGCGGCCCGCAGGCGTCGGGTCCACGGGCTGCGGCGCGGGGGCGGCCCCCGGGGTTTTCGGCAGACCCTTGGCTGCATCCCCGGACGGGGAAGGAGCGGAGGCCGCTCCGGTACGGGGCCCGGCGCGGCGTACGCCGGACCCCTCACGACGAGGGGGCTGCGACTCCTCCTTCGCACCCCCGTCGGCGGACCTGCGGTCCCCGCGGGGCGATGCAGCGCGCCGGGCCGGGTCATCCCGCCGCGTCGGCTGGTCGATGGCCATAAGCTTGTCCTTTCCGGCTCGATGCCTGGGTGGTGACTGCCCGCTCCGTGGAGCGCGCTCAGTGATAGACGGTCAGGAAGTCCCCGGCCGAGTTCGCAGTGCTGTTGGACTGCACATCGCGCAGCTTCACGTCCAGGCCGAGCAGCTCGAGCAGAAGCCCGGACTGGTACTCCGACTTGGCCTTGCCGTAGTCCTGGTAGGCCTGAGAGAGGTTGTTCATCACGTTCGTGAGCGGGCGCATCGTCACCTCGGAGGACCGGTAGTCCTTCTTCAGGTCGGTGCCGTCGGAGAGGACCCACTTCATGTCCGAGACCTGCTGGCTCGTGCTGTCGCTGCCCTCGGCGCGCTTGTCGGCGAGGAACTGCACATAGCCCTTACCGGCGGGCACGAGCGTGTCGAGGTAGCCGGCATAGACGTTGCCCGCGCGCCAGTTGAAGTCGAATCCGCCGGGCACGACATGGCCCGTCTTCAGCTCCAGCGTCGCCTTCCCGTCCTTGGCCTCGGCCGCCGAGACACCAGCCACCTGATCACCTGCGATGGAGGTCGGAACGGCCGGCGGACGGAGGAAGAGCCCATCGACCTTGGTGGTCGCCAGGTCGGAGGTGTACGACTCGACCTGCTTCAGGCTCGTGCGCATCGCGAGCAGCTTCTGGTCGAGCTTGTCCCGCGTCTGCTGCTCCTGGGTCTTCAGCACGACGTCGTAATAGGCCCGGGCCGGGTCGAAGCTGGCCGCGTCCAGGGCCGGGATGTCGGTGGTGCCCGACGCACCCGGGTTGATGATCACGCGCCACTGGTCGTACTTCTTGAAGCTCGAGTCGCCCACGACCTGGTCATCCCTGCTCTGCTGCCGCTCGTCGTAGGTCAGCTCGGCGTTCGCGCGGACGGTCAGGTTGAGCACCTGCCGGTCGAAGGGCCGGTCCGCGTCCAGGAGGACCCCGACGTAACCGGTCGAGCCGAAAACGTGGAAGGTGCCCCTGATTCCGCTGGTACTGACCTTCTCGGTCTGCAGCTTGTCGTTGGTGCCCAGCAGGAAGGCCTGGTAGTCCGCCGCGTTGTACGAGATCGCCGCGCTGGCGGGGAAGTGCATCATGACCAGTGCCCTGTTGCCGGTGTGATTGGTGTAGACCCCGTCGACCGTGCCCTTGAGCTGGGTCTTCGAGGAGGTGAACTCGGTGTTGTAGAGCGCGGTGTGCGACACCGCGTCGCTGCCCGCCTTGAAGGCGGCGGCACCCGAGCCGGCCACCACGACCAGCCCCATCACAGCGAAGATGCCGAAGAACACCCCGAAGCGCTCGATTGCGTGGTGCGAGTCGAGCTTGAACCGCTTGCCGAAGGCCAGCGCCTTGTCCTTGATCCCCATGTCCGTTCCCGTTCGTCCTGTTCCTTGCTCTGCCTGTCCTGCTCGTCGTCAGCGCCGTCGTCCGACCCCGGAAACGACGCACCGGGCCGGTTGAGGCCTGGTGACCTCAACCGACCCGGTGCGGTCCGTCGACGCTTTGTGTGCCCGGCCGTTGATTCCTGCCGCGCCGGGCTTAGCCCAGGACGCCGCTGGTCAGTACGTGGCTGACCGTCTGCACGAGGACAGAGCCGCCGCCGAGGTCCTCGAGGGTCTTCTGGCCGCCGGAGCCGATGGTGTTGATCAGCGACCACCCACCGGTGCCGAGCGCGCCGCCGACCAGGATGAGCAGGGCGATGGTGCCCCAGCCCTGCTGCTGGCCCGCGGACTGCGGGGTGGCCATCAGCTTCTTGATCAGGAGCACGCCGCCCCAGACCAGTCCGACCGCACCCAGGAGCATGAGCAGCAGCCCGCCCCAGAGCTGGATCTGGGACTTCGCGTTCTCCAGGAAGCTCGTCAGGTCCCAGGCCGCGGTGGGCAGGGCGACCCGCTCGAGTGCCGCCTCGTAAATCTTCGTCATGGTTCTTTCCTCTCGCCTATCGAATGGTCGCTTGCATGACATGTGTCACGAGGCGACTGGCACAACCGATTCGCCTAGACAGAGCACAGCGCCCTATCAATGGTCTCTCCCGATGCGACGTGACTCCCCGTTGAGCGGGACGACATGCCTGCAATCATGCGGCCGACCCCTCTCTAGGGACTCGTATACGTGCACATCTTCAGTGACCAATCTACATCATTCGAGTCATCAGTCATAGTCGTATCCGTGACGAGTCGGATACGAGTCCAAAATGTGCTCGAAGACCAGCGCAAACGAGGTGTCGGCGGGAGGACTGACGTTCTGCTCAAAAACGTGTAGATTTCACATGACGGGGCGCGCGGTGTGCGGCTCCGGCACGGCTCGGCATACGCTTCTTGCTGAGCCCTTCGCGCCCATGTACCCGACCAGGAGCCCAAACCAGATGAACGCCTTGCCCGGAGACCTCTTCGCCCGCCGACTGCGACAGGAGAGGGAACGCCTGGGCATCAGCCAGGCTGAGCTGGCCCGCAGGATTGCCGAGATCCTTGGAACGAACGTCGACCCTTCGGCGGTGACCCGGATAGAGCAGCAAATCCGCGCCGTCCGCCTGGACGAGGCGGTCGCCGCCTCCAAGGCCCTGGACGTCCCCCTGGCGATCCTGGTCGCCGAGGATCCGGAGGCAGAGAGCGAGGCCCAGCTGCAGCAGTACCTCGCCGACCTGGCAGCGGCCCAGCGCGAGTGGGAGAAGAACAGGCTGGAGGTGCTGCGGCTCTCCAAGGCCATTCAAGTGCTCGGCGGCGGCGCTCAACTCAAAGGTGTCGTCGACTTCCGCCTCATGGAAAGCATCGACGCCCGCGTCCCGGTCGAGGAGGACGACCAGTACGGGCACCGGCTTGCCCCCGGCATCGAGGGGTCTACAACCCCAGACGCATGACGCTGTTGCGTGCCGCAGGATTGAACTCGCGGTCGTAAACGTCTACCGTCGCTGCCCGGCTCCACCGGCCGGCGCGCATGATCTCCTCCGTGCTCGCACCGTTGCGCCGCGCCTGGGTGACGTGCCCGGCCCGCAGCGAGTGGAAGCCGTAGGCAGCAGGGTTCATCCCCGCCTCGACCATGCGCGAGAGCAGCATCGTGTGCAGCGCGTCGCCGCTCACCGCCCGTGCATGGATCCGGGCGTCCTTCCTGTTGCGGTACGTTGCCCGGAGCAGGGGCGCGCCCGAGGCCAGGTCGGCGCTGCTGATGAGCGCCGTTGAGCCGGCGGCTCCGCAGACGTGCTCCTCGAGACCGTACGAGAACAGCTGCTGCATGATCCCGCGACGCCGTGTGCGCGCATCGTCCTGCCGGGCGAGCCCGAGCAGCACGACCCAACGGTGCACCGCACACGGGGGACAGGATGCCGGCGAGCTCCCGAACGGCAGCACGACCACGTCCGGCAGCGCGTTCTCCGGGTCGGCCTTCGAGGCCCCCACATGAACGTGGACACCATCGACCGGGTGCAGCTCGAGCCGGTTCAGCGTCAGGGCCGCCGCCTCGCTCCTGCGCAGGGCCCCTGCGAACCCGAGCCACACCGCCAGGGCGTCCCTGGTGGCTGACACGCCTGCCGGATATGTGTCGTGCTCCATCACCGCGATGATCCGGACCACGTCGTCCAGAAGCAGAGGGCGCTTGCGCCGGGGCCTGGTGGCCCGCAGCTTGGCCAGCCCGCGCACGAGATCCACCACGCCGCGGTGGGCCGTGGGATCCAGAAGCCCGCCGCGCAGGTGCCTCTCGCCGATACCGGCCAGGCGCTGGCGGATCGTCGCGACGGAGAACCGGGGGAGCCCGTCGTCATCGAGCTGCGTGGACATCCAGGCGACGTACCAGCGCACGGTCTCCGGATGCGCAGGCAGCGCCTCCAGTCCGTGGCCGGTACAGAAGTCATCAAAGGCACGCCACGCCGTGGCATAGGCGCGCCGGGTGGCAGCAGACAGCGTGTGTCCTTCCAAAGACCGCGAAATTTCTTCGAGCTCGCGCAGCTCGTCGTCCACCTCCGGTTCAGGTGGGACGGTGGGAGCGCTGAGCGCTGCGAGCCTCACCTGTACTGCCATGACTCCAGTCTCGACTCACTGGCCGGAGAATCCAAGTCGCAATGGTCTGTCAGTGGCGATTCCCCATACCCGCGATCGACGGGGCGGCTTCGAACCGGGTCTCTGGTAAGGGCGCTTATCGGGGCATGGAGGAAGACTGCCCTCGCGTGACGCGGTGAGGGAAAAACAACCGCCGCACCGTCCCGGATAAGATCACGGGGAGGTAGAGCGTCCCGCCCTGCCATGTAAGGAGTAACAACGTGTGTGAACCGTGGTCGTCTGCCGACGGTATTTCAGCTAGTGCCAGGGACAAGGGCCTCATCACCAATTGCACCGCGGCCCATGATGGGATCATGTTCGCGAAGGAAACTCGTTCATGGTGAAGCTCAACCTGAAAGCCGTCGAGGAACGCGTTGCCCCGCTCGGGGGCCGTGAATCCTACGATCGCGAGTTCATTTTCAGCCTGCTGCTGGCCTACGGCAAGCCGCAAGGCAACGTGACCAGGTTGCGGAATGGTTCGCTCAACGTTGCCCATGACCCGTCCACTGAAGTGGCACAAAAGAACGTCGTCTACTTCAAGGAGACGACCGGTGATCCTCTCGCCGTCATCGACGAGCTGAAGACTTCACCGCTGGTCGTCCGATACAACACCCGCTTCGTGATCGTCACCGACTACACGGAACTGCTGGCCATCGATACGAAGACCGGCGAGAACCTGATGATCCCGATCCGGGACATCGACCAGTACTTCACGTTCTTCCTGCCCTGGGCCGGCATGGAGAAGGCACAATATGTCGCTGAGGCGCACGCTGACGTCAAAGCTGCCGAGAAAATGGGCAAATTGTTCGACGAACTGCTGGCGGCGAACCCCGGAATGTTCGACATGGCGCACGGGCGTCACGCGCTCAACGTGTTCTTCACCCGGCTCCTATTCTGCTTCTTCGCCGAAGACACCGGCATCTTCGAAGAGGGTGTCTTCGTCAATGCAGTCGGCTCTCATACTCAGCTTGATGGATCCGACGTCGCGGAGTTCCTCACCGAGGTCTTTCTGGCACTGGATACTGAAGATGCCGCCGAGAAGCCCACACACCTGGCAGGGTTCCCGTATGTCAACGGCCGACTGTTCACGATGTCATCTGAGCACATCGTTCCGGTCTTCACGAAAAAGGCCCGCGACCTGCTGATTGAGTTGGGCACATTGATCTGGCGTGACATCAACCCGGACATTTTCGGCTCGATGTTCCAGGCCATTGTCACCCCGGGCAAGCGCAGCGACCTGGGCCAGCACTACACGTCAGTGCCGAACATCCTCAAGACCATCGAGCCGCTGTTCCTGGATGATTTGAAGGAACAGCTCGATGCAGGGTTCGACTCAGTCAAAAAGCTTGAAGCACTGCTCGAGCGAATCAGCGCGATCAAAGTTTTCGATCCTGCCTGTGGGTCCGGCAACTTCCTCATCATTGCGTACAAGGAACTGCGCCGGCTGGAACACGCGATCCTTGAACGCCTTTTCGAGATCGATCCGAAGCACCAGATGCTGTATGCCGAGTCGAAGATCAACATCGAGAGTTTTTACGGTATTGAGATCGACGATTTCGCAGTCGAGGTGGCGATCCTCTCCCTCTGGATCGCCAAGCACCAGATGAATGCAGAGTTCAAAGATAAGTTCAACATCTCTATCCCGCTGATCCCGCTCAAGGAGACCGGACAGATCCAGGCTGGCAACGCCGCACGTACCGACTGGAACACGGTCTGCTCGAACAACGGACAGGCGGAGATCTATCTCATCGGAAACCCTCCGTACGTCGGGGCGAAGACCCAGACCAAGGATCAAAAGGCGGACTACGACTTCGTGTTCGGACGCCGTCCATACTCGAAGAACCTGGACTACATCGCGCTCTGGTTCCTGAAGGGTGCGGACTATATCGAGGGCACGCGAGCCGAGCTCGCGTTCGTCACTACGAACTCGGTGTCTCAGGGCGAACACGTTGGCCTGATGTTCCCGATGATCTTCACCAAGGGTATAGAAATCGGGTTCGCCTACACGTCCTTCAAGTGGGAGAACAACGCCAAACGCAACGCCGGCGTCACCGTCGCAGTAATCAGCCTGCGAATGGCTCGGACGGAGCCGAAGTACCTCTATACCGAGGACCTTCAGATTACAGCGGACAACATCAACGGCTATCTCGCTGATGGACCCAATGTCGTCATGGAACGGCGCAAGAAGCCACTCAGTGCTCAGCTGCCCGACATGGTTTTCGGCTCGATGCCGCGTGACGGTGGTGGTCTCCTACTGTCTCCGGATGAGCGCCAGCAGATGATCGACAACGACCCGCAGAGCGGTCAGTTCATCAAGCGATTCATGGGAACATCCGAAGTGATCAACGATGGAGAACGCTACTGCCTCTGGATTCCTGACGGCTTCGCTGCGACTGCCTTATCCATCGCACCAATCGCCAGCCGACTGGCCCGCGTAGCGGAGGAACGAAGCAAGAGCAAAGCGGCCAGCACGGCCGCGTACGCCTCTCAACCTCATAGATTTGTACAAATTAGCTACAAGCCGACGGAATCCATCATTGTCCCTCGGCACTCTTCCGAGCGACGCAAGTACATACCCTTTGGCTATCTGGGGCCAGAGACCGTTGTCGGAGATTCGGCGAACGCTGTGTATGACGCGAAGCCTTGGGTCTTCGCTTTGTTAATGTCTCGGATGCACATGGTTTGGACCCGAGCTGTTGGCGGGCAACTGGAAACCCGAATCCGCTACTCGAATACGATCGTCTACAACAATTTCCCGCTGCCGCCCCTGTCGGATGCGATGAAGGAGAAGCTGACCATTACGGCATTGCGTGTGCTTGACGTACGTGAGTACCACTGCGAGAGCAACTTCGCCGATTTGTACGATCCGGACTTTATGCCGGAGGACCTGCGGACGGCGCATGCCGAGATTGATGTGTTGGTGGATTCGATCTACTCCAAGCGCGGATACGAGACCGATGAGCAAAGACTGTCGGACCTCTTTGCTATGTATGAAGAGATGGCAGCGGAATCTGCAAAGGGGAGCAAGAAGAAGTGAACAAGCCGATCAACATCGTCGACGTGACCTATGCCCGCACCAAGGCGTCGGTTAACACCGATGCCTTAGGTATGCGAGAGATGCAGCAGCGCGTCTTCGCCAAGAGAGATGCCCAGCACCTTCTGGTCAAGGCCCCGCCGGCCTCAGGCAAGTCGCGGGCTTTGATGTTTGTTGCGCTCGACAAGCTCTATAACCAGGGCCGGAAAAAGGTCATCGTCGCCGTCCCCGAGCGATCCATCGGAGCCTCCTTCTCCTCGACGAAGCTCACCTCGCACGGATTCTTCGCAGACTGGGAAATCAAAGCCGAGCACAACCTCTGCGACGCCGGTTCCTCGCAGGGCAAGGTCGGAGCATTCATCGACTTTCTCAAAGGCCCCGACGCCACACTGGTCTGCACGCACGCGACGCTACGGTTCGCCTTTGAGAAACTCGCACCGGAAGCGTTCAACGGCATCGTGCTGGCGATTGATGAGTTCCACCATGTCTCCGCTGATACTGAAGCCAACCGCCTCGGCGCGCTCCTGCGTGAAGTCATGAACGGCTCGGACGTGCACATCGTGGCAATGACCGGCTCGTACTTCCGCGGAGACTCAGTGCCGGTTCTGTCCGCTGAAGACGAGGCACAGTTCACGCCGGTCACGTTCAACTACTACGACCAGCTCAACGGTTATGAGCACTTGCACTCGCTCGGCATCGGCCATCACTTCTACCAGGGCCGCTATACGGACGCTATAGGTGAAGTCCTGCACCTGGATAAGAAGACCATCGTTCATATTCCGAACGTCAACTCGGGGGAGTCCACCAAGGACAAGATCGAAGAAGTCGGGTTCATCATCGATGCGATCGGCCATGTCGAAGCCACTGACCCCGATACCGGAATCATCAGCATTCGCCACAAAGATACCGGTGAAATTCTTCGCGTCGCCGACCTCGTCGATGACACTGACCAGAAAAAACGTGCTGACACGCTCCACTATCTCTCCCATGTCGCCTCGAAAGAGCGCGACGCTGTGGACATCATCATCGCCCTGGGCATGGCGAAGGAAGGCTTCGACTGGCCTTTTGCCGAGCACGCCCTGACCGTCGGGTACCGTGCCTCGCTGACCGAGGTCATCCAGATCATCGGCCGCGTTACCCGCGACAGCCCCGGCAAGGAGCATGCCCAGTTCACGAACCTGATCGCTGAGCCCGACGCCACTCAGGGTGAAGTGAAGGTCTCGGTGAACAACATGCTGAAGGCCATTACGGCATCGTTGCTTATGGAGCAGGTACTCGCACAGAATTTCACCTTCAAAACTAAGAAGTTCGATGGTGACGACTCGAAGATCCCCGGTCAGCTGAAGATCAAGGGCTTCAAGGAGCCCTCGACGGAGCGTGTCAGGCAGATCGTCGAGACGGACCTGAACGACCTGAAAGCTACGATCTTGCAAGACGACACCTTCGCTCGCGCAGCTGCCGGCTCAATCGACGCTGAGACCGCCAACAAGCTCCTGATCCCGAAGATCATCCGGGAAAAGTACCCGGACCTCAGCGACTCGCAGGTTGAGGAGGTGCGGCAGCAGGTCGTCGTGGACTCAGTGGTCAAGAACGGTGAGGTCCGCGAAGTCGGAGACAAACGCTTCATCAAGATGGCAGAGAAGTTCGTCAACATCGATGAACTCTCCATCAACCTCATCGACTCGGTGAACCCCTTCCAGCGCGCCTTCGAGGTCATGTCCAAGTCGGTGACTCCCTCCGTACTGCGGATCATCCAGGACCAGATCACGGCTACCCGCGTCGAGTTCACTGAGGAAGAGGCTCTGGCTCTTGTTCCCCGGATCAAGAACTGGATCAAGGTCAACAATCGACGGCCAGACTCCCGTGCCGAGGAACCGACTGAGAAACGATACGCCGACGCGCTGCTCTGGCTCCAGCGGGCCAAGCAGAAACTTGAAGCCCAAAAGCGTGCGACTGAAATGGCAACGGACGAATGATCGATAACGACGAAATTTTCGAGGAAGCGCCGGCTTCCCTGCAAGACCTCATCGACAACGACCTCGATGGCCTGCTCAACGTGCCTGAGAAAGCCAAGAAGGTAACCTCGTCTGACCGCCTTGAGCGGGCTTTCCTAGAGATCGTGGAGTTCCGCCGGACACACGAGCGTCTGCCGAGCTCGGCGACGAGGGAGATCGCCGAGCGGAAGCTTGGGGCCCGCCTGGAGGGCATCCTGGCCAACGACGAAAAGATCGCAGCGCTCAAACACCTCGACACGGAGTTCGAACTCCTGGCTGTAGAGGCAGCGCCAGAGTCATTGGACGAGCTTCTTGACAGCGATGACCTGGACGATCTGCTCGGCGACGACAGTGGCATCCTCGACGTATCGGATCTTCCCGTGATCAAACGGCCCGAGTCTCCGGACTCGGTCGCTCAGCGGGTAAAGGCCGAGGACTTCGACCTGTTCGAACCTTTGTTCAAAGCGAAGCACGCCGAGCTGGCCGAAGGCACATATAGTCTGGTGCCTTTCACCGGCATGGATCTTATCCGTGAGGGTGCGTTCTTCGTTCTCAGTGGCGTTATGTGCTTTGTCGCTGAGGTCGGTGAAGACGTGGACCTGATTGTCGGCGGCAAGCCCAGGCAGAAGCAGCGGCTCCGCCTCGTCTTCGAAAACGGCACTGAATCGGCGATGTACAAACAGAGCCTCATGACCCGCATGTACGAAGCACAGGGCCAGGTCCTGGCGCGGACAGGCCACGATGCTACCGAAGCCCTCGACGCCGACGTGGAGAGCGGCCACATCTACGTATTGCAGTCGCTCAGCAAGGATCCTGTTGTCGCTGGGATGAAGGATCTCCACAAGATCGGCTTCTCGACTACCAAAGTCGAGACCCGCATCAAAAACGCGGCGAAGTCGCCGACCTACCTGATGGCACCCGTGAAGGTGCTGGCAGACTACCGCCTCTACAATGTGCGTGCGTCGTGGCTGGAGCACCTCTTGCACCGGGTGTTCGCCGAGGTGCGTCTGGACCTGACGCAGGTCGACCGGAAGGGACGCGACTACGACCCATCGGAGTGGTTCGTGGTGCCGCTGGAAACCATCAACAAAGCCGTCGCAATGATCATGTCCGGCGAGATCACCGACTATGTCTACGACGCTCAGCTCAAGAAACTCGTCGAACGACAACAGGCAGGATGGGAATGACGAATGGCTGTTGAGATGGGCTTGTGGCGGGCAGAGGGCGGCCAACTCAGCCGGATAGTGCCGACATCAATCGGCTTGGAATCCCAGTTGGAGGGCTACATCGAGTCTGACCCGTCAGTGCTTGGCGAGCCGCTTCTCGTCATTGGCCGGCAGGTTCCGACCGCGCACGGGGGATTCGTAGATCTGCTCGCCCTGGACGAAACGGCGTCGCTGCACGTAATCGAACTCAAACGCGACAAAACTCCACGCGATGTTGCCGCTCAAACCCTCGATTACGGCTCCTGGGCAGCAACCCTTGGCCGAAGCGATATCGACAATATCTTCGCCACCTACCGTCCAGGCCTTGCTCTTGAAGAAGCGTTTGCCGATCGCTTCGGCGACACTCTTCCTGAAGAGGTCAACACTGCACAAGAATTTACAATCGTTGCCGCCAGCGTTGACAACGCTACCGAGCGCATCGTGCGGTTCCTCAATGAAGACTTCGATGTTCCCATCAACGTCGTCTTCTTCAGACATTTTCAGGACAACGGATCTTCGTACCTTGCCCGCAGCTGGCTGGTCGATCAGAGCGAACAAGCCAAGTCGTCCATTTCCGCGATCTCGCGGAAGAATAAGACACGTGAGCCTTGGAACGGGTCTGACTGGTACGTCTCATTTGGTGAAGAGCCAACAGGCCGGCAATGGGTCGACGGCATGAAGTACGGTTTCGTCTCGGGCGGTGGCGGCAAGAGGTACTCTCAGACGCTCAAGAATCTGCCGATTGGTGCCAGAGTCTTCGCCTACATTCCCAAGATTGGGTATGTAGGAGTTGGTACCGTCGCCGGCGAAGCCCAGCGATACGACCAAAGCACGCTTCTCGTGAACGGGGCCGAGCGACAGCTGCGTGAACTCGACCTCTCCGGGAATTATCGCCACGAGGGTGATGAGAACGACGACAATGCTGAATGGGTTGTTCCGGTCGAATGGATACGGGCCGTTCCGCAAGCGGAGGCCGTGCGGAAAACGGGTCTTTTCGCCAACCAGAACACGGCTACAAGGCTGCGAAACCAGTTCACGATCGAGCACGTCACCGCTGCTTTCGGGCTTGATAGCTGAGCATCGGCGGATGGCCCATCGAGAGTTATGCGGACAATAGCGGTCGCGAATAGCAGGCCTGACCCTCGCCTGAGGCGACGCTCGTGTCGAACCAAGCCGCGGTAGGAGAATCGTTAGGATGACGACGGCGCTTCCCGACCTCTGGACCGACTGGTGCTCGGTCACGGGCGTGCCTGCCGGAAGAATCGACGAGGCCACAGTCTCTCGCTTTGTGCAGCAAGTACAGCCGTCCCGGGCTGTCCTCATGACACTGCGCCGGCGGCTGGCTCCCAAAGATCCACCAGCCCCGGCGTGGCCGCGCGGGCACAGGGAGGACGCCGGCTCACTGCAGCGGCTGATCCGGCGTGGGACGGCGATCATCCAGCACCCCGGCACGCACTGGGTCTTCCGGCTGCGGCTGCGTAGGATTCTGTTCGCTGCGGTGCTACTCGCACCGCGCTCCCACGGAGGCCTCGGACTGGACAGGTCAGGTGCGCTGGGACTGCGGTCGGACAGCATGCGCGAGCTGCGCCAGTGGATTGGCATCGCCGAGGACCCGAGCGCCTGCCCGGCGTGCGCCACCTGGTCGTGGCTTGATGTGATCGGCACCAACAGCGGGTGGTCGCACAGTTCCGTCCGGGTCCTGGGACACCGCCGCGACGAAGTAGGCTCCGCGCACCGGCACCTGCGGCCGGATCCCAATCCGGATTGGCACCTCTCCATCGGCTTGCTGCCAGCCATGGACCGCTGGGGATGGATCGATGCCTACCGCTCCATGCACCCATCCTCGCTGTCGGCGGTCATCAGTGCCGCGGCCCTGCTGCTCGACGGTCCGGAGCCCGCACCTGCGCCGGTGCCTGCTGCAGCTGCGATGCCGGCCAGCCCCCGGCGGCAGATGTCACATGAGGAGGAAGAGCAGATCCTCAAACGCGCCGACGAACTCACCGCGCGCGTCGAGGCGATCCTTCGCGAGTTCGATACCGGCCGATAAAGTCGTGTGTATGGGATTCAACTGGGAGCAGGTCCTCGGGACCAAGGGTGCAGACCTCTCCGACGCCTACGACCAGAGCGCCTCCGACGCGCTGTACCAGGACCACCCGAGCGCGGCTCCGCCAGCAGGTCCGGAAGACCCGGGCGATGAGGTCGTCGGCCTGCCGTTCGACGAGAGCTGAGCCTCCAAAAACTCCCACGCTGCGATGTCCGTTTTCGGACATAACCGCAGGTCAGCGCGCATGCATACTTAAGTGTGCAGTCCCCCTGGTGCCGGCAAGACCATGCTTGCGGAGCGGTTGCCGGGCCTTTTGCCGGATCTTGGCGACCATGAGTCCATGGAGGTCACGGCCATCCACTCGCTGTGCGGGCTGCCGGCGTCCGCCGTCCAGCTCCTGCGCCGGCCCCCGTTCGAGAACCCGCACCATTCGGCCACCGCGGCGGCCATCATTGGTGGCGGTTCAGGGCTTCCCCGGCCGGGTGCCGCATCCCGTGCCCACCGCGGCGTGCTGTTCCTGGACGAAGCCCCCGAATACGAACGCAGGGTTCTGGATGCCTTGCGCCAACCCCTGGAAAGCGGAGAGCTGGTGATCCACCGGGCGGCCGGGACCGCCGCTTACCCCGCACGATTCCAGCTGGTCCTGGCCGCGAATCCATGCCCGTGCGGCAAGGCTTCCGGCAAGGGACTGGACTGCACGTGCACGCCCGTCATGCGCCGCAGATACCTCGCCCGGATGTCCGGGCCCCTCCTTGACCGGGTGGACATTCAGCTGCAGGTGGAGCGGGTGTCCTTGGCCGAGTTCGGGCAGGCGGGCGGCGAAGAGGACACCGCAACGGTTGCCCGGCGGGTCAGGGAGGCGCGTGAGCGGCAGGCAGAGCGGCTGCGGTGCTTTGGCCTGGAAACGAACTCGCAGGTGCCCGGGCGTATCCTGCGCGGTGATTTGCGGCTCATTCCGGCAGCAACCCGGATCCTGGACCAGGCCCTGGAACGCGGGGTCCTGACCGCCCGTGGCTATGACCGGGTCCTCCGGCTGGCGTGGACCCTCGCTGACCTGGGCCGGCGGGACCTGCCGGACGCAAACGACATCGGACAGGCTCTTGGCTTGCGGCAGGCTGCCGCGGCAGTGGCTTGAGGAGGACGGCAAACGTGAACGAACTGAAGGAACTGGGCGTGGCAGAGGATTCGGCAATGGATGGCGAACGTTTGGCCCGGGCGGCACTGTCCCGGCTCATGGAGCCGCAGGACGCCGCCGGGCTCGCCCTCGTGCAGGTTGCGGGGGCACCGGACGCGCTTCGCATTGCGACCGGGCAGGTGACCGCCGGACCGGACCTGGAGCGTGAAATAACCTCACTGCTGGCCGAAAGCGGGGCCGGCAGCTGGGCGGGAATGGCTGCAGCCTTGAAACGCTGGCAGCCGCGGATCCCTGACCTGGCGCCGGAACGTGACCTGGCTACGATGGCACGGCTGGGCGGCCGCCTGATCATTCCCGCAGACGAGCTGTGGCCGGCCCAGTTGGCCGACCTCGGCATCCAGGAACCGCTGTGCCTGTGGTGGCGGGGCCAGAAACAGCAGCTGCCGGCCGCGGCCCAGTCCATTGCCTTGGTAGGTTCGCGTGACAGCACCAGCTACGGGGCAGCGGTAACGGGGGACCTGGCGTACTCTCTGGCGCAGCGGGGCTTCACGGTGGTGTCGGGCGGCGCCTATGGGATTGATGCCCACGCACACCGCGCCGCACTTGCGGGAGGGGCCTCCGCCGTCCCGACCATCGCGGTGATGGCCGGCGGAGTGGACAGGTTCTATCCATCCGGGAACGAGGACCTGCTGCGGGCCGTGGCCAACCAGGGCGCGGTGCTGGCCGAGGTACCGCCGGGATCGGCTCCCACCCGTTACCGGTTCCTGCAGCGGAACCGGCTGATAGCTGCTCTGTCATCAGTGACAGTGGTGGTGGAAGCGCGGTGGCGCTCCGGTGCGCTGAACACGGCCCACCACGCCGAAACCCTGGGGCGGGCGGTGGGCGCGGTCCCAGGATCAGTCCACAGTGCCAACTCAGCGGGCTGCCACCGGCTCCTGCGGGAGGGCGGGGCGGTCTGCGTCACTGATGCCGCCGAAGTGGCCGAACTTGCCGCACCCAGCGGAGCAGGACTGCCCGAACAACGGACGGGCGCGGCGGCCGTGCAGGACGGGCTGACCCTCGAAGACCTGATCCTGCTGGACGCACTGCCGCTGCGCTCCACGACGTCGGTGGAGAAGCTGTCGGCGGTGGCCGGGCTGGGGCAGGACTCGGTCCGGGCGGGCCTGGGCCGGCTGGGGCTCCTTGGACTGGCCCTCTCTGAACGGGGCGGCTGGAAACGAGGCAAGGTATGACCGTGTCCGGCTGCGGCGAAACGCGGGAAACTGAGAAAGTGTAGGAGTGGACCATGATGAACTGCCCAAGGAACTCGGTGCGGCACTGGACGCCTTTGCCGGCCACCTGTCGGGGGAGCGGGCTGTATCGGAGCACACCCGACGCGCCTACCTGGGCGACCTGCGAAGCCTCCTGGCGCACGCCGCATCCGAGGGCGCGGCCGGGCTGAAAGACCTTGAACTGGGAACGTTCCGCCGTTGGCTCGGCAGCCAAAGTTCGGCGGGTGCCGCACGCTCCACGCTGGCACGCCGGTCCGCTACGGCCAGGGCATTCACCGCCTGGGCGCTCCGGGAAGAACTTCTGGAGACTGACCCCGCGCTGCGCCTGAAAGCACCTAAACGTGAGGGATCGTTGCCGGGGGTCCTGCAGGCCTCCCAGCTGGCACGGCTTCTGGACGGACTCGAAAAATCGGCGCTGGACGGCGACCCGCTTGCGGTGCGCAACCGTGCCATCGTGGAACTCCTTTACGCCACCGGCGCCAGGGTGGGGGAACTCGCCGGGCTGGACGTCGACGACCTGGACCCGGACCGCCGGACCTTGCGGGTCATCGGCAAAGGCAATAAAGAGCGAACGGTGCCGTACGGGGTGCCAGCTGCCCTTGCCGTTGACGACTGGCTGCGGCGGGGCCGCCCAGCCCTGGCAACAGGCACCAGCGGGCCCGCGCTCTTCCTCGGCGCCCGCGGTGGCCGGGTTGACCAGCGCCAGGTCCGCACCCTTGTCAACGGTCTGTTCGGCGCACTGGGTGACACCTCCGCGTCCGGGCCCCACGCCTTGCGGCACTCCGCTGCCACGCACTTGCTCGACGGCGGAGCGGACCTGCGTGCCGTGCAGGAGATCCTCGGCCACAGCAGCCTGGCCACCACCCAGATCTATACGCACGTCTCGGTTGACCGCTTGCGGAAGAGCTACCAGCAGGCACACCCCCGGGCCTGAGGAGTGTGTTTCATCGCACTGGCGTAATTCCACGGGGTACGGCACAATGAGAGTCACGTCCGGCAACTTTCAAGTGTCGCTTGAAGCTCCCTGAGTTTCCTGCGGCTCGGCAAGTCCGGACACTGCTTAATCTGATACATCTGAATACCGGGAACCACCGCCGCAGTGCAGGGCACGGCAGTTCCATCCGGGCAAGAGGTCGTTGGGGAAGACGTACCTAGAGCTATGGAGGATGGAATGTCTGTTGCAATGACCCGCGGTGTGCTGTTCGTTCACTCAGCCCCTACGGCGCTGTGCCCCCACGTCGAGTGGGCAATCGGAGCGGTAGTGGATAAGCGGACGGACCTTGAGTGGACCCCGCAGCCTGCCGCACCCGGAATGTTCCGTGCGGAGCTTTCCTGGACCGGGACCCCCGGCACGGGATCCAAGCTGGCGTCCTGCCTCCGTGGCTGGGCGCATCTGCGCTATGAGGTGACCGAGGAGCCAACGCAGGGCGTGGACGGCGGCCGGTGGTCGCACACGCCCGAGCTGGGTATTTTCCATGCCGTCACCGACGTGCACGGCAACATCATGGTGTCTGAAGACCGCATCCGCTACGCCTACGAATCCGGTGCCGGCGACCCCGCCGCCGTCTACCACGAACTCTCGCTCGCCTTGGGCGAGGCCTGGGACGAAGAACTCGAACCGTTCCGTCACGCTGCCGAAGGCGCCCCCGTGCGCTGGCTGCACCAGGTCGGCTGACCGCCGTCGTCCGCCCGGTGGCCCTGGCCGCCGCGACACTTCCATAGCAACAAAAGGGAGGCCCCGCCTGATGGGGGGCCTCCCTTTTGTTTCCGGGGCGCTTGCCCGGCAATAGCTAGACGCTGCGGATGGCCACGACGGCGTTGTGGCCGCCGAAACCGAAGGAGTTGCTCAGTGCCACGATACTCCCGGCGGGCAGGTCACGGGCCGAGGTAACGACGTCGAGCGGGATTTCAGGATCCTGGTTCTCAAGGTTGATGGTGACCGGGGCCTTGCGCTCGTGCACGGCCAGGACGGTCAGTACCGCCTCTACAGCGCCGGACGCACCCAAGAGGTGGCCCATCTGCGACTTGGTGGCGGAGACCGCCACACTGTCCACATGGTTGCCCAAGGCGGCACGCAGGGCCGTGTATTCGGGCTTGTCGCCTACGGGCGTGGACGTGGCGTGGGCGTTGACGTGCACCACGTCCTCGGCCTGGATACGGCCGTCGAACATGGCCGCCTTGAGCGCGCGGGTGGCGCCGAGGCCTTCGGGATCCGGTGCGGTGATGTGGTACGCGTCGGCTGTGACGGAGGTACCCGCCAGCTCGGCGTAAATGCGTGCTCCACGGGCCAGGGCGTGCTCTTCGGCCTCCAGGACCAGGGCGCCGGCACCTTCGCCCATGACGAAGCCGTCGCGGTCGATGTCGTAGGGGCGGGAGGCGCGCTCGGGATCGTCATTCCTGCGGGACAGTGCCTGCATGGAAGCGAATGCCGCCAGGGGCATAGGGTGGATTGCTGCTTCTGCACCACCGCACATCACCACGTCCGCCTTTCCGGAGCGGATCAGTTCGAGGCCAAGGTGCATCGCTTCGGTGCCTGAGGCGCAGGCGGACACCGGGGTGTGGGCGCCGGCGCGGGCACCGAGGTCCAGGCTGACGGCCGCGGCCACGCCGTTGGGCATGAGCATGGGAACAGTCATGGGCAGGACCCGGCGCGGGCCCTTCGCTTTGAGGGTGTCCCAGGCATCCAGCAGCGTCCAGACCCCGCCAATGCCTGTGGCGAAGGCGACAGCCAAACGGTCCTGGTCAAATTCGGTGATGCCGGAGTCGGCCCAGGCTTCGCGGGCTGCAATGACGCCGAATTGGGTGGAGGGGTCCATCCGCTTCGCTTCCACACGGCTAAGGACGTCCAGCGCGGGAGTGCTGCAGCGGGCAGCGAAGTGGACGGGGAGCTCGTATTGGGCGACCCAGTCGTCCTCCAGGGTGCGGGCACCGGAGACCCCTTTGAGGGCGTTGTTCCACATGGTGGGTACATCGCCGCCGATGGGCGTGGTGGCGCCCAGACCGGTAATGACTACTTTGCGCGTCATGGGATCACTCTTTCGTCGGTGGGGAATCCGCCTGCGACAACCGCAGGGTCCCGCACATTTGATGATCGGCCAGTCCCGGTCGGGGCACTGTGCCGGTTAGATGCGGCGGGCTGCCGATCCGGTCAATCCGGACCGGCAGCCCAGCCAAGCCGTGAGACGGCGGAAGCCTGGATTAGGCCTGTGCCCCGGCGATGAAGCTGACGGCGTCGCCGACGGTCTTGAGGTTCTTGACCTCTTCGTCCGGAATGCGGACGCCGAACTTTTCCTCAGCGTTGACCACGATGGTCATCATGGAGATGGAGTCGATGTCCAGGTCCTCGGTGAAGGACTTGTCCAGCTCGACGGCCTCGGGGGCCAGGCCGGTTTCCTCGTTGACGATTTCAGCCAAGCCGGCCAGGATCTCTTCGTTGCTAGCCATTGATGGCTCCTTTTCTTGTATTGCCGGCAGGGGCTGCCGGAAACGGTCGGGCCGCGGTCGCGGCCCTTGGGCGTATCTAGGGAAGGACAATTACCTGCGCGCCGAAGACCAGCCCGGCGCCGAAACCGATCTGCAGCGCCAGTCCGCCGCTCAGCCCGGGGTTCTCCTGCAGGAGCCGGTGCGTTGCCAACGGGATGGAGGCCGCAGACGTGTTGCCGGCGTCGGCAATGTCCCGTGCCACTGTAACCGTCTCGGGCAGCTTCAGCTTCTTCACCATCTCGTCGATGATGCGCATGTTCGCCTGGTGCGGGATGAAGGCAACCAGGTCTTCAGCCTCGATGCCGGCAGCATCGAGGGCCTGCTGGGCAACTTTCGCCATTTCCCACACGGCCCAGCGGAATACGGTCTGGCCGTCCTGCCGGAGAGTGGGGTAGAGTTCCTGCGCCTCTTCAAGGAGGGCAAGGTCTCCGGTGGAATCGGACTGACGGGCCGCCATGCCGAGGTCGCGGACGTCCAGCAGGGACCGGTTCATGCCGATCGCATCCCACTTACTGCCGTCCGAACCCCACACCGACGGGGCGATGCCGGGCGTGTCGGAGGGACCCACGACGACGGCGCCGGCGCCGTCCCCGAGCAGGAACGAAATGGTGCGTTCCCGGTTGTCGATGACGTCCGAGAGCTTTTCCGCACCAACCACCAGGACGTACGTCGCGGCGCCGGAACGGACCAGGGCGTCGGCCTGGGCAATGCCGTAGCAGTAACCGGCGCAGGCTGCAGAGATGTCGAAGGCCGGTGCCGGAGTGGCGCCGATGCGGTCTGCCAGGCTGGCAGCGGCGGAGGGGGTCGCGTAAGGGTGCGTCACGGTGGATACGATGACGGCGCCGAGCTGCGAGCCGTCGATGCCGGCCTTCTCCATGGCCTCGCGGGCAGCGCCCTCGGCCATGTCGATCACGCTGACGTCCGCGGCAGCACGGTGCCGGGTCACGATCCCGGTGCGCTGGCGGATCCACTCATCGGAGGAGTCGATCCATTGGCACACGTCTTCGTTCGTGACGATGACATCCGGGCGGTATGCGCCCAGCCCGAGGATGCGGGTGTGCTCGTGGATGGGAGACTGCTTCAGCGTGGGGACGCTCATGCGTTGCCCTCCAGTTCGGCGAACAGCGCCAGGGCGGCGGAGAGGTCTTCGGGGGTTTTGACGGCAACCGTCTTGACTCCGGGCATGCCGCGCTTGGCGAGCCCGGCGAGGGTGCCGGCAGGAGCGAGTTCGATGAGTCCGGTGACACCGCGCTTGACCATGGTGTCCATGCAGAGATCCCAGCGCACCGGGCGGGACACCTGGGCGATGAGGCTTTGGACGGCGGCACCGCCGTCGGTGACCTCGCCGCCGTCGTAGTTGGACAGCAGGGGCACCTTGGGGGCCACCGGGTTCAGCTGCGGTTCCAGCGCCTTGAGCGCGTCCACTGCCGGTGCCATGTGGCTCGTGTGGAACGCGCCGGCCACGTTCAACGGAATCACGCGGGCCTTGGCCGGCGGGTTCGCGGCCAGCGCCTTCAACTGATCGAAGGTTCCGGCGGCTACGGTCTGGCCGGCGCCGTTGACGTTCGCGGGGGCCGCCCCTGCAGCCTCGATCGCTGCCAGGACCTCGGCTGGGTCGCCGCCGACGACGGCGCTCATGCCGGTGGGGGTGACGGCAGCCGCGGAGGCCATGCTGTTGGCCCGCTCGCGGACGAAGGTCATGGCTTCCTGTTCCGTCAGCACACCGGCGAGGGCGGCAGCGGTGATTTCACCCACCGAGTGGCCGGCGAGGATGACCGGGAGGGAATTGAGCTCCACGTCGAAGAGGGAAGCCGCCGTGACCAAGCCCGCGGCTACGATCAGGGGCTGCGCCACGGCAGTGTCCTTGATGGTTTCCTCATCGGACGTGGTCCCGTGGGCGATCAGGTCGATCCCCGCGATGTCGCTCAGGGCGGCCAGTTGGCCTGCCACCGAAGGAAGTTCCAGCCAGGGGGCCAGAAAACCCGGGGTCTGCGAGCCCTGTCCAGGGCAGACTATTGCAAGCACGTAACCAGCTTTCCAAATTACTGTGTGATCCAGCGGTGTTTCACCGCACCAAGCTCACGGGGTCAGGTTGTAGGAAGTCTACAATGACTCATCCTTGGTTCCGGGACGCCTGACGCTCCGTGGCGGCCTTCGGCGGGGCGGAAAGCCGGCCCACCACGAGCGCTGCCTGCAGCACGAACGCCTCCCGTGGAAGCAGCGGGTCCCAGCCCGTCACATCGCAAACACGCTTCAACCGGTACCGCACGGTGTTGGCGTGGACAAAGAGTTCCCGCGCTGTGGCCTCCAGCGAATGTCCAAGCTCCAGGTATGTTCCCAGGGTCTCCACCAAGCCGTTGGACGCTGCCACAAGCGGGCGGTAGATGTTCTTGACCAGGGCGCGCCGTGCCGCGTCATCGCCGGAAATCACCCGTTCCGGCAGCAGGTCGTCGGCGGCCACAGGCCTCGGCGCTGAAGGCCACGCCCGGGCGGCCGTCAGGCCGGCAAACGCCGATTGCGCCGAACCGCTGGCCTCCAGCAGGGAACCCGCCTCCGGGCCGTAAACCACGGGGCCGGGCGCGAACATCTCGCTGAGCTTCACATAGGCCGATTCGCGGTCCTGGACCCCGCCCAGGATCAGGATCAACCGGTCGCCCTGGATCCCGACCAGTGCATCCTCTGCGAAACGCCCGGCCATCCGCCGCAATTCGCTCACGTAGCTGGCGCTGGGTTCGGACGGTGAATTCCCCACCATGACCGTGAAACGCTCCTGCGCCTTCCAGCCAAGGGCGGCGATGCGCGATCGGAGCGCATCTGTGTTTTCGCCCCGAAGGATCGCATCCACGATCAGGGCCTCCAGGCGGGTATCCCAGGATCCCCGTGATTCGGCGGCCCGGGCGTAGACGTCGGCGGCCGCGAACGCGACTTCGCGCGAGTACCTCAGGACTGCTTCGCGCAGGGACGGCTGGTCGGCCTCCGGCGCGATGACGGGAACCTGGTCTTCAACAACCTCCACCACGATCCTGATCAGCTGCAACGCTTTCTGCAGGCTGATGGAGCGGGTCAGTTCCGTGGGGGCCGTCCCAAAGACGTCCGTCAGAATCCACGATGGTGAGCTTGGACGCTCGTACCAGGTGACGAAGGCCGCGATCCCGTTCTGGGCCACCATGCCCAGCGCAGACCTCTCATCGGCACTGAGCCGGCTGTACCAGGGCAATGACTGCTCAAGCTTGCGCATCGTGGAGGTGGAGAGCTGGCCAACGTTGGCGCGGAGCTGCTTGAGGGTCTCGGACTTCTCCGGCGTGACCTTCGGCGGGGAGGGTTTCCGCTTCGAGGACGGGCTGGTTGCTGCTGGCATTCTTTGAGCATACGGCCACCGCCACCCAAGCTCCATTTGTGCGAAGGCTACAACCGCCCTTGTCGAGGATCACAGTGTGTCCGGCCGCCGTGCCGCGTTGCCCGCACAGTACGACGGCGGCCCCCACCTTTGCAGGTGAGGGCCGCCGTCGTGCGTTGCTGCCGTTGCAGGAGGGCTGAGGCTAGGCCTCGCCGCCCGCGTTGCCGGTGGTGCCGGCGTTGACGTTCAGCAGCTTGTACTTCTCAATCGCCTTAACCGGGGCGTCAACATCCACCTCGCCGCGGCGCGCCAGCATCTCCAAGGCACGGACCACGATGGAGTGGGTGTCGTTTTTGAAGTAGCGGCGGGCTGCTGCGCGGGTGTCGGAGAAGCCGAAGCCGTCGGCGCCGAGGGTGGCGAATTCGTTGGGGATGAATTGCCGGATTTGGTCCGGGACGGCTTTCATGTAGTCGGTGACAGCGACGATGGGGCCGGTGGCGCCTTCGAGTTGCTGGGTGACGAAGGGGACGCGGGCGGGTTGGCCGGGGTTGAGGAAGGCTTCTTCTTCGGCGGCGAGTCCGTCGCGGCGCAGTTCGTTCCAGGAGGTCACGGACCAGACGTCGGCGGAGACGTTCCAGTCATCTGCCAGGACGCGCTGTGCCTCGATGGCCCAGGGTACGGAGACGCCGGAGGCGAGGATCTGGGTGCGGGGACCGTCGATCTTTGCCGGGG